>CAVPUM010000008.1:0-278371 GCA_963708855.1 uncultured beta proteobacterium | reverse complement strand
TTGGCGTCCCCAGGGGGATTCGAACCCCCGTACTCACCGTGAAAGGGTGATGTCCTAGGCCTCTAGACGATGGGGACCTGGCGCAAGCCAAAACAGATACGACAAACGCAATGGGTTGGGTGGTGGAGGTAAGCGGGATCGAACCGCTGACCTCTTGCATGCCATGCAAGCGCTCTCCCAGCTGAGCTATACCCCCACGGCCAACACGAAATTATACGGGGCGAGCCGCTCTTGTGCAAACGTGCCCGGGTTCATCGGGCGCGCGGGAACCGGCTGTCGGATATCATCTCGCGCACACGACGCTCGATAACTCCGACACGAGAGCCTACCGCATTCCCATGCCCCTTCCGTCCACCCATGCCGCCGCCGCCGTCGAGTTGTCCGGCCGCGTGATCATGGTGACGGGCGCCTCCGGAGGGCTCGGCGCGCCGCTCTCGCTGGCGTGTGCCGCGCTCGGCGCCACGGTGGTGCTGCATGGGCGTGTCATACGCAAGATCGAGGTGCTCTACGACGAGATCGTTGCGGCCGGACATCCGCAGCCGACGATTCTTCCGCTCGACCTGGCCACGGCCTCGGCCAATGATTTCGGCAATGTGGCAAGTGCGATCCGCGCGCAGTTCGGCCGGCTCGACGGCCTCGTGCATGCGGCGGCGCTCCTGGGCTCGCTGGGGCCGATCGAGCACCAATCGTTCGACACGTGGCAAAAGGTACTGCGCGTTAATCTGGCCGCAGCCATGGCGATGACACGATCGACGCTGCCGCTGCTTTCAGACGCCCCCGACGCGAGCGTCATCTTCACGCTGGACACGCGCGGCGAGGACCACCGCGCGTACTGGGGCGCGTACGGCGCGGCCAAAGCCGGCTTGTCCGCGCTGGCCACGACGTTGGCCGACGAGTGGGAAACCCGAAAAAGCCTACGCGTCAACGCGGTCGTCCCCGGACCGATGCGCACGCCGCTCCGCGCACTGACTCATCCCGGCGAGGACAGGTCAGCGTTGCCGTTGCCGGAAGCACTGGTACCGCTCTACCTGCACCTCCTCGGCGCGCAACCGAAGGCAGAGAGCGGCATGCTAATCGACGCGGCCGCATGGCTCGCCGGTCAACCGGCTTCCTCGCCGCTTGTCTCGTCCCCGACTGGACGCCCGTAACGAAGCACGACCCGCAGCCGCCTGAACTCGTCCTCCGGCAACGTATCGGGCAGCACGACAATGGCGAGCGCCGGGTGCCACCACGGCATGCCGTCCCAACGCCATACGATGGTCGTCAGCCATGCGCCGACGTAGGAGTCGTCCAGAATCAGCCCCGCCCGCGAACGCCCGTCACGGTCCGTCACCGTGATGCTGCGGTCGATACCGACGTGCAGCAATGCCGGCACGCCGCGGCCGGTGCAGCGCCACAGGCCGGACGCAAGTACGGCGAGGACGGCGGCGGCCGCGGGAACCGTGGCCGCGATCGGCAGTGAAAGCGATCCGAGCAGGATCAACGTCAGCGCGCACAGGGTGGCGACGAACGCGTAACCGATGCGTGACGGGCGGGGTTCGAGACGCAAGCGCGGCGGCAGCTTCATCGCGCCCGATTGCGCGCCGCAGCCGGGATTCCCGCAACCGGGCAGATGGCCTAGGTCAGGCCTTGTTCCCGGCGAGCAGCAGCCACGTGGACACCACGGTGTCCGGATTGAGCGACATGCTTTCGATCCCCTGCGCGACCAGCCACTGCGCCAGATCCGGGTGGTCCGATGGCCCCTGCCCGCAGATGCCGGCGTATTTGCCTGCCTTGCGGCACGCTGCAATCGCCATCGCGAGCATCGCCTTCACGGCATCGTCGCGCTCGTCGAACGACGACGCGATGGCGCCGCCTGCATCGCGGTCGACCGCGAGCGTCAGCTGCGTCATGTCGTTGGATCCGATCGAAAAGCCGTCGAAATGCTCGAGGAAGCGATCGGCCAGCAGGGCGTTCGACGGAATCTCGCACATCATGATCACGCGCAGTCCGTTCTGTCCGCGCGCAAGGCCCTGCTCCTGCAGCAGCGCGATCACCTGCTCCGCCTCGGTCAACGTACGTACGAACGGGATCATCAGCTCGACGTTGGTGAATCCCATGTCGTTGCGAACGCGCCTCATCGCGGCACACTCGAGAGCGAAGCAGTCGTGGAACTCCGGCGCGATGTATCGCGACGCGCCGCGGAATCCGAGCATGGGATTCTCTTCGTGCGGCTCGTAGCGCTGACCGCCGACCAGATTCGAATACTCGTTGGACTTGAAATCGGAAAGCCGGACGATCACCTTCTTCGGCCAGAAGGCCGCGGCGATCGTGGCCACGCCCTCGGCGATCTTGCTCACGTAGAAGTCCGTCGGGCTCGCGTAGCCGCCGATGCGCCGGCGGATCTCGCGCTGCAGCTCGGTCGGCTGACGTTCGAACTCGAGCAGAGCCTTCGGATGGATGCCGACGTTCTTGTTGATGATGAACTCCAGCCGCGCGAGACCCACACCCTCGTTGGGCAGCTGGCGAAACTCGAACGCGAGTTCCGGATTGCCGACGTTCATCATGATCTTCGTCGGCGACGGCGGCATGCGGTCGAGGACCACGTCGACCACCTCGACGTCGAGCATTCCGGCGTAGACGTGCCCGGTGTCGCCGTCAGCGCACGAAACGGTCACCAGCGCCCCGTCCGCCAGTGCGTGGGTCGCGTCGCCGCAGCCGACCACCGCGGGGATGCCGAGCTCGCGCGCGATGATCGCCGCGTGGCATGTGCGGCCGCCGCGGTTGGTGACGATGGCCGCGGCACGCTTCATCACCGGCTCCCAGTCGGGATCCGTCATGTCTGCCACCAGCACGTCGCCGGCCTTGACCCGGTCCATCTCCGCGGCCGATTTGACCAGACGCACCGCGCCCTGCCCGATTCTCTGCCCGATCGCACGCCCGCTCGCGAGCACCTCGGAGCGGGATTTCAATCGGTACCGGCGCAGGTTGCCCTTGTTTTCGCGCGACTTCACGGTCTCCGGCCGCGCCTGCAGGACATAGAGCTTTCCGTCGACGCCATCGCGCCCCCATTCGATGTCCATCGGTCGGCCGTAATGCTTCTCAATGGTGACGGCGCAGCACGCGAGCTCGTGCGCCTCCGCGTCGGTGATCGAGAACCGGTGTCTATCGTCTTCCGCGACCTCGACGGTGGCGGTCGAGTCTCCGGCCTTGTTGCCATCGGCGAACACCATCCGGATGGCCTTTCCACCCACGGTCTTGCGCAGGATCGCTGGTTGCAGTGCGGCGAGGTTGGGTTTGTAGAGGTAGAACTCGTCCGGATTCACCGCGCCCTGCACGACGGTCTCCCCGAGCCCATAGGACGCCGTGATCAGCACCACCTGGTCGAAGCCGGATTCCGTGTCCAGCGTGAACATGACGCCCGAGGCGCCGAGGTCGCTGCGCACCATGCGCTGCACACCGGCGGACAGCGCGACATCGGCGTGTAGGTAGCCCTGATGAACCCGATAGGCGATCGCCCGGTCGTTGTAGAGACTGGCAAATACCTCTCTTATTGCATGAAGTATATTATCTAATCCACTGATATTAAGGAATGTATCTTGCTGACCAGCAAACGAAGCTTCCGGCAGATCCTCGGCCGTAGCCGACGATCGCACCGCCCAGGTCGCATCGGGCGACGACTGCGTCAGGCCCCGGTACGCACCCGCGAGATCCGCATTCAACGCGGGCGGCAATGGGGCATCGGCGAACCATCCCCTGATCTCGGCACCTGCGCGGGCGAGCGCGGCGACATCGTCGACATCGAGCGTGGCCAACCGCGCATTGATACGCGCCTCGAGACCGCTGTGCGCGATGAATTCGCGAAAGGCGAATGCCGTGGTCGCAAACCCGCCGGGGACGCGAATTCCGGCATCGGCGAGCTGACTGATCATTTCGCCCAGCGACGCGTTCTTGCCGCCCACTTGGTCGACATCGCCCATCCGGAGATGCTCGAACGGGATTACCCGCGCCTGTTGGCTCATTCTTGTCTGGGCCTTGGTGTCTGCCGAACGCGCGTGCTGCGCCGCGCCAAAAAAGTAAGCAAGCAGCGTGATTCTAGCTTCTTCAGAGCGGCCCGCGGGCGATGCGGCCGCGCAAAAAAAAGCCCGCCGTGGCGGGGTCTTGCGCAAGGTCCGCAAACGGAGCGCGGAGGCTCCGTGGCCAAGGTCAGTACGAGTGCGCGCCGCCGGCCTGCCCGTCGCCGGGCAACGGAAGATCGATGGGTTCGGCTGCGCCGGACGGGTTGGGATCGGACTGCAGCCCCGGTGCATTCGGCTCCGGAGTCCTGCCCTTGACCGCCCGCCGCAGCGTTCGATAAAGGTCGGGATGCGATGTCTTGAGATAGCTGATGATCTCGAAATCGACGCGCCTCACCTGCGAAAGGTCGACCTGCTCGACGTGCACAAGGCGCAGGAGCTCGCATACGGGCTTCGGCATCTCGCGGCCGCTTTCATACCGGGAGCCGCCGCTCTGCGTAACGCCTATCTGCGTCCAGAACTGCTCCTGATTCAGGCCCAACCGGCGCCGGATCTCGCGCGGATTGAGGACACGGTCGAAAAGTTTCATGGGATGCGTGGGTTCCAATCGCGGCCAAGGATACATCCGCAGCGATCACAAGTCTATACCAATGGCATATTCTGATCAGATTTTCACCGCGGACGCAAGAGCCATTCGTCCGTCCGGCCTCGCCACTCCTCGGCATTGTTGCTAATTCGGTCCCTCTTGCGAGCCACCGCCGTTGACGGGCCGGCTCAACCCGGGGCGCGCGAGGCCAGATACTCCTCGTAGCTTCCGGTGAAATGCACGGGCGAGCGCCGGCCCAGTTCGATCACCTGGGTCGCCAGCGAAGAAACGAACTGGCGATCGTGCGACACCACGATCAGCGTGCCTTGATAGAGCTCGAGGGCGAGGTTCAGGGACTCGATGGACTCCATGTCCATGTGATTGGTGGGCTCGTCCATCACCAGCACGTTGGGACGGGTCAGCATCAGCTTGCCGTAGAGCATCCGGCCCTTCTCGCCGCCGGAGAGCACTCGCACCGGCTTCTTGCCGTCGTCCCCCGAGAACAGCAGCCGGCCCAGCGTCGCGCGCACGATCTGCTCGTCGTCGCCCTCCTGCGCCCACTGCCGCATCCAGTCGAAGACGGTGACGTCGGAATCGAATACCGCCGTCTGATCCTGCATGAAGTAGCCGATACTGGCCCGCTCGGCCCATTTGACGCTGCCCGCGTCGGGCGGGAGCTCGCCGATCAGCGTGCGCAGCAGCGTCGTCTTGCCCGCGCCGTTCGGGCCGACGATCGCGAGCCGCTCGCCGGCCTCGAGGATCAGGCTCACGTCGGCGAAGAGCTCGCGCGGCTGGCCCGGCCAGCCCTTGGCGAGGTGCTGGATCTCGACCGCGTGGCGATGCAGCTTCTGCTTGGGGTCCACCTCGAAGCGCAGATACGGATTCTGCCGGGACGACGGCTTCACGTCCTCGATCTTGATCTTCTCGATCTGGCGGGCGCGCGAGGTCGCCTGCCGCGCCTTGGACTTGTTGGCCGAAAAGCGCCGCACGAATTCCTGCAGGTCGGCGATCTTCTCCTTCGCCTTCACGTTCGCCGACAGCAATTGCGCCCGCGCCTGCGTCGACGCGATCATGTAGTCGTCGTAGTTGCCGGGGTAGACGCGCAGGCTGCCGTAATCGAGGTCGGCCATGTGCGTGCAGACGCTGTTCAGGAAATGGCGGTCGTGCGAAATGATGATCATGGTGCTGCTGCGGTCGTTCAGCACGTCCTCGACCCAGCGGATCGAGTTGATGTCGAGATTGTTGGTCGGTTCGTCCAGCAGCAGGATGTCCGGATTGGCGAACAGCGCCTGCGCGAGCAGCACGCGCAGCTTCCAGCCCGGCGCCACGGCGCTCATCGGACCTTCGTGCAGTTCCCGCGCGATGCCTATGCCCTGCAGCAATTCGGCGGCGCGCGCTTCCGCCGTGTACCCGTCCTGCTCCGCGAACGTCGATTCCAGCTCCGCGGCGCGGACGTAGTCCTCCTCGGTCGCGCCGGGATCGGCGTAGATCGCGTCCTTGTCCTGCTTCACCCGCCACATCTCGCGATGCCCCATCAGCACGACGTCCAGCACGCGCACGTCCTCGTAGGCGAACTGGTCCTGCTCGAGCTTGCCCAGACGCTCGTGCGGATCGAGCGCGACGTTGCCGCCGGAAGGCTCGAGATCGCCGCCGAGAATCCGGATCAGCGTCGACTTGCCGCAGCCATTCGCGCCGATCAGACCATAGCGATTGCCGTCGCCGAACTTGACGCTGATGTTCTCGAACAGGGGCTTCGCCCCGAACTGGATAGTGATGTTGGCGGCGGTGAGCACGGCGTCTCGTGTGGGCGGCAGCGCGCCGTCGGGTGGCGGCGATGCATGCGGGTAAACCGGCTATTCTGCTAGAATCAAGCGGTTATCTCAAGCATCACGCTTGGCCATGCCTCGAACGTCGGGCATGCAGTGCTCCACCCTGCGCCGCCGATGCCGCAATACGACCTTCATTGTCACTCGACCCATTCCGACGGCCTGCTCGAGCCGGCGGCTGTCGTCGCGCGTGCCCGCGAGCACGGTGTCGACGTGCTGGCGCTGACGGACCACGACGAATTGAGCGGCCTCGCCGAGGCGTGCGAGGCCGCCCGCGCGGCCGGGATCACGCTGATCTGCGGATCCGAGCTCTCGGCAACGTGGGAGGGCATCACGATTCACATCGTCGCACTGGGCATCGATCCGACCAACACGACGCTCGCCGACGGCCTCGCGGCGATTCGCGTCGGACGTTCGACCCGCGCCCGGCGCATCGGCGATGCGCTGGCCACGGCGGGAATCCAGGGCGCCTACGAAGGCGCCATGCGCTACGTGACGAGCGAGCGGCTCGTCTCGCGGACGCATTTCGCGCGCTATCTCGTCGAATCCGGCCATGCGCGGGAGATGAAGGATGTCTTTGCCCGCTACCTGACGCCCGGCAAGCCGGGCCACGTGGAGCACGATTGGGCAAAGCTGACGGAGGCGGTCGGCTGGATCCATGCCGCCGGCGGCCAGGCGGTCATGGCACACCCTGGCCGCTACCGCGTGAGCGGCGGTGGTATGCGGCGGCTGCTGACCGAGTTCCGGGACGCCGGAGGCGACGCGATCGAAATCGTGTCGCCATCGCACACGCGGGAACAGTACGGGGAGTTCGCCACGCACGCGCGCATTCTCGGCTTGCGCGGGTCCTGCGGCTCCGATTGGCACGGTCCCGGCGAGAGCTGGATGGAACTGGGCGCCCTGCCCGACCTGCCTGCCCGCGTGGTGCCGGTCTGGCAGGACTGGTAGTCGCGCGGGGCGCGGCGCCGTCACGTCAAAGGGTGCCAGCGTGCCCAACCGGCGTACCGTCTTCTTCGTCTCCGACCGTACCGGCATCACCGCCGAAATGCTCGGCAACAGCCTGCTGTCCCAATTCGACGAAATCGAGTTCCAGAGGCTGACGATCCCCTTCGTCGACTCGGCCGCGAAGATCGCGGCGGTGATCGAGCAGATCAACGAGACGACGGTGCGCGAGGGACGCCCGCCGATCGTGTTCAGCTCGATCGTCGACGACGCCATGAGCGACACGCTGCGTCGTCATACGAATGCGCTCACGCTCGACCTGTTCCAGGCTTTCGTCGCGCCGCTCGAGTCCGCGCTCGGCGCGAAGAGCTCGCATGCGGCCGGGCGCTCGCACGGGATCGCCAACAGCCATGAGTATTTCGCGCGCATGGACGCGATCAATTTCGCGCAGACCCACGACGACGGCGCCGCGACGCGCGACCTTGCGCGGGCGCAGGTCATCCTGGTCGGAGTCTCGCGCTGCGGCAAGACGCCCACGTCGCTCTATCTCGCGCTGCAATTCGGCATCCGGGCCGCCAATTTCCCCCTGACGCCCGACGATTTCGCCGACCGTGCCCTGCCGGCCTCGGTGCTGCCGCACAAGGACCGGCTGTTCGGGCTCACGATCAATCCCGATCGGCTGCACAAGATCCGCGAAGAGCGGCGCCCGGGCAGCAAGTACTCGGCGCTGGAGAACTGCCGCTTCGAGGTGCGCGAATGCGAGCACCTGCTCGAGACCGAGGGCATTCCCATGCTCGACACGACCGCGAAGTCGATCGAGGAGATCGCGACGACGATCAGCTACCGCGCCAAGCTGCGGAGGAACGTCTACTGAAGCCCGTGCCGGCTGCCAGCCGGTGCCCGGCGGGGTTGATCAATCAAGGGAGGAGCAAATGGGCACGGTCGACCACGCGAGGCAGCAGCCATGATCATCGTCTTCGGTTCCATCAATCTCGACCTCGTCGCGCGCACCGAGCGCCTGCCGCAGCCCGGCGAGACGATCGCCGGCCTGTCCTTCGCGATGCTCCCCGGCGGCAAGGGCGCCAACCAGGCGATTGCGGCGCGCCGTGCCGGCGCCGATGTCGCCATGGCCGGCGCCGTCGGCACCGACATCTTCGCCGCCGCGGCCGTGGCCGGACTGATCGCCGCGGGCGTCGACATCGCATGGGTGCAAAAGGAACCGGGGCCGACCGGAGTCGCGCTGATCCACGTCGAAGCGAGCGGGCAGAACGCGATCACGGTGATTCCGGGCGCGAACGCCAAGGCGCTCGCGGCAAACGTTCCCGATGCGGCGCTCGGTCCGGGGACCACGGTGGCTCTGCAGCTCGAAGTCCCGGTCGACGCCGTGCGCGACTTCGCGTCCCGGGCCCGGCAATGTGGCGCGCGCGTGGTCCTCAATGCCGCGCCGGCGCAGGCGCTGCCGCCGGAACTCCTGGCGGCGATCGACGTGCTGATCGTCAACGCGATCGAGGCCGCCGAGATCGCGGCCGCGCTCGGCCTGCCCCGCTGCGCCGGAAGCGTTTGCGGCCGCGATGCATCGTCGTCACGGTTGCGCCACTGTCGTCACGCTGGGGCGGCGCGGCGTGACCGGCGCCGTCGACGGGACCCTGATCACCGCTCCGGCGCCCGCCGTTGACGTCGTCGACACGACGGGAGCCGGCGACGCATTCGCCGGCGCGCTTGCCGCCGCCCTCGATCGACGTGCCGAGTGGCCGCGCGCCATCGCCGAGGGCGTCGCCGCGGGATCGCTGGCCTGCACGGCCGCGGGCGCGCAACCCGGACTGCCGACAGCAGCGGCGATCCGGCGACTCGCCGGCATCGTCGAAGCGACGCTGACTTCCCGCCGGCTGGACTAGCCGGAAATCCGGGACGAGGCACGAGCGCCGTTCGCGGTGTCACGCTGCCGCACGCATTCGAACAGGCAAACGGCGGCGGCGGCCGCGGCATTGAGCGATTCGACGCCGCCGGGCATCGGAATCGTCACCCGCTGCGTCGCCTGCGCCGCGAGCTCGGCCGAGAGGCCGACCCCTTCGTTGCCGATGGCCAGTGCGACGCGCCCGGCGAGCGGCGCGGCGAACAGCGAGGTCCCGCCAGCCGCGACGGTGGCGACGACGTCCGCGCCGGTCGCGCGGTAGGCTTGCGCCCACGCCGTCAGGTCGACGTCCTCGTGGATGGCGAGGCAGAAATGCGCGCCCTGCCCGGCGCGCAGGACCTTCGGCGACCACGCGAAGGCGCAGTGCTTCGACAGCAGCACCTGCGCCACTCCCGCGGCGGCGGCCGAGCGCAGCATCGAGCCGACGTTCCCCGGATCCTGCACGCCGTCCAGCAGCAGGCAGAAGTCGGCATTCGCCGAGAGCGCCGGTCGCGGCGTCGGGACGATGGCCAGCACGCCGACGCTGGCCGGCAGCGACGCGATCCCGGCGAAAAGCGACTCGGAAACCACGAGCGTGCGCTCCGCGTGGCGTTCGGCCAGCGCCCGCACGGCGGGGGCTGCCAGCGCCGCATCGGTGACGATCAGCGTTTCGGGTGCCCCGTGGCGGGCGGCACAGGCCGCGACCACGTGCTCGCCTTCGAGCACGCATTTGCCCGACTTGCGCCGCTCGCGTGCGGACGCCACCAGTGCCGCGGCTTCGCGCAGGCGCGGATTGTGTCGGGAGGTGACGCGCTGCACGGTCAGGGTGCGCAAGTCCGGAACCGGCCGCGAAAACCCGCGCGGCGTCAGCGCTTTTCGGCAGGCCGTGCGGCCGGTCGGATGGGCCGGGGAGCGGACTCCCCCGCCGATCGGATCGCCGCCGGGTCCTCGCCGCTCCTGCCGGGCACCCTGCTGCAGCTGGAAGAAGACCTCGTCCTGCTTCACCATGCCGAGCTCCGAGCGCGCGCGCTCCTCGATCGCTTCAAAGCCCGTCTTCAGGTCGCGCACGTCGGCGTCGAGCGCGTCGTTGCGCTGCTTGAGCTTCGCGTTCGCCTCTTTCTGCGCCGCGAGTCCGCGGTCGAATTCGCGCACCTGGAGCCACCCCCCCTTGCCGAGCCACATCGGATACTGCAGCGCCACGATGAGGGCGATGAAGGCGAAAGCGAGCCAGCGCAAGGCGACCTACTTCAGCTGGAAGAAGGCCGCACGGCCCGGATAGCTCGCCGCTTCGCCGAGGTCCTCCTCGATGCGCAGCAGCTGGTTGTACTTCGCGATACGGTCCGAGCGCGACAGCGAGCCGGTCTTGATCTGGCCGGCATTGGTGCCGACGGCGATGTCGGCGATCATGCTCTCCTCGGTCTCGCCGGAACGATGCGAGATCACTGCCGTGTAGCCGGCGCGATTGGCCATCGTGATCGCGGCGAACGTCTCCGACAGCGTGCCGATCTGGTTGATCTTGACCAGGATGGAGTTCGCAATTCCCTTGGCGATGCCCTGCTTCAGGATCCGGGTATTGGTGACGAAAATGTCGTCGCCGACGATCTGCACCTTCTTTCCCAGCCGATCGGTGAGGAGCTTCCAGCCGTCCCAGTCGTGCTCGGACATGCCGTCCTCGATGCTGATGATCGGATACTTGTCGCACCAGGTCGCGAGATAGTCGACCATCTGCGAGCGGGTCAGCTTTGCCCCCTCCGACTCGAGGTTGTAGACGCCGTCCTCGTAATACTCGCTGGCCGCGCAATCGATGGCCAGCGCGATGTCGGTGCCGGGCACGTAGCCCGCCTTGTCGATGGCTTCCATCAGCAGCTGCAGCGCAGCTTCGTTGCCGGGCAGGTTCGGCGCGAACCCGCCTTCGTCGCCGACGGTCGTCGGCATCCCGCGCTCGTCGATGATCTTTTTCAGCGTGTGGAACACCTCGGCACCGTAACGCAGCGCTTCGCGGAACGACGGCGCGCCGAGCGGCACCAGCATGAACTCCTGCAGGTCGATCTTGTTGTTCGCGTGCGCGCCGCCGTTGATGACGTTCATCAGCGGCACCGGCAGCTGCATTTCCCCGGCACCGCCGAGGTAGCGGTAGAGCGGCAGCGATGATTCGTCGGCAGCGGCCTTGGCCACGGCGCAGGACACCGCCAGCATCGCATTCGCGCCCAGACGCGACTTGTTCTCGCTGCCGTCGAGGTCGATCATCGTCTTGTCGATGAACGCCTGCTCGCTGGCGTCGAGGCCGAGAATGGCCTCGCAGATCTCGGTGTTCACGTTCTCGACGGCCCGCAGCACGCCCTTGCCGAAGTAACGCGCCGCATCGCCATCGCGCAATTCGATGGCCTCCTTCGAGCCCGTGGAGGCTCCGGACGGAACCGCGGCGCGGCCGGAGACCCCGGATTCGAGGACGACGTCCGCCTCGATCGTAGGGTTGCCGCGGGAATCGAGGATCTCGCGGGCTATGACATCGACTATGGCGCTCATGGTTTTCCGGGATCAGAAGTTGGGACTCGGTTGGAAGTCAGGGGAAATCGGTTCAGGCTGTCGCCGCCATCAGCTCGTCTTCGGGAAAGCCCGCGCGCTTCACGACCGCATCGAGCAGCACCAGCGTCCCGAGC
Organism: uncultured beta proteobacterium; assembly: GCA_963708855.1. Classification (GTDB taxonomy): domain Bacteria; phylum Pseudomonadota; class Gammaproteobacteria; order Burkholderiales; family Casimicrobiaceae; genus CAIWHR01. Next base: position 266,471 of record CAVPUM010000008.1, on the reverse strand, counting down.
AGCGCCTCGATCTGCGCCAGCGGCCATGCATTGGGCCCGTCGGACAGCGCCTTGTCGGGCTCCGGGTGTGTTTCCATGAACACGCCGGCCACTCCCGCGGCGACGGCCGCGCGTGCCAGCACCGGGACGAATTCGCGCTGGCCGCCGCTGGCGGTGCCGAGCCCGCCGGGAAGCTGCACCGAATGCGTGGCGTCGAACACCACCGGGCAGCCGGTCGCCCGCATGATCGCAAGACCGCGCATGTCGGAGACGAGGTTGTGGTAGCCGAACGAAGCGCCGCGTTCGCAGACCATGATGTTGTCGATGCCGCTCGCGGCCTTGGCTTTGCGGACGACCTGCAACATGTCCTCCGGCGCCAGGAACTGCCCCTTCTTGATGTTGACCGGTTTGCCGGCGCGGGCTGCCGCCTGGATGAAATCGGTCTGCCGGCACAGGAAGGCCGGGGTCTGCAACACGTCGACGACGCTCGCCACCTCCGGCACCTCGGCCGCCGTGTGGACGTCGGTCAGCACCGCGACGCCGACCTGCCGCTTCACCTCCGCGAGGACGCGCAACCCCTCGGCCCTCCCCGGCCCCCGGTAAGCCGTGCCGGAGCTGCGGTTCGCCTTGTCGTACGATGACTTGAAGACGAACGGAATGCCGATGCGCGCGCAGATCTCCTTCAGCCGGCCGGCCACATCGATCTGGAACTGGCGGGACTCGACGACGCACGGTCCGGCGATCAGGAACAGCGGACGGTCGAGCCCGACTTCGAAGCCGCACAAGTTCATCGGGCGGTGGGCTTCAGATGGAAGCAACCAGCTCGGCGACGGCGTCGCTATCGCTGCCGCTCGCGGCGCGGCGCTGGCGATCGAGCGCGGCGCGCGCGAAGCCTATGAACAGCGGATGCCCGCGACGCGGGTTGGACGTGAATTCGGGGTGGAACTGACAACCGAAGAACCACGGGTGCTGCGGCAACTCGATCATCTCGCACAAATCACCCGCCGCTTCGCTCCTCGCCCGCGCGCCGACGACGAGACCCGCCGCTTCGAGGCGCGGCAGGTAATGGTTGTTGACCTCGTACCGATGACGGTGCCGCTCGGCCACGGTGGTCGCGCCGTAGATCCGGTGCGCGAGGGAGCCCGGGACGACATCGCAGGGCTGGCCGCCCAGGCGCATGGTTCCGCCGAGGTTGGAGTCCGCCGCGCGCCGCTCGATCGAGCCGTCGCGGTTCTGCCACTCGGTGATCAGGGCGACGACCGGATGCCTCGTCTCGGCGTCGAACTCGGTGCTGTTGGCGCCCTCGAGACCCGCCATGTGCCGCGCATACTCGATCACCGCCAGCTGCATGCCGAGGCAGATCCCGAGATACGGGACGCCATTCTCGCGGGCGTAGCGTATCGCCGCGATCTTGCCCTCGACCCCGCGCTTGCCGAATCCTCCCGGAACGAGGATCGCGTCCATCGCCGCGAGGCAGTCGGTCCCGTCGCGCTCGACCGCTTCGGAATCGACGTAGTGGATGTGCACCTTGCTGCGGGTGTGAATGCCGGCGTGAATCAGCGCTTCCGACAGCGACTTGTACGACTCCGTGAGGTCGACGTACTTGCCGACCATGGCGACGTGCACGGCGTGCTCCGGGTGCTCGAGTGCATCGACGAGCCGCTTCCAGATAGAGAGGTCAGCAGGCGGTGGGTCGATCTGCAGCTTCCTGCAGACGATGGCATCGAGCCCCTCGGCGTGCAGCGCGCCGGGGATCTTGTAGATGGAGTCGGTGTCGAGCGCCGGGATCACCGCTTCGGCGGGCACGTTGGTGAACAGCGAGATCTTGCGCCGGTCGCCGTCCTGCAGCGGCCGGTCGGCGCGGCAGAGCACGACGTCCGGCTGGATGCCGATCTCGCGCAGTTCCTTCACCGAGTGCTGCGTCGGCTTGGTCTTCATCTCGCCGGCCGCCGCGACATAGGGCACGAGCGTGAGGTGAACGTAGCAGACGTTGTCGCGGCCCTGCGTGATGCCCATCTGCCGGATTGCTTCCAGAAACGGCAGCGATTCGATGTCGCCGACGGTGCCGCCAACTTCGACGACGACGACTTCGGCCTCGGTGCCGTTGAGCTTGGCGGCTGCCATGATCCAGCTCTTGATCTCGTCGGTGATGTGCGGGATCACCTGGACCGTGCCGCCGAGGTAGTCGCCGCGGCGCTCCTTGCGGATCACGCTCTCGTAGATCTGGCCGGTCGTGAAATTGTTGCGCCGGCCCATCTTCACGTCGGTGAAGCGCTCGTAGTGACCGAGGTCGAGATCGGTCTCGGCGCCGTCCTCGGTGACGAACACCTCGCCGTGCTGGAACGGACTCATCGTTCCAGGATCGACGTTGATGTACGGGTCGAGCTTGAGATGGGTGACGCGGACGCCGCGGGACGCGAGGATCGCGGCAAGTGAGGCGGCGGCGATGCCCTTCCCCAACGAGGAAACGACGCCGCCGGTGACGAATACGAACTTGGGCATGGGCGACAAGTTCCGGAAATCCGCATTCTACAGGAATCAACCGGCGGTGCCCAATCCCGCGGCGAGTCGCGCGGTCACCGCTTCGCGTCCCAGCAACGCGAGCACGGCGTCGATCGCGGGCGTCTCTCGCGTGCCGCAGGCGAGCACGCGCAACGCCATCATCACCTGCCCCGCCTTCAGGCCATTTCGCGTCGCGGCGGCCTTCATCGCGCCACCGAGGGCGTCCCGCGTCCATGCGACGGTCGCGAATTCCGTCGCGAGCTCCGACAGTGCGAGGCGATTCGCATCGTTCACAACCTCGGCGCGCCGCTCCGCGGATGGCTGTGGCGGCACGTAGAAGTAGTGCGCGGCGGCGGCCATCTCCGCCAAGGTCGCCACGCGCTCGCGCAACAGCAGGCCCACGGCACCGGGAGCCGGCCCCGCCGCCGCGTCGAGCCCCGCCCGGACGAGGTACGACACGAGCCGACCACCGAGTTCCTCCTCGGTCAGGCGCTTCATGTGCTCCTGGTTGAGCCACTTCAGCTTGTCGGCGTTGAACCGGGACGGCGCGGGGTTGATCGCGTCGAGGTCGAACCATGCGACGAACTGATCGCGCGTGAACACCTCGTCGTCGCCGTGCCCCCAGCCCAGCCGCGCGAGGAAATTGGCCATGGCATCCGGCAGGTAGCCCAGCTCCTCGTATTGCATCACGCTGACCGCGCCATGGCGCTTGGACAGCTTCTGGCCGTCCTCGCCCAGCACCGTCGGGACGTGCGCGTAGACCGGCGGCTCGGCTCCCAGCGCACGGATGATGTTGATCTGCCGGGGGGTGTTGTTCACGTGGTCGTCGCCGCGGACGACGTGCGTGATCCGCATGTCGAGATCGTCGACGACGACGCAGAAATTGTAGGTCGGCGTGCCATCGGGTCGCGCGATGACGAGATCGTCGAGCTCCGCGTTGGCGATCTCGATGCGTCCCTTGACGCGGTCGTCCCAGACGACGCTGCCCGCAAGCGGATTCTTGAACCGGATCACCGGTGCCACGCCTGCCGGAGGCGACCTGCCGGCTGCGTTCTCGGGGCGCCAGCGCCCGTCGTAACGCGGCTTCTCGCCGCGGGCCATTTGCGCCGCGCGCAAAGCATCGAGCTCGGGCGGCGGCATGTAGCAGTGGTAGGCGAGCCCGCGCTCGAGCATCTCGCGCAATACCGCGCGATACCGGTCCATCCGTTGCATCTGGAAGAACGGACCTTCGTCGTAATCGAGGCCGAGCCAGGCCATCGCATCGAGGATGGCCTGCACCGCCTCCGGCGTCGACCGCCCGACGTCGGTGTCCTCGATGCGCAGGATGAACGTGCCGCCGTGCCGGCGCGCGTACGCCCAGGCAAACAGCGCGGTGCGCGCGCCGCCGAGGTGCAGGAAGCCGGTCGGGCTGGGGGCGAAACGGGTGCGGACGGTCATCGCGGTTCGGACTCGGGAGTTCGCGCCATTTTACCGGGCCGGTTCGACGACCCGCCCGGGGTACCGGCCGGATCCTAGCGTAGCGTCGGCCGCCAGCGCAGGTCGAGCGTGGTCGGCGTTGCCGGATTGGACGGTTCGGCCGTCAGCGTCATGGCGCCCGGCGTGTGTCCGTGCGCCCAGAAACGGGCGACGCGGCGGGCCTCGGCTTCGTTGGCGTTCACCGGAAACGCATCGTAGCTGCGGCCGCCCGGATGCGAAACGTGGTACGTGCAGCCGCCGAGCGCCCTTACCGCCCAGGCATCGACGAGATCGAACACGAGGGGCGCCTGGACGCCTATCGTGGGGTGCAGCGCCGACGGCGGGTTCCAGGCGCGAAAGCGCACGCCCGCAACGTATTCCCCGGGGATGCCCGTGGGAGTGAGCGGCAGCGCGCGACCGTTGCACGCCACCCGATGGCGCGCGCCGGTGATCCCGTTGACCTTGACCTGCAGACGTTCGACGGACGAATCGACGTACCGCGCCGTTCCGGTCCCACTCACCTCTTCGCCCAGCACGTGCCACGGCTCGATCGCCTGCCGCAGTTCGATCGTGACGCCATCGTAGGTCACCGTGCCGAACCGCGGAAAACGGAATTCGACAAACGGATCGAACCAGCTTTGCGCCAGCGGGTATCCGTGCGCCGCCAGATCGGCGACGACATCGCGGATGTCCGCGGCGACGAAGTGAGGCAACAGCCATCGGTCGTGCAGCGCGGTGCCCCAGCGGACCAGGCCGCCGCGATAAGGCTCCCGCCAGAACCGCGCGACCAGCGCGCGCAGCAGCAGCGTCTGGACGAGGCTCATCCGTGCGTGCGGCGGCATTTCGAACGCGCGGAATTCGAGCAGGCCGAGACGACCGGTGGGCGAGTCCGGCGAATACAGCTTGTCGATGGAAAACTCTGCGCGGTGTGTGTTGCCGGTGAGGTCGGTGAGCAAGTGACGCAACAGCCGGTCGACGAGCCACGGTGTCGGCGACTCGTCGCCCGATTTGTGCTTGCGACCCATCTGCTGGAACGCGATCTCCAGTTCGTACAGGCGGTCGTCGCGCGCCTCGTCGACCCGCGGCGACTGGCTGGTGGGACCGATGAACGTGCCCGAGAACAGATACGACAGCGCCGGGTGGTTCTGCCAGTAGGTGATCAGGCTTTGCAGCAGATCCGGGCGCCGCAGCAGGGGGCTGTCGGCCGCCGACGCCCCGCCCAGGGTCACGTGATTGCCGCCGCCGGTGCCGGTATGCCGGCCGTCGAGCATGAACTTTTCGGTGGACAGGCGCGATAGCCGGGCTTCCTCGTACAGCGTCTCGGTGGTGGCTACGAGCTCGTCCCATGAGGACGCCGGATGGATGTTGACTTCGATGACGCCCGGATCCGGTGTCACATTGAGGACCCGGATACGCGGGTCGCGCGGTGGCGTGTAGCCTTCGATCACCACCGGCTGCCCGCATTGGGCCGCCGTCACCTCGACCGCGCCGATCAGTGCCACGTAGTCCTCGAGGCGCGACAACGGCGGCATGAACACGTGAATGTGTCCGGCACGGACCTCGACGCACAACGCCGTCTTGATCACATCCTTCGGCGCCACGACCGTGGACTTCGCCACCCGCTTGGTGCGGCGCTTTGCAGCCGGCAGGGCCGCGGGCAGCTCGCCGCGGGGCGCGAACGGATCGACCGCGTGATCCGGCTCGACGTCCGCAGGCAGGACGGCCGGCAGCGACTCCAGCGGGAGCCGAAGCCCGAGCGGCGAATCGCCCGGCAGTGCGTAGAGCCGCTCGCGCTTCACCGGCCATGGGGTGCTGCGCCACCGCAGCGCATCGCCGGCCTCGACCGGGATCGCCCGAAGCGGCAGAACGAACCCCGCAGGCCGATCGAGGCCGGAGAGCAGCAGGCGCGCGAGGCGCGCCCGCTCGTCCGGCCGGGTGAGATCGGCTGCCAGCGGATCCGCGTTCGGTGGCAGCGCCGCCTCGGTGGCCAGAAGCTTCGGGACATCCTCGAACGCCGTGATCACGTGCGCGGGATCCAGGCCCAGCCGCTCCGCGAGGCCCCTCGCGAAGCGCAGCCCGGCCGCGGAATCGGCACTGCCGGACGCACGCGTGTCGGCGATCAATGCCGGGTCGTTCCACAGCGGCTTGCCGTCGGCACGCCACCAGATGCCGATGGCCCATCGGGGCAACGGCTCGCCGGGGTACCACTTGCCCTGCCCGGAGTGCAGAAACCCGCCGCGGGCGAAGCGGTCAGCGAGGCGGCGCAGCAGTGTCTCGGCCAGCTCGCGCTTCCTGGGCGACAGCGCCGTGTGATTCCATTCCGGGCCGTCCATGTCGTCGACGGATACGAATGTGGGCTCCCCGCCCTGCGTCAGGCGCACGTCCTGCTCCGCGAGATCGCGGTCGACCTGCCGTCCGACGTCCTGGATCGCCGCCCACTGCGCATCGGCATAGGGCTTCGTGACCCGCGGATCCTCGTGCACGCGCGTCAGTTGCATCGCGAACGAGAACTCCACCTCGCACACATCGGTGTAGCCGATCACCGGCGCGGCGTTGCCGGGGTCTGCCGTGCAGGCAAGCGGAATGTGGCCCTCGCCCGCGAGCAGGCCCGACGTAGGGTCGAGTCCGATCCATCCGGCGCCCGGCAGATAGACCTCGGCCCAGGCGTGCAGGTCCGTGAAATCGTGTGCGGGACCCGCGGGGCCGTCCAGCGGCTTCACATCCGCGACGAGCTGGATAAGGTACCCGGAAGCGAAGCGCGCAGCGAGGCCCAGATGGCGCAGAATCTGCACCAGGAGCCATCCGGTGTCGCGGCAGGATCCCTGCGCGCGGTGCAGGGTTTCGTCGGGCGGCTGCACGCCGGGTTCCATGCGGACGAGATAGCTGATCTCGCCCTGCAGCTGCCGGTTGAGGCGAACCAGCATGTCGACGGTCTTCTCCCCGGGCCGGATCGTCGGCCGGAAGCGGTCGACCCACGCCGCGAGCCGGGGGCCGATCGGCTCCGTTTCCAGAAACGGGATCAGTTCCTTGGCCAGCGCCGGCGCGTAAGTGCAGGGATAGAACTCGGCGTAGGGCTCGACGAAGAAATCGAACGGATTGATCACGGTCATGTCGGCCGTGACGTCGACCACGATCTCGAGCTTGTCGGCGGGCGCGGTGAACACCAGCCGCGCCACCCAGTTGCCGTAGGGGTCCTGCTGCCAGTTCAGGAAGTACTGGTCGGGTGCGACCTGCAGCGAGTAACCGAGGATGGGTGTCCGGCAGTGGGGCGCCGGGCGCAGCCGGATCTCGTGCGGCGCAAGGCCGACGTTCCGGTCGAAGCGATACGTCGTGCGGTGCTGGAGGGCGACCCGGATGGCCATCAGGGCCTACGTCCAATCGGGATCGGGCAGCTGCGCGAAGACCTGGCGCAGCCCCTCGCCCCATTGGCGGTGGACCATCTGATAGTAGGCGTCGTCCTCTTCGACCCGCCGCTGCATGCCGATCGCCAGCGAATCGGTTTCGTAGACGACGAGATCGATCGGCAGGCCGACGGAGATGTTCGAGCGCATCGTCGAGTCGAACGACACCATCGTGCACTTGGTGGCATCGACGAGCGAGGAGCGGCGGCTGATCACGCGGTCGATGATCGGCTTGCCGTACTTGGTCTCGCCGCTCTGGAAATAGCAGGTGTCGGCCGTTGCCTCGATGAAATTGCCCTCGCTGTAGACGTTGAACAGGCGCGGCGGCTCGCCGCGGATCTGGCCGCCGACCAGGAAGCTGGCGCTCGAGTCGATGTTGCTCTGCATCAGGTAGGGACCGTCGCGGTTTTTCGCCTCGCGGAGCGCATCGCCGATCAGTCGCGCGACGTCGAACATCGACTCGGCGTTTGCGAGATTAAGGGAATTGTCGCCGGTGCGCGCGCGCTGGTCGAGGGCGTTCAGCGCGTTTTGCGTGATGGACAGATTGCCCGACGACAGCGTGACGATGACCCGTTCGCCGTCATCGACCACGACGCGCATCTTGGAAAAACGAGCGATCTGGTCGACGCCGGCGTTGGTGCGCGAGTCGGAAGCGAAAATCATCCCTGCTTCGAGGGACATGGCAACGCAGTAGGTCATCGGGTGGCCGCGAACGCAAAAATGGAGATTTTACCGAATCGCCGCCAGGCGGCGCCAGTCAGGTGCCCGCCCGCCGCGAACATGTCATCCCGGAACGAGGAAATGCCGGCTGATCTCGTCGCCCAGCGCCGAGATCCGCTCGAGGAAATCCATCAGGTATTCGTGCAGGCCGAACCGGATGATGTCGTCGGTCCGGCCGAAGTGCAGCTTGGCGTGCAACTCCCCCGCGGCGCGCTCGATCTCGTGCGTGTGCTCGTCGCACAGCCGCTCGAGTGTCTCGTAGATGAAGTTCATGCAGGCGTGCAGCGAGCGTGGCATGTCTTCGCGCAGGATCAGGAGCTCCGCCACGCGCCGCGGCGTGATCACGTCGCTGTAGATCTTGCGGTAGGCCTCGAATCCGGACACCGAGCGCAGCAGCGCGCCCCACTGGTAGTAGTCGACGGCGCCGCCGACGTCGGCCGCGCTGGGCAGCAGCGTGTGGTACTTGACGTCGAGGATGCGCGCCGTGTTGTCCGCCCGTTCCAGATGAGTGCCGAGGCGGATGAAGTGGTAGGCATCGTCGCGCAGCAGCGTGCCGAAGGTCACGCCGCGGAAGAGGTGCGAGCGCATCTTCACCCAGTCGAGGAATTCGGAAACGCCGCCGCTCTCGATGCGCGCGTAGTCGTAGCCGCGCACCTCCAGCCAGGCGGAATTCAGGTCCTCGTACATCTCCGACGTGATCGCGCCGCGGACCGATCGCGCCGATTCGCGCGCCGCACGCAGGCAGCAGAAGATCGACGACGGATTGCCGGCGTCGAGCATCATGAAGCGCAGCACGTTCTCGGCGGAGAGCACCGGATGCCGGCGGTAATACTCGGTGGCGAGGCCCGAGGTGACCAGCGGCACGGCCCAGGGCTCGGCCCAGGCGAGACCGGGCGTGACCACCTCGTAGGGCAACAGCGACATCCGGTATGTCACGTCGAGCATGCGCGCGGTGTTCTCGGCGCGCTCGATGTGGCGGGCCATCCAGAAAAGTTCGTTGGCGGTGCGGCAGAGCATGGTCAGTGCCCGCCCGGCCGCCCGAAGGGCACCCCGCCCGGCCGCCCGAAGGGCACTGAGCGCCCCCTGCGGGGGGCAGCGAACGCAGTGAGCGTGGGGGTCGTTCATGTCCGGTCAGGTGGCCAGCACCCACGTGTCCTTGGTGCCCCCGCCCTGCGACGAATTGACCACCAGCGATCCCTCGCGCAGGGCCACCCGGGTGAGCCCGCCGGGCACGAGGCTGACGGTCTTGCCCGACAGCACGTAGGGCCGCAGATCGACATGGCGCGGGGCGAGCCCGGCTGCCACGAACGTGGGGCAGGTCGACAGCGCGAGCGTCGGCTGCGCGATGTACTTGTCGGGCGCCGCGAGTATCCGCTTGCGGAAGGTCTCCAGCTCGGCCACGGTCGCGGCGGGCCCGATCAGCATGCCGTAGCCGCCCGCCCCCTGCGTTTCCTTGACGACCAGCTCCGGGAGATGGGCGAGCGCGAACTCCCGATCCTCCTGCCGATAGAGCAGATAGGTCGGGACGTTGGCCAGGATCGGTTCCTCGGAAAGGTAGAAGCGAATCATCTCCGGAACATAGGGATAGATCGACTTGTCGTCGGCCACCCCCGTGCCGATCGCGTTGGCCAGCGTGACCCGTCCGGCGCGGTAGGCGGCGAACAGGCCGGGGACCCCGAGCATGGAGTCGGAACGGAACGCCTGCGGATCGAGGAAATCGTCGTCGACGCGCCGGTAGATCACGTGCACCCGCTCCGGGCCGTGGGTCGTGCGCATGAACACCGTGTCGTTCTGGACGAAGAGATCCTGCCCCTCGACCAGCTCGACGCCCATCTGCTGCGCCAGAAAGGCATGCTCGAAGTAGGCGGAGTTGTGGGCACCGGGCGTGAGCACCGCCACGGTAGGCTGCTCTTCACCCGCCGGTGCGAGTCCATGGAGGTTGGCCAGCAACAGGTCCGGGTAGTGCTGGACCGGACGGATGCGCTGGGTGGCGAACAGCTCGGGAAAGAGCCGCATCATCATCTTGCGGTTCTCGAGCATATAGGAGACGCCCGACGGAACGCGCAGATTGTCCTCGAGGACGTAGAACTCGCCCGCGCCCGCGCGGACGATGTCGACGCCGGCGATATGGGCGTAGATTCCGCCGGGCACGTCGATGCCCTGCATCTCGCGGCGGTACTGCGAATTGGCCAGCACCCGCTCGGTCGGCACGATGCCGGCCTTGAGGATCGCCTGCCCGTGGTAGATGTCGCGCAGAAATGCGTTCAATGCCTGCACGCGCTGCTTCAAGCCGCGATCGAGCACTTTCCACTCGTCCGCGGCGATGATCCTCGGCACGATGTCGAACGGAATCAATCGCTCCGTGCCGGAATCCTCGCCGTAGACGGCGAAGGTTATCCCGACGCGATGGAAGGCCCGTTCGGCCTCTTCGCGCTTCTGGGCGATCCGGTCGGCGGGGGTGCGCTCGAGCCACCCCGCGAACGCCTGGTACGCAGGGCGGACACCCCCGTCCGGGGACCGCATTTCATCGTAGGTTGAGGGGGACACGAAATATTTCTTGGGGAGCGCCAGGTAAGTTCAAAACACGCTGCAAGACCCGGGCCAGGCGGAAAATCGCACGACCTGGCCTCAGCTTACCGTTTTATCCACAGGATGGGCCAGCTGCAATGCTCCAGGGTTGGGGCGTTGCGTGCCCCAATTGCGGGCATTTTTTGTCCAGGACGCAATGAGACAAAATGCCAAAACCGGTTTGACCCTCGTCTCGACGCTATGGTTAAATCCGGACTCCTGTCTGGGTTCGCGGGCGGTTAGCTCAGCGGTAGAGCACCGCCTTCACACGGCGGGGGTCGTTGGTTCGAAACCAATACCGCCCACCACATGAACCAAGGGGTTACGCGCAAGTGTAACCCCTTCTTTTTTTGTCGGTTGCGCCGGAGCGTTCGCGCCGCATCCGGCGCATTTCCTTCCTCGAGGCCCCATGACCGATCCCGTTGCTTCGCTCGATGTCGACGCGCTCGTGTTCGATGCGTACGGAACGCTGTTCGACGTTCACTCCGTTGACCGCGCTCGCGGAGGACCTTGCTCCCGGTCGAGGCGTCGCGCTCTCGCAGCTGTGGCGTACGAAACAGCTCGAATACACGTGGCTGACCAGTTTGATGGTGTCCCCGGCCGCGCCGCGCGCCGATTTCGCCGCCGTAACGGCGCAGGCGCTCGACTTCGCGCTCGCCGCGCTCGGGATCGAACTCGGATCCGGCGAGCGGGCTCGATTGCAGGGTGCGTACCTCACGCTCGCGCCATTTCCCGATGTGGCGGCGGCGCTGGCACGACTGGCGCCACGGCCGCGGTGGATCCTGTCGAACGGCACGCTGGCCATGCTGGAGCCGCTGGTCCGGCACGCCGGCCTCGACGCCCACCTCGACGGCGTGCTCTCGGTCGACGCCGCCGGCATCTACAAGCCGCAGCCCGCGCGTCTATCGGCTCGCCGTGGATCGGCTGCGGCTTGCCGCCGGCGCGCATCGGCTTCGTGTCCTCGAACGGCTGGGACGCAATCGGCGCCAAGGCGTTCGGGTTCACGACGTTCTGGATCAATCGCGCCGCCGCGCCGGTGGATCGCCACGGACCGGCGCCCGATCGGATCATTTCGACGCTCGCCGATCTGCCTCCGCTGCTCGGATCAGCCATTCGGGTCAGGGCATGTACTGGCCGCCGTTGACCTCGATCACCTGCCCGGTGACATAACCGCTCATCTCGTCCGAGGCGAGATAGACGAACGTCCCGGCGCATTCGTCGGCGGTGCCCAGGCGGTTCATCGGTATCGTCGCCTGCATTGCCTTCAATTGCTCGGCCGTCGAATAGCGTTCGTGGAAAGGAGTGGTGATGACGCCCGGGGAAACCGCGTTGACGCGGATCCCGTCGCCGACCACCTCCTTGGCCCAGCCCTTCGTCGCCGTCGAGATGAACCCCTTGGCGCCGGCGTACAGGACCGCCCCGCCACCGCCGCCGTGGCGCGCGGCAATCGAGCTCACGTTGATGACGTTCCCGCTCTTCTGGCGGCGCATGACCGGGATCACCTCGCGCATGAACAATGCGACCTGCGTCACATTGAGCGCGATGATCCTGGCCAGATAGTCCTCCGTGTAGTCCTCGATGCGCGTCCGTCCGACCAGTCCGCCGGCATTGTTGATCAGGACGTCGATGCGCCCGAACGCCGCGAGGGCCTTCGGCAGCGATGCGCTTGACGTTTGCGCCCTGCGGTGACGTCGCCGCCGACCAGCGCCGTTTGCGCGCCCAGCGCCTTGCACGTCGGAGGCAACCGCCTCGGCCTTGTCACGGCTTGCGTTGTAGTGGATGACGACCCGGCTGCCCAGACGCGCGAACGCGCGCGCTGCCGCGGCGCCGATTCCGGTCGACGCCCCGGTGATGAAGACCGCCTTGCCCTGCAGATCCTTGGCCATGTCCAACTCCTGTTGTTGTTGCGAGGTAACGCCGTCCGGCCCCGGCAGGCACGGCTTTGCGCGCGCGTCGCAGGCACACCGAGGCACGACCGGCGTGGTCGGCCCCCGCTCAGTCCCTGGCGGGCGCGGCAGCGCCGCGACCGCCTCGCGAATGGCGCTCACGGCCAGCTGCCGGGGAAAACTCTTGCGCCAGGCCAGCGCTATGCGGCGCGACGGCACCGGTCGCCGAGAATGGGACCGGGACGATCAGCTTGCTGTGGTACTTGGGCGTCATCGCGTCGCGCGGCAGCACCGATACGCCCAGCCCGGACGCGACCATGTTGCGCACCGTCTCGAGCGAGCTCGTGCGCGTCACGTGGGCCTCGGCACGATTGAGCTCCGGACAGGCGTCGAGCACCTGGTCGCGGAAGCAATGGCCGACGTTGAGCAGAATGGGATGTTCCGCAGCGAGCTCGTCCGGACGTATGGATTTTCGTTTTGCCCACTTGTGGCCCGCCGGGACGACGACCTGGAACGGCTCCTCGTACAGGAACTCGGTGACCACGCCCGGCGGCGCGAAGGGCAGCGCGATGATCGCCGCATCGATGCGGCCCGACTTCAGCGCGGCTTCCAGGTGCACGGTGAGGTTCTCCTCCAGGTCGAGCGGCATCTGCGGAGCGAGGACATGCAACGCCGGAATGAGGTCGGGCAGCAGGTAGGGCGCGACCGTATAGATGACCCCGAGCTTCAGCGCGCCGACAAGCTGGTTGCGCCCCGCCTGCGCGATCTCCTTGATCAGCGCCGCTTCCTCCAGCACCTTCTGCGCCTGCTCCACGATGCGTCCGCCGACCGGCGTCAGCGTGACCTCGCTCTTGCCCCGCTCGAAGAGGCGAACGTCGAGCTCCTCCTCCAGCTTCTGGATCGCGACCGACAGCGCCGGCTGGCTCACGAAGCAGCGCTGCGCGGCGCGGCCGAAGCTCCTCTCGGTGGCCACCGCGACGACATAGCGAAGCTCGCTCAACGTCATCGCGTGATGCCGGCTCCCGCGGTCGCGCAGGAAGGCCGCGAAATCGTCGGCCAGTTCCGGATGCTTGAGGCCGAAATCGACCGTCGCCTCGAGATAGCCGAGCTTGCGTCCGCAGTCGTAGCGCCGCCCCTCGAACCGGTAGGCCACCACGCTTTCGTCCGCCAGCAGGCGCGCGATGCCGTCGGTCAGCTGGATCTCGCCACCGGCGCCGGGGGGCATCGCACGCAGATGATGAAAGATCCGTGGCGTGAGCACGTAGCGCCCGACCACCGCAAGCGTCGACGGCGTGGTTCCCGGCTTGGGCTTCTCCACGATCCGCAAGATCGGCGCCGTGCGCCCGCTGGCCGGTCCGGTTTCCACGATGCCCCAGCTGCCGACGTCGTCGGCCGGCACTTCCATGACGCCGATGGTCGACGCATCCTCCCGCATCGCGACGTCGACCATCTGCCGCATCACCGGCACGCCGGCGTCGATCAGATCGTCCGCGAGGATCACGGCAAACGGCTCGTCGCCGACGACCGGGGCCGCGCACAGCACCGCGTGACCGAGACCGAGCGCCTCGGTCTGCCGGATGTAGATGCAGTTGATGCCGCGCGGCGTCGCCTCCTGCACCGCCCTCAGCAACTCGGTCTTCTTGCGGATCTCGAGCTCGGTCTCGAGCTCGTAGGCCTTGTCGAAATGGTCCTCGATCGAACGCTTGTTGCGCCCGGTGATGAAGATCATGTCCGTGATGCCGGCGGCCGCGGCCTCCTCGACCGCGTACTGGATCAGCGGCTTGTCGACGACCGGCAGCATTTCCTTCGGGCTCGCCTTGGTCGCCGGCAGGAAGCGGGTGCCGAGACCGGCCACCGGAAACACCGCCTTCGTGATCTTGCGCATCGCAATGCTCCTTTATCGGGTTTCGCGGTTCGCGGACAGCAACTGCAGGAGGCCGCCCTCGTCGAGCACCGGCACGCCGAGTTCCTCCGCCTTCGCGAGCTTGCTTCCGGCATCGGTCCCGGCAACCACGTAGCTGGTCTTCTTCGACACGCTTGCCGCGACCTTCCCGCCCGCGGCTTCGATCCGCGCCTTGGCATCCTCGCGCGAGAGCGTCGGCAGGGTCCCGGTCAGCACGAACGTGAGTCCGGTCAGCGTGTCCGGCCGGTGCGCGCTCGGGCGTCGCTCTCGGGCCAGTGCATGCCGGCGGCCCGGAGCGCCGCGATCACCTCGCGGTTGTGCGGCTCGGCGAAGAACCGGACGATGCTCTCGGCGAGCACCGGCCCGACGTCGCGCACTTCGAGCAGCGTCGCCGCGATCCGCGTCGAGCAGGGCGTCGAGTCCGCCGAAATGCCGCGCCAGATCCTTGGCGGTGGCCTCGCCCACGTGGCGGATGCCCAATCCGAAAATGAAGCGCGCGAGCGTCGTGTCCTTGCTCTTTTCGATCGCCGCGACGACGTTGGCCGCCGACTTCTCGGCCATCCGCTCGAGTGCGGCGAGGTCCGCGATCTCCAGCGTGAAGACGTCGGCCGGCGTCCGCACGAGGCCGGCATCGACCAGCTGGTCGACGAGCTTCTCCCCGAGGCCCTCGATGTCCACGGCGCGGCGGCTGGCGAAATGCAGCAGCGCCTGTTTGCGCTGGGCGGGACAGAAGAGCCCGCCGGTGCAACGCGCGACGGCCTCGTCCGGAAGGCGCGCGATCGCCGAGCCGCATTGCGGACACTGCGCCGGCAGCGCAAACGGGAGCGTGCCGTCCGGCCGCTTCTCCGCAACGACCCGCACGACTTCCGGTATCACGTCCCCGGCCCGCCGCACGATCACCGTGTCGCCGACCCGGACGTCCTTGCGGTGCACCTCGTCCTCGTTGTGCAGCGTGGCGTTGGTCACCGTCACGCCGCCGACGAACACGGGCTTGAGCCGCGCCACCGGCGTGATGGCGCCGGTGCGCCCCACCTGGACGTCGATGCCGACCACCTCGGTCGCCATTTCCTCGGCCGGGAACTTGTGCGCGATCGCGAAGCGCGGCGCCCGCGACACGAAACCGAGACGCTCCTGCAGCGCCAGGTCGTTGACCTTGTAGACGACGCCGTCGATCTCGAACGGCAGCCCGTCGCGGCGCTCGCCCATCCGCCGGTAATAACCGAGCAGCCCGGCGAGGCCGCGCACGACGGCGCGTTCCCTGGTCACCGGGCAAGCGGAGCTTCGCCAGCAGCAGCAGCAGCGCTTCGTGGGTGGCGGGTGGCGCGACCGGTCCCCAGCGCACGTCGCCGATGCCGTACGCGTAGAAGGCAAGGCGGCGGCTGGCGGTGATCCTCGCGTCGAGCTGACGCAGGCCGCCTGCGGCGGCATTGCGCGGGTTGGCGAACGGCTTCTCGCCCTTGGCGGCCTGGGCGGCGTTCAGCGCCTCGAAGTCGCTTTTCATCATCAGCACCTCGCCGCGCACCTCGATGGACGGCGGGATCGCATCGCCCGCGAGCGCCAGCGGGATCGCGCCGACGGTGCGCAGATTGGCGGTGACGTTCTCGCCCGAGGAGCCGTCGCCGCGGGTCGCCCCGATCGCGAAGCGCCCGTGCTCGTAGCGCAGGCTCACGGCGAGGCCGTCGAACTTGGGCTCCACCGCGTACTCGACTTCCTCGACGCCGAGGCCCTGCCGCACGCGCCGGTCGAAGGCCTCGGCTTCGTCGGCGGAGAACGCATTGTTGAGCGAGAGCATCGGCACGCGATGCGCGACCGCCTCGAACGTGGCGGCCGGGGCGCCGCCGACCCGCTGCGTCGGCGACTCGGGCGTCACCAGCGCCGGAAACTGCTCCTCCAGCGCCTGCAACTCGCGGAACAGGCTGTCGTACTCGGCGTCGCTGATGGCCGGAGCATCGAGAACGTAGTAGCGATGATCGTGGGCGGCGATTTCGCGCCGGAGCTCGGCGGCGCGCGCAACGGCGGAGGCGGGCGCGCCGCCGCCGCGATTCCCGGGAGGTCGACTGCGGGCACGATCGAATGGCTCGCGCTCGGGCCGACGGCCGTTTCAGCCACCGAACAGCGCCTGCGCGCGCGGGCTGCCCGGCTCGATATGGACCTCGCGCAATGCCGCCGCCGTGCTGCGCACCTGGTCGCGGATGGCATTGAGCGCGGCGTCGTCCAGTGCGCGCCGGTTGTCGTCGACCAGGCGTCGCCCCCAGCGTCTGCGCCATGCGCTTGGCGCCGAGCTTCATCTGGTCGTAGACGCGGACCGGTTCCGCGACGCGCGGGACGTCGAGCAGAAACACCGCGCCCGGCGTCGAGGTCACGCGCAGCGTGTCCGCGGTGAAGGGCTCGGAGCGGTAATTCTGCAGCGCGTACAGCACCGCGCCGGTTTCCTCCTGCACCCAGTCGAAGCGCCCGCCGTCGGCGAGCCTGAACCCCGCGGCCTCGGCAATGCCGCGCAGCCGGGTGCCGAGAATCATCGCGCCGTCGGTCTTCAGCACCGTGATGCCGATCTGCACGTCGAGATCGGCGCAGATGCGGTCGAGCGCTTCGGCCCGCGCGGCCTCGGCGGCGACATCCGGGGCGAGCAGCGCCGCCGGAAGCGACGCGGCAAGATCGGTGACCGCGCGCACGAACGCCTCGAGCAGCGGCACGGTCGCGGCGCCGCCGCGGTTGGCCAGAAGCAGGCACGCCGCGATTTCGGAGAACTCGCCGATGGTGTCCGATTTCAGCAACTGCCACGGCAAGTCCGGTCCGCGCCGCCCGAACCACCGCAGGGGCCGGCCGAGGCGTGCATGCAAACCCGCCGCGAGGGCACCGGCCGCAATCGGCCGGGTGGGCTGCAGCGTCACGATGCACTCGATGTCCGGATCCGGTTGTGGCGGAGCTGCGTTCGCCTGCGGCGGCGCGCCTCGCCGCGTCGACGCGCCGTCCGGACGCAAGGCCGCCGGCGGCGTGAATTCGTCCGGCAGCCATCTCGGAGGCGATCCGCGCATGAACCTCGAGCGGCGGCTCATAGCCGTCGTCGTTCGCACCGTCGCCGTCGCCACCGGCACGCCGCGCATTCTCCGGCAATGGCGCTTCCCGCGCGGGTCGGCGGCAGCGACGGCTCGATGCGCGCGGCCGACGCCACCGGCAACGCAGAATCCCGTGCCGCGTCGGCACCGCCGGCACGCGGCGAAAACGCCTCCCGGATGCGGCGCCGAACGCGGCGCTCCTGAAACCAGTTGTAGGCGATGACCCCGCCTACGAGAAGGGCGCCGGCGGCGATGAGGCCAAGTTGCAGCGAGGTCATGCGTCAGGGCATTTGAACGACGGGCGCGCGGCGTCCCGGGCGAAATCGCCGCAGTCCGCCGCGCGTGCCGCCGATTATAGCGCGCACCATCATGATCGGCCGGCGGTGCGAGCCGCTGCGCGCGTACCCGTCCGATCGGTCGGCAGCGCCAGGCGCTGATGCCCCATCAGGCGGCACCGGTCGCCGCAAGCTCGAGCGCTTCCGCGATGTCGACGGCGACCACGCGCGAAATGCCGGCCTCCGGCATCGTGATGCCGATCAGCTGGCTCGCCATTTCCATCGTGATCTTGTTGTGCGAGATGAACAGGAACTGGGTCTGCCGCGACATGTCCTGCACCATCCGGCAGAAGCGGTCGGTGTTGGGGTCGTCGAGCGGCGCATCGACCTCGTCCAGCAGGCAGAACGGCGCCGGATTCAGCTGAAACAGCGCGAAGACCAGCGAAATGGCCGTGAGCGCCTTCTCGCCGCCGGAAAGAAGGTGGATCGACGTGTTGCGCTTGCCCGGGGGCTGGGCCACGACCTGCACGCCGGAGTCGAGAATCTCTTCTCCCGTCAGCACGAGCTGCGCCTGCCCGCCGCCGAACAGGACCGGGAAGAGCCTGGCGAAATTCTCGTTGACGGTGTCGAACGTCTGCTGCAGCAGCTGCCGCGACTCCCGGTCGATCTGCCGGATCGCGTTCTCGAGCGTGGCCATCGCTTCGGTGAGGTCCGCCGACTGCGCGTCCAGGTACTGCTTGCGCTCGGTCGCGATCCCGAGCTCGTCGAGCGCCGCGAGGTTGACCGCCCCGAGGCCCGCGATCGCGCCCTGCAAACGCTCGATCTCCGCGGGCAATCCGGACTTGCTGCCAAACGCCTTCAGCGCCGCGGGAAGCGCGGCGACGTCGGCATGGGCTTCGGCGAGCTGCCCGCCAAACTGCTCCTCGGCAAGCGCGGACGCCTGCTCCTTCAGCCGCATCTCCTCGATCTTCGCGCGCGCGGGCTCGAGCTTCTGCTCGGCGACCAGCCGCGCTTCCTCCGCCGCGCGCAGCTCGGTGCCCAGGCCCTCCAGCCGGTCGCGCGCCGCCGCCAGCGCCTGCTCGGCGTCCCCGCGGGCCGCGAGCTGCCGCTGCAGCGCTTCCTCGACGGGCGTCCAGTCGATGGCCGCGCGTTCCGAGGTCAGCTTGGCCAGCAGCTCGCGCTGCTGCGCCATCTGGATGGCGAGCGATTCCCGGCGCCGCTCGAGCTCGGCCAGGCGCTCGCGGCAGCTGCGCTCGGCGAAGACCGCCTCCTGCGCCGCGCGCTCGGCGACGCGGACGCGCTCGCGGCCGCGCGCGAACTCGACCTCGGCTTCGTGCTGCGCGTGCCGGGCCGCGTCGCGCCGGGTCGCCTCGTCGTGCAGCCGCAGCTGCGAATCCGCGAGCTCGCGCGCGAGCGCCTCGCCCTGCGCCTGCTCGGCGGCCGCCTGCGCGGCGAGATCGGCGAGCTCGGCGACGATCTGGACGCGGCGTTTCTCGGCGGCTTCGGCCGCCTGCTTCAATTGCAGGAGCTCGAGCTCGAGATCGTGGCAGCGCCGCTGCTGCGACGAGAACGCCATGCTCTCGCGGTGATAGTTCCGTTGCGTCTCGTCGAGCTCGGTTTCGACGGCGGCCAGCGCCGCCCGCGCGGCCAGCGCATCCTGCCGCACGCCGCCCATGGCGTGCTCGAGCTCGATGAGCTCGCGCTGCCGGGCAAGCACGCCGTGCAGATCGCTGTCCGCGGCGAAGAAATGGATCGACTGCGCGGTGACGAGATGCCCCTGCGGCGTGACGAAGGACTCGCCGACCGCAAGCGTGCCGCGATCCCGCAGCGCGGCCCCGACGTCGTCGCGGCACCGCACGCCGCGCAGCCAGTCCGCGAGCAGACGCGCGATCTCCGGGCGCACCGAGCGGACGCGCGCGAGCAGCGTGTCGCCGTGGCCGTCGCCGCCCTCCGCGCGCGGCGCCGGCCGCCGGCACGTAGAACGCGATGCGCGGCGGGCCGCCTCTCGCGTCGCCACTGCCGCCGAGCCAATCCAGCGTGGCTTCGAGCCGATCGAGCTCGACCGCATCGAGCCGCTCCCGCAGCACCGCCTCGAGCGCGTCTTCCCATCCCGGCTCGATGTCGAGTCCCTGCCAGAGGCGATGGGCCTTGGCGAGGCCGCGGTCCAGCAGCCACTGCGCGCTGTCCTTGCCCTGGCCGATCTTCGCCTGCAGCGCGGCCAGCGCCTGCGACCGCGCTTCGATGTCCGCGAGCTTGCGCCCGGCCTGCTGGGCGGCATCGCTGGCTGCGCGCTGGCGATCCTGCAGCCCCTGCACCGCATCGCGCAGGCCGTTCAATCCGGCCTGCTTCGACGCGAGCTCGGCCGTTTCCTGCCGCAGCTGATCCTCGACTTCCGCGATCTGGCCGGTGACGGGCGCGCCCAGCGCCTCGAGATCTTCCTGCAAGCGCACGCGGCGAGGCGCAAGCTGCGCCAGCACGTGCGCGACGTTCTCGCGCTTGGTCTCGATGACGCGGATGGCCTGCTCGGCCAGCGCGATCCGCTGCTGCAGGTCGGCGGACACCGCCGCCGCGGCGGCGACGCGCTGTTCCAGTGCCGGCAGCGCGGCGACGGCGGCGCGCTCGTCGTCGCCGGTGCGCTCCCGCGCCGAGAGCGCGTCCTCGATGGCCCTTTCGATGGCGGTCCGGTCCGCGAGCAGCCCGGACTCCTGGCCGGCGAGCGCGCCGATCTGCTCGGTCAGCTGGGCGACCTGCTGCGTGATTCGGGTCTCGCTCTCGCGCGCGAACGCGAGCTGCTGCTCCAGCCGCGTCACCTCCGCGTTCGCCTCGTAGAAGGCTCCCTGCCGCTCGTGCATCGCGTCGCCCGCGGCATAGTGGTCGGCGCGCAGCGCCTCCTGCCTCGCTTCGGCGGCGCGCACGTCGGCCTGCAGGCTTTCGAAGGCGACCGTGAGGCCGGCGACCGCCGTCGCGTGGCGCTCGCGGGCGCCCGCGGCGTCCTGCTGCTTCGAGAACCACAGCAGGTGCTGCACGAGCTTCAGGCGGGCCTCGTGCTCGCGGAACTCGGTGGCGACCCTGGCCTGCGCTTCGAGCTTTTCCAGCTGGGCGCCGAGCTCGATCCGGATGTCCTCGACGCGGGCGAGGTTCTTGCGCGTGTCGGCGAGGCGGGCTTCGGTTTCCTTGCGCCGCTCCTTGTACTTGGAGACGCCGGCGGCTTCCTCCAGGAACACGCGCAGCTCCTCGGGCTTGGCCTCGATCACGCGCGAGATCATGCCCTGCTCGATGATCGCGTAGGCGCGCGGCCCGAGGCCCGTGCCGAGGAAGAGATCGTAGATGTCGCGGCGGCGCACCGGGATGTTGTTGATGTAGTAGGACGAGTCCTCGTCGCGCGTCAGCACGCGCTTGATCGAGAGCTCGGCATACTGGCCCCACTGGCCGCCGATCCGGCCCGCGCTGTTGTCGAACGCGAGCTCCACCGACGCGCGGCCGACGGCCTTGCGCTCGCCGGCGCCGTTGAAGATCACGTCCTGCATCGATTCGCCGCGCAGCGCCGACGCCTTCGACTCGCCGAGCACCCAGCGCACGGCGTCGATCACGTTGGACTTGCCGCAGCCGTTGGGTCCGACGATCCCGACCAGCTGGCCGGGCGTGGCGATGGCCGTCGGGTCAACGAACGACTTGAACCCTGCGAGCTTGATCTGGGTGAGGCGCAATGGAACCTGCGGATGTAGGGGGCGGCCGGTGCGGGCATGCGCCCGCGCGAGCGCGCAAACGATGGTCGCGGTCGTCTCGGGGCGGACGACGCAAAAGGATCAAATTATAGCCGATCCTCTTCGACCGCGTGGCACGCCACCGTCGCCTGCGCACCGCGCAGCCCGCCGCGCCGCGCGCTCATGTCGCGATCGGCATCGCCGTCTCGGCGAGCGCCGCGAGGTACCCGGCGCCGAGCGGAATGACCGCGTCGTTGAAATCGTAGAGGCTGTTGTGCAGGAAACACCCGCCCTCGATGCCGCCCTGCCCCAGCCGCGCGAACGCGCCCGGCTTCGCCTGCAGCATGAACGAGAAATCCTCGGAGCCCATCGACGGATCGAGATTGCGCACGACGTTCTCGCGCGCCGATCAGCGCCTCCGCGACGGTCGCGGCGAATTCCGCTTCGCGGGCGTGGTTGACGGTCGCGGGGTAGACGCGCTCGTACTTGAGCTTCGCGCTCGCTCCGAATGCCGCGGCGATGCGATGGCACGAGTTCGGCCAGCCGCCGCTCGATCATGTCCTGCGTGGCCGGCCGAAACGTGCGCACGGTGCCGACGAGCGTCGCGTGCGACGGGATCACGCTCATCGCCGCCGGGTTTCCCGCCTGCATCGCGCAGAGGCTCACCACGGCGGTGTCGATGGGACTCACGTTGCGGGAGACGATCGACTGCACCGCCGTGATGATGTGACCGGCGACCAGCACCGGGTCGACCGCCGCGTGCGGATGCGCGCCGTGGCCGCCGCGCCCGTCGATCGTGATCTCGATGCGGTCCGCCGCCGCCATCGCCGGGCCGGGCGTGATGCCGATGCGCCCCGGCGGCAGGCCGGGCCAGTTGTGGAGCGCGTACACCTGCTCGGCCGGGAAGCGCTCGAACAGCCCGTCCTCGATCATCGCCTTGGCGCCGGCGTAGCCCTCCTCTCCCGGCTGGAAGATGAGATAGGCGGTGCCGTCGAAATTGCGCGTCTCGTGCAGGTAGCGCGCGGCGGCGAGCAGCATCGTCGTGTGCCCGTCGTGGCCGCAGCCATGCATCCGCCCGTCGTAACGCGACTTGTGCGCGAAGTCGTTTTCCTCCTGCATCGGCAGCGCGTCCATGTCCGCGCGCAGGCCGACGGCGCGGCCGCTCGCGTCGGACCGGCCGCGAATGACGGCAACGACGCCGGTCCGGCCGATCCCCGCGTGGTGCTCGATGCCGAGTGCCGCGAGCCGCTCGCAGACGATCTTCGCGGTCCGGTGCTCCTCGAAGCCGAGCTCCGGGTGCATGTGCAGGTCGCGGCGCAATGCCGTGAACTCGGCGTGCCAGCCCGAGATGTGCAGAACGGGATTCGTCATGGGTGCGGTCGAGGGGCGGCCGATTGCCGGATGCGGCGAAGGACGAAGGCCGGCAACGGGGATTGGATGCCTGGCCGGTGCGCCGGCCGATGATGCCCAAAGCCCCCCGGAGCGTCAATGCCGCTGCGCGGGGGCGAAGGCCGGGCCGACCGGCAGCGGCGTTCCAAAGTGTGGTTCAATGACGATTGCGCACGATCTCTTCCCGCGCCCGGAGCAGGACGTCCGGCGCGGCGACGAATCCGCAGGCCCGCCACCGCCAGCCCCACGATGCTTCGTTTCCTGCTGAGCCGCGTCAGCCTCGTCATCCCGACATTCCTCGGGATGACGCTGCTCGCGTTCTTCCTCATCCGGATCGTGCCCGGCGATCCGATCGAGACCATGGCCGGCGAGCGCGGCATCGATCCGGCGCGGCACGCCGCGCTGCTCAAGGACTACGGCCTCGATCGGCCGGTGCTCGTCCAGTACGGCATCTACATCGGCCGGGTCCTCTCCGGCGACCTCGGCAAGTCGATGATCACGCAGGAGCCGGTGCTGCGCGAGTTCGCCGCGCTGTTTCCGGCCACCATCGAGCTTGCCGCTCTGCGCGATCGTGTTCGCGCTCATCATCGGCATCCCGGCCGGGATGCTGGCCGCGGTGCGCCGCAATTCGGTGTTCGACCACGGCGTGATGGGGGTTTCGCTCACCGGCTATTCGATGCCCATCTTCTGGTGGGGGCTGCTGCTGATCCTGCTGTTTTCGGTGCAGCTCGGCTGGACGCCGGTGTCCGGCCGCATCTCCGTCCGGTATTTCATCGAGCCGGTGACCGGGTTCCTGACGATCGACGCGCTGCTCTCCGGAGAAAAGGGTGCGTTCAAGTCCGCCGTTTCGCACCTGGTCCTGCCCATGATCGTGCTCGGCACCAATCCGCTCGCCATCATCGCGCGCATGACGCGCTCGGCGATGCTCGAGGTCCTCGGCGAGGATTACATCCGCACGGCCCGGGCGAAGGGACTGTCGAATCTGCGCGTCATCGCGCTGCACGCGTTTCGCAATGCGCTGATCCCGGTGATCACGGTGATCGGCCTTCAGGTCGGCGTGCTCTTCACCGGCGCGATCCTGACCGAGACCATCTTCTCCTGGCCCGGCGTCGGCAAGTGGCTGATCGAGGCGATCAACCGCCGCGACTATCCGGTCCTGCAGGGTGGTCTCCTCATGCTGGGCGTCGTGGTGATGATGGTCAACCTGCTGGTCGACGTCACCTACGGCATCATCAATCCGCGCATCCGGCGCTCGACATGACGAGCCGAGCCGACATGACGGCCGAGTCGATCGCCGCGACAGCACGGCCGCCGCGCCGCCGAGTCCGCTGCGCGAGTTCTGGGGCTACTTCCGTGCCAATCGCGGCGCGGTGGCCGGGCTGGTCGTCGTCGTGATCGTGCTGCTGATGGCCGCGTTCGCCAATTTTCTCGCGCCCTACTCGCCGGATCTGACCAACAACGCCGCGTTCCTGCAGCCGCCCGCCTGGCAGGCCGGCGGCTCGTGGGCCTATCCGCTGGGCACCGACGCCATCGGGCGCGACATCGTGTCCCGGCTCATCTACGGCGCGCGCCTGTCGCTGCTGATCGGCATCGCGGTCGTCGCCCTGTCGATCGTCGCTCGGGATCGTCCTCGGGCTGGTGGCGGGATTCGCCCGCGGCATCACCGAGATCGCGATCATGCGGCTGATGGACATCATCCTCACGCTGCCGAGCCTGCTGCTCGCGATCGTGATCGTCGCCATCCTCGGGCCGGGACTGATGAACGCGATGCTGGCGGTGGCGGTGGTCGTGCTGCCGCACTACGTTCGCATCACGCGTGCCGCGGTGATCACGGAAACCTCGAAGGATTACGTCACCGCCGCGCGCGCGAACGGCGCCAGCCGGCTGCGGCTGATGTTCAACGAAGTCCTGCCGAACTGCGCCGCGCCGCTGATCGTGCAGGCGTCGCTGGGCGTCTCCACCGCCATCCTCGACGCCGCCGCGCTGGGCTTCCTCGGCCTCGGCGCGCAGCCGCCCGCGTCCGAATGGGGGACGATGCTCGCCGACGCGCGCGAATTCGTGATCCGCGCCTGGTGGGTGGTGACCTTTCCCGGGCTGGCGATCCTGATCACCGTGCTGGCGTTCAACCTGCTGGGCGACGGGCTGCGCGACGCGCTCGACCCGAAGCTCAAGCGCTGAGCCTCGACCATGGCGCTGCTCGAGATCGAAGACCTGCACGTCGACTTCCCGGCGCAGACGGGCGTGCTGCACGCCGTCGACGGCGTCAGCCTGACCCTCGACGAAGGCGAAGTGCTGGGCATCGTCGGCGAGTCCGGTTCCGGCAAGAGCGTGACGATGCTGGCGCTGATGGGACTCGTGGCCTTCCCGGGCCGGGTGCGAGGCGCGGCGGATGCGCTTTGCCGGGCGCGAACTGCCGAGCCTTTCCGACCGCGAGCGGCGCAAGGTCATCGGCAAGGACGTGGCGATGATCTTCCAGGATCCGACGACCAGCCTCAACCCCTGCTTCACCGTCGGCTTCCAGCTGACCGAAACGCTGCGGCTGCACCTGGGGCTCGACCACAAGGCCGCGCGGCATCGCGCCGCCGAGCTGCTGGAACAGGTGGGCATTCCCGCCGCGGCGAGCCGCCTCGGCGACTTTCCGCACCAGCTCTCCGGCGGCATGAACCAGCGCGTGATGATCGCGATGGCGATCGCCTGCAATCCGCGGCTCCTCATCGCGGACGAGCCGACCACGGCGCTCGACGTGACCATCCAGGCCCAGATCCTGGATCTGCTTGCGCGGACTGCAGAACGAGCGCGGCATGGCGCTGGTGCTGGTCACGCACAACATGGGCGTGGTGTCGGAAATGGCGCGCCGCGTCGCCGTGATGTACGCCGGACAGGTGGTCGAGGAGCGTGGCGCCGACGCGCTGTTTGCCAACCCGCAGCACCCCTACACGGCGGCGCTGCTGGCGGCGATGCCCGAGCGCAGCACCGGCGAAACGCGCCTTGCCACCATCCCCGGGGTGGTGCCGGGTCTCTACGACCGGCCGCGAGGGCTGCCTGTTCGCGCCGCGCTGCATCGATGCCACGGACCATGCGTGCCGGGTGCGTCCGGACATCCGGCCGTGGGAGGAAGGCCAGGTCCGCTGTCACTTTCCGATGGGCGAGCGGGACCGCGAGGCCGCCATCGCGCGCGACCGCAGGTCAAGGCGTGCCGCATGAGCGCCGCCGGGCCGTCCCAGGCGCGAATCGCGCCCCTCGGGGGGCAGCGCCGCGGCGCCAGCCGCAGCGTGCACGGCGCCAGGGCGCGACCACTCGCCGTCGCCGAGGCGCGCGACCTGCGGCAGGTCTATCCCATTTCGCGCGGATTCATGCGCGAGCCTGCCCACCTCCATGCGGTGGGCGGCGTCTCGTTCACGATCGAGGCCGGCCGAACGCTCGCGGTGGTCGGCGAATCGGGCTGCGGCAAGTCGACGCTGGCGCGGATCGTGGCGCTGATCGAAAAGCCCACCGGGGGCGAGTTCAGCCTCACCGGCGTCGATGCGGTGCATCCGCCTCCCGCGGACGCAGGTGCGCCTGCGCAAGTCGGTGCAGATGGTGTTCCAGAACCCCTACGGCTCGCTCAATCCGCGCAAGAAGGTCGGCGCCATTCTCGAAGCGCCGCTCGCGATCAGCACCGATCTCGGGCCCGCCGAACAGGCCGATCTGGCGCGCGCGATGCTGGCCAAGGTCGGGCTGCGGCCCGAGCACTACGCGCGCTATCCGCACATGTTCTCGGGCGGCCAGCGGCAGCGCATCGCCATCGCGCGGGCGCTGATGCTCAATCCCGCGCTCGTGGTGGCGGACGAGCCGGTGTCCGCGCTGGACGTCTCGGTCCAGGCGCAGGTGCTGAATCTGCTCGCCGACCTGCAGGGCGAACTGGGCCTGGCCTATCTCTTCATCTCCCACGACCTCGGCGTCGTGCGCCACATCGCCCACGAAGTCCTGGTGATGTACCTCGGTCTCGCCATGGAACAGGGCCCCAAGGAGCGGATCTTCGCGCGGCCGCTGCATCCGTACACCCAGGCGCTGCTGGCGTCGACCCCGGGCATGGCCGGTATCGCCCGCTCCGAGCGCATCGTGCTCAAGGGCGAACGGCCGTCGCCGCTGAACCCGCCGCCCGGATGCGTCTTCTCGACCCGGTGCGCGCATGCGATCGACCGCTGCCGGGCCGAGCGCCCGGCCCCCCGCCTGCTCGACGGCCGGCAGGTGGCCTGCCATCTCGCCGACCAGTTCGGCAATTCGGCTCAATCCGGTTCATAATATTGCCCCGTAACCGCTATCCCCTGCCGCGCCCGGCGCGGCTTCATCCACTGGAGGCAGATTCATGACGAAGTCCCGTCTCACGCAATGGCGGCCCGGCACGCGGCGCGCGCTCATCACCGCGCTGGCGCTCCCGGCGCTGCTGGCACACGGCCAGCCTCTCCGCCAAGACCCTGGTGTACTGCTCCGAGGGCAGCCCGGAGAACTTCTATCCCGGCATCAACACCACCGGCACGTCGTTCGACGCCAACAGCCAGATCTACAGCCGCATCGTCGATTTCGAGCGCGGCGGCACGACGGTCGTCCCGGGCCTCGCCGAGCGCTGGGACATCTCCCCGGACGGCAAGGTCTACACGTTCCACCTGCGCAAGGGCGTCAAGTGGCACAACCACCGCGACTGGAAGCCGACGCGCGACTTCAACGCCGACGACATGATCTTCGCGATCGAGCGGCAGTGGAAGGAATCCAATCCGTACTTCAAGGTCACGAGCTCGAACCACTCCTACTTCATGGACATGGGCATGCCCAAGTTGCTGAAGTCGGTGGAACGAGTCAACGACTACACGGTCCGGATCACGCTCGAGAAGCCCGAGGCGCCCTTCCTGTCGAATCTGGCGATGGAGTACGCCGGCGTGCAGTCCAAGGAATACGCGGACGCGATGCTCAAGGCCGGAACGCCGGAGAAGATCGACCAGGAGCCGATCGGCACCGGCCCGTTCTACCTGGTCCGCTACATCAAGGACGCGATCCTTCGCTACAAGGCGTTCCCGCAATACTACGGCGGCAAGGCCAAGATCGACGATCTGATCTTCTCGATCACGCCCGACGCGTCGGTGCGCTGGGCGAAGCTGCAAAAGGGCGAATGCCACGTGATGCCGTACCCGAATCCGGCCGACCTCGACGCGATCCGCAAGGATCCGAACGTCGTCGTGCTGGAGCAGCCGGGACTGAACGTCGGCTACCTCGCCTACAACACGACCAAGAAGCCGTTCGACGACGTGCGCGTGCGCAAGGCGATCAACATGGCGATCAACAAGAAGGCCATCATCGACGCCGTGTACCTGACGACCGGCGTGGCGGCGAAGAATCCGATTCCGCCGACGCAGTGGTCGTACAACGACGCGATCAAGGACGATCCGTACGATCCGGCCGCCGCCAAGAAGCTGCTCGCCGACGCCGGCTATCCGAACGGCTTCACGACCGACCTGTGGGCGATGCCCGTGCAGCGTCCGTACAACCCCAACGCGCGCCGCATCGCCGAGCTGATGCAGGCCGATCTCGCGAAGGTGGGCGTCACGGCCGAGATCAAGAGCTTCGAGTGGGGCGAGTACCGGAAGCGCATGCAGGCCGGCGAGCACCAGATGGGCATGCTGGGCTGGACCGGCGACAACGGCGATCCCGACAACTTCCTCTCCACGCTGCTCGGTTGCGATGCCGCGAAGACCGGCGGCAGCAACGTCGCCAAGTTCTGCTATCAGCCGTACGAGGACCTGGTGCTGCGCGCGAAGACGATGTCCGGCCAGAAGCCGCGCGCCGAGCTCTACCAGAAGGCGCAGGTGATCTTCAAGGAGCAGGCGCCGTGGTTCACGATCGCGCACGCCGTGCAGCTGAAGCCGGTGCGCAAGGAAGTGATCGACTTCAAGCTCTCCCCGTTCGGCCGGCACACGTTCTACGGCGTCGACATCAAGGAGTAGCGCGCAGCTCGCGGATCCTCAGGATAAAGCGGGGGCCGAAGGCTCTGCGCCTTTGCCTGTGGGCTCGATCAGCGACGTGAGTGCTGGGGCGGGGCCCGGCGAGCCGGATACGACTCGCGGGCGCTCGCGCTCGAGCTCCGAACTGGTGCCGCGACCGCATCAGACCGGTCGGTCCCGGCGCGGCCCGCCGCGACGCGTAGAGGCAGATGCCGCTCGCCACCGAGACGTTGAGGCTCCCGACCGTGCCCAGCAGCGGGATGCCGACGATCCGGTCGCAATGCTCGCGCGTCAGCCGCCGCAGCCCGGCGCCTTCGGCGCCGAGGACCCACGCGACGGGACCGGAGACGTCGGCATCGAACAGGCTCTCGCCGCCCGCGTCCGCGCCGAGGATCCAGACGCCTTTGGCCTTGAGGTCGCGCAGCGTGCGCGCGAGATTGGTGACCGTGATGACCGGAACCGTGTCGGCGGCGCCGCTCGCCGCTTTCGCCGCGGTGGCATTGAGGCCCACCGCGCGGTCCTTCGGCACGACCACCGCGTGCGCGCCGAACGCGTCGGCGTTGCGCAGGCAGGCGCCGAGATTGTGCGGATCGGTGACGCCGTCGAGCACCAGCAGCAGCGCGGGCTCCGCCAGCGTGTCGAGCACGTCGTCGAGCGTGACGTGCGGCACCGGCGGCATCGACGATCGCGACGACACCCTGGTGCCGGTCGGTGCCGGCGAGCTGGGTCAGCCGCTCGTCGTCGGAGGCGTGTACCGGGCAACGCGCGCCTTCGGCCAGAGCCACGAGGTCGCGCATCCGCGCGTCGCGCCGCGCCGCGGCAAAATGAATCGCCCGCACCGACTCCGGCCGCTGCCGCAGGCGGGCAGTCACCGCGTGGAAGCCGAACAGGGAACGGGTGGCGGACACGGGCCTCGGACGCAGGGTGTGCCCATTCGCGGCGGCACGGGCGTGCTAGTGTAGCGCAGCCGACGTCCGCGATGCGCCTGGACACAGGGAGTCCGCACATGACCGGAGATCTGCGTAACTTCGTCGAAGGCCTGCTGCTGGTGATCGCGGCGCTGTTGCCGATCGTCAACCCGTTTGGCGGCGCGCCGGTGTTCCTCGCGATGACCGCCGACTGCACCGCGGCGCTGCGGGCGACGCTCGCGCAGAAGATTGCGATCAACGCCTTCATCCTGCTCCTGGCCTCCCTGTTCGTCGGCACCTACGTCCTCGAGTTCTTCGGGCTTTCCGTCCCGATCG
Source organism: uncultured beta proteobacterium (assembly GCA_963708855.1). Lineage (GTDB taxonomy): Bacteria > Pseudomonadota > Gammaproteobacteria > Burkholderiales > Casimicrobiaceae > CAIWHR01. The sequence goes on along the minus strand of CAVPUM010000008.1, from coordinate 236,414 downwards.
TGCAGGTCGCGGGCGGCATCGTCGTCTGCGCGAACGCATGGGAACTGCTGCGCGCGGAAACCGCCGCGCCGATCATCCCGGCCACGACGCCCGCCGCCAGGGAGATCGCCAGCCGCGCCTTCTACCCGCTGACGCTGCCGCTCACCGTCGGACCCGGCACCATCTCCGTCGCCATCACGATCGGCGCGCACCATCCGCAAAGCGTGCGCTCGCTGGTCGTGCACGGCGCCGCCGACGTGATCGGGGCGTTGTTTATCGCCGCGACGGTGTTCGTCTGCTACCGTTACGCCGACCGGATGCTGCGCGTACTGGGCGAAACCGGAACCAGTGTGCTGATCCGGCTCTCCGCGTTCATCCTGCTGTGCATCGGCGTGCAGATCTTCTGGACCGGTGCGTCTGCGCTACTCGCGACGCTACCCGGGCCGGCGTCGCGTTGAGCGCCGATCCTTACGCGCGCGAAGACCGTGCGCGGATTGGCAGCAAGCACGGGGATCGGCTATAATTTTCCGCTTGCCCGGGCCAGACCAGTGACATTCCCGGGCAACGCGCCGTTTCAAGTCAAGTGCCGGTGTAGCTCAGTTGGTAGAGCAGCGCATTCGTAATGCGAAGGTCGAGGGTTCGACTCCTTCCACCGGCACCATAACAGCCGCCCTTCATGTACCGCGACGAGGCCGAGGGCCTGCTTAAGAATCTCGCCGACGCCTTGCCCGAAACGAAGCTGTACAACCTCTACCTCGCGCGCATCGCCCATTTGCGCGCGAATCCCCACGGGGCCAACTGGAACGGCATCTTCTCGTCTTCACCGCCAAGTGATCCCGACCGCATGCCCGAATTGCCATGACCCGATGACCGCGCAGGACGTCCCCGCGCACGGGACACTGCGCCCCATCGAGATCACGGCCTGCGCTCCGTGCAACCTGTTCTGGTTCGACAAGGCGGAGAGCATCCGCCTCACGCCCAAGGCGGTGCTGGAGCTGTTCCAGTACATCGGCAAGGCGGGGGGCGCGCGCAAGCCGCTCGCAGCGAGCTTCAGCTGCCCGCTGTGTTCCACCGCTCTCGCCCTGACGCAGGATCTGCAGCGATCCACCCGGTTTACCTACTGGCGCTGTCGCAAGGACCATGGGCGGCTCATCACGTTCCACCAGTTCCTGCGCGAGAAGAACTTCATCCGCGCGCCGTCGCCAGCCGAGCTTGCGAAGCTCCGCGCGACCGTGCATCAGATCTCCTGCTCCCAATGCGGGGCGCCGGTCGATCTCTCCACCGCCAACGCGTGCGGGCACTGCGGCGCGGCCATCGCGCTGATCGACCCGGAAGGCGTGGCGAAGGCATTGCGCGATATCACCCGGGCCGCGGGAATCGCTGTGGCCACCAGTCCCGATGCCATGCGCGCACGGTTGAGCGATGCCCAGATCGACGCGATCTTCGACCTCAATCGCATGCGGCAAAGCGAGGGCGACGACGACCTCGTCGCGATCGGCGCGACTGCGATCGGCGGGCTGATCGCGGGCTTGCTGCGGTCGATCTGACATAAACAAGCGCACAGCCATCATCGAGCACAAGGCCGCTAAACAATGCGCAACTTGTTTCGCCATTACGTCGACGAATTCCAAGCAACCGGCCTACGATACGGAACAGACCAAACGCCCGGCGCGTCAATCCCGCATTTCAGCCCCCAGCAGGCATCTCCCGATCCACTGCCCGGTCAACTTCTCCTGCACGGAGTTCTGCGTCAATCGTGCAGCGAGTCCCGTAAAATCGACGGCGTCGAGCGGCTGGTCCTGGTTGAAGCACGAGAACACATAGCTGACCTTGCCCGTCTCCGGATCGCGGTGCGGCTGCAGGCACTGCGCGCAGATCTCCTTCATCATGCACTGCATCGGCGAGTTGATCGACGCGATTGCCTTGTGGCCCGGCTTGAGATATTCCGCGAGCACCGTGTGCCGCGCGGCGCCGACCGCCGCCATCATCCGGTCCGAGCCGATGGCGATGATGCGATCGCAGTCGGCAAAGACAATCGTCTGCGTACCCAGCGCACCGGATGCGTAGGCGGCCATCGCTTCCACGATGTTGCCGACGAACACCCGGTCCTGCGGCCGGGTCGCGTTGAAGCCAGGCGCCTCGTCGCAGCACCACACGACGACATCGGCCGCGGCCTCGATCTCGGCGACCTTGTACCGGTCGATCATCTTCTTGTAGCCGGCGAAATACAGCACCTTCGACCCCGCACGGCGGAACGCCTGGCCGATCGAGAACAGCACCGCGTTGCCCAATCCACCGCCCGCGAGGACGACGGTTTCGTTGCCCACGATCTCGGTCGGCGTGCCGGTCGGGCCCATCAGCACCACGGGCTCGCCGGGCTTCAGCAACGCGCAAAGGTCCGACGAGCCGCCCATCTCCAGCACGATCGTCGAGACGAGACCCTGCTCGCGATCGACCCACGCGCCCGTCAAGGCCAGTCCTTCCACGTTGAGGCGCGTGCCGTCGACAAGGGGTGCCAGGGTCTCGAAATTCTGCAAACGGTAGAACTGCCCCGGCTCGAAACGTCGCGCCGCCGCAGGTGCCCGCACAACCACCTCGAGAATCGTCGGCGTCAAGCGATCGACGCGAACGACGGTCGCACGCAACGCATCGCCCAGGCGGCCGAAGAACGACGCGTCGGATTCGCGCGTCGCGGGCGCGACCCGTCCGAGCATGCGCGACACGATCGGATAGCCCTGCTTGGCGCTGGCCATCGCTTTCACCACGTTGCCGTGGAACGACGGATGGAGGTCTCCGAAGAAGCTGGTCGCGCGGCCGTCCGCGCGAATCCCGGTGAGCACCGCGGGCTTGTCCGGCTTGGCCAATCCCCTCACCGGATGGACTGCACCGCCCTCCTCGTCCAGCAACCGGAAGTACTTGCCGTCGAGATGGAAATGCGCCTCGTCCTCGCGCGCAAGCACGGTGTTGGGCTGCGTGCCCGCAGCCACCAGGATCGAACGTGCCGGCAGCGACGTCGTGCCGTACTGGTGCCAGACGCCGTCCCCGTCGTTGTGATGCTGTGACACGCGAAGCGTGCACGCGTGACCGTGCGCATCGACCTCGACCGCGAGCGGCGTGAGTCCCTCGGCGAAGCGGATGCCCTCCTCCAGCGCCTTCTCGACTTCCTCGTGGTTGAGCGTGTACGACGGGCTGTCGATGAGCCGTCGGCGGTAGACGATCGTCGCCCCGCCCCATGCCTGCAGCAACTCGACGATCCGGGCTGAGCGGCCCTCGCGTGCGGCGGCGGTGCGCTCGCCGCGGATCGCCCGCGCATGAGCGAGGAATTCGTCGGCGATCGGACGCTCGACGACGCTCCATCCGGACTCCACCTCATCGCGCCCCTTCTCCGCCACGAGCGCTTCGAAGCGGGACAAGAACTTCTCGACCTGCACGGGATAGTACGCTAGCGCCTCCGTTGCAGTGTCGATCGCGGTGAGCCCCCCGCCGACGACGACTACCGGCAGCCGCAATTGCATGTTGGCGACGGAATTCGACTTCGCCGCACCGGTCAATTGCAGCGCCATCAGGAAGTCCGAGGCTGTCCGCACGCCGGTCGCCAGTCCATGAGGCAGTTCGAGCACCGTCGGCTTGCCCGCGCCGGCGGCGACCGCGACGTGATCGAAGCCGTACGCGAATGCCCCCTCGGCGTCGAGCGCGCCGCCGAAGCGCACGCCGCCGAAGAGCGCGAACCGGTCGCGGCGTTCGAGCAGCAGTCGTATGACCTTGAGGAAATTCTTGTCCCAGCGCACGGTGATGCCATACTCGGCAACACCGCCGAATCCGGCCATCACGCGGTCGTCGAGTGGCTCGTTCAACGTCGCCGCATCGAATATCGGCTCGAAGGGCACGCGCCCGCCCGCGGTGGTGACTCCAGACAGCGACACCGGCAACGGCTCGATCTTGAGCCCATCGATGCCGACCACCGTGTGGCCATCGTTCATCAGGTGATGCGCCAGGGTGAAGCCCGCCGGCCCCATGCCGACGACGAGCACGCGCTTGGCCGTCGCGGCGCACGGCACCGGCCGGCGCAGGTCCAGCGGGTTCCAGCGCGTCAACAGCGAGTAGACCTCGAAGCCCCACGGCAACGCCAGCACGTCCTTCAGGATGCGCGTTTCCGCCTGCGGAATGTCGACGGGATCGGTCTTCTGGTAGATGCACGACTTCATGCAGTCGTTGCAGATCCGGTGGCCGGTGCCGGCGACAAGCGGATTGTCGACGCAGATGATCGCCAGCGCGGCGAGCGGCCAGCCCTCGGCGCGCAGCTTGTGGAACTCGGAGATCTTCTCTTCGAGCGGGCAGCCGGCGAGCGTCACGCCGAACGGACTTTTCCTGAACGGATTGTCGGGCGGCGGCGCGCCGGCGACCTTCTTCTCGAAGAGGCCGCGCGCGCAGGAGTCCTTGCCCTGCTCGTGGCACCAGATGCAGTAGTGCGAGTGATCGAGCGCGGCGGCGAGGTCCATGCCGGGATCGGTCAACGCGAATCCCTCGCGGCGCCGGACGTGATCGCCGGCGAGCTTCCAGGCGTCCACGCCGTTCACGTGTGTCCGCTCGAGCGGCACGAGCTTCATGTAGTCGAGCTTGCGCGGAGCGCGGAACAGCACGCCACCCTTGTGCGCGGCGCGGCCTTCGGGCGTGTGCGACGCCCAGGCGGCATAGCGCAGCGCCACGTCGAGTGCCGCGGCGTGCGCGGCCTCGTCCTGCTGCCAGCGTGTAACCGCGTTGGCGAAGCCGAGCTCGGTGAATGGTCCGCCGAGCGCGCTCTCCAGCTCCCGTCGCAGCGCGGGTCCGTCGAACTCGGCGGCCACATCCGCCCGATGCGTGTTCATCGCCTTGCGCTGGACGAAGAGGCGCTTCACCGCATAGAGCGGCGCGAGTTCGTGGTGCTTCCCCTCCAGCGTGCGGACCTCGCCCGCAATGCCGAACAGCGCAGCGAGAAAATCCTCCAGGTGCGGTCCCATCGCGATCAGCAGCTCCGACTCGCCCTTGCGCTCCAGCGCTTCGGGATTCGCGCGCGCCACGGCAAGGCGTGCGGCCAGCGCCGCATCCGCCGCCTGCAGATGCGCGACGAACAAGGCATCGATGCGGCCCGCGCCGCCGGCCGAGTACAGGTCGGCGAAGGCGAGATCGTGCGCGAGGTTCAGCGTCGGCAAGGGATCGGGCAGCATCGAATCGAGGAGGGCGTGCGAGCGCAATCTGCTCCGCCGCCGGGGCGGTCGGGGGAGTGCGCAGGTGAAACGTGCGATTTTACCGTTTACCGCCAGCTGGCGTCCGGTTGCGATGCGATCTTTCGATAGCCGTAACCATCCCCATGTTACGGTCAACCGTCGCTGCAATCCGTCCGTTGAAGGCGGCGCCGTAGGACAATGACGTCTTCGGACGCCCCGTGGAGAGGCCATGAACCGGATTTGCCGCATTGCCCGAACTGCCGTGCTGGCCAGTCTGGCCGCGATCGCCGCATTGCCGCTGCCGGTCGCGGCGCAGCCGATCCGGCTGGGCGAGCTCAACAGCTACAAGGTGTTTCCGGCGTTCCTGGAGCCCTACAAGAAGGGCATGGAACTGGCGCTGGCGGAGATCAATGCGGCGGGAGGCGTGCTCGGGCGACCGCTCGAGATCGTGTCGCGCGACGACAACGGCAACCCCGGCGATGCCGTGCGCGTGGCAGAGGAACTCCTCACCCGAGAAAAGGCCGTCCTGCTGATGGGGACATTCGCGTCGAACGTCGGGCTCGCGGTGGCCGACCTCGCGAAGCAGCGCAAGGTGCTGTTCCTCGCCGCGGAGCCGCTCACCGACAAGATCGTCTGGGAGAACGGCAACCGGTACACGTTCCGGTTGCGCGCGTCGACCTACATGCAGACCGCGATGCTGGCACCGGAGGCCGCAAAGCTCGCGAAGAAGCGCTGGGCGATCGTCTACCCCAACTACGAGTACGGACAGTCGGCCACCGCCGCGTTCAAGCAGCAGATGATCGCGCGGCAGACGGGCGGCATCGAGTTCGTCGAGCAGGCGGTGCCGCTCGGCAAGATCGACGCGGGGCCGGTCGTGCAGGCCATGCTGGACGCGAAGCCGGACGCCATCTTCTCGTCCTTGTTCGGCGCCGATCTGGCGCGCTTCGTCCGCGAAGGCGAGCTGCGCGGCCTCTTCAAGGGCCGACCGGTGTTCAACCTGCTGGGCGGCGAGCCCGAATACCTCGACCCGCTGAAGGACGAAGCACCGGTCGGCTGGTGGGTGACCGGTTACCCGTGGTACGCGATCGACACGCCGGAGCACAAGCGGTTCCGCGATGCCTATCAGGCAAAATTCAATGACTATCCGCGGCTGGGCTCCGTCGTCGGCTACAGCGCCGTGAAGGCCGCGGCAATGGCGATCCGGAAAGCCGGCTCGACCGATACGGAGAAGCTCATTGCCGCGATGGCCGGCCTCGCCTTCGACTCGCCGTTCGGAAAGGTCAGCTTCCGCGCGCTCGATCATCAGTCCACGATGGGCGCTTACGTCGGCCGCACCGCGGTCAAGGACGGCAAGGGCGTGATGGTCGACTGGAGATACGCCGACGGCAGCGGCTACCTGCCCTCCGACGACACCGTCAAGAGGCTGCGCCCGCCGGATTGACCGACCGGGCGCCACGGCCGGCTCGAGGTCAGAAACCGAATGCCGCCTGGGCGACCGGCGCGAAGCTCCGGCGATGTGCCGGGCACGGTCCGTGACGCGCGAGCGCCGCAAGATGTTCCGGCGTCCCGTAGCCGCGGTTGTGCGCAAAGCCGTAGGCCGGAAACCGGCTGTCGAGCTCGTCCAGCATCGCATCACGCGCAGTCTTGGCGAGGATCGACGCCGCCGATATGACGTGGACGTCACGATCGCCCTTGACGATCGCGCGCGTGGCGCATGCGAGGTCGGGACAGCGGTTGCCGTCGATCCAGGCTTCCCCCGGCGCGATCGCCAGCCCTTCGAACGCGCGCCGCATCGCGAGCATCGTCGCCTGCAGGATGTTGAGCGCGTCGATCTCGGCCACATCGGCTTCGCCCACCGACCATGCCAGCGCCTGTGTGCGAATTTCGGCGGCGAGGCGGTCGCGCTGCCGCGCCGACAGGAGCTTCGAGTCCCGCAGGCCGGCAACCGGCCGCGAGGGGTCGAGAATCACCGCCGCCGCAACCACTGGCCCGGCGAGCGGTCCGCGCCCGGCCTCGTCGATTCCGGCGACCAGCCTTGTCACGTGAACGGTCAACACCCGATGCCTGCCGCGCGCAACTCCGCCGCCACCGCATCCGCGGCAAGGCCTCCCGTGTCGGCGGAAAGCGACGCGGCGAATCCTGCGAACAGAGCTTCGAGCCGCCGTCGCGTGACCGCGTCGTCGAAGAGGTTCAGTGCCGCTTGCGCGAGATTCTCGACCGTTGCGTCCTCCTGTATGAGTTCGGGCACGACGAACTTTCCGGCGAGAACGTTGGGCAGCCCGACATACGGCAGCAGGATCCTGGACCGCACGATGCGCGCGGTCAGCGGATGAACGCGGTAGAAGATCACGTGGGGACAGCGCGCGAGCGCGGCCTCGAGCGTGGCAGTGCCGGAAGCCACGAGGGCGACGTCGGCGGCTCGCAGCGCGTCGGTCGCGTGACCATAGAGCAGCGTGAGCGGCAATTTCTCGAGCCCGAGGCGGTAGACGGCGGCCTCGAAGCGGTCGCGCGTCGGACGCGTCGCCAACGGCACCAGAAAGCGCGCATCCGGGCGGGCGAGATGCAGCGTCGCGGCGGTGTGGAGCACGAGGTCGCCGTGCATGTCGAGCTCCGACGCGCGGCTGCCGGGCAACAGGGCGAAAACGGGTTGCGCGACACCGAGCTTTAACTGCTCGCGCGCAATGCGGCGCGAGCCCAGCACGGCGGCATGGGCCGCGAGCGGATGTCCGACGAAGGTGACCGGGACCCCGGCCGCCTCGTAGATCGGCGGCTCGAACGGAAACAGTGCCAGCATCCTGTGGACCGAGCGTCCGATCCGGTGCACGCGCTCGCGGCGCCATGCCCAGACGGACGGGCTGACGAAGTGCAGGGTGCGCACGCCGGTGCGCTTCAACCGCGCCTCGAGGCCGAGATTGAAATCGGGAGCGTCGACTCCGACGAACACGGGGACACGTTCGCCGACCAGGCGCCTGAAAAGCGCTCGCCGAAGAGCGAACAGCTCCGGGAGCCGCGACAGCACTTCGACGAATCCCCGCACGGCCAGCGTTTCGAGCGGGTACCACGCCTCGCAGCCGGCCGCCTCCATGCGCGGTCCCGCTACGCCGACGAAGCGCGCCTGCGGCATTCGCGCGCGCACGGCGCTGATCAGCGCGGCCGCGAGCGCGTCGCCCGACGACTCGCCGGCGACGATGCCAATCGTCAGCCGGCTGGAGCCCGACACAGCGGGATGCGGCTATGCCGCACACAGTGAGCGTGGGGGTCGTTCATGTCAGCGGATGATGCCGCGCCCGGGCACGGCAAGGAAGTCGACCAGTGCGGCCAATGCAGGCGCCGTCTCGGAGGCCACGCCCAGCGCGGCCCTGGCATCGTCGACATCGCGTCCTTCCCGGTAGATCGTCTTGTAGGCGCGGCGAACTGCGAGGATCTCGTCCGCCGTGAATCCTCGCCGGCGCAGGCCCTCCGTATTGATGCCACGGGGCGTGGCCGGATAGCCGGAAGCGGTGACGAACGGCGGCACGTCCTGCAGGACGATTGCGCCGGCGGCGATCATCGAATGCGCGCCGACCCGGCAGAATTGGTGGACGCCGGAATAGGCGCCCATCACGACCCAGTCGCCGATGTGGACGTGGCCCGCGAGCTGCGCGTTGTTGGAAAACACCGTCCAATTGCCGACGACGCAGTCGTGCGCGACGTGGGTGTAGGCAAGGAAAAGATTGCCGTTGCCGATCAGCGTGTCGCCGCGGTCCTGCGCAGTGCCGGCATTGACGGTCATGAATTCCCGGAAGACGTTGTCGTCGCCGATCGTGGTCGTGGTCGGCTCACCGGCATACTTGCGGTCCTGCGGGATGTCGCCGATGGACGTGAACTGGAACAGCCGATTGCGCACGCCGAGGCTCGTGCGTCCAGTGAGGACGACGTGGGGCCCGATCACCGTGCCTGCGCCGACCTTCACGTCGGGACCGATGATCGAATAGGCACCCACCTCGACGCCTTCGGCGAGCTCGGCCTTCGGGTCGACGAGCGCCGTCGGATGGATCGGCGGCATCAGGTCAGCCGGTTCTCGGGTCGGTGTCCGGCATGCGCATTGCCGCCAGCAGGTTCGCCTCGGCGACGATTTCGCCGTCGACCTTCGCCCGCACCGCGAACTTGCCGATGCCGCGCACAAGGCGCTGCACCTCGGACTCCAGCACCAGCTGGTCACCCGGCCGAACCTGCCGCCGGAAGCGCGCATTGTCGATGCCGGCGAAGAAGATGAGCGTTCCGTCACCCGGCGTGCGGCGCGACATCTTCCACGCGAGGATCGACGCGAGCTGCGCGAGCGCCTCGATCACGAGCACGGCGGGCATCACCGGGTAGTCCGGAAAGTGTCCACCGAAATAGGGCTCGTTCATCGTCACGTTCTTGATGCCACGGATCGATTTGTCCGTCTCGAGCGACGTCACGCGGTCGACCAGGAGGAACGGATACCGGTGTGGCAGGTACCGCATGATCTCTTCGATATCCATGCTGCCGTCGCTTGCTGCACTCATGCTTCCCCCTTCGCATCGTCCGACGCATCGTCCGACGCATCGTCCGGTGCCGGGCCCCCGCCTCCCTCCAGACGGCGCACGCGCTGCGCCAGCTCCGGCAACCGGTGCACGATAAGCTGCCGGCGCCGCCATTGCTCATGGGGAAGCGCGAGAAAGACGGCGCTCGCGTAGGTCCCGGGCACCGAGATGGAACTGTGAACATTCGCCGTGCCCGCGATGTTCACGTTGTCGCATATTTCGATGTGCCCGTTGATGTTCGCCCGCGCGCCGATCTTGCAGTTCCGTCCGATCCGCGTGCTTCCCGCGATGCCGGCGCAACCGGCGATGGCGGTATGTGCGCCGATCCGGCAGTTGTGTCCCACCTGGATCTGGTTGTCGAGCTTGACGTCGTCCTCGATCACCGTGTCGTCGATCGCTCCGCGGTCGATCGTGGTGTTGGCGCCGATCTCCACGTCCGCACCGAGCACGACGCGGCCGAGCTGCGGGATCTTCAGCCAACGCCCGTTCTCTTCGGCCATGCCGAAGCCGTCTGCGCCGATCACGGCTCCCGAGTGCAGGATGCTGCGCGGGCCAACGACGCAGCGGTCGTAGATCGTCACGTTGGCGTAAAGGAGGGCGTCGTCACCGATCGACACGCCGGCGCCCACGAAGCTTCCGGCACCGATGCGCGCGCGCGCGCCGATGACGGCCATGGCGCCGATGACCGCATGGGCCCCGATCGCCGCGCTCGGGGCGACCTTGGCGCCGGCCTCTATGATCGCGGACGGATGCACCCCGGCAGGGGCCGCGGGGGCCGGATGGAGAATGGCCGCCACGCGCGCGTAGCTCGCATACGGGTTGCGATCCAGGAGCTTCGGCAGCGATGTCGCTCCCGCCATTGCCGGCGCAAGGATCACCGCGGACGCGCGGGTCGATGCCAGCTGCGCGCGATACCTGCGGTTGGCGAGAAAGACGATGGCGCCGGGTCCGGCCGACTCGAGCGTCGCCACGTGCGAGACCTGCACCGCCCCATCGCCGTCGAGGGCGGCCCCGACGCGCGAGGCGAGTTCGGCGAGAGAGATCGGCACGGACCGGGCAATGTCGACGGATGCCAGCGGGGGCGCGCCAGCGTGGCAATCGGTCGCCGCTACTTGTCGGCGAGCGCCTTCACCACCTTTTCGGTGATGTCGATCTTCTGGCTGGCGAAGACAACAGGGTCCTGCAGGATGAGGTCGAATTTCTCGGCCTCGGCGATCTGCTGGATGACCTTGTTTGCGCGTTCCTGGACGCTCGCCAGTTCGTCGTTGCGCCGCAAATTGAGGTCTTCGCGAAACTCGCGCTGGGAGCGCTGCAGATCGCGCGACAGATTGGCGAGATCCCGCTCCTTGTTGCGACGATCGGCCTCGGACATCGTGACGCCGTCCTTCTCGAGCGTCGTCTGCAGTTCGCGCACCTGCTTGCTCATTTTCTGGATGTCGGCGTCGCGGGCGGCGAACTCCTTCTCGAGCTTCTGCTGCGCGCGCTTCGCCGGCGCGGCCTCGCGAAACAGGCGCTCGGTGTTGACGAAGCCGATCTTGTAGTCGGCGGCAGCGGCGACGCCCGTACCGAGCCAGATCAGGAAGGCTCCGCCGAGGATGGCGCGCCCAATGCGAATGGTGCTGCGATTCAATGGGTTCTCCTGCACAAACGGTCTCAGAATACGGAGCCGACCTGAAACTGGAAATTCTGGATCAGGTCGCCGCGCCGATCCTTGAACGGAACGCCGTAGCTGAACTTCAACGGCCCCACCGGCGAGTTCCAAGCGAGCCCCGCTCCGTACGAGTACCGGAACTTCTCGGCATTCTTCTCCAGCGCGTCGACAGCGACACCAGCTCCGGGAACTCCGGAGATCTGTCCGGCGTCCACGAATATGCTCCCCCGCACCGACTTGTCCCCCTTCAGGATCGGGTAGAACAGCTCCGCGTTGGCGACGATCTTGCGCTTCCCCCCAGCGTGTTCCCGAAGATATCGCGGGGGCCGAGGGACGCCGTTTCGTAGCCCCGCACCGAGCCCACGCCGCCGGCGTAGAAAACCTTGAAGAACGGCAGCGAATTGCCGTTGTAACCCGCAGCGTAGCCGACGTCGCCGCGCAGCATCAGCACGAAATCGCCATAAACCGGAGAAAACCACTGCGCCAGGTAGTTCGCCTTGTAATACGAAAGGTCGACGATGGGCAAGCCCACCTCGATCCCGGCCACCTGCAGCATCCCCCGCGTAGGATAGAGGATGTCGTCACGCGTGTCACGCGCCCAGCCCAGGCTGGCAACGACGGCGTCGGTGGTGTCGCCGAATTCGTTGACGTACAGGAAGTAGGATGGCGGACTGGTGGCGAAAAGAGTGAGTTCCGTATGGTCGTAGCGGAATCCGAGATTGATGGTGTCCGTCTCGGAAATCGGTATGCCGTAGCTGACCGCCCCGCCCAGCGTTGACGATTCGTACGGTGCGACCGACGTCGAGCCCGGGTCCAGGTTGCGCTGGTAGACCTCCAGGGTGCGCGAAACGCCGTCCACGGTCCAGTAGGGTTCGACATACGTGACCGCGATCGTCCTGTTCACGGAGCTCGTGTTGATCCCCGCCGTCAGCGCATTGCCGCTGCCGAAGATGTTCTGCTGCGACACCGACGCGTTGAATACCAGCTTGTCGGAGCTGGAGTAGCCTATGCCGGCGAGCAGATTGCCCGTAGCCCTCTCGGTCACCGTCACCTCGACGTCCGCCTGGTCCGTGGCGCCGCTGACGGGCGGCGTCTCGATGTTGACATCGTCGAAGTAGCCGAGCCGCCTGATGCGCACCTTGGAGCGCTCGATCCGCGCGCCGTCGTACCACGCGCTCTCCAGCTGGCGTATCTCGCGGCGGATCACCTCGTCGCGTGTGCGCACGTTGCCGCTGATGTTGACCTTGCGGATGTATACCCGCCGCCCCGGGTCGAGGTAGATCGTGAAGGCCGCCTGCCGCTTCTCGCGATCGATTTCGGGGACCGCGTTGACGTTGGCGAAGGCGTAGCCTTCCGTGCCCAGCCGGTCACTGATCGCCTTGACGCTGGCCTGCAGGCGCTCGCGCGAGAACACCTCGCCCACCCTCATCTGCACGAGCTGGGCCAGCTCGGGCGCCGGCACCAGCAGGTCGCCGCCGAGACGGATGTCCGACACCGTGTAGCGCGGCCCCTCGGTGACGTTGATCGTGATGTAGATGTCTTCCTTGTCCGGCGTGATCGAGACCTGCGTCGAGTCGACGTTGAATTCGAGATAGCCCCGGTTCTGGTAGAAGCTCCTGAGCGCCTCGAGGTCGGCCGACAGCTTTTGCTTCGAGTACTGGTCGTTCTTCGTGTACCACGTCGTCCAGCCCGGCGTGGTGAGTGTCATCAGCCCGAGGAGCTCGCTTTCGCTGTATGCGCTCTCGCCGACGATGTTGATTCGCGCGATCTTCGAGGCATCGCCCTCCTCGATGGCGATGTTGATGGCAACGCGGTTGCGCTCCTGCGGCGTGACGGTCACGGTGACCTTCGCCGCGTACCGGCCGCGTGTCAGGTATTGGCGCTTCATCTCCTGCTCGGCGCGATCGAGGGCCGAGCGGTCGAAAATGCGCGCCTCGGCGAGTCCGATGTCCTTCAGCGCCTTCTTCAGCGTGTCGGTGTCGAATTCCTTGTTGCCGGAGATGTCGACCTTGCTGATCGTTGGCCGCTCCTGGACAACGACGAGGAGCACGCCGTCCTGCACTTCGAGCCGGACGTCGCGAAAGAACCCGGTCGCGAAGAGCGCCTTGACCGCGGCTGCAACCTTTTCGTCGTCGATCGTCTCGCCCACCTTGATCGGCAGGTACGAGAAGACCGTGCCCGCCTCGGTCCGCTGCACGCCCTCGACGCGGATGTCCTTGACCACGAAGGGCGCGATGGCCAGCGCCAGATTCGCGCACAACGCGAGCGCGAGCGCGAGCAGCGCAGCGCCGGCACGGCGTGCCGACTCCGCCAACGCTGCGCTAGAACAGTCGGGTGAGGTCATTGAAAAGCGCCAGCGCCATCAACACGGCCAGCATGGCCATGCCGATGCGTTGGCCGACCTCGAAGGCGCGGTCGGAGACGGGACTACCCTTGATGATCTCGGCGAAATAATACAGCAAATGCCCGCCGTCCAACAGCGGTACCGGCAGTAGATTCAGCACGCCGAGGCTGATGCTGATCAACGCGAGATAGCCGACGAAAACCAGCGTTCCTGCCTGCGCCGACTGACCGGCGAAATCGGCCATGGTGATCGGGCCGCTGATGTTCTTGAGCGAAGCGTCGCCGACCAGAATGCGCCCGAGCATGCGCACGGTAAACGCGGCAAGCTCCCACGTCTTGCGCGCGCCTTGGACCAGCGCTTCGACCACGCCATAGCGAACGGTGACGGCAAGGCGCTCGGCAACCACCGGATCGACCTTGAGGCGGATGCCGGCGATCCCGACCTTGTGCCCGGCTTGTTCGGCGACATCCGTGACGAGGGTCACCTCGCGCGGCGAGCCGTCGCGGCCGATCCGGAAAGTCACCGCCGCACCCGGTTTGGCGTTCGTTCGCGCTGCGACCTCGGCCGGCGAGCGGACAGGCTCACCGTCGATGGCGAGGATGAGATCCCCCTTCCGCAGCCCCGCGCGCGCGGCGGGCTTGTCGGGGAGCACTTCGTCGATGAGCGGTGCGCCGAGGTCGGTGCGGAATCCGAGCGCCGGCATGAAATTGCCCTCCCAGTCGACCCCGGCGAGCGACGTCAGCGCGACGACGCGCTGCAGCCGCGCTCCGTCGGGCCGCTCGACGTCAACGATGATCTCCCGCGCGCCGGACGCCCGCAGCAGACGCCAGCGCAGGTCCTGCCAGCTGCGCACCGACGCACCGTCGGCCGCGACGACGAGATCGCCATCGCGAATGCCCGCCGCCGCCGCGGGCGTGTTGGGCGGAGGCGCGGCGAGCAGCGCGCGCTGGGCGGGAATGCCTGCCATGTAGGTGCCCGCAAAGAGCAGCACGGCGAGCAGCAGGTTCGCGATCGGTCCGGCTGCGACGATGGCGATTCTTTTCCAGACGCTCTGCCGATTGAAGGCGCGCGCGAGATCTCCCGCGGGAACTCCGCCTTCCCGCTCGTCGACCATCTTCACGTACCCACCGAGAGGAACGGCTGAAATGGCCCATTCGGTGCGGTCGGGGCCGAATCGACGCGACCATACGACGCGCCCGAAGCCGACCGAAAACCGCAGCACCTTGACCCGGCACCAACGCGCCACCCAGTAGTGCCCGAGCTCATGGAACACGACGAGCACGCCCAGCACGACCAGGAACGCGAGCACCTTGGACACGGCGTCCATCAGGCAGCCTCGGGCAGCTTCAGCCAGGCCCGCGCTACGGCGCGTGCTTCGCTATCGGCAGCCAGCGCGTCGGCGAGCATGTGCACGGGTCGTGCCGGCAGGCGCGAGAGCGCTTCGGCGCATGTGGGTGCGATGTCCGTGTAACGGATGCGCGCGGCGAGGAAGGCGGCGACAGCGACTTCGTTCGCCGCATTGAGCACCGCCGGCGCGGTGCCACCGGCAGCGAGCGCTTCGATCGCGAGGCCGATGCAGGGAAAGCGCTCATGGTCGGGGGTCTCGAACGTGAGCGCGCCCTGGCGGACGAGCTCGAGCGCCGGCACCCCGGCGTCCACACGTTCGGGAAAGGCGAGCGCCTGGGCGATCGGCGTCCGCATGTCCGGATGGCCGAGCTGGGCGAGCATCGACCCATCAACGTATTCGACCAGCGAATGGATGACGCTTTCAGGATGCACGACGATGTCGATACGCTCCGGCGGCAGGCCGAACAGCCAGTGCGCTTCGATCATTTCGAGACCCTTGTTCATCATCGTGGCGGAGTCTACGCTGATCTTGCGCCCCATCACCCAATTGGGGTGGGCACAGGCTTCGTCCGCGGTCACACCCGCAAGTTCCGCGACGGGCCGTGTACGAAACGGCCCGCCCGAGGCGGTGAGGACAATCCTGCGCACGCCGGATTGCCCCGGGTTTCCCGCGTAGTCCTGGGGCAGGCACTGGAAGATCGCGTTGTGCTCGCTGTCGATGGGGAGCAGCATCGCCCCGCCCCGCTGCGCCGCCGCCATGAACACTGCTCCGCCGATGACGAGCGCTTCCTTGTTGGCAAGCAGGATTCGCTTGCCCGCTCTCGCGGCAGCCAGTGTCGGCGCCAGGCCTGCCGCCCCTACGATCGCCGCGACAACCGTGTCGGCCCCACCCCACGTCGCAGCTTCGACGATGCCGGCCTCGCCGGAGAGAACCCGCGTTGGCAGACCCGCTCCCGCCAGCGCGCGCTCGAGACTGCGCGCTGCATCCGGATCGCACAGCGCGGCGACGTCGGGCCGATGGCGCAGGCAAAGTTGCGCGAGCTTCTCCCATTGCCCATTGGCGGTGAGCGCCGCGACGCCGAACCGGTCGGGATGGCGGGCGACGACGTCGAGCGCCGAGTCGCCGATCGAGCCGGTGGCGCCCAGCAGGCTGATCCGGCGTCGCGTCATCGCAGATAGGCCAGCGCCAGCAGTGCCGCCGCCGGCATCGCCGCCAACAGGGCGTCGATGCGATCCAGGATGCCACCGTGCCCCGGCAGCAGCCGTCCGCTGTCCTTCACCCCGGCCTGCCGCTTCAGCAACGACTCGCAAAGGTCCCCCACGACCGAAAGCACGCCAAGGGCGAGCACGAGGCCGACCCAGACGATGACCGCGATCGGTGACACCGTGCCCGCGAAACCACCCTTGGCCGCCAGCGGCACGAGGGCCAGCGCGTAGATCGCAATCGCCACGAGGCCGCCATAGACGCCTTCCCAGGTCTTGCCCGGGCTCACTTCCGGTGCGAGCTTGCGCCGGCCGAAAGCGCGGCCGACAAAATACGCGGCCGTATCGGCGATCCAGACAATGGCCATGGCCGCGAGCACGAGCCACGGTGAATGCGCCTGCATCTGGACGATCGCCACCCACGCCCCGATCAGGACGATCCAGCCCGCGACGGCCAGCGGCAGCGCGGAAGTCGGCCGCCATCGGTTGGCCAGCCAGGGCACTGCAACCAGGAGCCAGAAGATCGTTGCGAGTCCGCACACCGCGAACACGATGCCATCGGGCCAGCCGACGGCAAAACCGGAGAGCGGCGACAACAGCAGATTGACGCCGATGAGCAACGTCCCGGCGACGAACATCCACCAGGTGTGCCGGTGGTACCCGGCGAGATCGGCCCACTCGGCCGCGGCGATGACGATCACGGCCAGGGTCACGGCGCCCCAACCCCAGGGCGGGAGAAGGAACAGCGCTGCCAGCACGGCCGGCACGAGAACGACCGCGGTCAGGATGCGCGTGGCGAGCATCGCGGAGGCGGTCCAGCGGCGGTCAATGCCCGCCCGGCCGCCCGAAGGGCATTGAGCGCCCCCGCGGGGGGCAGCGAACGCAGTGAGCGTGGGGGCCGTTCAGCTGCCCGCCCGGCCGCCCGAAGGGCATTGAGCGCCCCCGCGGGGGGCAACGAGCGCAGTGAGCGGGGGCCGTTCATCTTACGCGCCGAGGGTCGCCTGCACCTGTTCGCTGGTCCGGCCGAAACGCCGCTCGCGCTGTCGGTACCATTCGATGGCGCCATTGAGCGCGATCGCATCGAAATCGGGCCACAGCATGTCGGTGAAGTAGAGCTCGGTGTAGGCGAGCTGCCACAACAGGAAGTTCGAGATGCGTTGCTCGCCACCCGTGCGCACGAAGAGATCCGGTTCGGGCGCATAGGCCATGGCCAGGAACGGCTCGAGCGCCTCCGGATGAAGCTTCGCATCCTCGCGTGCAGCTTCGGGGTGCAGCGCGAAGTATCGGCGCGCCGCCTGGGCGATATCCCATCGCCCCCCGTAATTCGCCGCTACCGTCAACGTGAGCCGTGTGTTCGCGGCGGTCTGCGCCTCGCCGACGGCCACCAGCTCGCGAATGCGCCGATCGAACACCGACGTGTCGCCGACCACCTTGAACCGGATTCCGTTCGCATGGAGCTTCGCGACCTCCAGCTCCAGCGCGCGCATGAAGAGCTCCATCAGAATCGAGACCTCGTCGGGCGGGCGCCTCCAGTTCTCGCTGGAGAAGGCGAACAGCGTGAGGAACTCGATGTCGAGCTCGATGCAGGCGAGGATGATGGCGCGCACCGCCTCGACACCGCGCCGGTGGCCGGCGACCCGCGGCAGCATTCGCTGCTTCGCCCAGCGGCCATTTCCGTCCATGATGATCGCCACGTGGCGTGGAACGGCGGCCGCCGCGGGAATGTCGCGCGTGGAGCTCGGGAACATGGCGTGCGGGCGGCTGGGCAATAGTCGTTCGGGTCGGTGACGGCGGCGCAATCTCGATCAGACTGCCATCAGGTCGACCTCCTTGGCCGCGAGCACCTTGTCGATCTCCGCGATGTAACGGTCGGTGAGCTTCTGGACGTCGACCTGGGCATGGCGCTCGTCGTCCTCCGCCACCGCATGCTCCTTGAGCAGCTTCTTGAGGTGGTCGTTCGCATCGCGCCGGATGTTGCGTACTGCGATGCGGGCATCCTCGGCTTCGTGCCGTACTACCTTGATCAGCTCCTTGCGGCGCTCCTCGGTGAGCGCCGGCATCGGCACGCGGATGACGTCGCCGGAGGTCGCCGGATTCAAGCCGAGGTCGGAGTCGCGGATTGCCTTCTCGATGACGGGGATCATCTTCTTCTCCCACGGCTGCACGGTGATCGTGCGTGCGTCAGCGAGCGTGATGTTCGCGCACTGGGCGACCGGCAACGGCGAGCCGTAGTAATCGACGTGGAGGTGATCGAGCAGCCCGGTGTGCGCGCGGCCGGTGCGCACCTTGCCCAGGTCATGCTTCAGCGCCTCGACGGATTTCTGCATCTTCTGCTCGGCGGATTTCTTGATTTCAGCGATGACCATGGTTCCCCCGTAGTCGGATGTGACGTCGAGCGCGGCATGGCGCACGCGGCCCGCGCAGCCCGGACCGCATGCCGGTTTCAATCTAGCAATGCACGAGCGTTCCTTCTGCGCTGCCCAGCACCACGCGCTTCAACGCGCCGGGAACGAAAATCGAGAATACCTTGAGCAGCATGTTCTGGTCCCGGCACAGAGCGAGTGCAGTCGCATCCATGACCTTCAGATTCCTGACGATGGCTTCGTCGAAGGTGAGCTCGGCATAACGGGTCGCCGCCGGGTCCTTCTTGGGGTCGGCGGTATAGACGCCGTCGACCTTGGTGGCCTTCAGCACGATGTCGACGCCCATCTCCCGACCGCGCAGCGCGGCGGCGGTATCCGTCGTGAAGAAGGGATTTCCGGTGCCGGCGCCGAAAATGACGACCTTGCGCTCCTCGAGATGGCGCAGGGCGCGGCCGCGGATGTAGGGCTCGGCGACCTGGTCGATGCGCAGCGCGGACTGAACGCGCGATTCCACCCCAGCGCGCCGCAGGGCGTCCTGCAGCGCCAGCGCGTTCATCAGTGTCGCGAGCATGCCCATGTAGTCGGCCGTGGCCCGGTCCATCCCCGCGGCACCCGGGGCGACGCCGCGAAAGATGTTGCCGCCGCCGATCACGATGGCAACTTCGACGCCCAGCCGCGTAACCTCGGCGACCTCGGCCACGATCCGGTCGATCACCTCGCGGTTGATCCCGTAGGAATCCTCGCCCATCAGGGCTTCGCCCGACAGCTTGAGCAGAATGCGCCGATATGCGGGCTCGTGCGCCGTGGCGGCAAGCGCGGCAACGGTTACTGCGGCGGGCTTGGCGGTCATGGCGGCGAACTCCGTTCGGATCGTGGCGGAAACAGCGGGCTCGGCTCGTCTACGCCTTGGTCATCGCGGCCACTTCCGCCGCGAAATCGTCCTTCCTCTTCTCGATTCCTTCGCCCACGACGAAAAGGACGAAGTCGTTGACCGTCGCACCCTGCGCCTTGACCAGCTGCCCGACCGTCTCCCTGCCGTCGCCCTTGACGAACGGTTGCGCCAGCAGCGTGACTTCGGCCAGAAATTTCGCGACGGCACCTTCGACCATTTTCTCGACGATGTTCGCCGGCTTGCCCGAATCGGCCGCGCGGGCGACGGCAATAGCCCGCTCCTTCGCAACGACATCGGCGGACACCTGCTCCTGGCTCACGGCCATCGGCTTGCTCGCGGCCACGTGCATCGCCAGGTCCTTGCCCAGCGCGTCCTGGCCCCCGGTGAGGTCGACCAGCACGCCGATCCGGTTGCCGTGCACGTACGATGCCAGCCGACCCGCAGCGATCTTCCGCGCGAACCGACGAATGGACATGTTCTCGCCGATCTTCTGCACGAGCGCAACGCGCCTGGCCTCGATCGTTTCCCCCGACGCGAGCATTCGTGCGCCGAGCGCGGACAGATCCGGCGGATTGTCCCGCGCCACGATCTGCGCTACCTCGGCTGCGAACGTGCGGAAGTCGTCGTTCCTGGCGACGAAATCGGTCTCGCAATTCACTTCGACCATCGCCGCGGTCTTGGCGTCGCGGGCGACATGCAGGCCGATCACACCCTCTGCGGCGATGCGGCCGGCGGCCTTCGACGCCTTGGCGCCGCTCCGGATGCGCAGCAGCTCCTCGGCCTTCGCCATATCGCCCGCGGCCTCCGTCAGCGCCTTCTTGCACTCCATCATGCCCAGCCCCGTGCGCTGGCGTAGGTCCATCACCATGCTTGCGGCAATTTCCGCCATGTCGTCGCTCCAATGCTTTTCTGGTCGTGTCCGCCGGGCCGCGCGCGGCCCACTGCCGCCCGGGTCCGGCTCCCGCCGGGATCCGCGCCCGAAGGCAGGAAGGGGTCGCTTTCCTAAGCGGTGGCGTCTACGGCCACCTCGACGAATTCCTCGCCGGCCGTCACGATCTCCTGGATCACGTCGCTGCGGCCTTCGACGATGGCGTCGGCCGCGCCGCGAGCGTAAAGACGGATCGCGCGGCTCGAATCGTCGTTGCCGGGAATCACGTGTGCGATCCCGATCGGTGAATGGTTGGTATCGACGACGGCGACAATCGGAATCGCGAGCTTCATCGCTTCGGTGATCGCGATCTTGTGGTACCCGACGTCGATCACGAACAGCGCGTCCGGCAGACCGTTCATGTCCTTGATCCCGCCGAGGCTCTTGTTGAGCTTGTCCATCTCGCGCTGCAGCGTCAGCGCTTCGCGCTTGTTCATCTTCTCGAACGTGC
The DNA here is from genome assembly GCA_963708855.1 of uncultured beta proteobacterium. Taxonomy (GTDB): domain Bacteria; phylum Pseudomonadota; class Gammaproteobacteria; order Burkholderiales; family Casimicrobiaceae; genus CAIWHR01. The sequence goes on along the minus strand of CAVPUM010000008.1, from coordinate 215,505 downwards.
CGTCCTGCGCCATCTGCTCGAGATCCTTCAGCCGCTTGGTGGATGCCTTGACCGTCTTGAAATTGGTCAGCATGCCGCCGAGCCAGCGGGCATCGACATAAGGCATCGCGCAACGGCGCGCCTCCTCGGCGATGATGTCGCGCGCCTGGCGCTTGGTGCCCACGAAGAGGATCGTTCCCTTGTTCGCGGCCAGCTGACGGATGAACTTCATCGCGTCCTGGTACAGTTGCATCGTCTTCTCGAGGTTGACGATGTGGATCTTGTTGCGCTGACCGAAGATGTACTCGGCCATCTTCGGATTCCAGTACCGCGTCTGGTGGCCGAAATGAACCCCGGCTTCCAGCATTTGGCGCATCGTGACGGACATTCCCATGCTCCTTTCAGGGTTGGACCACGACCCGCCGTTGGCTCGAACCTGCCGGCGGTTGTCAGCCGGGTCGGGTTCGGGCACCCTGAGGTGCGCGGGTCTGCGAATTTGCCCGTACCATCCGCCGGTTCCGCGAATGGCGGAAACGAAACGGGCGGGTCGAGCTAACATGGGATTTTAACACGGAAATGTTCCTGCCGGCGAAGCCGCGGGTCGCCGCGTCGATGGCTTCCGGCCCCTTACCCGCTTCCCGCACTGCCATGACGACGAATGCCCCCTCCCAGACAGCTCCCAAGGACGAATCCGCCCTGCTCGCCGCGCGCGACCGCGCGGTCGTCTGCGACCTTGCGCCACTTCGCGTCCTCGCGATTGCGGGAGCCGATGCCGAATCGTTCCTTCAGGGTCAGTTCTCATGCGACGTCAAGGGGCTTGCTCCGGCAACCTGCCGGTACGGAAGCTTCAATTCGCCCAAGGGCCGGATGCTGGCCAATTTCGTCCTCTGGCGCAGTCTCGCCGCGGGCGAACGCTTCGAGATGCTGCTGCCCGAGGACATCGCCGATACCGTCGCGCAACGGCTTCGGATGTACGTACTGCGCTCGAAGGTCGTGCTGACGGATGTTTCCGCCGACACGCGGCGTTTCGGCGTCGGGGGTCCTGCCGGGGCCAGCGCGCTGGGCATGGCTCTGGGAGCGACCCCGGCGCTGCACGAAGCGATACCGGTCGGGGGAGCGACGGTCCTCGGCCTCCCCGGTCCGCGCTTCGTCGTGCTGGCGGCGGCGCAAGATGCGGAGGCGGTGCTGGCGCAACTCGCCGCTCGCGCCACCGCAGCCGGATTCGACGTCTGGCAATGGCTCACACTCCGCGCCGGGGTTCCGGTCATCACGGCTGCGACGCAGGATTCGTTCGTGGCGCAGACAGCGAACTGGGACGTTCTCGGCGGCGTCGATTTCCAGAAAGGCTGCTATACCGGGCAGGAGATCATCGCCCGCACACAGTACCTCGGCCGGCTCAAGGAACGTACGTTCCTGTTCCACTCCGACCTGCCGGACGTTGCCCCTGGGGACAGGATATTCAGTTCGGCCTTCGACGCCCAACCCTGTGGCACCGTGGTCAACGCGGCGCGGGCTCCCGGCGGCGGATGCGATCTGCTTGCGGTGCTGCAGATCGCCGCACAGGAACGAGGCGACGCGCGCCTTCGCGCGCCCGACGGCCCGCCGCTCGTCTCCCTTCCGCTTCCTTACTCCATTCCTGCCGCGACGGCGCCGCGCGGGCGCCTGTCCTGACCCGGGCAACATGGGCACGCGGGCAGCGACGCAATTCTGCGTCTGCGTCTATTATCGCGTCACCGCGGATACGGCTCCGGCGCGGGCGCGCATCCACGCGCTCATCGCCGAGGTCGAGGTGCGCACCGGTGTGCAGGGCGGCCTGCTTGCCCGGTGCGACGATCCATCGACGTGGATGGAAATCTACACGCCCGTTGCCCGCACGGCGACCTTCCGGCGCACCCTTGCGACACTCGCGGCGAAGCACGGTGCCATGCTGCTGGCGCGCGATGGACAACGGCACGTCGAAAGCTTCGGCGCTCTGCCGCCGCTCTCTCGCAGGACGCGGAGTTGAGATGTTGCCCTCCGCCCCAATCATCGTCCCATGTGCCTCGCGCTGATCGCCTTCGGCGTACACCCAAGGTGCCAGGTCGTCATCGCGGCGAATCGCGATGAGTACCACACCCGTCCCGCCGCGCCGGCGGCGTGGTGGGACACAGGCATCCTCGCCGGGCGCGACCTCAAGGAGGGAGGCACCTGGCTCGGGGTCGACCGCCGCGGGCGCTTCGCATTGCTCACCAACGTGCGTGAGCCATCGCGGCACGATCCAGGCGCGCCCTCGCGCGGCGCCTTTGTGCCGCGATTGCTAGGCGCGGACGCCATGCCGTCGGTCGCGCTGCCGGCACTCGTCGCCGACGGCAGCCGCCACAATGGTTTCAATCTGGTTGCCGGCGGCGCGTCCGAGCTGCTCTGGGGCTCGAATCGCGTATCGTCGTCGCCGACGCGGCTGGCGTCCGGTATCTATGGCGTGTCAAATCACCTGCTCGATACGCCATGGCCCAAGATCGGACGCACCAAGAACGCGTTCGCGCGCTGGTGCGCCGATGCCGGGCGCGCCGATGATCTGGCGCCGGTCTTTGCGCTGCTGCGGGATACCGAGCGCGCGCCCGACGACGCTCTCCCGGCAACCGGCGTACCGCTCGAGTGGGAGCGGATGCTGTCGGCGCCGTTCATCGTCAGCCCGACCTACGGCACGCGCTGCTCGACCATCGTCACCATCGATCCGGAGGGGAACGTGCGTTTCGTCGAGCGCAGCTTCGATCCGGCGGGCGCCGTCGCCGGCGAAGTCGACTACCGTTTTGCGCTATCGACGGCGGCGGGCGGCACTGCGCGGCGCTGACCGTAGTCGCTGAAGGCGAGCTGCGCGCGGCCGTCGCGCACCGTCAGCGCGCAATGTCCGCCCACAGGCAGCGTGAGCTTTTCCGGGACGTGCCCGAACGGCAGGCCGGTGTAGAGGTGCACGCCGAGCGTTGCGCGAAAATGGGCGACCATCGCCGCCGCGTCGTAGCCGTTGTCGTTCGGACCGAGGTCGTAATCGTTGAAGGTGCCGAGAAGCACCGCGCGCTGCCGCGCCAGAATCCCCGCGAAATGAAGCTGATAGAGCATCCGCTCGATCCGGTATGGATGCTCGTTGATGTCCTCGAGGAACAGAATGCCGTGGTCCACGCGCGGCAAATGCGGCGTGCCCGCGAGATGCGCCACCATGGCAAGGTTGCCGCCCCACAGCGTTCCCTCGCCTTCGAAGTCGGGCCCGTCGAGCGCGCAATCCACGTCGTAGCGATCGCTGCCCAGCAGGCCCCAGCAATGGTCGAGCGTGAAGGCCGACGGCGTCGCGGCGCCGAAATCGGAAACGGCCATGGGACCGGCGAACGTCGTCATTCCGGCATGCGCCAGCGCGGCGAGCTGAAAGGCCGTGAAGTCGCTGTGGCCGAGCCAGCGCTTTCCCTTTGCGGCAACGGCGTGGAAATCGATGCGGTCGAGGAGGCGCGACCAGCCATAGCCGCCACGCGCCGCGATGGCGATTTCGATCCGTGGATCGTCCGCCATCCGGGCGATCGCCGCGAGGCGTTCGTCGTCCGTGGCGGAAAACCGCTCGTAGCGTGTCCTGCAGGTGGCATCGACGATCACCCGGTGGCCCAGGACCGACAGCCGGGCCACGGCCCGTTCCAGCGCCGCCGGGTTCGTGACGAAGCCGGCGGGCGCGTAGAGTCCGATGCCGAGGCTCGGATTCATCAGTGCCGCCGGCTCATCGTCGTTCCGCGAAGAATCGGGCGAGGAGCCCGCCGCATTCCTCGGCCCGAACGCCGCCCAGAGCCGTCGTGTGGTGATTGAGGCGCGGCTCCGCGAAGAGATCGATCACCGACCCGCAGGCGCCCGTCTTGGGATCGCGCGCCCCGAACACGACGCGCCCGATCCGGGCGTGCATGATCGCGCCGGCGCACATTGCGCAGGGCTCGATCGTCACATAGAGATCGCAGCCGGGCAAACGGTAGTTGCCGAGGGCGCTTCCGGCCTCGCGCAGCGCCGCGATCTCGGCGTGCGCGGTCGGGTCGTTGCCGGGCGATCGGCGCGTTGCCGCCGCGACCGACGATCGCGCCGTCCTTCACGACGACCGCGCCCACAGGCACTTCGCCCCGTGCGCCCGCGGCCCGGGCGAGCGCCAGCGCCTCGGCCATCCATTCTTCGTCACTTGCCGGCATCTTCGAGAGGTAGGTGATTCGGGACCGGGCCATTCACTTGACTTCCGCATCAGCAGCGCATTGCCGAGCTGAATACCCCCAAGAATGCCCGACTCGCGTTCGTTCGTCGACAGGATTTGGCCTTGCACTTCCCGTCCTCATGGTTCCACCTGCACGTTGTGCCACAATCAAAACCACCGGCCGGGCGACAGCTGTTACGCCAGCAACGTTCATCCGGATGCCCGACGAAGGGACAGAATGGATCACGACATTTCGCTTATCACCACCATTGTCGCCGCCTTCGGCGTCGCTTTGACTCTCGGGTTCGTCGCCGAGCGGATCAAGGTGCCGGCGCTGGTCGGCTACCTGGTTGCCGGCATCATCATCGGCCCGGCAACGCCCGGCTTCGTGGCCGACGTGCATATGGCGTCGCAATTGTCGGAAATCGGCGTCATGTTGCTGATGTTCGGGGTAGGACTCCACTTTTCGCTCAACGACCTGCTTGCGGTGAAGCGCATTGCCATTCCCGGTGCCGTCGTGCAGATGGGGATGGCGACGGCGCTGGGAATGGGCTTGGCGTGGTGGTGGGGATGGAGGCCCGGGAGCGGGCTGATCTTCGGGCTGTCGCTATCGTGCGCGAGCACGGTGGTCCTGCTCAAGGCGCTCGAAGCCCGGGGCGTGCTCGATTCGATGAATGGCCGGATCGCGGTTGGCTGGCTGGTGGTCGAGGATCTGGCAACGGTGCTGGTCCTGGTCCTGCTGCCTCCGCTCGCGAACCTGCTTGGAGGCGCGGTCGCCCGGGCCGAAGACGCCGGGCCCCTCTGGACGACCATCGGGCAAACGCTGCTGCAGGTTTCGGCTTTCGTCGCCCTGATGCTGATCGTCGGCCGTCGCGTGCTTCCGTGGCTGCTGTGGCAGGTGGCGCGCACGGGTTCGCGCGAGCTGTTCACCTTGTCCGTCATCGCGACCGCGACCGGCATCGCCTACGGCGCGTCGGAACTGTTCAGCGTGTCGTTCGCTCTCGGCGCATTTTTCGCCGGCATGGTGATGCGTGAATCCGAGCTCAGCCACCGCGCGGCGGAAGAGTCGTTGCCGCTGCGCGATGCCTTCTCGGTGCTGTTTTTCGTGTCGGTGGGCATGTTGTTCGAACCCGCGATCCTGATCGAGAAGCCGCTCCACGTGCTTGGCGTTGTCGCCATCATCATCGTCGGCAAATCACTCGCGGCGGCGGCGCTCGTGATCGCATTCCGTTACCCCCTCAATACGGTACTGACCGTCGCCGCCAGCCTTGCGCAGATCGGGGAGTTCTCTTTCATTCTGGCCGGTTTGGGCTTGTCGCTCGGCCTGCTGCCGGCCGAGGGCATGAGCCTGGTGCTCGCAGGTGCGCTGATCTCGATTGCGTTGAATCCCTTCCTGTTCGCCGCCATCGAGCCGTTCCGACGCTGGGTGCTCAACCGCTCGGAACTGGCCCGCCGTCTGGAACGGCGGCAAGACCCGCTTGCCGAACTGCCCATGAGCACCGAACGCAAATACCTCGAAGGCCAGGTTGTCCTGGTCGGATATGGGCGGGTAGGACGCCGCATTGCCCGGGCGCTGGATGCGCGTGGCATCCCCTATGTGGTCGCGGAACAGAATCGCGAGCTGGTCGAAGATCTGCGCAGGAAGGGGGTCGCGGCCGTTTCGGGGAACGCCGCCGAGCCGGCGGTGCTGATCCAGGCGCACATTGCCGACGCGGCCATGCTCGTTGTCGCCACACCCGACGCGCTCAACGTCCGGCAGATGGCCGATGCCGCGCGCAAACTCAACCCGGACATCGAAGTCGTGCTGCGCACCCATAGCGAGGACGAATCGCAATTGTTGCGCAGCGACGGGATTGGCACGGTATTCTTTGGCGAGGAAGAGTTGGCGAACGGCATGGCACGCCATGTTCTGGAGCGTTTTGCCCCGCCGCAGGCCGCGACGGTACCCGGCTAGGAGCGATGAGGACGGGCCGCGACCGGATCACGGATCGCGTGGTGGCTCGCGGCGCTGGCAGGCCAGCGAAACGGCAGCGCCGTTGGACTTGCTTCGTCGGGGATCGCGACCGTCCCCGGACGAACCCAGCCTCATTCCCACTCGATCGTTGCCGGCGGCTTGCCGGAAATGTCGTAGACGACGCGGTTGATGCCGCGCACCTCGTTGATGATCCGGTTCGACACCTTGCCGAGGAGGTCGAACGGTAGCGGGGCCCAGTGCGCCGTCATGAAATCGGTGGTCTGCACGGCGCGCAGCGCGACGACGTGCTCGTAGGTGCGGCCGTCGCCCATCACGCCGACCGAGCGGACCGGCAGGAAGACGGCGAACGCCTGTGCGGTCAGGTCGTACCAGGTCGCGCCGCGCGCATCGCGCGCGAGCCGCAGCTCGTCGATGAAGATCGCGTCGGCGCGGCGCAGGAGATCGGCGTGCTCGCGCGTCACCGCGCCCAGGATGCGCACGCCCAGGCCCGGGCCCGGGAACGGATGACGGAACACCATCTCGCGCGGCAGGCCGAGTGCCTGTCCCAGCTCGCGCACTTCGTCCTTGAAGAGCTCCCGCAGCGGCTCGAGTAGCTTCAGGTGCAGCGTCTCGGGCAAGCCGCCGACGTTGTGGTGGGACTTGATCGTGTGCGCCTTCTTGGTCTTGGCGCCGGCCGATTCGATGACGTCGGGATAGATGGTTCCCTGCGCCAGCCATTTCGCGGCGGTCCCGCGCTCGGCCAGCCTCGCCGATTCGCGCTGGAAGACGTCGACGAACAGGCGACCGATGATCCGCCGCTTCTGCTCGGGATCGGCGACGCCGTCGAGCGCCGCGTACATCTCGTCGGCGGCGTCGACGTGAATCACGCGGACGCCGAGGTTGCGGGCGAAAGTGTCGAGCACCTGCGCGGCTTCGTCCTGGCGAAGCAGGCCGTGGTCGACGAACACGCAGGTGAGCTGGTCGCCGATTGCCTTGTGGATGAGCGCGGCCGCGACCGACGAGTCGACTCCGCCGGAAAGGCCCAGGATGACCTTCTCCGTGCCGACCTGCGCGCGGATGGCCGCCACGGCCTCGGCGACGTAATCCTTCATGTTCCAGTCCTGCGCGCAGCCGCAGATGTCGTGCGCGAAACGCGCGAGAATGGCCGCGCCCTGCTTCGTGTGCGTGACTTCGGGATGAAACTGCACGGCATAGAAGCCGCGCGCGGGATCGGCCATCCCCGCGATTGCGCAGGCGTCGCTGCTCGCGATCGCGCTGAATCCGGGCGGCAGCGCGGTGACCTTGTCGCCGTGGCTCATCCAGACGTCGAGCAGTCCGTGGCCCTCGGCGTTGCGGCGGTCCTCGATCCCGCCGAAGAGCTTCGAATGCCCGCGCGCGCGGACCTCGGCGTAGCCGAATTCGCGCACGCGCCCGGGCTCGACCGAGCCGCCCAGCTGCGCCGCCATCGTCTGCATCCCGTAGCAGATCCCGAGCACCGGCACGCCCTGCGACCACACGGCTTCGGGCGCGCGGGGCGTGTCGCCCTCGGTCACGCTGTTCGGCCCGCCGGACAGGACGATGCCCCTGGGCGCAAAACGGCGGACGAAGTCGTCGCCGACGTCGTAAGGATGGATCTCGCAGTAGACGTGCGTCTCGCGCAGCCGGCGCGCGATCAGCTGCGTGTACTGCGCGCCGAAGTCGAGGATCAGGATCCGGGAGTGGGACGGTGCGGCCATCGAATCACCAGGCAACAAGGAAGACAGGCCCCGCAGCGGCTTTGCACCGGCGAAGTCACTCGACGCGGTAGTTGGGAGCCTCTTTCACGATCTGGACGTCGTGCACGTGCGACTCGCGGATGCCGGCGGAGGTAATTTCCACGAACTCGGCCCGGGCGTGCAATTCGTCGATTGTCTGGCATCCGCAGTAGCCCATGGCCGCCCGCAGGCCGCCCATCAGCTGGTGGATCACCGCGGAGAGCGCGCCCTTGTACGGAACGCGGCCCTCGATGCCCTGCGGCACGAGCCTTTCGGCGGCGCCCTCGCCTTCGGCATCCTGGAAATAGCGGTCGGAGCTTCCCTCCTGCATGGCGCCGAGGGAGCCCATGCCGCGATAGCTCTTGTAGGAGCGGCCCTGGTAGAGCTCGGTTTCGCCCGGGGCCTCCTCGGTGCCGGCGAACAGGCTGCCGAGCATCACGGAGGATGCTCCAGCGGCCAGCGCCTTGGCGATGTCGCCCGAATAGCGGATTCCGCCATCCGCGACGACTGGGAGGCCGGCGCGCGCGGCCCCATCGACGGCAAACTGGATGGCCGAGATCTGGGGCACACCCACACCGGCGACGATGCGCGTCGTGCAGATCGACCCCGGGCCGACCCCCACTTTCACCGCATCCGCGCCGTGGTCGGCCATGGCCCTGGCGCCGTCCGCCGTCGCGATGTTGCCGCCAATGACCTGCACGTGCGGAAAACGCTTCTTGATCCACTGCACGCGATCGAGCACCGCCTGCGAATGGCCATGCGAAGTATCGACGACAAGCACGTCGACGCCGGCATGGACCAGCGCCTCGGCCCGCTCCTCGGTGTCGCCTCCCGTTCCCACGGCAGCGCCCACGCGCAGCCGTCCGAGCTCGTCCTTGGATGCGAGCGGATGCTCGGTGGACTTGAGGATGTCCTTGACGGTGATGAGGCCGCGCAATTCCATTGCATCGTTGACGACCAGCACACGCTCGAGCCGGTGCTGGTGCATCAGCGCCTTGGCGCGCTCGAGATCCGTGCCTTCGGGAACCGTGACCAGCCGGTCGCCCTTGGTCATGATGCTCGATGCGGGCTGGTCGAGGTTCGTCTCGAACCGCAGATCGCGGTTGGTCACGATGCCGACGACGCGCTTGCCGTCGACGACCGGCAATCCCGAGATCCGGTGTTGTCGGGTCAGCGCGAGCACCTCGCGCACCGACATCGTCGGCGGAATCGTGATCGGATCCTTGACCACACCGCTCTCGAAACGCTTGACCTTGGCGACTTCGGCGGCCTGCTTGGCCGGCGGCATGTTCTTGTGCACTACACCCAGCCCGCCTTCCTGCGCGATGGCGATGGCGAGGCGGGTTTCGGTCACCGTGTCCATCGCCGCCGACAGCAGCGGGATGTTGAGCCCGACGCTCGCGGTGAGCCGGCTTTTCAGGCTGACATCGTTGGGGACGACCAGGGAATGCGCGGGAACCAGCAGGACGTCGTCGAACGTCAGTGCTTTCCGGGCGGCACGCATGTGACTTTCTCCTATGCGCAAAAACGGATTATACCCGCGTCGCCGAGACCGGAAAACCACGCCGTCCGCACCATCGATGCGACACAACGTCGCCGGGCGTCGGTTGAAACCGCCCCGCGGGTTTGACGTGCGACCGCAGTTGGATTACCTTGCCATTGTCATAAAACATGTCGAGGTGAGCATGCCAACGATGGCCGTGACATCGAGTCTGGCCCCATCCGCCCTCTGCGGGCATTCGCGCCATGGTGCGCGGGGCTTTGCGCGGCCGCGTTGCTGATCGCCGGTGCCCCCGCGTCGGCCACGACCTACAAGTGGACCGACGCCAACGGCCGGGTCATCTATTCCGACCAGCGGCCCACGGGCAACTTCAAGGTGGAAGCGATCGACGCCCCGCCTCCGCCCGCCAACCCGAATGCGGTGAAGGAGCTCGCGAGCAAGGACGCCGAGATCAAGCAGCAGAAGTTGCTTCGCGCCGAGGAGGAAGCCAAGGCGGCGAAAGCCCGGGTCGAGGCCAATCTGAACCGCGAGCAGTGCGAAAGGATCCGCGGTCAGATCATCACGCTGGGGCAGTCCAGCCAGCTCGTAATCTACACCACCGATGCGCAAGGCCAGCGCACGGCCATGGACGATGCAGCTCTCTTGAGGGAGCGTCAGCGGCTGGAAGCATGGGTCAGGGACAACTGCAAGGGCTGACCTGCCCCGTCACTTTTTCTCGAGGTTTTTCTGATTGACCTCGATCTTCGCTTTGGCCTTGAGGGTGGCGACATACGCATCGAACACTTCGCGGTTCTGCATCTCGCCGATCCTGGCCCGCGCCGCCGCAACCTTTCCCGGATCGGCCTCCGGCGGCATGATCACCTTCAAGACCCTGTAAATCGAGAATCCTCCGTCCTCGCCGCCGGCCCCGATGTAGGTGGGGACCTTCGCAGCATCGACCTGAAAGATTCGGGTGACGGCGTCGTTGCTGAAACCCGGCTGGGCCCGGTTACGCGACAGCGACACGGGTTTCGAGAATGCGATGCCCGCTTCCTTTGCGCTCTTTCCCTGCTCCAGCAGCGCGAGCTTCTCGCGTCCTGCCTTTTGCGCGAGTTCCGTCGCAGCCTGCCTCACCAGTTGGCGGTGGATCTCCGCCTTCACGTCGTCGAAGGCGCGCACCGCGGCCGGCTTGTACTCGATGACGCGGCCCGCCATCATGGCCCCGGAGCCAACCTCGATGGCGTCGGTGTTGCGTTTCGCGGAAACCGACTCGGGTGAGAACAGCGCCTGCGCGAATTTCGCGCTGCCCAATGCAATCTGCTGCGCCTGCGCCCGCGTGACCAGCGGCGACGTCTGGATCGTCAGACCCAGCGCCTTCGCGACCGGCGCGAGCGTGTCGGCCTGCTCATAGACGAGGTTCTGGAACTGGTCGGCGGCGGCCGCGAACTTCTGTCCGACCTTCTGCCGCCTCAACTCGGTTTCCACCTGTGCCTTCACTTCGTCGAACACCCGCGTCTTCTCGGGCGTCACGGCGATCAGCCGGATCACATGCCAGCCGAACTCACTTTGCACCGGACCCCTGATTTCGCCTGGCTGCATCGCAAAAACGGCATCATCGAACGCCTTCACCATCGCGCCACGCGGATTGCTGCCCAGATCGCCGCCCTGCGCCGCCGAGCCGGGATCCTGCGAGCGTTGCCTGGCCAGATCGGCAAACTTCGCAGGATTCGCCTTCGCCTCCGCCGCCAACTCCTCAGCGGTCTTCTTCGCCGCAGCGCGCTCGGGCTCGCCGGCGTCGGGCTTCACCGCAATCAGGATATGGGCCGCCTGTCGTTGCTCCTCCTGGCGAAACGACTTGGCCATGCTCTCGTACTGCGCCCGGATCTCGTCGGGGGTCACGGCGATCTGCGCAAGCAACGTGTCCTGCGTCAGGACAACGTACTCGAACTTGGCCTCCTCGGGCGACCTGAAGGCGGCCGCGTTTGCATCGTAGAAAGCCTTTTCCTGCGTCGCGTCGACGACGACACCCTTGACGAACGGCTCGACGTCGATATTGGCGACCTCGACCTCCCGCTGCTGCTCGACCAGATTGACGAAAGCCACGCCCGAGGCGCGCGGCACGACCCCGCCCCGGGAAATGGGGTCGACGACCGGCTCACTTAGCATCTGCCGGCGAATGCTGTCCTCGAATACCGGCTCCGGAATGCCGGCCTGCCGCAGCAGGTTCTTGTAGACATCGAGCGAGAACCGGTCCCCCTCGCGAAACCGCGGGTCGGCGGCTATCCGCTCGAAGACTTCGGCGTTCGAGACACCGAAGTGCAGGTCCGCGCCCTTCTTCACCAGGAGGCGCTCGCGCAGCAGTTGCTGCAGCAGGTTGTAGCGCACTTCCGGGTTGTCGAAGATCGCCGGATCGACGCCCTGCGCGCTCTGCCGCAATCTGTCCTGCTGCTCGCGGACCGCGTTGGCGAATTCGGCCTCGGTGATCTTGCCACCCTCGAATACTGCGATCTCGCCGACGGTGTCGCCGGCGCGGAAGTAGTAATCGACCCCGAAAAACGCGAACGGGACCATGATCAGCACAAGGATGAGTTGCGCGATCCGCTTGTGCCTGTGAACGAGATCAAACATCGGCCGGGCCCTATCCTTTGAGCGCGCGCGCGACAGCGCGTGGCGCATGCTGCGAACTGCGGCCGGCGTCTGCCACCGGCCGCCCGGCCAGCGGAAAGCACGGCCGGATGCGAAAAGGGCGAACTTGCGTTCGCCCTTCGATTTGGCGGAGTGGACGGGACTCGAACCCGCGACCCCCGGCGTGACAGGCCGGTATTCTAACCAACTGAACTACCACTCCCGCATGTGCCGGTTCGCGCCCCGCGCATCTGGTGGGTGCTGACGGGATCGAACCGCCGACATTCGCCTTGTAAGGGCGACGCTCTGCCAGCTGAGCTAAGCACCCCCGCCGCGTCGGTCTTGCGAAAACGCCTGCCGAGCGCAACGTGAACAAGCCGATCAGTTTACAGCATCCTTCAGGGCTTTGCCAGCCCGGAACTTCGGCACCTTTGCCGCGCGAATCCGGATGGATGCGCCGGTACGCGGATTGCGGCCCTGTCGCGCAGTGCGCCGGCCGACGTAGAACGAGCCGAAGCCTACCAGCGTGACGACGTCTCCCTTCTTGAGGCTGCCCTTGATGGCGTTCACCGTAGCGTCCAGCGCGCGCCCGGCCGCGGCCTTCGAGATGTCGGCGTGCCGCGCAATGGCGTCGATCAATTCCGATTTGTTCACGGACGTCCCCTTCCTAGTGCTTGATGAGTACGGGCTTTTCGTCCGCGGCGGCCGCGGGCGGAACCGCGGCCGCGTCGGCCGCCTCTTCCGGCAATGGCATCGGCTGCCGTTCGAGCGCGGCTTCCAGCACGTGCTCGATCCAGCGCACCGGCCGGATGTCGAGACGATTCTTGATCTCGTCCGCAATTTCGGCCAGATCCTTGACGTTCTCCTCCGGGATCAGCACGGTCTTGATGCCGCCGCGGCCGGCCGCGAGCAGCTTCTCCTTGAGGCCACCGATCGGCAACACCTCGCCCCGCAGCGTGATCTCGCCGGTCATCGCGACATCGGCCCGCACCGGAATGCCGGTGAGGATCGACACGATCGCGGTCACGATTGCGCCACCGGCGGACGGTCCGTCCTTGGGCGTGGCTCCCTCCGGCAGGTGGATGTGCAGGTCCGTCTTCTGATAGAAATCCGGCTGGATTCCAAGCGCCCTCGACCGGTGCCGGACGACCGACAGCGCCGCCGCGATCGACTCGTTCATCACGTCGCCGAGCTTGCCCGTCGTCGTCGTCTTGCCCTTGCCCGGCAACGCGACAGCCTCGATGGTCAGGAGGTCGCCGCCGACCTCGGTCCAGGCGAGACCCGTGACCTGCCCCACCTGGTTCTTCTTCTCGGCAATGCCGTAGGTGAAGCGGCGCACGCCGAGGTATTTGTCCAGATTCCTGGCGCTGACCTCCACCGGGCTCTTGGCCTTGCGCGCCTTGCCTTCGCTTTGGCGCAGCAGCAGACCCTTCACCGTCTTGCGGCAGATCTTGCTGATGTCACGCTCGAGATTGCGCACACCGGCTTCGCGCGTGTAATACCGGACGATGTCACGCAACGCGCTTTCGGCGACGTGCAGCTCCTCGGCCTTCAGGCCATTGAGCTTCACCTGCTTGGGCAGCAGATATTGCTTGGCGATGGCGATCTTTTCGTCTTCGGTGTAGCCCGAAAGGCGGATCACTTCCATGCGATCGAGGAGCGGCGCCGGGATGTTCATCGTGTTGGCCGTCGCCACGAACATCACGTCGGACAGATCGTATTCGACCTCCACGTAATGGTCGGTGAACGTGCTGTTCTGCTCGGGGTCGAGCACTTCGAGCAGCGCCGACGACGGGTCGCCGCGAAAATCCTGGCCCATCTTGTCGACCTCGTCGAGCAGGAAAAGCGGATTGCGTACGCCGACCTTCGACATGTTCTGCAGGATCTTGCCCGGCATCGAGCCGATGTAGGTGCGCCGGTGCCCGCGGATCTCCGCTTCGTCACGCACTCCGCCCAGGCTCATCCGGACGAACTTGCGACCCGTCGCCTTGGCGACCGACTGGCCGAGCGAGGTCTTGCCCACGCCCGGCGGACCGACGAGGCACAGAATCGGCGCCTTCAGCCGGTCGACTCGCTGCTGCACCGCGAGATACTCGACGATGCGTTCCTTGACCTTCTCGAGCCCGTAGTGGTCCGCGTCGAGAATCTTCACCGCCGCTGCGAGATCCTTGCTGATCTTGCTCTTCTTCTTCCACGGCAGCGCGAGGAGCGTGTCGATGAAGTTGCGCACGACCGTCGCCTCAGCCGACATCGGCGACATCATCTTGAGCTTCTTGAACTCGTTGAGGGCCTTCGCTTCAGCCTCCTTCGACATCTTGGCGGCCTTGATCTTCTTTTCCATGTCGTCCAGATCGGCGTTCTCGTCGCCCTCCCCGAGTTCCTTCTGGATCGCCTTGACCTGCTCATTGAGGTAGTACTCGCGCTGGCTCTTCTCCATCTGGCGCTTGACGCGTCCGCGGATTCGCTTCTCGACCTGCAGGATGTCGACCTCGCCTTCCAGCAGGCCCAGCAGGTGCTCGAGGCGCTTGGCGACCGCGCCCATTTCGAGGATTTCCTGCTTCTGCTCGAGCTTCAGCGGAAGGTGGGCCGCTATGGCGTCGGCGAGCCGGCCACCGTCATCGATCCCCGCCATCGAAGTCAGGATCTCCGGCGGGATCTTCTTGTTGAGCTTGACGTACTGGTCGAACTGGGCGAGCAGCGCGCGGCGCATCGCCTCGACCTCGTGCGCCTCCCCCGAGTCACCCGGCAGCGCCGCCGCCTGCGCGGACAGGAACTCGCCTTCGTCGACGACCCGGACGACCGACGAGCGATGCGCGCCTTCGACCAGCACCTTGACGGTACCATCGGGCAACTTCAGCATCTGCAATACCGTAGCCACACAGCCGATCGGATAGAGGTCCTCCGCACCCGGGTCGTCCTTCGCTGCGGATTTCTGCGCGACGAGCAGGATGTGCTTGCCCGAGTCCATCGCGACGTCGAGGGCCTTGATCGACTTCGGCCGCCCGACGAACAGCGGGATCACCATGTGCGGAAACACGACGACGTCCCGCAGCGGCAACAGAGGCAGTGACGTCACGTCGGGAACGGTGGAGAGTTCAGTGGCCATGCGAGCCTCGTAGGGATATATCGAAAGGAAAATGGGGTCGATCGGCTGTGGTGTCAAGTCGACCCGTTGCGATTCCGGAAAAACACCGTCCGGTCATGGGGTTACCGGTCCGGTCCGCAGGTCCGTCCACGGCTGGCCCGGCTCGGTTCACGGCCTGCGCGGCGTCCGGCCAACCTGCCCCCCGGCGCAAACCCGGCACCGGACGCCGAAGCGCGCCCCCGCGTTGTCGCGCCGGTCAACTGTGCGCCGACGCGACCTTCGGCGAATCGGCAAACATCAGAAGCGGCTTGCCGTCGTTGGTGATCGTGGCTTCGTCGACGATCACACTCGCGAGATTGTTGTGCGAGGGCAGGTCATACATCACGTCGAGCAGAACGTGCTCGAGAATCGAGCGCAGGCCCCGGGCCCCGGTCTTCCGGGCGAGCGCCTTGCCTGCAATCGCGCGGAGCGCGCCATCGCGGATCTCGAGCTCGACGCCTTCCATGCGGAACATCTTCTGGTACTGCTTCGACAGCGCGTTCTTGGGCTCGACCAGGATCTGGATCAGCGCCTCCTCGTCGAGTTCCTCCAGCGTGGCCACGACGGGCAGGCGACCGACGAACTCGGGGATCAGGCCGAACTTGATCAGGTCCTCGGGCTCGCATTCGCGCAGCAGCGCCCCGATGTCCTTGCGATCATCCGGGCTCGTGACCTCGGCCCCGAAACCGATGCCGGTCTTTGCCGTGCGCTGGCGGATGATCTTCTCCAGTCCGTCGAACGCGCCGCCACAGACGAACAGGATGTTGGTCGTGTCGACCTGCACGAACTCCTGGTTCGGGTGCTTGCGGCCGCCCTGCGGCGGCACCGACGCGATCGTGCCCTCGATCAGCTTGAGCAGCGCCTGCTGCACGCCTTCGCCGGAGACGTCGCGCGTGATCGAAGGGTTGTCGCTCTTGCGCGATATCTTGTCGATCTCGTCGATGTAGACGATGCCGCGCTGCGCCTTTTCGATATCGTAATCGCACTTCTGCAACAATTTCTGGATGATGTTCTCGACATCCTCGCCGACGTAACCCGCCTCGGTCAGCGTGGTCGCGTCCGCGATCACGAATGGAACGTCGAGCAGTCGCGCGAGCGTTTGCGCCAGCAGGGTCTTGCCGGAACCGGTCGGACCGATCAGCAGGATGTTGCTCTTCGCGAGCTCGACCTCGTCGTCCTTGCCGCCGGATTCCAGGCGCTTGTAATGGTTGTAGACGGCGACCGAGAGGATCTTCTTCGCGAGATCCTGGCCGATCACGTACTGGTCGAGGATGTCGCGGATCTCGTGCGGCGTCGGCAGCTTGTTCTTGTCGGAGCGCGCGGCCTCCGCTGTCGTGCCTTCCTCGCGGATGATGTCGTTGCAAAGCTCGATGCACTCGTCGCAGATGAAAACCGACGGACCGGCGATGAGTTTGCGCACCTCGTGCTGGCTCTTGCCGCAGAACGAGCAGTAGAGCAGCTTGTCGCCGGTGGACTTGTCGGCCATCAGTCGGGCAGATCGGTGCGCAGATCGAGGAGTTTGGGCAAGGTCCCGTGAGCGACTTTACCCGCCCTTGGCCCGCTTCTGCAATACCTGGTCGACAATTCCGTACTCGCGGGCCTGTTCGGCGGTGAGGAAATTGTCACGGTCGTGGTCGCGCTCGACCTGCTCGGGGGTGCGACCGGTGAAACCCGCCATCTGGTCGATGAAGCGGCGCTTCAGGTCGATCACGAACTGCGCGTGCCGCTCGATGTCCGACACCTGGCCCTGGAAGCCCCCCGACGGCTGGTGTATCAGGACCGTGGAATTGGGCAGTGCAAAGCGCTTGCCCTTGGCCCCGGCGGCAAGGAGGAACGCCCCCATCGAGGCCGCCATGCCGATGCAAAGCGTCGACACGTCCGGCCGGATGAACTGCATGGTGTCGAAAATCGCCATTCCCGCCGACACCGACCCGCCCGGTGAGTTGATGTAGAAGTTGATGTCCTTGTCCGGATTCTCGGACTCGAGGAACAGCATCTGCGCGACGACGAGGTTCGCCGTCGTTTCCGTGACCGGCCCCACGAGGAAGATCACGCGTTCCTTCAGCAGCCGCGAATAGATGTCGTACGCGCGCTCGCCGCGTCCGCTCTGCTCGATCACCATGGGGATGAGCCCCAGACCCATCGGTTGGTCCATCTTCGCCTCGTCGTTCGCTGCCATGGGAATCATTGTAGTGTGAATTGCCGTATCGGTCGCGCTACGGCGACCGACGGCCGAAAATCCGGGCTGACCTGTGCGATCGCGGCACGCGATGTGTCGCCTACGAACTGTCCGCTACGCCGCCCTGCGTCGCTTCGACCGCCGGTACGCGCCGGTGACAAGACGCGGACAACAACGGCGCTACGATCGGGCTGTCCCCATCAGATCGGCGAACGCCACCGGCTTGTCCTCGACCTGCGCGCGGCCCAGGACCCATGCGACGACGTTGTGTTCGACGGCGAGCGCCTCGAAGTCGCCCAGTCGTTCGGGCTTCTCATAGTGCCAGCGGACGACGGCCTCCGGCTGCTCATAGGTCTGCGCCGCTTCCTGCAGGAGCGCCTTCACCTGCTCCGGCTTCGCGCCCAGGCCCTCGGTGCGCACAACCTCGGACAGGATCAGTCCGAGCGCGACTCGAACTTCCGCGTTCGCGCGAAACATGTCCGGCGCGAGGTTGATTTCCTCGGACTTCATCCCCTTCTCCCGCATTTCGGCGGCCATGCGCTGCGCCATGCTCTGCGCCTCGATTTCCACCAGCGACTTTGGCAGCATGAAAGCCGCCTTATGCCGCAACGCGGTGAAGACCTGTTCTTTCACGGCGGTATCGATCTTGCGCTTGAGCTCGAGCTTGAGGTTGGTCGCGATCTCCGCTTTCAGATCGTCGAGCTCGCCGCTCGCCACGCCGAAGGCGCGCACGAAATCGGCGTCGACCTCGGGCAAGTGCCCCGCCTCGACGCTCTTCACCGTCAAACCGAATTGCGCCGTCTTCCCAGCGACCTCCTTGCCGTGGTAATCGGCCGGGAACGTGAGCACGAACGTCTTGGCCTCGCCTTCCTTCATCGCGGTAACCGCGGATTCGAATTCCGGCAGCATCCGGCCCTCGCCCAGGGCGATGGCGAAGTCCCTCGCCTGCCCGCCCGGAAACGCGACGCCGTCGATGGTGCCGCTGAAATCGACGACCACCCGGTCGCCCGTCGCGGCACCGCGCGACACCTTTTCGTAGCGCGTGCGCTGCCGGCGCAACATCTCGATCGTGCGTTCGACATCTTCGGCACCCACTTCCGTCTGCGGCCGCTCGATGGTCACGGTCGGAGAGGTCGCCGATGCGCACTTCGGGATAGACCTCGAACACCGCCGAGAACTCGAGCAGGTCGGGTGTCGCAGCCTCGGCCTTGGGCTCGATCCGCGGGTAACCGGCAATGCGCAGGTTCTGTTCGCGCAACGCGTCGGCGAACGTCGTCTTCACGGCATCCGAAATGACGTCGGACCGGACCTGGGGGCCGTATTGCTGGGCGACCATCTTCATCGGCACCTTGCCGGGCCGGAAACCGGGTACCTTGGTATTCTTGGCCAGACGCGCCAGCCGCTGCGCGATCTCGCGCTCGATCTGCGCGACCGGCACCGACATGGTCAGCCTGCGCTCGAGCTCGCCGAGGGTTTCCAGACTGGTTTGCATACGGATCGAATCCTTGCTAATGTGGATCGGTGGTGCGAAAGGGGGGACTCGAACCCCCATGGGTTGTCCCGCTGGAACCTAAATCCAGTGCGTCTACCAATTCCGCCACTTTCGCAGCCGCTTTCGCCAAACGGGTAATGATAGCGGATCCAGGGCCGGTACGCCAGGAAAGCGCCCCCGTTGGCCCGTGCCATTGCCGAGGATTTGTAGCCCTTTCGGCACCTTGCGTCCGATTTCCGTGTCCGTCGCGCATTACGAAAACTTTCCCGTTGCGTCGCTGCTCATGCCCAGGGCGCTGCGCCCGGCCATTGGCGCCATCTACCGCTTCGCCCGCACCGCGGACGACATGGCGGACGAGGGCGATGTCCTCCCTGCGGAGCGGCTCGCGGCGCTCGATCGCTACGAGCGGGCGCTTGACGCCGTCGCGGCGGGCGCCCCCCCTGCCGAACCCCCGTTCCCGCAACTCGCGGCGGCAATCGCACGCCACGCATTGCCGCTGGCGCCGTTTCGCGATCTCCTGTCGGCGTTCCGCCAGGATGTCTCGACCACGCGCTACGCCACCCTGGAGCTCCTGCTCGATTACTGCCGCCGTTCGGCCAATCCCGTCGGGCGGCTCATGCTGCGCCTCTATGCGGCGGAGACCCCGGCCAATTGCGTTGCCAGCGATGCGATCTGCACGGCCCTCCAGCTCATCAACTTCTGGCAGGACATCGCAGCCGATTGGTACCGGGGACGTGTTTACCTCCCCGGGGAGGACCTCGCCCGTTTCGGCGTCACCGAGGCCCACATCGCCGATGCGCGCTGCGACGACGCCTGGCGCACGCTCATGGCATTTGAATCCGCGCGCACGCGCGCGCTGCTCGAATCGGGGCGCTCCCTGACGCGCACGCTGCCGTGGCGCCTGCGGCTCGAGGTGTCCGGCGTGCTCGCGGGCGGACATCGCATTCTGGATGGCATCGATGCCGCGGGCGGCGACGTCTTCCGGCGGCGTCCCGAACTCTCCGGCGCCGACTGGGCGGGCGTGGCGCTCGACGCCGTATTCCCTCCGCGCCGCCATCGCACTGCGCACCCCGAAGGCGCGGCATGACGCCCGACGAATACTGCCAGCAGCGAACTGCCCGGAGCGGCACGAGCTTCTATTACAGCTTCCTGTTCCTGCCGCCGGACCGGCGGCGCGCGATCACGGCGCTCTACGCGTTCTGCCGCGAGGTCGATGATGTCGTCGACGAGGTTTCCGACCCCACGCTTGCCCGCACCAAGCTCGCGTGGTGGCGGCGCGAGATCGGCGCCACGTTCACCGGATCCCCGCAGCATCCGGTCGCGCTCGCCTTGCGCCCGGTAGTCGCCGCGTACCGGCTGCCCGAGGAGCACTTCCAGACGGTGATCGACGGGATGGCGATGGATCTCGATTGCAGCCGCTACCTCGACTTCGTCGAGCTCGAGCGTTACTGCCATTGCGTGGCCGGGGCCGTCGGGTTGTTGTCGGCCGAGATCTTCGGCTACGTCGAATCCGGCCACCCGTCAATACGCGCGCGACCTCGGCATCGCCTTCCAGCTCACCAACATCATCCGCGACGTCGGCGAGGATGCGCGGCGCGGCCGCATCTATCTTCCCCAGAACGAACTCGCGCATCATGGCGTGACGGCCGCATCGCTGCTGACGAACGCAAGCAGCCCCGCGCTCACCACCATGATGGCCGAGCAGGTGGCGCGCGCGCGCCAATGGCATTCGCGTGCCATGGCCGCGCTTCCCGCCGAGGATCGCCGCTCGCAGCGCCCCGGGCTGATCATGGCGGCCATTTACGGCGCCTTGCTCGACGAGATCGAGCGTGACGGCTATCGCGTGCTTGACCATCGGATCGCGCTCACGCCGTTGCGCAAGTTGTGGATCGCCCTGACCACCGCGCGCCGTGCCTGACGACACGGCAAGCACGCGTCGCCGTCATCGGCGGTGGCTGGGCTGGTTGCGCTGCCGCAGTGACCCTCGCCGAAGCGGGCATACCCGTCACGCTGTTCGAACAGGCGAGGACGCTTGGCGGCCGTGCCCGCCGCGTCGAGCGCGACGGCATCGCTTTCGACAATGGCCAGCACCTCGTCATCGGTGCCTATCGACAGACGCTCGCGCTGCTGGCCGCCGTGCATCCGAACGGCGACGCCGACGCGCTTTTCCATCGGTTGCCGCTCACGCTGCGCACCTTCGGCGGTCGTCGGCCCGGCGGGCTCGAAATCGCGGCCTGGAAGGCACCGGCGCCGTTGCACCTCGCCGGGGGCGTGTTCGCGGCGAAGGGGTTGAGCTGGCGCGAGCGCCTGGGACTTGTCGCCGACTTCCGGCGCATTGCGCGGGCGCGATTGCGCAGCGTCCCGGATGAGCCGGTGGCGCGGCGCCTGGCCCCATCCTCGCGCCGTACCCTCGCCGGCATCTGGGAGCCGCTTTGCCTCGCCGCGCTCAACACGGCACCGGAGCGCGCTTCGGCCCGGATGTTCGCGCAGGTGCTGCGCGCCGCGTTCACCGGCACCCGTCGCAACAGTGATTTCCTGGTCCCGGCGGTCGACCTCTCGGCGTGCTTTCCCGATGCCGCGGCGCAATACGTCGTGAAACGCGGCGGTGTCGTGCGCAACGGCGTAGCCGTGCGCCTGATCGGGCGGACCGGTGACGCCGTTGCGCTTCGCATCGGCGCGGACGCGGCGACGTTTGCCGCCGCCATCGTCGCCGTCGGGCCGCATCAGCTGGCGACGACCGTCGCCGCCGCGGCGGCAAGCGAGGATACGTGGCGCGCGCCGCTCGCGCTGGTCGGCGCGTTCGCCTACGAATCGATCACGACCATCTACCTCGGATTCGCCGGACGGGTTGCCTTTGGCGTGCCGATGCTCCGGCTCGACGACGCGCCCGGGCATTGGGCGTTCGACCGCAGCGCAGCTCTCCGCAGCGGCGCGACAGGAGGCGCGGAGAGCCTGATCGCAGTGGTCATCAGCGCCGGCGGGCCGCACGACGGGCTCGACCACGGGACGCTCGCGGCAATGGTCGAGTCGCAGCTGCGCCGGCTGGCCCCCGATCTTCCGGCGACCGCCTTCGCGCACGTGATCGCCGAACGGCGCGCGACGTACGCCTGCACGCCGGGACTGGCGCGCCCGGCGGGAGGGCGCGTCGGTCGCGGCGTCTACCTCGCCGGCGACTACACCGATCCCGTCTTCCCCGCGACGCTCGAAGCCGCAACGCGCAGCGGCGTCGCGGCCGCCCGCGCGCTCATCGCCGATGGCGCAGCAGGCGCTGCTGCTCGCGGTTCCACTCGCGCTCCTTGATGGTCGCGCGCTTGTCGTACTGCTTCTTGCCTTTGGCCAGCCCGAGATCGAGCTTGATCCGCCCCTTGCTGAAATGCATGTTGAGCGGCACGAGCGTGTATCCCGCGCGTTCGACCTGACCGACAAGACGGCTGATTTCCCGGCGGTGGAGCAGCAGCTTGCGCGTGCGCGTCGGGTCGGCGATCACGTGCGTCGACGCCGACACGAGCGGCGTGATGTGGGCGCCGATCAGCACGATCTCGCCGTTCTTCACGACCACGTAGGCTTCCTTGATCTGCGCGCGGCCGGCGCGGATGGCCTTTACCTCCCAGCCGGAGAGGGCGACACCAGCCTCGAATTTCTCCTCGATGAAGTAGTCGTGATAGGCTTTTCTGTTCTCGACGATGCTCATGAACCTGCCAATGGACCTGTCGCCCGGGTCGTGCATTCTAGCAACGCCCTCATGCAAAGCGTGAGGAAGTCGGTGCTCGTGCCGTACTCCGCCGTCGAAATGTTCGAGCTCGTCGACCGGATCGAACATCTACCCGCAGTTCCTGCCATGGTGCGGCGGCACCCGCGCGCTGGAGACGCGAGCGGACGGAAAGACGGCCCGCATCGACATCCACTACCGGGGCGTCCGCGCGCATTTCACGACCGACAACGTCAATCGGGCCGGCGAATCGATCGTGATCACGCTGCGCGACGGACCCTTTCGGCACCTGCACGGCGAGTGGCGCTTCGTGCCGCTCGCCCCCGACGCCTGCAAGGTCGAGCTTGCGCTCGCCTACGAGTTTGCGACGCACCTCCTCGAACGGGCCGTAGGCCCCGTGTTCGGTCACATCGCGAATACGTTGATCGACGCGTTCGTCCGGCGGGCCGGGGCCATCCATCCGGGGCGATCATGATCGTCACCGTCGTCTGGGCCACATCGCGCTTGCAGGACGTCGTCACGGTCGCAACTGACCCCGGGGGCGACGATCGCGGATGCGGTATGTCGTTCCGGATTCCTCGCGCAGTACGCGACTCGACCCGGCAACGCTCGGGTACGCCCGGTACGGCATTCGTGCCGCCGCCGGCACCCGGCTTGCCGAGGGAGATCGCGTCGAAATCACCCGCGGGCTCGTTGTCGACCCGGAGGTCGCGCGGGCACGGCGAGCACGCGCGAAGGCGTCGACTGCAAGAGCGCCTCGCGGCGGGCGCGATCGCCTGACATAGTCCCTTGCTCCGGGCGGCGCTTGCCCGGCGCCGCCGAATCGCGGACAATGCGCAGATGTTCGCGCTGCCCCTCCGTCGCCGGTACGTCGTCGCGTTGCTTGCCGCGTGCGTGGCTGTCGCCGCCCCGCTCGGCGGTCGCGCAGGAGCAAGACCGTACGTTCGTTCACGGAGACTGCGACTACGACGGTGAGAGTCGCGGCGACGACAGCCCTGCACTCGACCCAGGATCTCGCGTCCGCGGCCCTCGACCTGATCGGCATCCGCTACAAGTGGGGCGGCAATTCGCCGGAAACGGGACTCGACTGCAGCGGTCTCGTCCGTTACGTTTTCCAGCAGGTGACCGGCGTCACGCTGCCGCGCACCGCGAAGGACATGAGCCGCGTCGGGACGCAGGTGGCGGCATCGGATCTGCAGCCGGGCGACCTGGTCTTCTTCAATACGCGGCGCTTTGCGTTCTCGCACGTCGGCATCTACCTGGGCGACAACCGGTTCGTCCATGCGCCGCGCCGCGGGCGCGAGGTCGAGATCGCGTCCTTCGATTCGGGTTTCTGGCAGCAACGCTTCAACGGCGCCCGCAGGATGGCCGGCGTCACGCTCGACCTCATCCCCTCGTTCGTCGGCGAAGCCACGGCCGCGCCGTTGGCGGTTGCCGAAGGCGAACCGCTGCCCTGACGGGGCCCGGGACTGCGTTTCAGCGCGCCCCGGCGCGCTGCAGCCGACCGACCATCGCCGGTTCCTTGCCGCGCCGCGCCCAGTCAAGCGCGCCTGCGCCGCTGTCGTTGCGGCGATTGACGTCGGCTCCGCGCGCAATCAGCAGATCGAGCGTCGACGACCGTCCCTCGCGCACTGCCATCATCAACGCCGTGGTGCCGTTCGGCGAGGCGGCGTCGATGTCCGCCCCCTCGGCCAGGAGATAGCTTACGATCTCGTCATGACCGCCGGTCGCGGCGTAGATCAGCGCCGTCCAGCCCTTCTGATTCACGTCGGCGCCTGCTTGCCCGGAGCTTGCGGACGAGGTCGCTGCGGCCGCCCAGCGACGCCACCATCAACGCTGTGTCGCCGAATCCGTTTCGCGCGTTGACATTTGCCCGCGCCGCGAGCAGCAGGTCCACTGTCGCGGCGCTGCCGGCGCGAACGGCGATCACGAGCACGGGGTCTCCGTTCCGGTCCACGGAATCCGGATCCGCACCCGCCGCGAGCAGTCGCTTGACTTCCTGCACCCGATCATTGGCCGCGGCAACCGCGAGGTCCGCCGGCGACGGCTGCGCATGCGCGCCGGGCGCGACGAGGCTGAACCCGGTGGCGAGCAGGGCCGCCAGCGCGATGCACCGCCGCCGGCCTTCAATTGACAAGGTGCGTCTCCGTGGCTCCGATCCCGAACAACCTGAAGAAATTCGCGGAGGTCGCCCGCGCGATGTCTTCGGGCGCCAATCCGCGCAAGCGCGCGATCTCGGCTGCGACGTGTGGCACGTAGGCCGGCTGGTTGCGCTTGCCCCGAAAGGGCACCGGCGCGAGATAGGGCGAATCGGTCTCGATCAGCAGCCGGTCGAGCGGAACGTGCCGCGCGACGTCCTTCAGTTCATGCGCGTTCCGGAACGTGACGATGCCGGAAAATGAAATGTGGAAGCCGAGATCGAGCGCGGCGCGAGCAACCTCCCGGGATTCGGTGAAGCAGTGCATCACGCCGCCGGCGTCGCGCGCGCCCTCGTCACCCATGATCGAAAGCGTGTCGGCGGCGGCGGCGCGCGTGTGGACGACAAGCGGCCGGCCGGCCGCGCGCGCGGCGCGGATGTGAACGCGGAACCGCTCGCGCTGCCAGTCGAGGTCACCCTGGAGGCGATAGTAGTCGAGCCCGGTTTCGCCGATCGCCACCACCTTCGGTTGCGCGGCAAGCGCGACCAGGCCGTCGACCGTGGGCTCCGGCGTGCCTTCGTAGTCCGGATGCACGCCGACGGTCGCGTACAGGTTCGGATGGGCCATGGCCAGCGCATGCACCGTGGGCCAGTCCGGCAGGTTCACCGCTATGCACAGCGCATGGGTGACCTGCGCCACGGCCATCGCCTCGAGCAGCATCGGCAAATCCGACACGAGTTCGGGGAAATCGAGATGGCAATGGGAGTCGACGTACATCGGTTTTCCGACAATCGCGGCACCGGGCGCCACGGGCACGGCGCGCGGCCATGAGGGCCGGCTCGAACCATGACCGCAACTGCGAACGGTCCCTACATCGTGTGCGTCGGGCGGACCGACGCCAGCGTCTCGCCCAGGATCTGCTCGATCGTCGTCCGCGCATTGGCGCCGGTTTCGTCCTGCGTGAACTGGACCCCGATGCCCTGCGTCCGGTTGCCCTGGACCCCCTCGGGCGTAATCCAGACCACCTTGCCCTGGACGGCGATGCGATTCGGATCGTCCATCAGCGACAGCAGCATGAAGACTTCCTCGCCGAGCTGGTACTGCCGCGACGTCGGAATGAAGATGCCGCCGCCCTTCAGAAATGGCATGTACGCGGCATAGAGCGCGGCACGCTCGCGAATGTTGAGCGACAGCACCCCAGGGCGCGCAGCGGCCGCCGCTGCCGTGCCCGGCATCGTGCTGATCGTCTTGTTTTCCGCCATGGTCAGAACAACTCCCGATAGTCCAGAAGAACCGCCTCGGCGACGAGGCGCGGTTGCAGCGGATGCGCCAGCATCGCCCGCTGGCGCAGAAGTGACCGATGATAGCGAAACAGTGCGATCGGCGCCACCTGCGCGGCCAGACCCTGCAGCGCGGCGGCCGAATCGGGATTCTGTCGCGCCGCATCACCGGCCGCGACGCGTGCCAGATCCGCTGTCCATCCGATCAGCCATTCCAGCGCGTGGGCGAGCCGCGCCTTGCGCTCGTCCTTGCCTCCGGCATCGATTCGCGCTGCCAGTGCGGGCACGGAAAGGCGCTCCGGCTGGCCGAGTGCCGCGAGCCAGGCGCGGCGTTCGGCCTGCACCGCCGGATCGGCGCGGGCAAGCGCCTCCATCGGCGCTCCCGCCGCCTGCGCGAGCGCCAGGTCGGGCGCCGCGACTCCCTGCGCCGCGAGCCACGCGCGGGCCACGGCCGGTGACGGGCAGTGGTGCGGCCAGCTTGCGACAGCGTGAAAGAATGGTCGGGGGCAGGCGCCCCGGCTGGTCCGAGACCAGGATCATGTACGTCCCCGGCGGCGGCTCCTCGAGCGTTTTCAGCAGCGCGTTCGCCGCCGCCGCATTCATCCGCTCCGCCGGAGAAATGACGGCGACCTTGGCCCGCTGGCGATGACTCGTCAGCTGGACGAATTCCGTGAGCGCGCGCACGCGGTCGATGCCGATGGTCTCCACTGCCGCGAGGGTCCCCTCTTCCGGATCGATCACCAGCAGTTCGAGCCGCATGAAGTCCGGATGCTGGCCTGCGATCGCGTAACGGCAACCGGCGCATTCGCCGCAGGCAAGGGCGTCCGCGCGTGGCGACTCGCACAACAGCGCCTGGGCAAGATTGAGCGCCAGCGCATGCTTGCCGATGCCGCGCGGTCCGTGCACGAGCAACGCGTGTGGCCAGCTTGCCCCTTGCGCCAGCGCCGCACGTGCCGCATCGGGCTGCCATGGAAACAACGGCAGCCAGGGGAGACGTCCCGGCTCCATCGGGCGCTCGCCCGTCATCGTTCCAGTGCCAGCGCTGCGAGATGCGCGTCGAGCACAGTGCGCACCTCGGCCAGCGGCCGCGTGCTGTCGATGATCCGGAACCGGCCCGGATCGGTGGCGGCGCGCTCGAGATACGCATCGCGCACCCGCGCGAAAAAGGCGCCTGCTTCGCGCTCGAACCTGTCGAGGGCGCGACCCTCGAGCAGCGCGGCGTCGAGGCGCGCGCGCGATACGCCGGTCGGCACATCGAACAGGAAGGTGACGTCGGGCTGGCAGTCACCGTGTATCCATTGTTCGAGCTCGCGAATCCGGGCGAGCGGGACGCCGTGACCGCCGCCCTGATACGCGTAAGTCGCGTCGGTGAAGCGGTCGCAGAGCACCCAGTCGCCCCGGGCCAGCCCAGGCCGGATCACGAGCTCGAGATGCTCGCGCCGCGCCGCGAACATCAGCAGCGCCTCGCTGTCGCGCGTCATTGGCTCCTGCAGCAGCAGCGTGCGCAGTTTTTCTCCGAACGCCGTGCCGCCGGGCTCCCGTGTGGCGACGACCGCGTGGCCGCAGGCGGCGATGCGCTCCGCAAGCCAGGCGGCATGGGTGCTCTTGCCGGCGCCGTCGATGCCTTCGAGCGTGATGAAGCGGCCGGTTCGGGAAGTCATGAGAGGGTCGGGCAAAGAGCCGCTGACGGCCGAAGCAGGGCCACGCGCAGGTGGTCGGTCAGCGTCGCCCGAGCTGGAATCTTGCCACGGCGCGATTGTGATCGGTGAGGTTCGCCGAAAATTCGCTCGTGCCGTCGCCGCGCGCGACGAAGTAGAGGTAGCTGGTCTTCGGCGGATCGACCGCCGCGTCGAGCGAGGCCTGCCCGGGCAGGGCAATGGGCGTAGGTGGCAGTCCGCCGCGCGTGTACGTGTTGTACGCCGTGTCCGCCTCGAGGTCGCGCCGGCGGAGGTTGCCGTCGAACTTTGCGCCAAGGCCGTAGACAACGGTGGGATCGGATTGCAGTGGCATGCCGAGCCGCAGCCGGTTGACGAACACGGAGGCGATCAGCGGCCGGTCCACGGCGCGCGCCGTCTCTTTTTCGACGATCGACGCCAGGATCAGCGCTGCGTACGGATCCTTGAGCGGCGTGTCCGGATCACGCCGCGCCCACGCGGCGTCGAGCCGCTGCCGCATCAGGCTATGGGCGCGCGCCAGCAGCGCGAGATCCGGCGAGCCCACGGCAAAAAAATAGGTGTCGGGAAAGAACCAGCCTTCGACGCTCGTTCCCTCCAGACCCACCCGGCGCGCGAGCTCCGCTTCGGGCAGATCGAGCACGGTCTTGTCGATTGCCGGATTCTCGGCGAGCGCCAAGGCGAGCTCGGCGTAGGTGCCGCCTTCGATGATCGTCAGCGCGGTTTGCGTCACGTCGCCCTGCGTGAGCTTGTCGACCAGGCGCGGCAGCGTGATGCCCGTGGCGATCTCGTAGTTACCCGCCTTGATGGACCGGTCGACCGCCTTGAGGCGAGCAAGCGCAACGAGCGGAAACTCGATCGGCAGCACTCCGGCGCCGGCGAGCGCGCGCGCGACCGACCTGAGGCTCGCACCGGGCCTCACGTCGAACGCGAACGGCGAAGTCGGCAGCGGCAGTGGCTGGTGGACCCACCATCCGATCGCGCCGGCAATGCCGGTTACCGCGACGGCGAGCACGACCATGACGCGGGCAAGGAGGCGTAACATGCGGGCCCTGTATGTAAGGAGCGGGTGCCTGGTGACGCGGCACGACGAACCGGCGGACCGGCGGATTATAATCGTCGGATGACCGTTGCTTCGAAGCGCGACAGGACCGATTCGGGCTTCACGCTGATCGAGGTGCTGGTCGTCATAGTGATACTCGGCATTCTCGCCGCGCTCGTCGTCCCGCGCGTGCTCGAGCGGCCCGACGAGGCGCGTGTCGTCGCCGCGAGAAGCGACATCGCGGCGCTGCTTGCGGCGCTCAAGCTCTACCGCCTCGACAATCAGCGCTACCCGACCGCGGAACAGGGGCTCGGTGCGCTGAGCGCGCGTCCGACGCTGCCCCCGCTGCCGCCCAACTGGAAACCCAACGGCTATCTCGATCGGCTCCCCAAGGATCCCTGGGGACAACCCTACCAGTACCTCAATCCTGGCTTGCACGGCGAGATCGATGTCTTCAGCTTCGGCGCGGACGGCCAGCCCGGCGGAACCGGAGTCGACGCCGACGTCGGATCGTGGGATCCCTGATGAACCGCCCCTACGCTCACTGCGTTCGCTGCCCCCCGCGGGGGCAGTCAGTGCCCTACGGGCGGCCGGGCGGGCGGATGTACGACCCCCACGCTCACTGCGTTCGCTGCCCCCCGCGGGGGAAGTCAGTGCCCTACGGGCGGCCGGGCGGGCACTGATGCGCCGGCCCGCGGCCGCTGGTTTCACGCTGCTCGAGATCCTGGTCGTCGTCGTGGTCATCGGCATCGTCTCCGGCATCGTCATCGCCAATCTCGGCGGCGACGAGCGCCGCACCACCGAGCGCGAGGCCCACCGTCTGGCCGGCGCACTCGAGCATGCCGCCGCGCTGGCGCAGTGGAGGAGCGAGATGCTGGGCGTGTCGGCGGATGGCGCCGCATACCGCTTCTGGCGCCGCGGCGAAGACGGGCGCTGGAACATCCGTCGACGATGACGACCTCCTGGCGCCACACGTCGCTGCCGTCCGCATTCACGATCAGGCTCGCGTCCTACGCCGGGGGTCCAGTCGCCGAAGACGCGATTCTTCCGTTTCGCCCCAGCGGGCGCAACGAGCCCTACGCGCTTGTGCTCGCCTCCCCCGCATGGTCCCAGATCGTCGCCGGCGACCCGCTGAACCGCGTGCAGGTCGCGGCGCACGCGGCTTCACGCTAGTCGAAATTCTCGTCGCCCTCGCGGTGCTGGCGGTCGCGCTGGCGGCCGGAATGCGCGCGGTTGCGCAAGCGGCCGACGGCGCCACGATGCTGAAACAGCGCACCCTTGCGCTGTGGGTCGCGCAGAACCGCCTTGCCGTGGCGCAGCTGGAAGCCCAATGGCCCGCCCCCGGCCAGCGCGATGGCGACGCCCGGCAGGCAGGCAGCCGCTTCGTCTGGCGTGAGACCGTGACCGGCACGCCCAACCCGACGTTCCGCAAGATCGAGATCGTCGTCGCCGATCCCGGGGAGCCGGATTACGTGCTCGCCCGCCTTTCGGGCTATCTCGGGCAGCCGCCGCAGCGATGAAGCGACGGCGCGCCGGCTTCACGCTGATCGAGCTGCTGATTGCCCTGGCTATCCTCGGCCTCGTCGCGGTGCTCGGTTACCGCGCGCTCGCCGCGCTCACGGAGAGCGAGGCGAAGCTCGCCGCGGAAGCCAGCCGCTGGGGAGCGCTCGACGCGCTCTTCGCGCGACTCGAGGCCGACGCGCGCAGCGCGCTGCCGCGTGACGTTCGTACCGGTGCTGGCTCGGAGTCCGCGTGGGTCGGCGGCGTCGACACGGCAGGAGATGCGAACCTGCGCTTCTCCCGCGCGGGGCCGGAATTCGCGGCCGAACCCGGGAGCGGCGGACAGCGCATCGGCTATCGGCTGCGCAATGGCGCCGTCGAGGTGCTCTATTGGCCCTTCCTCGATCAGCCATCGGCGGTCGTGCCCGAAGCCTACGCGCTGATCGGCGACGTCGCGCGGTTCCGCGTCGCCTATCTGGATGCGCGCGGCACCTGGCGCGAACGCTGGCCAGCCCTGGGCGAGCCCGCCATCCCGCGCGCGATCCGGGTCGAGCTGACGCTGGGCGGCGGCGAAGTCATCGAGCGATGGCTGGCCTTGCGATGAGCCGGATGCGCGGCGCCGCGATCGTCCTGGCGATGCTGATCGCCGCGCTCGCCGCCGCCGTCGCCGCGACGGTGTTCGCCGACCAGCAGCGCTGGCTGCGGACCGTCGAACACCGCCGCGACCAGGTCCAGGCGCAGGCGCTGGCCATGGCGGGCGTGCAGTGGACGGCGCAGATCATCGACGACGATGCCCGCCGCTCCGAGATCGATCACCTGGGCGAGCCGTGGGCACTGACGCTGCCGTCAATCCCGCTGGACAATGGCGAGATCCGCGGCGCGATCGTCGATGCGCAGGGCCGGCTCAATGTCAACGCGCTGGGCGCGACCGATGCAGCCGCGGAACAGGAACGCGCGCGCCTGGCGCGCCTCCTCGCGCAACGGGGCGTGCCGCCCGCCGTGCTCGCCGCCATGACCGACTGGATCGACGCCGACGGCACGGCCGGCGAGTCGGGCGGCGAGGATGCGTTCTACCTGGCGCAACCCGTGCCGCACCTTGCCGCCAACGCGCCCGTTCTTCGCGTCGCCGAATTGGGGGTCGTCAAGGGCGTGACGCCGCGGATGCTGGCGGCCGTCCTGCCGTACCTGTCCGCGCTTCCCGCGGGCACGCCCGTCAATGTCAACACCGCGCCGCGCGAAGTGCTCGCCGCCATCGTCGGAAACGCCGGCGGAGAGAGCCTCGAGGCGCTCCTTGCCGACCGGGCCCGCAAGCCTTTCACCACCATTGCCGAGTTCCGGGCGCGACTGCCGGATGGCGCCGCGCTCGCGAGCGATGTCGCGTTGACGGTCAAGAGCAACTACTTCTACGTGACCATCGAAGCGCGCCAGGGCGCCACGCGGGCGCATGCCCGCGCCCTCCTGCGCCGCGGCGGCGGAGGCAAGCCGTCGATCGTCTGGCAGGTCGTCGAATGACCCGGCGGGTCGAGTAAACTACGGCGATGCTCGCGCTCTTCGGCCTTCCCGAATGACGGTGCTGCGCGTT
Source organism: uncultured beta proteobacterium (assembly GCA_963708855.1). Lineage (GTDB taxonomy): Bacteria > Pseudomonadota > Gammaproteobacteria > Burkholderiales > Casimicrobiaceae > CAIWHR01. The sequence continues at coordinate 183,805 of CAVPUM010000008.1, read as the reverse complement.
CTGCTCACCGCGGCGCCGGCGGCGGAGCGCGCGGAGGCCTGGGCGCTGTTCGATGCCGCCGGGACCTGCGTGCGCACGGGGCGCGATCCTGCGGCCGCATGGCCCAGGGCGGACACGGTCGAATACGTGCTCGCCGCAGCGCAAGTGCGCGTGACGCGCATCACGCTGCCGCCGCTGCCTGCGTCGCGCGTCGCCGATGCGGCGCGCTATTCGCTCGAAGACCAGCTGGCCGGGCCCGACGGCGCGCATCACATCGCGGTCTCGGCGCAGGCACGCGATGGCGGCATTCGCGTGGCGGTCGCCACGCGATCCCTGCTGGCGAGCATCGCCGGAAGCCACGCCGGCGTCGCGCGGATCATCGCCGAGCCCGAGCTCGCGCTTCCGACCGCGGACTGGGCCTGGTGCGCGCGTGAATCCGACCGCCTCGGGCTTCGTTCGCCGCCGCGATGGCAGCGCTTTCCCGGTCGACGCGCCGCCGCCTGACGGCGCGCTGCCGCCGGAGCTGGCCCTCGCGCTGGGACAGGCCCGTCGCGGCGGATCGCCGCCTTCAATGGTTCGCGTCGATGCGCCGTTCGCCGCGTCGTCGCTCTCGCGCTGGCAGCGGGAAACCGGCGTCGACTTTCAGCCTGGCAGTCCCTGGCGCTGGGAAGCGGCACCGCCTGCCGCGTTTGCCGACGCCATCGATCTGCTGCCCGGGACCTCGCGTGCCACTGCAGCGGCGCGCCCTGGGCGCGGCGCGACTGTTTGCCCCGGCGCTCGTCCTTGCCGCCGCGGCGCTCGTCATCCATGTCGCCGCCACGGTCGGCGAATGGGCGTCGCTGCGATATCAAGCGTGGGGCGCGGAGCGCGAATGGATCGCCATTGCCGCCGACGCCGGCGTCACGCCGGACGCCGCCGCCACTCCGGCGGCGGCGCGTGTCGCCCTCGCGCGCCGGTACGCATCATTGCGGCACTCCCAGGGCCTTCCAGCGCCGGACGACGCGTTGCCGCTGCTGGCTCGCGCGACGCCGGCGTTGGCGGCTCTGCCCGCCGGTGCCGTGAAGAGCGCGTCCTATGCGGACGGACACTGGACTCTCGACCTCGCCCCACCGGATGCAACGACGATCGCGGATCTCGACGACCGACTGCGGGTGGCCGGCGTGCCCGCGCTCGTCGCGATCGTCGGCCACCGGGACTCGCGTCCGGTTCGGCGGGCCGTGATGGCGACCTCGTTCGACTCGTTGCGCGTGCCGGCGCCGGTGGCGAGCTGGCTGGCGACAAAGTCGCCTGCCGAACGCCGGATCGCGGCGACGGTTCTGCTCCTCGTCGTAATCGCTCTACTGTGGACCGCGCTCTGGCAACCGCTGACGCGTGACGTGGCCGCGCTGCGGATCGCACAAGCCGGCAGCGACGCCACGCTCGTCGATGCTCGCCGCATGGTCAAGGAGATCGGCGGGCTTGCGCGCACACCGCCAATGGACGCTCCTTCCGACGCGCGAGCCGCCCTCGAACGCATCCTCCTGCAGCAGAACCTGCGCGCCGCTGTGACGCAGCTCGAGTGGCGAGACGGACGCGCCCACGTCGTGTTGGCGGCGGTCGACTACCAAGCGCTGATCGGCGCGCTGGAAGCCCTGCAGCGCGAAGCCGGCCTGCGCTCCGTAGAGGCGACGCTGACGGCGCGGGTCGAGCCCGGCACGGTGCGCGCGGACTTCACGCTCGCGCGCTGAGAGCGCCAAGCGATGGCCCCCGGACGGCGCGCGGTTGTCCTTTTCGCGATGCTCGCGCTCGCCGTTGCCGTCGCGGCGGTCTGGCTTGCACCAGCGGCGTTGCTCGACCTGCGCATGGCTGGCGCGACCGGCGGCGTCGTACGCCTCGCTCAAGCGGATGGCACTGTATGGAACGGGCGCGGAAGCGTTGTCGCCGGAGCAACGCGCATTCCGATCGCATGGCGGGTCGAATGCTGGCCCCTGCTGCGAGGGGTGTTGCGTGTCCGCTCTGGTCTCGGGCACCGGCGCCGCAACGCCACGCGCGACCATCGCCGTCGGCATGCGACAACCTCGCGGTTCCACGACGTCGACGTCACGGTACCGGCGGAAGTCATCGCCACGGCACTGGGCCCCATTGCCGTCGTATCCGTGGCCGGCGAGGTCAGCCTGAAGGCCGACGACATCGAGTGGACGTCTGACTCGAGCCGCGGCGAAGCGCGCGTTCTCTGGCACGCCGCCCGCATCGCCCACGCCGGCAGCGCAGTGCCGCTGGACCTGGGAGATGTGCGCACACTCATGACGGCCGACGGCAACGTGCTCTCCGGTCCACTCACGAACGAAGGAGGCGACCTTGTGCTTCGCGGGGTGTGGACGATGCGCGCGCGCGACAGCGCGCAGCTTGCATTGCACCTGACGCCGCGCCGTCCCGGCCCCTCGGACCTCGCGCGAACGCTTGCCGCCATCGGGACCGCTGATGGCAACGGCTGGCGGATCGATTGGCGCGCACCGCTGCGATGAGCCGCCATCGGCGCCCGGCACGGGCCCGGGCAACGAGAGCCTTGGGCGCACACATGCCCTCGACACCGCCGGCGCGTCCGCGCCTGGCGGGAATCGACGCGCTGCGTGGCGGCGCGCTCTGCCTGATGTTCGTCTATCACTTCGCGTTCGATCTGCGCTTCTATCGCGTCATTTCCGCCGATTTCGAGCACGATACGTTCTGGTTGAGCTTTCGTGCGGTGATCGTGGCTTCGTTCATGGCGCTGGTCGGCATCAGTCTCGTGCTTGCCGACAGCGCCGGCCTCACGCCCTCACGTTTCTGGCGGCGGATCGGTGTCATCGCGGCCTGCGCGCTCGCGGTAAGCGCCGCCAGCTGGATCGTATTTCCGCGTTCGTTCATCTACTTCGGCATCCTGCACAGCATCGCCGTCGCTTCGGTCCTGGCCTCGCCCTTCGTACGCCGGCCCCGAACCGCGCTCGTCATCGGCTGCGTCGTCATTGCCGCCGGGTTTGGCGCTTCGCACCGGGTGTTCGATGCCGGTCCGCTTTCCTGGATCGGGTTCGTCACCGCCAAGCCCGCGACCGAGGACTACGTGCCGCTCGCGCCGTGGGCGGGCTTCGTCCTGCTCGGTATCGCGCTGGGACACCGGCTCGCGCGCGATGCCTTCGGCACGTTGGCGCTCATCGCCACGGCACCGCGTTGGCTGCGCTGGCTCGGGCGCCACAGCCTGGCCGTCTACATGGTCCACCAGCCGATCCTGCTCGGTGCGCTGTGGCTTGTGTTCGGCCATTGATGCGGCGGCACGCGCCGAAGGCGCCGGATCCCTGCCGTCCGTCCCGGCAACGCCCGGGCCGTGCTTGGAGCGACGTGCCGATTCCGCTATAATTCGACCCTTGCAGGCGCGTAGCTCAGCTGGTTAGAGCACCACCTTGACATGGTGGGGGTCGTTGGTTCGAGTCCAATCGCGCCTACCAGTCGTCTTCGCTTCGCCGCCACGCAAGGCTTTACGGAAAGGCATGGTTATGACACCGCGAACGCGCAGGGAATCCTTGTAGAGAACGCGAGTTCGCACGTCGTCTGTGTTCGGAAAAGTGCGGCTCGCCCGCACTTTTTTCGTTTCTGGAGTCCGCCATGCCGAAAATCACGCTGCCCGACGGTGCCGTCAAGACGTTCGACGCGCCTGTCTCCGTCGCCGAAGTCGCCGCCGCTATCGGTCCGGGCCTCGCCAAGGCGGCTCTGGCGGGAACAGTCGACGGCAAGCTGGTCGACACATCGCACCGGATCGATCGCGATGCCGCGCTGGCGATTGTCACCGACAAGGACGCCGCCGGCCTGGATGTCCTGCGCCACTCGACCGCGCACCTGCTCGCCTACGCCGTGAAGGAACTCTTTCCCGGAGGCGCAGGTGACGATCGGTCCCGTGATCGAGGACGGGTTCTACTACGACTTCTCGTACCAGCGTCCGTTCACGCCGGAGGACCTCGCCGCCATCGAGCAGAAGATGGCCGAGATCGCGAAGAAGGACGAGCCCGTCGTGCGCAAGCTGATGTCGCGCGACGAGGCTGTCGCGTACTTCAAGGCGCAAGGCGAGCACTACAAGGCCGAAATCATCGCCTCGATCCCGGCGGAACAGGACATCTCGCTCTACGCCGAAGGCGGGTTCACCGACCTTTGCCGCGGGCCGCACGTGCCTTCGACCGGCAAGCTCAAGGTCTTCAAGCTGACGAAGGTCGCCGGCGCTTACTGGCGCGGCGACTCCAGGAACGAGATGCTGCAGCGAATCTACGGCACGGCATGGGCGAAAAAAGAGGACCTCGATGCCTACCTCGTCCGGATCGAGGAAGCCGAAAAGCGCGACCATCGCCGGCTGGGCCGGCAACTCGACCTCTTTCACCTGCAGGAAGAGGCGCCGGGGATGGTGTTCTGGCATTCCAAGGGCTGGTCGATCTGGCAGCAGGTCGAGCAATACTTGCGGCGCGTCTATCAGGACAACGGCTATCAGGAGGTCCGGTGTCCACAGATCCTCGACCGTTCGCTCTGGGAGAAATCGGGGCATTGGGCAAACTTCAAGGAGAACATGTTCACGACCGAGTCGGAAAAGCGTGACTTCGCGGTCAAGCCCATGAACTGTCCCGGCCACATCGAGATCTTCAAGTCCGACCTTCGCAGCTACCGCGACCTGCCGCTGCGTTACGGCGAATTCGGCGCGTGCCATCGCAACGAGCCGTCCGGCGCCCTGCACGGCATCATGCGGGTGCGCGGGTTCACCCAGGACGACGGGCACATTTTCTGTACCGAAGCGCAGATCCAGCCGGAAGTGGTCGCCTTCAACACCCTGGCGCTCGCGGTCTACCGCGATTTCGGCTTTGCCGACGTGGTGATCAAGATCGCGTTGCGACCCGACCAGCGGCTAGGCACCGACGAGCAGTGGGACCGGGCCGAATCCGCCCTTCGCGGCGCACTTTCGGCCTGCGGTGCCGAATGGACCGAACTGCCCGGCGAAGGGGCGTTTTACGGCCCCAAGATCGAATACCACCTCAAGGATTCGATCGGCCGGTCGTGGCAATGCGGCACCATGCAGGTCGATTTCCAGATGCCGGGGCGGCTCAAGGCCGAGTACGTGGACCAGGACGACACCCGCAAGGTCCCCGTGATGCTGCACCGGGCGATCGTCGGCTCGCTGGAGCGGTTCATCGGAATCCTGATCGAAAACGTCGCTGGAGCCCTGCCGCTCTGGTTGGCCCCTGTCCAGGCAGTCGTGCTTAACATAACCGACCGGCAGGCCGGCTATGCCCGGGACGTCGAGGCGCGGCTCAGGGCCGCCGGTATCCGGGTCGCGGCGGATTTGCGTAACGAGAAAATAACCTATAAGATTCGAGAACATAGCCTGCAGAAGCTGCCGTATCAATTGATCGTCGGCGACAAGGAAATGCAGGCTTTGCAGGTGGCCGTGCGAACCCGCGGCGGCGAGGATCTGGGGGCCATGCCCGTGGATGCCTTGCTCGCGCGCCTCCGCGAGGAGGTTGCGGCGCGTCACTAGCGTGATGCGGCGTGGGAGGCACGGTCTCTCTTTTGTTCACTTGGAGAATGCGCGATAGCCCAGGACAGAGCACAGCGGATCAACGGCGAGATCAACGCCCCCGAAATCCGCTTGGTAGGTGAAGAAGGCGAGCAGCTCGGCATCGTCCCGTTGGCGGAGGCCGTGGCCAAGGCCGAGGCGGCGGAGCTCGATCTGGTTGAGATCGCGCCGACGGCCAAGCCTCCGGTTTGCCGCATCATGGACTACGGGAAGTTCAAGTACCGTGAGGCCAAGAAGCAGCACGAGGCGCGGCTCAAGCTCAAGCAGATCCAGGTCAAGGAAGTCAAATTCCGTCCCGGAACGGACGAAGGCGACTACCAGATCAAGCTGCGGAATCTGATTCGATTTCTGGGCGAAGGCGACAAGGCGAAGATCACGCTGCGTTTTCGCGGCCGTGAGATGGCGCACCAGGAGTTCGGGGTGCGCCTGCTGGAACGGATACGAAGCGACCTCGAGACGCACTGCGTGGTCGAATCGTGGCCGCGCATGGAAGGACGGCAGATGGTGATGCTGCTCGCGCCGAAGAAAGTGATACCGAAGGTCCATCACCCGACGAAGCCCGAAGCCGGTAAACAAGTCTCTCCGCCGGAGAGCACCGCCGTGGGCAGCAAATAAGGGACGAAATCATGCCCAAGATGAAGACGAAGAGCAGCGCGAAGAAGCGCTTCCGCGTCCGAGGAAGCGGCAGCGTGAAGCGCGCCATGGCGTTCAAGCGCCACATCCTCACGAAGAAGACGACCAAGAACAAACGGCACCTGCGCGGCACGACCGGCATCCACAGCACCAACGCGGATTCGGTCAAAGCCATGCTGCCATACGCGTGACGGGAGCGGACCATGCCAAGAGTCAAGCGTGGGGTGACCGCCAAGGCGCGGCACAAGAAGGTCCTGGCGCAGGCCAAGGGATTCCGCGGCCGGCGCAACGCCGTCTACCGCATCGCCAAGGAAGCGGTGATGAAGGCCGGTCAGTACGCGTATCGCGACCGCCGGCTGAAGAAGCGCGATTTTCGCGCGCTGTGGATAGCGCGGATCAACGCCGCCGTGCGTGAGCTCGGCATGAGCTACAGCGTGTTCATGAACGGCTTGAAGAAGGCGTCGATCGAAGTCGACCGGAAAGTGCTCGCCGATCTCGCTGTGCATGACAAGGTGGCTTTTGCCAAGATCGCGGAGCAGGCCAAAGCCTCTCTGGCCTGATCGAACCGCGCAGGAAAGAGGGAGGCGGAGCGCCTCCCTTTTTTTTGAGTGCTGGGGTCACCGGGCGCAGTGTGACGGCAGACGCTTCCAAATGGAACCCACGTTGGCCTGCGTCCCTTTGCCCTGGTAACGACGACTGACGGAAACCGGAAATCCGATGGACGACACTCGATCGCATCGTCTCCGCCGCGCTGGCCGACTTCGCCGCGTGCGCCGATCCCGCCGCGCTGGAGAACAGCAAGGCCAGGTATCTCGGCAAGGCCGGTGCGCTGACCGGCGCAGTTGAAGACGCTCGGCAAGCTTGCCGCGACCGAGCGTCCCGCGGCCGGCGCGCGAATCAACGAGGCGAAGGCAACGCTCGAAGCGGCGCTCGCCGCGCGGCGTGAAGCGCTCGCGGATTCGCGGCTCGCGGCACAACTCGCCGCCGACGCGCTCGACGTGTCGCTGCCGGGGCGCGGCGTCGAGCCAGGCACGCTGCACCCTGTCACGCGCACGCTGGAACGCATCGAAACCCTGTTCCGCTCGCTCGGCTTCGAAGTGGCCGACGGCCCGGAGATCGAGGACGATTTCCACAATTTCACGGCGCTCAACATGCCGGAGAACCATCCCGCGCGGTCGATGCACGACACGTTCTACGTCGAGGGCGGTTACGTGCTGCGCACCCACACGTCGCCCGTTCAGGTGCGCTACATGGAAACGCATGCGCCGCCGATCAAGATCATCGTGCCGGGGCGCGTGTATCGCGTCGACAGCGACGCCACGCATTCGCCGATGTTCCATCAGGTGGAGGGGCTGTGGATCGACGAGCATGTTTCGTTCGCCGATCTCAAGGGCGTGTTCACCGAATTCCTGCGCCACTTCTTCGAGCGCGACGATCTCAAGGTTCGCTTCCGCCCTTCCTTCTTTCCGTTCACCGAGCCCTCGGCCGAGATCGACATGAGCTTCGGCGACGGCTGGCTGGAGATTTCCGGCGCGGGTCAGGTGCACCCGAACGTGCTCAGGGCCGTCAACATCGATCCGGAAAAGTACCAGGGCTTCGCGTTCGGGATGGGGCCCGACCGGCTGGCGATGCTGCGCTACGGCGTGAACGATCTGCGCCTGTTTTTCGAGAACGACCTGCGCTTCCTGCGCCAGTTCGCGTAGGGAGAGACCCCGATGAAATTCTCCGAACGCTGGCTGCGCACGATGGTCGATCCCGCGCTCGACACCGCGGGCCTGTGCGACCGGCTGACCATGGCCGGGCTCGAAGTCGAGTCCGCCGATCCGGCCGCCCCGCCCTTCTCCGGGGTCGTCGTGGCACGGATCGAACAGGTCGATCCCCATCCGAACGCCGACCGCCTGCGCGTGTGTCTGCGTGGACGTCGGCGCGGCCGAGCCGCTGCGCATCGTCTGCGGCGCGCCCAACGCCGCCGCCGGCATGAAGGTTCCCTGCGCCACCGTCGGCGCGCGGCTTCCGGGCGGACACCTCATCGCCAAGGCCACGATGCGCGGCGTCGAATCGCAGGGCATGCTCTGCTCGGCCAGCGAACTCGGCATCGACGCCGACGCGTCGGGGCTGCTCGCGCTCCCTGCCGATGCCGTTGTCGGGGCCGACGTGCGCGCCGCGCTCGGTCTCGACGATTCGCTGATCACGCTCAAGATCACGCCCAACCGCGCGGACTGCCTGTCGTCCTCGGTATCGCGCGCGACATCGCGGCCGTCACCGGCGCGCCGCTGGTGCCCGTCGCCGATCTGCCGGCGCCGGTCGACAGCCGCGCGGAGCGTGCGGTCCGCATCGAGGACGCCGACGCGTGCCCCCGCTTCGTTTCGCGCATCATCGAAGCGATCGATGCCACGGCCCCGACACCGGCGTGGATGAAGCAGCGTCTCGAGCGCAGCGGAATCCGCTCGATCTCGGCGGTCGTCGACATCACCAACTACGTCATGCTCGAACTGGGCCAGCCGCTGCACGCCTACGACGATCGCCTGCCTCGACGGTCCGATCGTCGTGCGGTTCGCGCGCGCCGGCGAGAAGCTCACGCTCCTGAACGAGCAGGTGCTCGCCCTCGAGCCGGATCTGCTGCTGGTCGCCGACGCGCAGAAGCCGCTGGGGCTCGCCGGCATCATGGGCGGCGAGCACTCGGGGATCAGCGACACGACGACGACCGTCCTGCTCGAAGGCGCGTTCTGGAATCCGGCGGTCATCCAGGGGAAGTCGAGGCGCCTCGGCTTTTCGAGCGACGCCGGCTATCGGTTCGAGCGTGGCGTCGATTTCGCCGGTTGCGCCCGGGCGGTCGAACGTGCCACGCGTCTGATTCTCGAGTGCTGCGGGGGCCGCGCCGGTCCGCTTTCCGACATCCAGGGCGCGCTCCCGCCCTGCGAACCCGTACGCGTCCGGACTGCGCGCGTGACGCGGCTGCTCGGTGTTGCGGTTCCCGCTGCAACCATCGCCGCCCTCTTTGCGACCGGCTCGGCTTTTCGTTCGAGCGCGTCGGCGAGGATTTCCTGGTCACGCCGCCGTCCTACCGCTTCGATCTCGGGATCGAAGAGGATTTCGTCGAGGAGATCGCCCGCCTCCACGGGTTCGACGCCATTCCCGCGGTCGCATCGCGGCATGCACAGACCATGCTTCCGGACGCCGAGGCCGTGCGCCCTGCCATGGCGGTCAAGCAGCGGCTCGTCGCCCGCGGCTGGCAGGAGGCGATCACCTTCAGCTTCGTGAGCTCGGCCTGGGAGTCGACGCTGTTTCCCGCGCGGGACGAACGAATGCGCGCCGATCGCCGTCAAGAATCCGATCGCGGCCCATCTCGACGTGATGCGAACGACGCTTGCCGGCGGACTCCTCGACGTGTTGCGCACCAACCTCGCGCGGAAGCACGAGCGCATTCGCGTGTTCGAGGCCGGCCGGTGCTTCTGGCGCGCCGACCAGGGCTACGACCAGCCGGTGCGCCTGGGTGGCCTCGCCTACGGGGATGCGCTGCCCGAACAGTGGGGATGCGCGGCTCGCTCCGTCGACCTGTTCGACGTCAAGGGCGACCTCGAGGGGCTGGTCGCGCCGCGGACCTTGACGACCGTGCGCACCGAGCACGCCTTGCTCCATCCGGGACGCGCCGCCCGCGTGCTCGTCGACGGAATCGCCTGTCGGCTGGCTCGGCGAGCTGCATCCGCGGATCGTGAAAGAGTTCGAGTTTCCGCGCGCGCCGATCCTGTTCGAGCTCGACCTCGCCTCGCTGCTGACCTGCGGGCTCCCGACGGCTCGCGCGGTGTCCAGGCTGCCCGTCGTCCGCCGGGACCTGGCGGTGGTCGTCGCCGACACGCCTCCCGGCGCAGGAAATCCTGACCGCGCTCGACGCCGCCAAGCCGGCCCACGTCGACACCATCACGCTGTTCGATGTCTACCGCGGCCCCGGAATCGAACCTGGCAAAAAAAGCCTTGCGATTCTTGTGCTTATGCAGGATACTGAACGTACTTTGACCGACGTCGAGATCGACGCGACGATGGCCGGACTGCTCCAGGTCCTCGCCTCCCGCTTCGGCGCGACGCTTCGCCAGTAGGATCCGCGATGACGCTCACGAAAGCCGAATTGGCCGATTTGCTCTTCGAGCAGCTGGGCCTCAACAAGCGCGAAGCGAAGGACATGGTCGAGCATTTCTTCGAGGAAATCCGGATCGCCCTGGAGCGGGGCGACAGTGTCAAGTTGTCCGGCTTCGGCAACTTCCAGCTGCGCGAAAAGCCGCAACGTCCCGGGCGGAATCCGAAGACCGGCGAGGAAATCCCCATCACCGCCCGCCGCGTGGTCACCTTCCACGCGAGCCAGAAGCTGAAGGCCATGGTCGAAGCAGCAAACCATGCCGGATCACAGCCGAGCTAAGACCGAACTTCCACCAATCCCCGCCAAGCGGTATTTCACCATCGGCGAGGTAAGTGATCTTTGTGCGGTCAAGCCGCACGTGCTCCGCTATTGGGAGCAGGAGTTCACGCAGCTGAAGCCGGTCAAGCGGCGCGGCAATCGACGCTACTACCAGCACCACGAAGTGCTGCTGATTCGCCGCATCCGCGACCTGCTCTACGAACAGGGATTCACCATCAACGGCGCGCGTCATCGGCTCGAGTCCGATATCGCGGCACCGGCCCCGGCGGCAGCGCAATCCGAATGGCTGCTCGCGCGCGACGGCGACTTTCGTTCGCTCGGTCTCGATGCCCACTCCCGTCCCGGCTGGACGGACGGAAATGCGCCGAATCCCGTCGATATTCGGCAGGAGCTGGAGGAAATACGTCAGCTTCTGGGCCACGACAGCTGATCCGGCTATAATCCGCTGATCACGTCGGGGCGTAGCGCAGCCTGGTAGCGCACCTGCATGGGGTGCAGGGGGTCGGAAGTTCGAATCTTCTCGCCCCGACCACAATATATGGGCCGACTCGGTCATGCCGAGTCGGCCCTTTGTGTTCATGCGACCGGTCGCCGCGTCCTCCGAGCCGCGCCAGGACGCGGCGTCCGGCGGATCCGCACGCCGACGGCGCGAACGATTCCCCAGTGCACCTTCCCGGACCGGTCCGGCCTACGGCATAAGTATTGCTTTGACGCTTTGCCAATAGCGTTATCCCGCACTGCCGCACCACCCGGAAGGGAATCCATGTCCGCCTTGCCGTCTCGTTCCGCCCCAAGCTCCGGCGTGATCTCGGAGCTCGCCCTCGCGCGAGCCCAGCGCAATACCGTCCTCATCATCGACGACCTGTTCAGCAGCCGGCTGCTGATCGCGGAAATCGTCCGCCAGATCGACCCCAAGCTGAACCTCGAGCTCTTCGACACGCCGAGCCGTGCGCTGGAGTACGCGCGGCAGAACCGCGTCGACATGGTTCTCACCGATTTCAAGCTGCCGGAATTCGACGGCATCGAGCTCGTGAAGCAGATCCGCGGCCTGGGACACTGCGTCGATATTCCGATGGTCGTCATCACCGTCGTCGATGACCGCCAGGTCCGCTACAACGCGCTCGAGGCGGGCGCCACCGATTTCCTGATCAAGCCGCTCGACGAGCACGAGACTCGCGCTCGCTGCGCCAATCTGCTCGAACTGCGGCGACACAAGATCGTCCTGTCCGACCAGGCGCGCGTGCTGCAATACCAGGTCGACCGGTCCGTTTCCGAGATCCACGAACGCGAGCTCGAGACGCTGTCCAAGCTGGCAAAGGCCGGCGAGTTTCGCGACAAGACGACCGGCAATCACCTCATGCGCATGGCCAAGTACTCCGGGCTCATCGGCCAGAACCTCGGCCTGGGCGGAGACATGGTGCACGTGATCGAGGTCGCCGCGCCGATGCACGACATCGGGAAGATCGGAATCCCGGACTCCGTGCTCATCAAGGAGGGCCCGCTCAGTCCCGCCGAGCTCGAAATCATGCGGACCCATCCGCGCATCGGCTATGACATCCTCAAGGGCAGCCCATCCAAGTATCTGAGCATGGGCTCGATCATCGCGCTCGGGCACCACGAGAAATACGACGGCACGGGGTACCCGAACGGCCTGCACGGCGAGGACATCCCGATAGTCGCGCGCGTCGTGGCCGTTGCCGACGTCTTCGACGCGCTGGTGAGCGAACGGCCCTACAAACACGCGTGGCCGATCAACGAGGGAATCGATTTCCTGAAGTCACAACGCAACAAACACTTCGATCCGAAGTGCGTCGACGCATTCCTTGCCGATCGGACGCGGATAGAAGCGATTTATACGGAGTTGGCGGATTAGGCGTCCGTGGAGCATCGGCATGACACTTCGATGGACAAGGTGCAACATTCGGCATAACGACACAAAGTCCAATCAGCGTCACTCTTGACTATCGAAGCAACGTCTTAAGCACGCGGGGCCACAAAGTCATCCGAAAACGCGAACTGAAGAATCCAAAATGTCCTATTTTTCGCCCATCGCCGTCAGCGGCGCTTAGAACCAAGCGGGACGACGGAGGCGTTTGCGTACAGCCCCAATATTCGCTCAGTGGCCTCGTCAGTTGCAAATGGATCATCAGTAAAGCTAAGCACAAGTGTACGTGCCTGGATAGCGGCAAATCGGGCGAGCAACGTCTGGATCAATGCTGTATCGATCGAACCATCCGCGCACTTGAGGTGCCACCAAAACTCTGGTTTTCGGCGCGCGGCCCATTCAAGCGCGACATCCCTCGGGAGATCTTCCAAGAGGCGTAGTCGTTGCCCCGGAAAGTAGCCAACGACGCGTGTGATCGCTGGCATCAACGCGTGCCAAAGCAGAAACATCGGGAGCCGCTGCGCGCGGCGATAGTCTCGCCAATATCCAGTATGCGCACTAACCAACAGCATTTTGTCAATTAGTGTCCCGTTTGTGACAAATCCGGTCACAAACCCTCCAACACTGTGTCCCACCACTATGCGTTCAGCCCCGGGAAAGCGGTCCTTCAACCAATCGAGTACCGCGGCACAATCCTTGCTGCCCCATTCTTCAACCGACGCCTTAAACCCTCGGAGCGACGTTGGACGGGATCGACCGATACCACGGTAGTCATAGACTAAGGTTGGCACGCCGCTTTGAGCCAAGAAAGGCTGCAAAGCGATCGTAGAACCTACTTGGAATACCTGCTCCAGAATTGATCAAGGCGGCACTCTTCACAAGTCGGCGTCCCGGGCAAAGCCCAGAGCCGACAGGCGAGCGGAAAGCCGTCTCGTGCGCGCAGATTCGAGATCAGTTGCTTCTGCGTCGGGACCTTGGAAGCGCCGTCACGAGTAGCTTTAGAGCATGGTTAGGTAACAAAGGGATAGCGGTAAGACAGCGCTAGAACATGAAGACTGGGCGACTCCAAATGCCGCTGGTACCGATCGCAATGTCAATTGCGAAACGGCTGGCCTCCCGTTTCGGCTTGACCGACATGTTGGCGCGCGTTCATCGCCCCGAACTCGAACAGTCGTTGCTTCGAGTCGCCATCGGAGGCATGGTTCTCATTTACCTCATTTTCAATGGTTATCGAGATGGCAAGATCACCGACGAGGAAGCATCGGTGCTTTCGGTGGCAATCGGATTCTTCTTGTTCTCGATTGCCCTAACAGCGCAAATCCTAACATCACATTCAGTTTCAGTGGCGCGCCGATTTCTCGGCATGGTCGCCGACAACGGGGTGACGTCATATTGCCTGATCCAAACCGGTGAACCAGGTGCCGTCATCATTGGGGTCTACCTATTCATCACGTTCGGTAATGGATTCCGGTATGGACGAGCCTACCTTCACGCATGCCAAGTAATGAGTCTCGTTGGCTTTCACGCTCGTAGTAGCAATGAGCGACTTTTGGCGCCAGGAAATGTCACTCAGCATTGGCATCGCCCTCTCCATTCTAGTGCTTCCCGTTCTACGTCGGTGTACTTGCAGAACGTATCACCGAAGCCAAGAAGCGTGCGGACGAGGCGAATCAGGCGAAAGGCCGCTTTGTCGCAAACGTAAGCCACGAAATGCGTACTCCACTGAATGGAGTCATCGCGATGGCAGACGTCTTGCGCGAAACCAAACTCGACGAATCGCAACGTGAAATAGTTGAGACGCTTGGCACATCCGCGAACTTACTGCTTGCGCAAATTGAGGATGTCCTCGATATGGCGAAGATTGAAGCTGGGCGGATACAGATAGAAACCCGCCCCTTTGATCTTGGCAAGCTGATTGGCGGAACCGTCAAGGTAGTGCTGCCACAAGCCCGCATGAGAGGGCTTGCAATCGACACCGCAGATTTCGCCCGACGCCGCTCGCTGGTTTGTCGGCGACAGCCATCACCTAGGTCAAGTCCTGCTTAACCTGCTTGCAAACGCGGTCAAGTTTACCGAGCGCGGTGGAATCGTAGTTAAGGCGATGATCGTAGCGCAGGACCAATCCCAAACCAGGGTCCGGATTGAGGTCAGGGACACCGGTATTGGGATCCCTCCCGAAAAGCAGTCGGCCATCTTTGAGCCGTTTACTCAAGCCGACGACTCGATCACACGCGTTTACGGTGGAACTGGACTCGGAACGACAATTGCCCGACAACTTGTCGGTCTAATGGGCGGGCAAATCGGAGTTCAAAGCGTTGTCGGCGAAGGCAGCTGCTTTTGGTTTGAACTGCCGTTAGAACTATCCGAGCAGCTTGGTACTGACCTTACGTCGGAAATGATCTCGTACGGACGACGCACTGCCGCAAATTCAATGCTCACCGTCTCAACAGCCTGCAAATGTTACAAAGATTCGCGGGGCACGAATTCTCGTGGCGGAAGACAATCCAACCAACCAACGTGTAGCTCAACTCATTCTTGAAAGCGGCGGTCATCGCGTAACAATTGTCAACAACGGCGAAGCTGCACTCGATGCTCTTGAGCGCGCTAGCTTTGATTTGGCGTTGTTCGATCTCTCGATGCCGATCGTAAGCGGTCTTGAGGCACTTAAGCTCTACAGATTCTCGACGCCTAATCCAATTCCAGTGTTGATCTTGTCCGCAAACGTAACGACTGAAGTCATCGCAGAGTGCCAACGAGCGGGAACAGCAGAATTCGTACGCGAAGCCTATTCGTGCCGTCATCTCTACTCGATGCAATTGAGCGGCATCTAGCGTCGCGGGCAATGGACTTGCCTATTCGGAAACACAATTCCGAAACTTGACGAGCGCCCCACGTTCACGGTTGTCGACACGCCGGCGGTTGATCCCCGCGTTCTAGAAGACCTCGGGCGCCTGTCCCCCGACCCGACCTTTGTGGAGCGACTCGTCCGCGGCTTCCGCTCAGACGCTGAGCGATTGGTAACGACAATTGTCGACGCGCTTTCGGCGCAGGCGCTATGAAGAAGTGAAGGATGCCGCACATGCGCTGAAGGGCGGGGCCGGCAGCGTTGGAGCAACGCAACTGGTCGCGCTAGCCCAGCGCTTTGAGAACGCAAACAACGATGCTATGCGGCTCAAGGCCGCAACGTGGAGTGAAGAACTTTCTCGCGCGACGGACAATGTGCTTCGTGCGCTTGAAGCGCACATCGAAGAGCGCAGAGTGCAACAGTCACAATCGTCGTGACCTGGACTGCGCTTGAGTAGCACATCGCATCGCTGAATACTCAGCGATCGGCATCAGTCGCCTGTGCCAGCCTTCCAGATCGGAACGACATTAGACAGCGCCGTAGTTGACGCAACCTCTGCCGTTCGCTGTTGAGCGCGGACGAGTCGTTCCATCATCCTAAGATCACGATCTTGGACCCTAAGCGCTGCGTCCGCCCAGATCTGGACAACTTGCATCAGCTCGTCGCGAGATATCGGCGCAATTTCCGTTTGGACTCGTTCGAATGCCCGACGTCCATTGGCGGATTTTGCGTGCTTACGTATGTAGCCATAAATCGCCGCCTCACCGGTCCCATCCGGTGCCAGAACATCGACCACACCCATGTCATAGAGTTGTCGGGCACCATAGATTGTTCCGCTGGTGATCATCTCTTCAGCGGCACGGCGGCCAATCTTTCTCGAAAGAAAGCTGTATGCGCCCATGCCCGGAAACAGGTTGAAGAGAATCTCCGGAAATCCCATCCGAGAGGATTCTTCTGCAACGACAACCGTTGCGGATAGCGCCGCTTCAAATCCGCCACCAAGCGCGTCGCCCTGCACCAGCGAGAATGACGTCATTGGCATGTCGCAGTTGCGATGCCACGGAAAGAGGTCATCGATACATTTCTCGCCGTACTGAATCAACTGACCGCGGTCTCTCGCCGTGATTGCTGAGCGGAACAACACCAGATCGCCACCAAGGTTAAAAACTCCTGGAAGCTTCGATGCAAGCACGCCGTAATTGACGCGATACTTCTGCCCCATGTGCGAAATGTGGCAGTCGTCATCAACGATCGTATCAATGTAACTACGCAATTCTTCAAGGAGCTGAATATTGAAACAGGGGCGTGGCCTCGGGTTCATAAACGCCCAGTAGACGCCATACTCAACGTCAAATCGCGTCTCGACTTGCTCAAACCGAGTCTGCGGAAGAAAACGTAGCTCAGCAATTGCGTTCATGGCGCACCTGTGTAACCAATTCACGCGTCAGCGATTCTTGGCTTGAAGACCTCGATCCGACGGACACATTGTGGCAAACAAATCAGCGATCAATCCAGCACTGCTGTAGTACCTACCGAATCGTAAGCCAAGGAATCTTCGAAGCATTTTCTTGCATACAGCCTTGTGGTCTTAAGACCAAAGGTATGCTACAGATTGTGGATTGGACGAGTCAATCGAAACGAAACGACTTCGTGATCGAGTCAGGATTGCGCATTCCGACGGGATTATGCGCAGCTTGCGGCTACAACCCCCGCCAAACCCCATCCCGCAATCCTTCCACCGGACGGAAGGTCGCCTTGTACGCCATCTTTCGGCTCTCGGCGATCCAGTAGCCGAGGTAGAGGTAGGGCAGCCCCAGACTGCGACAGCGTTCGATTTGCCAAAGGACGTTGTAGGTTCCGTAGCTGGCGCCACGGACTCCTGGTTCGAAGAACGCATAGACGGACGAGAGTCCATCGGCCAGACGGTCGATCAGCGCGACCATCCGCAGCACACCTCGCTCTCTGAACTCGAGAAGTTCGGTCGAAACGTTGCTGTGGAGAAGGAAGTGCTGGTACTGCTCGCGACTGTCCTGGTCCATGCCGCCACCCGCGTGGCGATGGCGCTGATAATGCAGGTAAAGCGCGTAATGTTCAGCATCGTACGCTAATTTGCGTCTAATTACGTCTAAATTCGAGTGGACGCGCAGGCATTTTCGCTGCGTTCGGTTCGGCGAAAAGTCCGCCACGGGAATCCGTACGGGGACGCAGGCCTGGCAGCGGTCGCAATACGGGCGATAGGTGAATCCCCCACTGCGGCGAAATCCCATGCGGACGAGTTGGCTATAGACCTCGGTGTCGATGAGATGGCTGGGCGTCGCCACCTGCGAGCGGGCAACCCGTTCGGGCAGGTAACTGCATGGATAGGGGGCCGTCGCGTAGAACTGGAGCGACGCCAGCGGGAGGTCGTTGAGCTTGCTCATGTGGCAGGGTCCGGACCCGCCGCGAGCGCCCACGGCAGATCCGGCTGATTCGAGTGTACCAACGCCGCAACATGGTGGGCAAACTCGCGGCGCGGAAATCGGTCGGGCACCGAACGAAGCCAGGTGGGCCGTTTCCTGCTGGCAATCGATGAGCGGGTAACCGCGCTCGCGCAGCATTCCGGCCAGATGGACCAGCGCGATCTTCGATGCATCCGGTTCGTCCGCGAACATCGATTCTCCGAAGAACATCCGGCCGATCGCGACGCCATAGAGCCCGCCGACCAGCCTGCCTTCGCGCCAGGCCTCCACGGAGTGCGCGTTGCCCTGTTCGTGCAGCGCGACATAGGCATCGATGACCGCCGGCGTGATCCACGTTCCGTTCTGCCCGCGCCGGCGCGCATTCGCGCAGGCCTCGATCACGGAACGGAACGCCGTATCCACGCGAATCTCCATCGTGCGCTGCTTCAGCCGCTTGCGCAGCGATCGCGCGATCCGGAAGTCGTCGACGAACAGCACCATTCGCGGATCGGGACTCCACCAAAGGACGGGCTGGTCGCCGCTGTACCACGGGAAGATGCCGCGCCGGTACGCGTCGAGCAATCGTTGCGGCGTGAGATCGCCGCTCGCCGCGAGCAGTCCGTTGGGCTCGGAAAGCGCGGCTTCGAGCGGAGGAAATGGCGTGTCGGGTCGCAGCCAAGGGATCACGCACCGATTCTGCCATGACGAGCCAGGGATCATCGGTCGCGCTCGCGCGCATCCGGGGCTTGAGCAGTGGCCGGGGCACCGCCCCGGCGACACATCCATGGGTCAAGGGCGAACCTGACGTCATCGTTTGGCGTCGAGGCGGCAATGCGGATCGCGCGCAGCCTGCGCGGTCGGGCAGGAATCGGTGACCGTGCCGGTTGCGCGCGCGGCAACAGCGCATCGATAATCCGACGCGATCTCTTCACCCTTCACTCGATGCCGAAATCCCTTCTCCGCTGCCCCTGGGCCGACGGCAGCCCGCTGTATGCGGCCTACCACGACAACGAGTGGGGCATGCCGGTGCACGACGACCGCGTCTTCTTCGAGTTCCTGATTCTCGAGGGAGCGCAGGCCGGCCTATCGTGGTCGACGATACTCAACAAGCGCGATGGCTATCGTGCCGCGTTCGCCGGATTCGATCCGGCACAGGTGGCCCGATTCGACGCGCGGCGCCTCGCGCAGCTGATCACTAACGAGGCCATCGTCCGCAACCGGCTCAAGATCGGGAGCGCGGTGGACAACGCTCGCGCGTTCTCGCGGTGCAGCGCGAGTTCGGCAGCTTCGATCGCTACGTGTGGGCGTTCGTGGGCGGCAGGCCGCGGGTCAACCGCCACCGCACGCTTGCCACCGTCCCTGCCCATACCCCGGAGTCGGACGCGCTGTCGAAGGACCTCCGCAAACGCGGATTTCGTTTTGTCGGCTCGACCATTGTCTACGCGTTCATGCAGGCAACCGGGCTCGTCAACGACCACCTGTTGGCGTGCCCGCGCTGGGCCGCGGTGCAGGATGTCGCTTGAAGTTCGACACGGCCCATGCCACCCGGACCGGCGAATGCAATCCGGTAAACTGCGCGCTGCGCGCCCCGGTAGCTCAGTGGATAGAGCAGCCCCCTCCTAAGGGGCAGGTCGGACGTTCGATTCGTCTCCGGGGCGCCAAATGGTAGCGGTTTAGAAGCGCTCGCCTCGTCCCCATCGGCCAATCCGATGGATCGGCTGGCATAAGGGCCCGGGCAGCACTTCGTCCCTTACGAGCTGCCGCGCCACCAGTCCCATGGATGGGAATTGCGAGGGGTGGAGACGCAAGGAGCAACATCTCGGCGTGTAGGGCGCCGACTATGCGGGGCGCCGTCGCGCGGCGCGGTTGAACGTCGGACACCGGCGGGCGATGATGCGGTTTCCACACCAAACACCCGGGAGTGGACTTGACCGCGATCGCAGCGCCCGCCGACGGCACGCCGGCGCCGGCAGCAACCTTCGTCTACGTTGCGAACGCCGAGGACGGCGACATCGGCACCTATCGGCTCCTCGATTCGGGCGAACTGAAGGTGGGCCCGCGCGTCAAGGTGGCGCCCATGATCATGCCGATGGCGGTGAGTCCGGATCGTCGCTTCCTGTACGCGGTGTCGCGTGCGCAACCGCTGTCCGTGCATGTGCTCGCCGTGGATGCCGGCACCGGCACGCTGACGCCGGTGTCGACCTCGCCGCTTGTGGACAGCTTTCCGTACGTCGCGCTGGACAAGACCGGGCGCTTCCTCTTTGCCGCGTCGTACGCGAGCAGCCTCGTCGGCGTCTACGCCGTCGGAGCCGATGGGCGCGTCGCTGGCGTACCGTTGCAGGTGATCACCGTGGGCCGCAACGCCCATTCGATCGGCGTCGACGAGACCAACCGGTTCGTCTACGTCCCGGCGCTGGGCAGCGACGCGATCTTTATGTTCACGTTCGACGCGAAGTCGGGCCGGCTGCACCCGAACATCCACGCGGCTCACCCAATGAAGGCGATGTCGGGCCCGCGGCATTTCGTTATGTCCGTCGACAACCGGTTCCTGTACGTGCTGAGCGAATTTCTCTGCACGGTCACCACGCTGGCGATCGACGGCACGACCGGGTTGCTCATGGAGGTGAGCTCGGCATCGGGGCTGCCGCCGGACAGCGGACTCGTTCCCGGCGCGCCGCGTGGGCCGAATCCGGAACGCAATCTCGACCACGACATCTGGGCCGCCGATGTTCACTTGACGCCGAACGGCAAGTTCCTGTACGTCTCGGAGCGCACGAGCAGCACCGTGGGCGCGTTCAGCGTCGATGGCGCCAGCGGCAAGTTGACGTATCTTGCGAGTACGCCGACCGAGCGTCAGCCCCGCGGCTTCGCCATCGATCCGGCCGGCAGGTTCCTGGTCTGCACCGGGGAGAAGTCCGAAACGATCTCCGTCTACGCGATCGACCCGGGCACGGGTGTCCTGCGGTTCCTGAACAAGTACCCGACGGGAAAAGGCGCAAACTGGGTGGAGATCGTCCGCTGCTGCTGAGCGCTCGAATCTTGCCGCGCAGTTCGAGGCGAAACTTCGCGAACTGCGTCCTGTCCAATCCCGGCGGCCATCCCACCCGGAGGCAAGACTCGCTAGAATGTTCCGCTGTACGCCTCCCCCACTTCAAGGATCACCGACATGCCAAGCTTGAACGTCAACGGCAAGGTTCGCAGCTACGATGCCGAGCCGGAAACGCCGCTGCTGTGGGTGCTGCGCGAGCAGCTCGGGCTGACCGGCACCAAGTACGGCTGCGGCGTTGCGCAGTGCGGCGCGTGCACGGTCCATATCGACGGCGTGCCGACCCGCACCTGCGTGCGCCCGGTGTCGACCGTCAAGGTCACTGAGAAGATCGTGACGATCGAAGGGCTGTCGGCGAACGGCTCGCATCCGGTGCAAAAGGCCTGGGCCGCGCTGGACGTGCCGCAATGCGGCTTCTGCCAGACCGGAATGATCATGGCCGCGGCGGCGCTGCTCAAGGCGACGCCGAACCCCACCGATGCCGACATCAACGCCGCGATGACCAACATCTGCCGCTGCGGCACCTACAACCGGGTGCGCGCGGCGATCCATGCTGCGGCAAACGGCGGCAACGTCAAGAGCGCAGGGCTGGCGATCCAGCACGCCGACGGGAGCACGACATGACCACCTCCCTCTCTCGCCGCCGCTTCCTAGGTTCATCCGCAGCCGCCGCCGGCACGCTCGTGGTCGGCTTCCACATCCCGTTTGCCGGCGCCGCGATGGTGCCCGGCGCGGCGCCCGTCGCTGCGCCGGCGCCCGAGGTGAATGCCTGGGTCGTCGTCAAACCCGACGACACCGTCGTCATTCGCATCGCCCGATCCGAAATGGGACAGGGTTCGCTCACCGGCCTCGCGCAATTGGTGGCCGAGGAACTGGACTGCAACTGGGCGAAGGTGACCACCGAATACCCGACGCCCGGGCAGAACCTCGCCCGCAATCGCATCTGGGGCGAATTTCTCGACCGGCGGCAGCCGCGGCATTCGCGAATCGCAGGACTACGTGCGCAAGGGCGGCGCCACGGCGCGGATGATGCTGGTGCAGGCCGCCGCGGACGGGTGGAAGGTCCCCGCCGCGGAATGCGTTGCCGCCGCGAGCGTGATCACACACACGCCTTCCGGCCGCAAGACGACCTACGGCAAGGTGGCGGCCGCGGCGGCGAAGTTGACGCCACCCGCCAACGTCAAGCTGAAGGACCCGAAGGACTGGAAGCTCGCCGGCAAACGCCTGGCGCGGCTCGACACGGTCGACAAGGTCACGGGCAAGCAGATCTACGGGCTCGATCTCAAGCTGCCCGGAATGGTGAATGCCGCGATCAAGGACTGCCCGGTGTTCGGCGGCAAGATCACGAGCGTCGACGCCGCTGCGGTGATGAACCGCAAGGGCGTGAAGAAGGTGGTGCGCGTCGGCGATTCCGCGGTGGCGGTTGTCGCCGACACGTGGTGGCACGCGAAGACCGCGCTCGATGCCTTGCCGATCGAGTGGGACTACGGCCCCAATGTCAAGGAATCGAGCGCCGCCTTCGCCGCAGGTGCTGAAGGCCGGGCTCGACGCCAACGACGCGGTGGTCGGCAATTCGTCGGGCGACGCGCGCGCGGCCATCGCGGCGGCGCCACGCAAGGTCGAGGCGGTGTACTCCTACCCGCACCAGAACCACGCGACGATGGAGACCATGAACGCCACGGCCCGCTGGACGCCCGAGCGCTGCGAGGTCTGGACGCCCACGCAGAACGGCGAGGCCGCGCTCGCCGCGGCGGCCGAGGCCGCCGACCTGCCGCTCGCCAAGTGCGAGGTCTACAAGCTGCTACTGGGCGGCGGATTCGGCCGCCGTGGCGCCGTGCACGACTGGGTGCGCCAGGCCGTCGCGATCGCCAAGGAGATGCCCGGCACGCCGGTCAAGCTGATCTGGTCGCGCGAAGAGGACATGCTGCATGGCCGTTATCATCCGGTTACCCAGTGCAAGTTGACCGCGGGCCTCGACGCGCAGGGCAACATCACCGGCCTGCACATGCGCATCTCGGGCCAGTCGATCCTCGCCGGCGTCTTCCCCCAGAACATCAAGGACGGCAAGGACCCGGTGGTGTTCCAGGGGCTCAACCCGCCCGGGCCGGAAGCCTCGATCGGCTACACCTTCCCGGCGCTGCTGATCGACCACGCGATGCGCAATCCGACGGTTCCGCCCGGCTTCTGGCGCGGCGTGAACCTGAACCAGAACACGATCTACCTCGAGTGTTTCATCGACGAGGTCGCGCACGCGACCGGCCAGGACCCGCTGGCGCTGCGGCGCAAGCTGATGGCGAGCAGCCCGAAGCATCTGGCCGTCCTGAATGCGGTCGCCGAGCGCGTGGGCTGGGACAAGCCGCCGGCGAAGGGCGTCCATCGCGGCCTTGCCCAGACGATGGGTTTCGGCAGCTACGTCGCCGCCTGCGCCGAGGTCTCGGTGGCCGACGACGGCACGCTGAAAATGCACCGCATCGTCGCGGCGACCGATTCCGGCCACGCCGTCAATCCGCAGCAGATCGAGGCGCAGGTCGAGGGTTCGTTCGTGTACGGGCTGTCGGCGGCGCTCTACGGCGAATGCACGGTCAAGGACGGGCGCATCGAGCAGGACAACTTCACCACGTACCAGGTGCTGCGGATGGACGAAATGCCCGCGGTGGAGACGATCGTGATGCCTTCGGGCGGCTTCTGGGGCGGCGTCGGCGAGCCGACGATCGCCGTCGCGGCGCCGGCGGTGCTCAATGCGATCTTCGCCGCGACCGGCAAGCGCATTCGTGACCTGCCGCTGAAGAACCACAGCCTGAAGAAGGCCTGAGCGGTCGCCGGAATGCGCTCGTGTCGAGCGTACGGACCGTGCTGCGTGCTCGCACTGATGGTCGTCGTGGCGGGCGACCCGGTGCACGCGCAAGCCGATGCGGGCTTGCGCCCGTACACCGTGGTCGGCGACGCGATACCCGCGCCGCTGACCGCGACGCCGGGCGACGCAGCACGCGGGCGTGCCATCGTCACCAATCGGCAGGTGGGCTTGTGCCTGCTGTGCCACAGCGGGCCGTTCCCCGAGGAGCGCTTCCAGGGCACGCTGGCGCCGGACCTCAGCGGTGCAGGCAAGCGCTGGTCCGCAGGCCAGTTGCGACTGCGCCTGGTCGACAGCCGCCGCTCGAATCCGCAGTCGATCATGCCCGCGTACTACCGCACCGAAGCGCTGACGCGGGTCGGCCACGCGTGGCGTGACCAGCCCTTGTTGAACGCGCAGCAGATCGAGGATGTCATAGCCTTGCTGCACACGTTGCGCGACTGATCCCGGGACCTTCGAATGGCGACGCCGACCTTGCCTGCGACCGCTGCACCGCAGTCGACCTCCCGCCGCGCTGCGCTCGCCGCGGGTGCGGGGCTGGCGGCATGGATCGTGGTACGTCCCGCTGCGGCGGCGCCGAGCGAGCTTGCCGCGGCGATCGACGCCTTTGCCGGCGGCGCACCGGTGCGCACGGGGAAAGTGACGCTCAATGTCGCCGCGCTGGTCGACAACGGCAACACCGTGCCCGTCACGGTGAGCGTCGACAGCCCGATGACGGCCGCGGATCACGTCACCGCGATCGCGGTGTTCAACGAGCGCAATCCGGAGCGCGACGTGGCGCGATTCAAGCTGTCTCCGCGCGCCGGACGGGCGAGCGTGGCCACGCGCATTCGTCTCGCCACGTCGCAGAAACTGGTGGCCGTGGCGCAGATGAGCGACGGCACGTTCTGGTCGAAGACGGTCGAGGTGGTCGTGGTGCTGGCCGCCTGCATCGAAGGCGACGGATGATGAACAGCTGCGTGCACCGCCGTCGCTGCCGCGGACCGGAGCGCTGAAGCGATGGCCCGCGCGATCATCAACGTGCCGCAGCTGGCCAAGCGCGGCGAGATCATCGAGATCCGCACGCTGATCGCGCATCCGATGGAGACCGGCTTTCGCTCGGGCAGCGACGGCCAGAAGCTGCCGCGGGACATCATCCGCCGTTTCGCATGCCGCTATAACGGCGAGCCGATCTTCAGCGCCGAGTTCTTCCCCGCGATCTCGGCCAATCCCTATTGCGCGTTCCATATGATCGCCGCCGACAGCGGGACGCTGGCATTCACCTGGGAAGGAGACAACGGCTTCCTGCAGACGGAGACGGTGGCGATCACCGTCGCATGAAGCGGGCCGCGCCCCCAGCCGTCATTGCGCTTGTTCGCGCCGTCGCGGCGGTGGTCGGATGCTGTCTCGCGCTCGCGAGCGCCGCGCAGGCGCCGGCCGACCGCGCGGCGTTCCGGGTTCGATGCGATGGGCCCGTCGACGCAGGCGATGCAGCGCGACGACACGCAGAATCCCGGGATGCTGTGGGTACGCGACGGCGAGGCGCTGTGGGCAACGCCGGCAGGCACGGCGCAGAAGTCGTGCGCCGATTGCCACGGCGCGGCGGCGGCCGGCATGCGCGGTGTGGCCGCGCGCTACCCGGGGTTCGACGCGCAACTGCAACGCCCGGTCAATCTGAGCCAGCGCATCAACCTGTGCCGCGAACGCGGACAGCGCGCCGGGCCGCTGCGCGCGGAAAGCCAGGAGCTTCTGGGCCTCGAAACCTTCGTCGCGCATCAGTCGCGCGGCATGCCCATCGTCGCGGCCGCCGAACCGCAGCTTGCGGCGTTCCGCGAGCGTGGCGAACGGTTCTACCGGCAGCGCTTCGGTCAGCTCGACCTCGCCTGCGCGCAGTGCCACGACGACAACGCCGGCAAGCGCCTCGGCAGCAGTGTCATTCCGCAGGGACATCCGACGGGCTACCCGATCTACCGGCTGGAATGGCAGGGCATGGGGTCGCTGCAGCGCCGCCTGCGCGGTTGCCTCATCGGGGTGCGCGCCGAGCCTTTCCCCTTCGGCGCGTTGGAATTCGTCGAGATCGAGCTCTATCTCGCGGCGCGCGCGGCCGGATTGCCGCTCGAGACGCCCGCTGTGCGGCCGTGACGCACCACGCGTCGGTTGGCCGAAGTTACAGCGTGACCGCGGGATTCAACGTGTAGCGGCCGCTCACCGAGGCCTGAGCGAGAACATGCCCGGCCATGGCCGCGCGCACGCCGGCCCCCGAGAAGACGCCCGCCACTTCGAGCCGCGGCACGTCGAGCGCGTACAGCGTGAAGACGTAGCGATGCGGAATTTCGTCGTTCCAAGGCGGGCACGGCCCGTCGTAACCGAAGTAGTTGCCGACCATGTCCTTGTCGCCCGCGAACCAGCCGGTGTAATCGTTGGTCCCCTGTCTTGCGCCGCGCGGAGCATGCGGCCCCGGCTTTCCGCGAGCGGTGACGCCGTCGGAGAACTCGCCGCGGGCAATGGCCGGAGTGTCGGGCGGCAGGTCGACCAGCACCCAATGGAAGAATTCGACACGCGCCAGCGAGGCCGGCACGGTTCGGCCCTCCTGGTTGACGTCCTCGCCACGCGACGGAACGTCCGGATCGTGGCAGAGCAGCGCCAGCGACTTCGTTCCCGCCGGTACCCCCCTCCACGTGAAGTCCGGATTGCGGTTGGCCGAAAGTCTCACATGCGCGACCGCATCCATCGCGCAGAACGCGAACTCGGCCGGAATGACACCGTTGTTCGCAAAGGCCGATGTCGAGAGTTCCATGGCAGCCTCCTCAGCCCTGCTTCCAGTGGGGTGGCACAGTCTTTTCGAAATAGGACAGGCCCTCGATCCGCCCCTTCCACGCACGGAACTCGGGCGTGAGCATGCCGTCGGCGTCGAGGTCGGGCAATTTCAGCTCGCAGCGTTTCAGAAACGCGACCATCGGATAGAGCGCGAAGTCCGCGGCGGAGAGCGGACCGGCCAGAAACTCGCCTCGCATCGCCTTGGTGAACAGCGCGATTTCCTCGACGACGGCCTGACGCCCCTTGGCGATTTCCGTCGGGTTGCGCTCCTCGGGCTTCTTGTTGAACGCTTGTGTGATCAGCGGGTCGATCGCATCGTCGAAGTAGCCGTCGACTTCCATGATCAGGCGGCGCACGAGCGCACGCGTGCGGACATCGCCCGGAAAGAGCGGCGCGCCGGTGGCCGGATACGCTTCGTCCAGGTACTCGACGATCGCGTTGGATTCGTACAGGACGAAGTCCCCATCCACGAGCACCGGTACCCGGTGCCGCGGATTGAGCGCCAGAAACTCCGGCTTGCGCGTGTCTCCCGCGGCGAACGAAAGCACCCTTCGCTCGTATGGGAGTGCCTTGTGCTCGAGCGCGAACTGCACGCGCCACGCGTAGGGGGAGCCCGAACCGTAATACAGGACGATGGGCATGGCTTGCTCCGCTGTCGTGCGGGATGGATGAATACCGGCCAGCCTCAGGCGTCCCGCCCGCCGGACGCCGACTTGTCCGCGCCCGGAACCTGCGTGCCGCGCAGCGCCTCGAGCGAGGCCTTCTGCAATTCCATTGTCTTGATGCTCAGCTGCATCAGGTTGAGGCTCATCTGCAGCCAGCCCTCGATGATCTTCAGTTCATTGATCTTGCGTTCCAGCTCGGCCGGGTCGAGCGTGGCGAACATCGTCGCGGGATTCGGGAACGGGAGGGCGCCGGACGCCCCCGCAAGTGGTGTCGCCATACCGGGCACACCGGCCGCGGCCCCGGGCGGGCCAAAGCCCGGCACCGGAACCCCGAAGGGATTCCACATCTTCTGCATGAACCCGGCGATGTCGTCGTATGAGGCGCCGCCTTCCGCCTTCTTCCCTTCCGCCATGGGCTCCCCCCTTCCGCTACCTCCGAACGAGACGCGTCGCTTCAGAACATCCAATCGTACCGCGTCCGGCAGCATTCCGGGGCGCCTGATTCGTGCGGATCGGCGTGCTTTGAGCCATAGGACGGCTGCCCGTTACCGATGGCGATCAGTCGGCAACTCCGACGGATCGCCCGAAGTCACCTCCCGACGACTTGAGAGAATCGCCTGCGGTCCCTGGCCCGTGTCTTGCTTGTGTGGCATCCGAGATCCCGGTTGCAACGGGATCGGGGCATTTCGACTTCCTTAACAGGGAAATTACTGCCCAACCATGTCCATTTATCGCCGTACCGATCGCGTGCCGCCCAACGATCTCGCGATCGGCATGGGACAAAGACCCCTTGGCGTCCCGCCGATTGCAAGCGAGGACTGGACCAAGCGGCGCGCGTCGGAGCCCGCGAGCGGCCTCCTCCGCCCCACCATCGCCTGGGCCTCCGTGTTGCCTGCGGAGGTGCAGCCGACGACCTTGATGGCCGAGTTCCCGCGCGTGGCCAATCTGATCGCCGTATTGTGGAAGGACCCCGATTCGCTGCGGCGCTATGTCGATGACCTGCTCGTCGACAGGCGAGGCAATCGCCAGGGATTCCCGGTGGACGTCCTCCGCGAGATTTTCGCGCTGCGCGACTATTACGACGAATTGCATCCGCCGATGGTCCGTCCCTGGGAAGTGATGAACAAGGATGAGTGAGATCGGGTAACCCGGACCGTGCGGACGCTTCAGGGTCGTCCGGTTCGGATGCCGTTGCGGGTGCGACCGGAAGGCTTATCCGTTATCATCGCCGGTCATGACGGACATTCGCGCAATCCTGCGGGCGCGGCTCGACGCGGCCGTCGGAAGCGACCAGGTCCTCACCGATCCGGCCGACATGGCGCCCTTCCTTTCCGATTGGCGGGGCCGCTACCACGGGGACGCCGCGGCGGTCGTGCGGCCAGGCAGCACCGGTCAGGTAGCCGCGGTGGTGCGCGCCTGCGCGGATCTCGCCGTGCCCATCGTGCCGCAGGGAGGCAATACCGGCCAGTGCGGCGGGGCCACTCCGGATGCCCGGGGCAACGCGATCGTCCTCTCGCTGGTGCGACTGAACCGCGTGCGCGCCGTCGATCCGGCCAATGCAACTCTAACCGTCGAGGCCGGCGTTCCGCTCGCACTGGTCCACCAGGCCGCCGCCGGGGCGGGCCTCATGTTTCCCCTTTCGCTGGCCGCGGAGGGCAGCTGCACGATCGGCGGCAACCTGTCGACCAACGCCGGTGGCCATGCGGTGCTGCGCTTCGGAAACACGCGCGAACTCGTCCTCGGTATCGAAGTCGTGCTCGCCGACGGCCGGGTCTGGGATGGGTTGCGCGGCCTGCGCAAGGACAATACCGGCTACGACCTGAAGCAGCTCTTCATCGGCGCCGAAGGCACGCTCGGCATCGTCACGGCGGCCGTATTGAAGCTCTACCCTGCCCCCAAGACGCGGGTCACGGCGCTCGCTGCGCTGCCCGACGTCGCCGCGGCCGTTCGCCTGCTCTTCGCCCTTCGGCAGGCCCTGGGCGACAGGATCACCGGCTTCGAGCTGATGTCTGCCCTTTCGGTCGCGTTGTCGCGCCGGCATCATCCTGGCCTGCCGGACCCCTGCCCCGGCAGTCCGTGGTACGTGCTGCTCCAGATCGACGACAACGCGAGCAATTCCCCGATATCGGACGAGCTCGAGCGGGCCCTCGAGGCCTCGGTCGCATCAGGCATCGTGCGGGACGCGACGATAGCGCATTCGGTCGAGCAGGCACGCTCGCTCTGGGCGCTGCGAGAAAACATCGCAGAGGCGCAGCGCCGCGATGGTCCCAACATCAAGCACGACATCTCCGTTCCGATTTCCGTGATCCCCGGCTTCCTCGACGAAACCGGCGCAGCGCTGACGGCAGCGCTGCCAGGCGTGCGGTTCGTCACCTTCGGCCACCTCGGCGACGGCAACCTGCACTACAATCTCGCGGCCCCGGAGGGTGTCGCGCCGAAGGCTTTCCTGGAGAACACCGAGCGCGCGAACCGGATCGTCCACGATCTCGTCGTCCGGCACGGTGGCAGCATCAGCGCCGAACACGGGATCGGCCAGCAGAAGGGCGGCGATCTCGTCCGGTACAAGAGCGTGGTCGAATTGGACCTGATGCGCACCGTCAAGGCTGCCCTCGACCCTTCCGGCATCTTCAATCCGGGAAAGATCTTCACGACCGGCGCATGACCAAGATACTGATCTGGATCGCCGTCGTCTTCGTGCTGCTGTTCGCGTTGCGGCTCCTGAACGTCGCCAAGGCGAAGCGCCGCTCCGGCTGCCTCGCGGCGCGGCCCGGCATCGGCGTCCCCCGAGGAAACGATGGTTCGCTGCACCCGCTGCGGCGTCTACCTGCCGCAGAAGGACGCCATTCCGGGGCCGGGGGGCCTGACCTGCGGCGACCCTGCGTGCACGCAGCCGCGCTGAGGCGACCCCCTCGATGCCAGCACCATCGCTCACGCCACCGATCGAGCAGTCGCGGCTGCCGGTTGCGCAGTCCGAGTCGGGGCGCCGGATCCTTTGGATTGTCGGTATCTATCGCGCAGTCTGCGGCGCCGCGCTGCTCGGATCGGCGATGGTGCTCGACCTCCGGGTGCTCGGCGTCTCCGCGCCGAACGCCTTTCTCACGGCGTCCATGGTCTACTTCACCTTCGGTCTCGCTTCGTTCTGGATCGTTCAGCGCGAGACGCTGCCCGCGAGCCTGCCCACGCTCGTGTCGGCACTGCTTGCCGGCGACGTTCTCGGGATTGCGCTGGTGATGGTCGCCGGCGGCGGCACCGGCGGCTCGCTGCCGATCCTGCTCTTTCCACAGCTCGCCGTCAGCGGCTGGCTGCTGCGCACGCAGACCGCGTTCTTTCACGCCGCGATCGCAAGCTTCATTCTGCTCGGCCTGGACGTCTGGCGCATGCTCGAAGGCCACGTCAGCGGCGCCCAGCCGTTCCAGACGGGACTCATCGGATTTGGCTATTTCGCCACGATCGGCATCGCCGTTGCGCTGGGTCGGTACACGAAGGCCTCGGAAGAGCTCGCCACGCAGCGTGGCATCGACGTCGCGAACCTGGAACAGGTCAACCGGCTGATCATCCAGGACATGCAGGATGGCGTGCTCGTGGTCGACCTCAATGGAGTCGTGCGCGGCCACAACGCCCAGGTAACCCGGCTCCTGGGCGGTTTCGGCCGGATGCGCGGCGGCATGCGACTGGCCGAGTTCAGCTCGACGCTGCACGACTACTGGCGCCGCTGGCAGGAGGACTACACGGAGGCCTTGCCGCCGTTCAAAGTGGAATCCACGCAACGGCTCCTGCGCGTGCGGCTGGTCCGCATCGGTTCAGGCCTGAACGGGGGAACCCTGATCTACCTCGAAGACCTCGGACGCGCTCAGAACGAGGCGCAACAGATGAAGCTCGCGGCGCTGGGCAGGCTCACGGCTTCGATCGCGCACGAGGTGCGCAATCCACTTTCGGCCATCAATCAGGCGGCGCAACTGCTCGAGGAGGACGGCGCAGTCCCTCCCGCGGGCGCGCGGCTGCTCGGGATGATCCGCAACAACGCGAAACGCATCGACCGCATCGTCGGAGAGGTGCTGCAGCTCAACCGGCGCGACCGGCAGCAGCCTGAGATGGTCGTCCTCGGCGAGTTCATGCACTCGCTGCTCGACGAAATCGTCCAGGCGGAGAACATGCCGCCAAGCGCATTCACCATCCTGATTCCCGGCGACGTGCGGGTCATGTTCGATCGCGGCCACCTGAACCAGATCGTCTGGAATCTGGTACGCAACGCGTGGCAGCACTGCCAGAAGAAGGAAGGCAGCATTCGTATTGCGGCGCGCCCGGGCTATCTCGGGGATGCGATAATCTACGAGCTTGCGGATGACGGACCCGGTATCCCCGGCGAGTTGCGGGGACAGATCTTCGAGCCGTTCTTCACCACGCGGCCAGGCGGGACGGGCCTCGGGCTCTACATCGCGCGCGAGCTCGCCGACGCCAATGGCGCGGCGCTTGAACTTCTGCCCCGGGGGCCCGGGGCACATTTCCGCATGACCATGAAGCGCGCATTCAATCCGGTAGTGAACAAGAGGTAAACAATGTCCAGAAAATCCCGCGGCCAGCCCAGAGTACTTCTGATCGACGACGAACCCGATCTGCTGGAGCTGCTGGAACTCACGCTCTCGCGCATGGGTCTCGACACCACGCGCGCCGAGACCGTCACCGAAGCGATCGCCCTGCTCGATGCGGAACCCTTCGACCTCTGCCTTACCGATATGCGCCTGCCGGACGGAACGGGGCTGCGCGTCGTCGAGCACATCAACCAGAAGGGGCTGGACCTGCCGGTCGCGGTGATCACGGCCTACGGCAGTGCCGAAAACGCGGTGGCAGCGCTCAAGGCCGGCGCTTTCGATTACCTGGCGAAACCGGTGGCACTGGAACAGCTGCGCGCGCTGGTCAAGCAGGCGCTGAAGGTACCGGAGAAAGCGCCGCCACCTTCGGGTTACAGCCTGCTCGGCGAATCGCCGGCGATGATGCACGTCCGCGACATGATCGAACGGCTCGCGAAGAGCCAGGCGCCGGTCTTCATCAACGGAGAGTCCGGCAGCGGCAAGGAACTCGCCGCCCGGATGATCCACGGGGGCGGCACCCGTGCCGAACTGCCGTTCGTTGCGGTGAACTGCGGAGCGATTCCCGAGAACCTGATGGAAAGCGAATTCTTCGGCTATCGCAAAGGGGCGTTCACCGGCGCCGAGGCCGATCGCGACGGATTCTTCCAGGCGGCGAACGGTGGAACGCTGTTCCTCGACGAGGTCGCGGACCTGCCGCTGCAGATGCAGGTCAAGCTCCTGCGCGCTATCCAGGAAAAAAAGGTGCGCAAGGTCGGCTCGACACAGGAGGATGCCGTCGACGTTCGCATCATCAGCGCAACCCACAAGAAGCTTGCGGCGCTGGTCGACAGCGGCGAATTCCGGCAGGACCTCTACTACCGGCTGCATGTGATCGAGCTCGCGATGCCGAGCTTGCGCGACATGCGCGAGGACATCCCGCTGATCGCCAACGCGATCCTCGCTCGACTGTCGCGCGGAAATCCGGCGCGGCTCGATGCCGAGTCTGTCGCGGCCCTGGAGCGTTATCCGTTCCCGGGCAACGTGCGCGAGCTCGAGAACGTGCTCGAGCGCGGACTCTCGCTCGCCATCGATCCGCAGAGGATCACCGCCGAGGACCTGCATCTGACCCCTGTCGCCGAGGAATCCGAGTTCGTGGTGACCGCCGGCGACAAGTGGCCGCTGCAGGATTACCTCGATCGCGTCGAGCGCGCGGCGATCAATGAAGCGCTGGAGAAGACGCGCTATAACCGCACGGCCGCCGCGAAGCTGCTGGGCATCACCTTCCGCGCGATGCGCTACCGCATGGAGCGGCTGGGCATCAAATAGCGAAAGTGGGGCCAGCTACGATTTTTCGGGCTGTCGGAGTCAAGCCGAAGAATTGCCGGGAGCCGTATCGGACCCCGCTTTTCCCGGGGCGGCCGGATTGAGCGCCAGGCGCAGGCAACTCGCGCTGGACGAGCGCGGTTACGCGAATCTGGCGCGGCAAGTCCGATCGCCCAATCGCGACGCGCGCCCGGCGGGAGCGGTGGTCTCGCTCATCGTCGTGCACGGCATCTCGCTGCCGCCGGGTGAGTACGGCGGCGACGGCATCATTCGCCTCTTCACCAACCGTCTCGATCCGCACGCGCATCCGTACTACGCGGGCATCGCGGGCATGAAGGTCTCGGCGCACTTTCTGATCCGGCGCGACGGCGAGCTCATCCAGTTCGTCCGCTGCCTCGAACGGGCATGGCACGCCGGAGCATCGGCCTGGAAAGGCCGCGAACGCTGCAACGATTTCTCCATCGGCATCGAGCTGGAAGGGGCCGACGACACTGCCTATGCCGCCGCGCAGTACACGATGCTCGCCCGGTTGATCCGGGTGCTTCGCCGGTCGTTCCCGATAGACGACATCGTCGGCCATCGCGACATTGCGCCCGGCCGCAAGACGGACCCTGGTCCGGCGTTCGATTGGGCACGCCTGCGCCGCCTCCTCGCGCCGCGCCCGTGATGACACCGGATGCGGGCGCATGCCCCGGCGGTCCGGCCGTCGACGCCCGATCCCGTCATATAGTCAGACCTGACGCTCAGAGGGTATAATGATCGGTTATGCAATTACTCGTCGATTTCTTTCCGCTGCTGCTGTTTTTCGGCGCCTACCTGTGGCAGGGGATCTTCGTCGCCACCGGCGTGGCGATCGTTGCCTCGGTCCTGCAGATTTCCTGGATCCACTGGAAGCATGGTCGCGCAGGGGTCACACACTGGCTGTCGCTGGTGATCATCGCGGTCTTCGGCGGCGCGACGCTGCTGCTGCAGGACAAGACTTTCATCATGTGGAAGCCTACCGTTCTCTACGGCCTGTTTGGCGCGATTCTCGCCGTCGGCAAGCTGGGATTCGGCCGTGACCTGCTCGCCTATCTGATGAAGGGGGTCATCCTTCCTCCGCCCGTTTGGACCCGCCTGACTTGGGCATGGGTGGCGTTCTTTGCGTTGATGGGCGTAGCCAACTGGTACGTCGCGTTCCACTACTCCGAGCAGACCTGGGTCCTGTACAAGGTGTGGGGTGGCATCGGGCTCTTTCTCGTGTTCGCGCTGGCGCAGGGGGTCTGGCTGTCGCGCTACGCGACCGAGGAGACCGCGACCGAGGAAACCGCGTGAGCCTTCCGCGCCGCCCCAAGGAAGGCAAGGTCCCTCGCGCAGGGGGCGCGCACAGTGCCCAGGGTGTGCCCAAAACCATGGATGTCCCCGCGCTGCTGCGTCTGCGCCTCGCACCACTTGCCCCTGCCATGCTGGAGATTCGCGACGACAGCGCCGCGCACGTCGGCCATGCGGGCGCCGCCGGGGGCGGCGGGCACTTTTCCATGGTGATCGTGTCGAATTTGTTCTGCGGAATGCCGCGATTGCAGCGCCACCAACGCGTGCTGCGCGAAGTTGCCGACCTCGTTCCGCTCCCGATTCACGCGCTTTCGATCAAGGCGCTGACTCCCGAAGAATTCCCTCCCCAACCGTAAAGGAATGCCCACGATGAACCGCACTTCGATCACCCTCGCCGCAATGGCGGCCGTCGCCATGCTGGCCGGCGTGCCGGCCCAGGCGCAGGACAAGGCCGCCCCCGCGAAGGGTCAGGCCGCGGCACCGGCGGCGAGCAAGGAGCTCTACCCCAAAGTCTATTTCGACTTCCTGCTGAAGGAGCGCCTGGCGTCAGGGCCAGCCCGATACGCCCGAGCTGCGCAATGCGATTCGCGAGGAGCTCAATACCCGCGAGCTTCTCGTGCGCGAGGCAAAAAAGAAGGGGCTCGACAAGAACGCCGACATCAAGAACCAGATCGACCTCGCATCGCAGACAGTGCTGGTGCGTGCCTACGTTTCGGACTGGGTCAAGGCGAACCCGGTCCCGGAGGCGTCGCTGCGCAAGGAATACGACACCATCAAGGCACAGATGGGCGACAAGGAGTACAAGGTGCGCCACATTCTCGTGGAAAAGGAAGACGAGGCGAAGGAAGTCATCGTCGAGCTGCAGAAAGGCGGCAAGTTCGAGAAGCTCGCCGAGCGGTCGAAGGATTCCGGCTCCAAGGCCAACGGCGGTGATCTCGACTGGAATGCGCCGGGCAATTTCGTCAAGCCGTTCTCCGAGGCGATGGTCAAGCTGCCGAAGGGCAAGTTCACCGCTCAGCCCGTGCAGTCCCAGTTCGGCTGGCACGTGATCGAAGTCACCGATATCCGCGAGGCGAAGATCCCGGGCTTCGACGAGGTGAAGCCGCAGCTGCAGCAACGGCTGCAGGCCCAGAGTCTCGACGCCTACTTCAAGGAACTCCGCGCCAAGGGCGGTCTGTAGTTGTCGAGGACGTCCGGGGAGCAAGTGATGGCGGTCGTGCGCAGCCCCAAGGATCTCGTCGCCGGTCTGCTGTTCGTCGCGACTGGGATTGCCGCGATCGCGATAGCGTCCAACTACACGCTCGGCACCGCCGCGCGGATGGGGCCCGGCTATTTCCCGCGCCTGCTCGGCATCCTGCTGATCGTCCTCGGCGCCATACTCGCGCTGCGGTCGCTGCGGCTGAGCGGATCGCCGCTGCCTGGCTGGAAGTGGCGGCCCGTTCTGGTGACGCTTGGCAGCGTCGTGTTGTTCGGCCTGATCGTCACCCGCGCTGGACTCGCGATATCGGCGATCATCCTGATCGTACTGGCCAGTGCCGCCAGCCACGAGTTCCGGCCCAGGGAGGCAGTCATCAGCGGTATCGTGCTGGCCGTCCTCGTCGTCGGCGTCTTCGTGATCGGGCTCAAGCTGCAGATCGGCATCTGGCCTGGCGCGCACTGAGGTGAACAGCACCGACGCTCGCGGCGTGCGCTGAGAGGGACACGGTGGATCTGCTTGCCAATCTCGCTCTGGGTTTCGGCGTCGCGCTCACGCCGGTCAACCTCCTCTACGCTCTGATCGGTGTCGTGCTCGGCACGCTGATCGGCGTGCTGCCGGGCATCGGTCCCGTGGCGACCATCGCGATGCTGCTGCCGGCGACCTACGCTCTGCAGCCGGTGTCCGCGCTGATCATGCTCGCCGGGATCTATTACGGCGCGTCATACGGCGGTTCGACGACGGCGATCCTGATCAACATGCCCGGCGAATCGTCGTCGGTCGTCACCTGCCTCGACGGCCACCAGATGGCGTTGAAGGGGCAGGCCGGAGCGGCACTGACCATCGCGGCAATTGCGTCGTTTTTCGCCGGCACCGTGGCGACGTTGCTGATCGCGTCCGTCGCGACGCCCTTGTCCGAGCTCGCGCTCAAGTTCGGTCCGGCCGAGTATTTTTCGTTGATGGTGCTCGGGCTGATCGGCGCGGTCGTGCTCGCGCACGGTTCGCTGCTGAAGGCGATCGCGATGATCATTCTCGGCCTCCTGCTCGGCATCGTGGGAACCGACGTCAATTCCGGCGTCGCCCGGTTCGCATTCGGCATTCCCGAGCTTACCGATGGCATCGGCGTGGTGACCGTGGCGATGGGCATGTTCGGCTTCGCCGAGATCATTTCCAATCTCGAAAGAACCGGCAAGCGCGAGATCGTTGTGGCCAAGTTGAGGGGTTTCTGGCTCAGCAGGGAGCAGTTCCGGAAGGCCTGGCCCGCGGTGCTCCGCGGCACGGGGCTGGGCTCGGTGCTCGGCGTGCTGCCTGGCGGTGGCGCGATGCTTTCGGCGTTCGCGTCCTACACCCTGGAAAAGAAGGTGGCCGACGATCCGGGCGAATTTGGCAAGGGAGCCATTCAGGGTGTGGCCGGGCCCGAATCGGCGAACAATGCCGGGGCCCAGACGTCTTTCATTCCGCTGCTGACGCTCGGCATCCCGGAGAACGCCGTGATGGCGTTGATGGTCGGCGCCATGACCATTCACAACATCCAGCCCGGCCCGCAGGTGATGACGTCCAACCCGTCGCTCTTCTGGGGGCTGATCGCATCGATGTGGATCGGCAATCTGATGCTCGTCGTGCTGAATCTGCCGCTGATCGGCATATGGATCAAGCTGCTGCAGGTGCCGTACCGGCTCCTCTTCCCGGCAATCCTGCTCTTCTGCGCCATCGGCGTGTACAGCATCAACAACAACAACTGGGACATCATGCTGACGGTGCTGTTCGGTCTGCTCGGCATCATATTCGCCAAGCTCGAATGCGAGCCGGCGCCGCTGCTGCTCGGGTTCGTGCTCGGCCCGATGATGGAGGAGAACCTGCGCCGTGCCCTGTTGCTCTCGCGCGGCGATCCGACCGTGTTCTTCACGCGTCCGCTGTCCCTCGTCATGCTGCTGATGGCGGGTGTCCTGATCCTGCTGATCGTGTTGCCGGGCTTCCGCAAGACGCGCGAAGTGGCGTTCCAGGAATAGTGACACGGGCCTCCACGCCCGTTCATCGGACACCAATGACCGTGTGTGCCCCCCCTTTGCGCAGGTCGATGACGACCACCCCGGCCTGGCGATGAGTTTCGCCTGGCAGCTCCCCTATCCGTCGCGCCGCCAGCCGGTCCTTGCCCGGAACGCCGTCGCCACGTCGCAGCCGCTCGCGGTGCAGGCCGGCCATCGCGATGCTCCAGCGTGGCGGAAATGCGGTCGACGCCGCGCTGGCGGCGGCCATCGCCTTGACGGTCGTCGAGCCGTGCAGCAACGGCATCGGCAGCGACCTGTTCGCGATCCTCTGGGACGGCCGCGAACTGATCGGGCTCAATGCGTCGGGACGCGCACCGGCGGCGGTGACGCCGCAGCGGTACGCCGGCCTGGACGAGATTCCTCCGCGCGGCTGGGAGGCGGTGACGATTCCCGGCGCCGTCTCGGCGTGGGCCGCGCTGTCGCAACGCTTCGGGACGCTGCCGTTCGCCGACCTCTTCGTGCCGGCCATACGGTATGCACGGGACGGCTATGCGGTGTCGCCGGTCGTCGCGCAGAAATGGGCCGCGGCCGAGAAGGTGCTGCCGCACGACCTCGGCTTCGCCGAGCACTTCCTGCCCCGAGGCCGGGTACCGGTGGCCGGCGAGATATGGAGCTGCGCGGCGATGGCGCGAACGCTCGAAAGCATCGCCGCGACGCATGGCAACGCCTTCTATCGGGGCGAGCTCGCACAGGCGATGGTCGCGCACGCGCACGCCAACGGCGCTCTGCACGCGCTCTCCGATTTCGTCGAACACACCGTGGACTGGGTTGAACCCCTCGGAGCTCGACTATGCCGCAACCACGGTGCACGAGATTCCGCCCAACGGACAGGGCATCGCGGCATTGATGGCGCTCGGCATCCTGCGCGCGTTCGACCTGCAATCACTGACGCCGGACTCAGCGGCGAGCCAGCACCTGCAGATCGAGGCGATGAAGCTTGGCTTTGCCGACGCCTATCGCTACGTCAGCGACCCACGCACGATGCAATTTGCGCCATCGGCATTGCTGGATCCGGATTACCTCGCGTCGCGCGCGCGGATGATCGATCCGAAGCGCGCGCAGGATTTCGGACCGGGCGACCCGCCGCGGGGTGGCACCGTCTATCTTTGCGCAGCCGACGAGCGGGGCATGATCGTTTCCCTGATCCAGTCGAATTACATGGGATTCGGCTCGGGCGTGGTCGTGCCGGGCACCGGCATCAGTCTGCAGAATCGCGGCACCGGCTTTTCGCTGGCGGCGGGTCACCCGAACGAGATCGGCGGTGGCAAGCGGCCGTTCCACACGATCATTCCAGGCTTTCTCACGCGCAACGGCGCACCGCTCGCCGCGTTCGGCGTGATGGGGGGGCCCATCCAGCCGCCCGGACACGTGCAGACGCTGGTGCGCCTCCTGATCCATGGCATGAACCCGCAAGCGGTGCTCGACGCGCCCCGGTGGAAACTGAACGGCGGTGATCTCGGTTGATCTCGAAGCAAGCGCCTCGCACGAACTGCGCGCCGGATTGATCGCCCTCGGGCACCAGATCGACGTGATCGCCGATTCCTACATGGACTTCGGCGCCGGGCAGATCATCCTGCGCACCGACGGCGGCTACGTGGCCGCGTCCGATCCCCGCCGCGACGGGCAGGCGGCGGGCTTCTAGAAGACACGGCTCGGATCAATCGGCGCCCGGCAGGTCGCAACAACGCTCGGCCGTGGGCGCCGCCGACAGGACGGCGCCGGTCACCGCGTTCGGGCGATAGACCGTGCACCCCTTGAGGCCCAGCGCGTAGGCACGCCGGTATATCGCGGCGAAATCGGC
The DNA here is from genome assembly GCA_963708855.1 of uncultured beta proteobacterium. Classification (GTDB taxonomy): domain Bacteria; phylum Pseudomonadota; class Gammaproteobacteria; order Burkholderiales; family Casimicrobiaceae; genus CAIWHR01. Next base: position 144,447 of record CAVPUM010000008.1, on the reverse strand, counting down.
GAAGGGAATGTCGGCCGGCACGTTCACCGTCTTCGCGATCGCGTTATCGATGTGCGTCTGCAGCGCGCTCTGCATTTCCAGCTGGGCGCCGGGACTGATTTCGCCGACGGTGACAAAGGACTCCGGCAGCGGGCCCGCCCCGCCGTTCAGGCGCGCGTATTCCGCCAGGGCATAACACTCCACCGGCACGATCGCGGCAGCGCCGTCCGCCTGCCGGACGCGGCGTTGATACGAAAGTGCGTACACGGGCTCGATTCCACTCGACACGTTGCCGGCCAGCAGACTGATCGTTCCCGCCGGCGCGATCGCGGTCAGATGGCTGTTGCGAATTCCGTCGCGGGCAATCGCGGCCTGCAGCTCGGACGGCAGCCCGTGCACGAAGGGAGCGCTCAGATACCGGTCTCGATCGAACGACGGAAAACTCCCCTTGTCGCGCGCGATCTCGACCGACGCCCAGTACGCGGATTCCGTCACGCTGCGCATCGCGTCGGCCGCCACGCGGCGGGCGGGCGCGCCGTCGTAACGCAGGCCCAGCATGATGAGCGCGTCGGCGAGGCCCGTGACGCCGATTCCGAGCCGTCGCGACGCCCGCGCCGTCCTGGCTTGCTGCGGTAACGGGAAGCCGGAAACGTCGTAGACGTTGTCCAGCATCCGGACGGCAACCTGCGCGGCCTTCTCGAGCGCGGTGACGTCGAGCCGCGCGTCCGGAGTGAACGGGGCGACGACAAAACGCGTCAGATTGAGCGATCCGAGATCGCACGCGCCGAAGGGCGGCAACGGAATCTCCCCGCAGGGATTGGTCGCGCTGATGCGCTCCGCATAGCCGAGGTTGTCGAGCGCGCGCACGCGGTCGATGAAGATGACACCCGGCTCCGCGCACTCGTAGGCCGTGCGCACAATGCGCTCCCACAAGGCGCGCGCACGGACCGCGCGCAGCATGTGCCGCCCCGCGACCTCGGCCGGGAACACCAGCGGCCACTCGGTGTCGGCATCCACTGCATGCAGAAAGCCGTCGGTCACGAGCACCGAAAGGTTGAATCGGGTCAACGCGCCCGGCTGCCGTTTCGCGGCGATGAAAGCCTCGATGTCCGGATGGTCGCAACGCAGCGTGGCCATCATGGCGCCGCGGCGCGCGCCCGTGGACTGCACGGCGGCGCCCATCGCGTCCCAGACGTGCATGAAGGACACAGGACCGGACGCGACAACGCCGGCGGTATCGGCAGGCTCTCCGGCCGGGCGCAGCGGCGAATAGTCATAACCGATGCCGCCACCTTGCTGCATCGTCATGGCGCCCTCGTGCAAAGCGCGGAAAATGCCGTCGAGGGAGTCCTCGATCGCGCCCATCACGAAGCAATTGAAGAGCGTGACGCGGCGCCCGGTGCCGGCTCCGGCCAGGATGCGGCCCCCGGGCAGAAAACGGAAATCCGCGAGCACGTCGAGAAAGCGGCCCTCCCACGCGGCCTGCGCTTCGTGCTCGGCTGCGGCGAGCGCGCGCGCGACCCGCGACCAGGTCGCGTCGATCGAAGGCTCCGCCGCGCCGTCCGGGGCCAGGAAGCGATAACGGCTGGCCCAGATCTCCTCCGCCAGGCGATTCGGAAAGGCCGTCATGGCAGCAACGGTGTCAGGCCAGCCGGGCCTTCCGCGCCGACAGGGGCAGCAATTCCGGCAGATCGATGCGCCGCCGATCAGGCTCGGGGGCCGCGAGCGGCGCCGTCGCGCGCATGGTGGCGAAACTGCGACGCGTGAGCTCCTGGTAGCTCGCCGTGCCCTCCGCCTTCCAGGCGAGCTCGTCGGTCGGTCAACAGGCGCAGCACGCGAGCCGGCACGCCCGCGACCAGCGTTCGGGGCGGCACGATCATGTCGGCTTTGACGAACGCCAGCGCCGCGACGACTGCGGACTCGCCGATCACCGCATTGTCGTTGACGACCGCGTTCATTCCGACGAGCGCGTTGCGCTTGACCGTGCAGCCATGAAGGATGGCGCCGTGGCCGATGTGCCCCTCTTCCTCGACCACCGTTTCGTTGCCGGGGTACGCGTGCAGAATGCAAGTGTCCTGCACGTTGGCTCCGGCGCGGATGTCGAGCCGGCCGAAATCGCCGCGCAGGCACGCGGCCGGACCGATGTAGCAGCCCGGGCCGACGATCACGTCGCCGATCAGCACGGCGGTCGGATGCACATAAGCGGTCGGATCGACCACCGGGATCACGCCGTCTATTGCCCAAACCGTCAGAGTCATTTCCTTTCCTCGCTCACGTCGTGGCGGCAAGCCGACCGGCGGCCCGCACCGGCGCTTTCCCCACGGCTCCGGCACTCAGCCCAGCCACGCCCGCGCATTGCGGAACATCCGCATCCACGGCGAGTCCTCGCCCCAGCCGTCCGGATGCCATGACATCTGCACGGTCCGAAACACGCGCTCGGGGTGCGGCATCAGGATCGTGTAGCGGCCATCGGCCGTCGTGAGTCCCGTGACGCCCTCCGGCGACCCGTTGGCATTGCAAGGATACGCTTCCGTCGGCCGTCCACGATTGTCCACAAAGCGCAGCGCGACCAGCGGCTGCGCCGCGATGCGCTGGGCGAGCGTCGCTGAATTCGGCATAGCCTTCCCCATGCGCCGTCGCAACGGGGATGCGGCTGCCTTCCATGCCGCGGAAGAAGAGCGACGGCGAGCGCTGCACCTCCAGCAGCACGAGGCGCGCCTCGAACTGCTCGGACCGGTTGCGCACGAAGTGCGGCCAGTGCGCCGTTCCGGGAATGAGCTCGGACAGGTTGCTCATCATCTGGCAACCGTTGCACACGCCAAGGGCGAAAGTGTCGCCGCGCGCGAAGAACGCCGCGAAGTCGTCGCGGGCCCGCGTGTTGAACAGGATCGACTTCGCCCACCCCTCCCCCGCACCCAGCACGTCGCCATAGGAAAATCCGCCGCAGGCGACGAAACCACGGAAATCACCCAGCGACACGCGTCCGCTGAGCAGGTCGGTCATGTGGACGTCGATGGCGGCGAAGCCTGCGCGGTCGAATGCCGCCGCCATCTCGACCTGCCCGTTGACGCCCTGTTCGCGCAGGATCGCGATCGGCGGCCGCGAGCCCCTGGCGATGAAGGGGGCGGCGACATCCTCCGCGGCGTCGAACGTGAGCACCGGCGCAAGTCCCGGGTCCGTCGCATCGAGCAGCTGCGCATATTCCTGGTCGACGCTCGCCGGATTGTCGCGCAGCCGCTGCAGCTCGTGCGTCGTCGCCGACCATGCGCGGTGAAGGTCGATGCGCGATTCGTCGAGCAGCAGGCGGTCCCGCAGGGCGATCCTGATCCGGTCGTGGGTTGCCGGCGCGCCGATGGCATGAACCGCGAGTCCTGCTGCGACCAGACGTGCCACGATGGCCGCCCGCTCGTCGGCGCGCACCTGCACGACGGCGCCCGGCTCTTCGGCAAACAACACGGCGAGCGGATCGCCGGGCGCGACGGCGAGCGCGATATCGAGGCCGCCGCGCGACGCGAACGCCATCTCGCAGAGCGTCGCGAACAGCCCGCCGTCGCTGACGTCGTGATACGCGAGCAGCCGGCCTTCGGTGATCAATGCCGCGATCACCGCGAAGAACGCGACGAGCAGCGCGGGATCATCGAGATCAGGCGCGACGTCACCCAGCTGGCCGTACACCTGCGCGAGCGCCGATCCGCCGAGACGACGCTTGCCCCCGCCGAGGTCGATCCAGAGCAGTTCGGTGGCGCCGCGATCCCGTCGCAGCAACGGCGTCAGCGCGCGCCGGACGTCCGGAACCGGCGCGAACGCCGTCACGATCAGCGACACCGGCGCGGTGACGGCCTTGTCGCGACCGTCGTCGCGCCATGTCGTGCGCATCGACATCGAGTCCTTGCCGACCGGAATGCTGATCCCCAGCGCCGGGCAGAGCTCCATGGCCACGGCGCGCACCGCATCGTAGAGCGCGGCGTCCTCGCCGGGATGCCCCGCCGGCGCCATCCAGTTCGCGGAAAGCTTGATGTCGGAGAGCCGGTCGATGCCGGCCGCCACGATGTTGGTGATGGCCTCGGCCACGGCCATGCGCCCCGAAGCCGGCGCGTCGATCAGCGCGAGCGGCGTGCGCTCGCCGATCGCCATCGCCTCGCCGCGGTAGCCGTCGAAGTCCATCAGTGTCACCGCGGCATCGGCGACGGGAACCTGCCACGGTCCGACCATCGGATCGCGCGAGCAGAGACCGCCCACGGTGCGGTCGCCGATCGTGACCAGAAACGTCTTGTCGGCGACCGCCGGCAACTGCAGCACCCGGTAGGCCGCGTCCCTGATCGTGACACCGGAGAAGTCGAGCGGCCGCAGCACGCGGGCGACATGAGCCGCATCGCGCGTCATCTTCGGCGGCTTGCCGAAGAGCACGTCGAGGTCCATGTCGACCGGCCGGTTGCCGAAATGGGAGTCGGCGACGACGAGCCGCTCGTGCGCCGTGGCCGTGCCGACGACCGCATGGGGACAGCGTTCGCGCTCGCAGATCGCGGCGAAGCGAGTCGCGATCCTCGGCGCGAATGGCGAGCACGTAGCGTTCCTGCGCTTCGTTGCACCAGATCTCGCGCGGCGCCATCCCCGGCTCCTCGGACGGCACGCGGCGCAGGTCGAAATGCCGCGCCGGCGCCCCCGCCGTGAACCAGCTCGGGAAACGCATTCGACAGCCCGCCGGCGCCGACGTCGTGAATCGACAGGATCGGGATTCGCGTCACCCAGTTGCCAGCAACGGTCGATCACCTCCTGCGCGCGGCGCTGGATCTCCGCGTTGCCGCGCTGCACGGAGTCGAAATCGAGGTCCGCGGCATTGGCGCCCGTCGCCATCGACGATGCGGCCCCGCCGCCCAGTCCGATCAGCATGCCCGGCCCGCCGAGCTGGATCAGCAGCGCGCCCTCGGGAATCGGCGTCTTTCGCGGTGTGCTCGGCGCGGATGTTGCCGAGGCCGCCGGCGATCATGATCGGCTTGTGATAGCCGCGCACCTCGCCCGCGACCTCCTGCTCGAACGTGCGGAAATAACCGAGCAGGTTCGGGCGCCCGAATTCGTTGTTGAACGACGCTCCCCCGATGGGCCCCTCGAGCATGATGTCGAGCGCGGAAGCGATGCGGCCAGGCTTGCCGTCGTGGCGCTCCCACGGTTGCGGCAACGACGGCAAGCGAAGGTGCGACACCGTGAATCCGGTGAGCCCGGCTTTCGGCTTCGCGCCCCGCCCCGTTGCGCCTTCGTCGCGGATCTCGCCCGCCCGATCCCGTCGCCGCACCCGGAAACGGCGCAATGGCCGTCGGATGATTGTGGGTCTCGACCTTCATCAGGATGTGCGTGGTCTCCGCGTGCGCCGCATAGCGGCCGTCCGGACCCGGATAGAAGCGGCGCACGGTGGCGCCTTCCATGACCGCCGCGTTGTCGGCGTACGCGACGATCGTACCCTGCGGGCTCGTCGCGTGCGTGTGGCGAATCATTGCGAACAGGCTGCGCTCCTGCTCGACCCCGTCGACGATCCAGCGCGCGTTGAAGATCTTGTGCCGGCAGTGCTCGGAGTTCGCCTGCGCGAACATCATCAGCTCGACGTCGGTCGGATCGCGTCCCATCCGCCGGAAGCTCGCGGTGAGATAATCGATCTCGTCCGGCGCCAGCGCGAGTCCGAGGGCGGCATTCGCCCGCCCGATCGCCGCGGGACCCTCCGCGAGAAGCGCAATCGTGGTGAGCGGCCTGGGCGGGAAGTGCGCGAACAGCGCCTGCGCGTCCGCGAGGCGCGGCAGCACCGCCTCGGTCATCCGGTCGTGCAACAGCGGCAACAGAGCGTCGCGCTCCGCCGCGGCAAGCGGTGCCCCGCCGCGCGTTGTCACCTGATATCCCACGCCGCGTTCGATGCGCACGACCGGCGCAAGGCCGCAGTTCTGCGCGATGTCGGTCGCCTTCGACGACCACGGGGAAACGGTCCCCGGACGAGGGACGACGACGAACAACTCGCCACCGTCGACGGCAACGGCATCGCGCGCGCCATAAGTGAGCAGGCGCTCGAGCGTCGCCTGCTCGGCGGACGTGAGCTCCGCGCGCGACTTCGACGAAATGCCAGTAATCGGCCACGACGGAAACCACGGCGTGGTCCGGTCGGGACGCCGCGAGCGCGGCACCGAGCTTGGCGACGCGGAACGGCGACAGCGCGTGTCGCCCGCGCAGCGTGAGGAGGTGCGGCATGCCCGGAACGAAGGACGTAAAGCCGGATTATACGCGGGGGGGTCGCGGCGGCCGCTACCTGCCGTTGACGCGAGCCGGCGCGAGCGAGCCATCGTCCTATAATGGTCGCCATGGGCCTGCTGCCGATATTCCGGACCGAGGAGTTGCGCCGCGTGGAGGCCGCAGCCCGCGGGCAGCCGCTGATGGAGCGTGCCGGGCTCGCCGCCGCCGACGTCGCCCGACGGCATGGCGGGCGCGCGACGGATCCGTGCTCGTGCTGGCGGGGCCCGGCAACAACGGCGGCGACGCATTCGTCGTCGCGCGCCGACTGCGCGAGCTGTTCTTCGACGTGGCCGTCGTCTTTCGCGGCGATCCCGCGCGGCTGCCGCCGGACGCGGGCGACGCCCATCGCGCCTTCATCGGCGCGGGCGGAACGACCGTGGACCGACATTCCCGCCGGATGGCGCGGATCGCTCATCGTCGACGGGCTGTTCGGCATCGGCCTCGCGCGTCCGCTTGCCGCGGACTACGCCTCGCTGGTCGAGCGCGCGAATGGCTCGGGCATTCCGATTCTGGCGCTCGACGTTCCAAGCGGGCTCGACGCCGATACCGGCGCGGCGCGCGGGCCGACCATCCGCGCCGCCGCGACCGCGACGTTCATCGCCCTGAAGCCCGGGTTGCTGACCGGAGACGGCATCGACTTCTGCGGCGACGTGTCCGTTCATGCGCTCGGCCTCGAGTCCGAAGCGACGGCGCCGGCAGCAGGCCATCGGCTCGACTGGACCACGCTCGCCGCAGATCTCCCCGCCGTTCTGGCGCGGCGCAGGCGCAACGTGCACAAGGGATCCTTCGGCACGCTCGCCATCGTCGGCGGTGCCGACGGCATGGTGGGCGCGCCGCTGCTGGCTGGCCGTGCGCGCACTGCACGCCGGCGCGGGCAAGGTGTGGATAGGCTTTGTCGCCGGGAATCCGCCGGCCGTGGACTGGGGCCAGCCCGAGCTGATGTTGCGGCGGGCCGATGCAGGTCCTGGGCGACCGGGGCCAGCGCGATGGTCTGCGGTCCGGGGCTGGGCGCGGCTGCCGTCCGCGAAGGCGATCCTGGCGCGGGCGATCGCCGAACGGGTGCCGCTCGTGCTCGACGCCGACGCGCTGAACGCGATCGCCGCGAATCCCGAGCTGGTCGGCGGCCGTCGCAGGACGCGAGGCGCCCACGCTCGCGACACCCCATCCGGCCGAAGCCGCGCGCCTGCTCGGCACGGACACCGCGAGCCGTTCAGGCGGACCGGCTGGGGGCCGCGCAGGCGCTCGCCGCCAGGCTCCACGCTGCGGTCGTCGTCAAGGGTGCGGGCAGCGTCCTTGCCTACCCGGACGGGACGTGGGACATCAATGCCAGCGGCAACCCGGGCCTCGCGAGCGCCGGTACCGGTGACGTCCTCGCCGGATTCGTCGGCGCATTTCTGGCGCAGGGACTCGACGCGAAGACCGCGTTGCGCCTCGCCGTGTGCGTGCACGGTGCGGCGGCGGACGCGCGCGTTCGCGCCGGCTGCGGCCCGCTGGGGCTCACCGCCGTCGAACTCGTGACTGCCGCGCGGCAGCTGCTCAACGCCCGCTAGGGCAGCAACACCGTCGCCCCGGTCGTCCCGCGCGATTCGAGCGCGATGTGCGCGCCTGCCGCGTCCTTGAGCGCGAAACTCTGCCGCGGCTCGCTGACGATCTTGCCGGTCCGCACGAGGTCGAACATCTCGCCGGCCATCGCGGTCAGATCCTCGCGCTTCGCCGTGTGAGTGAAGAGCGTCGGGCGCGTCGCGTAGAGCGAGCCCTTCTGCGCCAGCAGCATGATGTCGACCGGCGGAACCGCGCCCGAAGCGTTGCCGAAGCTGACCCAGAGGCCGCGCGGCGACAGGCAGTCGAGCGACGCCGGAAACGTGTCCTTGCCGATGCCGTCGTAGACGACCGGCACGCCCTTGCCGCCGGTGAGCGCCTTCACGCGCTCGACGAAATTCTCGCGCGTGTAGACGATCGTGTGCGTGCAGCCGTTCGCCTTCGCGAGCGCGGCCTTCTCGTCGGAGCCAACGGTGCCGATCATCGTGACGCCGAGCGCGCGCGCCCACTGGCACGCGATCAGGCCGACGCCGCCGGCGGCCGCATGGAACAGGATCGTGTCGCCGGCCTTGAGCTTGTGGGTCTGCCGGAACAGATACTGGACGGTGAGGCCCTTCAGCATCAGCGTCGCGGCGACGCGCTCCGAAATGCCTTCGGGCAGCTTGACCAGACGATCGGCAGGGATCATGCGCGCTTCGCTGTACGCGCCCAGCGGGCCGCCGCAGTACGCGACGCGATCACCGGGCTTCACCCATTCGACGCCGGAGCCGACGGCCTCCACGACGCCTGCCGCCTCGGCACCCAGGCCGGACGGCAGCGGCAGCTTGTAGAGGCCGCTGCGATGGTAGGTGTCGATGTAGTTGACGCCGACCGCCGTGTGGCGGACGCGCGCTTCGCCCGGGCCGGGATCGCCGACGGCGACATCCTCCCAGCGCAGCACTTCGGGACCGCCGTTGGCGTGGATGCGGATGGCGTGGGGCATGAATCTCTCCTGTGATTTTGCGCAAACGGGTTGCCGTCAGGCGGCGAGCGCGCGAAACGTTGCGATGCCGGCGATCGTCAGCACCAGCGAGCCCGCGAGATGCGCGAGCGCCAGGCTGCCGCCGGTCCAGTACTCGCCACGCAGCAGCAGTTGCGTGACTTCCGACGAGAATGTCGAGAACGTCGTGAGCCCGCCGAGAAAGCCGGTGATGGCGAAGAGCCGCACTTCGGGCGGGAGTTCGTGGCGCGCGGCGAAGAACGCGACGGCGAAGCCGACGAGATAGCCGCCGATCAGGTTCGCCGCGAGCGTGCCGAGCGGAAAATGCGGCACGCGCGGATTGAGCCACGCCGACAAGTCCCCAACGCAGCCACGCGCCAAGCGCGGCGCCGGTTCCCACGGCAACGATGCCTCCGAACATCGGTCGATTATAGGCGAGAGCAGGCCGGGCCGAGTCCCGACCTGCGGCGTCAGCGGACGAACGCGTCGACGTAGTCGGCACCGAGGCCGACGGCGGCATAGTGCCGCCGGCACATCTCGAGCTTGGTGAACACGTCCTCGTAGCCGATCGTTTCGCCGTCGCCGTCGAGATAGATCATCGCGCCGCCGATGTTGAAGAAGGTGATCATCTCGGGGCAGTCCGCCGGCACCGTCAAGCGTATGGATCTCGCCCGGCGGTTCGTAGACGAAGCTGCCCTCCTCCGCGATCCAGTCGTGCTCCAGGTACTTCCAGCGCCCCTTGATCACGTAGCCGGTGACCAGCATCGGGTGGCGGTGCCGGTGCAGCACGCCCGATTTGCGCACGCGGAGCAGGTTGCACCAGCCGCCGGTGACCGTGTTGAGCAGCAGCGGGCGGAACCACACATCGGGCGCCTGCGGCACCCAGACGCGCTCGTCCGCCGGAATCGCCGCGACCGCGAGGTCGGGCCGGATACCGGCCACGCGCATGCCGGCCGAACCGTTCAATGCACGCCGCCCGTCAACGTCGCCTTGAGCGCGGCGATTTCGGCGTTGGCGGTGTTTCCGTGCGGACAGCGCGCGGTGGGCCCGCCGATACCAGTATTTCGCGTTGTCGAGGTCGCCTTCGATGAGATGGACGATGCCGTGCGCCCAGCAACCCAGCGACGACGCGTCCTTCTGCACCAGCAGGTGCGCGGCCTTCCATTCGCCCGTTTCGAGATACTGCACGACCTTGCCGAGCGGAACCTTGTCCATCATCCCCCCTGCCTCACGTGACGAGGTAACCCCCGTCCACCGGCATCACCGCACCGGTGATGAAGGACGCCGCCGGCGTGCACAGGAACACGACGATGCCCGCGATGTCGGCCGGCCTCCCCCAGCGCCCGAGCGGCGTCCGCGCGAGAATGGCCGCGCTGCGCGCCGGATCGTCCTGCAACGGCTGCGTGAGCGCCGTGGCGATCCAGCCCGGAGCGATGGCGTTGACGCGGATCTTATCCGCTGCGTAGGCAATTGCCAGCGATTTCGTGAGCTGCGCGACGCCGCCCTTGCTCGCACTGTAGCCCGGGACCAGGCCGCCGCCGAAGAACGCCAGCATCGATGCGGTATTGACGATGCACCCTCCCGTTCGCGCCAGCAGCGGTCGGGCCGCCGCGCAGAGGCGCATCGTGCCCGTCAGGTTGACGTCCAGCACTTCGGCAAAGATCGCGGGGTCGTGCTCGGCGCCGCGTCGGATAGTCCCCGCGCAGTTCACCAGGATGTCGAGCCGCGGCAGCGCGGCCACGAAGGCCGCGATCGCCGCGTTGTCGCGCACGTCGAGCACCACGGCATCACGGCAGCGGAATCCCGGCTGCGCCCGGGCGGCGTCGGCTTCCGCGCTCGTCGCGCCGGTGACCGTCACCGTCGCCCCGCAGGCCGCGAACGCATCAGCGATCGCGGCGCCGATGCCGCTGGTGCCGCCGGATACCAGAGCGACCTTGCCGGCGAAGAGATCGTCGCGAAACGTCGTGGTGATCATGTGCTTGCTCCAAGCAGTGTGCGCATCAGCGGATGACACGGGCACCCTTGCCCTTCATCGCCGCCTCCACTTCCTCGACCCGTCACCATCGACGTGTCTCCTGGCGTCGTCATCGCCAGCGCGCCGTGCGCCGCGCCGTACTCGACGGCGGCCTGCGGACCCTTGCCTTCGAGGAAGGCGTAGGCCAACCCCGAGGCGAAGCCGTCGCCGCCGCCGACGCGGTCGTAGATCTCGAGGTTGTCGCGCTTCATCGACTCGTAGATCCTGCCGTCGTACCAGAGCAGCGCCGACCAGTCGTTGATCGACGCGGTCCTGGCATTGCGCAGCGTCGTGGCTGCCACCTTGAAGTTGGGGAATGCCTTCACCGCCGACTTGATCATGTTGGCGAAGGACTCGGTCTTGATGTTGGTCAGGTGCTCGTCGGCACCCTCGACGTCGAACCCGAGACACGCGGTGAAGTCCTCCTCGTTGCCGATCATCACGTCGACGTACCTGGCGATCCCGCGGTTGACCTTCTGCGCGCCGTCCTTGCCGCCCTGGCTCGTCCACAGCGAGGCGCGGTAATTGAGATCGTAGGCGACGACGGTGCCGTATTTCTTGGCGACCTCGACCGCTTCCAGAACCGCCTCGGACGTGTTCGATGCCAGCGCCGCGAAGATGCCGCCGGTGTGGAACCAGCGCACGCCTTCCTCGCCGAAGAGCCTGTCCCAGTTCACTTCGCCCGGCCGGATCTGCGACGCCGCGGAGTGGCCGCGGTCCGAACAGCCGAGCGCCGGCCGGATGCCGAAGCCCTTTTCGGTGAAGTTGAGGCCCACGCGCGTGTTGCGGCCCAGGCCGTCGAAATCCCGCCAGATCGCGTGCGACATGTCGACGCCGCCCTGCATGATGAAGTCCTCGACCAGCCAGCCGAGGTCGTTCTTCGGCAGCGCGGTCACGACCGCGGCGCGCTTGCCCCAGCACTTGCGCATCGCGCGGGCGACGTTGTATTCGCCGCCGCCTTCCCATACGGTGAACGACCGCGCGTTGCGCACGCGGCCGAAGCCCGGGTCGAAGCGCAGCATCACTTCGCCAAAGGAGACGCAGTCCCACCTGGCCTCGGCGGCGGGTTTGATCTTCAGTTCAGCCATGGTCTCACTCCGTTGTCGTCACTTCTTCGCGGCCAGTTCGGCGCGAATCCTCTTGATCAGCTGGACCGTCTCGGCGACCCGCTTCTCGATTCCCGCGTAGTCGTTGGCGTCGAGCAGCGCCTTCGTGACGAGGTTGCTGCCGATGCCGGCGGCGACAATGCCGGCGCCGAACCACTTGCGCAGTGACTCCTCGGTCGGCTCGACGCCGCCGGTGGGCATGATCCGCGTCCACGGACATGGCCCCAGCACGCTCTTGACGAAATCGGGACCGCCGACCGAACTGCCCGGGAAGACCTTGACGATCTCGCAGCCCAGCTCCTCCGCGAAACCGATTTCGCTGGCCGAGCCGCAACCCGGGCTGTACGGAATCTTGCGCCGGTTGCAGACCTTCGCCACGTCGGGGTTCAGCACGGGACCGACGACGAACCTGGCGCCGTTGGCCATGTAGATACCGGCCGTCGGCGCATCGACGATCGAGCCCACGCCCATGATCACCGACGGATCGGCCTTGGCGAAATGACGGGTCACCTCGTAGAAGACGTGCGCCGCGAAGTCACCGCGATTGGTGAACTCGATGCACTTCGCGCCGCCGTTCGCGCAGGCCTGGATGACCTTCCGGCAAACCTCGACGTCGGGGTGGTAGAAAACCGGGATGACGCCCTGCTCCATGATTGCGGACAGGACGGCCATGCGATCCTTCGCTGCCATCTTGCTTCTCCTCGTTGTGTGGCGGATGTAATGCGGTGTGAAGTCGTTCGGTTCTGTCAGGGTTCCGCACGCCGGTCGGCATGGCAGGAGCCGCGTCCTGTCGCTGCGGCGGCTCTCAGCTCGCCTCCGACCGTGCAGGTGGCGTCCGATCGATCGATGGGCGCGCCGGCAGCCGTCGCACCGCCGCCGCGAACGCCGCCGCGGTCGCCGCGACGTCCGGCACCGTGGCCCCCGGCTTGTAGACGGAGGAACCGGTACCGAAGCCGGCGGCGCCGGCCTCCCAATAGGCAGCCAGCTTGTCCGGGTTGATGCCGCCGACGGGAAAGAGCAGCGTGCCTTCGGGCAGCACGGCCCGCCAGGCCTTCAGAACCGGGGGCGGCAGCTGCTCGGCCGGAAACATCTTCAGGCCGTCCGCCCCGGCGGCGAGCGCGGCAAAGGCCTCGGTCGGCGTCGCGACGCCCGGCACGCAAACCATCCGCTGCCGTTTCGCCTCGCGGATCACCGCGACATCGGCATGCGGCATCACGATCAGGCGTCCGCCCGCGGCGTTGACGCGCGTCACTTCGTCGACCGTGGTGACCGTTCCGGCGCCGACGAGGCAGCGCTCGCCGAACTGCGCGGCCAGCGCGCCGATCGAGTCGAACGGCCGCGGCGAGTTGAGCGGCACCTCGAGGATGGCGAAGCCATGCGCGACCAGCGCCGAGCCGACGGCGGGGATCTCCTCCGGCGTGATGCCGCGCAACACCGCGATGAGCGGCAGCGGGTCGAGGTAGCGCGCGAGCGGACTCGTCATGACGCCAGCATCCCGGCCTGCCGCGCGATGCGGAACAGTCCCTGTGCCGCGACAGCGGCGGGACCTGCCTCCGCACGGACACCGGCCTCGCCAAGCGCGATCATGTAGCGTGCCACGATCATGTCATCGCCGATCACCCGCACGTCCGCGGCGTCTGCCCCGCGCTCCCGCGCCCAGCTCCGTGCGGCGCGGATTTCGTCGCCGATCAGCACGCCCGACAGCCAATCGCCGACTTCCTCCGCGCGCAAGGTCGCCGGCAAGCGCGAGCGTGCGCGCGCCGAAGATCGCGTGCGCGAAGCCGTCGGCGGCCAAGCCACGGGCGACGCCCCGCGTGAACGCCGTCCGTCTGCCGACGTCGCATCCGGCGCCTTCGGCGGCCATCCGGCCGAGGATGCTGTGGTCCAGCAGGATCGCATAGAGCTCGCCGGTCATGTAGGTGGCGAAGTCGACCAGAACGCCGCGCTCGACGAGCGCCCATTTGCTGTGCGTTCCGGGAAGCACCGCGAGCATCGCGGGCGAGCGTCATCGCGCAGCGCCCCGGCCAGCTGCGTCTCCTCGCCGCGCATCACGTCGGGCACGCCGGTCGCGTCGACGCAGCGAGCACCCGGGACAATGGCCAAGCCCGCCGCCGGGCGCCTGCGTCAGCATGCGGCGAGTTGGGTCAGTCCCGCCGGACATTCGACGTAGGGCGCTTCGATCCAGCCCTGCCGGCTCCCGATCATCCCGCAGGCAATCCGTGGCGCTGCGTCGTCGCGCCAGTCGGCGAGCAGTGCATCGAGCGCGGGGCGGAACTGCCCGTCCCGTATCGTCCTGATGCCGAGCGGCGCGCTGTGCGTCGCCAGCACTTCGCCTGCGGCGTCGAGGCGGTAGGCACGGGCCGACGTGGTTCCCCAGTCGATCGCGATCAAGACGGCAGGGCGGGATTCGCTCACGGCCCGCGACGGTAGCCGACCACGCGGGCGGGGTCAAGCGAACGCAACGCAACAGGGAAGCAGTCCACGCCTCGGTCTTGCCATCGGACTCTCAGTCAGCGGGACCGGGCGGCGCGCGCCACCGTGCCGCGGCGTCATCGTCGCTCGCGCGGGCTTCGACCCAGCGCGCGCCATCCGGAGTGTCTTCCTTCTTCCAGAATGGGGCGCGCGTCTTGAGGTAATCGATGATGAACTCGCAGGCGGCGAAGGCGTCGCCCCGATGCGCGCTCGTGACGCCGACCAGGACGATCTGGTCGGCCGGCTTGAGCGCACCCACGCGGTGGATCACGAGTGCATCGGCGATCGCCCAGCGCGACTTCGCGTCGTCGATGATCGCGGCGAGCGCCTTTTCCGTCATGCCGGGGTAATGCTCGAGCGTCATGGCCGCGACGGACGCATCGGCATTGACGTCGCGCACGGTGCCGACGAAGGCCGCGACCGCGCCCACCGAGCGATCGGCACCGCGCAGCGCCGCGAGCTCGCGGCCCACGTCGAAATCCTCGGTCTGGACTCGAACCGGCATTTGTCCCCGTGGCTCAGCCGCCCGTGACCGGCGGAAACAGCGCGACCTCGTCGCCTGGCCGGATGGGGGTATCCGCATCGGCGAGATCGTGGTTGACCGCAATGCGCACGGCGCGCCCGGGTGCGAGCTCGGTCGCCCAGGCGCCGCCGCGCGCCGCCAGCCAGACGCGCAATGCGCCGACCGTGGTCACACCGGGCGGCGCTTCGAGGCGCTCGGAGGCGCGCGCCAACGGCCTCGCGCAGGCGGGCAAGATAGACGAGCGAGAGGGTGGCTGTTAACGCTGTCGCGCATGGTCGAAAGCAGAAAAGTCCACGGTGTGGCGCCCTGACGGGCACCTGAAGAAGTCTAACCCAGTTCGGCGGGGGCTCCCGCCGGAGCCAGCCGGTCAGAAGCGCAATTGCACGCCGAAGCTGACCTGGTCGGTCTCGGGCAGGCTGGTCCCGATTTCGCCGGCAAACCGGCCGAAGCGGGCATACTCGACCCGCAAGCCGAGGGCCGAATTCATGTCGTAACGCATGCCCAGGCCCACGTTGACGCCATCGCGCAGGCGACGGCTGTCCTGGACCGCCGAGCGACACGGCGCCGAACGACGGCAGCGTTTCGCTCTGGCCGTAACCGACGCGCCCGTAGAGCGCCAAGGCACGATAGAACGTCCAGCTCGTGAACACGTCGACATTCCAGCTTCGCGTCGACAGATGGCCGAGACCCTCGCTCGATCCGAAATTCAATCCGACGCCGCCACGGCTGCCCGACGCGTCCGGCCGCAGCGCGTACTGGTCGACGGAATTGAAGGAGGCCTCGACGGCGATGTCATTGCGCCAACGATACCCGCCGAAGACGAGCGCGCGCGGCGATGATGTCATCGGCGGCTGGCGTCACGATAGCGATTCCAGACCGAACTCGCAGGCCCCAGGCTGAATCCCGGCGCTCTCGGTCGCCTGGTCCCGAAGCGAAACGCCGCCGTAGAATCCGGCTCGCGCACTGCCCCCACCCGATCATCGGCATGGGCCGAAGTCGCCATACCGAATGCAAGTAAAATCGAGATAAACGGAGGCAGTTCTTTGACTTTTCACGATTTACTCTATCTGAAATCGACTGGACATCGCGGCTTTTCCTAGCACGGCTGCACTATTCACGCGCTTCCGTGCACCCAGCGAACCATACACTTTGGGCAAGCCGATTTTGCCCGTTGGTTCAAGTTACTCGCCGTGTCATTTGAAGTCAATTGGCCACCGGACGGGCGGTAGCTCGCGTGGCGACAAATGTTGCGACGGCGTCAAAATCGGAGAGCGCGAACACCGGCATGCGGCCGGCGGTGCCGGGGGGCAGCGCCTCGGGACTATCGGTCGCGATCGCGAGGATCTGCGGATCCCGCGGATGCAGGAGCGACTTGCCGACCTCGGCCCGCCAGATTTCGAGCTTCGGAATCGGGTAGGTCTTGTAGCCCTCCACCAGGGCGAGATCGCATGGCGACAACCGCGCGAGAGCCTCGTCGAGCGAGAGTTCCGGCCCGCCGCGCAACTCGTGCATCAATGCCCAGCGCGTCCCCGACGTCACCAGCACCTCGCTGCAACCGGCGTGGCGGTGCCGATACGAGTCCTTGCCGGGCTGATCGAACTCGAACCGGTGGTGCGCGTGCTTGATGAGGGAGACGCTGAGCCCCCGCCGGACGAGCCTCGGAATGACCTGCTCGATCAGCGTTGTCTTGCCGCTGCCGGACCAGCCGGCGAACCCGAAAATGCGCATCGTTTTCTGCCGCCCCGATTGCCGTCCGCCGGCACGAGCGGAACCGCGCATTGTACCGATCGCGTCGATGGCGATTCGGATCCGATGGGAGGCGATCGGGGTCGGCTGCCCAGGGCCATTCGTGGCTCGACCCGGGTCGGGGCAACGGCGCCGAGGCGTTGCGCGTCCGGACCCCGATGGCGACGATTGCAACAGCGGCGGCAGAGGGGATAATCTGCGTTCCGGTCGACCCCCACTGCAGATGCCGCCGGCCCACGCGCCCCTCACGATGGCCCGAATGCATCTTCCTGTCCCCGCCTCGGCGGCAGCGCCGGAAAGAGAGGTCTCCGGCCTCATCGAGCGCGTGATCGCGGACGTGCCGCTGCCGCGGGTGGAGGCCGCTGCCGATGCCGCGCGGGTCGCGGACGGCATGGCGCGCGACGCCGCACGGAACGCGGCGCTCGTCTCGGCCTCGCTGGCGCTGCCGCCCGGCCCCGTGGGCATGCTGACCGTGCTGCCCGACCTGTTCATCATCTGGAAGATCCAGCGTCAACTGGTCGCGGACATCTTCGCGCTGCACGGGCGCACCGTCGAGCTCACGCGGACGCACATGCTCTACTGCCTGTTCCGCCACATGGCGAGCCACGTGGTGCGCGATGTGGTCGTGCGCGCCGGCGAACGCGCCGTGGTCCGTCAGCTGTCGTCGCAGGCGCTGCAGTCGATGCTGGGGTCCCTCGGCCTCACGGTGACGCGGCGGCTCGCCGGCACCTCGGCCAGCCGATGGGTGCCGCTTGCCGGCGCCGCCGCCGTCGGTGCGTATGCCTACTGGGACACGTTGCAGGTGGCGCGGACGGCGCGCAGCGTGCTGGCGACGACGCCGCGCGACGCGCGCCGGCGACGCGTCCGCGGAACCCGGCCCGACGCCGGGCGCCTGACGATGTGCGGCCGCTACGAGCTGCACAGCCACCCGGCCGCGATCGCGCTGGCGTTCGGCCTTGCCCACCCGCCGGACGTGCACGCGCGCTACAACATCGCGCCGATGACGGACGTGCCGATCGTGCGCGTCAATGCCGAGGGGCAGCGCGAACTCGTGCGCGTGCGCTGGGGGCTCGTTCCGCGCTGGGCCAAGGATCCCGTCGATCGGCGCGCGGATGATCAACGCGCGCGGCGAGACCATTGCCGACAAGCCGTCGTTCCGCATGCCCTACCGGCGCCACCGCTGCCTGCTGCCGGCCAACGGGTTCTACGAGTGGAAGTCCCCAGCCGCCGGCGCCGGCGAGTCGCAGCGCAAGCAGCCGCTGCACATCGGGATGGCCGATGGCTCGCTCTTCGGCCTGGCGGGACTCTACGAGCGCTGGCGCGGCGATGACGACCGTGTGCTCGACACCTGCACGATCGTGACGACGGAGGCCAACGCGCTGGTGCAGCCGATCCACGACCGGATGCCGCTCATCGTGGCGCCCGAGCACTATGCGCGCTGGCTCGACCCGGCGAACGCCGACGTCGCCGATCTGATCGCGCCCTACCCTGCCGCGGCGATGACGTTCTACCCGGTTTCGCCGCGGGTGAACAGCGTGCGTCACGACGACGCGTCGCTGCTCGAGCACGTCGAACCCGGTCGCCGGCGAATCCGCTGCCGACCACGAGCCGCCGCCGCAACCGCCCGAGCAGGAATCGCTGTTTTGACCTCCGGCGTCCAGATCCGGCCGGCAGCGCGGTCAACTGCCCCGATACGTCGAATAGCTGTAAGGCGAGACGAGGAGCGGCACGTGGTAATGCGCCGCGGCATCCGCAACGCCGAAATCCAGCGGTGACTTCGTCGACGAATGCCGGCTCGGGCGCGCGCACGCCCTGCGCGGCAAAATAGGACCCCGCGGAAAACACGAGGCGATAGGCCCCGCTCGTGAAGGCCCCGGCCTCGAGCAACGGCGCGTCGCAGCGACCGTCGCCATTGGTCAGGACCTCCTTGACCAATGCATAGTCGGCGCCGCGTTTCTTCGATACAGCCGGACGCGCATTCCGGCGCCGGGCCTGCCGTGCGCGGTGTCGAGCACGTGTGTCGTCAGTCGTCCCATCCTGCGTCCCCGATGTCGGAGCGCCCGGCGCATCAAGCGTCCGGTTGGCGCCCCTGCATCTTATGCTGGCCGACCTGTTCTCGTATATTACGATCTGGTGACGCCGTCGGCACACGGACTCGGCGCGAGGACACATGACACTCTGGGAAATCAACCGCATCTCCTCCGGCGCATTCACCACGGCGCTGGGCGGGATCTTCGAGCACTCGCCCTGGGTGGCGGAACGAGCGAGCGCGGCGCGACCGTTCGCCGGCATCGCCGAACTGCACGACGCGATGATGGCCGCGGTCCGGGCCGCACCCGACGAGATGCAACTCGCGCTGATTCGCGCCCACCCCGAGCTCGCGGGCAAGGCCGCGATCCGCGGGGAGCTGACGCCCGGACTCCGCGCTGGAGCAATCGAGGGCGGGCCTCAACCAGTGCTCGGCCGGACGAGCTCGCGCGCCTGAGCGCGCTCAACGCCGCCTACAACGCCAAGTTCGGTTTCCCGTTCATCCTCGCTGTCAAAGGGTACGACCGCGCGGGCATCCTGCGCGAATTCGCCCGGCGCATCGAGAACGACCGGGAAGCCGAGTTCGAAGCAGCGCTGGCGCAGATCGGGCGGATCACCCGGTCCCGGCTGGACGCCCTCCTCGCCGAGTGACGAGGGCACCGCGCCGTTCAGGATCCGACCAGAACCGGCTCGCAGCGAATCTCCGTCCTGACCGAATTGGCGATGAAGCACTCTTCGTGCGCCCGGTGATGGAGCGCGTGCAGCTCCTCCAGGCTGGCCACGCGCTCGCCCGAGAACGCGACGTCGGGACGCAACGTCACCAGCGAGACGTAATTCCTTGCCCGCGGCGTTGCGCCCCATCACGCCGACAGCGGCAGTCCGCGTAACGATCGACGCAGAACTTCTGCTTCGCGGCGAGAGCAAGGAACCAGAGCATGTGACAGCTCGCGATCGACGCGACGAACGCCTCCTCCGGGTCGACCGCGGCCGGATCGGACATCGGCACCGGCACCACGTGGGGTGATGACGACGCCGGGCACTTCGACGCCACCGTCGAACCGCAGCAGATGTCGTCGACTGTAGCGGTTCGACAGGAAATCCGGCCTCGCCGCGCACCCAGAGTACTTCCGCCGTGTACGTTGCCATCGCCCGCACCTCGCCATTCAGGGTTCCGCCTTCCATCCCTTGCGCTGCTCCGTCTCGAAACGCGCGTGGTCCCGGGCGAAGAATTCGCGCAATTCCTCGCGCCCCGCCTTCGCCTCGGAAAGCATTTTCGCCTCGTCGTGGAAGTGCGGGATCAGCGCATCCATCGTCGTCACGTTGTGCCGGCGGAAGGCGTCGGCCATCTCCCGCGCACGAAAGCGGTCGACGCCCAGCGCCTCCAGCACGTGGCGGCCGGTGCGCAGCGCGGATTCGAACGTCTCGCGCTCGACGACCGTCACGCCGCGGGTGCGCAATTCGACATAGTGCGTGACGTTGCGCGCCCGCGCGATCATCGGCAGGCCGGGAAAGTGCTCGCGCACGCGGTCGGTGAGCGCCAGGCTGTCGGCGACGTCGTCGATGGCGTTCACCAGCAGACACGCCTGCGCCGCGCCGGCCGCGCGCAGCAGGTCGAGCCGCGTCGCATCGCCGTAGAACACCTTGTAGCCGAACTTGCGCAGCAGGTCGATCTGCTCCGGGTCGTGATCGAGCACGGTGGCGCGCATGCCGTTGGCGAACAGCAGCCGGCCCACGATCTGCCCGTAGCGCCCGAACCCGGCGATGATCACCGGGTTGCCCGGCTCGTCGATCGCGTCGTCCGCCCGCTCCGAGGCGGCGGCCCGCCACGCCGCCACCTTGTCGTGCAGCAGGAGCATGAGCGGAGTCGCCGCCATCGAGAGCGCCACGGCGATGGTCAGCTGCCCCGCCGCGTCGGCCGAGAGCACGCCCCGCCAGCTTCGCGACGCCGAACACGACGAATGCGAACTCGCCGCCCTGCGCCAGCAGCGCGGCGAAGAGCCAGCGCTGCCGCGAGCCGACGCCCATGACTCGCGCGACCAGCCACAGCGTCGCGAGCTTCAGCAGCAGCAGTCCGCCGACGAGCACGCCGATCGCCAGCGGCGCGCTCTGCAGCAGGCCGAAATCCACCGTCATCCCGACGGAGATGAAGAAGAGGCCCAGCAGCAGTCCCTTGAACGGCTCGATGTCGGTCTCGAGCGCATGGCGGTATTCCGAGCTCGCGAGCAGCACGCCGGCAAGGAAGGCGCCGAGCGCCATCGAGATTCCGGCCAGGTTCATCAATTGCGCGATGCCGATGACCAGCAGCAGCGCGAACGCGGTGAACACCTCGCGGATGTTGGTGCCGGCGACGATGCGCAGCACCGGGCGCGTCAGGTAACGACCGATCACCAGGACGCCGGCCACCGCGGCCGCGGCTTTCGCGGCCTGCTGCCAGGCCGGCGTTCCGTCCGGCGCCGCATGCGCCGCGAGCAGCGGAATCGCCGCCAGCAGTGGAATGGCGGCGATGTCCTGGAACAGCAGGACGGCGAACGCCGTCGCGGCCCATCGGCGTCGGCGTCAGGTTGCGCTCGCTCATCGACTGCATCGCGATGGCGGTCGAGGAAAGGGCAAGGGCCAGGCCGGCGACGATCGCCGCCTGCAACGGCAGGCCCATGGCGAGGCCGCCCGCCGCCAGTGCCGCGCCGGACAGCGCGAGTTGCAGCGCGCCGCCGCCGAACACCGAGCCGCGCATCGCCCAAAGGCGCTGCGCCTCGAGCTCCAGCCCGATCACGAACAGCATCAGCACGACGCCGAACTCGGAAAAGTGCAGGATCGACTCGACGTCGTCGACGAGCCGCAAACCCCATGGTCCGATCGCGACACCGGCGATGAGATAGCCGAGTACGGCGCCCAGGCCCAGCCGCCTGGCGAGCGGCACGCACAGCACCGCCGCGGCCAGGTAGACCAGCGCGTCGATCATCATGGCCGCGTCTCCTGTCACCGTCGCGATCGTTCGGCTCGCGCCACGGCGCGAGCCGCTCCCGCAACGTCGCGACGTGCTCGGCAAGGCGCGCCTCGTCGATCGCGTTCGCATCGTGCACGACGTGCGGCGACTCCCATTGCATGCCGCAGAAGCGCGCGGTCTGCTCGATGACCGGCACGAAGCTCGCGAACGGATGGGCGTGGATGCCGGACGGCGTGTAGGCCTGCTCGTCGCCGCCCGTCGTCGGCACCCACAGACAATGCTTGCCGGCGAGCGCGCTGCCGCCCTCGCCGTAGGCCCATCCATAAGCGAGCACCTTGTCGATCCAGTGCTTGAGCAAGCGCCGGGACGGAGTACCAGAACACCGGGTGCATCCAGACGACGAGCCGCGCCTGTTCGAGCGCGCTCTGCTCGGCAGCAACGTCGATGTCGAAGTCGGGGTAGAGATCGTAGAGCGCGCGGAAATCGAGGTTGGGCGACCCCCGCAGCGCATCGGCCAGCACGCGGTTGGTCCGCGAGCGGCTGAGATACGGATGCGCGTGAATCACGCAGATCATGGGCGCGGCGCTCCCGGCATGGCCAATGGAGGGGCGAGTATATCGGCGTCCGGGACCTCGCGCGCAGCGCCGGCCGGGGATCGTCCGCCGTGGCACTTCGACATCGCTTCAGCGCTCGCCATCGGGCACGGCCCGCCTGTAGACTAACGCCCAGTTCTCTGCCCCGAAGCGGCTCTTGTCCGTGGCAAGGGCGCATCGGCTGACGCTCCCATCGGTCGCTGGTTCCGGCGGGATTTCCCGCAGCAGAACAGGAATTCGAGCAACTCATGCCGCGTTCAAGGAAAAGGCCCACGGTGAGCGGCAAGACCGCCGCGCAGATGCCCGGAAACGCGACGGCCGCGACCGCCACCCAGGTGGGCGACCTGGCATGGGCGGGGCAGCATGCCAAGGCCATCGAGCTCGCCACCCATGCCCTGGCCGCACCGCGCCTGCGCGTCGCCGATCAGCTCGACCTGCTGGACCTCCGCGCGGAGAGCTACGTCGCACAGAGCGACCTCGACCGCGCAGGCGCCGATGCCGACGCGATGCTCGGCCTCGCCAAGAGCGCCAAGATCGGCCGCATTCATGGCGCAGGCGCTGAACCGCCGGGCGCTGGTGGAGACGCGCAAGGGCGTGTTCAAGTTGGCCGTCGCCACGGCCACGGCGGCACTCAGGGCCGCGCGTCGGAGCAAGCGGACGCCACTCGATCGCGATGAGCCTGTTTCGCCTCGCCGAGGCGCAGATGCGGGAGAATCTGACCGAACAGTCCGTCGCCAACGCGACCAGGTCGGCCGAGCTGTTCGAGGCATTGGGCGACGCTTCGGGGCATGGACGTGCACAGTGGGTGCTCGCCACGGCACAAAGCAATCTTGGTCGCGCCGCCGAGACCGACCGCGCCGCCAGCCGCGCGCTGGAGCTCTGTCGGAGCTGCGGTGACCTCTATGGCGCGGGCAATGCCCTCAACATGCTCACGTTCAACGAAGGAAATCACGCGGTCCGGCTGAAGAAGCTTGGCCTGGCACTCGCCGATTTCAAGAGCGCCGGCTATGTCGAACGCCAGCAGGTCATCACCTTCAACCTCGGCATCGGATACAGTCAACTCGGGCTGAACCGGCACGCCCGCCGCCTGCTCCTGCTGGTATTGCTCCGGGCCAATCCGGTCGTACTGCAGAGCAGCGGGGGCGCGAATCTGCTGAGCACGCTCGCCGAGGTGGAACTCGCCATGGGACATCTCGACAGTGCGCGTACGTACATCGCCCGGTCGGCGCGCATCGCAAAAGCACACGACCATCCCCTCATCGCTGCCACCCTGGCGGCCTCTCAAGGTCGGCTTGCCTTGCGCGAGGGTGAGGCCACGAAAGCGCTGCGTCATTTCGAGCGCGCGCGGCGGCTCGCCCACGACAGTGCCCGCGTCGCCCCGGAGATCGACGCGCTGGGAAGCATCGGACAGGCGCGCCTGGCGCTGGGCAATCCGCGCGCCGCGCTGACGGCGACGCGGCGCGCCACGGAGTTGCACCGTGCGCACGACCTGGCTGCGCTCGATGGCATGGCGCCCGCCGTGACCTGGTGGCGACACGCGCAGGCGTTGCGCGCGAACAAGCAAGCGCTGGCCGCGCGCGAGGCGCTCGCGATGGCGTATCAATTCATGCTGCAGGGCAGCGCCAGCCTGAGCGACGAAGGACTCCGTCGCAACTATCTCAACAAGATCGACGAGCACCGCGAAATCGTCGAGGCGTGGCTCAAGGACGCGCGCCAGCGCCGCCTGTCGCCGCAACGGCGGACGGCCCATCTCGCCGGCGAAGCAAACCTGCGCGAGCCGTTCGAGCGGCTGGTGGACACGGGACTGCGCCTGAACGAGCTGCGCAGCGCCGACGAATTGCACGATTTCCTGATCGACGAAGCGACGGAATTGAGCGGCGCCGAGCGCGTGCTGCTGGTGCTGGACACGCCGGACGGCCTGCAACTGGCGGGCTCGCTCGTGCCGCGCGGCGAGGATGCGCAAGCGCTGCTGCGGGACATCACGCCGGCGCTCGTGGACGTGCGCCGGACGCGTGCGGTCAGTCTCGCGTATGGCCCCGAGGGCGCGAGCGAACTGGAGCAGCGGTCGCGCGTCATCGCGCCGCTGATCGCGCAGCGGCAGCTGCTGGGCTACCTCTACGCCGACCTCGACGGCGCCTTCGGACGGTTCCGTGAATCGGACCGCGACCTCCTGGGCATGCTCGCGAGCCAGGCCGCCGTGGCACTCGACAACGCCCAGTGGTCGCAGGGCCTCGAGCAGAAGGTCGCGCAGCGCACCGAGGAACTGCAAGCCTCGAACGCCCTCATCCAGCAGCGCGCGAACGAGCTCGCCATCATCAACAGCATCCAGGAAGGCATGGCCGCCGAGCTCAACTTCCAGGCCATCGTCGATCTCGTCGGCGACAAGCTGGTCGAGCTGTTCGGCGCCGGCACGCTGGTTCTCGGCTGGCTGGACGAGCAGGCCGGCCTGATTCGCCTGCTGTACGCGTCCGAGCATGGCCAAGCGGCGGAAACTGCCGCCGGTCGAGATCGCCGCCGTCGCGGCCGGAAAGCGCTACTACAAGGCCCTCGCGGCCCGCCAGGCCGTGCTCTGGGCGAGCCAGGCCGAATACCGGGCCTGGGGGCTGTTCGTGGCCGAAGGTACCGACATGAGCCGGTCGGGCGTGCTCGTTCCGATCTATGCCAGCGACCGGACTCTCGGGTTCATCTCCCTGGAGAACATGGAGCGCGACAACGCGTACGGCGACGCGGACGTGCGTCTGCTCTCCACCGTAGGCGCCAGCATGGGCGTGGCGCTCGAGAACGCCCGCCTGTTCGACGAGACGCAGCGACTGCTCAAGGAGACGGAGCAGCGCGCCGTCGGAGCTGGCCATCATCAACACGCGTCGCAGCAGCGCGGCCGGAGCTCCTCGAACTGTCCAGCCTGATCGACCTCGTCGGCGACCAGATCCGCACGGTGTTCAAGGCCGACCTCGCTTACGTCGCCCTGCTCGAGCCCGCGAGCGGCATGATCCACTTCCCGTACCAGTACGGCGATTCGGATTACAAGCCGCTGCAATATGGCGAAGGGCTCACCAGCAGGATCATCGAGACAGGCAAGCCCCTGATCATCAACAGCCAGATGGACCGGCGCAAGCTGCAGCTCGGCACGAACATCGTCGGCCGTCAGGCGCGGTCGTACCTCGGGGTGCCCATCATCGCAGGCGACACCCGCCTGGGCGTGATCAGCGTCCAGAGCACGGAGACCGAGGGCGCCTACGATGCCGACGACGAGCGGCTGCTGTCCACCATCGCGGCCACGTCGGTCCGCGCTGCAAAACGCGCGGCTGTTCAACGAGACCCAGGAGGCGCTGGAGCAGCAGACCGCCACGGCCGAGGTGCTGCAGGTGATCAGCAACTCGATGGCGGACCCGAAGCCGGTGTTCGAGAAGATCCTCGACAGCTGCCAGCGGCTGTTCGGCACGGAGCACCTGGGGATCGTGGTTGTGCGCGACGACGGCCTGGTGCACCCCGCCGCGATTCGCGGCTCGATCGTGAGGACGATGACCCGCACCTTGCCCATGCCCGTGGAGAGCAGCGCCACCGGACGGGCCATACGCAACCGCAGCATCGTGCAGATCGGGGACAGCGACCAGATCGCCGAGTCGAGCGCCTGGGCGCGCGAGACCGTCGAGCAGGTCGGGAGCTTCTCGGCCGCCTGGGTTCCGATGCTGTGGGAGGACCACGGCATCGGCTCGATCATGGTGGTGCGCCAGCCGCCCTCCCCGTTCACGGCGAAGGACGAGGCGCTGCTCAGGACGTTCGCCGACCAGGCGGTCATCGCGATCCAGAACGCGCGCCTGTTCAACGAAACCAAGGAGGCGCTGGAGCGCCAGACGGCGACCGCCGAGGTGCTGCGCGTGATCAGCGAGTCGCCCACCGACGTGCAACCGGTGCTGGACGCCGTCGCGGAGCGCGCCGGTCTGCTCTGCCACGCGGACGGCAGCCGGGTCTGGCTCATCGTCGACGGCCAACTGCGCGCCATGACGAATTACGGACCGGCGTTCACGGCCCCATCAGGCGTCGACGTGCTGCCACTGCGCAGAACGTCGATCGCCGGGCGGGCGATACTGGAGCGCCGGATCATCCATCACGACGACGCGCAGCCGCTCGTCGACACCGAGTACCCGGACGTCCGCGAGATCCAGCGGCGCCACGGATTCCGCACGGTACTCAACGTGCCGTTGCTGCGCGAGGGCGAAGCCGTCGGCGTGATCTCCCTGCTGCGCAACGAGGTGCGTGCCGTTCACCCCCGCCGAAATCGCGCTCGTCGCGACGTTCGCCGACCAGGCGGTGATCGCCATCGAGAACGTGCGCCTGTTCAACGAGACGAAGGAGGCGCTGGAGCAACAGACGGCCACCGGCGAAGTGCTGCAGGTGATCAGCGGCTCGATGGCCGACACGAAGCCGGTGTTCGACAAGATCCTCGAGAGCGGCCGGCATCTCTTCCGCAGCGACGAGATGGACGTGCTGGTGGTGGACGAGCAAGGGCAGCTTCAGATCGCCGCCTATGTGGGCAACGCGCACGACGCGGTGGCGGCCACCTTTCCGGCGCCCGTGGAGCGCACGCCGGCGGGCCGCGCGATCCGCGAGCGGCGCGTCGTGCACTGGCCCGACCTCGTCCACGGCAGCGACGTGCCCGGCGTGTTGCGCAAGATGGCGAAGGTTGCGGGCTACCAGTCGATGGCGTTCGCGCCGATGCTGTGGGAGGACCGCGGCATCGGCGCCATCGGCGTGGCGCGGTCCAGAGGCCCGTTCAACGCCAAGGAGCTGGCGATGCTGCAGACCTTCGCCGACCAGGCCGTGATCGCGATCCAGAACGCGCGGTTGTTCAACGAAACGAAGAGGCGCTCGAACACCAGACCGCCACCGCCGAGGTGCTGCAGGTGATCAGCAGCTCGGTGGCCGATACCCAGCCGGTGTTCGAGAAGATCCTCGACAGCTGCCAGCGCCTGATCGCATGCAGCGACCTGGCAGTGTTGACCGTCGACCAGGACACCATGGTGCACCTGGGTTTGACGCGCGGACCGGGCGGCCAGAGGGCCGCGCAGAAGTTCAAGCCGACCCCCATCGCACAGACAATCATCGCGGAGGCGGTGCTGGAGCGCCGCGTGATGCATTATCCCGATGCATTGTCGGGGGATGGGGTTCCCGAGGCGATTCGCCGCATGGCAGCCAAGATCGGCAATTTTTCATGCCTGGTTGCGCCAATGATGTGGCAGGACAGCGGTGTTGGCGCTTTCTTCGTCGTCCGCACGCTCGCGGACCGCCAATGGACGACGTTTACGCCGCAAGAGATCGCACTGCTGGAGACCTTCGCCGACCAGGCCGTGATCGCCATTCAGAACGCGCGCCTCTTCAACGAGACCAAGGAAGCCCGCGCCGCGGCGGAGGCGGCCAACGAGGCCAAGAGCTCGTTCCTGGCCACGATGAGCCACGAGATCCGCACGCCGATGAACGCGGTCATCGGCATGAGCGGGCTGCTGCTCGACACCACGCTCGACCCCGAGCAGCACGACTACGTCGCCACCATCCGCGATTCCGGCGACGCGCTGCTGACCATCATCAACGACATCCTCGACTTCTCGAAGATCGAAGCCGGGCGCATGGACATCGAGGCGCATCCATTCGACCTGCGCGAGTGCGTCGAATCGGCGCTCGATCTCGTGAGCACGCGCGCCACGGAAAAGCACCTCGACATTGCCTACGTGTTCGAAGGCGACATCCCGCGGGCGATCAGCGGCGACGTGACGCGGCTGCGCCAGATCCTGCTGAACCTGCTGTCCAATGCGGTGAAGTTCACCGAGCGTGGCGAGGTGGTGCTGACGGTCAGCGCCGCAGGGCCGCCCCAAGGCGCTGGCCGCCCCTGGGGGGGAGCGGCGCGAAGCGCCGTTCGGGGGGGATTCCACGACCGCGAAGCCGGTCGCCGCGAACCGGACGGAACTGACCTTCGCGGTGCGCGACACCGGCATCGGCCTGTCGGCCGAAGGCATGAGCCGCCTGTTCCAGTCGTTCTCGCAGGCCGACTCGTCGACCACGCGCAAGTACGGCGGCACGGGCCTGGGGCTCGCCATCAGCAGGCGCCTCGCCGAATTGATGGGCGGGCGCATGTGGGCCGAGAGCGAGGGCCCGGGCAAGGGGTCGACGTTCCGGGTCACCATCAACGTGCCGATCGCGGACATGCCGCCGGCCCGGTCGCGCGACTTCGTGGGCGCGCAGCCCGAACTCACCGGCAAGCGAGTGCTGATTGTCGACGACAACGCCACGAACCGGCGGATACTGAGCCTGCAAACCGCCAAGTGGGGCATGGTGCCCGCGACACCGGAGTCGCCCGAGGAAGCGCTGCGCTGGCTCGACGAGCCGGCGAGGCACTTCGACTCGCCATCCTCGACATGCACATGCCGGACATGGACGGGCTCGAGCTTGCGCGGCAGATCCGCGAGCGCCGCGCCACGTTGCCGCTGGTGCTGTTCAGCTCGCTCGGCCGCGGAGGCCGGCGACACCGAGGGGCTGTTCGCCGCCTATCTTGCGAAGCCGATGCGGCAGATCGCAGCTCTTCGACACGCTGGTGACGATCTCTGGTGCACGAGCCGGCGCCGAAGGCCGTCGCGCACGGCCAAGCCACGGACTCGACCCGGCCATGGCGGCGCGCCATCCGTTGCGCATCCTGCTGGCCGAGGACAACGTCGTCAACCAGAAGCTCGCGCTGCGCATGCTGCAGCAGATGGGCTACCGCGCCGACTCGCGTCGAACGGCATCGAAGCGATCGAATCGGTCGAGCGCCAGACCTACGACGTGGTGCTGATGGACGTGCAGATGCCCGAGATGGACGGCCTCGAAGCCGCGCGGCGCATCACCGCGAAGTGGTCCGCCGGACGAGCGCCCGCGCATCGTCGCCATGACCGCCAACGCCATGCAGGGCGACCGCGAGATGTGCCTGGACGCGGGCATGGACGACTATCTGACCAAGCCGATCCGCGTCGAGCGGCTGGTCGAGGCGCTCAATCTGGTACCGGTACGCGAGGACGAATGACATGACGGAACCCACGATCGATCGCGCGACGTACGACGAGCTCAAGGAGACGGCGGGCGCCGAATTCGTGCTGGAGCTGGTCGACACCTTCCTGACCGAAGCGCCGCTGCTGCTGGAGGAGCTGCGCCGCTCGTTCGGGCAGCGCGAGGCCGATGCCTTCAGGCGCGCCGCGCACTCGCTGAAATCCAACGCCAACACGTTCGGCGCGCTCGCGCTGGGCGCGATGGCCAGGGAACTGGAGCTGGGTGGCCTCGCTCGCGTCGCGCAGGCCGACGCGCAGCCGCTCGAAGCGCTGGCGCAGGAGTACGACGCGCGTCGCGGCCGCGCTGGCGGAGCTGCGCGATGCGTGACGTCGCGACAGGGTCCGCCCGGCTGCTGGTGGTCGACGACAACAAGGTCAATCGGCTGCTGCTGACGCGCAGCCTCGAGCTGCAGGGACACCGCGTCGCCGCGGCCGAGAACGGCCGCGTGGCGCTGGAGATGCTCCGCCGCGAGAGCTTCGACCTCCTTCTGCTCGACATCGAAATGCCCGAGATGGACGGCTTCCAGGTGCTGGAGCAGCTGGCCGCCGATCTTCAGCTGCGCGACCTGCCGGTCATCGTCACTTCGTCGCTGGAAGGGATCGCCAACGTGGTGCGCTGCATCGAGCTGGGCGCCGAAGACTACCTTCCCAAGCCGGTCAATCCGGTGCTGCTTAAGGCGCGCCTCGGGGCGAGCCTCGAGAAGAAGCGCCTGCGCGACCAGCAGAAGGAGTGGATGCGCCGTTTCGCCACCCGGGAAGTGGCGCAGGACCTGCAGGAGTCCGGCTTCGCGCTCGGCGGCAAGCGCGTGCACGCGGCGGTGATGTTCGCCGACATCCGCGGCTTCACGGCGCTGGCGGAAACGCAGCCGCCGGAAGAGACCATCGAACTGCTCAACACCTACTACACGCTGATGTTCGACGCGATCGCGAGCCACGGCGGCGTGGTCACGCTGATGGCCGGCGACGGACTGATGGCCGTCTTCGGCGCGCCGCTGCCGGTGCCGGACCCGTGCGCGGCGCCGTGCGCACGGCGCTGGAGATGATCGAGACCATCGAGCTTTTCAACCTGGAGCGGGTCGCTGCCGACAAGCCGCAGATCAGGATCGGCATCGGCATCGCTTCCGGCGAGATGGTGGCCGGATACGCCGGCACCAACGAGCGCGCGACCTACACCTGCGTCGGCGACACGGTCAATCTCGCATCGCGACTCGAGGCGTACACCAAGATCGCCGCGCGCACGATCCTGATCGACGGCGCGACCCGCGCGGCGTTGGCCGATCGCGTCGAGGTGGAGTTGCTGGGCCCGGTACCGATCCGGGGCAAG
Source organism: uncultured beta proteobacterium (assembly GCA_963708855.1). Taxonomy (GTDB): domain Bacteria; phylum Pseudomonadota; class Gammaproteobacteria; order Burkholderiales; family Casimicrobiaceae; genus CAIWHR01. The sequence continues at coordinate 113,857 of CAVPUM010000008.1, read as the reverse complement.
GCGGAGCCGGTGGAGGTGTATTCAGTGAACCTCGGGCAAGCGTACTGTAGTATGCTCACGGAGCCCGCATGCAGCTGATGCTCGAACGCGTCGAACAGCGCCTGGGTGCGCAAGTGCACCTGTACCCGCTGGACCTGACGCTGGTGCCTCTGGCGGTGACCGTGCTGCTGGGCGCCACCCAGGCCGGCAAGACGACGCTGATGCGCGTGATGGCCGGGTTGGATGCGCCGAGCAAAGGTCGCGTGCTGGCCGACGGCAAGGACGTGACCGGCCTGCCGGTGCGCGAACGCAACGTGGCGATGGTCTACCAGCAGTTCATCAACTACCCGTCGATGACAGTGGCCGACAACATCGCCTCGCCGCTGAAGCTGCGGCGCGAAGCGAACATCGCCGCGCGGGTGAACGAGCTCGGCGACCAAGCTGCACATCGAGCCCTTCCTGACGCGCCTGCCGGCCGAGCTGTCGGGCGGGCAGCAACAGCGGGTCGCACTTGCCCGTGCGCTGGCCAAGAAGGCACCGCTGATGCTGCTGGACGAGCCGCTGGTGAACCTCGACTACAAGCTGCGCGAAGAGCTGCGCGACGAGTTGTCGCTGCTCTTCGCCACCGGTGAATCCACCGTCGTCTACGCCACCACCGAACCCACCGAAGCGCTGCTGCTGGGTGGCTACACCGCGGTGATGGACGCAGGCGAGCTGCTGCAGTACGGGCCCACGACCGAGGTGTTTCATCGGCCGAAGTCGATTCGCGTAGCGCGGGCGTTCAGCGACCCGCCGATGAACCTGATTGCGGGGACTGCAGCGGCGCAGGGTGTCACATTGGCGGACGGCATCGGCCTGGCGGTGCCTTTGCCCGCGACAGGCAGCTCCGCGCTGATGGTGGGCGTACGCGCTGGCGCGCTGCGTGTGCGTCAACGCGCGGGTGACGTCGCGCTACCCGGCAAGGTCGACCTGGCCGAGATCTCCGGCTCCGATACGTTCGTGCACGTCGACACACCGGTCGGTGAAGTGGTCGCGCAACTCACGGGTGTGCATGCCTTCGCGCTCGGCGCGGCGATCACGCTGTACCTGAATCCGGATCAGGTCTACGTGTTCGATGCCCAGGGCGATCTGCTGGTCGGCTCCGCAGCCATGCAGCACGGAGCGCCCCTGACATGGCCCGCATCGACCTCGACCTGGCACACGCCTACAAGCCCCATCCGCAACGCGACGAGGACTACGCGCTGCTGCCGCTGAAGATGAGCTTCGTCGACGGCGGCGCTTACGCCCTGCTCGGGCCCTCGGGCTGCGGCAAGACGACCATGCTCAACATCATCTCGGGGCTGGTGAAGCCCTCGCAGGGCACGGTCCAATTCGACGGCAAGGATGTCACCACGCTGACGCCGCAGCAGCGCAACGTCGCCCAGGTGTTCCAGTTTCCGGTGATCTACGACACGATGACCGTGGCACAAAACCTCGCCTTCCCGCTGCAGAACCGCGGCGTCGCGCCCGACCGCATCAAGCAGCGGGTCGGCCAGGTTGCCGAAATGCTGGAGATGAGCGGCCAGCTGGGCATGCGCGCGGCGGGCCTGGCGGCTGACGCCAAGCAGAAGATCTCGCTCGGCCGCGGCCTGGTACGCGAAGACGTGTCGGCCGTGCTGTTCGACGAGCCGCTGACCGTGATCGACCCGCACCTCAAGTGGCAGCTGCGCCGCAAGCTGAAGCAGATTCACCACGAGCTGAAGCTGACGCTGATCTACGTGACGCACGACCAGATCGAAGCCCTGACCTTCGCCGAGCAGGTGATGGTGATGACCCGCGGCCGCGCCGTCCAGATCGGCAGCGCGTCGGACTTGTTCGAACGGCCGCAGCACACCTTCGTCGGCCACTTCATCGGCTCGCCCGGCATGAACTTCCTGCCGGCGCGCCGCACCGCCGCGGGCCTCGATGTGGCCGGCTGCACGCTGCACGCCGCAACTCGCGCGCCCGAGGGCGCCGACTCGTTCACGCTGGGCGTGCGGCCCGAGTACGTGACGCTGGCCGGCGCCGGCGACGCCGGCACCGTGCCCGCTAAAGTGACGCAGGCCCAGGACATCGGCACCTACTGGCTGGTCAGCGCCACCGTCGGTTCCGGCGCCAGCGCGGCAACCGTGCGCGCACGCATCGGTCGCGATCAGCACATTCCGGACCGTCGGCGCGGCCGTGTGGTTGTCCATCGTCGGAACCCACACCTGCTACTACAGAAACGACGAGCTGATCCAGGAGGCGCCGCCATGAAGCCCGTCAACCAGAAGGCCTGGCTGCTGATACTGCCTGTGGTGCTGTGCGTTGCGTTCTCGGCCATCCTGCCGCTGATGACGGTCGTGAACTACTCGGTACAGGACATCATCTCGCCCGAGCGACGCATCTTCGTCGGCACCGAGTGGTTCAAGGCCGTGATGCGCGACGACGACCTGCAGGGCGCGCTGCTGCGCCAGATCACATTTTCGCTCGCGGTGCTGGCGATCGAGATCCCGCTCGGCATTGCGCTGGCGCTGTCCATGCCGGCCAAGGGCTGGCAGTCGTCGGCGGTGCTGGTGCTGCTCGCGATCTCGCTGCTGATCCCGTGGAACGTGGTCGGCACGATCTGGCAGATCTACGGTCGCGCCGACATCGGCCTGATGGGCGCGGCGCTCGCCGCACTCGGCTTCGACTACAGCTACACCGGCCACGCCGTCGACGCCTGGCTCACCGTGCTGCTGATGGACGTGTGGCACTGGACGCCGCTGGTCGCGCTGCTGTGCTTTGCCGGCCTCCGCGCGATCCCCGACGCGTACTACCAGGCGGCCAGCATCGACGGCGCATCCAAGTTCGCGGTCTTCCGCTACATCCAGCTGCCCAAGCTCAGGGGCGTGCTGATGATCGCGGTGCTGCTGCGCTTCATGGACAGCTTCATGATCTACACCGAGCCCTTCGTGCTGACCGGCGGCGGGCCCGGCAACGCCACCACTTTTCTGAGCCAGTACCTGACGCAAAAGGCGGTCGGCCAGTTCGACCTGGGGCCGGCGGCGGCGTTCTCGCTGATCTATTTCCTCATCATCCTGCTGCTGTGCTTCATACTCTACAACTGGATGCAGCGGGTGGGGACCCAGGACCGGAAGGAGCCGGGACATGGATGAAAGGCGGTTCCACAAGCGGACGATCTTCCTGCTCGCCTACCTGGTGTTCGCCATCCTGCCGGTGTACTGGATGGTCAACATGTCGTTCAAGACGAACAGCGAGATCTTGTCCACCTTCAGCCTGTGGCCGCGGACCTTCACGCTGGACCATTACCGCACCATCTTCACCGACGTGAGCTGGTACTCGGGCTACATCAACTCGATGATCTACGTGGCCATCAACACGGTGATCTCGCTGCTGGTGGCGCTGCCCGCGGCCTACGCGTTCTCGCGCTACAGCTTCCTGGGCGACAAGCATGTGTTCTTCTGGCTGCTGACCAACCGCATGACACCGCCCGCGGTGTTCCTGCTGCCCTTCTTCCAGCTCTACACCACGCTCGGCCTGATGGACACGCACATCGCGGTGGCGCTGGCCCACCTGCTGTTCAACGTGCCGCTGGCGGTGTGGATTCTCGAAGGCTTCATGAGCGGCATCCCGCGCGAGATCGACGAGACGGCCTACATCGACGGCTATTCGTTCCCCCGCTTCTTCCTCACGATCTTCATTCCGCTCATCAAGGCCGGCGTGGGCGTGGCGGCGTTTTTCTGCTTCATGTTCAGCTGGGTCGAGCTGCTGATGGCGCGCACGCTGACCAGCGTCAACGCCAAGCCCATCGTCGCGGTGATGACGCGCACCGTGTCGGCCTCGGGCATGGACTGGGGCGTGCTGGCCGCGGCCGGCGTGCTGACCATCGTGCCCGGCGCGATCGTGATCTGGTTTGTGCGGCACTACATCGCCAAGGGTTTCGCGATGGGCCGGGTGTGAACGGGAGCCGATGATGTTTGCATGGATGGCGTGGACGCTCCCGGTCGCGGTATTCTTCATCTGCATCGTGCTGATGCTGGCCGGCATGACGGTGTGGGAGATCAAGTCGCCCACGGTGATGCGCAAGGGCTTCCTGCCGATCGCCACCACGCGCGGCGACCGACTCTTCATCGGCTTGCTGTCGGCCGCCTACGTGAACCTCGCATTCGTGGCCTTGAGCGAAAGGATGATCGCCTGGTTCGGGCTCGAGAACGAGCCTTCGATCTGGATCAGCTTCGTGGTGTCGATGCTGGTGCTGGCCTTCATCATGCGCAAGGGCTGAGCGTGTTTTCTGAAACGGCCACCGGCCAATCTTCCCAACCGGTGTGTCTCGGGCTAACAACGGGAAGTCTCCGAGGAAATCAATCATGAAACGTTCGCTTTCGATGTACTCGCTTTCAGCTGTGGGGGCAGTGGTACTGATGCTGTCCGCATGCGGCAAGAAGGAAGAGCCCAAGGTGGCAGCAACCGCGCCTGCCCCGGCGGCAGCAACCGGCGCCGGCGCCCGGCGGCGGCATCCGCATCCGATACCGCAGCAATGAAATGGATCGACAGCGAGTTCCAGCCGTCCACGCTGTCCAAGGACCAGCAGATGGCCGAGATGAAGTGGTTCATCGAAGCCGCGGCCAAGCTCAAGGCCAAGGGCGTGAACGAGATCTCGGTCGTCTCCGAGACCATCACCACGCACGAGTACGAGAGCAAGACGCTGGCCAAGGCGTTCGGCGAGATCACCGGCATCACCGTCAAGCACGACCTGATCCAGGAAGGCGACGTGGTCGAGAAGCTGCAGACCTCGATGCAATCGGGCAAGTCGATCTACGACGGCTGGATCTCCGACTCCGACCTGATCGGCACGCACTACCGCTACGGCAAGATCCTGGCGCTGTCGGATTACATGGAGGGCGCGGGCAAGGAGTTCACCAACCCGGGCCTCGACCTGAAGGACTTCATCGGCACGAGCTTCACCACCGCGCCCGACAAGAAGCTCTACCAGCTGCCCGACCAGCAGTTCGCCAACCTCTACTGGTTCCGCGCCGATCTGTTTGCCCAGCCGGAGCTGCAAGCCAAGTTCAAGGCCAAATACGGCTACGAGCTGGGCGTGCCGTTGAACTGGAGCGCGTACGAGGACATCGCCGCGTTCTTCACCAACGACGTGAAGACCATCGACGGCAAGCCGATCTACGGCCACATGGACTACGGCAAGAAGGATCCGAGCCTGGGCTGGCGCTTCACCGACGCATGGCTGTCGATGGCCGGCACCGCCGACATCGGCATTCCCAACGGCGTGCCGGTGGACGAATGGGGCATTCGCGTGGCGGACGACAAGTGCACGCCGGTGGGCGCCTCCGTCGTTCGCGGCGGCGCCACCAACTCGCCCGCGGCGGTCTATGCGCTGACGAAGTACATCGACTGGATGAAGAAGTACTCGCCCAAGGAAGCCATCGGCATGACGTTCGGCGAAGCCGGCCCGGTGCCGGCACAAGGCCAGATCGCCCAGCAGATCTTCTGGTACACCGCCTTCACGGCGGACATGATCAAGCCGGGACTGCCGGTCGTGAATGCCGACGGCACGCCGAAGTGGCGCATGGCCCCGGCCCCAATGGCCCGTACTGGAAGCAAGGCATGCAAAACGGCTACCAGGACGTGGGCTCGTGGACCTTCTTCAAGGATCATGATGCCAACAAGCTGGCCGCTGCCTGGCTCTACGCGCAGTTCATCACCGCCAAGACCACCTCGCTCAAGAAGACCATCGTCGGCCTGACGCCGATTCGCGAAAGCGACATCCAGTCCCAGGCGATGACCGACATGGCGCCGAAGCTCGGTGGTCTGGTCGAGTTCTATCGCAGCCCGGCCCGTGTGGCCTGGACCCCGACCGGCGGCAATGTCCCCGACTACCCCAAGCTCGCGCAGCTGTGGTGGAAGAACGTGGCCGTGGCCGTGACCGGCGAGAAGACCCCGCAGGCGGCGATGGACAACCTGGCCAGCGAGATGGACGACGTGATGGGCCGCCTGGAGCGTGCCGGCATGACCAACTGCCCACCCAAGCTCAACCCCAAGAGCGACCCGGGCAAGTGGCTGAGCGACAAGGGTGCCCCGTGGAAGAAGCTGGCCAACGAAAAGCCCAAGGGCGAAACCATCAACTACGACAAGTTGCTGGGGGCGTGGAAGGAAGGCAAGGTACGCTGAGCGAGAAGCCGGACCGTAGCGCCGCGGTGACACGGGCCCTCGATGCGAAAGTGTCGGGGGCCTTTTCCGTTGGATTCCGCGCTGCCACGCGGCGTCACCCTCTAGGCGCGAGCCAGAATCGCTTCGATCTGCCGATCCTTTTCCCGCCACATGTCCTGCAGCCAGCGCTGTATCGTCCTGCGGAACCTCGGATCGCCCTGATAGTCGCCGGCGCAGAATTCCGGCGGGATCGAGACCGGGTTCACGCGCACAACGACCCTGGGCACGTCGCCGCAGAGAAACTGCCAGAAGGTCGGAGCGCCGCCCGGATAGACGATCGTGATGTCGAGAAACGAATGGAACCTGTCGCCCAGCACGCTCAATGCCAGCGCGAGCGCGCCCGTCTTCGGCTTCAGCAGATGGCGATAGGGCGAATGCTGCGCCCGGTGCTTGGCTGGCGTGAACCGGGTGCCTTCGGCGAAGTTCATCACGCTGGTCGGCACGACCGCGAATTTCCGGCAGGCGATTCGCGCGGCCTTGAGGTCCTCGTCCCGCTTCTCCGGATGCGCGCGCAGATACGCGTCGGAATGGCGCCGCATGAAGGGAAAATCGAGCGCCCACCACGCAAGCCCGATGACCGGCACGTAGATCAGCTGCTGCTTGAGGAAGAACTTGAGCATCGGGATGCGCCGGTTGAGCAGGTGCTGGAGGACGATGATGTCCACCCAGGACTGATGGTTGCAGTTGACCAGGTACCAGCCCCGGTACTCGAGGCCGTCGATTCCGGCAACATCCCATTGCGCGCGCTGCGTCAGGCGCATCCAGCCGCTGTTGCAGGCCACCCACGCCGTTGCCAGCGCGTTCAGTATCCGGTCGACCACGGCGCGCACGGGCCGGAACGGCAACAGGAGCTTCGCGAGCGCGAACACGAAGAGGAGGCTGCACCACGCCAGTGTATTGAGGATCAGCAGCGTGGCTGCGATCAGCCCGCGGATCGGGGAAGGCAGGAAGTCGAGCATGATTGGACGACGCCAGGGTTACGCGGCGGGAGCCGGCATTTCGTTGCGGCAGATCGAATTATCGCCCACGGACGGACCGGTTTCGCAGGGCTGATGCAAAATCCGGGCAAACGCATTAGAGTGCCGCAATGTCACGCGCCATAGACACGAGGGACGCTGCCGCGGTCGAGGACGAAGTCCACTCGATCTACGCAACCCTCTTCCCCGGAGCGGCACCCGATTTCGTGCGGCTGGCTTTCGGTTGGGTGACCCGGTGCTTTGCAGGCGGCCACCCCGATTACCTGCCGATCGACGCCCGGTATCACGACTTCGAGCACACGCTGCAGGGCACGCTTTGCCTGGCGCGGCTGATGCGGGGTCTGCACACGGCGGACGCCACGCCGGCGCTGACGGCCCGGACGTTCGAGCTCGGAATCGTGGCGATCCTCTTCCACGACACGGGCTACCTGAAGGCGCGCTCCGACACCGAGGGCACCGGGGCGAAATACACGGCCGTCCACGTCGGCCGCAGCGCGGCCTTTGCCGAGGCGTTCCTTGCCCCCAAGGGGTTCCCGCCGGCGGAAGTGCGCGCGGTGCAGAACATGATCAACTGCACGGGCATCAGCACGGACCTGCACGCGATCGATTTCCAGAGCGAGCAGGAACGGACCCTCGGCTACGCGCTCGGCACATCCGACCTCCTCGGCCAGATGGCGGCGCCCGATTACGTCGAGAAACTGCCGGTGCTGTACCAGGAATTCGCCGAGGCGGCCCGGAATGCGCCCGCGGGCTCGGCGCATCTCTTCGCCTACAAGAGCGCCGGGGAACTGATGCGCAACACTCCGGCCTTCTGGGAGAAATACGTGCTGCCCAAGATCAACGGAGACTTCCAGGGCCTCTACACGTACCTCAGCGAACCCTATCCGGACGGGCCGAACGATTATTTGCAGCGCATCGAGACCAACATCGCGCGTCTGCGGCAACTCGCGGAGAGTGCCGGCAACGCCTAGCCGGCGGCTGGTGCGGCGCCGCCGGCCCGACTTTCGAACTCGAAGTCGACCATCATCTCGGTCGCCAGCGCTTCGAGCTCGCGCTTCAGCTCGGCGTCGCTCAGTGCCTCGGGCACGGCAAGGCGCGCCTTGACCCTGAACAGCGGGTCAGCGGACATGGCCGCGCTGACGACCTCGGTGTGCAGCTCCTCGATGCTGACGCCGCGCCCGGCCAGGCGACCGGACAGATCGCGCACGATGCCCGGACGATCGTTCCCCGTGAGTTCGAGCCGCACGATCCGGTGCGCTCCCGACCCCGCGCTCGAATCGCCGATGGCGATGGCCACATGGAGTCCCGACGACACGAGCCCGCGCAGCGCGCTGGCCAGCGCTTCGACATTCTGGTCCGGCACCTCGAAATGGACGATGCCCGCAAACTGGCCGGCGAGGCTCGCCATGCGGCTGCCGGCCCAGTTGGCGCCGTAACGCTGGGCGACGTCGGACAGCAGATTGACGATGCCCGGGTGATCGCTGCCGATCACGGTCAAGACGAGCGGTTTCGACACGATTCATGCCCTCTGGTCAGGATCAGCTTGAAATGATAGCTGTTTCCGCCGTGCATCGCTCGTGGTGGAACGGGAACGGCGACCCATGGAGCCGGCATGGCCGACCGCACGCGGGAATGCCAGCGCGACGGCGCTGCTATTCGATGCGCAACGGCTCGGGCCTCTCGTCCCCGCGTCCATGGCCGCTGCGCTCGTATTCGGCGATCACCTGGGCTCCAAGCAGTAGCACCAGCGCCGCGATTTCCAGGCTCAGCAAGACCACGATCGCCGTGGTGAGCGAGCCATACACGATCCTGATCTGCGACAGTGTGGAGAACCACCACACGAGCAGATGGCGCGTGAGCTCCCACAGCAATCCGGCGGTGACGCCACCGATGAGCGCGTGCCGCCAGGACAGGCGCCCCACCGGCATCACCATGTAGATCGAAGTCAGCACGATGATCTCGCCGGCGACGCCGATGAGATAGAGCAGGACGCCGGAAATGCCCACCAGCGATCGGGTGCGGCCGAGAAACTCGATGCTCTCCTGTCCCATTGCCTGCAGCAGGCCCGACACGAACGTCACGATCAATGCGCCGATCCCGAGGAACAGGATGCAGACGAACGGAATCACCGCGGAAATGAGGAAGTGTCGCCGCCGGATCGCCACGCGATGGTAGAAGATGACCGACATCGCGTTTTCCAGCACGGTGAATGCGAGCGAGCCGAAAAACAGCAGGGTGGCGACCAGAACCCAGCCGATGACGTAGCGATGCTCGAGGAACAGCACGACCTCCACCATGATGAGCTCGGACTGGCCGGGCACGATCAGTTCGAGGTAGCGGCCCAGCGTGGCCAGAATTGCCGGTTCCTCGACGACGTGGGTGAGCACGATCAGGATCAGGATCAGCAGCGGCAGGATCGAGAGCAGCGTGTTGTACGCGACTGCGCTGGCGAGCAGGTAACCCTGATTGGCCCGAAAGCTGCGCAGAACCCGGACGGCGAAAGCGCCGGGGTGCTCGAGGACGGCCGATGCACGCGAGCGGAATCTGGACATGCGCCGATCATCTCATCGTATGCCCATTCCATGGCGGCTTTTTGCGCGTCGGATCCGGCCAGGTTTACAATGTGCGGGACACGAGGAGCCAGCCATGCCGATCTACGAATACGCATGCAACAACTGCGGTCAGGAATTCGAAACGCTCGTCCGCGCGAGCACCGTGGCGGACTGCCCGAACTGCCATTCGACGGACCTTGCAAAGAAGCTGTCCGTCTTTGCGACGGCGGGAACGAACGCCGAAACGGCGTCCGTCGCCACAGGGCCATGCGGCTCGTGCGGCCACCCGAACGGACCGGGTTCCTGTTCCCTGAACTGAGCCCGCGGGCCCCGCGCCGAAGCATAGCGGGCGACGAGCCGCCGGCGACGTCTTTCCCTTCGTGCGGCGGGCCCGCCGCGAAACCGGTGCCCGGTCAGATGCGCGCGCCGTCTATCGCGCCGGCGAGGTACCGCGGCGCCCGGTGCCGCGACTGCGGCGCGCCGGCGCGACCAGGCTTCGCCATTGCTCGGGCACCGCGACGTCGCCCGCAACCAGACCGGCAAAGCTCGCCCTGACGCGCGCATCGGCATCGGGATCGATCAGCGCCGCGTTCGGATTGCACAGCAGCCGCTTCGCCGTCCCGAGGGCGCGGGCATGCGCGTCCTGGCTGCCCTGACCCACCCACACCTCCCGCCGTTCGCGATCGGCGATTTCCGGCAACAGCGCGCACGACTTCATCAGCTTGAGCGTCTCGGTGTTGCCGACGTACATCCCGGCCGGGCCTGCCGCCTCGATTTCGCCGAGTACGCCGTCGAGATCGCCGAACGACAGGTGCTGACGAAAGCGCTTCAGCATGAGCGCGACTTCGTTGTCGATGACGAGCTGGCCGAAGTCGAAGGCCATCAGCGCATCGAGCAGGCCGCCGACCACGACGAAGTCGATGCCGGCCGCCGCGGCAAGCGTGGGCGACATCGCCTTCTCGTAGCCGGCCTGCGCATCGCTGACCTTCGCGTTGGTGAGTCCGAGGTAGCTGCCGGTCGGATAGCCGTAGTGGCGACCCATCTGCGCCAGCGCCATGGCCGCGATGCCGGTCTCGACCGCCCCGGCCGCGTAAGCGCCCGTGCGCATGTCGGCGACGACCGGCAGGTGGTTGTAGATGAGCTCCGTGCCAGGCTTCGACATCTGCGCGAGAACCGCCGCCGCGTGCCACTCCGCATTCATCTGCACCAGCATGCCGGACATCTTCAGCGGCGCGCTGATGCCGCCGATGGGCGCCAGCGTCCCGTAGGCCGGCAGCCCGTTCTCGGCGAAGTACATCAGCATCTCGGTCGAGTCGAAGTCCATCGTGAGCGGCGACACGATGGCACAGTAGCCGAAGGTGATGAAAGGCCGCTCCCGGAAGCGCTGCTCGCTTCCCGCGATCTCGCTGCCGAGCTTGATGATCTGCCGCGCCTCGCGCTCGTCGACGACCGACGTGCGCACCGGCTTCCAGCAGTTCTTCACCGCCGGGTAGAAGCGGGACAGGCTGAACTGATCGGGCGGCGCGTCGTCCGCCAGCACGGAGATCGAGAACACGTCGATGCCGTCGAGCTGGTTGACGAGGTGGGCGATGCGGGCGATGTCGTCCGATCGCGCCCGCCGCTCCTCGCCCGTGTCGGGGTCGAGCAGGTCCGGGGCCGAGCTGGCCGTCGCGACGACGAGCGCATCTCGGGGAATCGACCGTGAGTAGCGCCTCGTTGCGCGCGTGGAACGTGAACGTCCCCGGAATCATCGCGCGGAACTCCTCGACCACACGACGGGGAAACGTCACGATCTGCGTGGCCGCGTCCACCTTGCACCCGTGCCGCCGGAAGCGGTCGCGGGCCTTCTCGTTGCGCACCAGAAGCCCGACGCGCTCGAGGACGTCGAGGGAAGCCTCGTGCACAAGGGACGGCAGCGAAGGTTTGAGCAGCTCGGCGAAGCGCGCGATCATCGACCGGATCCCGAATCGGAAGGGTGTCGGCCGATGATAGCAGGCGCTGACGCGGCAAATGCCATGCGCACTGCGGGATGATAGAGTTCAGGTTGTCAATCAGAATTCCTCAGCCATGATCCGATTCCCGGTCGCCGTCTTCGTTGCGCTGATTGCACTTCCCGTCCATGCATTCGATCTCCAGGGCCATCGCGGCGCGCGGGGTCTCGCGCCCGAGAACACACTCCCGTCGTTCCAGCGCGCGCTCGACCTCGACGTGACCACGATCGAATGCGACATGGCGATCACGAAAGACGGCGTGGTCGTGATCCACCACGATCTCTGGCTCAACCCGGACCTCACCCGCGGCCCCGACGGAAAGTGGCTGGACGCGCGCGGCCCGGCGATCCGCGACCTGACGTTCCAGGAGCTGCAGCAATACGACGTCGGACGGATCAAGCCGGGCACCGATTACGCGAAGACCTTCCCGGACCAGCAGCCCATCGATGGCACCCGGATACCGAAGCTCGCCGATCTCTTCGACCTGGTGAAGAAATCCGGCAACGGCACCGTGGGCTTCGATTGCGAGACGAAGGTGTCGCCGCACGAGCCGGCCGCGACCCTGCCGCCGGAGGAATTTGCGCGCAAGGCGATCGCGGAGATCCGCAAAGCCGGCATGGAGCGGCGAACCATGGTCCAGTCGTTCGACTGGCGCACGCTGCAGGTGATCCAGAAGGAGGCGCCCGAGATCCGGACGATGTATCTGTCGACGCCGCGAACTCTCGCGCCCGCCGGCCGTGGCAGGCCGTCGCCGTGGGTCGCCGGCTTCGCTCCCGAGCTGCAACTGGGCTCCTCGGTCCCGAAAGCCATCCATGCGGCGGGTGGCAGGATCTGGGGCCCGCATCACGAGTTCCTCACCGCGGAACAGCTGGCCGAGGCGCGCGCGCTGGGCATCACGGTGATTCCCTGGACCATCAACGACCCCGCGATGATGGCCAAGCTCATCGACATGGGCGTCGACGGCATCATCTCCGACCGCCCGGACCTGGTGCAGATCGAGCTCAGGAAGCGGCGGTGACCGGTACGCCGGCAGCGCTTGCGAGGCTGCCGGAGACAGTGGCAGGGGCCTTGCGCCGGGTCAAAGATTCATCCGCCGCAGTCGCAGCGCATTGGCGATCACCGACACCGACGAGGCCGCCATTGCGGCACTCGCAATCATCGGCGACAGCAGCCACCCGGTGAACGGATACAGCGCGCCCGCGGCGAGCGGCACGCCGAGCGCGTTGTAGACGAACGCGAAGAACAGGTTCTGCCGGATGTTGGCCATCACGTCCTTCGACAGCGTGCGGGCGCGCGCGATGCCGCGCAGATCGCCCTGCACGAGCACGATGCGCGCCGACTGCATCGCGATGTCGGTGCCGTGGCCCATGGCGATGCCGACGTTCGCCTGAGCGAGCGCAGGAGCGTCGTTCACGCCATCGCCGGCCATCGCCACAATGCGCCCGGACGCCTGCAATTCCTTCACCAGCGCATGCTTTGCGTCGGGCAGCACTTCGGACCGAAAGTCGGCAATGCCGAGACGGCCGGCAATCGCCTTGGCGGTGACCCGGTTGTCGCCGGTCGCCATGATGACCTCGACGCCGGATTCGCGCAGCGCGGCGAGCGCTTCGCGCGTGCTCGCCTTGACCGGATCGGCGATCGCCAGAAGGCCAAGCGACTGCTTGCCGCGGGCGACAAAGACGACGGTTTCGCCGCGCGCGCGCAGTTCGTCGGCCGCCGCGCTCGGACTCGCCGATCGCGATGCCGTTTTCGGTCATGAAGCGCGGGCTGCCCAGCCGCAGGGTCTCGCCATCGAGGGCGGCCTGCACGCCACGGCCCGTGATCGACGCGAAGCCGTTCACCGGGCGCGGCGCGACTGCGCGCTCCCTGGCATGAGCAAGAATGGCCTGCGCCAGCGGATGTTCGCTCGCCGCCTCCAGGCTTGCCGCGGCGGCCAGCAATTCCGTCTCGTCCGTGCCCGTGGCGGCGCGCAGCGTGGTGACGCGCGGCTTGCCTTCGGTGAGCGTACCGGTCTTGTCGACGACGAGCGTGTCGACCTTCTCCATGAGCTCGAGGCCTTCGGCGTCGCGGATCAGCACCCCCGCCTGCGCCCCGCGCCCGACCCCGACCATGATCGACATCGGCGTCGCGAGGCCGAGCGCGCACGGGCACGCGATGATGAGCACGGACACCGCAACCACCAACGCGTTGGGCCATTGCGGTTCCGGTCCGAACATCGCCCAGATGATCGCAGCGACGACGGCAATGCCGACCACGGTCGGCACGAACCACCCTGATACGGTGTCGGCGAGCTTCTGGATCGGTGCCCGCGAGCGCGCCGCTTCGGCCACCATGTGCACGATCCGGGCGAGCAGCGTGTCGCTGCCCACGCGCTCGGCACGCATCACGAAGCTCCCTGTCTGGTTGACGGTGGCGCCGGTCACCACGCTGCCGGCGCTCTTTTCGACCGGAACCGGCTCGCCGGTCATCATGGATTCGTCGACACTCGATGTGCCTTCGATCACGACACCGTCGACCGGCACCTTGTCGCCCGGGCGCACCCGCAGCCGGTCGCCGGCGCGAACTTCCTCAAGCGGCACGTCGTGCTCGGTGCCATCCGTCTCGAGCCGCAGCGCGGTCGGCGGCGCCAGCTGCAGCAGCGCCTTGACGCGCCGTCGAGGTCTGCGAGCGGGCCCGAAGCTCGAGCACCTGCCCGAGCAGCACCAGCGTCGTGATCACCGCCGCCGCCTCGAAATAGAGCGGCGCGTTGCCGCCCACCTTGAACGCCGCAGGCAACCAACCCGGGGCCAGGAAGCCGACGACCGAGAACGCGTAGGCGACGCCCACGCCCAGAGCGATCAGCGTGAACATGTTGAGCGAGCGCAATACGAGCGATCGCCAGCCCAGGACGAAGAACGGCCAGCCACCCCACAGGACGACCGGAGTGGCCAACGCGAACTGGATGCGGGCGAACCACGGACCCGTCAGCTGCGCAACACGCTCGTGCAAAGCGGGCACGAACTCGGTCATCGCCAGCAGCGCGATCGGAAGCGTGAGCGCGACGCTCATCCAGAAGCGCCGCGTCATGCGCGCGAGCTCGATGTTCTCTTCGTCCAGGGTTGCATCGACCGGCTCGAGCGCCATGCCGCAGATCGGACAGTTGCCGGGCCCCGGCCGACGGATCTCCGGGTGCATCGGACAAGTGTAGATTGCCGGCTCGGCGGTCGCGGCAGGGCGCAGTGAAGGCGATCGCGGATGACCCGCTTGTACCGTGGTGGGGTGCGCCGCTGCCGGCGAATGCCCGTGGTGCACGGCATGGCTGTCATCCGCGTGAGCGTGCGGATGCGCGTGCCGATGATCTGCTTGCGATTCGTTCATGGCCTCAATCCTCCGCCCCTGAGTGGCACAATCGTGCAGACATTGCGCCAAGCCGCGTCATTGTCTCGTCTGCGATGGGACCTTGCGTTGAACCGGCTGCCGATACCGGCAGCGAAGGATCGTCAACGCCAGCACCGGAAGCACGAGCCACTGCGCCAGCGGCGCCACGCCGATCCCCCAAAGCATCGGCATGCCGGCGGCATAGGCCCAGCTGCGCACGACGTACACGTTGCGCCATTCCGCCCAGATCGTGTACAACGCGCCGGCGATCAACACCACCGCGATGCCGGCCAGCGGGCGACGCAGCGGCCATCGCGGCGCTCCTGTCAACAGCGCGGCGATCAGATAGGCGGCAAGCGCCATCCCCGCATCACCGAGCGTGCAGTGGAGCACGGCGTAGCCAAGTGCCGGCCATTCCGAGTAGCGACCCATCGCGTAAAGCGGAAGCTGCGCGACCTCCCAGATGAGGTTAAGCGCAAAAAGCAGGAGTGTCCACGTCAGCGCGTAGCGAACCGCGGCAGGTGCCGATCGCTGCACATTTAGCAGTTTGGTCATCCCATCGCCGCGCCTTCCGTTCCGGCATGCTTCGCTGCATGTCTGGCAGCACGCGGTGGTTCCCCTGCCGGAAGCCGACCCATCGGCCGCAGGCCATGGACACCCTGCCAGCATCGCGGCCTTGACACAATGGTCACAGGTTTTCGATCACCTTTTTCAGTTTCGACCGAACCTGCCCGGCAATGGCCGCAAGCGCCGGATTCTCGATAGCCATCATCGAGGCGACCGGGTCGATCGCCGAGACCTCCACGTTCCCGCCGCTTCGCTCCTGGACAATGACATTGCAGGGCAGCATCGCTCCGACCTTGTCTTCTGCCTGCAGAGCCTGGTAGGCAAACGCAGGGTTACAGGCGCCAAGAATCCGGTACTTCCTGAAGTCCACATTCAACTTGTTCTTCAAGGTCGCCTGGACGTCTATCTCCGTAAGAATGCCGAACCCTTCGTTCTTGAGATCTTCGGTGACCTTGCCTACCGCATCGTCGAACCCGAGACTGCATGTCTTGCTGAAGTGGTAACTCATGAACCAATCTCCTATGCTTTGGAAATGCTTGCGACGGCACGGCCCTGCTTCGGCACGTCGCCGGGCTCGGACCTGACCTTGAAGTCGATGCCTTGATCGGACGGGGCGGCCTGCTTCACGACCTTGATGAACAAAGAGCCCATCGCGGCATGGCATCCGTTGACTTGCATCATTCGCGGTGCCACGCACAGCGCGCTGCCTTTCTCCGGGTTCGTCGCCAGACCGCTGCGCTTCTCCCGCTTGCTACGTCTTTGGCACGGCGCTCGAGGCCTTCGGGCCGGCCATGACCCCCTGCTGATCCATCATCGCCTGCATCATCATCTGCATCATGTCCATGCGCTTCTGCATCATCTGCATCTGCGCGCCGGCATCCGCAGGCTTGCCCTTCTGACCCATCGCGCCGCTGCCCATGCCACCCATCATCCCGCCACCCTGCGTCATCGGGGTCATCATGGCCATGCCTCCCTGCATTTCTTTCCGCTGCTCGTCCATCACCTTCTGGCGCTCCTCGGACGAGCTGGCGGTCGTCATCCTGTCGTGCAGGGCCTGCATCCTCTTCATGTGTTCGTTCATCTGTCCCATCTGACCGCCAGTATTCGAGGAGGCGTCTGCTTGCATGGCGGCGGCGCCAGGGTTCGACGCAGGTACTTTCGCGTTCTGTGCCATAGGCATGCCCACGGCAAACAGGGCTGCGGCACCGACGGCAATGGCGAGTGATTTCTTCATGTGAATCTCCAAGTGAATCGATTGAGCGAATGGGCAACGTACGCGCAAGACGCGCGAGCCCGGATGGAAACGCCGCCCAGGACAATCGGGCGTACGCCGGTCGAGCGCCAGCAACGCGCTCGACCGCTGGCGCGGCTTACAACGTGAGACGGACGATGCGGAGGACGAACGGCACGCCCGGTGCCGGAAGTGCGGTCCCCGCCGAGCGGAGAAGGGGCGCGGAGATCGGCAGGACGCCGAGTTTGTGGTGTGTTGCGACTACCAAGGGCTGACCGGCGGGCGCATCCTGGACCAGTTGAAGCACGCCGACCAGGGGAATGTCATTGCCGCAGAACTCCTCGCAATCAGGCGCCGTGCTGTCGTCCATGGCGTCACTGTCGACGTGTGCTGCCATGGTCGATTGGTGCGGAACAGCCGCTACGCCATCCCAGGTACACGCATTCGCGATGCCCACGAACACCGCAAACACCCACAGCCCCAGAACGGCAGAGGCGAGGAACTGGCGATGGCGGTGCAGTATCCGAGACATGATTCGTTCGCTGCTACCGGCTCACTTCATTACCGTCCGGTGAGGGCAAATTGACGCCGAAAAAGCACAACTTCTCCATGCGCACCGCGGCTCATTTGCCCTTTCGCTGCATGACCAATGCGACGACGCCGGCAATCACGACAACAAGCAGGAGCGGACCCCATATCCCGCCGTACCCGCCCATCCAGCCGCCGCCCCACATGCCACCGTCGCCATTCATCATGTTTCCGTTCTGAGCCCAGGCGACGCCGGTAGCCAACAGGGGCACTGTACAAACAGCCATTGCAAGCGAGGTTCTCATGCGACTTCCTAAGCTTGACGATTAAACAACCGGAACACCTTGTGCAAAGGGCGAAGGAGATTGAAAAGACGTTGCGGCACCCGACGATTCCGGGGCACCGCAAGCCACGCTGCATGCACGCCCTCAACTGCTCCCCCAGCCTGCAGCAACGAACCAAAAACGCATCGGATTGCGCAGCATGGCCACAAATCTACGCTGAACTATTGCAGACGTCCGTGCGGCGGCGCACACAGCCTTGGTTTATCGATCGGGTTCACATTGCCGATGGCGCCGGCACCGCGGCAGGGTGAGCTCCCTGAATGGCTTCGTGACGCAGCCGGAAACGACAATTCGAAACGCGTCAGGCCACCCGCGGACTCCGCGCGCACGGTCCCGTTGTGCGCCGTCACGATGGACTTCGTGATCGCCAGGCCGAGACCGGCGCCATCGGTCGACCTCTGTCGCGACGGATCGACCCGATAGAACCGGTCGAACACGCGCGGCAGGTGCTCGGCCGCGATACCGGCACCCGGATTCTCGACTGCAAGGCGGACGCGCTCCGTCATCGGCGCGTTCGATGCACACGTTGACGCGGTCGCCGCGCATCGTGTGGTTGATGGCATTCGACAACAGGTTGCTGATGGCACGCCGAATCATCAGTCTGTCGCCATCCACGGTGCCGCTGCCTTGGAGTTCCAGACGGACACCCTGATCCTCCGCCAGTGCATCGTAGAACTCGAACAGTTCCCGCACCTCGGTTGCCAGGTCGACCGCTTCGCTTCGCGGCACGATCAGCCCGTTGTCGGACTTGGCCAGGAACAGCATGTCCGCGATCATGCGCGCGAGCCGCTCGTACTCCTCGGCAGTTCGAGTACAGCACCTCGCGATACTCGTCCGCGGATCTCGTTCGCGAGAGCGCCACCTGGGTCTGCGTCATCAGGCTGGCGATGGGCGTGCGCAGCTCATGCGCCAGGTCCGACGAAAACTCGGACAGGCGGCGGAACGAATCCTCCAGTCGGGACAGCATGTCGTTGAACGCCGCTGCCAGCTCGACGAGCTCCCTCGGCAAATCGGCCGTCGGCAACCGGTCGTGCAGCCTGCTCGCCGTGATGCTCCGTGCAACGCGCGTCATCTCGCGGACCGGTGCCAGGCCACGCGTTGCGGCGATCCAGCCGAGCAGCGCGGTGGATACGATCCCGGCGGCGATCGCGAGCCAGAGTATCTCGTAGAAGCCGGCCATGAACGCGTGGTGCACGGCGAAATTGAGCGCAACGGCCACGACCACCTCCGGCAGTCCCGGCACATCCATCGGGACCCTGGTCGCAAAGCCGTGGTACGCCTGTCCGCCGTTCTCCCACGACACAAGCGCCGGCATCGGCGTCGGGACTGCGTCGGGAGCGGACATCGATCAGCGTCTCCGGGAAGGTGGCGCCCGCCGTGGCGAACAGTGTCCTGCCGAGCGGCGCGGTGATGCTCACCGACAAGGCCGCGTGGCCGGTCAACGCGTCGCCCATCCGCACCGGGAGCGCCTCGACGTCGGCCGGTGTCCGCACCTTCGACAGCACGTGTCGAACCAACTCCATCTTCCCGTGAAGATCGGCGTGATCCAGCTCGAGAAAGTGCCTCTCGACCGAGATCCCGACCAGATAGCCGATGGCAAGCAGCACGGCCGTCGAGGCGCCGCCAAAATAGAGCGCGAGCCGAACGGTGATCGACTTGCGCCACATCAGGACGACTCCGGCGTCTCCAGTACATAGCCCATCCCCCTGACCGTCTGAATGAGCTTGGGCTCGAAGCCGTCATCGATCTTGGCGCGCAATCGGCGAACCGCCACCTCGATCACATTCGTATCGCTGTCGAAGTTCATGTCCCAGACCTGCGACGCAATCAGCGAGCGCGGCAGCACCTCGTCATGGCGGCGCAACAGCAGCTCGAGCAGCGCGAACTCCTTGGCGGTGAGATCGATACGCTTGCCCGAGCGCATGACGCGACGGCGGTACAGATCGAGTTCCATGTCGGCAACACGCAACACTTCGGGCTCCTTCGTCTTGCCCCGGCGCAGCAGCGTGCGAACGCGCGCCAGCAGTTCGGAAAACGCGAACGGCTTCACGAGGTAGTCGTCGGCGCCCAGCTCCAGCCCCTTGACCCGATCCTCGACCTGGTCGCGCGCGGTCAGAAACAGGACGGGGGTGCTGTTTCCGGCCTCACGCAGTGCCCGCAGCACGGACCAGCCGTCCCGTCCCGGCAGCATGACGTCGAGCACGATCAGGTCGTAGCTCTCCGTGACGGCGGCGTGGAGCCCGTCATTGCCGTCGCGCACCAGATCGACGACAAACGACGCCTCGGCAAGGCCCTGTTTCAGGTAGTTGCCGGTTTTCGGTTCGTCTTCGACGACCAGGATCCTCATCGTCGCTCCTCACGGCGGTTTTAGGTGCGGTCATTGTGCATGGACCCGACGAGCGCGCGCCCTTCCTTACCGATTTGTAATTGTACTGTCAGGTTGATGTCGGACGGCGGCCGGCAGAATTGCGACAAGACATCGGCCTCGATTCGGCAGCCGACTTCCCCCTCTTTCCATCGACGACGGAGTACATCATGCCCATGCAACGCGCGTTCGCACCGATCCTGATGGCCATCGCCCTCGCCGTCCCGCTCCCGACGCTGGCGCAGAGCAGCCACATGATCCATGCGCAGGCCAAGGCAACGGCACCCAACCCTGCCTGGACCGACGGTGTCGTCAAGACAATCCACAAACAGGACGGCCAGATGACCATCGCCCACGGGCCGCTTGCCAATCTCGGCATGGGCAAGATGACCATGACGTTTCGCGTCAAATCCCCGGCGATGTTCGAGGGCATCAAGGAAGGAAGCAAGGTCCGGTTCGTCGCGGAGAATGTGAAGGGCGAGCTGACCATCGTCGCCCTGGAGGTCGCGAAATAGTCTGTCGCGATCAGGAAAGCCCTGCCCGTCGAATCGCGGCGGCCGGGCAATCCCGATCCGGATTGCAGGCATACTCTCCGCTCTGCCGTGGCGGGAGGGATCGAATGGGACCGAAGAACTTCTTGCGCACTGCGTTGGTGTGTATCGCGGGACTTGCGCTGCCGATCGACGGGAGCGCAGGCGAGTCGCCGCCGGGTGCCGATGTCGAGGGCCTTCTCGCCTACGCTCGCGGGAACCCCGAGTATGCGGCAATGCGCTACGAGGCGGACGCGGCGGCGCAGCGCGTATATCCCGCCAGTGCCTTCCCCGATCCATTGTTTCGGATGGAGCTCCAGAACATCACCAACGCAGGCTCGGACGCGCAGCCGAGCCTGCTGCCCAGCAAAGTGGGCAGCACCAAGTACACGCTGGTTCAGCCAATCCCGTTCTGGGGCAAGCGGGATCTCAAACGGGAAGTGGCGGAGGCCGACGCCGAACAGGCGCAAGGCCGCGTGGCGACGACCTGGTCCGAGCTCGCGGCGAGCGTCAAGACAGGCTACGCGCGTTATTACCTGATCTTCCACAACGAGCGACTCATCCGCGAGATTCTGGACCTGCTGGCCCGACTCGAGAGAATCGCTCTGGTGCGCTACGAGAGCGGGTTGGCGCCGCAGCAGGACGTGATCCGCGCCCAAGTCGAACTCACGACCATGCGCGGGGAACTGCTGATGCTCGAGAGTGAGCGGGAAGGATTGCAGGCCGCGCTGAACAGTCTGCTCGCACGCAAGTCGTCGGCGCCGTTCGCCGCACCCGAGCGGCTGCGTGCCCTTCCACCCCCGGTCAAGCTGGAACCGGAGGCATTGGTGGACCGCTTGCGCGGTCACAACCCGCAGCTGTTCGCGAGCGATGCGCGCATTCGCGGCGCGGAGAAGAACAAAGAGCTCACCTACCGGAACCGCTACCCGGATTTTGCCATCGGGGTTTCGCCGATCCAGATGGGCTCCCGCATCGGCGAGTGGGAATTGATGCTGGAAGTCAACATTCCGTTGCAGCAGGAAACCCGGCGGCGGCAGGAATCCGAGGCCGAGTCGATGCTCTCGGCGGCGCGCTCGCAGAAGGATGCGGCAGCCAATCGGCTGATCGGCGAGCTGTTCGAGAACGTCGCCGGGCTCCGGGCGGCCCAGAAACTCGAGCAGCTGACCACGACCAGCCTCCTTCCGCAATCCGAGGCCACGCTGCAGTCTGCGCTCGCCGGCTACGAGAACGGGAGGATCGACTTTGCAACGTTGCTCGATGCGCAGCGTCAGATCCGCAAGTCGAAACAGGATCGCCTGAAGGCACAGGCGGAGACCCAGGCACGCCTCGCCGCGATCGAGCGACTGTTGGGAGAAGATCTATGAGTGCGCGGACGGGAATCCTGGTCGGCGGCCGTTGCCGTGGCCGTCGGCATTGGCGGCGGCTATTGGTGGGGCCAGCGATCGCACCCCGCGACCGCCGCGGCGGTGGCGCCGGACGGGACGGGCGCGACCCCGGCGGCAGCCAAGGCCGAAAGGAAGATCCTCTACTACCGGAATCCCATGGGCCTTCCCGACACCTCGCCGATGCCGAAGAAGGATCCGATGGGCATGGATTACATCGCCGTCTACGACGGCGAGGAAGCCGACGCCGGAAGCAGCCAGATCAAGATCAGCGTCGACAAAGTGCAGAAGCTCGGGGTGCGGATCGAGCCGGCCACGATGCGTTCGCTGGACAGGATCATCCGAGCGGTCGGTCGCGTCGAGGTCGACGAGCGGCGCGTTTATGCCATCGCACCCAGGTTCGAGGGCTGGGTGGAGCGGCTGTTCGTCAACGCCACGGGCCAGCCGGTCAGCAAGGGACAGCCGCTGTTCGAGGTCTACAGTCCGGAACTGGTGTCCGCACAGCGCGAATATGCAATCGCCAACGAGGCGGTCAAGGCGCTGAAGGACGCCGGCGACGACCCGCAGGCCGGCATGCGGCGCCTTGCCGATTCGAGCCTCGCGCGCCTCAGGAACTGGGACATCTCCGACGAGCAGTTGCGCACGTTGACCCAGTCCGGGGAGGCCCGGCGTACCCTCACGTTCCGTTCGCCGGTGTCGGGCATCGTGATGGAGAAGAAGGCAGTCCAGGGCATGCGCTTCATGCCTGGCGACAGCCTCTACCAGATCGCCGATCTGTCGTCGGTCTGGATCATGGCGGACGTCAATGAACAGGACATCGCCTTGGTCAGAACAGGCAGCAAGGCCAAGGTCAGCATCGGCGCCTATCCCGACCAGAAGTTCGAGGGCACGATCACCTATGTCTATCCGACGCTCAGGCCCGAGACCCGAACCGTTTCCGTAAGGCTGGAAATCGGCAATCCACGCCAGTTGCTGAAGCCGGCGATGTTCGCGGAGGTGGAGTTGCCCGTCGGCGGCAAGGGGAAAGTCTTGACCGTACCGAATTCGGCCGTGATCGACAGCGGCACGCGCCGCATCGTTCTCGTTCAACTCGCGGAAGGCCGTTTCGAGCCGCGTGAAGTGAAGCTCGGAGCCCGCACCGACACCTACGTCGAGGTAACGGGCGGCGTGAAGGATGGCGAACAAGTCGTCGTCTCGGCGAACTTCCTGATCGACGCGGAAAGCAATCTCAAAGCCGCCATCGCCGGGTTTGGCGCCTCCGGAAACAGCGACACTCCCGGCGCGGCGACTTCGCCTGCGCCATCCCCGGCAGCGCCCACGACCACACCGACCATCGGCAAGGCTGCGTCCGGGGCGATCGAAACCTTGGCTGCAGGCAAACCTGCCGGCGTCGGTCATCGGGCGGATGGAACGGTCAAGGCCATCGACCCGAAAACCGGAATCATGTCCGTCGCGCACGGACCCGTCGAATCGCTCAAATGGCCGGGGATGACGATGGACTTCAAGGCGGCCAACAGTGCGCTTCTCGCCGACCTGAAACCGGGGAGCGGAATTGCCTTCGAGTTCGTCGAACGGTCGCCTGGGGAGTGGGTGATCACGAAAATCCTGCCGCGCGGCAAGTCCACCGGCACCGAAACCAAACCCGGCACGCCTCAAGGTCGCTGAGAAAGCCGGTCATGCTGGGTGGG
This sequence comes from uncultured beta proteobacterium, assembly GCA_963708855.1. Classification (GTDB taxonomy): domain Bacteria; phylum Pseudomonadota; class Gammaproteobacteria; order Burkholderiales; family Casimicrobiaceae; genus CAIWHR01. The sequence continues at coordinate 90,141 of CAVPUM010000008.1, read as the reverse complement.
ATCATCGAGTGGTCGGCACGGAACCGCTTCCTCGTCATCCTGGCGACGGTGTTCGTCACGATCGGCGGCATCTACGCGATCGTCAAGACGCCGCTCGACGCCCTGCCCGACCTCTCGGACGTCCAGGTCATCATCTACACCGAGTATCCGGGCCAGGCGCCGCAGGTCGTCGAGGACCAGGTCACCTATCCGCTGACGAGCGCGATGCTGTCGGTGCCCAAGTCCAAGGTCGTGCGCGGATTTTCGTTCTTCGGCGCGTCGTTCGTCTACATCATCTTCGAGGACGGCACCGACATCTACTGGGCGCGCTCGCGGGTGCTGGAGTACCTGAACTTCGCCGCGGGTCGCCTCCCCAGGGGCGTTTCGCCGCAGCTCGGGCCCGACGCGACCGGCGTCGGCTGGGTGTTCCAGTATGCGCTGGTCGGCGCCAACAGGAACCTCGCCGAATTGCGCACGATCCAGGACTGGTACCTGCGCTACCAGCTGGCAAAGGCGCAGGGCGTGGCCGAGGTCGCCAGCATCGGCGGCTTCGTGCAGCAGTATCAGGTCGTCGTCGATCCCATGAAGCTCCGTGCCTACGGCATCCCGCTGGCCAAGGTGACGCAGGTCATCCGCGAGTCCAATCGCGACGTCGGCGGCCGCGTAGTCGAGATGGCGGAGACGGAGTACATGGTGCGCGGCATGGGCTATCTGCGCGGCAGGGCCGACATCGAGTCGCTGATGGTGAAGAGCGACAAGGGGACGCCGGTCCTGATCCGCGACATCGCCCGGGTGGAGTTGGGGCCGGACGAGCGGCGCGGCCTGAGCGAACTCAACGGCGAGGGCGAAGTCGTGTCGGCGATCGTCATGGCGCGCTACGGGCAGAATGCGCTGGAGGTCATCGAGAACATAAAGGCCAAGATTGCCGAGGTCGCCTCGGGACTGCCCGAGGGCGTGGAGGTGGTGACCGTCTACGACCGCTCCGAGCTGATCCATCGGGCCATCGAAACGCTGAAGCGCACGCTGCTCGAGGAAAGCATCATCGTCGCCGCCGTGTGCATCGTGTTCCTGCTGCACGTGCGCAGCGCACTGGTCGCCATCGTGATGCTGCCCGTCGGGGTGCTGATCGCCTTCATCGCGATGCGACTGCTCGGGATGAACTCGAACATCATGAGTCTCGGCGGCATTGCGATCGCCATCGGGGCCATGGTGGATGCGGCCATCGTGATGATCGAGAACGCCCACAAGCACGTCGAGCGGCTGCCCGCGGGGGGCTCGCGGCTGGAAGCCATGATCGCGGCCTGCAAGGAGGTCGGCCCCGCGCTCTTCTTCTCGTTGCTCATCATCACCGTCTCGTTCCTGCCGGTCTTCACGCTGGAGGCACAGGAAGGGCCGGCTCTTTTCGCCGCTTGCCTACACCAAGACGTTCGCGATGGCCGGCGCCGCATTGCTGTCCATAACGCTGGTCCCCGTCCTCATGATCCTGTTCATCCGCGGCCGGATCATGCCGGAGGCGAAGAATCCGGTGAACCGGTTCCTGATCTGGATCTATCGCCCGGTGATCGCATGGGTGATGCGATGGAAGAAGACCACGATCGTCCTGGCCGCCGCCGCGCTCGCCGTGAGCATCTATCCGGCATCCCGGCTTGGCACCGAATTCATGCCGACCTTGAACGAGGGCACCCTGCTCTACATGCCGGCGTCGCTGCCCGGCATGTCGGTCACGAAGGCCGCCGAGTTGCTGCAGACGCAGGACAAGATCATCCGGAGTTTCCCCGAGGTGGCTTCCGTCTACGGCAAGGCCGGACGCGCGCAGACCGCGACCGACCCGGCGCCCCTCGAGATGTTCGAGACCGTCATCAATCTCAAGCCGGAATCGGAGTGGCGGCAGGGCATGACCATGGATACGCTCATCGCGGAGCTGGACAAGGCGGTCCAGATCCCGGGCATCTCGAATTCCTGGACGATGCCGATCAAGGCGCGGATCGACATGTTGTCCACCGGCATCCGCACGCCGATCGGCATCAAGGTCTTCGGCAAGGATCTGGACGAGATGGAACGGCTGGCCAAGGAGATCGAGGCGGTTGTCAAACAGGTTCCGGGGACAACCAGCGCCTTCGCCGAGCGCATCACCGGCGGGTTCTATCTCAATATCGAGCCGGATCGATCGGCGCTGGCACGCTATGGGCTGGCGATCGGCGACCTGCAGGACGTCATCGCGACAGCGTTGGGCGGCGAGATGGTGACGACGACCGTCGAAGGACGCGAACGCTTCGGGGTGACGGTGCGTTACCCGCGGGAATTGCGCTCCGATCCGCAACAGATCGCCAGTTCCGTGCTGGTCCCCACGATGGACGGAGCCATGGTTCCGCTCGGGCAGCTGGCCCGAGTCGAAGTGGCCAAGGGTTCGCCCGGCATCAGGACCGAGAACGCGCTGCTGTCCGCCTATATCTTCATCGACATCCGCGGACGCGATATCGGATCCTACGTGGCCGACGCCCGCAAAGCGGTTTCCGACAGCGTGAAATTCCCGCCGGGCTACTATATCGCCTGGAGCGGCCAATTCGAGTACATGGAGCGCGCCGCCGAAAAACTGAAGGTCGTCGTACCGGTGACGCTGCTGCTGATATTCCTGCTGCTCTACCTCAACTTCCGGCGTCTGACCGAGACGCTGATCGTCATGCTCTCGGTTCCGTTCGCGCTGGTCGGCGGCATCTGGTACATGTGGCTCCTCGGCTACAACCTCTCGGTCGCGGTCGCCGTCGGCTTCATCGCGCTGGCCGGTGTCGCGGCCGAGACGGGCGTCGTGATGCTGATCTACCTCGACCACGCCTGGGAGAAGATCCAGGCGGAACGTCAGGCGGAGGGAAAGCACGCCACCGCCGCCGATCTCTACGCTGCCGTGATGGAAGGCGCGGTCGAACGCGTGCGTCCGAAGATGATGACCGTCGTCGCCATCATGGCGGGCCTGCTGCCGATCATGTGGGGCACCGGCACCGGCTCGGAAGTGATGAGCCGCATCGCGGCGCCGATGGTCGGCGGGATGATTTCCTCGACCGTGCTCACGCTGGCGGTGATCCCCGCGATCTATGCCCTGGTGAAGGAATGGGAACTGCGCCGGCGCGCGGGCGTCGCGAAGCGCCGCTCGCCACTGCCTTCGTCGAGCTAAAATAGATTGTGTCCACGATCCCTGACAACAGGCGCGCCACGGCGACGCACGCGCAGGATGTCGGCTGGAACCTCGTCTTCGCCTGCTGGCTCATCGCGACGTCCTCCACGCTTGGCGCGCTCTTCTTCAGCGAGGTGATGAGCCTGCCGCCCTGCGTGCTGTGCTGGTACCAGCGCATATTCATCTTCCCGCTCGTGCTGCTGCTGCCGGCTCGGACTCTTCCCGTTCGACCCGAAGATCGTGCGCTACGCCCTCCCGCTCGCGCTGGTCGGCTGGTCGATCGCTCTCTATCACGTGCTGATCACGCTACGGACTGATTCCCGAGGGCATCACGCCGTGCACGCAGGGCGTGCCCTGCGCCCGGAACCAGATCGAGTGGTTCGGCTTCCTGAGCATTCCGCTGCTGTCGCTCGTCGCCTTCTCCGTCATCACCGCGTTGCTTGTCCTGACGCACTACAAGGTCGCCAAATGAAGCGCAAGACGCTTTTCGTCACCGCCGCCATCGCCCTCGTGGTGGCGTTCGTCGTCGGCACGCTCGTCTATCAGAGCCAGAAGGCCGACTCCGCGCAAGCGCTGGCGCGCCTGGCGCACCTCGCCCGCGATCATGCCCCGACCGCCGGACCGGCCGACGCGAAGGTCCACATCGTGGAATTCCTCGATCCCGCCTGCGAAACCTGCCGCAGCTTCTATCCGTTCGTGAAGCGGATGATCGCGGCCAATCCGGGCAAGATCCGGGTGTCCGTCCGCTACGCGCCGTTCCACAATAACTCCGACTATGTCGTCAAGGTGCTGGAGGCCACGCGCAAGCAGGGCAAGTACTGGGAGGCGCTCGAGGCCCTGCTCGCAACGCAGCCGCGCCTGGGCGCCGAACCACTCGCCGGATCCGGACCTCGTGTGGCGCCAGCTCGAAGGCCTGGGCATGGACCTCGAGCGCGTCCGGGCGGACATGAACGCCCCCGACATCGCGCGAAACCTCGCGCAGGACATCGCGGACGCCAAGGCGCTCAACGTCTCCAAGACGCCCGAGTTCTTCGTCAATGGCAAGCCCATGCCGAGCTTCGGCTACGACCAGCTCACCGCGCTCGTCCGCGAGGCACTCGCGAAGTCATACCCGTAGCCGGCATCGACCTCGCGCCGGGGCCGGCCGCCCGGGCGCGCGTGCGTTCCCGGCAGACCGTGCGCACGCGCGCGTAACCGGGTTCAACGCCCGAACAGGCCCTTGAGCGCCTTGCTCAGGTCGTCGGCGCCCGTTCGGCGGGCTGGCGCCCTTCGGCGCGCCCTTGGCGGATTGCGCGGTTGCCGGAGCCGGACTTCCCGAGTGCCACGTCGCAGGCGCCCGCGCCCGCGGTGCCCTGGGCGAAGATCGATTCGCCGAGCACCGAAAGTCCGCCCGTTCCGATGGCCGCGCCGATGCGCGCGATCGTCGCCGCCGACGCCATCGCATCGACCGCAACCGTCGGCGCGGTGAAGGGCCCGCGAAACCGGACGAGCTCGGCAATCTGCGGAATCTCGATGGGAATCCCCTGCCGGACCCGCGGCCGGATCGAGAGGTCGATCGTTTCGCTCCTGAAATCGAGCGTCCCGCTCATGGACGCGTCGATCTCCCTGGTCTCCATGGCGATCGAGCGGTCGATCTGCGCGACGCCGCCCGCGAGCGGCAGTCGGATCACCGCGCATTGGAGCTCGGTGGTGGGATTGACGGTGCGAAACGGGTTGACCGCCTCGGCCAGCCGATCGAACGTCAGCCGCCGGATCGAGCTTGGTGTTGACGAGCGTCGCCGGCCCTACCACCGCCCGCGCGTTGCCGTTCATTCCGCTCATCCACTGGCGCGGCGAGTCGCCGTGCATCGTCACGTCGATGGCGACGTTCGTCTTTCCGCCCGCACTTCGCGGGTCACGCCGGCCGCCGCGAGCAGCGCGGCGAGATCGAGGTCGCGGCCCTCGAGGCGCAGCGCGATGGCCGGCGTCCGCCCGCGCGTCGCGTCGACGGTGAGCGCCGCGGAGATCGTGCCGCCATAGCCCGACGCCTGCACCGTCGGCGCGGCGAGCTTGCCGTCGCGCAGCGTGAACCTGGCATGGACCCGGTCGAGCGTGCGGCCCTCGGCCAGCGTGAGCCGCCCGATCGTCACTTCGCCGGTCGCGTTGCGGGCACGCAACGCGTCGAACGAAATCGCGGTTTCGGGGAACACGAACCGCGACGAAGTTGCCGGAGCCGCGGGCTTCGCTGCCGGGGGCGTCGGGCGCGTCGCCGGCAGATCGTCGACGTTGAGCGCCGACGAGGCAAGGTTGATCGTCCACGCGGATTTCGCGCCGTCGTCGCGAATGTCCACGCGCCCCTTGACGTCGCTGGAGCCGAAGGTGACGTCGATGTCCTGCAGCTGAACGAGACGATCCGCGCGCTGGACCTTCACGGCAATCGTCGTCTTCCGGCCCGCGATGTCGCCCTTCGCCGCGATCGGGTACGGCAGTCGCCGTTCCGAACAGCGTGGCGAGCGGCCCCAGCTGGCCGGTCAACGCGACCGGCGTGCCGTCGACCGTGCCTCGGAACTCGGCTTCGACCGGCGATTTCGCATCGCGCGACGGAGAGCGCGAGCTCATCGATCGTCACCCGTGTCTCGGCGCCTCCGGCGCCGTCGCGATAGGTGAGCTCGCCACGCGGTGATCGAGAGGGCGCCGATGCCAAGGGCCCCCGGTCTCGATTCGGTTCCGGGTGCCGCGGCCGCGCCCTGCGCCGCACCCAGTTCCCAGTTGCCCCGTCCGTCGCGGTTCGTCTCGAGCGCGATGACCGGCTCGACCAGGTTGAGGCGGACGAGCTCGAAATCGGCGCTGCAGCAGCGGAAGCAGCGCCACCTGCGCCTCGACTTGCCTGGCCGAGAGCAGCTGCGGCGCCTTGCCCCACGGCGCGTTGCCGACGCGCACGTCGTCGGCGACGATCTTCGGCGCGAATCCGATCTTGAGCTCGATGCCGCCGCCGACGGTGACCTCGCGTCCCGTCGCCGCCTTGACGCGCGCCAGGACGGGGCCGACGAACTGGTTCGGATCGACCGTGAGCAGCGCTATCGCGACGCCGACGAGCAGCAGCAGCAGCACGCCGCCGGCAATTCCGAGGACCCTGCGGAAATGGCTCATCGGGCCATTGTAGCGGCGCGGCCGGGACCGCGCCGCCGCGCCGTGCCCTCGGTGGCGTTACGCCAGCGCGGCGTTGAACGCGGCGAGCCCGGCGCTCCCCGGAACGAGCTCCGCGTCGGAGAGCGCGTTCAACGGCGTGGCGACGGTGTTCTGCGCCTGGTGCAGGTCGACCGGATCGTCCTCGACATAGAGCAGGCCGGTGACGACCTCGCCCTTCTCGCGGTGCCCCTCGAGGTAGGCGAGCGCGCCCACCTTGTCGCGCGGATCGTATTCGCGCGTGCAGCTTGCGCAGCCGGACGACGCCGCCGTCGTGCAGCACGACGTTCTCGACGCCGCCCGCCGGCACGTCGGCGACGATCGGCTCGCGCAGCGGCACGAAGTCGAGCCGGTTCACGGCCTCGTTGTGCGCGCGCACGTAGTCGTAGCTCTTGGTCGATCCCGGGTGGTTGTTGAACGCGACGCAGGGCGAGACGACGTCGATGAACGCGACGCCCTTGTGCTCGACCGCCGCCTTGATCAGCGGCACGAGCTGCCCCTTGTCGCCGGAGAAGCCGCGCGCGACGTACGTGGCGCCCAGCAGCAGCGCGAGCTGGACCAGGTCGATCGGCTCGTCGCTGTTGACCGCGCCGCGCTTGGCCTTCGATCCCTTGTCGGCCGTGGCCGAGAACTGGCCCTTGGTCAAGCCGTAGACGCCGTTGTTCTCGACGATGTAGACCATGTTGACGCCGCGCCGCATGATGTGCGCGAACTGGCCGAGGCCGATCGACGCCGAGTCGCCGTCGCCGGAGACGCCGAGGTAGATGAGATCGCGGTTGGCGAGCGCCGCGCCGGTCACCACCGACGGCATCCGGCCGTGCACGCTGTTGAAGCCGTGTCCCGCGCCGAGGAAATACGTCGGCGTCTTCGACGAGCAGCCGATGCCCGACAGCTTCGCCACGCGATGCGGCGCGATCGCGAGCTCGAAGAACGCCTGGATGATCGCCGCCGAGATCGAATCGTGGCCGCAGCCGGCGCACAGCGTCGAGACCGCGCCTTCGTAGTCGCGCCGGGTGAGTCCGAGCGCGTTCTTCGGCAGTCCCGGATGGTGGAGTTTCGGCTTGGTGAGATAGGTCATCGGGCCACCTTGCGCAGCGGCGTGACGTTGAACAGGCGCGCCTTCTCCGCGATCTCGCGGGTGACGAAGCGCTCCGTCAGCGGATTGCCGTCGTAATGGAGGATGGAAATCAGCTTCTGCGGATCGATGCCGCATTCGTTGACCAGCAGCATCTTGAGCTGCGCGTCGCGGTTCTGCTCGACGACGAACACGTGTTCGTGCTCCGCCACGAATTCGGCCACCGCATCGGCGAACGGAAAGGCGCGGATCCGCATCTGATCGAGGTGGATGCCCTCCTTCGCGAGCTCCGCCAGCGACTCGGCCATCGCGGCGCCCGTGGAGCCGAACCAGATGGCGCCGGCGCGCGCGGGCTGCGCCGCGCGCCGGATCACCGGCGCCGGCACCAGCGCCTTCGCGGTCTCGAACTTGCGCAGCAGCCGCTGCATGTTGTCGACATACGCGTTGCCGTCCTCGGTGTACCGCGCATAGCGGTCCTTCGACGTGCCGCGCGTGAAATACCCGCCGCGTTTCGGATGCGTGCCCGGATACGTGCGGTGCGGAATGCCGTCGCCGTCGGTGTCGAGGTAGCGGCCGAAATCCTTCCCGGCCTCGAGCTCGGCGGCGCTCATCACCTTGCCGCGGTCGAGCCGGCGATCGTCGTCCCACGCGAACGGCTCGGTGAGCCAGTCCTGCATGCCGATGTCGAGATCGAGCAGCACGAACACCGGCGTCTGCAGGCGGTCGGCGAGGTCGAACGCCTGCGCGCCCATCTCGAAGCACTCCTTCGGATCCTCGGGGAACAGCAGCACGTGCTTGGTGTCGCCGTGCGACGCGTACGCGCAAATCAGGAGGTCGGCCTGCTGCGTCTTCGTCGGCATCCCGGTCGAGGGGCTGCCGCGCTGCACGTCGAAGATCACCGCCGGAATCTCGGCGAAGTACGCGAGTCCGATGAATTCCTGCATCAGCGAAATGCCGGGCCCGGAGGTCGCGGTGAACGAGCGGGCGCCGTTCCAGGCGCCGCCGATCACCATCCCGATCGACGCCAGCTCGTCCTCGGCCTGCACGATCGCGAACCGGTTGCGTCCCGTTGCGGCATCGACGCGGTAGCGCTGGCAATGCTTCGCGAAGGCCTCGGCCAGCGACGACGACGGCGTGATCGGGTACCACGCGCAGACCGTCGCGCCGCCGTAGACGGCGCCCAGCGCCGACGCGTTGTTGCCGTCGACGAAGATCCGTTTGCCGACCTTGTCGCGCCGCTCGATCGAAAGGCCGATCGGCTCGAAATTCGCCGCCGCGTAGTCGAAGCCCAGCCGGAACGCCTTGCGGTTGGATTCCTGCAGCGGCTGCTTGCCCTTGTACTGCTCCGTGAGCAGCGCCTCGATCACCTCCGGCTCGATCGCCAGCAGCCCCGCGAGCGCGCCGAGGTAGATGATGTTCTTGAAGAGCTGGCGCTGGCGGGGGTCCGTGTACGTCGCGTTGCAGATCTCCATCAGCGGCATCGCCACGACCGTGACGTCGGAGCGGAACTTCGACGGCGGCAGCGGCTTGGTCGAGTCGTAGAACAGGTAGCCGCCGGGCTCGATCTCCAGCAGGTCCTCGTTCCACGTCTCCGGGTTCATCGCGACCATCAGGTCGACGCCGCCGCGGCGGCCGCGCCAGCCCTCCTCGACGACGCGCACCTCGTACCACGTCGGCAGGCCCTGGATGTTGGACGGGAAGATGTTCCGTGCCGCGACCGGGACGCCCATCTTCAGCACGGCCTTCGCGAACAGCCCGTTCGCGGAAGCCGAGCCGGAGCCGTTGACGTTGGCGAACTTGACGACGAAATCGTTGACGCGCGTGATGGGCTTCATTCCGGCACCATCAATCCGCCGCCAGTTGCGCCGACGGCAGCGCGCGCTTCGGCGTCAGCTCAGGGCGCGGAATCTCGCCGGCGTGGGCCATGATCAGCAGGAACTTCTGCATGTCCCAGGCGCCGGTCGGGCAACGCTCGGCGCACAGCCCGCAATGCAGGCAGACGTCCTCGTCCTTGGCCATGATGCGGCCGGTCTTGAGCGGCAGGGACACGTAGAGGTCCTGCGTCAGATTCAGCGCCGGCGCCAGCAGGCGCGGCCGCAGCTCCGCCTCCTCGCCGTTCGCGGTGAACGTGATGCAGTCCATCGGGCAGATGTCGACGCAGGCATCGCACTCGATGCACAGCTTGTCGTTGAACACCGTCTGCACGTCGCAGTTGAGGCAACGCTGCGTCTCCGCATAGGCGAGCTTCGCGTCGAAGCCGAGCTCCACCTCGACGCGGATGCTCGCGAGCGCGATCACCTTGTCCTTGAGCGGCACCTTGTGGCGCTTTTCCGGCGTGATCGCGTTGTCGTAGCTCCACTCGTGGATGCCCATCTTCTGCGAGATGAGGCGCGCGTGCGGCGGCGGCCGCCTGGTCAAGTCCTCGCCGCGGCAGTGCTTGTCGATCGAGATCGCCGCGTCGTGGCCATGCGCCACCGCCCAGATGATGTTCTTGGGGCCGAACGCGGCGTCGCCGCCGAAGAACACTCCCGGGCGGGTCGACGCCATTGTCACCTTGTCGACCACCGGCATGCCCCAGGCGTCGAACTCGAGACCGATGTCGCGCTCGATCCAGGGAAATCCGTTCTCCTGGCCGATCGCGACCAGCACGTCGTCGCAGGGAAAGTGCACATCGGGCTCGCCGGTGGGCAGCAGCTGGCGCCGGCCCTTGGCGTCGAATTGCGCCGCGACCTTCTCGAACGTGACGCCGGTCAGCTTGCCGGCCTCGTGCGTGATCGCCTTCGGCACCAGGAAATTGTGGATCGGGATGCCCTCGTGCGCCGCGTCCTCCTTTTCCCAGGGCGAGGCCTTCATCTCGGCGAAACCGGAGCGCACGACGACCTGCACATCCTCGCCGCCCAGCCGCCGCGCGCTGCGGCAGCAATCCATCGCCGTGTTGCCGCCGCCCAGCACGACGACCCGCCGGCCGATCTTCGTCGTGTGGCCGAACGACACGCTCGACAGCCAGTCGATGCCGATGTGAATGTTGGCCGCGGCTTCCTTGCGTCCCGGAACGTCGATGTCGCGTCCGCGCGGCGCGCCGCTGCCGACGAACACCGCGTCCCAGCCCTCGGCGAGGAGCGCGCCGAGGCTGTCGACCCATTGCTGCGCGCGGAACTCGACGCCGAGGTCGAGCACATAGCCCACTTCCTCGTCGATCACCGCCTCGGGCAGCCGGAACTTCGGAATCTGCGTGCGCATCATGCCGCCGGCGCGCGCGTCGCCGTCGAACACGACGCAGTGGTAGCCGAGCGGGGCGAGGTCGCGCGCGACGGTGAGCGAAGCCGGTCCCGCGCCGACGAGCGCGACGCGCTTGCCGTTCTTCGTCGCGGCGGGCCGGGGAAGCCCGTCGCGGATGTCTTCCTTGTAATCGGCGGCGACACGCTTCAGCCGGCAGATCGCCACTGGCTCGGGCTTGATCTTCCTGGTGTCCCCACCCTCTTCGACCCGCCCGCGGCGGCACGCGGGCTCGCAGGGCCGATCGCAGGTGCGCCCGAGAATGCCGGGAAAGACATTGGACTCCCAGTTGACGAGGTAGGCGTCGCCGTAACGGCCCGCCGCGATCAAGCGTATGTACTCGGGAACCGGAGTGTGGGCGGGACACGCCCACTGACAATCGACGACCTTGTGGAAATAGTCGGGATGCGTGATATCCGTCGGCTTCAAGACATTCTTCTCCGATGACGCGTCCGGTCCGCGTTGCTGCTCGTCGTTCGGCTGGGGCATTCGGTCAGGACAAGCAACAAGCGCGCCCGGACCGCGACGTGGCGGGCTCGATGCTACGCCTGTGCGAGCCGGGAGGAAAGGCGCGGCGCGGGTCAAAAAGACCACGCGCGGAACGATGCTTTGTTGCTCTATGCCGGGGCGGCAGCGCGCCCGCCGCCCTCTCCTGCGGCCAGCCGGACCCCAGTCGGCCCTCGCCGGGCGCCGGGCGACGCCGGCATGCCGAATTACCGGAACGACTCCGCGCGCGCGACGAGCTCGTCCAGTCCCGGCTCGTCCGGATTCCACGGCTTGCCGGGATGGATGATCGACACCTGGCAGACCTCCGCGGCCTCGACCAGCTGCCGATAGGTGCCGAGCTTGACGTCGGTGATGTACGCCTGCTTGTTGTCGTTGTACTTGAACATCTTGTCGTTGATGGTCTGGCACTCGTTGCAGCTCGGGCAGCGTGCCGTCTCGATCCACGCTTCGTCGGGGTTGCGCTCCGGTCGCGGCGGGCGCCGGGACGGCCTCCGTCGCGGGCGCGGACACTGTCGCCGCCGGTACGGCCTCCGCCATCGCGCCGCCCGCCGACGGGAGCGCCTGCGGCAGCCGCCGCCGTGGCCTTGAGCGCATCGAGCTCGCTCGCCTTCGCCTGCTCCCACCTCGCCTTCTCGCGCGCGAGCAGGATCTCGGCGTGCGAATTGTGGACGCCGCCCTCCTCCTGCAGCCGGTGCCAGAACGTCCGGCAGCGGGCGGCCATCTGCATGAGCCGCGTGTCGACGATGACCCGCTGCAGCACGTCGCCCGGGATCGACGGCGAGCACGTACGGAATCGCGTCGCCGACGCTCTTCGGGTCGCGCGCGAGCCATTCGTCGGCCGGGATCATCGCGCCGTTCCACCGGGCGCGCGGGACGCGGGCGAAATGCCCGGCGTAGCGCTGGTCGCAGAGCACGAAGTCGGCGATCGTGAACGGTGTCTCCTCGACCACGCGCTGCAGCGTTTCGTCGGCGTACTCGAACGGCGTGACCGGCCAGTCGGCCTCCGGCTGCGGGTTGTCCGCCAGCGCAAAGCGCGCCGCCTGGTTGTCGCCGGCGTAGGGGTCGTACGTGAACGCCGGAAAGGCGCGCGACTCCATCGCCGCGGCAGCGGTCAGGTAGGGCGGCAGCTCGCCCACCGCGCCGGCGCCGGCGTAGACGCTGACGAGGCCCGCGCCGCGATGCGCGAAGGCCTTGCCGAGGCGCTCGCGCAGCGCGTACAGGTTCGAGCTCGCCGTCTGCACCACGAACACGCCGCCCAGCGCGGTCGCCGTGTTGGCGAGGCGCACCTGGCGCACGCCGAACGCGAAGTGGCCGGTGCCGACCGACGCCTCCTCGAGCAGGTCCGTCGCCTCGATCAGCACCTTGACCGGCAGCCCGGCCGACAGCATGTCCATCATGCCGGCGTTCTCCGGAGCATCGGCCCGATCCGGCGGGACGCACACCAGGTAATCCGGGAACAGCGCGATGTCGTCGGCGGACAGCGCACGCTCGTCGAAACTGGCGAAGAAGACATCGTGCTCGGCCTCGCGATAGGCGCCGTCGGCCTCGAGCTCGGCGACCGAGATCGCCTTGACGACTTCGGCGAGCTGCGGCAGGCGCTCGCGGTACGCGGCGGCGGCGGCCCGCGCAATCGTCGTGGCGGAAGGCATAGGACGGCCGGGGCGTCCGGTCGATCGGCGAGCAGCGGATCCGGATAGAAGCGCTGCGCGCGCAGGACCGCGAGCGCCGCCTCGATGCGGCGGCGCCGGGCCGCCGGCAGCTCGTCCTTGGGGACGTTGCGCGCGACGAGCCGCGACATCACGTCGAAGTCGAAGGTGTCGCGGTGGGTGCCGCCCAGCGAGGCGCGCAGGGCATCGGGACGCTGTCCGGCCTGCGAATGGATGAACGCCGCCCGCAGAATGTCGGAGAGCTTGATCATCAGCCGGTCGACGGTCGTCCTGAACGCTTTGGCCTTGCGCGCCTGCGCGCCCTTCCACACGTGGTCGAGCACGCGCGCGGGCATGGCCCGGTCGCAGTCGAGGACCTCGCCGTCGAGCTGCAGCTTCTCGGCGATGTGCGTCAGCACGCCTTCGGCCGACGGATCGCCGGGCGTCGCGAGACGCGGGGCCGCCTCGGCCCAGAGCTCGGTGAGCCTGCCGCTGGCGCCGGCCGCGAGCAGCACGCGGATCTCGCGCTCGAGTCGCAGCACGTGCTTGCGCAGCCGCTCGCCGTCGAGCCCTCGCGGCGCGATTTCCTGCAGCACCTCGTCGACGACCGACGAGAGCGAACGGAGCGTGCCGGCTCCGGAACCGCGGTCGACGAGCACCAGCGGGAAGTCGTAACGCAGGCGCGTCGAGGTCGCGGTAGCGCGCGAGAAGCGCGGGCCGCAGGCCGAGGTCGTCGATCGCGTCGACGCCCTCGCCCTGCCGCGTCCCCGTCGAGACGAACACTCGTTGCTCGTGCTGCCGGGTAGCCATGTCCATAGCGAATCGCCGTGCTTGAAAGTCGTGAATCGGTTGATTGAGCCTCAGGCCACCTGGCGGGCGGGCGACTCGCTCCGGGCCACACGGTCACCTTGTCGAGCTCGCCCTCGAGACCGGCGCGGATCTGCTCGGCGGTGCGCAGCGGGCCGACGCCGTGCAGGTCGTCGTAGCAGGGCACGTCGGGGTTGTGGTACAGGATCCCGACCGGGATCGGGTCCTCCGACGACGCGATCTCGCGCGCCCGATCGATGTTCGACGGATCGTGCTCGATCTGGTTGCGGTAGGTGCGCGACAGCTCGGGCGAGAGCGCGAGACCGTTCGCGATGCGACAACAGCAGCGTCCGGCCGGGATCGTGCAGCCAGGGCTCGAACATCTTCGGCAGGAACTCCGGGCAGCGCTGGATGATGCGCACGAACGAGAAGCCGCGATGCAGGTACGCCTGGCGGAGGATGTCGTACAGCAGCTCGGGAATCCAGTCGACCGCCTGCGCGACGAACGAGACATTGGTCACGCCGAGCGTGACCGTCAGCGGATTCATCGCCTCGAGCGTGGACGCCGCGCGGCGTCGTGTTGCTCTTGAGCCCGCGCGGCGACGTCGGCGACGCCTGCTTCTTCGTCAGCCCGTACACGTGGTTGTCGTGCAGGATCGCCGTCAGGTTCATGTTGTAGCGGATCGCATGGATCCAGTGCGCCGCGCCGATGCTGCAGCAGTCGCCGTCGCCGGTGTTGACGAAGACGGTGAGATCGGGGCGCGCCATCTTCACGCCTTCCGCGATCGGGAACGCGCGGCCGTGGATGCCGTGGAAGCCGTAGGTCTTCATGTAGTGCGGAAAGCGGGAGGAACAGCCGATGCCCGACACGAAGACCGTGCGCTCCGGCGCGAGGTCCTCGTCGCGGCAGAGCCGCTGCACGGCGGCGAGGATCGCATTGTCACCGCAGCCGGAGCACCAGCGCGGCACGCCGCCCTGGTAGTCCTCGAGATTGTGATGGGCCTCGTGCAGCTTGATGAGGCACTGGGTGACGGGCATGTTCATGGCAGTTCTCCGGCTAGGCCAACGGCTCGGCAAGCTTGTCGCGCAGCACGCGCACGATGGCGGCAGGGCTTGATCGGCTGGCCCGCGCGATCTGGGTCCAGCAGTCGACGTCGACGAGGAAGCGTGCGCGCAGCATCATCGCCAGCGCAGCGTAGCGCCGGTTGTCCTCGTCGATCAGCTCGTCCTCCAGGCGGTCGGCCCAGTTGACCTCGATGGTCATCACGCGCTTGAAGCGCTTGAGGATCTCGCGAATGCCCGACGGCATCGGCTGGATGAACGTGAGATGCAGCGATGACACCTTGCATCCTTCCTCGCGCATCCGCTCGACCGCTTCCTCGATCACGCCCTTCATGCTGCCCCAGCCGACGACCAGCAGATCGCCTTCCGGATCGCCGAACACCGGCGGCGTCTTCAGCGTCTTCTGCAGCGCGGCGATCTTGAGGCTGCGGTTGCGCAGCCCCTCCTCGTTGATCTCCGGATCGTAGGCGACCTTGCTGCCGCGATCGTGCGCGAGACCGGTCAGCGTGTGCATGCCGTGCGGCTGACCCGGCACGAAGCGGCGCGCGATGCCGGTCAGCGGGTCCCAGTCGTAGGGCTTCGATGCCCTCGGGAACCGGCGTCTGGTCGAGCGGCGGCGCGAGCCAGTCGGCGTCGAACTGCGGCCGCGGGAACGGCTGCTGCGCGGTCGCGAGGCTCGCGTCCGACAGCACGACGACCACCGTGTTGAACGTCTCGGCGATCTTGCGCGCCGTGATCATCGAGTAGAAGCAGTCCTCGATGCCCGACACCGCCATCACCACTTTCGGCGCGTCGCCGTGGCTGCCGTAGATCGTGGTCAGCAGGTCGCCCTGCTCCACCTTCGTCGGCTGGCCGGTGGACGGCCCGCCGCGCTGGACGTTGATGACGACCAGCGGGATCTCGGCCATCACCGCGAGCCCGATGCCCTCCTGCTTCAGCGAGTAGCCCGGCCCCGACGTGACCGTGACCGCGCACCTGCCGGCGTAGGAGGCGCCGATCGCGAACGCGCAGGCCGCGATCTCGTCCTCCGCCTGGTGGACGATGCCGCCGACGCGCTCGAACACGTCGGACAGGTAGTGCGAGACCGACGTCGCCGGCGTGATCGGGTACATCGCGCAGATGTCCATGCCGGAAGCCAGCACGCCCAGCGCCAGCGCCGTGTTGCCGTTGACGACGATCTGCGGCTCCGTCGATCGCACCGCGGGAATCCGGTACTTGAAGTCGAAGTTGCGCTCGGCCCAGAGGAAGCCGGCGTCGAACAACCCCTGGTTGACCTGGATCACCTTCGCGTCCTTCTTGCCGAACGTGAGTGCGATCTGCTCGCGGCCGAGCTTCGGCTCGAGGCTGTACAGGTTGCACAGGATCCCGAGCACGAACATGTTCTTGCCTTTCCGCGGATCGGCGACCAGCTTGTGGCACTCGCGCTCGAGCGGCACCTCGTAGACGCGGAAGCCCGCCTCCTTGAGCATCGCCACGGTCTCGGCATAGGACTCGACGATCTTCGGGTCCCGGTGCTCGCGCCACATGCTCTCCAGCAGGATCTGCGCGCCGGACTTCAGCTCGCCGGCCCGCACGCGGCCGAGCAGCACCTGCTCGTTGAACGCGACGACGAGGTCGGTCTCGTCGCCGCCGTTGGTCACCTGCTTCGTGCCGATGCGGATGCGGATGCCCGAGGCGCCCGCGACGCTGCGCGCCGGCGGCTGGATCTCGGCGGGAATGATCTCGGTCGTCCAGATCCCGTTGCCCGTCCTCGCGGCGATGGCGCCCAGCGACTGGCCGCAGCGCTGCGCGCCCTCGCCGGAGTCGCTGATGACCTCGACGATGTGCTCGGTCAGCGTCTGCGCGGAGCGCAACTCGGCGGGCAGGGCCGGCGCGCGGGTCGCGCCCGGCGCCAGGGTGGCAGCTTCGGTCATGGTTGTTCCAGCCTCGTGGTGTGCATTCGTTCGGCGCCGCAGGCGCAATGGCGCCGGACGCTGTTGCTCGATCGACGTCATCCCACGCGCACCCGCGCGTAGCCGTGTTCGTCCGGCGCGAAGCCGAAGCGCCGGCCCGCGTCCGGGGCCTCGGGCGCGTACACGACGTCGGTGTCGCGCAAGCCCAGCCACGCCTTCATCGCGCGCGCGGCCTTGCGCCCGGCGCCCATCGCCTCGATCACCGTGGCCGCGCCGGTGACGATGTCGCCGCCGGCGTACACACCGGCGATCGAGGTCGCGAGGCTCTCGTCGGTCCCGATGTAGCCGCGCTTGTCGAGCTTGAGCTTCGAGGTCTGGCCGAGGATCGGATTGGCGTTGGTGCCGATCGCGTAGACGACGCTGTCGCATTCGAACTCGAACTCGCTGCCCGGCACCGGCACCGGCCGGCGGCGGCCCGACGCATCCGGCTCGCCCAGCTCCATCTTCTGGCAGCGCATTCCGCGCACCCGCTTCTGCTCGTCGCCCAGCACCTCGACCGGGCTCGTCAGCCAGTGGAACTCGACGCCTTCTTCGCCGGCGTGGTGGATCTCCTCGGCGCGCGCCGGGGCCTCGGTCTTGCTGCGGCGGTAGACGCAATACACCTTCTCGGCGCCCAGGCGCAGCGAAACGCGCAGCGCGTCCATCGCCGTGTTGCCGGCGCCGATCACCGCGACCCGCTTGCCCGGCTGCATGGGGGTGTCGAAATTCGGGAAGTCGCGCGCCCGCATCAGGTTGCAGCGGGTGAGCAGCTCGTTGGCCGACGACACGCCGTTCAGCGACTCGCCGGGAATCCCCATGAAGCTCGGGTAGCCCGCGCCGGTGCCGATGAAGACCGAGTGGAAGCCCATCTCGGTGATCATCTGCTCGATCGTGAACAGACGCCCGACCAGCGTGTTGCACTCGAACCTGACGCCGAGCTGCTTCAGCTTGTCGATCTCGACGTCGACCACCGCGTTGGGCAGGCGGAAGTCCGGAATCCCGTATTTCAGCACGCCGCCCGGCTCGTGGAACGCCTCGTAGACGATGACCTCGCAGCCGGCCTTCGCCATGTCCGCGGCGCAGGCCATGCCGGCGGGGCCCGAGCCGACGATGCCGACCTTGAAGCCCGAGGGCTCGATGTAGGGCACGTTCACCCAGCCTTCCTTGATCGCCATGTCGCCGACGAAGCGCTCGAGGCGGCCGATGGCGACGGGCGCGAGCGTGTCGCCGACCGTGCACACGCCCTCGCACTGGTTCTCCTGCGGGCACACGCGACCGCAGACCGACGGGAGCAGGTTGGTGTCGGTGATGACGTCGTACGCGCCGTGGTAGTGCTTTTCCGCGATCTTCTGGATGAACGCCGGAATGTCGATGCCGACCGGGCAGCCGCGGATGCAGGGCTCGTCGGGGCACTGCAGGCAGCGCTCGGCCTCGCGCAGCGCGTTCTCCACCGTGTAGCCGAGGGCGACTTCCTTGAAGTTGCGCGCGCGCGCCAATGCGTCCTGCTCGGGCATCGGCGTGCGCTCCTGCGGAATCGTCCGGATCGTCTTCTTCTTCGCCATGGGGTGCTCGTGTATTCGGGGGCAGGCAGCCGGTCGATGCCAGGAATCGGTTCAGTACCGCTCGCCGGCCTCGGCCGTCGCGCCGCCCAGCCGGCAGCTCTCCTCCCACTTCTTCAGGGCCTCCTGCTCGGTGGGGCGAAAGCGCGCGAGGCGGGCCATGAGGTCGTCGAAGTCCACCTCGTGGGCGTCGAAGTCGGGGCCGTCCACGCACGCGAACTTGACCCCCTCGCCGATCTTGACGCGGCAGCCGCCGCACATGCCCGTGCCGTCGACCATCACCGGATTGAGGCTCACGATGGTGTGGATCTTCCGCGGCCGCGTGACCTCCGCGCACGCCTTCATCATGATCGGCGGCCCGATCGCGAGCGCTTCGTCGATATCCGCGTGCGCGGCGAGCGCCTGTTCCATGCCCTTGGTCACGAGGCCCTTGATCCCCGCGGAACCGTCGTCGGTGCAGACGATCAGCTCGTTGCACACGCCGCGAAACTTGTCCTCCCAGAACATCACGCCGCGATTGCGAAAGCCCAGCACGCCGATCACGTAGGCGCCGCTGCGGGCGTACGCGCGCGCCTGCGGAAAGACCGGCGCCACGCCGAGGCCGCCGCCCACGCACAGCACCTTCTTCCGCTTGCCGATGAGGCTGGGAATGCCCATCGGGCCGACGACCGCGTAGAGGCTCGTGCCGACCCGGCAGTTCTGCTGCATTTCGCGGGTCGTCTTGCCCACGGCCTGGATCACGAGCGTGATCGTGCCCTCGTCCGGATCGAAGTCGGCGAGCGTCAGCGGAATGCGCTCCCCGTGCTCGTGCTCCATCACGATGACGAACTGGCCGGCCTGCGCGGCTTTCGCCATCACCGGATGCCGGATCTCCAGCATGTAGGTGACGTCGGAGTAGTCCTCGCGGGCGACGATCTCGAAATTGGACATGCTTGCTTCCTCGCTTCAGGGCAGTGCGCGGGAGTCCGGTCGCGCAAACCGCCGATCCGGGCGCGCCCGCCGTTGGCCACCGATGCTACGCCCGCACCCTGTGACGCGAAAGGCGGCAGGACAGCAACATTGATCTGCATCAACCGGTAAGATGTGACGTGTCGCCTTTGCCGTGCCGCCCGGCCGGTGGCAATCGCCGGCATCAGGACCTCCGTTTCGTCGACAGGATTTCGCATGCACGCTCCCGACTCCCCGCCGCTCCGCCTCACTCAGTTCAGCCACGGCGGCGGCTGCGGGTGCAAGATCGCCCCGGCGCTGCTGCGGCAGATCCTGGGCAAGGCCGGCTCCTCCGTGCTGCCGCAGGCGCTGCTGGTCGGCGTCGAGACTTCCGACGACGCCGCCGTCTACCGTCTCAACGAGCGGCAGGCGATCGTCGCGACGACGGACTTCTTCATGCCCATCGTCGACGATCCCCGCGATTTCGGCATGATCGCCGCAACCAACGCGATCTCCGACGTCTATGCGATGGGCGGCACGCCGCTCTTCGCGCTGGCGCTGGTCGGAATGCCGATCGACAAGCTGCCGGTCGACGTCATCCGGCGCATCCTCGAAGGCGGCGAGACCGTCTGCGCGACTGCGGGAATCCCCGTTGCCGGCGGCCACACGATCGACTCGGTGGAGCCGATCTACGGGCTCGTGGTCATCGGGGTCGTCGACCCGAAGAACCTGAAACGCAACGCGGGTGCGCAGCCCGGCGACCGGCTCGTGCTCGGCAAGCCGCTCGGCGTCGGCATCTACAGCGCGGCGCTGAAACGGGAAAAGCTTGCGGCGCAGGGCTACGCGGCGATGCTCGCCAGCACGACCCGGCTGAACACGCCGGGCATCGCGTTCGGTTCGATGTCGGCGGTTCACGCGCTGACGGATGTCACCGGATTCGGCCTCCTGGGCCACCTGCTGGAGATCTGCCGCGCCTCGAACGTCGGCGCGACGATCGAATTCGCGCGCGTGCCGCTGCAACCCGGCGTCCTCGAGCTCGCCGCCGCCGGCATGGTCACCGGCGCGTCGGCGCGCAACTGGGCCGGATGCGCGGAGGCCGTCGCGCTGAAGCGGCCGGAAAACGAGGTCGAACGCGCGCTGCTGACCGATCCGCAAACCTCCGGCGGCCTGCTCGTCGCCTGCGCCGCCGCGCCGTCGACGACGTGCTCGCCGTCTTCCGCGATCAGGGTTTCGCCGACGCCGCCGAGATCGGCAGCATCTCGGCGGGAGCGCCGCGCGTGATCGTCGACTGACCCGGCGTCATGACCGTCGGTGCCGCGAACGGCGACCCGGTTCTCGGCGGATCCTCGGCGGTCGCCGCCGAAGCCGTATTCGGACTCTACCCGGCGTCGGATTTCCGTCTGACCGACGGGACCTGCACCGATTGCCCGACCATTCCCCAGGCGCTCTGGTACTTCCGGCAGGAGACGATCGCGGTCCCGCGGGCCGGCCTTCCGGTCGCCTCGTTCGCCACCGGCGTGTCCGTGGTCGACGATCTGCGCGGATGGCTCGACGGCCGCGCTCCGGATTCTCCGCCCGAGTATCCGCCGCTCGTCTGGGTGGCCGCGCCCGACGTGGTCGCGGGCGCGCGGCTGTCCGCGGACGCGACGGCGCTCGAGCATGCGGCCGGCACGCTGCCGGCGGCGCTGACGCCGAAGATCGCGCTCAATCGCTCGTATTTCGACGGCACGTCCTCCGCGTTCTTCCGCGGCCGGACCGTCAAGGTCCGCGGCCGGATCACCGATGGGCACGATCGTGATGCGCACGCTCTGGCCGGAGGACTTCCGGCTCGACCGCGCGCCGCCGCCGCTACGGCTCGCCCCGGAACTGCCGCCACCGCTCGCGCTGCGCGCGCTCATGCGCTCCGAGCCGGCCGGCGGGGCGAGGAGCGCCTTCGCCGCATCGACGCTGTGGCAGCGCGATGCGGTCGCGCGACCCGGTGCCGCCGGGACGCGCGGTGCTGGGCATCATGGTGAACGGCGCGCAAGGGGACGACGACGAGGCCCATGCGGGCCACTTCGCGCTCGTCACCGGCCGCACGCGCGAGGACGGCGCGATCGGCGACTGGCTGGTCAACAATTTCTACACGCTGGACAGCGAAAGCGAGAAAGGCATCCTCGCGGCGCCGGTTCCGCTCGACAACTATCTCGCCGACCTCAACAGCGGCCAGGGCTGGTACCGGCCGTCGTACATGCTGGTCGCCGTGCTCGCCGACGACCGCGCGAGCGCGCTCGTGCAGGCGGCGCTGAACCGCGTCTACAACCAGCTCTGGCGCCACCAGCTCGTCTACCGGCACGCCACGATGAACTGCACCGGCATCAGCGTGGACGTCCTGCGCGCGCTCGGCTGGGAGGTGCCGGCGCGCGGCCCCGCGAGCCGTGTCGTCGCGGCACTGGGCTTCCCGTACTTTGCGCTCAGGGAGCGCTCGATCGCCAAGGCGTGCGTCGGCTTCGACTACCTGACCGCGGACCAGACGCGCCTCATGCCGGCCGCCGCCTTCGAGGAAGCGGGCGCGAGCCTGCTTGTCGCTCGTCGTCGACGGCGCGGCGAAGGCCCGCGACGACCGGCACGCTGGCGCGGATGCTCGCCGCCGATCTCGACGCCGTCGCGTTCGTCCGGTTCCCGCAATTTCCGTCCAGCCGGGCGTTTGGCGACGCGCCCGCCGTCACCGTGCGGGAATTCCATTCGCGCGTGCCCGCCGAACCGGGGCTGATGCAGATCGTCCCGGTGCCGCCTCGTCCGTTTCCGGCGGCGCTTGCGCGATCCGGACCTGCTCCCGGCCAAGGCGCCCGGCGTCCTCGTATGCCGCAGTGATCTGGGGCGTCCTGCTCGTCGTGGGTATCCCGATCTTCCTCTATCACCGATGGCAACGGTGGCGAAACCGGAACCGGGACGCAACGGGCACGACGGGCTGAGCGACGCCTGGCCGCTTGCCCTGGACCGCTCGCCCCAAGACCGTGCGTCGTCGCGCGGACAAGCACCCGGTGACCGATCGCAAGGCGTCGACAGCGTGGTGACGGATGGCGCTACGGGCGGCGCAGGTCCGCCCGCAGCGCCAGCCGATAGGCGGCGAGCGCCGCGAGTCCGATCGTCGCCAGCGCGTACAGCGACAGCGTGCGCGCCGGATCGACGGCGAACACGAGCGTCAGCGCGAGCGGCGCGATGGCCTTGGCGACGAACTGCGGCCGCGCGAGGCGGCCGAGCAGCGCGCCGAAGTGGCGATGCCCGAACAGCTCGCCGGGCACCGTGCCGCGAACGATCGTCATCACGCCGTTGCTCCAGCCGTACAACGCGGCGAACGCGAGCGCCGCGATCCAGACGCCGCGCACCTGCGTCAGCACGAGCAGCGCGAGCGCGAACAGCCCGAACGCCAGCGTGCCCACCGTGAGCGGACGCAGGTGGCGACCGAACGTGAACTCGGCGACCCGCCCCGCCACCTGCATCGGCCCGATGAGCGACGAGACGAGCACGGCGTCGCGCGCGGTCAGGCCCGACGACGTGAGCAGCCCGATCACGTGCGCCGAGAGCGCCGACGACATGAACGACGCCAGTGCCAGCGCCGTCGCGAGCCAGAGGAACACCGCCGGCCGTGGCGGCCGGCTTCTCGGCCGGCACGCCCGGCGCGGTCGCGACGTGCGGCGTCGTTCCCGGCCCGGGCGGCAGCACCCACAGGTGCAACGGCACGCAGACCACGAGGTTCAGCGCCGCATAGACCCCGAACGTCACGCGCCAGCCGTAGCCATCGAGCAGGAATTGCGACAGCGGCCAGAACACCGTGCTGGCGAACCCGCCGAACAGCGTCAGCGCCGTCACCGCCTTCCGGTACGAGGGACCGGAGATTCCGTGCAGCGTCGCGAACGCCGGATCGTAGAGGCAGCCGGCCATCGCCAGTCCGGCCAGCGCGAAGCCAAGCCATCAGCGTGGCGGTACCCTGCGCGAGCGCGAGCACCGCGAGGGCGAGCGCGCCCAGCGCCGAGCCGCCCGTCAGCGTGAATCGTCCGCCGCGCGCGTCGACCAGCCGGCCCGCGGCCGGCGCGGCCAATCCCGACACGAAGAGGCCGACGGTGAAGCTTCCGAACACCGCGATGTCGCCGATGCCGAGCTCGCGGCGAATCGCCGCCGCGAGCACCGCGATCGGATAGTAGAGGCTGCCCCAGGAAATGATCTGCGCGATGCCGAGTACCGGCACCACCCAGCGCAGCCGCAGCGGCGTGCGTGGGGTGTCGAGTGGAGTCACGTGGGCGATCGCTTCGGTGAAGGCAAGCATCGTACCGCAGCCCGGCGAGGCCGAACGAGCGATACGCGCCTCCGCCGCGCTGCGACCCCGATGCTAGAATCACCGCGCCTCGACCCGCGAGAGAATCGAATGCGCCGTCTGTTCCTGCTGCTCCTCCCGTTCGCGCTCGCCGCCTGCACCGCAACCGGCGTCGGCGGCCCGGTGCTGCCGGGATACGTCAACGCGCCGCCGCCGCCGCTCGCGGCGTCCGAAGGTCACGCTGCCGCATGGGCGTCGTGTGGTCGTGGCAGGGAACGCAGATGAGCGACGATGCGCGTTTCGTGCCGGATGCGCCCGAGCGGTACACGCTCGAGTTCCTGCCCGGCGGCAAGGTGAGCGTGCGCGCGGACTGCAACCGCGGCAGTGCGAGCTATGAGCGCAACGGCAATGCCATCGCCATCGGGCCGATCGCCCTGACCCGGATGATGTGCCCTCCCGGCTCGCGCGACGCCGAGTTCCTGAAGGGGCTCGCCAACGTGTCGGGTATGCTCTTTCGCGGCAGCGACCTCGTGCTGACGCTCAAGGTGGACTCGGGGTCGATGCGATTCACGCCGTCGCGGCCATAGCACGGCGGGGCTCGGCCCGCGATGCACCGATGGCTCAGCGGCCGGTGAACCGCGGCGGTCGCTTTTCGAGGAAGGCGGCGATGCCTTCGTTGCGGTCGTGGCTCGCCGCGAGCAGCGCGAACGCCTGCCGTTCGGCGGCCAGCGCCTCGGACAGCGGGGCTTCGTACGCGCGCAGGATGGCCTCCTTGGCCAGGCGAACCGCCAGCGCCGGCTTGGCGGCGATGATCGATGCGATCTCGACGGCTCGGGCGAGCGCGCTCTCCGGCTCGTCCGCTTCGACCGCGATGCCGGCGGCGACCGCCGCCTGCGCGTCGATCGGCTGGCCGGTCAGCACCATCAGCATCGCCAGCGCCTTCCCGGCGACACGCGCGAGCCGCTGCGCGCCTCCGGCGCCCGGGATCATCCCGAGATTGATCTCCGGCTGGCCGAACTGCGCATTGGATCCCGCGACGATGATGTCGGCGCACAGCGCCAGCTCGCAGCCGCCGCCCAGCGCGTAGCCGTTGACCGCGGCGATCAGCGGCTTCGGAAACGCCGCGATGTCGCGCCAGTGCCGCTGCCGCTCGTGCGTCAGCACCGCGACGGGACCGAGCGGCGCCAGCTCGCGCAGATCGGCGCCCGCGGCGAAGAACTTGAGACCGCCGGTGATGACGACGGCGCGCGTGTCGTCATCCGCGGCGGCGGCGGCGAGCACGCCGGCGATCTCGGCGAGCATCTGCGTGCGCAGCGCGTTGCGCGCATCGGGACGGTTGAGCGTGATGCGGACGACGCCCGGCGCCGGGCGGTCGACGAGAATGTCCTGCGGGACGGGGGCTGCTGCCGAATCGTTCATGCGCGTGCGCGCTCTCAACGATGCTTGAAGGCGGGTTTGCGCTTCTCGACGAACGCGCGCATCCCTTCCTTCTGGTCGTCGAGCGCGAAGGTCGAATGGAACTCCCGCCGCTCGAACAGCAGGCCCTCGGCCAGCGACGATTCGTACGCGCGGTTGACCGCCTCCTTGATCTTCAGCACGACCGGCAGCGAGAAGCTCGCGATCTTCGCCGCCACGGCCAGGGCCTCCGTCCTCCACCTGGTCGGCCGCCACGACGCGCGCGACGAGGCCGCTGCGCTCGGCTTCGGCGGCATCGACCATCCGGCCCGTCAGGCACCAGTCCATCGCCTTCGCCTTGCCCACGGCGCGCGGCAGCCGCTGCGTGCCGCCCATCCCGGGCATCGTGCCGATCGTGATCTCGGGCTGGCCGAACTTCGCGGTGTCGGCGGCGATGATCAGGTCGCAGGCCATCGCGAGCTCGCAGCCGCCGCCGAGCGCGTAGCCCGCGACCGCCGCGATCACGGGCTTGCGCACGTGGCGCACGTGCTCCCAGTCCCGGGTGATGTAGTTGTCGTGATAGACCTTCTGGTAGTCCCACTCCGCCATCGCGCCGATGTCGGCGCCCGCGGCGAACGCCTTGTCGTTGCCGGTGATGACGATCGCGGCGATCGCGTCGTCGGCGTCGAACCGCTCGAGCGCGTCCTTGAGCTCCACCGCGAGCGCGTCGTTCAGCGCGTTCATCCGCTGCGGGCGGTTGAGACGGACGAGACCGACGCGATCGCGGGTCTCGACGACGATGTGCTGGTAGGTCATGCGGCGCTCCTGTAGTGCGCCGGACGCGCGGGAGTGGCGCCGGAGCGTGCCTGCGTTGCGCTCGGCGCTACGCCGGCTTCGCCTTCCAGCTGTCGACGTAGTCGCGGTTCTCGACGCCCTCGGGCAGCGGCGCCACCGTCCAGCGGAAAGCGCGTGTCGATCATGACGGCGTACTCGTCGGTTTCCTTGCGCGCGTGCGTCGCGCCGATCTGGAACGCCTTCGGATGCGGGCCGTGCGTGAAGCCGCACGGATGGAACGTGACCATGCCGGGCTTGATGTTGTCGCGGCTGAAGAACTCGCCGCGGTGATAGAAGATCACCTCGTCGTAGTCGTCGTTGTTGTGATAGAACGGCACCTTGAGCGCGCCGGGATCCGACTCGATCGGCCGCGGCGCGAACGTGCAGACGATGAAATTGCGGCCGACGAACGTCGTGTGCGCCGACGGCGGCAGGTGATAGCGGTGGCTCATCAGCGGCCGGATGTCGCGGACGTTGACGCGCACGACGGCGAGGTCGCCGTGCCAGCCCACGGCATCCAGCGGATTGAACGGGTACTCGATCGTCGACAGCTTGCCGACGCGCTTGACCACGACCCGCCACGGGTCGTCGGTCTGCTGCGCGCGGAACGCGGCGTCCATCGCCGGCACGTCGAGGATCGCCGGATCGAAGATCGCGTGCGGACCGAGGATCCCCTTCTCGGGCAGCGTGTACGTGCCCTCGGTGCATTCGATCAGCAGCATCGTCGTCGGCGCCGACGGCGCGATGCGCCACATCCCGCCGCGCGGGATCACGATGTAGTCGCCGTCGCGGTAGGCGAGGCGGCCCCAGTCGCAGAAGAACTCGCCGGCGCCGTCGTGGACGAACAGCAGCTCGTCGCCGTCCTGGTTGCGGACGAGGTGATCCATCGCCCGGCTCGTCTTCCAGTGGCGGATCTTCACGTCGCCGTTGTGCATGAACGGCGTCGCGTCCCACGGCGAATCGCCCGCCTCCGGCAGCCTGTTGAGATCGTAGGCGTGCGGATTGAGCGCGCCCGAGAACCGCACCCACGCCGTCGGCGGATGCCGGTGATGGAAATGCGCGGCCGGGCCGAAGAAGCCCTCCTTGCCCATCTCGCGCTCGAACGTGCCGGCCGGCAGGTCGGCGTGCGCCTGGCGGCTGTGCGTGCCGTCGGCGCGCGGAAAACGGATGTAGTGCTTCATGCCGCTCCTCGTCGGAAATCGGGCAGCGCCGGTCGCCGGCGCGTCCCGAAACGGTCGCCATTGTGGAGCGATTGCCCGGTTTCGACAAATCGCCGTGGTTCTCGCTGCAGCAGCCGACCTGGAGTCGTCAATCCTCGCTCGAGCGCCGCCGGCGAACCGGGATCCGGTCCTGCCGCGCGGCCGCGCGCGTTATCATGACCGGATGAACGCAATCCGCCTGTCCGGCCCCGACCTCCGATGCCCGCTGACGACAAGAACGTGCTCGGCGGCACGCTCGCCCCGTGCTCGACCTCCCCGCGCACCGGCTTCTATCGCGACGGTTGCTGCAATACGGGCCCGGAGGATCGTCGGCCTGCACGTCGTCTGCGCGCAGGTGACGGCCGAATTTCTCGCCTTTGCGCGCACGCAGGGCAACGACCTGATCACGCCCGTGCCGGAGTTCGGCTTTCCCGGCCTCGTTCCCGGCGATCGCTGGTGCGTGTGCGCCGCGACCTGGCGTCAGGCCTTCGAGGCGGGTGTCGCGCCACCGGTGATCCTGGCGGCGACGCACGAGGAGACGCTCGCCGTGATTCCGCTCGCGGACCTGCGCCGGCACGCGCTCGACCTCCACTGATCCGTCTCGATGCGCGCGCTTCGCTACGACCGCTTCGGCCCGCCGGAGGTCCTGCACGTCGTCGACGTGCCCGAGCCGGTGCCGCAAGCCGGCGAAGTCAAGGTGCGCGTCCATGCGGCGAGCCTCAATCCGCTCGACTGGAAGATACGCGCCGGTCATCTGCGCTGGCTGCCGATGTTCCGCCGGCCGCCGCGCACTCTCGGCTGCGATTTCGCGGGCGAGATCGTCGGCGTGGGCGCCGGCGCGCGGTCGCACTACGTCGGCGAGCGCGTGTTCGGCTCGCTGCTGCCTTTCGGGCGCGACGGCGCGCTGGCCGAGTACATCGTCGCGGGCGTGGATCGGCTGGCGACGATGCCGGACGGAGCTCGGCTTCGATCAGGCCGCCGCGCTGCCGATCGCGGCGGGAACGGCGCTGCAGGCGGTCGTGGACGAGGCGCGCCTCGGCGCAGGCCAGCGCATCCTGATCACCGGCGCCGCGGGCGGCGTCGGGCACTTCGCCGTGCAGATCGCGAAGCACGTCGGCGCGCACGTCGTCGGCGTCTGCGGCGCCGCCAACGCCGATTTCGTCCGCGGTCTGGGCGCCGATGAGGTCGTCGACTATGCGCGCGACGATTTCACGCGGCGCGACGACCGGTTCGACGTCGTGTTCGACGCCGCCTGCGCGTCGTCGTTCACCGCGGCGCGTGCGCGTGCTCACCGCTGCCGGCTGCTACCTCAACACCGGCGGCGATGCGGCCGCCGCCGCGGGCACGGCGGTGAGCGCATTGCTCGCGCGGGTCAGCTCCCGCCAGCGCGCGGTCGCGATCGTGCTGGCCGGCGGATCCGCGCGCTGGGAGCGGCTCGCGGCGCTCGCGCAGGAGGGCGCGCTGCACGCCGCACATCGAGCGCGCGATCGCGCTCGAGGACGTCGCGGACGCGCAGCGCGCGATGGAAACGGGCCACGGGCGCGGCAAGATCGTCGTGCGCCTCGCCCGGCCGGCGTGAATCGGGCGCGCGCGCTCCGGCCCCGGTCAGTTCCGGTCCGCCTCGCCTATCGGCGGGCGATGGTCCGACGAAAGCCCCGCCGCAGCAGGACGAAGGACGCCGGCACCGTGAACGCGAGCGCCGCGAGCATGCCGAGCGCCTTCGGCACCGACAGGCGGTCGACCGCGACGTAGAGCACGAGCAGCGACGCGAGGTACATCGCGCCATAGGTCGCGAGGTATCCCGCCGCCGAGCGCGCCCCGGCCGCGCGCCGAACACGAAGCGCGCGTGCGCGAGGTAGCCGCCGACGAGGCCGGCGATGTACGCGATCGTGTAGGCGACGCGGTAGTCGACGACGCCCAGCAGGAGCAGATAGACCGACGTAGCTGCCCGCCGTGTTGGCGGCGCCGACGAAGACAAAGCGGGCGAACTGCACGATGACGCGCGCGGACGCGCGGGCGCTCAGCGCCGGACGAGCTGCAGGAACGCCTCGTAGTCCCGGACGTAGTCGCGCGCGTCGTAGGCGTGCGACGCGAAGACGAGCAATGCGGCGTCCGGGCTGTAGTCGTACTGGACGCCCCAGGTCCTCGGCGGCAGGTAGACGCCGATCGCCGGGTCCGTCGAGCAGGAACTCCTGCCGGTTGCTGCCCGTCGTCGGCGATCACCCGGCAGCTGCCGCGCACGCACACGAGGAACTGGTGGCACCTGCGGTGCGCGTGCTGGCCGCGCACCTCGCGTCCCGGCACGCCGTGGACCATGAAGAAGCGCTTCACCTTGAACGGCAGGAACGCGTCGATCTCGCCCGCCACCAGCTTGCCGCGCAGGTCCTCGACCGCGGCGAGTCGCTCGACGAAGACGCCGCGCACCCTGCTCTTCCCGACGCGCGCGGCCTCGGTGCGGGTCGCCGGCTCCGCCGCGGCCGGACCGGCGTCGCAGTAGCTCACGATCCGCGCCGGATTGCCGGCGACGACCGCGTACGGCGGCACCGAGGCGATGACCACCGCGCCGGCGCCCACCATCGCGCCGCGGCCGATGGTGATGCCCGGCAGTATGGTCGCGTTGGCCCCGATCGACGCCCCCTCCATCACGATGGTCGGCAGAAACGCGCTTCGGCCGTCGCTTGCTGCGCGGGAAGCGGTCGTTCGAGAACGTCGCGTTGGGGCCGATGAAGACGTCGTCCTCGATCCGCGCGCCGTCCCAGAGCTGGACGCCGCACTTCACCGTGACCCGATCGCCGACGGTGACGTCGTTCTCGATGAACGTGTGGTCGCAGATGTTGCAGTCCGCGCCGATGCGCGCGCCGGGCAGCACGTGCGCGAACGCCCAGATGCGCGTCCGCGGACCGACGTTCTTCGTCTCGCAGATCGCCTGCGGGTGCTTGAAAACCGTCATTGGCGTACCCCCACGCTTGCGGCACCCGCCACTCGCCCGCGCCGAACGTGGTCCGCCGCTGCACGATCGCCAGACGGACGGCCCTTGGTGTTCTCGAACGCGCGCCACGCATACGCGCCGACCACGGCCAGCCCGAGCGCGTTCAGCGCGCCGAAGCCGGAGATCAGGAGCACCGTCGGCCGCGTAACCCGGCTCGGCGATCAGGCCCGTCAGGCGGGCGGCGAGCACGATCGTGCCGTAGACGACGGCCACGGCGAGCGCGAGCATGCCGACGCCGAACAGGAGCCGGATCGGCAGGTCGGAAAAGGCGAGGCTGCTGTCGAACAGGTACGCGAGCTTCTTGCGCAGCGTCCACGCGCTCGTCCGCGTTGTCGCGCGCGACGGCGATAGGGGACCTCGTCGCGCCGCATGCCGATCCAGAGCAGCTGACCGATCAGGCTCGAATGCGCCTCGGTCAAGGCGACCAGCGCGTCGCGCGCCCGGACGTTGCAGCCGAACACGTCGACGCCGCCCGGCGGCATCTCGGGCTGCACCAGCCGGCGATAGGCCGCCCAGAACAGCGCCGAGGCGAGCCGCGACCGCAACGGATCGTCGCGCCCCGCGCGCACACCGCAGACGACGTCGCAGGCATCCTGCTCCAGCCGGCGGAAGAACTCGACCGCGAGTTCCGGCGGCTCCTGCAGGTCCGCCGCCATGACCGCGAAGTGCGGGCCCGTCGCCTCGATCAGGCCGGCGCGAATCGCCGCGAACGCGCCGAAGTTGCGCGACATCTCGAGCACCTGCGCGGTAAGGCCCGTTCGCGGCAGCGCATCGACCAGCAAGGCGAGCGAACGGTCCGGGCTGCCGTCGATGACGAAGACCACCTCGAGGCGCGCCGCCGAGTTCGCGGTCGATGCCCGACAGCGCGGCGAGGAGATCGGGAATCGTCTCCTCGTTGCGGTAGACCGGGACTACGAGCGAGTAACGGGTCGCCATTGGTTGCATGCCGTCGCGCGGCATCGACCTCGGCGTCGGTGAGCTCAGGGTAGCACGGCAGGCTCAGGACCTCGGCGCAGGCCCGCTCCGTGAGCGGGCAGCCCCTGCGGCGGCGCGACCCCGGCACCCGGCTGCCGGTGATCGGGGACCGGATAGTGGATGTCGGTCGCCACACCCGCCGCCGCGAGGTGCGCGCGCAGCGAGGCCCGCTGGCCGGTGCGAACCACGAACAGGTGCGCGACGTCGCTCTCGGCGATCGCCGGCGGCGGCAGCACGATGCCGGGGTGGGTGATCGTCCGGCCGTAACGTGCCGCGATGTCGCGCCGCCGGCGATTCCATCCGTCCAGGCGCGGGAGCTTGACCCGCAGCACCGCCGCCTGCAGCTCGTCCATCCGCGAGTTCATTCCCGCCTTCCATCGCGCAATGGTACTTCGCGCCCCAGCCGTAGGTCCGCAGCGCGCGCAATTTCGCCGCGAGCTCCCGGTCGGCGGTGACGACAGCGCCGGCGTCGCCCAGCGCGCCGAGATTCTTCGTCGGGTAGAAGCTGAAGCAGCCGAGCGGAGCCGCGGGTCCCCGCCATGGCGCCGACCGTCCGCGCGCCGTGCGCCTGCGCGCAATCCTCGATCACGGCGACGCCCCGCTCGCCCGCGATGCGCACGATGGCTCGCACGTCGGCGAGGCGTCCGTACAGATGCGTCACGATGACCGCGCGCGTCCGCGCGCCGAGGCCGGCCGCGAGCGCCTGCGGGTCCATCAGCAGCGTCGCTTCGTCGATCTCGACATAGGCAGGCACCGCCCCGGAGGCGCGGATCGCCGTCGTCGCATACATCCCGGCGTTCGCCGTGGTCACCACCTCGTCGCCCGGGCCGATCGCGAGCGCGCGCAGCGAGAGCTCGAGCGCATCGGTGCCGTTGCCGACGCGCGACGCACTCGCCGGAGCCGCAGTAGGCGGCGAACTCGCGCTCGAAGGCCTCGACCTCGGGCCCGAGGATGTACCAGCCGCGATCCTGGACGCGCGCGATCGCCGCGTCGAGCTCGGCGCGCAGCGGCGCGTGGTGGCGCGCCAGGTCGTTGAGGGCAATCATGCGCGGCAGCCGGCGGCATCCAGCGCGCGGGCCCACACGTCGTTCCAGTCGCCGAAGCCCGGCTGCGAATACCAGCGACAGCGCGACCAGCGCACGGTCGCGCGGACTCCAGCAGAAGAAGCGGTCAGGCACGGCGGGCGGCAACCGCGCCCCGGAGCCTCCCGATCGGCGGCCACGTCCCGACCGGCTCGGCCTTCAGCCGGCCGACGATGTTCTTCTCGAGCTGGGCCGGCCACGCCGGCAGATCGTCGGCGAGCTGGACGATCAGCTGCTGCGACAGCGAACGGGGCTGCACCGGCGGCAGCATCAGGCCGCCCTGCGCGTTGCGCGCGAACGGGATCGAACCGAGGTGATCGGGCACGATGACGAACGCGTAGGAACCGGCGGGCACCGCATCGGCGGTCTTGCGCCAGCGCGGCGATCAGCGCGCGCACCTCGGCGCCCGCCTGCGCCCGGCGCTCGACGGCCGCCTGCGTCAGCAAAAAACCACTCGCCAGCAGCACGACGGCGACGATCCACGCGGCGATCCGCAACCGGCGATCGGGCGTGCGCAGCGGTATCGCCACGGCAAGCGCAGCGATCGCCGCGATGGCGTAGAGCACGCGGCCGCCCTCGCCGGTGAGCGACCAGCCCGTATGCGAAAACAGCATGGCCAGCGCCGCGAGGAACGTCAGCACGAGAGCGACGAGCACACGGCGCTCTCCCCGGTCGCGCAGGCTCGCGGATACGGCGGCGATGCCGAGCAGCAGACTGGCGTAGGCGAAGGCCGTGCGCGGACCCGACTCCGGGAGCGCCAGCGGCCACCAGTCGCGGCTCGCGGGCAATGCGGCAAGCCACTTCCCGGACAGCAGCGCCAGCCCCGGCGAGGTTCCGGGATAGAACCGGAACGGGTCGCCGAAGATCGACGCGCGGAACACGAAATACGCGCCCGCGACTCGCAATCCAGGGCAGCGCGCGAACCAGCGCGCGCACGGTCCCGCGCAGCAGGCCCTCGTCCTCGGGCCGCTTGACCCAGGCCAGCGCGACGATGAGCACCGGCGCGATCGCCGCCGACTCCTTGCTCATGAAAGCGAGCACCGTGGCCCCGAGGCTCGCGAGACTGTACCGATCGCGCCACCCGTCGCTCGCCAGGAACGTGCAGGCAGCGACGAGCGTCCAGAAGAGCGACATCCCGTCGAAACGCGCGGCGATCCAGGCGACGGCCTCGGCGCTCGGCGCGAACCACGCGAACGCCAGTCCCGCCGCGAGCGCCGCCGACCGCGCGCCACGCGCCGCCGCTCCTGCGAGTTGCCACGCGAGCAGCGCGACCAGCGCCGCGTTGGCCCCGTGCAGCAGCACGTTGACGAGGCGCCACGCGGCGGCATCCGCGCCCGAGAAATACGCGTTGAGCGCGAACGACGCCATCGTCAGCGGCCGGTACTGGTTCGACGGCGGCCCGACCCCCGCGACGAAGGTCTTGCCCACGCGCGCCGCGACCTCCCGCGCGTCGGCGCCGTGGAACGTGTGGAGCAGGCTGTAATCGTCGGAGAGGAATCCGCCGGGCAGCGCCGGCAGGTAGACGGCGATCGCCGCCAGCGCCGGAACCGCGAGCATTAACGCGAGTGACGGCCGCGTGCGCGCGCGTCACCGGGATCGCGTCCCGCCAATTCCGCGGTCGATCGCGTACTGGCGCAGGGAGACGAGCTCGTGCCGCTCGGTCTTGACGAGCTGCCCCCGGCGCGTCCGGACGAGGTGTTCGTACTTGACCAGGAAATTCAACCCCGGAACCAGCCACATCCTGAGTTCCAGACGATGGCCATTGGTCCAGTTCCAGCCTTGTCCGTCGACTCGGAAAGCCTCGAACTTGCCCGCCGGCACGCTGACGGTCTCTCTACGCGTGATGTGCAAGTCGAAGGAAACGGAATTGGCGCGGCCATCCTCGGTTCCCTTGAACGCGGCGGTCCACTTCCTGCCCACCTGGAGCTCGGCTGGCGAGAACTGCTGCGGGACATCGAACTGGGTGTTGCCCCTCTTGATGGGGTTCCCCATCGTGTCCCAGATCTGACGGCCATCGTTGATTTCGACGCGGTCGGCGTCCTGATCGACACGGGTGACACGCAGGGCATAAACGCGCTGCTCCAGGCCCGTCAGAAGATCCGATTCGATGAAGGTCGCCCGGTCTCCGACGGTGTAGTTGCGGCCAAGCGGATAGTGACCCGCGGAGTACGGATTGGCGGATGGCTCCAGCAATGGAGGCACCGTCGCGCCGAACGCAAGCTCGATCGCGGGCCGCGCCGGCATCCCGGCAGGGCGAGCGCCGACGGCAGGCGGGCCCTTCCCCGCAGCGTCACGTCCCGCGTCGGCAGGCAGCGTCGCGACGCTCGTCCCGGCAGTCGCCGGCACCGCGGTCGGCACGGGACCGGGTGCGATGGTGCTGGCGATGGCCGGCTTTTCCGTCTCCGCCAGCAGCCGGCCGAGCCGCACCTGGGCGATTTCCGCAAAGCGGCCATTCGGGAAGTTGCGCAGGTAGGCGACCCAGTCGTCGACCTTGCGCGACGACTTGATGCCGGCCCATTGCGCGAGGTCCGCTTCGATCAGCGCTTCGAGCTCGGCCTCGGACAGTTTCCTGGGCGCGTCGTTGAAGAGAAAGACATCGTCCTCCAGCGAGGTCGTCTCCCAGGGAATCTGGGCCCCGCGCGAGGTCAGGCGCACATTGAGCCGCACGCGCTTGAAGGCGTCCTCGATCTGCGTACCCGGCACCGAGAGCTCGCGCACCAGATTCTCGGTGTACAGGCCGTTCCTGCCGGCCCCGTCGGCGGCCACGCTGCCGGGCGACGTGGCGTAGGCGAGCAGGCTGCCGACCGGCGCGTCGAATTGCGAGAGACCTTTCTGTTGCGGCCGGTAGGCGCCGCCGAACGGATCGTCGCGGCAGGCGTCCAGAATGACGATGAAGGTCTTGTCCTTGCCGGCGCCGAGCAGGCCGAGCAGCAGGCCGAGGTCGACGCAGCGCTCTTTCACCTGGGCCACCGAATCCACCTCGGCATCGACCGGCAGCAGGTAATTGCGCCAGTCGAGCTGGACGCCGTGGCCGGCGTAATAGAAGACCACCTGCCGGGTTTCCGGCCGCCTTGCGATGGCGCCAAGGCGCTCGATGGCGGCCACGAGATCCGTGCGTGTGGCATCGAAGTGCGAATCGACCGTGAACCCGGCCCGGCCGAAGAGCTCGGCCATGACGCGGGCATCGTTGACCGGATTGGGCAGCGGTGTGGCGCGGTATGCGCTGTTGCCGATCACCATCGCCACGCGCGCGGGATCGGCGCTCGCCGCCCAGCTGCGGCGCACCGACACCACCGGAGCAATCGCGGCGAGCGTCTTGATGAAACTGCGGCGTGTCGTCATCCCGCGAGGCTTCGTGTCGCCGTTACCGATCAGGTACCAGGGTTGTCGTGCGCGGACAGCGGCCAGCGTGGCCCCGGCGCCAGGCGGAGTATGCACCGCCCGCATTCGCGCGCCAATGCGATCGCGACCATTCGATTCACCGCGGCGCCCGGCGCACGCGCTTCGCGTCCTTCGCCGGGCGCTTGCTCGCCACCATCGCGCCGTTGACGGGCGGATGCAGCTCCGCGAGGAGCCCGGGTGCCGATTCGACGACGAAATCGACGAACGCCATTGCCGCGCCGCTCATGAACCGGCCCGCGCGGTGCACGACGTACCACCGGCGCATCAGGGGCAGGCCGACGATGTCGAGCTCGACGAGCCGGCCCATCTGCAGCTCGAACCCGATCGTGTGGCGCGAGATGAAGGCGAGCCCCATGTCCGCCATCACCGCCTGCTTGATCGTTTCGTTGCTGCTCATCACGTTGCCGATCTTCGGGACGAAGCCGCGCTCGGCGAACAAGCGCTCCATCGACGAGCGCGTGCCCGATCCCTGCTCGCGGACGAGGAACGTCTCGTCCGCGAGCGACGCGAGCGGAACGCGGCGGGCCGTCGCCAGCGGGTGCGCGGGCGGCGCGATCACGACCAGCGGGTGATCGGCGAACGGCATCGCCTTGGTCTCGATCCGCTGCGGGGGCATGCCCATGATCGCGACGTCGATCTCGTTCTTCTCGAGCTCGCGCACGATGATCTCGCGGTTGTTCACCGACAGCGACGCGCGAACGCCCGGATAGCGCCGCTGGAACTGCGCGATCAGCGCGGGCGCGAAGTACTTGGCCGTGCTGACGACGCCGACGCTGATGCGCCCGCCGCGCAGCCCCTTCAGCGCCGAGATCGCCGCGTCCGCGTCCTTCAGCGCATCGAGAATCTGCCGCGCGTAGCGCAGCAGCTCGCCGCCGGCCTCGGTCAGGACCAGCTTCTTGCCCCGGCGCTCGAACAGCGCGATCCCGGCGATCTCCTCCAGCCGCTTGACCTGCAGCGACACCGCCGCCTGGGTCAGGTGCAGCTGCTCGGACGTGCGCACGAAGCTCAGAGTGCCCCGCCGCCGTGACGAATATCTGCAGCTGCCGGATGGTGACGCCGCGCATCGGGATGCCGTGGCTCATGACTTAAGTAATTACTTAAGTTGTAAGTTAAAACAATTAACTTTTTATTGTCAATAGCCGGGGCTACGATGAGTCGACGAATGGCAGACCGCCGCGACCGAAAGGGACCCCGATGAACGACACCGCGAGCAAGGCCGCGCTGACCGGCAAGGAGCGCTACAAGG
Organism: uncultured beta proteobacterium; assembly: GCA_963708855.1. Classification (GTDB taxonomy): domain Bacteria; phylum Pseudomonadota; class Gammaproteobacteria; order Burkholderiales; family Casimicrobiaceae; genus CAIWHR01. The sequence continues at coordinate 53,622 of CAVPUM010000008.1, read as the reverse complement.
CCGGCGTGATGAAGTACAAGGACATGGGCTACTGGCGGCCCGACTACGAGCCATCGGAGACCGACCTGATCGCGCTGTTCCGGATCACGCCGCAGGAGGGCGTCGACGCCGGACGAGGCGGCCGCGGCGGTCGCCGGCGAATCGTCGACCGCGACCTGGACCGTCGTCTGGACCGACCGGCTGACCGCCTGCGACAACTATCGCGCGAAGGCGTACCGCGTCGACCTGGTGCCGAACACCGGCCCCGGCACGAACACGGAGCAGCAGTACTTCGCGTACATCGCCTACGACCTCGCGCTGTTCGAGGAGGGCTCGATCGCGAACCTCACCGCGTCGATCATCGGCAACGTGTTCGGCTTCAAGCCGCTGAAGGCGCTGCGCCTCGAGGACATGCGCATCCCGGTCGCCTACCTGAAGACCTTCCAGGGCCCGGCGACGGGGATCGTCGTCGAGCGCGAGCGCCTCGACAAGTTCGGCCGCCCGCTGCTGGGCGCCACCGTCAAGCCGAAGCTGGGCCTGTCCGGCAAGAACTACGGCCGCGTCGTCTACGAGGGCCTGAAGGGCGGCCTCGATTTCCTGAAGGACGACGAGAACATCAACTCGCAGCCGTTCATGACCTGGCGCGAGCGCTTCCTCTACTGCATGGAGGCCGTCGCCAAGGCGTCGGCCGCCACCGGCGAGGTCAAGGGCACCTACCTCAACGTCACCGGCGCGACGATGGAAGACATGTACGAGCGCGCCGAGTTCGCCAAGGAGCTGGGGTCGGTGATCGTGATGATCGACCTCGTGATCGGCTACACGGCGATCCAGTCGATGGCGAAATGGGCGCGCCGCAACGACATGATCCTGCACCTGCACCGCGCCGGCCACTCGACGTACACGCGGCAGAAGAATCACGGCGTGTCGTTTCGCGTGATCGCCAAGTGGATGCGGATGGCGGGCGTGGATCACATCCACGCCGGCACCGCGGTGGGCAAGCTCGAAGGCGATCCGCTGACGGTGCAGGGCTTCTACAACATCTGCCGCGAGGAGAAGAACGCGGTCGACCTCGCGCGCGGCCTCTTCTTCGAGCAGCCCTGGGCGAACCTGCGCAAGGTGATGCCGGTGGCCTCGGGCGGGATTCACGCGGGGCAGATGCACCAGCTCATCGACCTCTTCGGCGACGACTGCGTGCTGCAGTTCGGCGGCGGCACGATCGGCCACCCGGCCGGCATCCAGGCCGGCGCGACCGCGAACCGCGTCGCGCTCGAAGCGATGGTCAAGGCGAGGAACGAGGGCCGCGACATCGTCAACGAGGGGCCGGCGATACTGGTCGACGCCGCGCGCGGCTGCAAGCCGCTCGCGCAGGCGCTCGACACCTGGAAGGACGTCTCGTTCAACTACGCGTCGACGGACACGCCCGATTTCGTGCCGACACCCACCGCCGCCTGAACATCCGAGACACAGAGGAGAACATCATGCGCGTCACCCAAGGCACCTTTTCGTTCCTGCCCGACCTGACCGACGCCGAGATCAGGGCGCAGATCGAATACGCACTGAAGAACGGCTGGGCCGTGTCGGTCGAGCACACCGACGAGCCGCACCCGCGCAACGTCTACTGGGAAATGTGGGGCATGCCCATGTTCGACCTGAAGGACGCGGCCGGCGCGATGATGGAAGTCGACGCCTGTCGCAAGGCCTTCCCGAACCAGTACATCAAGGTCAACGCGTTCGATTCGACGCAGGGCTGGGAATCGACGCGCCTGTCGTTCATCGTCAACCGGCCGAAGAACGAGCCCGGCTTCCGCGTCGTCCGGCAGGAGACCGCCGGGCGCAGCATCCGCTACACCATCGAGAGCTACGCGGTCGACCGGCCCGAGGGCAGCCGCTACTGACGGGCGCCGCCCCACTTGCGACGCCCGCCCCCTGCTCCCTCGCTCCGGCCATGAACGACCAAGCCCCGACGACCGTCGACCTGCAGGCGCTGCTGCGCGAGGCGAACGTCCTCGACGTGATCGAGACGCTCGACCGGGAGCTCGTCGGCCTGCTGCCGGTCAAGCAGCGGATCCGCGACATCGCCGCGTACCTGGTCGTGTCGAAGGCGCGCGCGTCGCTCGGCCTGACCGGCGCGCCGCCGTCGCTGCACATGAGCTTCACCGGCAACCCCGGCACCGGCAAGACGACCGTGGCCATGCGGATGGCGGAGATCCTGCACCGGCTGGGCTACGTGCGCAAAGGGCACCTCGTCTCGGTGACCCGCGACGACCTCGTCGGCCAGTACATCGGCCACACCGCGCCGAAGACGAAGGAAGTGCTGAAGCGCGCGATGGGCGGCGTGCTGTTCATCGACGAGGCGTACTACCTCTATCGCCCCGAGAACGAGCGCGACTACGGGCAGGAGTCGATCGAGATCCTGCTGCAGGTGATGGAGAACCAGCGCGACGACCTCGTCGTGATCCTGGCCGGCTACAAGGACCGGATGGACACGTTCTTCCGGAGCAATCCCGGAATGGCGTCGCGGATCGCCCACCACATCGATTTCCCCGACTACGGCGAAGCCGAGCTCTACGCGATCGCCGGGCTGATGCTGGCGAAGCTCGACTACCGGCTCGACGCCGGCGCCGAAGCCGCGCTCCACGAGTACATCGCGAAGCGCCGGGCGCAGCCCAACTTCGCCAACGCGCGATCGATCCGCAACGCGCTCGACCGCGCGCGCCTGCGCCAGGCGAATCGCCTGTTCGCGGCGGGGACGCCGGTCACCCGCGAGGCGCTGCAAACGATCTCGGCCGCCGACATCCGCGCGAGCCGCGTCTTCCAGGGGGGCTGACGATGCTCTACGGCCGCACGACGCTGTCGAAGTTCATCATCGAGGAGCAGCGCCGGCTCGAAGGCGGCGCCGAGCTGATCGCGCTGGTCAACGACATCCAGACCGCCTGCAAGTACATCGCGAGCGCGGTCGCGCGCGGCGCGCTTGCCGGCATGCCTTCGCGCTCCGCGCTCGGCGACCATTCGCCCTTGGGGCGGCCCGGCGGGCCAATGGGCGGCGCGCGCGGCTCGGCCGGCACCGTCAACGTGCAGGGCGAGGAGCAGAAGCCCCTCGACGTGATCGCCAACGACATCATGCTGCAGCAGCTGCGAGTGGGGCGGCCACCTCGCCGGCATGGTGTCCGAGGAGATGGACGCGCCCTACTCCGATTCCGGCGCAATATCCGCGCGGTCGCTACCTGCTCGTCTTCGATCCGCTCGACGGGTCGTCGAACCTCGACGTCAACGTGACGGTCGGCACGATCTTCTCGGTGCTGCGCGCGCCCGAGGGCGCGACCGAGCCGGCGACCGCGCGACTTCCTGCAGCCCGGCACGCGGCAGGTCTGCGCGGGCTACGCGCTCTACGGACCGGCGGCGATGATCGTCATCACGCTGGGCACCGGCGTGCACGGCTTCACGCTGGACCCGGAGATCGGCGCATACATCCTCACGCACCCGAATCTCGCGATCCCCGCCGACACGCAGGAATTCGCGATCAACGCGTCGAACCAGCGCTTCTGGGAACCCCCGGTGAAGCGCTACGTCGAGGAATGCCTCGCCGGGAAGAACGGCGTGCGCGGCAAGGACTTCAACATGCGCTGGATCGCCTCGCTGGTCGCCGAGGTCCACCGCATCCTGATGCGCGGCGGCCTGTTCATGTATCCGAAGGACACCAAGGATCCCGTCGCGGCCGGGACGGCTGCGCCTGCTCTACGAGGCGAACCCGATGGCGATGCTGATCGAGCAGGCCGGCGGGGCGGCGTCGACCGGCCGCGGCCGCATCCTGGAGGTCGCGCCGGGCGCGCTGCACCAGCGCATCCCGCTGATCCTCGGCTCGAAGGGCGAGGTCGAGCGGCTCGAGCGCTATCACGCCGAATACGACCGGGGCGATGTCGCGTTCAGCTCGCCGCTGTTCAAGGAGCGCTCGCTGTTCAGCGCCGCCGTCGCGCCCGAATGAACGAATCCACGTAGCGAGGCCCCATCATGTCCAGGCACCATCCCGTCGTCGCGATCACCGGCTCGTCCGGCGCCGGAACGACCACGGTCACCCGCACCTTCGAGCACATCTTCCGGCGCGAAGGCATCAACGCGGCGGTCGTGGAAGGCGATTCGTTCCACCGCTACGACCGGACGCAGATGAAGGCGAAGATGGCCGAGGCCGCTGCCGCCGGCAACCAGCACTTCAGCCATTTCGGGCCCGAAGCCAACCTGCTCGACGAGCTCGAGGCGCTGTTCCGGAGCTACGGCGAGACCGGCACGGGCCGCGTCCGCAAGTACCTGCACAACGCGCAGGAAGCCGCGCCGTACAGTCAGCAGCCGGGCACGTTCACGCCCTGGGAAGACGTGCCGGCGGGCACCGACCTGCTGTTCTACGAGGGACTGCACGGTGCGGTCGTCACCGACCGGCTCAACATCGCGGCGCTGGCCGACCTCCTGATCGGCGTCGTGCCGATCATCAACCTCGAATGGATCCAGAAGCTCCACCGCGACCAGAACCTTCGCGGCTACTCGCAGGAAGCCGTCGTCGACACCATCCTGCGTCGGATGCCCGACTACGTGAACTACATCTGCCCGCAGTTCTCGCAGACGCACATCAATTTCCAGCGCGTGCCGATGGTCGACACGTCGAACCCGTTCATCGCGAAGGACATTCCGACCGTCGACGAGAGCATGGTCGTGATCCGCTTCGCCAAGCCGCAGGGAATCGACTTCCTCTACCTGCTGTCGATGCTGCACGACTCGTGGATGTCGCGGCCGAACATCATCGTCGTGCCCGGCGGCAAGATGAGCCTCGCGATGCAGCTGATCCTGACGCCGATGATCCTGCAGCTGATGGACCGCAAGCGGCGCGTCGCGTGATCGAGGCCGGGACGCAGTCCGGCGACGACGGTCGGCGCTTAGCGGGGCAACCTCGCCTGCAGCTCGCGCAACTCCTCTTCCAGTCGCCGTATCCGCTCGACGAAGACGAGCAGCAGGGCTACGCCGTGCGGCTCCAGCTCGAAGTCCTCGCGCAGACGGCGGGCCGTGCGGGCGACGGTGAGCGAGCGCAGGCCGAACACCCACTGGCCCGGCGTGTCGTCGTCCGGCGTCAGCGCGCCGCAATCGACCAATGCGAGCAACTCGGCTTCGGACAGGTCCGCGAGGTCGGCCAGTTCGGAAAGCCGCAGACGGTCGCCTTCATCGGACCATGCAGCGCGGAGCGTGTTCGCTCGTCATGGACAGGCTCCTATTCGAGGTGCCGCCGCGGATTGAACGCCGAGCGATTCCGCAAGATCCCGCAAGAGGCTGCGCTCGCGTTCGGTCAGTTCCGGCGGCATCACGATCTGGACGATCGCGTGGAGGTCGCCGGCCCCGCCCTTCGGCGTCGGCAAGCCGCGGCCGGCGAGGCGCATCTGCTGCCCGCCGCGCGTTCCCGCAGGCACCTTGAGCCTGACGGCGCCGGCAAGGGTCGGGATCTCGACGCTCGCTCCCAGCGCGGCTTCCCACGGCGTCACCGGCAAGTCGAGAAAGAGGTCGTGCCCGCTCACCCGATACAGCCGATGCGGGCGCAGCGAGATGTTGAGGTAGACATCGCCGTTCGCGGCCGCCGTGGAAGCCCTTTCCGCCCTGACCCGGAAGGCGCAGGACCTGTCCGTCGATCGCGCCCTTGGGAATGCGCGCCTTGAGATTCCGCGGCACGCGGCGCGGCGTCCCATGCTCGTCGAATTCCGTGGTCGTGAGATCGAGGCTCACTTCGGTGCCGCCGAACGACTCCTCGACCGTGATGGGAACGGCGACTTCGTAATCCTGGCCCCGCATCGCACGCCGCGGGACCCTGCCGGCCGCCGCCGCGTCGGTGCCCGGCGAGTCCCGCGAACAGATCGGCGAAATCCATGCCGTCGAAGGCCTGCGACGCATCGCCGAAGTGCGTCGACCACTCCGGCGGCGGGCGGAAATCCTCGCCGGGGCCGTGGCGTCCGAGCTGATCGTAGGCCGCCCGCTTCGCCGGGATCCTTGAGCGTGGCATAAGCCTCCGCCATCTCCTTGAAGCGCGCCTCGGCGTCCTTTTCCCTGGAAACGTCCGGGTGATACTTGCGCGCGAGCTTCCGATAGGCGTCCTTGATCGCGTCGGCGCTCGCGCCTCGCTCGACCCCGAGAATCGCGTAGTAGTCCTTGAATTTCATCAGCGCCCGGGCTTTGCGCAGCAGGTGAGCGCCGTCCGCTTCGGCCTGCAGCCAATCGTCGGGATCCGACCCAGTCGCGTTCCGCACCGTCGAATTGCCCTCCTTCGGCCAGATCCCTGACGATCCGATGGCAGAACTCCGCTCCGAGCGCGTCGATGGCGCCTTCGGCGAACGGCGCATCCCGACCCAGCCCCAATTCCTCATCGACGTCGAAGTTGGCGACATCGCGCATGCGCGGCCCGCGGACGCCGAGCGCATGCCGCTTCGCCGTCACGGCCCGTTTGTGGCCGTGTGCCTTTCTGTTCGCAACTGCCCTCATTTCGATCCTCCTTGCCAATCCAAGCACACCGTCGCTGCTTCCGGCGCGACCAGCACATGCTGCAACACAAATTCTCCCCCTGTGTCGCGCGATACGCCATCGGCCCGTTGACGGGGATCAAGGCCGCGCCGAATTTCATGGCCGCGCGCCCCGCAAGGGCGCACACCGCCGTGACGTTTGCCGCCCGCTCGGCCCAGGGTCAGTGTTCGCCCGCAATCCAGTCCGCTCGGCGCGCCGGCGCGGCACGGGACCGACCCGCTCACGGCGCCGGCAGGTCGGGCGCCGGGCAGCGTCCGTCGCGCAGATGCGCATGCCGCGAGCAGCGGATGCCGCCAGAGCATCCGCGGACCGGCGTAGCGCATGACTTCGCGCACCCGTTCGCGCATCGTCTTGCTGTAACAGTGGACCTTGCAGTTCGCGCAGGTGGGCTTGTCGTCGCCGAACACGCAGCGATCGAGCCTGCGGGTGGCGTAATGCAGCAGCGCCGTGCATTCGACGCACATCGCGTCGCTCGTTCCCGTTCCATGATGGTCGCGGCAATAGATGCGCAACATCGCACGGATCGTCTTCAGCTCGCGGGCGAGCCGGGGATGGCGTGCGCCATCCTGCACCTTGCGTGTCGTCGGCCCGGCTACGGACTGCGTGACATCGGCCATGCGGGCAAGGATGCCGTCCGGCGCGACATCCGGCCATGATCCGCGTCAACTGTCGCGCGGGTCGCCACGGGGCGTCTGCCGCCCTCCCGCGTCCACGCGTCGGTCATGGGTCGATCGAACAGGCTACTTTCGCGCCGCCCCGCGCGCTTTGACCGACACGCCATCCGCGATGGCGTCCGCGGGATAGGCGATCACCTCGGCGCCGGGATCGAGTCCGGCGTGGACGATGGCGACCATGCCGTTGCGCGCGCCCGTCGTCACGGGCCGCAGCTGCGCACGGTTGCCGGACACGGCGAACACCGCCCAGCCGTCGCCCTGCCTGAACAGTGCGCTGACGGGGACCAGCACCGCGTCATCCGCCGTCTCGACGGTGATCCGCGCGTCGACGCGATGACCGTCACCGAGATTTTCCCAGGCTGCCGGCCGTGCCGCGAAGTCGATCAGGACATTCACCCGCTGCTCCTCTACTCCCAGCGCCGAAATCTTGGTGAACGCCGCCGGCTCGACCAGGCGGACACGTCCGGCGAGCACGGGCGCGGCGCCCCCATGGTCGAGCTCCACCATCGCGCCGGGCCGGATCGCCGCCGCATCGGCCGTCAGCACGTCGACCATGACCTCCAGCGCCTGCGGATCGCCGATCTCGAGGATCGGCGATCCGGCCGCCACGACCGCCTCGCTTTCCTGAACGACGCGCAGCACGCGGCCGGCCACGGGCGAGCGGATCTCCCAGACCGCTCCCGTCACCCTGCCTCCCGCGTCCTGCCGATACCGCGTGAGGGCAGCGCGCGCCATCGCAACCTGATGTTCCGCCGCCTGACCGTCGAATTGCGCGGCCGCGAGTTCCTTGGTCCTGAGTTCGACCTCGCGCTGCGCGTTCTCCAGCGCCTGGCGCGAAGTGAATCCCTGGTCTGCGAGCTTCGACGCACGCGTCGCTTCGGCCTTCGCCTGTTCGAGCGCGACGCTCGCCCGCTCGGCATTGGCCGTCGCCCGCGACCCTGAGGCCTCGGCCGCCCCGAGGCGCTCGCGGTACTCGACTTCGGTGCGGGCATCCAGCGGCGTCGGTGCGGCCGGCGCCAACCGTGCGACCAGCATCCCCGGCTCGACCGCCGCGCCCACCTTGAGGTCGACGCGCAGCAGGCGGCCGTGGATCGGCGCCGACACGACGTAGCGATCGCGCACACGGGTCTTGCCGTCCTCGTCGACGGTCTTCCGGAACGGGCCGCGGATCACGGTCACGGTCTCGACCTCGACCGGTCGCGGCGCGAACGCCCACACCAGCAGCCCCGCCGCCATCGCGGCGGCGAGCATCCAGGCGCCTCTGCGCAACCAGACCTTGTCCATCGTCATTCCCTCGTCTTCAGTACGCCGACCAGGTCGAGCCGGTCGATCCGTCGGCGCACGACGAGCGCGCTGGCGGCGCCGGCGAGCAGAATCGCCAGCGCGGCGAACGCATAGGTGCGTGGCGCGACGATGATCGGGATCGCGATCATGTCGGTGTGGCTCATCGCCACGATCGCCCAGGACAGCAGATAGCCGAGCGCGCAGCCCAGCGGGATGGCGGCCGCCAGCTCGAAGGCGAGCTCGCCCAGCAGGAACGTCGAGACTTCGCCGCGGGTGAATCCGAGCACGCGCAGGCTCGCGAGCTCCCACGCGCGCTCCTGCAGCGCGATCCGCGCGTTGTTGTAGACGACGCCGATCGCGATCACCGACGCGAAAGCGGTGAGTATCGTCGTGAAATAGAGCACGTTGCGCGCGGACGTTTCGCGGAAGCTCTGCAGCATCGCGGCCTTGCTGGCGACGGTGGCCACGCGCGGAAATTCCTTCAGGTGGCGGAACAGCGCGTCGCTTTGCGATCGGTCCAGTCGCACCGAGAACGCCGAGAACGTGTCGCCTTCGCCCAGCAGCCGGTTCAGCGCGTCGAGATCCATGTAGGCGAACAATCCGATCAGGTCGCGGACGACGCCGACCACGGGAACACTGCGCTGGTTGCGCTTCCCCGTCAGCGCCTCGACGACGAGCGCATCACCGACGCGCACCTCCAGCCGTTCGGCCAGCCGGTCGGTGAGCAGGATGCCTTCGGGCGGCACCGGTATCCGGTCGAGATCCGCGTCGAGCAGGCGCCGCAATTCGCCGCCGGACGGGACGCCGAGGAGCGCGGTCCGGTAGTGGCGGTGGCCAGCGACCAGCCGGACCGGCACGTCGCGCGAGCCCTCGGCCTGCATCACGCCTGGCATCCGCGCGACTTCATGCCGCGAGCGCGAGCGCCAGCGGCTCGACCAGCGCGATCTCGGCGTCGCCCGGCTGCGCCGCCTCGAACTGGACGTCGATCATGTACTCGAGGGCGTCGCGCCAGAACAGCCCCGAGATGATGATCGCCACCGCCGAGGCCATGCCGACGGTCGTGAGCAGCGCCCGCAGCGGCCGGCGCTCCATGTTGCGGATCACCATCCGCATCGCCGGCGAGAGCAGGCGGCCGAGGCCGGCCCGTTCGAGCAGCGTCGGCCCGAAGCGGCCCGGCGACGGCGGTCGCATCGCCTCGGCCGGCGCCAGGATAACGGCTTTGCGCACCGCGCCCATGGCGCCACCCGCTGCCGCGAACAGCGTCACCGCCCCGGCGGTCACCATGACCCAGAGCGGCATGAAGAAGCGGTAGCTCGGGAAGTGGAAGAATTCCGCGTACAGCGCGGTCACCGCGCCGCCCCACCAGTAGCCGACGGCGATGCCGATCGCGATACCGACGCAGACGATGACGACGACCTGCAGCAGGTAGTGCGCGGCAATCGCGCCGTTGCCGTACCCCAGGGCCTTCAGTGCGGCGATCTGCTCGCGCTGCGTCGCCACCTGGCGGTTGAGCACGACGTTGAGCAGGAATGCCGCCACCGCCAGGAAGATCGACGGGATCAGCGTGCCGATCACCTTCCACTGGTTGATCTCCTGGCTGAGGATCCGGTTCGACAGTTGCTCGTCCCGGCCGTGCGCGTTCATGCCGCCATAGGGCTCGAGCAGGCGGTCGAGCGCGTCGATGACGGCGCGCTCGGCGGCACCCGGGGTCAGCCGCACCGTGACGTGGTTGAATGCTCCCTCCATGTCGTAGGCGGCGGCGAGCCGGTCGCGCGCTATCCAGAGCACGCCGAAGTTGCGGTCGTCGGGAAAGGCGCCGCCCCGCGACGCGTAGATGTAGTCGGGGGACAGGCCGACGCCGACGACGCGCAGGGTCTCCTTCCGGCCATTGACGAGCGCCGTGACGCTCGTCCCCGGGCCCAGATCGCGGTTGTTGGCGAAGGCCTCGGAGATGACGACCTCGCTCGGGGCGGCGCGTTCCGGCGCGCGCCCGCGGCGGATCACCAGCTGGTCGAGCCGCGGCACGCCGGACTCCGGCAGCCCGATCATCCGGCCCACGATCGGCTCGGCGACGCCGGCGACGTCGAGCGTCACGTCGAACACGACGGTGGTCTCCGCGTCGTCCACGCCCGGGATGGCCGCGAGACGCCGCTCGATCTCGCGCGGCGCCCGCTTGATGTCGGCGAACACGTGCCCGAAACGTGCCGATTCGTAGAATCGCTCGCGCGCCTGTTCCAGCGAGTAGTACGTCGCGAGCGAACCGGCGAAACCGGAGAACGCACTCGCGACGACGAGCGCGACCGTGACGACCTGGCTCCTCATCTGCCACAGGTCGCGCAGCAGCTTGCGGTCGATGGCCTTCACCAGGACAGCTCCGACGGCGTGCGCCTGCGCGCGTTCACGTCGACGTGCGTGATGCGCCCGTCGGCGAGATGCATCACCCGGTCTGCCATGCCGGCGATCGCGACGTTGTGCGTGATGACGACGGCGGTCGTCCCGAGCTCCGCGTTGATCCGGGCGATCACCTCCAGCACCACCTTGCCCGTCGGATAGTCGAGCGCGCCGGTCGGCTCGTCGCAGAGCAGGACGTCCGGGCGCTTCACGATCGCGCGCGCGATCGCCACGCGCTGCTGCTCGCCGCCGGAGAGCTGCGACGGAAAATGATCGAGGCGCCCCGACAGTCCCACGCGGTCCAGCGCCTCCTCGGCGGTCATCGGCGCCACCGCGATGTCGGTCACGAGCGCGACGTTCTCGCGCACGGTCAGACTCGGAATCAGGTTGTAGAACTGGAAGACGAACCCCACGTGCTCGCGCCGGTAGCGGGTGAGCTCGGCTTCGTCGGCGGTGACGAGGTTGTGGTCCCGCCAGAATGCCTCGCCCGACGTCGGCGTGTCGAGCCCGCCGAGGATGTTGAGCAGCGTCGACTTGCCGCTGCCCGACGGACCGAGCAGCACGATGAATTCGCCCGCGCGGATTTCGAGGTCCAGAGCGGAGAGCGCGCGCACTTCGACCTCGCCCATCCGGTAGATCTTGGTGAGCCCTCTCGCGACGAATACCGGCGCGCGCCGGTCGGCGTCAGTCGTGTGCATCCGCGTCCAGCATACGACGACGCGCAGGCGGCGTGTCGACGCCGTGGTCGCCGAGCGACGCACCTTTGCGCGAGGTCAAGGAAACGGCGAAAGGAGAGTGCGCGGCACCCTCAGATGACGATGTCGTGCCAGCCCGTGCGCATGCGCACGAAGCGCGCGATGTGGTTGATGGCCAGCGCCGCCTCGGGCAGGAATCCGGCGATCTGGAACACGTGGGCCGCGCCGGGCCACAACTCGAGCTCGACGTCGACGCCCGCCTCGTGCGCCTTCTCGGCGGCGCGGATCGCCTCGTCGCGCAGCAATTCGGTGCTGCCGGCCTGAAAAAAGAGCGGCGGGAAGCCCTCGAAATCGGCGAACAGCGGCGAGACTTCCGGGTGCGTGTAGAGATGCGGCGACGACACGTAGTGCCGCCGGAGCACGAGCAGGCTCGCGAGCCGGATCATCGGGTCCTGCCCGTCGTAGATCGTCATGCTCGGACTGCCCATCGTGCAGTCGACGGCCGGCGAGAGCAGCACCACACAGGCCGGCAGCGGCTCCCCGGCGGCGCGCACCCGGTGGAGCGTGACGAGGGCGAGGTTGCCGCCGGCCGAATCGCCGGCCAGCACGATGTTCGCCGGGTCGACCCCCTGGGCGAGCAAGCCGCGGTACGCGGCGTGGCAATCGTCCGGCGCGGCGGGGAACGGGAACTCCGGGACCAGCCGGTAGTCCGGGATGAGCGCCCGCGCGCGCAAGCTGCCGGCACAAGCGGGCGGCGAGCGCCGCGTGCGCATTGGGAAACCGGAACGCGAACGACCCGCCGTGCAGGTACAGCAGGACGCGTGCGACGCGCGTCTGCGGCACGACGATCCACTCGCCCGGCACGCCGCCGCATTCGACCGGCGTCCGCTCGACGTCCGGCCCGACCCGGAACTGCCGGGCGTCCAGCTTCTCGTACTGGCGGCGCAGCGCGACGATGTCCGACTCGTGGGTGAGCGGCTTCCCCATCGTCAGGCGCAACAGCGCGTTGAGCGCCTGACTGCGCCAGCTCGGCCGCAGCTCGATCTCGCGCCGGTATCCCGTTCGTCGGTGCATGCGCACGGTCACGGCCGCGCCGGTTCGCCGACCGGCACCAGCCCGGGGACAGCGCGCCGCGACGATTCACCGTCGCATCGCATCGCGACCTCCCATTCCGTCCTGCATCACGCTCCCGCGTCGGGCACGGCACCCACGCCGTCGCGCGCCGCGGCCATCGCCTGCGCGAGCACGGCCGGGGTCGCCGATGTGATTGGCGAGCAGCAGGATGAGCTTCGCGTTGACGAGCGCGCTTTGCGCGTCGGTGAGCCCGCGGTGCGTCGCGATCAGCCGCTCGTAGAAGTCGTCCGGCGCGGCGATGTTGGCTTCGGTGTTGAGCGTGGCCATGGGCAGTCTCATCAGTCGGTGCACGTCGCGCGCGCGATCGCCGCGCGCACGCTCGGCAGGTCGAACTCGCGCCAGCGCGCGCAGACGTGCTGGTCGGGACGCAGCAGGTAGACGGTGCCCGGCCTCGCCTCGTAGCGCCGGGCCGCCAGGCCTTCCACGTCGGCGATCGTCGTCGCGCCGGCCGTCGGCTTGCCGCCCACCTGCACGACCTTGCACGGGATCCGGTCGCGCGCGAGCGCCGCGGCGCCGAACGGCCCGACGGCGGCGTCGAATCCGAGCAGCGTGAAGTCGCCGCCGAGGTAACCGAGCAGCCAGTCGCCGGCGGGACCCGCGACCGGAGCGTCGGCGGCCGGTGCGCCGGGAAGCATCGCCCCCGGCCCGCGCGCGAAGTCGGGATCGCGATCCGGCGTGTTGAGCGGCGAGTCGGCGAGGATCGCCGGCACCGAAAGCCGTCCGCTGTTGACGAGCCGGCGCGCGAACGCGTGCTTCTTCGCGAGTCCCAGCGTCGCGTCGCGGAACGTGCGCGACACGCTGCTCTTCGGCGTGATGAAGTCGGTCGAGCGCGTCGAGTTCAGGATGTTCTCGTCGGCGGCCCGCGTCCGCTCCGCATCGTAGGTGTCGAGCAGCCGGTCCGGCGCAACGCCCCTTCAACACGAGATCGAGTTTCCAGGCGAGGTTGTCGGCGTCCTGGATCCCGCTGTTGGCGCCGCGCGCGCCGAACGGCGACACCACGTGCGCGGCGTCGCCGGCGAAGAGCACGCGGCCGTGGCGAAAGCGCTGCATGCGCCGGCACTGGAACGTGTAGACGCTCGCCCACTCGATCTCGAAATCGGCGTCGTCGCCGAGCATCGCGCGCAGGCGCGGCAGGATGCGCTCGGGCTTCCTCTCCTCCTCGGGATTGGCGTCCCAGCCGAGCTGGAAATCGATGCGCCAGACGTCGTCGGCCTGCCGGTGCAGCAGCGTCGACTGATTCGGATGAAAGGGCGGATCGAACCAGAACCACCGCTCCGTCGGGAAATCGGACTTCATGTGGATGTCGGCGATCAGGAAGCGGTCGTGGAACACCTGGCCTTCCCAATCGAGGCCGAGCAGCTGCCGCACCGCGCTCTTCGAGCCGTCGGCGGCGACCAGCCAGTCGCACTGCATCGTGTACTCGCCGTCGGGCGTCGCCACCGTCACGTCGACGCCGTCCGCCGTGCGGCGCGACGCCGACGACCCTGCTCTCCCAGCGCAGCTCGACCGCGGCGAGCGCTCGCGCGCGCTCGACCAGATACTCCTCGAACCAGTATTGCTGCAGGTTGACGAAGGCGGGGCGCCGGTGGCCGGGCTCCGGCAGCAGGTCGAAGCGATAGACGAGCTCGTCGCGGAAGAACACCTTGCCGACGTTCCAGCCGATGCCCTTGTCGACGACCTTCTGGCCGCAGCCCAGCCGATCGAGGATCTCCAGCGCGCGCTTCGCGTAACAGATCGCGCGCGATCCGACCGACACCGTGCGGTCGTCGTCGAGGACCACGACCGGAACGCCGCGCTGGCCGAGGTCGATCGCCGCGGCGAGGCCGACCGGCCCGGCGCCGACGATCACGACCGGACGCCGCGCGCCCGGCGCGTCGAGCTCCGCCGGGCGCGCGTAGGGATAGACGGGGTTGGTGTAGGTCTTCATCGTCGCGCGGGGCCCTGGGGTGCGGCGCAGCGGCGTTCGGGGTCAGCCTTCCAGGGTCTCCCACATCTCCTTGTCGCGCTGCGCCGTCCAGATCCGCGGATCGGGGTATTGCGTCGCCTCGTCGTAGGCGCGCGTCACGTCGAACGGCAGGCAGTGGTCGAAGATCACCCAGTGACCGAATTTCGGCTTCAGCGCCGCGTACGTGTCCTTGTACACGCTGTTGAGATCCTTGCCCTCCTCGACACCGCGCTTCACCGCCGCGAACATCTCGCTCACGAACCGGTCCGTGCCGTCGAGGCCCGCCTTGACGGCCTCGGGCGTCATCAGCGCGGCGCCGCGCCCGGGGACGAGCTTCGACGGCTGCAGCGCCGCGATGTTGTCGAGCGTGTCCGGCCAGTCCGCAAGATAGGCGTCGCCGGTGTACGGCGTTGCCTCGTACTCGACGAGATCGCCCGAGAACAGGATCTTCTCCTGCGGCAGCCAGACCACCGTGTCGCCCTTCGTGTGGCCGCGGCCCAGCTGCATGATCTCGACCTGCAGCTTGCCCAGCCAGAGCGTGAGCCGCTTCTTGAACACCAGGTTGGGCCAGGTGAGCCCCGGCACCGACTCGACCGCGCGGAACAGACGGGGAAAGCGCTCGATCTCGCTCTTCATGTCCTGCTCGCCGCGCTCGCGAATGAGATCGTAGGTGTCGCGGCTGGCGATGACGTGCTCGGCGTTGTACGGCGGACGCGCCCAGCACGCGCACCGCGTGGTAGTGCGACAGCACCACGTAGCGGATCGGCTTGTCGGTGACCTCGCGGATGCGCCGGATGACGTCCTGCGCCATCACCGGTGTGGCCTGCGTGTCGATCACCATCACCGCGTTGTCGCCCACGACGATCCCGGTGTTGGGGTCGCCTTCGGCCGTATAGGCGTACGCGTGGTCGGAGAGCTTGTCGAAGCTGACTTTCTTCTCGACGAGGTCGGCCTGCGAAGCGAATTTCTTGTCCGTCATGTTGATTCCCCGGCGAGAGCGGCGCGCGAGAAGTCGGCGCCGCGTTCCCGCATGGTAGCCGATCCTCCGACGGCGGCAAATCGCCGTGGCCCGATCGCGCGGTCAGGCCAGCAATCGGCGTATGTCCTCCGGCGGCTCGACGGACTCGATCCGCTTCGGATCCTCGCGATGCCGCCGAGCGAAGACACGGGTCTCCTGTCCCTCGACCAGCAAGTCGTCACCGCGGCGCACGACGTGCTGCACGACGAACGTACGCGCACGCCATTCGTCGATCCACGATTCGACGGCAATCTCGTCGCCATAGGTCGCCGGGCGCACGAAGCGCGCCGACACCTCGACCAGGGGCGTGCCGATGATGCCGGATTTCGCTTCCAGCTCCGACCACGCCGGAACGCCCGCCGCGGCGAACAGGTGCCGCGTCGCCGAGTCGATCCACCTGAGGAAATTCGGGTAGAACACAATCCGGGCGGGATCGCAGTCGCCGAACTCGACGGTGAAGCGGGTCGTGTGGCGGAACGTCATGCCGGCCAGTCCAATCCAGTCGGCGCAGGGAAAATCGCCGTGCGCAAATGGTTCATGGGCGTCATTCTCCCCTTGTCCGGCACGAACCTGCGGCGCGCGGCCGCTATACGCGCTCGATGACGAGCGCGATCCCCTGCCCGACGCCGATGCACATGGTCGCAAGCGCGTAGCGCCCGCCGGTGCGCTCGAGCTGGCACAGCGCCGTCGTCGCCAGCCGCGCGCCCGACGCGCCGAGCGGATGGCCGAGCGCGATGGCGCCGCCGTTGGGATTCACGTGCGCAGCGTCGTCCGGCAGCCCCAGCATCCGCGTCACTGCGAGCGCCTGCGCGGCGAACGCCTCGTTCAGCTCGATCACGTCGAGGTCGCCGATCTTGAGCCCGGTGCGCGCAAGGAGCTTCTGCGTCGCCGGCGCGGGACCGATGCCCATGATCCGCGGCGGCACGCCGGCGGTCGCCGCGCCGACGATCCGCGCGCGCGGCGCGAGACCGTGCTTCGCCGCGGCGGCCTCGCTCGCCACCAGCAGCGCGCACGCGCCGTCGTTCACGCCCGACGCATTGCCGGCCGTGACGCTGCCGTCGGGCTTCACGATGCCCTTGAGCTTCGCCAGCGCTTCGAGGCTGGTCGCCCGCGGATGCTCGTCGCGGTCGACGACGATCGCATCACCCTTCTTCTGCGGCACGGGCACCCCGACGATCTCCTGCGCCAGCACGCCGTTCGCCTGCGCCGCGAGCGCGCGCGTCTGCGAGCGAAGGGCGAACGCATCCTGGTCGGCGCGCGCGATGCCGTGCTCGGCGGCGACGTTCTCGGCGGTCTCGGGCATCGAGTCGATTCCGATACTTCGCCTTCATCAGCGGATTGACGAAGCGCCAGCCGATGGTGGTGTCCTCGATCTTCGCGGCGCGGGAGAATGCGCTGTCGGCCTTTGCCAGCACGAACGGCGCGCGGGTCATGCTCTCGACACCGCCGGCGAGCGCGAGCCCGGCCTCTCCCGCGCGAATGGTCCGCGCAGCGAGCGCCAGCGCGTCGAGCCCCGAGCCGCACAATCGGTTGACGGTCGCCGCCGGCACGTCGGCGGGCAACCCGGCGAGCAGCGCGGCCATCCGCGCGACGTTGCGGTTGTCCTCGCCCGCCCCGTTGGCGCAGCCGTAGAACATCTCGTCGACGGCGGCCCAGTCGACGGTCGGGTGGCGGTCGATCAGCGCCCGGATCGGGATGGCGCGAGATCGTCGGTGCGCACAGTCGCAAGTGCGCCGCCGTAGCGGCCGATCGGCGTGCGAATGGCATCACAGATGAAGGCGTGGATCACGTTGGCTCGCTTGGTGGTTGTCGGTCGCGGTGGGCGGGCCGCCATTGCGGGGGCGGATGCTATTTCGGTCGCTTGTCGACGACGCGCTTCGCCTTGCCGAGCGAGCGCTCGATCATGCCCGGCGGGACGACCCGCACTTCGGCCGTCACGCCGATCATCGACTTGACCATGTGCGCGAGCCGGGCACCCGCGGCGTCGCCGTCGGCACCGCCGACGGCCGGCGAGCGCTCGACCAGCACGGCCATCTCGTCGAGGTTCTTCGGCCGGGTGATCTCGAGCTGGTAATGCGGCACGAGCTCGGGCTCCTTCAGGATCAGCTCCTCGATCTGGGTCGGGAAGACGTTGACGCCGCGGATGATCAGCATGTCGTCCGAGCGCCCCGTGATCTTCTCCATCCGGCGCATCGAGCGCGCCGTCGGCGGCAGGAGCCGCGTGAGGTCGCGCGTGCGGTAGCGGATCATCGGCAGCGCTTCCTTCGTGAGCGACGTGAAGACGAGCTCGCCCTTCTCGCCGTCGGGGAGCACTTTTCCCGTTTCCGGATCCACGATCTCCGGATAGAAGTGGTCCTCCCAGATCGTCAGCCCGTCCTTGGTCTCGATGCATTCCTGCGCGACGCCGGGACCGATGATCTCGGAGAGCCCGTAGATGTCGATCGCGTCGATGTCGACCTTCGCCTCGATCGCCGTGCGCATCGCCGGCGTCCACGGCTCGGCGCCGAAGATGCCGATCTTGAGCGACGAGTCGCGCGGATCCATCCCCTGCCGCTCCATCTCCTCGGCGATCGCCAGCATGTACGACGGCGTCACCATGATGATGTCCGGCTTGAAATCGTGGATGAGCTGCACCTGCCGCTCGGTCATGCCGCCCGACATCGGAATCACCGTGGCGCCGAGCTTCTCGGCGCCGTAGTGCGCGCCCAGCCCGCCGGTGAAGAGGCCGTAGCCGTAAGCGACGTGGATGATGTCGCCGCGCCGGCCGCCCGCCGCGCGGATCGAGCGCGCCATCACGGTCGCCCAGGTGTCGATGTCCCTGGCCGTGTAGCCGACGACCGTCGGCTTGCCGGTCGTGCCCGACGACGCGTGGATCCGGACGACCTCTTCGCGCGGGACCGCGAACATCCCGAACGGATAGTTGTCGCGCAGGTCCTTCTTCGCCGTGAACGGAAACTTCGCGAGGTCCGCGAGCGTCGTCAGGTCGCGCGGATTGACGCCGGCGGCGTCGAATTTCCGCCGATAGTGCGGCACGTGATCGTAGGCATGCGCGAGCGTCCAGCGCAGGCGCTCGAGCTGCAGCGCCTTCAGCTCGGCGGCGCTCGCGGTTTCGATGGGCTCGAGCTCGCCGGGACTCGGGTGCTTGACGGGCATGGTGTTCTCCTATTCCTCGATCAGGTGACCCTTGATCCGGTAGCTCTTGCCGCGGAACAGCGCGACCGTCTCGCCGCGCTGATTGGCCACCTCGACGTCGTAGACGCCGGTGCGCCCGGCGAGCTGGCGCTCGTGCGCGCGCGCCGTCAGCACGTCGCCCGCGCGCGCCGGCGCCGTGAACTCGATCGCGCAACCCGACGCGACGGTGTTCAGATTGTAGCTGTTGCAGGCGTAGGCGAACGCGCTGTCGGCGAGCGTGAAGATGAACCCGCCGTGGCAGATCTCGTGGCCGTTCAGCATGTCGGCGCGCACCGCCATCGCGAGCTCGGCGTAACCGGGGCCGACGTGTGCGATGCGGATGCCGAGCGCCTGCGTCGCGGTGTCCCGCTCGTACATCGAATCGGCGACGCGCTCGGCCAGCGTGCGCGCATCGGCCGTCGTCATCGCCGGGTGGTGCTCACCCACCGAGACGTCCTCCCGTCGCGGCGCGGCGCGCGACCAGCGGCGAAATGCGGTAGCGGTCCTCGCCGTAATGCGCGGCGAGATTCGCCAGCGCGTCGCGCACCGCGCCGGCGCCGATCGCGTCGGCCCACGCGAGCGGTCCGCGCGGATAGTTGACGCCCTTCTGCATCGCGGTGTCGATCGCCTCCGGCGCGGCAACGCCCTGGACGACCGCATCCGCCGCTTCGTTCGCGAGCATCGCGACGATGCGCAGCACCGCCAGTCCGGCGACATCGTCGAGGCGCGAGACGGCGATGCCGGCCGCCTGCAGCGCGCCGACGGCGGATGCGTACGCGGCGTCGCTGCACGTGTCCGCCCGGGCGACCGCGAGGCGGGTCGCGGTCGAGTAGTCGAGCGCGAGGTCGAACAGCACCAGGTCGCGCACGCCCGCGTCGATCACCCGACGGGTCGCGGTGCGACCGTCGGTGAGCGCGAGCCATGCGCCGCCCGCACTGCCCGCGACGTGGATCGCACCCTGCGGGAACCGCGAATCGGCGCGGCTGCGTTCGACCGTCACGCCACCGGCGGCCATGCGCTCCGCGAGCGGCGCCGCGACGCCGAGCTCGCCATGCACGGTCACCTGCGGCGGGCGCCGGCTGCGCGGCTTCGGTGAGCGGCGCGGGCTTGACGGCACCCGGCGCGTAATCGTAGAACCCGCGTCCCGCCTTGCGGCCGATGAATCCGGCCGCCACGCGCTCCTGCTGCAGCACCGACGGCGCGTAGCGCGGATCGTGGAAGTAGGCGTCCCAGATGCTCGTCGTCACCGCGAGATTCACGTCGAGGCCGATCAGGTCGATCAGCTCGAAGGGGCCCATCCGGAAGCCGCCGGCCTCGCGGATCACGGCGTCGAGCGTGGCCACGTCGGCGGCGCGCTCGGCGAGCAGACGCAGCCCTTCGGCATAGAACGGCCGCGCGCAGCGGTTGACGATGAATCCAGGCGTCGAGGACGCGTACACCGGGGTCTTGCCCCAGGCCAGCGCCGTCGCGAAGGTGGCTTCGGCCACGTCCGGCGACGTCGCCAGCCCCGACACGATCTCGACCAGCGGCATCAGCGGCGCCGGATTGAAGAAATGCATCCCCACGACGCGGCCCGGATGCTTCATTCCCGCTCCGAGCGTGGTGATCGAGAGCGACGACGTGTTCGACGCGAGGATGCACTCCGGAGTCACCACGTTCTCGACGCGCTCGAAGAGCTCGCGCTTGGCAGCGAGATCCTCGACGATGGCCTCGACGACGAGTTGCGCGACGCAGACGTCGGGCAGCGTCACCACGGTCGCGATCCTCGCGACGGCGGCATCCGCCGCGGAGCGCTCCAGCCGGCCTTTCGCGACGAGCTTGTCGAGCGTTTCGGCGATGCCCTTCTTCGCCGCGTCGCCGGCGCCGAAGCGCGTGTCGTGCAGCTGGACGCGATGCCCGTTGAGCGCGGCGATCTGCGCGATGCCGGCGCCCATCGCGCCGGCGCCGATGACGGCGACGGTCGCGTCTCTGGGCAGCGTGGCAGTCATCGCGCCGGTGAAGCGCGGCGGGCGCTTGGCGACGAACGCGGCGACGCCTTCGCGATAGTCGTCACCATAGCCCAGCGCGCGCTGCAGGTCGCGCTCGAGGTCGAGCTGCGCCGGCAGCGAGTTGCCGGCGGACGCCTGGAGCGCCTCCTTGATGGCCGCCAGCCCGCGCGTGGACGCCTGCGCGAGGCTCGCGAGCAGCTTGTCGGTGACGGCCGGCAGCTCCGCGTCGTCGACGCATTGCCAGATCAGTCCCCACTGCGCCGCCTGCTCCGCCGTGAGCTTGTCGCCGAGCAGCGCGAGTCCCGAGCGCGCGCGCGGTGCCGACCAGACGCGGCAGGAAGTACGTGCCCGCCGGAGTCGGGGATGAGGCCGATCTTGCAGAACGCCTGGATGAAGCTCGCCGATTTCGCCGCGATGCACGAGATCGCAGGCGAGCGCGAGATTGGCGCCGGCGCCCGCGGCGACGCCGTTGACCGCGCAGACGACCGGCAGCGGCAGCGCGCGCAGCCCGAGCACGAGCGGCTTGTAGTTGCGCTCGATCGACGCGCCGAGGTCCACCGGCTCGCCGCCGGGCGCGACGGCGCGATCGCCGAGATCCTGCCCGGCGCAGAAGCCGCGGCCCGCGCCGGTCAGCAGCAGCACGCGGACCGACGCGATCGGCCTTGACGCGCTGCCAGCGCATCGCGCACCTCCGCGTGCATCGCGTCGTTGAAGCTGTTGAGCCGGTCGGGGCGATTGAGCGTCAGCCGCGCGATGCCGGCGTCGATCGTGAACAGGATGTTTTCGTAGCTCATCCGCAGAACCCCTCACACGTGCCGGCGATGCTGCACGACGCGGAAGCGCGACGCGACGAACGCCGCGTCGGTCAGCGCCGCGTTGGCCGCCGGGTTGGCGCCGGTGCCGTGGTAATCCGAGAACGCCGCCGACTGGTTGACGAACACGCCGCCGGTCAGGTTGATCGACAGCGCGACGCCGGCATCCTCCGCCACGTCGATCGCGCGCTCGATCACGTCCTGGCCGCGCGCGTACACCGCAAGCGTCAGCGCGCCGTGTGCCTTGACCGCATCCCGCGCGATCGCCAGGCTCGCCGCGGTCGAGTCGGTCGCGATCACGAACGAGACCGGCCCGAACCACTCGGCGAGATAGCGGTCGCTGTCGGCGGCGTCGAGCTTGACGATGAGCGGCGTGCGGATCCTCGCCTGCGGATAGAGCGGGTGCGCGATCGACTGCGTGTCGAGCACGATGTTGCCCAGCGCCCGCGCCTTTTCCAGCCGTTCCATGACGCCGTCGTTGACCACCGCGCCCAGGATCTCGACGGCGCGCGCCGGGTCGCCGAGCAGCTTCTGCACGGCCTCGGCGATGCCCGCGGCGACCTGGTCGAACGAGAGATGCCCGGCCGCCGTGTCGATGCCGTCCTTCGGCACGTAGATGTTCTGCGGCGCCGTGCACATCTGTCCGGTGTAGAGCGACAGCGAGAACGCGACGTTGCGCGCGACGCGCCTTGAAGTCGTCGGCGGAGTCGACGACGATCTGGTTGACGCCGGACTTCTCCGTGTAGACCTGCGCCTGCCGCGCGTTCGCCTCCAGCCAGTTGCCGTTCGCCGCGCTGCCGGTGAAGTCGATCAGGCGGACTTCGGGCCGCGAGCGCCAGCTTCTGCGCGACGTCGTCGCCCGCCTCGTGCGCGACCAGCGTGACGACGTTGGGATCGAAGCCCGCCTCGGCGAGCACCTCGCGCGCGATCCTGACCGTGAGCGCCAGCGGCAGAATCGCCGCCGGATGCGGCTTGACGACCACGGCATTGCCGGTGGCGAGATCGGCGAACAATCCGGGAAAGCCGTTCCACGTCGGAAACGTGCAGCAGCCGATCACCAGGCCGATGCCGCGCGGCACGATCCGGAAATGCTTCTCCATCCGCAGCGGCTCGTTCTTGCCCTGCGGCTTTTCCCAGAGCGCCTTGGCCGGGATCTTCTTCATCTCGGCCCACGCATACGCCACGGCCTCGAGCCCGCGGTCCTGCGCGTGCGGGCCGCCCGCCTGGAACGCCATCATGAACGCCTGGCCGGTCGTGTGCATCACGGCGTTGGCGAAGAGGAAGCTCTGCCGGTTGATCCGGTGCAGGATCTCGACGCACACGCCGACCCAGGCTTCCGGTCCCGCCTTCCGCCAGCCGCGCTCGGCCGCCGCGACCGCCGCGAACAGCGCGTCCGAGATCGGCCTTCGGGATAGGTGATGCCCAGCGGGAACCCGAACGGCGACACCTCGCGGCCGACGGTGCCCACGGTGCCCGGCTGGTCGAGCGCGAACGGCTTGTCGCGAGCGCGTCGAACGCCGCCTTGCCGGCCTCGGCCGCGCCCTCGCCGTAGACCTTCGGGCTCGGCGATTCGGAATACGGGCTCCAGTATCCACGCTCGGCGATCGCGGCGAGCGCGCGCTCGAGCGTGGCGGCGTGGCGTTCGAACAGCGGATGCGGCACGGGTTGGTCTCCTTCGTCGGTCGGCGGCGGTCGAAACTCGCTCTAGCGGACGGGAATCGGCTGCCGTCAGGCCGTCTGATCGTAGTCGACGGTGACCTTGTCGGTGACCGGATGGCTCTGGCAGGTGAGCACGAATCCGCGCGCGACTTCGTAGTCCTCGAGAGCGAAGTTGACGTCCATGTCGACCTCGCCCGCGGTGAGCTTGGCGCGGCACGTCGAGCACACGCCGCTCTTGCACGAGTAGGGGATCTCGATGCCGGCCTTGAGACCGGCCTCGAGGATGCTCTCCTTGCCCTTCTCCAGCGTGAAGGTCCGCGTGGCGCCGTCCAGCACGACCGTCACCTCGCATTCGGTGTGGCCGGGTTCCGGCGGCTTCCCGGGCTTGTGCTCGTGCCGCGGGACGCTCGTCGCGAAGCGCTCGATCCGGATCTTCGCGTCGGGGTAGCCGCGCGCCTTCAGCGCCTCCGCCACCGCCTGCATCATGCCGTCCGGTCCGCAGACGAACACGGCGTCGACGCGATCGAGATCGAGCCAGTGCGCGAGCAGCGCATCGGCCTTGGCCCGGTCGATCCTGCCGTGCAGGAGCTCGATGTCCTGCGCCTCGCGCGAGAGCACGTGGACCAGGTTGAACCGCGTCAGATAGCGTGTCCTTCAGCGCCGCGAGCTCCTCCTTGAACATCACGGTGCCCGACGCGCGATTGCCGTAGAACAGCGTGAAGCGGGAACAGCGGCTCGGCGGCCAGCGTCGTCTTGACGATCGAGAGCAGCGGCGTGATGCCGCTGCCGGCGGCGAAGCCGGCGTAGTGCCTGCGGTTGCCGGGGGCGAGCGGCGACGTTGAAGTGCCCCAGCGGCGGCATCACGTCGAGCGTGTCGCCGGCCTTCAGCGATCTCGTTCGCCCATGTCGAGAACACGCCACCCGGATTGCGCTTGACCGCGATGCGCAGCGTCCCGTCCTGCACGCCGGAACAGATCGAGTACGACCGGCGCACGTCCTGCCCGTCGATGTCCGCGCGCAGCGTCAGGTGCTGGCCGGCGGCGAAGCGAAAGGGCTCGGCCAGCGCCGGCGGGACGGCGAACGTGATCGCGACGGCATCGCGCGTCTCGCGCTCGACCTTCGCTACCGGCAGGCGGTGGAACTTGCTCATGGCAGTGGCCTCAGGCCGACCGGCGCAGCGGCCGCAGCGCGCAGGCCGCATGAGCGCCACTCGCCCGGGGGCAGCGAACGCAGTGAGCGTGGGGGTCGTTCATTCAGTGCGGCTTGAAATAGTCGAACGGCTCGAGGCAGGCGAGGCAGCGGTAAGTGCGCCTTGCATGCGGTCGATCCGAACTGGGACACCAGTTGCGTCCGCGGCGAGCCGCAGCGCGGACAGGCCACGGTCGGTGCCGGTCGCGGCGCAGCGGGCTGATGCCGGTCAACGTCGATGGCGACCGGCGCGGACGGCGCGCGCATGCCTCGGGCGGCGCGATGCCGAAGTCGCGCAGCTTGCGCCTGGCTTCCGACGTCAGCCAGTCGGTCGTCCACGCCGGCGCGAGCCGCGTTTCGATGCGCAGACGCGCGCGACACCCGCCGCCATCGACCGCATCGCGGATCGACGTCATGATGAGCTCGGTCGCCGGACAACCCGAATAGGTCGGCGTGACGGTGACGACGAGCAGTCGAAGGGTCGGCGGCGTCCCATTCGACGCCGCGCAGGATGCCGAGCTCGACGACGGACACGGCCGGGATTTCGGGATCCGGCACGGCGTCGAGAGCCTGCCAGAGCGCGTCGAGCGACGGCCGCGACGCCGCGCCCGCCGGATCGGCGGCAGATCGCCGGGCGCGAGCGACGGCGGCAGCGCGTCGATCACCAGCGTGCTCCGGGATACGAGCGCTGCAGGACCTGCATCTCCGCGAGCAGGTGGCCGAGGTGCTCGGTGTGCACGCCCCGCTTGCCGCCCTGCTGCATGTAGCCGGCTTCCGGGCGCCTCGAGCGTCGCCGCCGCGAACACCGCGTCGACATGCTGCCGCCACGGCGCGGCGAGCGAGCGCACGTCGGCGGCGATTCCGGCTTCGACCAGCGCCTGCTCGATCGCGTCGGGCGTGAACATCTCGCCCGTGTACGTCCAGAGGTCGTCGATCGCCGCCTGCATCTTCGCGTGCGACTCGTCGGTGCCGTCGCCGAGGCGGATCACCCAGTCGCCCGAGCGCTCGACGTGATACGCCGCCTCCTTGGCGGCCTTGGCGGCGATCCCGGCGATGGTCGCGTCGCCCGATCCGCGCGAGCGCGCGCAGCAGCAGCAGGTGCCACGCGTCGAACAGGAACTGCCGCGCCGTCGTGTCGGCGAAGCTGCCGTTCGGCTGCTCGACGATGCAGGAGGTTGCGGAACTGACCGCTGTCGCGCAGGAACGCGAGCGTCGTCCTCGTCGCGACCCGCGGGGGCGTACCGGGCCTCGACTTCGCCCGCATAGGTGAGCCACAGCCGCGCCTGGCCAAGCAGGTCGAGGCCCACGTTGGTCTGCGCGATGTCCTCCTCGAGCACCGGCCCGTGGCCGACCCATTCGCCGAGGCGCTGCGCGAGGATCAGCGGCGAATCGCCGAGGCGCAGCAGGTACTGGAAAAGCTGTTCGTCGCGCGTCATTGTCCATCCGGGAAATGATCAGCCTGTCGCGCGCCGGCCGCGCGTGGCCACGGGCCGCGCCGCGTGCCGGTCGCACGCCCCCGTGCCCGGCGTGCCGTCGAGTCACAGGTGCTTCACTTCGTCGGGCATCGGAAAGAACGTCGGATGCCGGTAGATCTTGCTCGCCGCCGGATCGAACAGCGAATCCTGGTCGCCGGGCGCCGACGCGACGACGTCGGCCGACCTCACCGCCCAGATCGACACGCCCTCGTTGCGGCGCGTGTAGACGTCGCGCGCGTTCTTGATCGCCATCTTCGCGTCCGGCGCGTGCAGGCTGCCCACGTGCCGATGCGCGAGCCCGTGCTGGCTGCGTATGAAGATCTCCCACAACGGCCATTCGTTCATCGGTTCTCCTTCGCTCGTCCGCGCTGCGTCGCCGCGTGCCGACGACCGTCGCGCGTCCATCCCTCGCTCAGGCCGCCTGCTGCGCGTCGCGCGCCGCGCGCAGCGGCTTCCTTCCTCGCGTGCGCCATCGCCGCCTCGCGCACCCAGGCGCCGTCCTCCCACGCCTTGACGCGCGTGCGCAGCCGGTCGCGGTTGCACGGGCCGTTGCCCTTGATCACGTTGTAGAACTCGGCCCAGTCGATCGCGCCGAAATCGTAGTGGCCGCGCTCGGCGTTCCACTTCGAGATCCGGGTCGGGCACCGTGAGGCCGAGGTACTCGGCCTGCGGCACCGTCTGGTCGACGAAGCGCTGCCGCAGCTCGTCGTTCGACAGGATCTTGATCTTCCACGCCGACGACTGCGCGCTGTGCACGCTTTCGGCATCCGACGGGCCGAACATCATCAGCGACGGCCACCACCAGCGGTTCAGCGCGTCCTGCGCCATCGCCTTCTGCTCGGGCGTGCCGCGCGCGAGCGACGAGCATGATGTCGTAGCCCTGCCGCTGGTGGAAGCTCTCTTCCTTGCAGATGCGCACCATCGCCCGCGCGTACGGTCCGTACGAGCAGCGGCACAGCGGAATCTGGTTCATGATCGCGGCGCCGTCGACCAGCCAGCCGATCGTGCCGATGTCGGCCCAGGTGAGCGTCGGGTAGTTGAAGATCGACGAGTACTTGGCGCGGCCGGCGTGCAGGTCGGCGACCATCTGGTCGCGCGACACGCCGAGCGTCTCCGCGGCCGAGTAGAGATAGAGGCCGTGGCCGCCCTCGTCCTGCACCTTGGCCATCAGGATCGCCTTGCGCTTCAGCGTCGGCGCGCGCGTGATCCAGTTGCCTTCCGGCAGCATGCCGACGATCTCGGAATGCGCGTGCTGCGAGATCTGCCGGATCAGCGTCTTCCGGTAGGCGTCCGGCATCGCGTCCCTGGGCTCGATCTTGACGTCGGCGTCGATGCGCGCCTGGAACGCCCGGTCCTCGGCCGACATCTCGCGCGGCCGTCTGCACCGCCTTGACACCGGTGTCGACCATCTGGGCGTACATGGATTCTCCTGGTCGCGGGAACGCGCGCGACCGCGGTTGCCGCGGCGGCAGCTGCGGTCAGCCCCCAGAGGGGTAAAACGATACACTTTTCCGGCGATCTGGTGTAAAGTTTGTATCATGTTGCCCGGACCCTCCGGGCCTCGTCTCCGAACCATGCGCCCCGCCGCCCTGCCCGCCCCCGCGCCCGATCCGCAGGTTCGCCGCTGGATCCGGCGCCAGCTCGCGACGGCCCCGCCGCGCGCGCCGTCGCTCATCATCACGGTCTGGGGCGACGCGATCGCGCCGCACGGCGGCGCGGTGATGCTCGCCGGCCTCATCGCGCTGCTCGCGCCGTTCGGCATCAACGAGCGGCTCGTGCGCACGAGCGTGTTCCGTCTCGCGCGCGAGGGATGGCTGCAACGCGACGCCGGTCGGCCGCGAGCAGCCTGTATCGGCTGACGAAGGACGGCGCGCGGCGGTTCGAGCAGGCGTACCGGCGGATCTACGCGCCCCCCGTCGAGGGCTGGGACGACACCTGGGAGACTGGTGATCGCGCGCGGATCCACGCCGGCGCAATCGCCGTGCGCTCATGCAGGAGCTGGGGTGGGAGGGCTTCGGCGCGCTCGCGCCGGGCGTCCACGCGCGGCCCGCGACGGTGCCGTCGGCCGTCCCGCGCATCGCGGCGGCGCTGCGCATGGCGCGCCACATCGTCGTCGTCCGCGCGCGCGACGACCCGACGCTGGGCGGGCAGACGCTCGCGGCCGTCGCTGCGCACGGCGTGGGATCTCGCCGGACTCGCCGCCGCACTACCGCCGGTTCCTGCTGCGGTTCGGCAGCGTCATCGATCGTTTTCGCCTGGCGGGCGAGACCGCCCACGATCCGTTGCAGGCCTTCGTCGTGCGCACATTGCTGATCCACGCCTACCGCCGCGTGCTGCTGCGCGATCCCCGATTGCCCGCCGCGCTGCTGCCGCTCGACTGGCCCGGCGCGGCAGCCTACGCGCTGTGCCGCGACTTCTACCGCCTCACTCATCGCGCCGCCGAACGCCACCTGCTCGCGACGCTGCAGGATGCGCGCGGCACGCTGCCGCCAGCGTCGGCCGCGTTCCATCAACGCTTCGGCGGACTCCGCTGAGTTCCCGTCACTGCCTGGCGGGAGCCGCCTTCGGGATGTAGATCTCGCTCATGCGGCGAGCTTCGGCCTGCGCCTCCTGCAACTCCGCCGCCGAAAGGCGCGCCAGCACGGCATCGCGCGCCGACACCGCTCCCGGCACGCTCTGGGCCGCGGCGACGTTGAGCCATACATACCCCTTCACGCTGTCGACGGGGGTCCCCATTCCGGTCCGGTACATGAGACCGAGCGCGTATTGCGCCTGCCCGTTGCCGCCCTCTGCCGCCCGTTGCAGCCACTTTCGCGCCTCGTCGAAGTCCTGGACCGTGCCTCGGCCCTCGCGCAGCGCGATGCCCAGCTCGTATTGCGCCTGCACGTTGCCGTGACGGGCCGAGCGCTGGAGCCAGCTGTACTCTTCCGCCGGGTTCCTCGGAACGCCCATCCCGGTGCCGTATATCTGAGCGAGCTCGTACTCGGCAGTCGCGTCGTTGCCCTCGGCAAGCTTCGCCAGGTCGGCGAGGCGCGGCGCACCGAGGGTCTCGGGGGGATCCTTGTCCGCGGGTGGCGATTCGATCAAGTTGCCCAGATGCCAACCCACGGCCCCGACGGCCATCGCGATTCCGATGATGCCGGTGAGGTAATACGTATTCCTGCTGATCACCCAGAACCGCGCACGACATTCCCGGCACCGGTAGGGCGAGAAGAATATGTGCCGGAACGTGATCTCGGATGCGCGCACCGACGAGCGGCGCGCATTCCGGCTTTTGCACGAAGGGCAGGTTCGGGTCATGGACTCAGGCGCCGCCCCAGACCTCAGCCGCGACCTCGACGACCAGCCGCAACTTGGCCACCTGCGCCTCCATCGCGATCGCGTTGCCGTGGACCGTGCTCGAAAACCCGCATTGCGGCGACAGCGCGAGCTGCTCGAGCGGCGCGTAGCGCGCGGCCTCGTCGATGCGGCGCTTCAGCGCGTCCTTCGCTTCCATCGTCCCGACCTTGGTGGTGACGAGTCCCAGCACCACGATCTTGCCCTTCGGCAGGAAGCGCAGCGGCCGGAAATCCCCGCTTCGCTCGTCGTCATACTCGAGAAAGTAGCCGTCGACCTTCATCTCCGACAACAGCGCCTCGGCGACAGGCTCGTAACCTCCCTGCGCTGCCCACGTGCTCCGGAAATTGCCGCGGCACAGGTGCGTGCAGAGCGTCATGCCGACGGGCTTCTGGGCGACGACGCGATTGATGAACGACGCGTAGCGATGCGGCAGCTCCTGCGGATCGTCGCCGCGCTGCCGGGCCGCCTCCTGCATCTTCGGGTCGCACAGGTACGCGAGGTTGGTGTCGTCCATCTGCACGTAGGTGCACCCGGCGGCGGCCAGCGACCGCAGCTCGTCGCCGTACGCGTTGGCGACGTCCTGGTAGAACGACTCGAGGTCCGGATACGCCTCCTTGCTGATGCCGGCGCGACCGCCGCGGAAATGCAGCATCGTCGGCGAAGGTATCGTCACCTTCGGCGTGCGGCGCGTCAGGCTGCGCAGATACGTGAAGTCGGCGCGCTGGATGTCCTTCACGTGCCGGACCTTGTCCACCACACGCATCACGGGCGGCGCCAGCTCATCGGTACCGTCGGCCCGGCGGATCGTCACCACGTCGTCGCATTTGACGCCACCCATCTGCTCCAGGAAGTCGATGTGGAAGTACGTCCGGCGAAACTCGCCGTCGGTGATGGATTGCAGGCCGGCGTCTTCCTGCATCCGCACGACCTCGACGATCGCCCGATCCTCGACGGCGCGCAGCTCGGCCGCAGTGATCTCGCCGCGCGCCTTGCTTGCCCTGGCGTCGAGCAGGTACTTCGGCCGCAGGAAGCTGCCCACGTGATCGGCGCGGAATGGGGGTATCGTGCGGGGGGTCACAGCGGTCATCCTTTCGAACGCGGCGGAACGCAGCAGGTCTATCCCTTCGGCGCCCCTTGCGGAGCGGCGCCGTCGTGCACCATCGTCGGTTCCAGGGCGATTCGATGGCGGCGCGTCGGCGGCAGCGCCTAGTTTAAGCAGATTTCACGGGTTCTGTCCCCTTCACGATACGGCGAGGGCCGGTCCGATGAGCCTCTCGATCAGTTCGATCGCCCGCAGCTGGATCGGCGTCGACGGGCGCTGGGCCGACGTGGCGATGGCGAGCTTGCTCAGGAGTCGCGGCTGGACGATGGACCGGGCAGTGAGCCGCCGTGCCGCTTCTCCGCCATGCAACGCTCGGGGCGACAGGACCGCAAAGCCGTGGCCTTCCGCCACGAGTTCCAGGATCGCCGGCACCGCATCGATTTCCATCGCGACCTGCGGCCGCAGGCCCAGACCCGCCAGGCGGGTGTCGACCAGCATGCGAATGGCGTGCGGACGGCTCGGGATGAGCAACGGGAAGCGCGGCAGGTCGCGCAACCGGAGGGTGGCCGCCTCGCGCGCCTTGCGCCTGGGGCCGATGAGGCACAGTTGCTCCTCGAGCAGGGGACGCGCGTCCACCGCCGGCGACGCGACGGGGTTGTAGACGACACCCACGTCGACGCGACCTACCAGCAGCCACTCGTGGATGGTCGCCGACAGGCCTTCGACGATGGAAAGGGAGCCGGCGGAAAAGCGCTGCCGGAACTCGCGCACGACGGGCACGGTAAGGTGCCGCGCGACGGTGGGCGGGAGTCCGACGACGACATGGCCGACAGGCGCATCCTTGGTCTCGTCGACATCGCGCCGCGCCCGATCCACCTGCTGCAGGATGCCGCGCGCGTGATCGAGCAGACGCTTGCCCGCCTCGGTGGGCCGGGCGCCTCGTCCGTTGCGCAGCAGCAGGTTCTGGCGCAGCTCCACCTCGAGGCTGCGTATCTGCCGGCTTATCGCCGGCTGCGCAACCCCGAGCACGCGCCCGGCGCGGCTGAATCCGCCGAGATCGACCACGTTGACGAAGTACTCGAGCTGTTTCAGTTCCATCGCCGTGTGCTGCCGTTTCCGTCAGGTTCCGATCATCCATGCCGATACGGCATAACTGCTAGTATAGCAATGCGGGTTTTCGATAGGGCGGGTTTGGCGCACACTTCCACTGGCTCACCGTGGAGAGCGCCATGCAAACCGCCATCCCCTGCCTGTTCATGCGCGGCGGCACGTCGCGCGGGCCGTTCTTTGCCGAGTCGGACCTGCCCGAGGACCCGGCGTTGCGCGACCGGGTGCTGCTCGCGGCCATGGGTTCGCCCGACGCGCGCCAGATCGACGGCCTGGGCGGCGCCGATCCGCTCACGAGCAAGGTCGGCATCGTCGCACGCTCGGCGCGCCCCGGCGTGGACCTGGACTTCCTGTTCGCGCAGGTCCTGATCGACGAGGCGCGCATCGACACCACGCCCAACTGCGGCAACATGCTGGCGGCCGTGGGTCCTTTCGCGCTGGAGCGTGGCCTCATCCCGGCGCGCGGCGCCGAGACCACGGCGCGGATACTGACACGCAAC
Source organism: uncultured beta proteobacterium (assembly GCA_963708855.1). Taxonomy (GTDB): domain Bacteria; phylum Pseudomonadota; class Gammaproteobacteria; order Burkholderiales; family Casimicrobiaceae; genus CAIWHR01. Next base: position 21,675 of record CAVPUM010000008.1, on the reverse strand, counting down.
ACGGGCATGCTGTCCGACGTCGTGCTGCAGACCCCCGATGGCCGAATCACCTATGAGGGATCGGCGCGGATCGACGGCGTCCCGGGAACCTCGGCCCCGATCCGGATCAGCTTTCTCGACACGGCAGGGTCGGTTTGCGGCAAGCTGCTGCCGACCGGCCGGCTCATCGACACCTTCGACGGCGTGCCGGTGACCTGCATCGACAACGGGATGCCGGTGGTCGTGCTTCGCGCATCCGATCTCGGCCGCACCGGCTACGAGTCGCGCGACGTGCTCAATGCCGACGCCGAGCTCAAGGCGCGCCTCGAATCGATCCGGCGGCAGGCGGGACCCGCGATGAATCTCGGTGACGTGACGAAGAAGATCGTCCCGAAGGTGTCGCTGATCGCGCCACCGCGCGCCGACGGCAGCCTCTGCTCGCGTACCTTCATCCCGCACGATTGTCACTCGGCGGTCGGCGTGCTCGGCGCCGTGACCCTCGCGACGGCCGCCGTCCTGAGGGGCTCAGTGGCCGACGGCATCGCACGCCTGCCCCCGGGCCTCCGGAAGGCGGTATCGGTCGAGCATCCGACCGGCGAGTTCACCGTCGAGCTCGAGCTCGACCCGGCGCACCCGCAAAGCGTCCTACGGGCCGCGCTGTTGCGCACGGCCCGGCTCATCATGCGCGGGGAGGTGTTGGTTCCCCGCGCGGTGTGGGACGGCGAAGCGGCCTTGCGGCGCGCCGCCTGAAGCGGGACGAGGAACCATGAACCGGCGAAAGGCTAGCACGTGATGAACCATTACCAGACGACGGGCATCGTGGTGCGCAATGTCGTGCGCGCCGATCCGGCGGCGGTCGAGCGCCTCGGCCGGTTCGGTGTGGCGACCGTGCACGAGGCGCAGCGCCGCACGGGATTGCTGCAGCCCTGCATGCGCCCGGTCTGGCCGAACGCGGCCGCCTGCGGCAGCGCGGTCACGGTGCTGGCGCAGCCGGGCGACAACTGGATGCTGCACGTCGTCGCCGAGGTGATCCGCCCCGGCGACATCGTCGTGGTCGCGGTGACCACGGCGAACGACGACGGGATGTTCGGCGACCTTCTCGCGACCTCGTACCGGGCGCGCGGTGCGCGGGGGCTCGTCATCGATGCGGGGGTGCGTGACACGCGCAGCCTGGCCGAGATGAAGTTCCCGGTCTGGTCGCGCGCGGTCAGCGCGCGCGGCACGGTGAAGGCGACGCTCGGCGCGGTCAACGTGCCCGTGATCTGCGCCGGCACGCTCGTGTATCCCGGCGACGTGATCGTGGCCGACGACGACGGCGTGGTGGTCGTGCCGCGCGCCGACGCGGCGACCGTGGCCGACGCGTCCGCGGCGCGCGAGAAGAAGGAAGAGGCGACGCGCGCCCGCCTCGCGGCCGGCGAGCTGGGACTCGACCTCTACGGCATGCGCGAGCCGCTCGCGAAGGCCGGCCTCAAATACCTCGACTGAAGCGGATGTCCTCGCTGTCTCCTGCACAGCTTCGCATCGCCCTCGTCGGCTACGGTGAAGTCGGGCGCATCCTCGCCGAGGATCTGCGCGCGCGGGGCGTGGCGCGGATCGGCGCCTACGACATCAAGCTCGGTACCGCGCAGGCGGGCCCGCTCGCGGCGCACGCGGCGCGGCTCGGCGTGGAGCTCGCGGCATCGCACGCGGACCTGGCAGCGCACGCGGATCTGGTGCTCAGCGCCGTCACGGCGAGCCAGACCGTCGCCGTGGCCGAAGCCTGGGCACCGGCCGTACGACCGGGCACCTGGTTCCTCGATTTCAATTCGGCCTCGCCCGGCGCGAAGGTCAGGGCAGCCGCCCTGATCGACGGGGCGGGAGGACGCTTCGTCGAAGGCGCGGTGATGACCTCCATGCCGCCCTATCGCATTCGCGTGCCGCTGCTCCTGGGCGGGCCGCACGGCGACGAGCTCAAGCCCCTGCTCGACGAACTGGGCTTCGCCGCCAAGGCAGGATCCCCCAGGCTCGGCGTCGCCTCCGCCACCAAGATGTGTCGCAGCGTGATGATCAAGGGCCTCGAGGCGATGGTCATCGAGAGCTACACCACCGCGCGTGCGTATGGCGTCGAGGCAGCCATGCTGGCGTCGCTGGCGGAGACCTTTCCCGGCGTTGACTGGGAGCGGCAGGGCGCGTACTTCTTCGAGCGAGCGATCCAGCACGGCCGCCGCCGCGCCGAGGAAATGCGCGAGGCCGCACAGACGGTGCGGGAAGCCGGGCTCGAACCGTGGTCGGCCGCCGGCACCGCGCAGCGCCAGGCGTGGGTCGCCGATCTCGCCGATGCCGGCGCGCTGGGCGAGCGCGTGGCGGCCCGCGCGGATTGGCGCGATGACGCGGACCGCATACTTGCCGAGCTTGCCCGGCGCAGGTGATCCGCCGCGACGATGCCTTCGATCATGGATCCCGACTACCTGCCCTTCCACCCGGATCCCTCGCGGCCCCGGTTCAAGCCGCCGCCGGGCGCGGTGGACGCGCACTGCCACGTGTTCGGCCCGGGCGCGGTGTTCCCCTACGCGCCGGAGCGCAAGTACACGCCGTGCGACGCGCCGAAGGAAAAGCTGTTCGCGCTGCGCGACCGCCTCGGCTTCGAGCGCAACGTCATCGTCCAGGCGACCTGTCACGGCAACGACAACCGCGCGCTGCTCGATGCACTCGCCCACTCCAGGGGCATGGCGCGCGGCGTGGTCTCCGTCGGGCGCGGCGTGACCGACGCCGAGCTCAGGGCGATGCACGACGCCGGGGTGCGCGGGACGCGTTTCAATTTCGTCCGGCGCCTCGTCGATTTCACGCCGCGCGAGGTCCTGTTCGAAATCGCCGCCCGCATCGCGCCGCTGGGATGGCACGTGGTCGTGTACTTCGAGGCGCAGGATCTGCCCGAGCTGTGGGACTTCTTCACCGCGCTGCCGACCACGGTCGTCGTCGATCACATGGGCAGGCCGGACGTGACGAAGCCGGTCGATGGCCCGGAGTTTGAGCGCTTCGTCCGCCTTCTTGCGGAGCATCCGAACATCTGGTCGAAGGTGAGCTGCCCGGAGCGGTTGTCGCAATCGGGGCCCCCGACCTACGACGACGTGGTGCCGTTCGCCCGCCGGCTGGTGGACGCGTTTCCGGACCGCGTGCTCTGGGGCACCGACTGGCCGCATCCCAACATGAAGACCCACATGCCCGATGACGGTGCGCTGGTCGACTTCGTGCCGCGCATCGCCACCAATCCCGCGTTGCAGCGCACGCTGCTGGTCGACAATCCGACGCGCCTCTACTGGACCTGAAGCACCACCATGACCGACTACACCGAAGCGTTCAAGGACATCCCCGGCACCGTCGTGTTCGACGCGACACAGTCGCGGCGCGGTTACCACCTCAACATGTTCTGCATGTCGCTGATGAAGGCGGAAAACCGCGCTGCGTTCAAGGCCGGCGCGCCCGCCTACCTCGAGCGCTTTCCGATGACGGCCGAGCAGCGGCAGGCCGTGCTCGATCGTGACTACAACCGGATGATCGGGCTGGGCGGCAACATCTACTTCCTTGCCAAGATCGGTGCCACCGACGGTTTTTCGTTCCAGAACCTGGCGTCCAAGATGACCGGCGTGCCGGAGGAGGAGTACAAGGCGATGATGATCGCGGGCGGCCGCTCGCCGGAGGGCAATCGCAGCCTTGCCGAACGCGGGCACGGGAGCCGATAGCGTGGCCAGGATCAGCGCGGGACTCACGACCTCGCACGTGCCGGCGATCGGCGCGGCGATCGACCTCGGCAAGACCGGCGAGGCCTACTGGCAGCCCGTGTTCGCGGGTTACGAGTTCTCCAAGCGGTGGATCGCCGAGCACAGGCCCGACGTCGTGATCCTGGTCTACAACGACCACGCATCGGCCTTCTCGCTGGAATTGATCCCGACGTTCGCCATCGGCTGCGCGGAGTCCTTCGCGCCCGCCGACGAGGGCTGGGGGCCGCGCCCGGTGCCGGTGGTGGAGGGGCACCCGGAACTCGCCTGGCACATCGCCCAGTCGACGATCCTCGACGAGTTCGACATGACGATCGTCAACCGGATGGACGTCGACCACGGACTGACCGTGCCGCTGTCGCTGTTGTTCGGCCAGCCCGCCGCCTGGCCGTGCCGGGTCGTGCCGCTCGCCGTCAACGTCGTGCAATATCCGCCGCCCACCGGCAACCGGTGCTACAACCTGGGCAAGGCGATCAGGAAGGCGGTCGAGTCGTTCGAGCAGGACCTGAAGGTGATGGTCTGGGGCACCGGCGGCATGTCGCACCAGCTGCAGGGACCGCGTGCGGGCCTCATCAATCGCGAGTTCGACACGCGCTTCCTCGATCGCCTGAGCGCCGATCCCGAAGGCCTCGCCAGGCTGCCGCACATCGACTACGTCCGCGAGGCCGGGTCCGAAGGGATCGAGCTCGTGATGTGGCTGATCATGCGGGGCGCGCTCCACGCCGATGCGCGCGAGATCTACCGCTTCTATCACGTGCCGGCGTCGAACACTGCGGTCGGCCACCTCATTGTCGAGAATCCGCGATGAGAAACCTCGCCATCGGCTGCGTTCGCAGGAGACACGCATGAAAGTCGCGCTCGCCGGCGCCGGCGCGTTCGGCGTCAAGCATCTGGAAGCCATCGCCAAGATCGACGGCGTGGAAGTGGTCTCACTCGTCGGTCGCACGCTGGACGCGACGCGCGAAGTCGCCAAGCGCTTCGGCGTGGGCCACGTGACGACCGAGCTGGCCGAGAGCCTCGCCCGGCCCGATGTCGACGCCGTGATCCTGTGCACGCCGACGCAGATCCACGCCAGTCAGGCGATCGCCTGCCTCGAGGCCAACAAGCACGTGCAGGTGGAGATCCCGCTTGCCGACCGCCTTGCCGACGCGGAGCAGGTGGTGCGGCGGCAGCGGGAGACGGGCCGCATCGCGATGGCGGGCCACACGCGCCGCTTCAACCCGAGCCATCAGTGGGTGCACAGGCGGATCGCCGCGGGCGAGATCAGGATCCAGCAGATGGACGTGCAGACCTTCTTCTTCCGCCGCAGGAACATCAACGCGCTCGGGCAGCCGCGCTCGTGGACGGACCACCTGCTGTGGCACCACGCCGCGCACACGGTGGACCTGTTCGCCTACCAGACGGGCGGCGCGATCGTCGCCGCCAATGCGCTCCAGGGGCCGCCGCACCCCGAGCTCGGCATCGCGATGGACATGTCGATCCAGCTGAAGAGCAGCACCGGCGCCATCTGCACGCTGTCGCTGTCGTTCAACAACGATGGCCCGCTCGGCACGTTCTTCCGCTACATCTGCGACCACGGGACCTACGTCGCGCGTTACGACGATCTCTTCGACGGCAAGGAGACGAAGATCGACGTGTCGAAGGTCGACGTCTCGATGAACGGCATCGAGCTGCAGGACCGCGAGTTCTTCGCCGCGATCCGCGAAGGCCGCGAGCCCAACGCGAGCGTCGCGCAGGTGCTGCCCTGTTACCGCACGCTCGACAGCCTCGAGCGGCAGCTCGCGGCAGAACCGGCGTGACGCCGACCCGCTCCGGCACCGGGTTTGGGTGCGCGGCAGGAGCGACTGAAATGGAACCGACTGTGCAGGGGGTTGCGATGGGGGCAAAGCAGCGTGATTACGGCATTCCGGGCACCACGGTGTTCGACGGTTACCTGGCGCAGAAAGGCTACGCGCTCAACCGGATGTGCTATTCGTTCAACGCGGCGGAGAACCGGGCCGAGTTCGGGCGCGACGAGGATGCGTACTGCCGCAAGTACGAGCTGAACGCCGAACAGCGCGGCGCCGTCGCGAACCGCAACGTGCTCGAGCTGATCGCCGCCGGCGGCAACATCTACTACCTCGCCAAGTTCGCCGGCATCCTGGGTCTCGACGTGCAGGACATCGGCGCCCAGCAGACGGGGATGACCAAGGACGCGTTCAAGGCCATGCTGGCCGCCGCGGGGAGGTAGCACATGGCCACGATCGTCAGGCGCCGTCACCAGTTCGCACGTTCCGGCCATCGGCCGCGCGATCGCGAAGCATCTGCAGGACGACCCGTACTGGCAACCGTTCTTCGCCGGCTACCGGCCCGTGCACGCGTGGCTCGAAAGGGCAAAGCCCGATGTTGCGGTCGTCTTCTACAACGATCACGGCCTCAACTTCTTCCTCGACAAGATGCCGACCTTCGCCGTCGGCGCCGCGCCCGGGTACCGCAATGCCGACGAAGGCTGGGGCATCCCGACCGTGCGGCCGTTCGCGGGCGACCCGGCGCTGTCGTGGCACCTGATCGAATCGCTGGTCGCCGACGAGTTCGACATCACGATGTGCCAGGAGATGCTGGTCGACCACGCGCTGACGCTGCCGATGGCCCTGCTGTGGCCCGGCGGCGGCGAATGGCCGGTGAAGATCGTGCCAATCGCGATGAACCACGTCCAGCATCCGCTGCCGTCGCCGCGGCGCTGCTTCCGCCTCGGCCAGGCCGTGGGACGCGCGCTCGACACCTGGGACGCCGACGCGCGTGTCGTCGTGCTCGGCACCGGCGGGCTGTCGCATCAGCTCGACGGCAAGCGCGCCGGTTTCATCAACAAGGCGTTCGACCTCATGTGCATGGACGCGATCGTGGACGACCCGGAAAAGCTGACACGCTACTCGACGCTCGACATCATCCGCGAGGCCGGAGCGCAAGGCACGGAGTTGATGACGTGGATCGCCGCCCGCGGCGCGCTGACCGGCCGCGTGACGAAGATCCATTCCAGCTACCACGTCCCGATCTCGAACACGGCGACCGGAACCATGGTGCTGGAGAATCAGCCGCCGAGCGCGCCGCAGTTCCGCGCGGCGTGACCCGATCGACGTCGAACGCCGCCCAACGCACGTCGGCCAGCCAGGAGCACCGGAAGCGATGATCATCGACTGCCACGGACACTACACCACCGCGCCGCCGGCGCTGGAGGCCTGGCGCAAGCGGCAGATCGCTGCGCTCGACGACCCGGCCCGGGCGCCCTCCCGCTCCGATCTCGTCATCAGCGACGACGAGATCCGGAAGAGCCTCGAAGGTGCGCAGCTACGTATGCAGCGCGAGCGCGGCACCGATGTCACGTTCTTCTCGCCGCGCGCGAGCTTCATGGCGCATCACATCGGCAACGCCGCGACGAGTCTCGAATGGGCACGCGTCTGCAACGACCTGATCCGCCGCGTGTGCACGCTGTACCCCGACAACTTCGTCGGCGTCTGCCAGCTGCCGCAGTCGCCCGGCGTCCCGCCGGAGAACTGCATCGCCGAGCTCGAGCGTTGCGTGAGCGAATTGGGATTCATCGGCTGCAACCTCAATCCCGATCCGTCGGGCGGGTTCTGGAAGGAGCCGCCGCTCACCGACCGCTGGTGGTATCCGCTGTACGAGAAGATGGTCGAGCTCGACGTTCCGGCGATGGTCCACGTGAGCACGTCGTGCAATCCGTGCTTCCACGCAACCGGCGCCCACTACATCAACGCCGACACCACGGCGTTCATGCAGTTCCTGACGGCGGACCTGTTCAAGGACTTCCCGACGCTCAGGTTCATCATCCCGCACGGCGGCGGCGCCGCGCCCTATCACTGGGGGCGCTATCGCGGGATCGCGCAGGACATGAAGCGGCCGCCGCTCGCGGAGCTGCTGCTGCGTAACGTGTTCTTCGACACCTGCGTCTACCACCGGCCAGGCATCGAGCTGCTGCTCAAGGTGATTCCCGCCGACAACATCCTGTTCGCCTCCGAGATGGTTGGCGCCGTGCGGGGGATCGATCCGGAGACCGGGCACCATTACGACGACACGCGCCGCTACCTCGATCCGATCGACTGGCTCACCGCCGAGGAACGGCACAAGATCTTCGAGGGCAACGCGCGCCGAATTTTCCCCCGCCTGGGCGCGCGCAGCGCACGGGCGGTGAACGCTGCGCGATCCGCATGAAATCCCCGAGTCGCATCAACCACCCACCAAGGAGCAAACCATGAATCAAGCCTTGTTCGTCGCCCGGCGCCGCCTGCTGCGCGGCGTCGCCACCGCCGCCGCAACGGTCCTGCTGTGGACTCCGGCGCTGGCCGCCGATCCGCTGAAGATCGGCCTCATTCTGCCGCTTACGGGCCCCTTCGCGTCGACCGGCAAGCAGATCGAAGCCGCGTGCCGGCTCTACATCGCCAAGGCCGGCGACACGGTCGCCGGGCGCAAGGTCGAGCTCATCGTCAAGGACGACACGGGCCTCGCGCCGGAGACCACCAAGCGCATCGCGCAGGAGCTCGTCGTCCAGGAGAAGGTCAGCGTCCTCGCCGGGTTCGGCCTGACGCCGCTCGCGCTCGCGGCGGCGCCGGTCGCGACCGAGGCCAAGGTGCCGATGATCGTCATGGCGGCGGCGACCGCGATGATCCCGACGCGCTCCCCGTTCATCGTGCGCGCGAACTTCACGCTGCCGCAGGTCACGGCGCCGATCGCCGAGTGGGCGCTCAAGAACAAGATCAAACGCGTGGTGACCATGGTCACCGACTACGGCCCGGGGCTCGACGCCGAGAAGACGTTCCAGGCGGTATTCAAGGCGGGGGGCGGCGAGATCGTCGAGGCGATCAAGACGCCGCTGCGCAACCCCGATTACGCGCCGTTCCTGCAGCGGGCGAAGGACGCGAAGCCCGATGCGCTTTTCGTGTTCGTGCCCTCCGGCGAGGGCCTCGCGGTGATGAAGCAGTTCGACGAGCGCGGATTGAAGCAGGCCGGCATCCGCCTCATCGGTACCGGCGACGTCACCGACGACGACCTGCTCGAGAGCATGGGCGCCCCCGCGGTCGGCGTCATCACCTCGTTCCACTATTCCGCGGCGCACGACTCGCCCGAGAACAAGGCGTACGTCGATTCCTTCATGAAGGCCAACAACGGGATGCGCCCGAACTTCCACTCGCTCGGCGGCTACGACGGGATGCATCTCATCTACGAAGCGGTCAAGAAGGCGGGCCCGAATGCCACCGGCGAGCAGCTGGTGGAAGCGATGAAGGGCCAGAAGTGGGTAAGCCCGCGGGGGCCGATATCGATCGACCCGGCGACGCGTCAGCCGATCCAGAACGTCTACCTCCGCGAAGTGAAGATGGTCAACGGCAAGCCGTGGAACGTCGAATTCGACAAGGTCGAAAACGTCAAGGACCCCGGCTAGGCTCCAAGCGGGAACGGGCGGTGCCATGCTCGGCAACCTGATCGGGGTGCTGTTCGACGGCATCGCCTACGGCAGCCTGCTGTTCGTCATCAGCATCGGGCTCTCGGTGACGATGGGCCTGATGAACTTCGTCAACCTCGCGCATGGCGCGTTCGCGATGCTGGGCGGGTACGCCTGCGTCGTGCTGATGACGCGCGCGGGCGTGCCGTTTCTCGCGACGCTGCCCGTCGCCTTCCTCGTTCCGGCCATCGTGGGCATCGTGCTCGAGCGCACGCTCTATCAGCGCCTCTACAAGGCGACCCATCTCGACCAGGTGATGTTCTCGATCGGCCTCGTGTTCATGTCCGTGGCGGCGGCAACGTGGTTCTTCGGGCCGTCGCAGCAGCCCGTGCGGCTCCCCGACTGGCTGCGCGGGCAGGTGCAGGTGCTCGGGCTCGACCTCGGCGCCTACCGGATCTTCCTGATCGGCGTCGTGGTCTTCATAACGCTCGTCCTCACGATGTTGCTCGTGAAGACGCGCTTCGGCGCGCAGGTGCGGGCGTCGGTGGACAACGCGGTCGCCGCCGCCGGCCTCGGCATCGACGTCAACCGGGTGTTCGGCGTCACGTTCGCGCTGGGATCGGGTCTCGCCGGTCTCGGCGGCGGCCTCGGCATCGACGTGCTGGGACTCGATCCGACCTTTCCGTTGAAGTACATGGTGTACTTCCTGCTCGTCGTCGCGATCGGCGGCGCCGGCACGATCAAGGGCGGGCTCGTCGCCGCGATGATCCTCGGCATCTGCGACGTCGCGGGCAAATACTACGTGCCGCAGATCGGCTCGTTCATCATCTACTTCCTGATGGTCGCGCTGATGATCCTGTTCCCCGCCGGCCTGTATGGACGACGGACATGAGCGCCGCCGGGCTGCCCCAAGGCGCGAATCGCGCTCCCTCGGAGGGCGGCGCAGCGGCGACAACCGCAAGCATGGCGGCGCATGCCACGCTGCCGCTTCCCGCCGATCGCTGGCGCGCAGCCGAGATCGCGTTCTGGCTGGTCGCCCTCGCGGCGTTCTTCGCCTTTCCCACGCATCGTGTCCTCGGCAGCCAGATCCTGATCACCGGGCTCTTCGCCGTGACGCTCGACCTCATCCTTGGCTACGCCGGGATCGTCTCCCTCGGACACGCGGCCTTTTTCGGCGTCGGCGCATACGCGGCCGGGGTCCTGGCCGTGCACGGCTGGGGCGAACCGCTTTCCGGGCTCGTCGTCGCCGGCGCAGCCGGTGCGATCGTGGGCTATGCGACGAGTTTCCTGGTGGTGCGGGGAACGGACCTCGCCCGCCTGATGGTGACGCTCGGCATCGGGCTCATGCTGTTCGAAGCCGCCAACCAGGCCGCCTTCATTACCGGGGGCGCGGACGGCCTGTCCGGCGTCACGATGTGGAGAGTCCTGGGCCTCTTCCCGTTCGATCTGACCGGCAGCACGGCGTACCTCTACAGTCTGGCGGTCCTGTTTCTGCTGTTCGTCGTCGCCCGCCGTATCGTCAACTCCCCATTCGGCCTGTCGCTCCGCGGCATTCGCGAGAACGTGAAGCGGATGCCCGCGATCGGTTCGCCCGTGGCCCGCCGGCTGATCGCGATCTATACGGTCAGCGCGGCGATGGCCGGAGTGGCCGGCGGGTTGCTCGCGCAGACCACGCAATTCGTCGGCCTCGACGTGTTCGGCTTTCCCCGCTCGGCCGACCTCATGATCATGGTCGTGCTGGGCGGCGCAGGTCGGCTGTATGGCGGCCTCGTCGGCACGACGGTGTTCATGATCGCCCACCACTTTCTGTCGGACCTCAACCCCGTCTACTGGCAGTTCTGGCTGGGTCTGTTGCTGGTCGTCGTCGTGCTCTTCGCGCGCGGCGGCATCCTCGGCGCTCTCGCCGGCGTGCGCGATCGCATGAAGGGCACGCCGACGTGAGCGCAGCGCTGCACACCGCGGGATTGTCGAAGCAGTTCGGCGAATTCAAGGCCAACACCGACGTCGCGCTCACGCTCGCGCCCGGCGCACGGCACGCGCTGATCGGACCGAACGGCGCGGGCAAGACGACGCTCATCAATCTCCTCACCGGTGTCTTTCCGCCCAGCGCGGGCGACGTGTTTCTCGGCGGCGAGCGAATCACCGGATTGCCGCAGCACGAGCGCGTCAAGCGCGGCGTGACGCGGACGTTCCAGATCAACACCCTGTTTCCCGGCCTGACCGTGCTCGAATCGGTGGTGCTCGCGATCTGCGAGCGCAAGGGCCGGGCCGCAGTCTGGTACCGCACCGTCGCGAAGCTCGAAGCGGAGATCGAGGAAGCGCATGCGCTGCTTCGGTCGCTGCAGCTCGACGCCGAAGCGGCGACCCTCACGCGCAATCTGCCCTACGGGCGGCAACGGCTCGTCGAGATCGCGCTGGCGCTCGCGACCCGGCCGCGCATCCTGCTCCTGGACGAGCCGGCCGCCGGCATCCCGTCCGCGGAAAGCGCGGAGCTGTTCGGCGTGATCGCGGCGCTGCCGAAGGACGTCACGATCCTGTTCATCGAGCACGACATGGAGCTCGTGTTCCGCTTCGCCGAGCGGATCACCGTGCTGGTCGGCGGCAAGGTGCTGGTCGAAGGCACGCCGGCGCGAGATCGCGGCCGACCCGCGCGTGCGCGAGGTCTATCTGGGCGAGGCGCAGCATGGCTGAGCTGCTGGCGGTCGAGGGCCTCACCGCCGGCTACGGCGACGGCATCGTGCTCGAGGACGTCGCGCTGACGGTCGACGAAGGCGACAGCCTCGCGCTGCTCGGGCGCAACGGGATGGGCAAGACCACGCTGCTGGTGACCCTGATGGGGTTCACGCGGCTGCGCGGCGGCACCCTGCGCTGGCGCGGCCAGGATCTCGCCGCGTTGCCGACGCACCGGCGCAGCCGGTCCGGCATCGGCTGGGTTCCGCAGGAGCGGTTCATGTTCCCCTCGCTCACCGTCGAGGAGCACCTGACCGCGGTCGCCCGGCCCGGGCCGTGGAACGTGGCGCGGGTCTTCGAGCTCTTTCCGCGGCTCGCGGAGCGGCGCGCGAATTTCGGCAACCAGCTCTCCGGCGGCGAGCAGCAGATGCTGGCGATCGGCCGCGCGCTGATGGTCAATCCCGCGCTGCTCCTGCTGGACGAGCCGATGGAGGGGCTCGCACCCATCATCGTGCAGGAGCTGATGGGCGTGATCCGCGAGCTCGTCGAGGACGCCGGCATGGCGGTGATCGTCGTCGAGCAGCACGCCAAGCTCGCCCTGACGTTGACGCGCCACGCGATCGTGCTGGAGCGCGGCCGCGTCGTCCACCGTGCGACCAGCGAGGCGCTGCTGCGCGACCCCGAGACACTGCACCGGCTGGTGGCGGTGGCATGAAGCCGTGCACTGGACCGCGCCCGGCCCCCTTCTGGAAGGGATAGCGTCGATGAAATCGATACAGATCATCCAGGACGAGCACCGTTCGATCACCGCCGTCATCGAGGGCCTCCGCCAGGTGCTCGCCGAGGTCGACGCCGGGCGCATGGCCCCGGATTTCGATCTGCTGGCGGCGATGTTCCGCTACATCGAAGCCTTTCCCGAGCGCCTTCACCACCCGAAGGAGGACGAGTACCTGTTCGCGCGGCTGCGGCTGCGGCGCCCCGAGGCCGCGCCGCTCCTCGATCGCCTGCACGCCGAGCACGAGCAGGGGCGCATCAAGTTCGCGGAGCTCGAGTCTGCCCTGGAGCTGTATCGCGGCGATGCGAGCACCTTCCCGTCGTTTCGGGAGCGCGTCGAGCGCTACTCGCACTTCCACTGGCGGCACATGCGGCAGGAGGAGGACGAAGTGCTGCCGCTCGCGGCCGAAGCGCTGCACGACGACGATTGGGCGCTCATCGACGCGGCGTTCGCGTCGAACGCCGATCCGATCGTCGGCGTGGCGGCGACGAGGGAATTCCGTGCGCTTTTCCGCCGCATCGTTTCGCTCGCTCCGCCGCCGCTCGGCGTGGGGCCCGAGTTGCCGGAGCGGAAGTGACGGACGCGTGCACGCCGCAACGATGCCTTTCGCGTGATCCGGAGCCGACGAGGGAGGCAGTAGCCATGCGCACCAAGGTCGCCATCATCGGTGCCGGCCCGTCCGGCCTGCTGCTTGGACAGCTGCTCCAGCGCGCCGGCATCGACAACGTGATTCTGGAGCAACGCGCGCCCGAGTACGTGCTCGGGCGGATCCGCGCCGGGGTCCTCGAACAGGGTGCCGTCGCGATGCTCGACGAGGCCGGCGTTGGCGCGCGCCTGCATGCCGAGGGCCTCGTGCACGCCGGCATCGAGATCAGCTGGGCCGGCGGCCGCCAGCGCGTCGACCTGAACGGGCTCACCGGCGGCAAGAACGTGATCGTCTACGGCCAGACCGAGGTCACCCGGGACCTGATGGCGGCGCGCGCGCAAGCGGTGCCATTTCCGTCTACGAAGCCGAGGACGTGAGCGTGCACGACTTCGACGGCAGCCATCCGGCCGTGCGCTACCGGCATGGGGGAAGCGAACACGAACTCGCGTGCGACTTCATCGCGGGCTGCGACGGCTTTCACGGCGTCTGCCGGTCGAGCGTCCCGGAATCCGCGATCCGGACCTACGAGCGGGAGTATCCGTTCGGCTGGCTGGGCGTGCTGTGCCGACACTCCGCCGGTGTCCGCCGAGCTCATCTACGTTTCGCACGAGCGCGGCTTCGCCCTTTGCAGCATGCGCAGCCATGCCCGCAGTCGTTACTACCTGCAATGCTCGCTCGCCGAACGCGTCGAGGCATGGCCGGACGATCGCTTCTGGGAGGAGCTGCGACGGCGCCTCGATGCCCGCGCCGCCGCGGATCTCGTCACCGGCCCGTCGATCGAGAAGAGCATCGCGCCGCTGCGGAGCTTCGTCGCCGAACCGATGCGCTTCGGCCGCCTCTTCCTCGCCGGCGACGCGGCGCACATCGTGCCGCCGACGGGCGCGAAGGGCTTGAACCTCGCGGCGAGCGACGTGCGCTATCTCTTCGACGGCCTCGTCGACCACTATCGCGCCGGGCAGCTCGGGCGGCCTCGACGCCTATTCGGAGCGCGCGCTCAGACGGGTCTGGAAGGCGGAGCGGTTCTCGTGGTGGATGACGATGCTGCTGCATCGCCTTCCCGACAACGGCCCGTTCGGCGACAGGATCCAGCGGGCCGAGCTCGACTATCTCTTCAGCTCGAACGCGGCGTTGACCGCACTGGCCGAGAACTACGTGGGGCTGCCGTATTGAAATCGGGGCCGCATGGCCGCGGCTCCAATGTCACTGCTTGACGAACGTCAAGGTGCATTCCCGGAGAAGCGTGCGGCGACCCGTTCCGCGGGACCCGTCGAATCGGGCCGCCACGGGATAGCCGTAGGGGATTCCCGGCCGCCCACCCTTGAGGAGGTACTTGGGGTCGCCGGTGATTCCCCTCGCGTCGAGATTTGCCGTGCCGTCGGACTGGATGTTTCCCTGCAGCCGGAACGAGTCGGCGGCCCCTTCGGCGCCTTTTCCTCCCCGTAGGAACCCGTCCTTCACCTCCGCCAAGATAGTGATCACGTAACCGAAAGCGCCGTCCGGGTGCTTCGGACATTCGACGGTGACGTTCCACAAGCCGTCGAAGCGGCTGGCGCTGCCCGGGGAGGGTGAGCTCTTTTCCGGCGCCAGTGCAGCCGGCGCAACCGGCGTGGCCTGTACCTTGGCGGCGGAATCCTGCTGTGCCTGCACCGACTTCGGCGCTTGCGCCGCAGCCGCGCGTGCCGCCGCGTCGGCGTCGCTCTTGATGCGAGCCGCGGACGATTCGGCGTCGGCGCGGATCCGCGCGGCATCGGCTTCGGCTTGCGCGCGCACGCGCGCCGCAGCCGCGTCGGCCTCCACTTTCACCCTGGCGGCCCTTCCGGCCTCCGCATCCGAGCGCGCACGCGCGAGCTCCGCCTCAGCCTGCCGCTTGATGGCCTCGGCATCGGAGCGCAGGCGCTGTGCGTCGGACTCGGCCTGCACGCGCGCTGCGTTGGCGTCGACGACGGCGGGACGAGCAGCGCCTTTCTCCGCAGACGGTGCCGGCGGCGGCGATGCGGCTGGCGCGCCCGCCGTCGTCCTGGTCGCGTCGTCGGTCGAGCCGGAGCGCAACCATCCGCCCTGCCACGCCACCGCCGCGCCGATCACTGCGGCGACGACGGCACCGATCGCCCAGGGAAGCGGACTGCGCGCGCTCCGGGCGGCAGCTGCCGGCGACGCAGGCGGCGCCGGACGCACGAGCGGCGCGGTGCCGGAGACGCGATAGACACGGATCGGCCGTGAGATGTTCTTGAGGTTCTGCTCGCCGATGTCCTGAAAGCCGAGGTCGAGCTTGCCGGTGATCTGGTCGTACACCGACGACGAGATGCAGATGCCGCCGGGCTCGGCCATCGTCTCGAGGCGCGCGGCGACGTTGACGCCGTCGCCCAGCAGATCGTCGTTCTTGACCACGACGTCGCCGAGGTTGACCCCGACCCGGAAGTGCATCTGCCGATGCTCTTCCAGCGAGTCGTTGCGGGTCTTGAGAGCCTCCTGCACCTCGACCGCGCACCGCACCGCCTCGACGGCGCTCGAGAACTCCGCGAGCACCGAATCGCCGGCAGTACTGACGATCCGGCCCTGGTGGAAGGCGATGATGCCGTCGATGACCGCACGATGAGCGGCGAGCACACGGATCGTGCCCTCTTCGTCCTGGCCCATCTGCTTGCTGTAGCCGACCGCATCGGCGGCAAGGATGCACGTCAGACGGCGTTTTACGCTCGACGGGTCCACAGTTCCCCCAATTGCATGCTGCGGTGCCGCGCAGCGCCAGGCACGACGGAAATCATGCCCGGATCGATCGATCGGGGCAACCTCGGCGACCGCGACGGCGCCCGCATCCCTACGCTGGCGGCACCTCGATATCCAGCAGCGGCGCGTACTGCTGCGCACCGAAGATGTCGGGGTCGCCGGGGCTGCCGCTCGGCCGCAACCGGTAGATCGTGAACTTGATCGCGTTCGCAGGATCGAACTCGACGAAGTCGGATATGCGCTCCGGCGGGAGCCGGTAGAGCTTGCACACCGTCTCGCGCGTCAGCACGCCCGCCCGCTTGACTCGCTCGTAGGTCGCGCGCTCGGTGAAGATGATGTCGAACGTGATCAGATCCACACCCGCGTTCTTGCTGCGGATCGTCTTGGCCAGCTCGGACAGCTTCTGCGTCTTCATCGCTCTCGCCCTCAAACGCCCGCCGACGTCATATGCGTCGGGAAGAGCTCGAGCGGATCGTCGCAGCGCAGCGTGTGATTGAGCGTCCAGCGATAGGCGGGGCTCGCGCGCAGGACCTCGTCTAGCGCGAACGCGACCGAGCCCGCCGAACCCTTCACCTCCGGCAGTCGCGCGTAGAACATCTGCCGAGTGCCGGTCATGCAGACTTCTTCCGCCATTTCCACCGTGGGCGCCACGCCCTGCACCAGGATGCAAAGCTCGTGCCCGGGCCGGTCGCGCATCGGCTCGAGCTCGCCCATGATGCCGTCACGGCCGTAGACCGTGTAGTGGAGCTCGTAGCCGGTGTCGCCGAAGCGCTCGCGCACCTTGTCCCGCGCCCAGGCGATCACCTCGTCCACGTGAGCAATCGTGTACGGGTCGCGGATGCCGACCATGCCGACGAAGCGCTCCCCGATCCTGCCGGCCCCTTCGAGCTTCACGCGAAACTCCGCGGCCGGCCGGAATTTCGCGCCGGAAATGCGCGTCGTCTTCTCGGCGACCTGCTCGTAGCGGCATTCCGACATGTCGAGCGTCCCGCCGGCCACGTGCTCGAAATACGGATTCGAGCGCTCGTACATCGCGTGCCCGGCGACCGAGGCCACGGTGCAGCGCTGGCCGGGATGCATGGCCGTCACTTCGACGGCGTCCGCGGTGATCTCGCCCAGCACCGTTTCCTTGCCGCCGTAGGGCTCGGCGCAGAATGACGCGCACTCGAGCACCTTGCCGAGGTAATACGCGTGGTCCTCGGGAAAGCCGTGATGGATCGCCGGCGCAGCGAACACGCAGCTGTCGCTGCTGCGCCCGCCGATGATCACGTCGGCGCCCTCTCTGAGCAGCGCGATGAAGGGATGCACGCCGGCCATCGCGACGATCCGCTCCGTGGCGTCGAGCTCGGCCTCGGTCAACGCCTTGTGGCCCTCGAGCCCCGCGACGGTCTCGCCGGCCCGCATGCGCCGGCGGACATGCTCCTTGCCGACCTCCGAGTAGAAATAACCGAGCTTGAAGGGCTGCATCCGGTGCTTCGCCGCCAGCTCCTTGATGATCCGAACGTAGAGATCGACGCGGCTATTGGCGCCGGTGTCCCCGGCCGACCCGATGATCATCGGCACACCCAGCTCCCGGGAAGCGAGGAGCATGTGCTCGAGATCGTGCGTCTGCCAGGCGAGCGGGCTCGTCGACGTGTCGGTGCCGAGGGGAATCGGGCCGACGTCGTCGCTGCCCGAGTCGGCAGCAATGTAATCCGGCCGCGCCGCGACGCCGAGCCGGAAGCTCTCGACACGTATCGGGGCAAAGCCGAGATGCCCGTTCGGACAGATGATGCGAAGCGAGTCCACGATACTGCTGCTGTTGACCACGGATGTCGATCATAGCAGAGCGACACGGACCAATACTGGGCGCCGGTTGCGCCGCGCGGCCGACCCGTGGGCGCGGATCGACGAGACGCGTGCACAGCCTGATCGGCGGCGGGGGAGCGTCGGGCCGGCAGGCGAGCGTGGACGCCAGCGCGGACAGAGAATACGATTGCCGGATCGGAGCGTACATTTCGGAGCGCTGCAATGCCCACATTCGTAGCCCGCGTCGCGTTGTGTCTCGTTGCCGCCTTGGGCCTGACCACGGCCGCAACGGGGCAGATAGCGCTGCCAAAGTCGATCAAGATCGTCGTGCCGTTCTCGCCGGGCGGCAGCAACGATGTCATTGCCCGGGCGATCGCGGGTCCGCTGGCGAAGCGCCTCGACATTCCGGTGATCGTCGAGAACAGGGCCGGGGCCGCCGGCGTCATCGGCGCCGATTACGTCGCCAAATCGCCGCGCGACGGTTCCGTCCTCTTGCTTACGTCGTCGAGCTTTCTCACTGCGGCGGCAACGCAGACGCAATTGCCGTACGACGCGATTGCCGCGTTTTCCCCGGTGGCCATGGTCGGCCGGGGCCCGATGCTCCTTGCCGTCTCGGCCACTACCCCATTCAAGACGCCCGAAGACCTCATCGCGGCGGCGCGCGGGCGACCCGGTGCGCTCAACTACGGCACGGCCGGCGTCGGCTCGATCGCGCATCTCACGACCGAGCTGCTCGACGACACCGCGAAGATCAAGATGACGCACGTCCCCTACAAAGGAGCGGCGAACGCCGCGGTCGATCTCGCGGGCGGCCAGATTCAGGTGATGGTGTCGAACTACAGCACGATCGCGCCCCTGATGAAGGGCGGCAAGATCAAGGCGCTCGCGGTCACGTCGGGCGCGCCGCACGCCGCGTTTCCCGATTTGCCGCCGCTCGCCAACGCCGTGCCGGGCTTTGCCGTCGCCATCTGGGTGGGCGTCTTCGCGCCCGCCGGTACGCCCCCGGCGATCGTCGAGCGCCTGAATCGGGACATCAACGCGATCGCCGCGTCGCCGGAGCTCGCGCCCGTGCTCGAGCCGGACGGGACGCTGCCGGAAGCGATCAGTCCGGCAACGTTCGCCGGGCGCATCAAGGACGAGCTCGGACAGTGGAAGCAGATAGCGTCCGAGCACAAGATCGTCGCGGAATGAGGCTATCCGCGCGCCGATACCGGTCCCCGCCCGACGGCGCTATCGCCACACCTGTCGCGCCACCCGCAGCATGTTGCCCCCCATGACCAGCGCGGCTTCGTCGCCGGTCATCCCCGTGCGTTGCAGCGCCGGCGCGAGCACCTGCCAGGTTTCGATGGGCGTGTAGGTCATCCGCGTGACGGCGCGATCGTAGCCGGCGCTCTTCGGCCACCAGTAGGTCGCGTCGAAGTCTCCCGGCGGCGTGTCGTCCAGCCCGTCCTGGTGGAAGCTGATGTCGAGGCCGATCCCGACGTGCTCGACGCCGACGAGCTCCGCCACGTAGGCGGCATGCCGGGCAACATCGTCCGCATCGGGCGTCCGTGTTCCGAGGAAGCCCGAGACCCCCGACACGCAGATCACGCCGCCGGTCGCCGCGCTCCCGCGGATCTGCTCGTCGGTGACGTTGCGCCCGTGCTCGACCAGCGCCAGCGGGTTCGAGTGGCTGAAGATCACCGGCTGCACCGAGGCGTCCATGATCTCGAGGCTGGCGCGTCGGCCGGTGTGCGAGCAATCCATGAGCACGCCTGCCTCGTTGACGGCGGCGACCATCCGCCGGCCCAGCGGCGTCAGCCCGAGCTCGTCGTCGTGGCAGCCGCCCGCAACGCTGTTGTTGCGGTTGTACGCGAAATGCATCTGCCGCACGCCGAGATCGCCGTAGAGCGCGACCATCGCCGGCTGCTCCAGCAACGGCATCGCGCCTTCCAGATCGAAGCCGACGGCGAGCACGCCGTCCGTCGCGGCGCGCTCGATGTCGTCGGCGCTCGCTGCCAGTCGATAGCGGTCGGGGTGCGCGGCGACCGTCGCGCGGAATCCGCCGATGACGGACATCACCTGCGACAGCGGATTCATGTCCATCCCGATGTTGATCGAGACGTAGTCGACGCCGGCCGCACGCAGCCGGTCGATCGGCGCGAAGTCGGCATCCGGGTGCAACGGCAGGCAGGCATGGGCTTCCCAACGGATCATCGGCGCTCGCTTGTGGGTTGTTGACGGAAGGAAGATCGGGGACGGGTCCCCAAATTCGGAAAGGTTTGCACGATCATTGGGGCCGGTCCCCGATTGCGCGATTCACGCGGCATGCGCCCGACGAAAGCCGATCGAGGCCTCCATCAGGTTGCGCGTGTACTCGTGAGTCACGCGGCTCGCCGCCAGGTCCGCGGACGCAACGAGCTCGACCGTCTCGCCGCGCCGCATGACCATCAGCCGCTCGCACATATGGGTGACCACCGCAAGGTCATGGCTCACCATGATAAACGTCAGGCCGCGGCGCCGGCGCAATTCCTCCAGCAGGTTCAGCACTTCGGCCTGCACGGATGCGTCGAGCGACGACGTGGGTTCGTCCAGCAGCAGGATCTGCGGTTCCAGAATCAGCGCCCGCGCAACGGCGATGCGCTGGCGCTGGCCGCCGGAGAGCTGGTGCGGATAGCGAAAGCGGAAGCCGGTGCCGAGGCCCACCTCGTCCAGCGCCCGCTCGATTCGCGTCTCGGCGTCGCCGATGTCGTGGATCGCCAGCGGCTCGGCCAGGATCCGGTCGACCGTCTGGCGCGGATGCAGCGACCCGTACGGGTCCTGGAACACCATCTGCACCAGCCGGCGAAACGGCTTGCTGCCCGGCAACGGCAGCGCCGCGGCCGGGGTGTCCACCGCGCCGCCGCGCCCGGTCGTTCCCGGCAGCAGGCGCACGGTCCCGGACCCGATCGGAACGAGCCCGCAAATGGCGCGCAGCACGGTCGACTTGCCCGATCCGGACTCGCCGACGATGCCGAAGCTCTCCCCCGCGGCGACCGTGAGCGACGTGTCGGCCACGGCGACGAACCGGTCGAACGACACGCGCAGGTGTTGCGCCTCGATGCCGACGCCGCGCACGTTCACGGACCGTGCCCCCACGCTTGCGGCGTTCACCGCTGCGTTCACAACGCCCACTCCGGCTGCCGGTCGAGCGTCGGCAGCGGATGGCGGTTCTCGCCCAGCCGCGGCAGGCAGTTCATGAGCCCGCGCGTGTACGGGTGCGTCGCGTCGGACAGGCGGCCGGCCTGCACTTCTTCGACCATCTGGCCGGCATACATGACCAGGATGCGGTCGCAGAAGCTCGAGACGAGCCGCAGGTCGTGCGACACGAGGATGAGTCCCATCCCGCGCTGCGCGACCAGCGCGTCGAGGACGGCCAGCACCTGCAGCTGGACCGTCACGTCGAGCGCGGACGTCGGCTCGTCCGCGATCAGCAGATCCGGCTTGGCGATCAGCATCATCGCGATCATCGCCCGCTGCCCCATGCCGCCCGACACCTCGTGCGGATAGAGTCCGACCATGCGCTCGGGATCGTCGATCTGCACGGCCTCGAGCGCGGCGATCACGCTCGCCCTCGCCTCGCGGGCCGCGATTCGCGTGTGCGCGCGCAGCGTCTCGGCGATCTGATCGCCTATCCGCATCACCGGATTGAGCGAGAACTTCGGGTCCTGCAGCACCATCGCGATGCGCCCGCCGCGCAACTCGCGCCGCTGCTGTGGCGTGCAGCCCAGCAGATCGACGCCGTTGAACGCCAGCCGCTTCGCGGTGACGTTGCCTTCCGGCGCGGTGAGGCCGAGGATGGCGCGCCCGGTCTGCGACTTGCCGGATCCCGACTCGCCGACGATGCCGAGCCGCTCGCGGCCCAGCGTGAACGACACGCCCCGCA
>CAVPUM010000007.1:0-299576 GCA_963708855.1 uncultured beta proteobacterium | reverse complement strand
TCCTCGGTTGCCATCACTGGATCTCCTGCTCGACGAGCAGCGCGAGCGAGCGCGGCTGCATGAGGTAGCTCATTGCAATGGCATCCGGCACGTTCAGGTCACCGCTTTTGCGCTCGCTTCGCGGATGAATGGGAGGCCAGAGAAGACGCTGAACCGCCCCGGGTTTTCCGGAGGCTCCATTTCTTGAGTGGTCCGGCGTGCGGCGGCGCCAGTCGCCCATCGATTCGTCGATCACAGGAGGCGCTCGACTAGATGAGTCCATAGGCTTTGAGTTGTCTCGCCGTGCTCGAGACGAAGACTTTGAGGACGACAATAGTCGGAATCGCGAGCAGCATCCCGACTACGCCGAACAAGATGGCGCCGCCGAACACTCCGATCACCACGACGAGCGGGTGGAGCTTGACGGCACCGCCAAGGACCAGTGGCTCGTAGATGACGTTCTTGAGCAGCTCGGCAAGTCCCACCGCCACAATCACCCAGATCCAGACGCTCTCCGTATCGACGGCGGGCAGCAGCGACTGGATCTCCTCCGCCAGGAGGACATAGCCCAGCCCCCCCAGCACTGCGATCACGAAGCCGACGTACGGAACCATGTTCGTGGCCGCCGAGAGAAGTCCGATGGCGATCGCCCAGCGCAGAGGAACGCCGACGATCGTGAGCAACAGCGCCACGGTAAAGCCTAGCAACGCGCCCTCGAGGAATATGCCGCGCACGTAGCTGCCCACCGCGCGGTCGAGGTCAGCCATGACCGTTAGCGCCGGTTCGAACAGCCGGTTGGAAACCATCCCTAGAAGGCCGCGTTTGAGCTCGCCGGTATCGCGCAGCAGGAACAGGAAGACCAGAGGGGCTACCAACCACGTGGACAGGATGTCGGCCAGCGCTGCGAGAGGCTTCTTCGCGACCAGCGTCGGCGCTTGGACAACCTCGGGGCGTCCAGGGCCCTACCGCGTCAGCCTCGGCGAGCGCGGTCCGCGAGCGCAGCTTGAGCGTCAGGCGGTTCGCTCGATCGTGATCGAGCAGCCGATCGGATGCCGTTGACGCGTCGGGGCGGCGAGGGCGCGAGGCGAATAATGTGGCGCGTTCTTCGGGCGTGAGGGCGAGCTCGTGGTTGACACGATCCACCAACGGGTCCAGGTCTCGATGCACGAGTCGGTAGAGCCGATTTCCCTTTGCCAGCGATTCGTCGAGACCCATCAGCGCCTTGTAGCGCTCGTTGATCTTGTGGAGCACCTCGACCTTGAGCTCGATGGCCTGGATATCCGTGGGTACGACTGCCCGGATACGGTTCACGATGAACAGAGAGGAGAGCACGAACAACAGCAGCAACAATCCGATCGCCACGTCTCGGGGGACCCTGTAACGCTCCAACACCGCAACGAGGGGTCGACAGACGTATGCGAGCAGCCCGGCCACCGCCACGGGGACGATGAGGCTGCGAAGCTCGATAAGCAGGTACGCTGCCAGGCCCACGCCGGCGGCCGCCACGACGGACTTGAAGAGGAATCCTCCAGCATTGCTGGGCGTCACGGTTTGGACTCCTTGTCGTCCTCCTGGAAGTACTCGGCCTCCACGAGCATCTGGAGCCTCATGGCGGCGATCTGCACCAACTTCTTGAGAATCTTGTTCGCCAGGAGGGGAAGGTTGTGGCTGAGGGCATCCAGATCCGAGCACCCGAGGGCCACCAAGGAGACCGGGCCGCGAGCCCGAGCCGAAGCCCAGCGAACCACCTCCGTCTCCGTGACCGCCAGTTCCTCGAAGGAGGCCGGGGGCTCCAGCAAGGCGAGAGGCACGTCCTCGCCGTTCTGTCTCCGCCTGACGATCTCGACGACGCCACGTCGTATGACGAACAGCGCCACGCCGGGCTTTCCCTGTTCATAGATGTATTCGCCGTCCCGGTAGCTCCGTTCGTGGACGATCCGGGCAAGCTGTCTGAGATCGCTGCGGCCGAGGTCCTTGAAGAGGGTGACCTGCTTGAGAAAGTCCACCAGGTCGCTGCCTTTCCCGCCCGTCGCCGTTTCGGGCGGGGGACCGAACAGCGCGCGCGCCGGCCCTGTCGAGGGATCCACCGCGTCCTGATCGCGGGGATGCGTCAGAAGGAGTTTCTTGACACCGGTGAGCAGGACCTTTTTGTTCATCGAGATCGCCTTACGCAGTCCATCGCAGTAACAGTGACCATAATGGGTGCGCGAATGTCATGAAGGCGCCTGGACGGACCTCACGTCGATCCTGAGAGCGACAATGCCCGGCTCGGAATGGGTCAACGCAGCGCCGAATCGCCGAGTCAGCCCGATGAGGCGTTGATTGTCCGCGAGCGCCTCACCCACGAGCTCCCGGGTTCCGCGGCTTCGGCAGTAGTCGATGAGTTTCTTGAACAGGATCGGGCCGAGCCCCTGTCCTTTGAGGTCGGATCGCACGATGATCGCGAATTCGGCGGCGATGTTGTCGGGATCCGCAACCGCACGCACTACGCCGAGCGTCTCGAAACGACCGGGGCCATGCTCGCTGACGGCGATGAACGCCATTTCGCGATCGTAGTCAATCTGCGTGAGACGCGCGAGCTGAGACCCTTGCAGCTCACGGAGGTGCGTGAAGACTCGATAGCGGATATCCTCCGGCTCGAGCGCATTGAAGAATTCGACGTGCTGCGCACCGTCCTCTGGCTTGATGGGTCGCAACAACACTTTCTGCCCCTGCCAAAGTATCCACTCCTCGAGCTCCTCCGGATAGGGACGAATCGCGAAGCGATCGAGGCCGGCTGCATTCGAGGGTGCGACGCGCATGCGCGCATCGAGTGCAAGAACGCCTCGTTCATCCGCCACGAGAGGGTTGATGTCGATTTCGACGATCTCGGGAATGTCGGCGACCAGCTGCGCCAGCTGAATCAACGTTCGGGTGACCGCACCGATGTCCGCAGGCGGCCGGCCACCGTATCCGGCCAGCAGCTTGGAAACATGGGTGCGAGAGATGAGGTCGCGTGCGAGCACGGCGTTAAGGGGCGGCAGGGCTACGGCGCGGTCGGCGGTAACACCGACGGCTGTGCCACCCTGGCCGAAGATGACGACCGGACCGAAGACGGCATCGGTTGTGACGCCGAGGACGAGCTCATGAGCGTTCGGCCGCCGTACCATGGTTTGCACGGTGAAGCCCTCCAGCCTTGCATCGGGCCGATACTGCCGCAAGCGCGCCAGCATTGCTTTGGCGGTGGCTTCGACCGCTGCCGGAATTTCGAGATCCAGGACGACGCCACCCACGTCGGACTTGCGCACAACGTCGGATGATCGAATCTTGAGTGCCACGGGAAAGCCAATGGCGCGCGCAACCGCTACCGCCTCGCCGGCTGTTGCCGCAATGCGCGTATCAACCGCGGGAACGCTGTACGCGGCGAGCACAGCATTGGCTTCAGGCTCCGAAAGGAGGGTCCGGCCGTCCGCGAGCGCTCCCTCCACCACTGCGTGCGCCTTGTCGCGGTCGTGAACAAATTCGGCCGAACGCGACGGGGGAACCTCCATCAACAGGTTCTGATTTCGTCGATATTGCACCATCTGAGTGAAAGTGCGCACACCCTCTTCGGGAGTATCGTAGGTCGGAATGCCGACTTGCCCGAAAGCATCTCGCGCCCGTCTCACTGCATCGCCACCCAGCCAGCACGCGAGTACGTTGCGTCGGGACGCCTTGACCACCGGGGCGACCGCCGCCGCGATTTCCGCACTTGGAACGATCGCCGTCGGTGCGTGGATGAACAGCACCGCATCCGATTGCGAGTCACCCAGCAGGTTCTGCAGCGTCTGGACATAGCGCTCGGCCGGCGCATCGTCCATGATGTCTACGGGATTGTCGCGTGACCGGTTGAATGGCAGGATCGTATCGAGTTTCCGTAGCGTCTCCTGGGAGAGCGAAGCCAATCGGCCTCCGGTGCCGATAAGTGCATCCATTGCCATGACGCCGGGGCCGCGGCCGTTGGTCATGATCGTCAATCGATCTCCGGCGAGCGGGCGTGCGCGCGCCAGCGTCTCCAGGGCGTCGAACAGATCCTTGGTCGAGGCCACGCGCAACATTCCGGCGCGGCGAATCGCGGCGTCGTATACCTCATCCGAACCGGCCAGCGCGCCGATGTGAGAAGCAGCCGCTGGAGGCCCTTCGGGCGCCCGCCCGGTCTTGACCACGAGCACCGGCTTGTTTCGTGCGGCGGCCCGCGCTGCGGACATGAACTTGCGTGCCGCGGTGATCGCTTCGATATGGAGCAGGATCGCGCGCGTCTCGGGGTCGCTGCCGAGGTAGTCGAGCACGTCTCCACAGTCCACATCGGCGCTGTCGCCAAGGCAGATGAATTTCGAGAAGCCGATTCCCCTGGACTTCGCCCAGTCGAGCACCGCTGTGGTCAGCGCGCCCGATTGCGACACGAAGGCAGTATTGCCAGGTAGCGCGCCCGTGGGGGCGAGGCTGGCATTGAGCTTGATGCCGGGAACGAGAAGCCCGACAGAACTCGGGCCGAGCACGCGCAGGAGGTGAGGCCTTGCGGCGGCAAGCATGGCCTCCCTGAAGGTTGCGCCATGTCGATTCTTGATGGCTTCGAGCCCCGCCGTGATCACGATGGCGGCCTTCGTGCCTCGCGTCCCGAGCTCGGCGATCACCTCCGGAACGACCGCCGGAGGCGTACAGATGACGGCAAGCTCAGGCACCTCGGGCAGACTCGCGACGGTCCGATGCACCTTGATGCCTGCAAGTTCGCGATACTTCGGGTTGACGGGCAGGATGGTCCCGTCAAATCTTCCACCGATAAGATTGTGCAGGACGGTTGCGCCAGGACTGCGCGGAGTCTCTGAAGCGCCGACGACTGCGACGGATCGCGGTCGGAACAGATGCTTCAGATTCCTGGTGCTCATCGTTGATCTCCGATGCTCGCGAAGCCGTCAACGGGGAGGACAGTGTAACGGGTGGCGCGGCATGCGAATCCGCGACGGAACGAAATCATCACTTGCGGCGTTGGTCGAGCTCCGGCTGGGAAACAAACGCCAACCTCTTGCGCAGGATTTCATTGGCTTGGCGCAACTGTCGATTCGCGCATTGGAGCACTCTTCGAAGCGCCCGTCTCTATCCGCCAGAACGGTCTCTTCACTTCTTCCAGCGGTCGGCCCGGTTCGTTGGGCTTGCAGGCCGTAACGCAGCATGCGCGATGATGTCCGCGCTCACCCGCGGATTGGAAATGAAGTAGCTGTGGCCGAAGAAGTCTGTTGTCCCGCGGACCTGGATGATGTCGACCGCGCGCAACAAGGCGATCGCTTCGATCTGGTCAGCGCTGAACATCGTCGTGTCGATCCGCCCGAGCCGTGCGATGCTGCCGAAGAGCCAGCTTACCGTTGCGATCGCCTTGTCGTCGGGCGAAACGTAGAGGGTGACCCTGAGCCCGGGCGCAGGCGGAACAAGCGCGCCTGGCTCCGCCTTTTCGCCGAACGGCAAGTCGGGGTCCGAGAACACTTTGAAGATCTTGGTGATCGCGACGTCGCCGTCGAGATCCGGAGCGACGAGGACAACATTCGCGATGTGAAACTCGCGATCGGGCGAGCTGCGGAGCATGTAGGCTTCGGCGCTCAGCTGTGCCAATGCCGTTGCGAGAGTATCCGTGCCGCGGCTATGTGCGATCAGGTGTACGCGCTCGACACCCGGCGTCCGGCCGACAATGCGTATCACCTTCAGCAGGTCCTCGACGGCGTATTCGGCCGATTCGCGGTCGACGTCGTAGCCGAACAGAATGCCTCGGTGGCCGCCGGCCGGCCAGGTGAAGATGCCGCACACGAAGTCCCGTCCCAGGAAATGGCACAGCTCGCCCATCGTCAGCGCGGCATCTTCGAAGCTGCTGTTGTAGCCGTGCACGAACAGCACGACTTCCTTGCGGTGCGCGATCGCGAGCCGCCTCGCAATCTCGGCTTGCAGCTGCTGCTTCGCCTTTGCGTACGCCTCGACGACGGCGGGTACACGTCTTATGCCATCCGGAGCGACAACGACTTCATACGGTATGGGCGGAAAGCGACCGAGCTCCGTGGTCGGCCCGAGCTTGAGCTGCAGTGGATTGACGCGTTCCGTCGCGGTGCTTTCCTTGACGAGCAGGTCCCAGGAGACGTCTTCGCCGAACTCGACCATCGCCGATCCGAACGCCATCGAACGCGATCGGGCCGCGGTATACGGCAAGCCGTCGGCTTGCTCTGCCGGTGCGCGATCGGTGATGAACAGCAGATCGAGAGACGGCCGGCGACTGTCGATCGACAACTCGGTGAAGAGCGGCCTCGCATTCGCCCCCGTGTAGAGCACCGGGGTCGGCATCAACGTCGTCGCGCAACCCGTCAGGACGAAGGCGACGGCGGCGATGACGATGGCTGATCGCGCTCCGGGCGAGGGCGCTCTTTGCCATGCATCTCGGAGCACGCTTAGACATGGCCGCGAAGCAAATCGATCGAGGTTCGGCTCTCCGCCCCGTGCTGCGCAGCTAGCCCGAGGCGCGACCGCGCAGCCCGGCGAGTCGCCCGCGCTTCAGGAATGCCGAGTCGCGGCCGAGGATCAGCCGCACGAGATCCTCGAGAACGGGCTCCTCGATCGCGGTGCTCGGGAACTCCAGCGTGACGCGCTCGAGGCGATCGACGTTGACGAGGGCCACGGTCACGATCCCCGTCCGATAGTCGACCCGAAACGAGATCCGCGCCGGGATCACGGGCGGGACCGAGAAGATGCACTTGCGCAGCGTCCCGTCGGGATCTTCCATGCGGCGGCAGGTGTATTGCAGCCCGAACGCATCGAGGGTCTTCTCGGCAAACGAGACCCACCCGGGAACCACCTCGATCGACAGAGGCTTGGCTGCGGAAATCTCGTAGTAGACGTCGATCCCTTCGAGCACCGGGAAGCCGCGGATGCGGCGCTCGTGCTGACCGACCGAACCATGGGCGAACCGCGGCGAATCGAATGCGTAGCCATAGCCGAGGTCGAACCGGTGTTCGATCGGGGGCTTCAGGCCGTTGAGATAGGTGATCGCCTTTTCCAGCCAGCGAAACGCCTCGCGCAGCCGTGCATCGATCGCCTCGAAGCTCTCGACGTCGCCGTGGTCGTCGGTCGATTCCGGCACCGCCTCGTATCGAACGCGCAACTCGTCGAGCAGCGAACGCGCGTCGCTCGCCTCTGGCATGGCGTCGCGCGCGATGCTTCATGCGTCATGCCGGTCGTCGTCCCGGCTCGTCATTGCAGGTTCGCAACGATGCGGCCGTCGATCTTGCCATCCTCCATGCGCGCGAAGATGTCGTTGATGTTCTCCAGATTGTCCCAGGAGAAGTGGGCGGAGACGGCTCCGCTGCCGGCGAAGGCCAGCGCCTCTTCCAGATCCTGACGCGTTCCGACGATGGAGCCGCGCACGGTGATGCGCTTGAGAACCATGTTGAAGATCGGCAGCGACATCTTGCCGGGCGGCAGACCGACCAGCGCCATCGTGCCGCGCGACCGCAGCATGTCGAAGGCCTGCTCGAATGCCTTCGGTGACACGGCCGTAACGAGCGCACCGTGGGCGCCACGGGTCAGCTTTTGCATCTCGGCCGCGACGTCCGCGACCTGCGCGTTGAGAACGATCTCGGCACCGAGTGACTTGGCGAGCTCGAGCTTCTCGGGATGCACATCGACGGCGGCGACGTGCATGCCCATCGCCTTGGCGTATTGGACCGCCATGTGGCCGAGGCCGCCGATCCCCGAGATCACCACCCATTCGCCTGGCCTCACCTCCGTCTCCCTGAGACCCTTGTAGACGGTCACTCCGGCGCACAGGATCGGAGCCGCCGGACCCCATTCAAGATTGTCCGGCAGGCGACCGACATAGGTTGGATCGGCTAGCGCATATTCCGCGAAGCTGCCGTTCACGGAGTAGCCGCTGTTCAACTGGGAGCCGCACAACGTCTCCCACCCGGTCCGGCAGTATGAGCAGTGCCCGCAGGCCGTATGCAGCCACGGAATTCCGACCCGATCGCCCTCCTTGACGCCGCGGACGGCACGGCCGATCGCGACCACCGTTCCCACGCCTTCGTGGCCAGGGATGAAGGGCGTTTTTGGCTTGACGGGCCAATCGCCCTTCGCGGCGTGGAGGTCCGTGTGGCAGATCCCGGTCGCCGCGATGCGAACGAGGATCTGGTTCTCGTTCGGCTGCGGAACAGGCACCTCCTCGAGTGCGAGCGGCTTTCCGAGCTCGCGGACGACGGCTGCTTTCATCGTGTTGCCCATCGATTCTCTCCTCTTGTATCGAGCGCCTATCACGGCGCGTTGATCTACAGGCACATGGATCGTTCCAATTGACCGTTGGCCTCGTTCATCGGTGCTTCATGCCGGGGCGGCGGCCGCCGACGGCATCGGAGGATTCGGAGCAGAAGCCCGCTCGACCCTGAACCACGCCGCGTAAAGAGCCGGCACGAAGAAGATCGTCAGCACGGTCGCAACCGTGAGCCCGCCCATGATCGCGATCGCCATGGGACCCCAGAACACGCTGCGCGTGAGCGGAATCATCGCGAGCACGGTGGCCGCCGCGGTCAGCGCCACCGGACGAGTCCGGTGCACGGCCGCTTCCAGCACGGCATTCCAGGGATCGCGGCCCTCGGCCATTTCGGCCTGCACCTGGTCGACCAGGATCACCGCGTTGCGCATGATCATCCCGCACAGCGCGGTGACGCCGAGGATCGCGACGAAGCCGAGCGGCGCCTGGAAAATGAGCAGCGCGGCGACGACGCCGATGAGTCCGAGCGGCGCCGTCAGGAACACCATGAACATGCGCGAGAAGCTCTGGAGCTGCAGCATCAGGATCGTCAGGATCGTGACGAGCATCACCGGGAAGACCGCCATCAGCGCGCGGTTGGCGATGTCGCTTTCTTCGACGGCGCCGCCGACGTCGATGCGATAGCCGAACGGCAGCTTCGCTTCGATGTCCTTCAGCAGCGGACGGATCTCCTGCGTCACCGACACGCCCTGCTCGCCGTCCTTGACGTCCGCGCGCACGGTGATCGCCATGTCGCGGTTGCGCCGCCACAGCACCGGCTCTTCGAGCTCGTAGCGGACGCGCGCGACTTGCGACAGCGGCACGACAGTCCCCTCGCGGGTATAGAGATTGACGTCCTTCAGCGTGTCGACGTCGAGACGCTCGGACGGAACCGCACGGGCGACGATGTCGATCAGGTCTTCGTGCTCGCGCAGGTGCGACATCGTTGCGCCGTTCATCACGGTCTGGGTCACGAAGGCCACGTCGGCCGGCGCCAGGCCGAGCGCACGCGCCTTGTCCTGGTCGAGGTCGACTCTCAGCGTGCGAACCGGGTCGTTCCAGTCGAGCTGCACGTCGCGCACCTTCGGACTCGAAGCGACCACCGCTTCGACCTCACGCGCGATCGAACGAACCATCTGCGTATCCGGACCGACGACACGGAACTGGACCGGGAAGCCGACCGGCGGGCCGAGCTCGAGGCGCGTGACGCGGACCCAGACCTCCGGGAATTCCTCGTTGACGCTCGCCATCAGGCGCGAGCGCACGCGTTCACGCGCCTCCATGTCGCGCGTCATGACGATGAAGACGGCGTAGCCCGGGTTCGGCAGCTCCGGATTGAGCGAGAGATAGAAGCGCGGCTGGCCGGCGCCCGTGTACGCGGTGAAGAAGCGAACGTCCTCGTCCTTCTTCAGCACCGCCTCCATCTTCTTCACCTGCTCGGTCGTCGCGGCGAACGAAGCGCCTTCCTTCAGTCGCAGCTCGACGACCAGCTCGGGCCGCGAGCTGTTGGGGAAGAACTGCTGCGGCACGAACCTGCTTCCGACAATCGCGACGGCCAGTGCGGCGACGGTGGCGCCGATGACCCACCAGCGCCGCTCGATGGCGAGGTCGATCGCAGCGGCGCAGCTTGCGGTAGAAGGGCGTGTCGTACGGGTCGCCGCCGTGGTGATGCTTGCCGAAGTCCTTGGGCAGCATGTTGACGGCGAGGTAGGGCGTGATGATCCCCGAGACCACCCACGAGAACAGCACGGCCGTGCCGACGATCCAGAAAATGCCGCCCGCGTACTCGCCGGTGGTCGACTTGGAGAAGCCGATCGGCATGAAGGCGGCGACGGTGACGAGCGCACCGGTCAGCCGCGGCATCGCGGTCGCGGCGTACGAATAGGCGGCCGCTTTCAGGCGATCCCAGCCTTCTTCCATCTTCACGACCATCATCTCGACCGCGATGATGCCGTCGTCCACCAGCAGGCCGAGCGCGATGATCAGCGACCCGAGCGAGACGCGCTCGAGGTTCCAGCCCATCGCGAGCATCACCAGCGCGACGACGCCGAGCACGATCGGCACCGAGAGCCCGACCACGATGCCCGTGCGCCAGCCGAGGCTCAACAGGCAGACCGCGAGCACGATCGCGAGCGCTTCCATCAGCGAGCGTTCGAATTCCCAGATGGATTCGCTGACGACCGTTGGCTGATCGGCCACGCGCTCGAGCTCGACGCCATGGGGCAATTCCGCCTGCACGTTGGCGACCGCCTTCTCGATCGCCTTGCCGAGGTCCACGATGTTGCCGTCGTTGGTCATCGTGATGCCGAGCATCAGCACCTGCTGCCCGTTGTGGCGCACCGTGTAAGTGGGCGGATCTTCGTATCCGCGCGTGATCGTCGTGAAGTCGCCGAGCTTGATCAGCCGGCCGCCGGCGGCGATCGGAACGTTGCGGATATCGTCCAGGCTCGTGAACTGGCCGCTCACGCGAACGAGCACGCGGTCGCCGTGCGTGTCGATCTGAGCCGCTTGCCAGCACGCTGTTCTGGTTGCGGAGGCTTTCGGCGATCTGCAGCGGCGTGATGCCGAGCGCGGCCAGCCGCTGGTGCGAGAACTCGACGTAGACCTTCTTGGCCTGCTTGCCGTAGATGTCGACCTTCTTGACCATCGGCACCTTGAGCAGCCGACGCTTGATGTCTTCGGCCGTGTCGGAGAGCTCGGCGTGGCTGATGCCGTCGCCCTTGACGGCATAAAGCAGCCCGGTCACGTCACCGTATTCGTCGTTGAAGATCGGGCCGATGACGCCTTCGGGCAGCTCGAGCTTGATGTCGCTGAACTTCTTGCGCGCCTGGTACCAGGCCTCGCGCTGGTCCGCATGCGAGGTGCCGCCGATGACCGTGATCGTCATGCCGCCGTAGCCCTGGCGCGCATAGGTCTTGACCTTCTCGAAGTGGTCGAGCTGCTCGAACTTCTTCTCCATCCGGTTGAGCACCTCGTCCTGGATCTGTTGCGCCGTCGCGCCGGGCCAGATGACGATCGCCGTCATCGACGGCACGGAGAAGTTCGGGTCTTCGAGCTGGCCGAGCTTCGTGAAGCCCAGCACGCCGCCGATGGCGATCGCGAGGATCAGGAACAGCACGATGGCGCGGTGGCTCAGCGCCCATTCGGTGAGGTTGAACGACTTCATCGGGCGGCCTGCTTCGTTGCGGCGTTGCGCGCGGCCGCGGGAAGCGCGACCCGCAGGCCCGGCGCCATCTTCTGCACGCCGGCGGTGACGACGAGCTCACCGGCCGGCGGTCCCGACACGAGCACCTCGTCGTTGCGATAGCCGTGCACCGACGACGTCTGATCAGATCAACGGTTGCGACCGGCTCGGTACCCGCACGACGAACGACCCAGACCGCGGGCTGGCCTTTGTTCTGCGTGATCGCCGAGGCGGGGATTGCTGCTGCCGGCGCTTCGCCGACCTGCCGTTCGACGACGAGCGTGGCGGTCGCGCCCAGCGGCAGCGGCCGCGGCGTGACCGGCTTCAGGCGGGCGCGAAAGGTTCGCGTTTGCGCCGCCGCCTGCGGCGACAGTTCCCGCAGCGCGACCTCGAACGTTTGCTCGGGCGCGCTTGCCAGCCACGCCTTGTAACGCGACGTCTTGAATACCGCGAGGTGATCCTCGGGCACGTCGGCCACGATCTCGGGCTCGCCTTCGTTGGCGATCGAGACGACCGGCTGCCCTTCGGCCACGACCTGTCCGACCTCGAAGCGCACGGCGGTGACGACACCGCTCCGCGACGCGCGCAGCACCGTGTACTTCAGCCGATTGCGTGCCAGCTCGAGCTTCCTCGCCTCGGCCTCCGCCGAGGCCGAAGCCGTCTGCGCACCGGTCTGCGCCTTCTCGTCGTCGGATACGCTCACCGAGCCGTCGCTCTTCAACGCGTCG
Source organism: uncultured beta proteobacterium (assembly GCA_963708855.1). GTDB lineage: Bacteria > Pseudomonadota > Gammaproteobacteria > Burkholderiales > Casimicrobiaceae > CAIWHR01. The sequence goes on along the minus strand of CAVPUM010000007.1, from coordinate 287,392 downwards.
AGCCGGTGCCGATCCGACTCGGCCTGGCGCGCCTGCGTCGTGGCGGCGACGAGCTGCTGCCGCGCCGCGTCCTCGGCCAGCCGGTAATCGGTGTCGTCGAGCACCGCCAGCACGTCGCCCTCGCGCACTTTCTGGCCGACGTCGACCTTGCGCTGCACGACCTTGCCGCCGACGCGAAATGCCTCGTTGACTTCGTGGCGCGACTGCACCGTGCCGACGTAGCGGTTCGTTTCCTGCGTCTTGTCGTAGCGGATCTCGGCGGTGCGCACGGCGCGAAGGGCTTCAGGGGGCGGCTTCGCTGTGCACGCGGACAGGACGGCGACGGCGATCACCGCGACGACGACCAATGCGGGGGCGAGAGACGGATTCACGACAGTTCCTCGTAGCAATCGACGGAGTTTCATGATGTCGGCGAATTCGGGTTGGCGGACGCAGCGGGCTCGGCGACGGGCTCGAACGCCTGCCAGCCACCGCCGAGCGCCTTGTACAGTTGCACGCTGTCGAGCAGCAGTTGCGTGTGCGCCTCGTTTGCGGAGACCCGCACGACCAGCCGGACGCGCTGAGCGTCGAGCAACGGCAAGAAATCGGTCTGCCCGCGGTCGTAGAGCGATTGCGCGTGGCCAAGCGCCGCGTCGGCCGAGACCGCCGCGCTCTGCATCAGTTGCGCCCGGTGCCGCTGGTCGTCGAGCGCGACGAGCGCGTTCTCGACGTCCTCGAGTGCCCGCACGATCGCGTCTTCGTAGCGGAGGACCGCTTCCCTTTGGGCGCTCTCGGCGATGTCGTTGATGGCCTGCGTCCGTCCCGCGTTGAAGATGGGCATCGCCAGCAGCGCGGCGACGTTGCTGAAGCGCGCCGCGCCAAGGGCGAGGCCGTTCACGTCGAGGCCCTCGCGCCCGAACACGGCACCGAGAAAGAGCCGCGGGAACCATTCCGCGGCGGCCTGTTGCCGGCGCGCGTTGGCGGCGTCGAGCTGCGCGTTCGCAGCGAGCAGGTCCGGCCTGCGCTGCAACAGCGCGGCGGGTTGGCCCGGACGTGCCGGCGGAACGGTTGGCTCGACGGTCGACGGCGTGATGCTCGCTGCATTGAACGCCTGGTCTCCGATGAGCACGGCGATGCGATGACGCGAGACGGCGGCCAGCGTCTCGAGCGGCGGTATCGCCGCGCGCGCTCTCGAAGCTTCGGTCTGCGCGCGCTCGACGTCGAACGGCGTCGCGAGGCCTACCCGTTGGCGCGCCGTTACGAGGCGCAGCGTTTCGTCGTGCGCGGCGGATATCGCACGCACCGTTTCGAGCTGGCGCAGCGCGCCGACGAGCGTGAAGTAGTTGCTTGCAACGTCGGTCACCACCAACAGACGAACGCCCCTCGCAGTGTCTTCCGCCGCCAGCGTGTCGGCGGCGGCCGCCGCGGCGCCTGCACGCAGGCGACCGGAGATGTCGATTTCCCACGAGACGTCGACGCCGCCCTGCCAGCCCTTCGTGTCCGCCGCCTCCGGAACGACTCGCTTGACGTCGGAGCCGTAGCCGGTTCGGTGATCGAAGCCGGCGCCGTGAACGCCGACGCTCGGGAACAACCACGAGCGGCTGATCGTCTCGCCGGCGCGCGCGGCGCGCAGCCGCTCGGCCGCGATCTTGACGTCGCGGTTCTCGCGCGCTGCGCGGCGGACGAGGTCGGACAGCACCGGGTCGCCGTAGCTTTCCCACCAGGCGACCTCGGGCTCGCTGTCGCTTGCCGGGGCGGCCGCGAACCGGTCGGGCACGTCGAGCGACGGTTGCAGCACGGGTGTGGCGCATCCGGCCAGCGCGAGCGCGAGCGACGCGGCGAGTACACGCAAATGGCGGAATGGGATGCTGGCGGTGGCTGGGTTCGACATGGAAGTTAGCGTAAGGGAACGTTCGCTGCGCTGCGCGGCGGATGAGGTCGGCAAGGACCGGATCCCTGAAGCCTTCCCACCACGCCACCGCGGGCTCGTCTGCGGCGGGCGCTGCTGCCGCGAACCGGTCGGGCAGATCGAGCGAGGGCTGCAGTACGGGTGTGGCACACCCCGCCAAACCGAGCGCGAACGCGAGCGACGCGGCGCATACACGCAAATCGCGGGAAAGAATGCTGACGTTGGCTGGGTTGGACATGGGAGTGAGCGTAAGGTAACGGTTGCCGCGAGTCGTCAGCAAAGCGTCGACGTTCTGTCGGGATGTCGTCGGCGTCGTCAACGGGAGCTCCTCGCGATTACGCCCGAGCGCGTATCGACTTGAGTTCGATGCGGCAGGCCTCGCCAAACGGCCTCAACGGATCGGAATCGGTCGAGCCGGCGAGTTTCCGCATCTCCCCCACGGTGAGGTTGCGCGAAAAATACTGGTCCGTGATGCGTGCCAACAAACGTTCCGCCTCCGTGACAACCGGTTGCGAGGCGGTAAGGCGGACGCGATTGGTCAGCGCGTAGAGAGGCAGCAATTTCTCGGGATCTTCGAGGGTGTGCGTGAATGCGTCGATAAGAAGCTTCGCGCATTCGCCAATGAAGTCGGCGTACAGCTTTTCTCGCTTGGCGCATGTCCCTGACATTGAGTTCACGCCGGGTGAGCGTCCTCTGGGTGATCCAGGCGGTGGCTACCGTCGCCGATCCGCCGACGAGCGACCCCAGCACGGCTGCCATTGCGCTTACAATTGCATTATCCATGAGGGCGCTCACTCACGCAGGTGGCCACTTCCCCAGCAAATCGGCGAAGCGACTCCTCAGCTCCTCGACGACATGCGCCTCGATCTGCTCCGTCTCCACGTGCCCTACAGCCTCGACAGCCTTTTTGCGATTCGCAAAATAGAACATCAGCATGTCGTGCAGCATTGCGAAAGCGAGGGGGTTCGACGTTCCGCACACAGATGCGTCTTTCTTGAGCACACGCTCGATGACGCCGGGATCGAGAATTCTTACCTGACAAAGCACGCACAACCTGCCAATCTCGCGATCGAGCTCCTCGATACCCTCCTTCCACCAGGCGATGAGAAGGGGGTCATGGTGCTCAGTCATGGAGTTGCTCCATCGCGTGAATCGTCACAATTGGCAAACGATGAACTGCATCGATCAATTGCATTCCGCATCGAGTGGCCGCTCGTGGGGGGTCGCCGTCGAGGTCGCTGGCAATCGACTCGAGCAGCTCGCGGCCGGTCGCGAATTCACATTGCCGACCGGTAACGAGGTTCTCGAGACGACCGGCGAGCGCATCGGGCTTTGCGTCGCCTCGAACCTTCACCACGTATGCGCGGCGGGTTGGGTACTTGGAGTCAGTGTTGAAGGGCATTTCGGCTGCCGGTTGCGAGTTGTCGAGGCGAGCTTAACGTCCCTCCTACGCCGAGTTGTTAGCGTAACGTCGCCATTTCATCCGGATTCGGGTAGCCCGACCTGCGCAGATGGCGCGGCTTGCCGCAATCCCCATCGCACACTGACACGCCCGCGGCGCCCGCCGCAGGAGCAGGCGTGGTCTACGCGGACTTCGCCTTGTCGAGCAGTGCTCGCGCCTTGGCGACAGCGGATGTGTCGCGCGCTTCGGGAAGCTGGTCGACGAGCGCGGCAAGCGCGCGTCGGTCTTTCGCCGTTGCACCGTGGCGGTCGCACAGTTCAATCAGCGCCATCAACTCCAGCCACGGTGCCTCCTGCGCACGGGCCTCCGCGATCGCGCGTCGAATCGCGGCGTCGGCGGCTGCGCGGTCGCCGCGCGCGCGTGCGATGGCAGCCTGCATCGCTAACAACTGCGGCAGATACACGCGCTCCCCGAGCGTGTCAGCCACTTGCAGCGCGTCCTCGAGTTCGCGTTGCGCGCCATCCCAGTCGCCGTCAAGCACCAGGGCCTCCGTGGCATACCCCAGGACCTCACTTCCCCCCGCCAGCATCCCGAGCCGGGTATTGTCTTCGTACGCCTCTCGGATGCGGCGATAGCCGTCGCGCGGTTGGCCCATCCGGGCGTCCGCCCAGCCGCGAAACCACCGGCACGCAATTCGACCTTGCGCGACCTCGGATTCGTCGACGAGCGCGCGCATTTCGTCGGCCAGAGCCGCGACACGCTCCGCGTCGCCGAGTCGGACCGCGAACAGCGCCTCGTACCAGAAGGCCGCCAGCCGCGTGTTTGGCCATCCCAGCAGGCGAGCGCGTGCGTGCGCTTGCTCCAACCGCGCGCGCCCCTGTTCGACGAACCCGGAATTAAGAAGGTGCATGCCGAGCAGCCCCAGCAGCGTGACCTGCGGATCGGCGACGAAGATTTCGGCCGGCGCCAGGTCGAGAAGCTCCGCCGCCGCGAGCCCGCGCTCGATCCATGTGCCAGCCGCGCGCGGTCGGCCCTGAAGCTGAGCCACGTATCCGTGCACCATGCACGTGACGAGCACAAGCACCGGATCGTTCGGTGCAGACGAGAGCGCCTCGGCTCGTTCCGCCACCGCCAGCGCCTCGGCATAGTCCGCCCGCAGACTGAGAACGAACCCGAACCCGTGCAGCAGCCGTCCGCGCATCGGATGATCGGGGATGTCGGCGAGAAGCGCGTACGCACGCTGGAACGCGCTTTTCGCTTCGGGATGACTGATGCCATGCACGTGGGTGGCCGATACTCCACGAAGCGTCGCGAGCGCGATCTCCAGCGCGTCGCGTTCGGTGCCCTCCGGCGCCTGCTCAAGCAGGGTCAACGCGCGCTCGGTGAGGCCCATGCACTCGGCCGGGCTCAGGCGCGCGAGCGCCCCTTCGGCAGCCTCAACGTAGTAGCGCAACGCGGCCATCGGCTCGCGGCCAAGCTCGAAGTGCATCGCGAGTTCCGCCGCGGCGACCTGCGCGCCTGCCGCACGTTCGCGTTCGAGCGTCGTGCCGACTTTGCGGTGGAGCTGCGACCGCACCGATGGGCTCGTGCGCTCGTACAGCACCTGGCGGAAGAGCGCGTGCCTGAACGAATACGGCAACTCTGCCGCATTGCTACTGACCTCGGCCTGCCTGGCAGCGAGCCACAACTGCTCGCGCACGAACTCGTCGCACGTCTGAGCGACCCATGCGGCATCGCGCTCGAGTGCTCCCGAGATCGTACTGATGCGGAACTCGATGCCGCAAACTGCGGCGGCCGAGAGCACCAGGCGCTGATCGCTTGTGAGCTTCGCGATGTAATGATCGATGATGGCCGCGAGATTCTCCGGAACCGCGATTTTCGCGAGCTCGCGACGCGGCTGCAGCTTCGTCACCGGCTCGCGCGGCGCGCGCGATCACGTCCGTCATCACCGACGCGACGAACAGCGGTAGGCCGTCGGTGCGCTCGTGCAACGCGCGCACGAACGCTTCATCGGTGGCGATCGCTGGCGATCGTTCCGCCACGTAGTCGCCGACTTCGCTTTCGGAGAATGGATCGAGCACGATCTCCTCGCACAAGTCATGCAGGCGCAGCTCGTGCCGCAACGGGTTGAGCGGATGGTCGAGCGCCACGACCTCGGCGAGACGAAAGCTTGCAAGCCACATGAGCCGCGCGCTGCCACGGCGCCGCGCGACGTAGTCGATGAGCTGGATCGTCGCGCGGTCGCTCCAATGCAGGTCTTCGGTCACCAGCAACAGCGGCCGGCGCTCGCCCGAGCGATCGAGAACCTCGCCCATCTCGCGCAGCATGCGATCCGGGCTGACCCCTGCGAGCTCTCGTCGCAGCGCTTCCCGCTCGTCCATGGTGCTGAGCCACGGCAGCTGCAGGAGCCAGGTCGGTGCGACGGCGCGCAGCAACGGCACGAGGGTGCTGTCGTTTCGGCACAGCTCCGAGAGGGCTTCCAACACGGGAAGATACGGTTCCCCTGCACCGTAGTGCTCGACGCACTGGCCGTGGGCGACAGCGACATCTCCAAGGTTGGCGACGAAGTGTTCGATGAGCGTCGTCTTGCCGACACCCGGCTCGCCGGCGACCCAGACAATCGCGCGCTTGCCGCTGCACGCAATGTCCCACGCGCGGCGCAACCGTGACAGCGGTTCGGCGCGACCGATGAAGTAGGGCGCGTGCACGGCCGCGAGTCCCGAAACGTTTGGCGGGGCGCCTGGCGCAGCGGGGACCGCACTGGGGACGGCAATGAAGCGATACCCGCGCCGCGACACCGTTTCGATGAAACGCGGTCTGCGGGCGTCGTCGTCGAGCGCCGTCCGGAGCTCGCTGATGGCGGTTCTCAACACCGAGTCGGTGACGAACTGGTGGCCCCAAACGTCATCAAGCAAGGCGTTCGTGGTGAGCAGGGACCCGGGTTGCCGCACGAGCGCGCACAGGACGGCGAATGGCGTCGGAGCGAGCGCGACAGCTGTGCCGTCGCGCAACAAGCGTGCGTTCGCCTCGTCGAGCTCGAATCGGTCGAAGCGCACTCGTACCGGATTCGAACCGGCCGAGGATCGGGCGTGGTCGGTGCGCTTAGCCATTTCGAGACGAATGGGTCCCTAGTCGATCTCGGCGGTGGTGCCGGGCGCCGGCGTGAAGCCCAGGTCGCCGCGGGCGAGTGCCTTCTCGCGGCCACCGAATTGCGCGAGCAGCTCGGCCTGTCGCCGCTTTGCGCGCGCGTCGGTCGCTTCCGGATCGAGCGCCGCGCGCAGCAGCCGTTCGCCTTCGGTGAGCGTGGCGGCGAACCGTGGGTCGCTGGCAACGTCGATCAGCTCTTCGGGATCAGCATCGAGATCGAAGAGCTGCGACGGTGCACCGACGTAGTGGCAGTACTTCCAGTTGCCGAAGCGCAGCATGAAGGCTCCCGCGAGGGAGCCGATCGCGTGGTACTCGGCAATGACCGGCCGCAGCGAGATCTCGCCGGTCGCCAGCGCGAACATCGACGCGCCGGGCAGCGCGCGGCCGCCGACGCGCGGCGGCAGGCCGACCGCTTCGAGGATTGTCGGCGCGCAGTCGATGTGCGACGCCGGCGCGGCGACGACGCGGCCAGCCGGAACGTCGGGGCCGGCCACGATCAGCGGCACGCCGGCGCTTTCCTCGTACAGCGTGGACTTTCCCCACAAGCCGCGCGCACCGACGTTGTCGCCGTGGTCGCTCGTGTAGATCACGCGCGTGTTCTGCACCAGGTCCGCGTCGCGCAGCGCGCGCAGCACGTAGCCCACGTTCTCGTCCATCGCCGACACGAGGCCGGCATACCCGGCAATCGCCCGCTTGACATCGGCCTCGGACGCGAAGTGTGGATCGTAGTCGACCGTGTGCGCGTAGGTGTCGAGAAACGGATGATGCGGGCGCGCGCTTTTCGCGTACTGCTTGGGCATCGGCAGGTCCTGCTGCCAGTAGCGGTAGAACCACTGAGGCGGCGCGGTGAGCGGAAAATGCGGGCACGCGAACGACACGAACAACACCCACGGGCGGTCACGCCACTTCGGCGCCTCCTCGTGCAGCCAGATCTGCGCGCGCGCTGCGATGTCGCGATCGTACACGGTGTAAGCCGACTCACCGGGGCCGGCGCGCTTGGCCATCTTGTCGCCGCCCTTTCGCTTCGGGATGTTCTCGCGGACCAGGCCCTTCACGTCGCCGATGCCGTCGACGATGTGCATCGGCACGATCTCTTCAGAGAAGCCGTGGTCGTCGCCCGGGCGGCCGCGGAAATGCAGCTTGCCGATCGAGACGACGCGATGCCCGGCGTCGCGCAGTGCGTGGTGCCAGCTCGGGATCGCGCCATCGTAGCCGTCGGCGTTGTCCCAGTAGCCGATGTCGTGCACGTAGCGGCCGACGGCGAATGCCGCCCGCGCCGGTACGCAGATCGGGGAGGTCGTGTACGCTGCCGTGAAGCGCGTGCCGCGCGCGGCAAGCGTATCGAGGTTGGGCGTGGCGATGAACGTATGGCCGGCGGCCCCGAGAAATTTCGGATTGTGCTCGTCGGACATGAGCACGAGCATGTTGGTGGCGCGCATGCGGGAAAGTATCGCACAACGGCCCGCGCTAGACATCGCCGGCGCGCGGGGGTAACGTTGGCGGCTGCGACGCCGCGAGTGCGTCCAAGGAGGAACCATGAAGCGCCTGAACCGCACGGTCCTGTTGCTCGTGGTGTCCGCGCTTTGCGCGATGGGCGCGAGCGCGCAGACGTATCCGAACCGTCCGATCAAGCTGATCGTCGCCGATTCCGCCGGTGGCGCGCCCGACCAGCTCGGACGCCTCGTCACGGAGAAGCTTTCGATCAACGTTGGCCAGCCGGTCGTCGTCGACAACCGCCCAGGCGCGGGCGGCGCGGTGGGTGCCGAGCTCGTAGCGAAGTCAGCGCCAGACGGCTACACGGTGCTGCTGACGACGACGGCCATCTACGCGATCCTGCCCAACCTGCGCAAGAACCTGCCATACGATCCGGTCAGGGATTTTGTGCCGATCACACGCATCGCGACCGCGTCGAACGTCCTCGTCGTGAACAATGAACTTTCGGCGAAAAACATCGCCCAGCTGGTCAAGCTCGCGAAGGAGAAGCCCGGCGCGCTCAACTACGCGTCGGCCGGCGTGGGCACGCCGGCGCATTTGGCCGGCGAGATGCTGAACCTGCTGGCCGACATCAAGGTCGTGCACGTACCGTACAAAGGTGCGGCGCCGGCGCTGACGGACGTCATCGCCGGCAACGTGCAGTACATCATTACGTCCCCCATCGCCGCAGGCGCCCACATGAACGGCGGCCGTGTGCGCGCGCTGGCGACCACCGGCACCGATCGCAATCCAGGCCTGCCCGACCTGCCGACGATTGCCGAGACGGTTCCCGGCTACGAGATCACGCAGACGTGGGGCATCGTGGTGCCGGCGGGCACGCCGCCGGAGATCGTGAACAAGCTGAGCGCCGAGATCGTGAAGGTGATGAACCAGCTCGACGTGAAGGAGAAGGTGCTGGCGACCGGCGCGACGCCGATCGGCGATTCGCCCGTCGAGTTCGCTGCGTTCATGGCGAAGGAGCGGCAGCGGTTGGGCGACGTCATAGCCAAGCGCGGCATCGTTCTTATGGACTGACGACTGCATCGCTTCGTCGAGGGTCGGCTCGACGGCCTCCCGCGTTTCGGCGAACAGTTGCGGCGCCGAGCCGGCGAGCTGCGCGCTCGAGCATCGAATCGGCGGTCGACCCGCACTCGGCGCCGGCGGCCACCCACGGCAGTGAACCGCCCGTGGGCGTAATCCTTGCTCTATCCCTCACACACCCATTCTGGGTAGATTGAGGCACCAAAAATATCATCAAATGATGCTATTATTGATATCCCTATCCTATTGTGGAGACGAATCATGCGGACGACCGTAACTCTGGATGATGCGTTGCTCGACCGTGCCCAGCGCCTGAGCGGCTTGCATGAGCGTTCAGCCTTGTTGCGCGAGGCACTGGCTGCCTTGATCCAGCGCGAAAGTGCCAGCAGGTTGGCTCGCTTGGGCGGCACCGAGGGCGCGCTCAAGCAGCCGGTACGTCGCCGCAGCGAGACCAAGGGACGATGATTCTGTTGGACACGTCGGTTTGGGTCGATCACCTTCGCCGAGGCGATTCTTTGGTCATTCAGGTCCTGGAGTCTGGCCAAGCTGCTGCCCACGCGTTCGTCATCGGGGAACTTGCCTGCGGCAACTTGAGATCGCGCGTGCGCGTGATCGATTTGCTCCAGGCTTTGCCGCAGCTGGCGATGGCAATGGACGATGAGGTGCTCTACTTCATCGAAAGGCACAAACTGATGGGACGCGGCATCGGCTACGTCGACGCACATTTGCTTGCGGCAGCGTCGATCAGTGGCTCGCTCTTGTGGACGAGGGACAAGCGACTGCGAGCGATTGCCACTGAACTCGGTGTCGCCTATCTCGAAGCGGAACAAAGACCCTATGCAAAGCCTTCCTGAGGAAATGCAGCAATGCAATTCCGTGGTCGTGTACGTCAAGTTGTGCAAATTAATGGTCACGGTCTGAGGTCTACGTCACTTTCCCGAGCTGCTCCTTGCGCTGCTCGCGCAGCAAGTCCATGTTGATGTAGCGATTGTCTTCGAGCCAAGCCTCGTGGGTTTCGGCGCACAGCGCGCCGAAGTACCGGCGGCGGTGGATGCGCGGCGGCGGTAACGGCGCGGTCAGCGGTCTCGATGCGCACCGAGGCGCGAAATGATGCGTGCGAGGACGCATACTACGCATCTTCAAGCCCTGCGATCCTGGCCGCACTGCGGACTGGATAGACTCCAGCAGTACGTTCCAATACGATGCCCGCCTCTGGCTTGGTTGAAAGATCTGACACGATGGCTGAAGCCCGCGCCCACCGTCGCCTTGCGGCGATCCTTGCCGCTGATGTCGTCGGGTATTCCCGGTTGATTGGGTTGGATGAGGCCGGGACGCTTTTGGCGCTGCGCGAGGTTTGGGCAACGCGCTTCAATCCCTCCGTTGCCGAATTTCGGGGCCGAATCGTCAAGATGCTGGGCGACGGAGCGCTGGTCGAATTTTCAAGTGCCGTCGACGCCGTTGAATGTGCAGTTGCGATCCAAGGCGCGATGGCCGAGCACAACAGCTTGCAACCGGAGCGCGAGCCAATCGAATTCCGCATCGGCGTGAACCTTGGTGAAATCGTCTTCGAGGGCGATGATATTTTCGGAGACGGCGTCAATGTCGCGGCCCGGTTGGAAGCGCAGGCACCGAAAGCCGGAATTCTGGTGTCTGACGTGGTGCATGGGCAGATCAAAGGCAAAGTCAGCGTTGAGTTCTTGAATGCGGGAGAATTGATGCTGAAGAACATTGCCGCGCCGGTGCGGGCTTGGCGCTGGGGAGGTAGTTCTGCCCAGATCGCGCAAACCCAAGCACCGGTCGAAGGAGCGAAGGACACCCCTTCGATTGCGGTTCTGCCATTCACCAACATGTCAGGTGACCCCGAACAGGAGTATTTCTCGGACGGGATCAGCGAGGACATCATCACCGACTTGTCCAAGGTCTCCGGCCTCATCGTGATCGCCCGCAATTCGAGCTTTGCCTATAAGGGCAAGACGCCGGACATTCGCGCGGTCGGGCGCGAGCTGGGGGTGAGCTCGGTCCTGGAGGGCTCGGTGCGTCGGGCGGGCAACCGGGTGCGCATCACGGCGCAGTTGATCGACGCAAGATCCGCAGCGCATCTTTGGGCCGAACGCTATGACCGAGATCTGACGGATATCTTCGCGGTTCAGGACGAGGTTGCGCTGCAGATCGTGGATGCGCTGAAAATCTCGCTGAAACCAGCGGAACGAGCTGTTCTTGCGGAGCAGCCGACAAGTAGCGTCGATGCCCACGATTTTTTCCTTCGCGGGCGTGAACTGTGGCTTGAATTGGTCCGCGGTTCGGGGCGGCACCGTGAGGTATTTGAGCGGGCAGTTGCAGCTTTCAAGCGCGCGGTCGAGATCGATCCCGGCTATGCGGCGTCCTATGCCGGTCTCAGTCTGGTGCACATTCTCGAATATCAGAACCGCTGGCTCGAGATGCCTCGGTCGCTGGATTTGGCCGTTCGCTTTGCAGCGCAAGCGGTCGAAATGGACCCCAATGAGCCATTGGCGCAGCTTGCAGTTGCAACCTCCAGAATGTTCAACGGCGACCCGGAGGGAACCAAGGTCGCGGCCGAAAAGGCGCTGGTGCTCAGTCCGAACTTTGCCCTCGCTGCCGGCGCGCTCGGCCACGCCGAGACCATGCTTGGTAATCCACAAGCGGGGATCAAAGCCTTGGAACTCGCGCTTCGCCTTGATCCCATGTTTACCCCCACAACGCTTCATTTCTTGGGGACGGCCTATCTTGTGGCAGGCCAATACGAAGCCGCCGCCGCCAGACTGAGCGAGAAAATTCGTCTGACCCCCACCACCGACTTCTCACGCGCACACTATGCCTCGGCCCTTGGTCACCTCGGCGAAGTTGCGGAGGCACAGCGTGTTTGGCGAGAGTTGAAAGAGATCAACCCGAAGTACTCTTTCGAGGCGCACATTGCCCGGCTTCCCTGGCGAAATCCTGCGGATCCGGCGCGGATCCGGGAAGGTCTGGCAAAAGCGGGACTGCCCGAATGACCAAGCCCCGCGCCCATTGCAACGGGTCGAACTCGGTCACGCACGAACTGCGACGTCGATTGCTCGCATCAATCCTGTGGTGGGGTGTTGCCGCGCGTCGGCAGCGCTTTCAGGAGCGGGCCGATGATGTCCATCGGCAGCGGGAACACAATAGTGGTGTTCTTGTCCGCACCGATCACCGTCAGCGTTTCCAGATAACGCAGCTGGATGGCCTGCGGCTCCTGTGCCAGCACCTTGGCGGCCTGGTACAACTTTTCCGAGGCCTGCAACTCTCCTTCGGCGTGGATTACCTTGGCGCGTCGTTCGCGTTCTGCTTCCGCCTGCCGTGCAATGGCCCGGATCATGGATTCGGTTAGGTCGACCTGCTTCATCTCGACGTTGGAAACCTTGATTCCCCACGAGTTGGTTTGTGCATCCAGCGCCTGCTGAATGTCGAGGTTCAACTTCTCGCGACCAGCCAGCATGTCGTCGAGCTCGTGCTTGCCCAACACCGATCGCAATGTCGTCTGCGCCAACTGGCTCGTGGCGTTGAGATAATTTTCGACCTGGATGATTGCCTTTTCCGCATCTATGACACGGAGATAGACGACAGCACTGACTTTCACGGACACGTTGTCCCGCGAAATCACGTCCTGGGTCGGCACCTCGAACACCACGGTGCGCAAATCCACCCTCACCATCTGCTGGATACCGGGCACCAGGATGACGAGGCCCGGACCCTTCACGCGCCAGAACCGGCCGAGCTGGAACACTACGCCACGTTGATACTCGCGCAGGACACGCAGCGACGACGCGACGAGCAGCGCCAAAAGGACCAGGACAATCAATGGAGAAATCCATGCCATTTCACTCTCCTTCCGCAGCCGACACGCGCGGCAGCACGCCGTCGACGCCAACGACGCGAATCCTTTGCCCGCGCACCAGGGGACCCGCGGTCCGAACCTTCCACGTCTCGCCACGAATGCTCGCCCAGCCCGTTTCTCCGGAGTCCTCCAGCATCTCGCCGTCGGCTCCAACCATTGTCGTCAAGCCGCTCACCATCGGCGCCCGGTGCGCCCGCAGCGCCATCCGAACCACGACGAAAAGGAACACGGCGGTTACGACGGCGAGGAATGCGACCAGTGGCCACGGAATGCCGAAACCGCCGTTGCCCGTGTCGATCAACATCAGCGCGCCCGCCACAAAGGCGATGACTCCACCCACGCCGAGAGATCCGTAGGACGGCACGAACACTTCCGCAACAATGAATCCGATGCCGACAATGATGAGTGCGATGCCCGCATAATTGACCGGGAGCAGGTGAAAGGCGTAGGCCGCCAGCAGCAAGCATACCGCGCCGGCAACACCGGGAAAGACCAAGCCGGGATTGCTGAACTCGAAGAACAGCCCATAGAACCCGATTAGCATCAGGATCAACGCGATGCTGGGATTGGTGATTATTGAAAGTATGCGGTCGTGCCAGTCCGGGGTCCACACGACCACTGGCGCACCAGCGGTGTGCAGCACGCGCTCCGTGCCAGCCACATCAACCTTACGGCCTTCGAGTTGCTGTAGCAGTCCGGGGACATCGGCGGCGGTCAGCTCGATAACCTTCTGTTCGCGGGCTTCGGTCGCGGACAGGCTCGCGGCATCGAGAACTGCCTTTTCGCCCCACTCCGCATTGCGCCCGCGCAATTGCGCAAGACTGCGGATGTAGGCCGCGGCGTCGGAGAAGGCCTTGCGTTCGTGCACATCCTTTGGCGTAGGCTCCTTCGACCTGTCGGTCGCGCCAGGCCGTTCGGGCACTGGTGACCCGATGCCAATCTGCACCGGGGACGCGGCGCCGAGATTGGTGCCCGGGGCCATGACCGCGATGTGGCTGGCGTAGAGGAGGAACGTGCCCGCACTTGCCGCCCGCGCGCCGGAGGGGGCGACGAATGCAGCGACGGGCACTGGCGATGCGAGGATGTCCTGCACGATCAATCGCATCGAAGTGTCGAGCCCGCCTGGCGTGTCGAGCGTCAACACGACGAGCTGCGCGCTCTCTTTGCTGGCGGCCGCTAGCCCGCGGTGCACGTAGTCGGCAGTGGCCGGGCCGATTGCGCCATCGATGGACAGCGTAACGACGGGCGCAGGTGCTGCGGCGTAGAGCACCGTGGCAGCCGAAAACGCCACGCACCCGAAAAACTGCAAACCGGTCATCGTTAGGGGACCATGGCTGCACCGAGACAGCCTCACCCGCGTGACTGTCTCGTGCGGGCATTCATTATCCTCCTGTTTTCAACGCCCAGCTGCGACTCGCAGGGCAAGATCGGCAGAACTCGGCCTGTGACATAGTCCTGCGCCTCGTTCGTCGGCCAAAACGGGGCAACTGTGGCCGATCCGCGCAAGCACGAAGCGCGAAGCCCTCAGTACTAACCACCGGACCTCGCACGGCGAAGCAAGCACGGTCTCAGTTCGGCCAGCTCCAGCCGGTCGTGGTAGCTGCGGAATCTTCCGGCAGCCGCCATTGACGAGTGGACCGTCGCCTGACGATTACACGCCATCGTCGGGCATTCAGTTAACTCACCTCCGCCGCGTGACCTAGCCCCCGCGACCAATTCGCACGGTAAGCGCCGGGTTCACGTCTCGGCACACCGAGAGCCGGCAGGCGCACATCCCCCTTCGCGCGCCGTGGCCGGCATTGACGTTCGCAACGTCTCGGGAGCAAGCTGTCGATTCGAGCTTCGTAAATGGGCTCCCCAGGCAAACAGCGTTACGGAACCAGCCTCGGTGGGCTTGTGCACGGTCTCGTCTGTCATGGTCCCTGCCGCGGCGCCCAATCCCTTCGGGCGCCTCTTTGACGGAGTTCCGGATGCCCACTCTAATCGTCAACACGCGTCGTATCGACGTCGGAGCCGGGATCCCCGGCGATACACCGCTGCTCTGGGTGCTGCGCGACAACCTCAACCTTACCGGCACCAAGTACGGCTGTGGAATGGCGCTCTGCGGCGCCTGCACCGTGCACATCGAAGGTGTGCCGACGCGCTCCTGCCAGACCCCTCTGTCATCGATCAAGGCTGGAGCCCGGATCACCACGATCGAGGGACTGAAGACCAAAGAGGCGCAGGCGGTGCAGACTGCCTGGCAGCAGCTCGACGTGCCGCAATGCGGGTATTGCCAGTCGGGACAGGTGATGGCGGCGGTCGCGTTGCTCGCAAAGAACAGCAAGCCCACCGATGCCGATATCGACCAGGCGATGGCCGGTATTCTTTGCCGCTGCGCGACCTATGTCCGTATCCGCGCGGCGATTCACGAGGCGGCGAAGCACCTCGCCTGATGGGAGATTCGCGATGAACCCGATGCGTATGCGTCCCCCCACGCCGCCCGCCGGTATCGACCGGCGAGTGTTCCTGAAAGCGGCGGCCGCAACCGGTACCGGGTTGACGCTCGGTATCTGGGCCGGTGCCACCGCCGCACAAGCTTCCAGCCCTGGCAAGACGGCCGGCCGGGCTGCTGCCGGCACGTTCGAGCCGAACGCGTTCCTGACGATCGACCGCGACAACACGGTGACCGTCGTGGTCAAACATCTGGAGATGGGTCAGGGCACCTATACGGGGCTGCCGACGCTTGTTGCCGAGGAGCTCGACGCCTCCTGGTCCCAGGTTCGCGCGGTCGGCGCGCCGGCCGACGCGAAGCGCTACCGCAATCTGTTCTGGGGTGATGCCCAAGGCACCGGCGGCTCGACCGCGATGGCCAATTCGTTCGAGCAGTACCGGCAGGCCGGCGCGGCCGCGCGCGCGATGCTGGTCTCCGCGGCAGCGAAACAGTGGAAGGTTCCCGCAGATTCAATCCAGGTGAAAAACGGTGTCGTGTTCCACGCGAACGGAAGGAAGGCCACGTTCGGTCAACTCGCATCGGCGGCGGCGAGAGAGCCGGTGCCCGAGAAGGTGAAGCTCAAGGACCCGAGCGATTTCGTGTACATCGGCAAACACGTGCCGCGCACCGACTCGAAGGCGAAGGCGACGGGTGCCGCGATGTTCACGCAGGACGTCAAGCTGCCCGGCATGCTGACAGCGGTCGTCGCGCACCCACCACGCTTCGGCGCCAAGCTAAAGAGCTTCGATTCGAAAGCTGCGTCCGCCGTCCCCGGCGTGCGGCACGTCGTCGAGGTTCCCAATGGGCTCGCGGTGGTGGCGACGGGCTTCTGGGCGGCGAAGAAGGGTCGCGACGCGCTCAAGATCGAATGGGACGACGCGACCGGCTTCAAGCAGTCGTCGGCCGATATTCTCACCGAGTACCGGAAACTCGCGGCAACACCGGGCAAGGTCGCGCGCAACGACGGCGACGCGGCGAAGGCGATCGAGGGCGCCGCAAAGAAGCTCGAAGCGATCTACGAGTTCCCCTACCTCGCGCATGCGGCGATGGAGCCGTTGAACTGCGTCGTGAAGCTCACCCAGGCGGGCTGCGAGGTCTGGAACGGGGAACAGTTCCAGACCGGCGACCAGTTCGCGGTCGCGCACGTGACCGGACTCAAACCCGAACAGGTGAAACTCAACATGCTCTACGCGGGTGGGAGCTTCGGCCGGCGCGCGAATCCCGCCGGCGACTATGTCATTGAGGCGGCGGCGATCGCGAAAGCGCTTGCCACGCTGGGCAAGCTTGGTGTCCCCGTGAAGCTCGTGTGGACGCGCGAGGACGACATGAAGGCCGGGTATTACCGCCCTGCTTACATGCACGCGCTGAAGGCCGGGCTTGATGCGTCGGGCAACGTCGTGGGTTGGCAACACCGGATCGTCGGCCAGTCGATTCTCGCCGGGACGCCGTTCGAGAAGATGATGGTCAAGGACGGCATTGATGCGACGAGCGTCGAAGGTGCATCGACGCTGCCGTATGCAATTCCAAATCTCTACGTCGATCTGCACTCGCCAACAGTTGGCGTGCCGGTGCTGTGGTGGCGCTCGGTGGGTTCGACGCATACCGCCTACTCGACCGAGACTTTCATCGACGAGCTGGCGGCGATGGCTGGCACGGACCCCGTTGCATTTCGCAGGCAACTGCTGGCGAAGCATCCGAAGCATCTCGCCGCGCTCGAGCTCGTCGCCGCCAGGTCCGGCTGGGCTACGCCGCTCGCGCCGGGCAAGGCCGGCGAGAAGCGAGGTCGCGGCGTGGCGATTCACGAATCGTTCAACAGCGTCGTCGCACAGGTCGCCGAAGTCACCGTCGACAAGGACAACCAGTTCAAGGTCGACCGTGTCGTTTGTGCCGTCCACTGCGGAATCGCCGTGAATCCCGACGTGATCCGCGCGCAGATGGAGGGCGGTATCGGGTTCGGCTTGTCGGCAGCGCTCCACGGCGCCATCACGCTCAAGGACGGCGCGGTCGAGCAATCGAATTTCCACGACTATCCGGTGCTGCGGATCAACGAGATGCCGATGATCGAGGTGCATATCGTGCCTTCGGCCGACAAGCCCACTGGTGTCGGCGAGCCGGGCGTGCCGGTGATCGCGCCGGCGGTCGCCAATGCGCTCGCCACGGCAACAGGAAAGCGCAACCGCAACCTGCCGCTCACGCCTGCTTAGTTCTCCGTCCCCGGTATACCGCGACGCCGGTCAGCGGCGGTCCGCCGGCGCGCGGGACCAGGTTAAACTTTGCCAGCGCGCAAGACCTCCCAAAATCGGCGCGGCGAAACGATCTTGAGTGCGCCGATTGCGGCAAGGCGCAGCAGCGCGGCATCGCCCGTGACGAGCCTCCTTGATGCAAGTCTGAGGGATCCGTGCGTGAATCAGTCTCGGCGGCACCGGCGCGGGTCTGCACGCGAAGTGCAGACCTGCCAACACAAAGCCCCACGATCATCGCGGGGCTTCGCAGGCTCGCCACATCGCTGTGGCTTCATTTCGTTACGTCACCGTAACGCGGACCGGGCGTTGGTCACCGGCATTGGGGTAGTCCAGTAGTAGATGTCATCGATAAAGCACCCCCGCATGTTGGTTGATGCAACATCGGCGCTACCTCGCGGCCGCGAACTCGGGGGAGCATCCGGTTGCGGGACGACCTACCCGCGAAAACCGACACCCACGACTGCTGCCCTATCCGCGAGCACCGATCCACCACTTGAATCAACTGCGAACTTGAGTCTACGCCAAGCCACAAAGAGTTTCAAGGATCGACCTCCGGCGCGGTTTGGCACGCCGCAAGCGGCAACTGATTTTGGCCTCAGCACGGGCCTCGCTCCGGCGGGGCTTGATGTTTGTGGCGCTGATCGCTCCCGCCGACATCGCTCCAGCGCCACGCAGCGGCATCGCTGCGTCAGTGACTCGTGCTGACCAGACCGCAAGAAATGTGCTGACGCGGCTTCAGGCAACTCCCAAATGCAATGGCGCCGAAGTGGACATCCAGGCCGGCATCGGTATCATTCGCGTGAAGCAGCCCCGATACCGACGGGAGAGTCAGACCATGCAGATTACCGGAATGTTGCACGGCGCACGCCTGCTCGAATTCGCGGGCTTCCCCGCCACCGAAGTGCTCGGCCCCGACGCCAGCGAGGAAAGGATCAAGGCCATGATCGACAAACACGGCCTGATCTTCATCAAGCCGGTGTTCAAAGGCGGCATCGGCAAGAAGGGAAAGGCCGGCTTGCTCGGCCGCGCGAAGGACCTCAAGACCGCGCTGGCCGAGAAGGAACGTCTGTACTTTGCCGAGCACCAGGTTGGCCACGTCAAGGCCAAGGCCAACGGCGTGACCTTCGAAGCCGGCGTACCGGCCGAGCACGAGGTCTACTTCTCGATCAGTGACTCGACCCACTTTCGTGCGCCGACGATGACCCTGACGCATCGTGGCGGCATGGACATCGAGGAGCTCGACAAGAGCCAGCTGGCGCAAGTGCCGTTCGACCCGCTGACCGGCCTCAAAGCGTTCGTGGTGGCCAACGCGCTCACCGAGATCGGTGCACCGAAGGAAATCATCTCGCCGCTGGTGCAACAGCTACCCAAGCTGTGGGAGCTGTTTCACAACTTCGGCATGACCACACTGGAGTTGAACCCGATTCGCATGCGCCCGGACAAGACTGGCCGGCTCACCCCAGTCGCTTGCGATTTCAAATGCGGCTTCGATCGTGACGACCCGCGTTGGTTGCGTCTGAACCTGCCGGCGCATTTGTTCGCAGCTGACTACTCGAACTTCGAGCAGGAGATCAATACGCTGCGCACGCATCAGGGCCAGAGCGACGTTTACGTGATCAACGACAAAGGTACGGTGCTCGCGCCCACCTTTGGCGGCGGCGCGAATTCGCTTGTGACAGAGATGCTCGGAGACGACGCGATCATCAGCTCCGATTTCGGCGGCAATCCGCCCTACGAGAAGATGAAGGCGGTGGCGCGCATCTGCTTCAAGCATTGGCTCAGACAGGCAAATGTGCTGTTCATCATTGGCGGCAAGAGCAACAACACCGACATCTTCGAGACTCTGCGCGCAATGGCCGACGCGTTGCGCGAGCATTTCAGCGCGCACGGGCCGACGCCGCTATACGTGGTGCTGGGCCGGGGCGGCCCAAACCTGGTGCGCGGTATGGGCGCCTTGCGGGACACTTGCGATGCGCTCGGACTGCCGTACCGCATGTTCGGCTTCGATTCCGACATGAGCGAAGTGATCCAGTTCGCCAAGCGCGCAGATGCCTGGATGAAGGCCAATGGGCGCGAGCAGGTCGCTGCGCGTCTCGGCATCGAGGGCGCGGCGTCGTCCAAGGCGGCATGAAGAGGAGATTCCATCATGCATAGCAGCTCGCAAAAAAGGGGTGTGGGCGACTTCAAGTACTACGTGGGTCTGAGTTCGCTGACGCAGATCGCCTCGCGTGACGACCGCGTCTGCGTGCTCAATATCCTCGGCGGGGAATCGAGCGACGTGACGCCGGTCAGCCACACCTACTCGGGCGGCAACGTGGTCTTTGGCACGGCCCCAGGCAAGGGCGGGGCCGTGCTCCAGACACCGATCGGCAACATCCCGGTCTACAACAGCGTGCGCGACGGCCTGGTCGCCGGCCACCATTTCAACTGTGGCGTAGTCTACCTGCCGCCGTCGGCGGCTCGCGACGGTGTGGCGGAGTTGATTCGCGTCAATCCCGGGCTGCGCAAGATCTTCATCATCACCGAGAAGATTGCGGTCCACGACGCGCGTGAGATTCGCGCGATGGGCCAGCAGAACGGCATCGATATCTTCGGCGCCAACGGGTTGGGCGTTGCCGACTCGTGGAACCAGGTACGTATCGGCGGCGCGCTGGGCGGCGACAATCCGGGCGACACGCTGCGGCAGGGCTCGATTGCGATCTTCTCCAACTCGGGCGGCTTCTCTACCACTATCGCGCAATACCTCCGAATGGCGGGCTGGGGCACCACGACTGTGATCTCCAGCGGCAAGGATGTGTACATCCATTATGCGGCGCCGGAGTTCGCCTTTGCGCTGGCCAACGACGCGCGCAGCAAGGCGGCGGTGCTGTACTGCGAACCGGGCGGCTACTACGAGCTCGACGCCACCTTCACCAAGCCGGTGGTGGCCTGCGTGGTCGGCCGCTGGAAGAGCAAGCTAACGCGCGCCGTCGGCCATGCGGGTGCGATGGCCGGCGGCACCGACGATGCGCAGGCCAAGGAACGCTGGTTTATGGACAAGTTCGGCGTGGACGCAATCTTCACGCCTGAGCACCCCGTTTTCTCCAACAAGGGTGCACTGGTCACCAACATCGCCCACATTCCGGCCGCGCTCACCGCGGTGATGCGCGCCAACGCGACGTTGCCCGATTTCGCTCCCGAAGGCACCTTGGCGCTGAAAGCGTGGTTCGGTTCCGACGAAGGTCTCGCCCTTCCCGACGACCTGCGGCTGCCGGTAGTGGAGGCGCTAGCGCCGTACAACGAACAGGTGGCGCTGCTCAATGCGCAGATCGGTGGGGTCGTGCCGCGCCAGGCGATGAAGGACGCTTCGGGCGCCTCCCAGATGGATGCGAAGACGCAGGTCAGCAGCCTGCATGGCATCAGCATGCTGCACGCGGCGACCCTGCCGTTCGAGTCGAACGTTGCGCTGGCCTTGGTCCACGATACCGGCGGTGAGAACGACCGCCGGCTGATCGCACCTGCGGTGGCAGCGTATGTCAATCTGCATGGCCGGCCCGAACTCGCGGCGGCGCAGGCCAGTCGTGAGGCTGGGAACGCACCCAACGCGGTGCTGGCGGCGGCTGCTGCCATCGTCGGGCCGCGCCGGCAGGCGGCGGCGCGCGATGCGCTCAAGTTCATGATCGAGCGCTTCCACGCGGCCGGGCTTGGGATGGAGTTTGGCGCGTCACTGAGCGAGAGCTTCGACATCAGGTCAGTCGATACGACGGACCTGCCCGCGTTGACCGCCGAGGTGCTCGATGCGCGGGCGCAGTCGCTGATCGCCGGTGTCGAGGCGCGGGGAGGGCGCTCGGTGTTCCTGCGCTGGCTCAGGAGTCTGCCGGGCCACCCGAACGAAGCTGCGGTGCTGGCCGCGATCTCGGCCACGCTGGCATGGGGGCCGCTGAGCCGCAAGCGCATCTCGCGCGCGACGGCGGAGAGCTTTCCCTGGTGGCTGCAACTGTTTGGCACGTTGATCGGTGCGTCGGCCGACGCCGGGCAGCATCGGCCAGGCAGTTTCTGCGGCATCGGCGAACGCGACATGCTCGACAAGGCAAGCCTGGGTGAACTCGCCTTTGCGGCTTTGCTGGGACGCCTGCCCGGAGAGGACGACTTGTTCGCATTCCAGACGCTGGTCGGGCTGCTGCTTACCAACGGCCCGGGCGCGATCTCGGCGCAGGGTGCCAAGGGTGCGGTTTCGGCCGATGGCCCGGAGCAGCCCGAGCGCGTGCAGCTCAACAAGGCACTGATCGGCTTCCTGTCCCATGCCGGCTATGCGCATGGCGGCAATGGCTACGAAGGCATCGCCTACCTCAACGAGCAGTTTCGCGGCACCGGCTTGAAGGACCCGAGCGCAAAGGACCATGGCATCGACCTGCGGGCGTTGGCCGCAAAGGCCGTCGAGCGGTACGCGCAATACAAGAGTCAGAAGAAGACGGCCGGCAGCCTGGATATTGCCAAGATCCCCGGCGTGAATCATCCGGTGTTCAAGGACAAGCCGGTCAACCACGATCCGCGAGAGATGTTCATTGCCAGGCTGTACGACGAGCGCGGTGAAACCAACGTATTCCACGCGTTCTACAGCGCACTGGTGCAGGAGCTGTTCGAGGCCGGCGTGTCAAGGAATGTCTATTGCGTGAACGTCGACGCGGTGATAGCCGCGCTCCTGCTCAAGATGCTGTGGAAGCCGCTGCAATCCGGCGAGATCGGTGAGCGCGAGCTGGAGTGGGCTGCCTTTACGATCTTCCTCTACCCGCGCATGCTCGGGTGTGCTGCCGAAATCGACGACCATCTGAACCGCGGTCGAAATATGGATACGCGCACTCAGGCGTCACTCTGCAAGTTCGTTGCGTGAGCGAGCGAGTTTGCCGAGGTGCATGTCCAGCGCGAACCGGGTCAGACGAAGCGGTCGCGTGCGCAGCCGCGTAACCGGCGAGATATCCGGCGCTCGAATCCGGGGTCCACCGCGACGCGATCTCCGCCCTGCGGCGCGCCGCGAAGGTCGGGACAACGGCTACTGCTTTGCGATGCCGCGCCGAGAGTAGGCTGCTGCCGCTTCGCGAATGAACGCAGCGACGCGCGGCATGCTCTGGCCTTCCAGCTGGTTCGCGAGCTCTTCCAGCTGCGCACCTGTCGCCCGGCCTGGGCGCAGCAGGTTGTAGATCTCGAACACGCGCTCGTTGGGAAGCCCGGTCAGTTCCGCGGCACGGCGCAGGCTTTCGGCGAGCTGGCGGTAGCCGCCGACTTCGGCCGCTGCTGCCTGTTCGTTCAGCTGCTCGCGACTGATGCGGAAATCCTCCGCCGTGAGCCGACCCGCGCGCAGCGCCTCCATGGTGAGCTCGTCGAGGCTGCGCCCGCTGCCGGTGCGCACCGCGCGTTGCATGTGCTGCGTCTCGAGCGGCGCGATCGCCTCGCCGTTCGGCGCCTTCGGGTCGGTGATCATGGCCGCTCCTCGCGATTGCCGAGGCCCTGTGGTCCGTCGATCCAGCGCAGCTCCGCTGGCGCCTTGTCCTGCTGCACCTGCTGCGTCTCCTCCCGATGCAGCAGCGTCGTCTGCACGATCAGGCGCAGGCGCGCCGTGTTGTCGCTGCGCACGGGGATCGGCGCGGCGGGCTTGCCGAGCGCATGCAGCGCGGCGTTGCGCCCGATCCGGCGGTAGGTCTCCAGGTCCATGTTGGGCGCCATGGCGAACAGCTCCAGGTTCTCCAGCGGCACCAGGTCGCGGCGGTGGATCACCGTCGTGCCCTTGGATTGAAGCCCGATCGCGATGCCCGACCCGCTCAGCTGCGCCCCCGCGTGACCGATGAAGGCGCAATCGGACGTGTGATGGACGCGCACGAGCCGCGCGGGGACGCGCTCCTCCTCCAGCCCGGCCACGATCGCGCGCAGGACGTCGCGGTGGTCGAGCCCGCCGATCGTCCGGGTGAGCGCGCTCCCGAACGCCGGACCGACCGCGATGACGACCTCCATCCGCCTTTCCGGGACGGCAGGCCCGGCGTCCTGCAGCCAGCCGGTCGCATGCGGCGCGCCCAGCGAGGCCACCCAGCTGCGCGGCTCCCACGCCTGTGGCAGGTCCTGCAATGTCGCCCAGCGGTCGCCTTCCACGCGGTAGCCGGTTCCCGGGCCCTGGTAGTCGTTGGGGTCGGTGAGCGCGCTGCGAACCTGGAAATCGCGGTCGAAGATGGCGGATGGCTGCAGATACGAACCTATGACCCGCTGCCGCTGCATTTCGAGAACATTGGCGGCGACATCGCGATAACCGGCGGCATCGAGCGCCTTGATGACGTCCAGCACCGTGAGCGGGCCATTCTGCAGGCACTGCGCGGCGTCGATGTCGGCCACGCGATCGCGGTCCGGCATGTCTTCCGAGCCGTAGGCACCGGTGGCGGCGAGGATCTCTTCGTCGGTGATCGGCGGAAAGCCGAAGGCCGCGAACACTGCCTGCAATGCCCGTGCCGCGCGCGCGCGCGCCTGCAGGGCAGGCCCTTCCGCGATGGGCTCGATGCCACCGTCGATCCGCATGTCGCGTTGCAGCACGTACCAGTCGTCCATCTCGCTCACGTCGAAATTGCCGCCGCCGAACATGTTGTCCGGGCGTGGGATGGCGCCATAGCCTGAAGTGATGAAGTCTGTGCCCGGGATGAACTGCAGCATCAGCTTGGCCGCCTTGCGAATGTCGGAATGCGACGCAAGCGCGTCGTTGCCGGACGCCACCTCGAGGCCCAGCAGCATTGCGATCAGGTTCTCGCCCATCACCGCGCGCACACCGTCGGGCAGCGCCTCGGGCAGTGCGATGCAGCTGATGGAGCCATTCTGCGAGCCTTGACTGCCGGCGGCCCGCGTTGCCAGCAGGCTGCGGGCTTCGAGGTAGAGCATCGACTTGCCTTGCGCGTGCCCCATCAGCGCTGGAGCGCCGGCCCCCGAGGTGAATCGGGTCTTTACGCCGCGGCTCGCATACGCCGAGGCCAGGAACGCCTTCGACCACGGCGTGTCGTCTCCTTCGACGAAGGCACGCTCCGTTGCATAGACCGAGAGCGTCTCGGAATAGCTGGTCAGGCCCTTGAAACCCAGTCGGAGGTTCGTGGCCTCCTCAACCGCGCATTGCGTGAGAACCCCGCCGCGCGCGGTCTGGGAGCCGACCAGAATCGCAAGCGCGTTGAATGGGGCATAGCGCGCCACCGCCACCGTGGTCTCGATCTCCGCGAAGCCGCGCAGTGCGGCCTCCGCCGCGTCGGCGGCGAGCAGCGCCGGATTTTCCTTGCGGTTGGTGACGTGCGCCTGATTGGCTGGTGAGCGACGGGCACGCATCTTGGCGAGCCCCATCATCATTTCCAGCACGTTCATCTGGTTGACGATCTCCACCAGCTTGGCCGGCGTACAGCCGCTCACGATTTCGAGCACCGTGGCGCGCGGGACGTTGATGTCCACGATCATGCGCGCGATGTCGCGCGAGGGGGTGGCCAGGGCACGGGGCGCGACGCCCAGATCGATCGCGTGCCGAGCGATGAATTCCTCCACCAGATCGAAATTCTCGCTGGCGACGCCGTCCATCTCGACGAGCCTGCCGTCCTTGATCGTGAGGCTGGGTACAGGATCGAAAGGGCTGAACGTGGTGCTGAGACCCACTTCCGGCCACGGCTTGACAAACGTATCTTTGTTGATTGGCCGCTCGGCGATTCTCTCGAAGCGTTTTGAGCGCATCAATGGTCCTCCGCTTTCAATGCTTCACCGGACGTTCGAAACACCGGCGGCAGGAAGGCGCGTCGAATCGACGTCGGCCTCGTTTTGAGACAGCTCGAAGCAAGAAATTGCCACCTTCGTTGCGCCGCCTCTGCCGACGTTGTCGCACGAATTCGTACGGGGTCAGGTTCCGCAACGAACGGTGGGGTCGGGTGTGATTGTAGTCCTGCCGCCACGCTTCAATCTTGCCAAGAAGACAGCCGGTCAGCGAGCGACGTATACAATGACCTGGCCGCGGAATGGATCGAGCGGACTTCTTCCGGCGAGACGCGCCAGGTATCAAACGGCATAGTATGTTGACGGTTTCTCGAGG
The DNA here is from genome assembly GCA_963708855.1 of uncultured beta proteobacterium. Classification (GTDB taxonomy): domain Bacteria; phylum Pseudomonadota; class Gammaproteobacteria; order Burkholderiales; family Casimicrobiaceae; genus CAIWHR01. The sequence goes on along the minus strand of CAVPUM010000007.1, from coordinate 261,783 downwards.
AGAGTGTGATGCGCAATGCAACGCTTACGGCGGCACTGATCGCCGCTGCTGTGTCCACCGGCGCGCTTGCCGCCGACATGTTGCCGTTGAAGCAGGGCATCTATGTACCGGTGAAGCGGCCGTGCAAGGGTGCCTCCAACGCCGAGATCGTCAACTATTGGGGCGGGAATTCGTCGTTCGGGAGTGCGCAGGCATCGTGCACGATCACCAAGGTGACGCGCAACGGCAACGTCTTCACGATCACCGACAAGTGCGCCGACATCCGGGGCGGTGGCGAGATCGTCGGCGGTCCGACTGTCGTCACGATTGCCAGTCCGACCAACTTCACCTTGGCGGGCGAGGCGTATCGTTATTGCGGGGCCAAGGTGCAGTTCTGAGGCGATGTGATCGGCGGAGGTACCTCTACTGGCACACCGTCCCCGGCGGGCGGAAGACCTGCCGGGTGATCGCCTTGGACTGCGCAGTTCCATTCACCGTGTATGAAAACGTGGCGTGGTTGCCGTCGGCAAATGCCAGTCCAACCGCTCCGACGGCGGTCAACGCCACTCTGGCCGGATCGAACGGCGTGGCGTTGAAGGCGGGACCCGTCGATCGATAAAGCGTGCCGGCATAAGCTGCGCCGGTCGCCTTGGCCAGGGTGGCTGAAAGCCAGAGCGGCGTTCCGTCCAGGTCGTAGGTGAACCACGTCGCAAAGATGAGATTGCCCTGGTGCGTCAGGTTGATGCCCCACCCGGATTCCGAACCCGCCGGGGCATTCCACCACAGGTCCTGGTAGTTGATCGCCGCCGCCAGATTCGGTACCGCTCCGAAGGCGCAAGTGGGAACAGGGCCGGCAAATTTCTCGCGCGTGATGGCCTTGGTCTGCGTCGAACCGTTGACGACGTAGGCGAAGGAGCCGGAATCGACGTCGACGAACGAAAGCGTTCCCGCTCCGACTGCGCGCTGCGTCACGGCGCCCGGGACGAACGGCATGGCGTTGAACGCTGGGCCGTGGGTCTCGTAGAGCGTTCCCGAAAACGTGTTGCCGCCGGCGCTGACGGCGGTCATCGACAGCCACCACGCCTTGCCGTCGAGATCGTAGGTGAGCCACGTCGCGAAGATCACCTCGCCCTGGTGCGCGAAGTTGATGCCCCAACCGGACTCCGACCCGGCGGGGGCATTCCACCACAAGCCTCCGAAGTTGACCGGCGCGGGCGGGCCTGGCGTCGATCCGTTGTAGGGAATGAGCACGTGGTCGTCGCCGCCCCCCGCCACGCTTGTCATCTGAAGCAACTTCGCGCGTGCCGCGGGATCGCCGCGCACCTCCGCGTCGAGATAGGTGATCGACCACGTGAAGATGTCGCCGGCCGACGCGACGTCGAAGCCGTGCTTCACGCCGGAAAGCGCCACGAGCTCGCGGGTGCCGCCGAGGCGAGCAACGCCTTCCAGCGCCAGGGGAAGCGGCGCGGTCGTGTCGGATGTGCCGCTGATGGCGAGAAACGGGAGGGTCACGCCGTCGAGCCCGTGCTGGCCGCGGCCGAAGGCGGGGAGGCCTACCTGTCCGAAGTAGGGTATGTACGTGGCCGCCGCCTTGAGCCGCGTGTCCTTCGTTATTTCCGTCCACGACTGGCCGATCGACGTCGTGAGCCCGGCGCCCGCCATCAACAGCAGCGACTCCCCGCCCATGCTCGCGCCGAAGCCACCGATCTGCCCGGCGTCGACGCGATCGCGCCATTGCGGTCGCGCCAGCATGAGATCGATGGTCGCAGACAGCGCCAGCGGCCGCAGCGCCTGCATCGCCAGGAAATTCTCGAGGTGCGTCAGGAGGGAAAAAACGTCACCGAAGTCTTCGAGCTTGAGGTCGGAGAATGTCGCGTCCGCGTGAAACGGCGCCGCAACGACGTAACCAAAGCTCGCGAACACGGTCATTGCATAGAGGTGATCGTTGGACAGCGGGCTGCTTCGGTAGCCATGCGAGAAGATCAGCACCGGATAACGCGTCGTCGCGTCGGGCCACAACGGCGCGTCGCTGCCACGCTGCATGCGCGGCACCGACCCGCCGGTGGGCAGCGAATAATCGGACCGTGGATTGGCGGGGGACGTCGGGTGACAGATCACCACGACGTATGGAATGCTGCGCCCCGCGAACGAGCCGTAGACGCCGGAATTGTTCGGCGCGTTCACCGTTGCCGACAAGGTGTTCGCCGGATCGGTCAGGAGGTCGGTCGCATTGCGAGGCGTGCCGTCGGCGCGGCGCACCCCTTCCCAGTAGAGTTCCACGTCTTCGCCCGGTGCGAGGCGGCCGAAGTCCTGCGCGACGTTGCTGCACGCGACCGCGTGAGGGCCGGGCAGCGGCAGGGGTGGCACTGACGAAGCGTCGGCCCTTTGACCGATACCCGCGACCAGGATGACCAGCCCCAGCAGCAGGTGTCGCAGTCTACGCTTCAATGTATCGCATTCCTGTCGATGTTCGTGCCTGGCTATCACCGGCCCGGAGCGATCGTACTTGGAGGGCCCTGGCTCGGCGAATCGATCGACATGCCGTCCGCCGGATCGGGAGCCTCCGCTTCGTAGAGCAGGTTTCCTTCCCAGTTGCAGATGAACGAGCGGCAGTGATAGCGGTGGACCGGACAAACGAGGCTGAACAGTCGATCGATGAAGCGGCGGGGAACCCGATTCACGCTGGACTTGCATCGAGGGCAGCTTGGGGCGGAACGCCGTCCCGGTCGTGAATTCGGAGTGGCGCCCTCCTTCGAGGAAGCGTGCGGACCGTATTTCGATGAAGTGGAGATCATGACGACGTTGACTCCTGTTTGAAGCGACAATCCTACTCGCTTCGATCTCGGATCGAAATGCGTAGGCGCCGTTGACCTTGCGCAGCCTGACAGGCGCGCAAAGCACTGTATGTGCGTAACCGAACACAACCCGGCAAAGGGCTAGGACATCATGCCCGCGTTGAAGTTCGCCGCGACGATGCTCAACTCAGGATCCGCGCGTAGGAGTCCCGATCCGCCCTGTAGCAGCCGCAGGACGCAGCCTTGAGTCCACGCCGGTCGAGAACCGTGATGTTGCCGCGGCTGTAACGGATCAGACCACCTCGCTGCAGGGAACTCGCCGCCTTGGTGACGCCGACGCGGCGTACACCAAGCATCAAGGCCAGGAATTCGTGCGTGACATGAAATGTGTTCGCGTGCGCACGGTCCTGGGTCATCAGCAGCCAGCGGGCAAGCCGCGACTCGACCACGTGGAAGCGCGTGCAGGCCGCCGTCTGCGCGAGCTGGGTGTAACGGACCATGGCATAGCGGTCCATCGTGCGTTGCAGCGGCCGGCTGCGTCCGAGTTCACCGCCGAAGTGGGCCGCGTCCATGCGCAACGCGGAACCCGCGCCCTGCACCACGGCCCGCACGGGCGATTTGTCGACGCCGAGCGCGAGCGGAACCCCGAACATGCCTTCGTTTCCGACCAGCCCGACCTCGAGCGAGGCGGGCCCGTCGATCGGCATGATCAGCGAGATAAAGCCCCGGGTGGGGAAATAAACATGGCTCAGCTGTTGCCAGGGCGTGCAGAGGACGTTCGCAAACGCGAGTTCGACGGTCTCGCACCGGCTCAGCAGGCGCCGCAGATCACGCTCCGGCAACGCCTCGAGCAGGCGATTGACAGCCGGTGCGTGTTGGATCGACGGCATCGAACTTCTCTCCGCGAGCCCGTGAGGACCTTTCGTGAACACCAGGAGAATTGCGGCGCAATTCCGATGCCTGGTGCTGCCGATGCCACCGTGGTCCCACCTGCTGCGATTGAGGCGAGCCTAAAGCCTCTCCATCGACGGCGTCTGCGCGCTAGCGCACACAAGCGCAACGCGCGGAGGATCCTGGCGCGTGCCGCAATGGCTTCGGACAGCTAACTTGCGACGTAGGGCAGGAGGCGGTCGAATTCCTTCTTGACGACCTGGTAGCACTCGCAGGACCGCTTCTCCAGGCGCGGACGGTCGAGCACGGTGATCCTGCCCCGGCCGTAACGTATCAACCCGGCGTCCTGCAGCTTCCCGGCGGCCTCGGTGACACCTTCGCGGCGCACGCCCAGCATGTTGGCAATCAGCTCCTGCGTCATGGAGAGCTCGTTCGAACCGCAGGCGATCCAGGCTCAGCAACAGCCATCGGCACAATTGCTGATCGACCGAGTGATGGCGATTGCACACGGCCGTTTGCGCCATCTGGGTGATCAGCGCCTGGGTGTAGCGCAGCAGCAGATGCATCGTCGGGCCGTAACGCGCGAATTCCTCCTTGAGCAACGCGGCTTTGAGCCGGAAGGCGTGGCCCGCGCTTTGCACGATCGCCCGGCTGGGCGTGGTCTCGCCGCCCATGAACAGCGATATGCCCAGGATGCCCTCGTTGCCCACGACGGCAATTTCGGCCGAAGCGCCGTCCTCCATGACGTACAGCAGCGATATGATGGACGTCGTGGGGAAATAGACGTATCGCAGCTTGTCCCCGGATTCGTAGAGGACGTCGCCGAGCGTCATCGGTATCAGTTCCAGATGGGAGGCGAGCCGCTCGTAGTCGCCGGGCGGCAGGGCGTCGAGCAGATGATTCTGATGGGGACTGGGGCGTCCGGGTTCCGACACGTGCAAACCCCCGTTCAGTGGAAATGGCAACAACCCCCCGCAAGGCGGCCCGACCTCTCGGCTGCCACCGCGACAGTACAGATTATCCAATACTCGCTATGTACGGTGCAATCCATAGTCTCGCGGCCAGTGCGCATGGGATGGGCCCCGGATTGCCGCGAATGAGCCGATCTCCTGGCTAACGGTCTCGCGCGGGAGGCGCCTGGCCCGCGGGCCACGCGGATCCGGTCGCGGAGAGGTTTGTGCGTCAGCGTACAGACCGCCTTGACATCCCTCGCTATCGTTGAATCCTGGCTGCCGTGCACTCGCGGCGGCGGACGTGTCCCACGGGCAGGCAGGTCGGTCTTGCCGATCCGCGACCGTACCATCGGGCAAGCAACGCGGAGTCAACGCACCAATGAATACTCTCGAATCACGCCCGCCGCGGCCGAGGCTCGTGACAATGGCAGTGCGGGCCCTCTATTTCATCGGCATGGCGGCGATCGCAGGGTGGTCGCTACCCAAGGCCGACTCCGCGGCTACCACAGGCCCGCGTGCCGAGTTGGCGATGCAAGTGCCCGACCGTGACGTTCCGGACACGGCGGTCGAACGCCCGGCTCCGGTGCCAGTGACGCGCAATGCGCACAGCCGGGCAAAATGCGAGGGATGCGGCGTCATCGAGTCGGTGCGCAGGATCGACACGCGTGATGAGATCATGGAATGGTGCACCATCGGCAATGTCGCAGGCACACGGTTTCCAGGCAACCCGATCGGCGGCGATGAAGGCGCTGATCTGCCGTCGCTCGCCGACACGGTCGCCGGCGTGATCGCCGGCGACCGGCCCACGAGGAAATTCCGAGTGACGACCCGGCACCAGATCGTCGTCCGTTTCCGCGACGGAACGCGACACGTCTTCAACGAGGATTCACCGCGCACGCTGCGCGAGGGCGACCGAATTCAAGTCATTGCGGGATCGGCCGGAGCAAACGGCTGAGCGCGCTGGCCAGTCGCAATGGACGGGACGGCCCATTGCCGCCCCAACGAAGTCGGAGATGAAAATATGAAATCCATTGGCAAGAGCGTCATCGCTGCATTGGCCATGAGCGCCCTGGTCGTCGGACTTGCGGCCTGCGAGAAGAAGGAAGGCCCGGCCGAGCGCGCCGGCAAGGACGTCGACAAGGCGATCGACAAGGTCGGGCAGCAGGTGGAAAAGGCGGGCGAGAAGATCCAGGATGCGGCGAGCGGCAACAAGAAATGAAGCCGCGGCACGCGGCATCCGCCTGAACCGCTCGGCGCGACCCTGACGGCCCGCCCGCCGCTCGCGGCGACGGGAGCTTCGGGACTGTGCTAGCCTTTCTTGTTCCCGAGGACCAGGATCAGGCCGCCGATCACGATCGCCCCTACGCCCACCCAGATCGGCACGTTCACCGTCTCCTTGTCCGTTATCGACAGCACGAGCGGTCCGATCTTGGTCTCGTGCGTCTCCTTCGTGTAGGTAAAGCCGCCATACGCCAGCCCCAGGATGCCGCCGGCGATCAGCGCGATGCCCAGTATCTTCATCGAGTTCACGTCTCTCTCCTTCGTAAGGCAATCCCCTGCGTCACCCCGGCGGACCCTGCGCCACGGCACGGGCACATGCCCACCTGCCGCCGGGTGCGCCGCCGGATTTCGCGCACCGTCGCAACGACGCTGTGCACACGTGGATCGTACTCTCATGACGTTGCCGGCATCCAGCCGCGACAGCCGTTCAGGAACAGGTTGACGACATCGCGTGTCCACGCATCGACCTCCGCGGGGGGCATCGGCGTGCCGAGAACCACCGCGCGCCTTTGCGGCCACGAGATCACCATGCTCAGGAACAGCCGCGCGGCAAAGATCGGCGCATCCAGGGCGAGGCGCTCCGCGCGCGCCTCGCGCTCCAGCAGTCCCGCGATGAGCTTGACCGCATCCTCGGAACCGGCCTCCTGGGTCACGACGGCCACCAGCTTCGGGAATCGGGCGGACTCCGCGACAATCAACCGATGCAAGGCGAGGGCCGGCGGGGAAAGCGCTCCGCGCAGGATCATTCCCGCCAGCCGCTGCAGGATCTCGTGCAGGTTGGCTCCCTCGAGCAGGGGCACATCCGCAGGCGGGCGAAGACGGGCGATGGTGCGATGGACGACGGCGCTGAAGAGCGCGGCCTTGTCATCGAAGCGGTGGTAGAGCGTCCGCTTCGAAATGCGCGCCCGCCTGGCCACGGCTTCGATCGTCGTCGCGCCGTAGCCTGCCGTGAAGAACAATGCCGTCGCGGCGTCGAGAATGCGTTCCCTCAACCGCTCCGCTTCGGCCCGCGACGGGCGACCGCCGCGGCGCAAGGCGGGAACATCGGCCGAAGGTGCTCTGGCGCGCGATCGCGGTGCCGAGGGCCTGGGCCGCGAAGCCATCATCCGGCGCGGCTGTTATCGCTGGCTGCCGTATGGCCCCTGGGGCGAACCACCGGTGCGCGGCGGGTTGCCGTTGTAGTGCGCGTAGTTGTCGCCGGAAGGCCTGTAGTAACCACGGCCCGGAGGACCGTAATAGGCGCGGCCCGGCGGCGGACCGTAATACGCTGCAGCACGCGGCGCGTAATAGGGTGCGACGGGCGGGCGGTAATAGGTTACCGGCGGCGGACCGTAATAGGCCGGCCCGGAGGACGGGGGGCCGTAATACGCGGGAGCGGCCGGAGCGCCGTAATAGCCCTGGGCCGGGGGCAGCGCGTTGTAGGTCGCCGGTGCAGCGGGATAGATCGGGCCCGGCCCGTAGTAGGGCGCGTTGGCGACCGCGGCAACGATGGCGATGGGTGCGGTGATGATCGCCGCGGCGGCACCGACCAGCGCGGTCGCGAGGCCGACGACGGGGTTGAAACCGTAGACGTAGCCGCCGTAGCCGCCGCCATGGCCACCACGATAGCCTCCGCCATGCCCGTATCCGCCGTGATGCCGGTCGCCTGCGAACGCAGTGGAGATCGGTGCGGCAGCGAGCGCCAGTGCGAGAACGCTGCCGATCGCCGTGGCTCGTTTGCTGATCATGGCTTTCTCCTCATGCGGGATGACGGACGATCCGGTATTGCGGTCCGGGCCGGTCACAGGCTAGCACGCGGGAAAAAGAAACGCAACGGTACCGTTGCGTTATGGCGGCGCCACCGTTCTTACGGTTGCGAGTCCCCGCTGCGGGTGAGCACGAAGCCCAGCATGAGGCCGGCGACGGCCCCGATGGCCATGACTTGCCATGGATTGGCATGGACGTAGTCGTCGGCCGCTCGTCCAACCACCCGGGTCTTCGCCAGCGCCACATGCTGCACTTCGGCGACACGCGCCTTCACGGCCGCCAGCGATTCCTCGGCTCTGGCGCGCACCTGCGCTACCTGTTGTCCGGTCTGGCCTGCGGTGGCCTTCAACAGCTGTTCCATGTCGGCCGCAAGCACCCTGAGATCGGCCATCACCTTGTCGGTGGTGACCCGATCGTCTGCCGCACCCGTTAACCACTCTCTCGCGTTCATATGCACTGACCCTCACGTTTTGGTGTCGTTCACTTCCGATCGACGTCCTGGGTCGACGTCCTGGTCTCACGACGTCACAGAGCGCGTCGCCCGCTGATGAGGTTGACCAGCACCATGACGACGGCGAATACCAGAAGAACGTGGATGAAGCCGCCCAAGGTGTAGGACGTCACGAGCCCAAGGAGCCACAGAACGAGGAGTACTACCGCGATTGTATAAAGCATGGAATCCACCTGTTTGTCGTCCGGTTTCCCGGTTTTCCTGGCTGGCGTCGTTTCCATCTGCCGCGGGCCGGCCGCAACGCCATCCACTGCCGGTCCGATCTCGACAGCGAGCCGGTTTTGCAAAACACGACCAACATACCCTGCTACTCGCTTCGAGACTCGACTGTAGTCTGGGCCCACCCACGTCCGCCGTCCGTTCGGCACCGCACGCTGCGCGGGCATTGCCGCGTCGCGCAGCTGCCCGGTGCCGAAAGGCGAACGATCGGCGCCGGACGGTCAGGAACTCTTCTTTGCGTCTTTCAGATCCTTCTTGACGTCACCGAACTTTGCCTGCGCCTCGCCCAGCGTCTTCTGGATCTTGCCCTTTGCTTCCATCGTCTCGTTGCCCACGAGATTGCCGGCGACTTCCTTGATCTTGCCTTTCACTTCCTTGACGCGGCCTTCAATCTGGTCTTTGTTCATGCTCATGACTTGCTCCTGATAACGTGTGCCGGAAAACGGCCGGCACGCCGTACTGAAAAAGTGTGGAAGCTGGAAACGTGATGCCACGTAGTCCTCCGTAGTCACCCTCCAGGCGTTCAGCAGGAGAGCGTTTGCGCGGCGCCGCCAAATCGTCCTTCCCAACCACGAATTCACTCTAGACTCGATTGCCGACCGAGTCTGTTCGCTATCGCACAGAAACGGGATGCGCCGAATCGGTTTCCCTCCGGGATGCCCGATGGAACAGCCGGTGCTCGAATGTGCCGGCTCGATCGCACACTGACTGCGGGAACTGTTGCTGACAGACTGCACGCCCTGGTGAATAATCGCAGTTGCGCGGCGCGCATCTGCGCCGACGTCCCGCAACCCAGACAGGAGAAACCATGGCCACGCGACGCACCACGATGAGAAGCCGATCCGGCACCAAGCTCTATGCCGTCCGTGACGAGAGCGGCCATTTCAAGGACATCCAGACCTACAAGCGCGCCCATGCCGCCGACCTGCGCCACAAGTCGAAAGCCGAGAACGAGGCCGCGCAGGGTCCTCTTGAGAAGAAAGTCAGAAAAGCGGCGAAGGACGCCGTCAAGTCCGTCAAGAGCTCCGTGCGTGGCGCCGTCGCTGCGGTGGGGAGGGTGGCGAAGCGAGCCGTGAAGCAGGTTTCGAACCCGCAGCCGGCGGGGAAGAAGGCGGCGAAGGTTGCCGCCAAGAAGACGACCGGCAAGCCGGCGGCGAAAAGGACCGTGCCGACAGCAGCGAAGAAGACCGCCCGGAAACCGGCGGCGAGGAAGACCGTGAAGAAGTCGGCGAAGACGAAGTAGCGCCCGTCGCTCGCGTCGTTGCCGAACTTGAACTGGGTGTGCGTCGCGTCGGCGCCACCGACGGCAACCGTCCCGCTAGCAGGTCCCACCCGTTTCGCATTCGAAGGGAGGCCCGGGCATGGCAATGCGCCACAGGGAATGGCACCGCACCGACCGCATCGGCTGGTTGCGCGCCGCGGTATTGGGCGCCAACGACGGCATTGTGTCGACCGCGAGCCTGGTGCTCGGCGTTGCCGCTGCGGAGGCGACCCACAGTAGCGTGATGGTCGCGGCGCTCGCCGGTCTGGTTGCGGGAGCCATGTCGATGGCGGCCGGTGAGTACGTGTCCGTCCGCTCGCAGGCGGATTCCGAAGGGGCCGCGCTCGACATGGAGCGCGCGGAACTCAAAGCCGACGACCAGGGCGAGCGTCGGGAGCTGACGGCGATCTACGTCGGCCGCGGCCTCGACCCCGCGCTCGCGAAGCAGGTTGCCGATCAACTCATGGCCCATGACGCGCTGGGGGCACATGCCCGCGACGAGCTCGGAATCTCCGAGACACTCAGCGCGCGGCCGATTCAGGCTGCGTTCACCTCGGCGGCCAGCTTCGCCGTCGGCGCCGCGATGCCCCTGTTGGCTGTCGTGATAGTCCCCGAGCCGAGCCTGATCCCCGTCGTCGCCGGAGCGTCGCTGGTCTTCCTTGCGCTCCTGGGCGGACTGGCTGCGCGGGTGGGTGGCGCAAGCGTGACGAAGGGTGCAATGCGCGTGACGTTCTGGGGCGCGCTTGCCATGGGACTGACGGCAGGGGTCGGGACGCTTTTCGGAACGGTGGTGTGACCGCGACCTGCGCTGGCGTTTCTTGCCATTCTTCAATTTGACTTGCGCGAACAGGCGCCAAGCGCGAAGCAGAAAAGGCGCGGACGCTAGTCCAGAGGAAAGTGCGGGCCGCCAAAGGTGCAGCGAAAACGCCCGCCAAAAAAACGGCGAAGAAAGCGGCGAAGAAAAACGCCTAGAGGGCCGGGTGCTGCCGCAGCATGCAGCGGCGCGGGCAAGCCCGCGCCGTTGCTTCTTGCTCGCCCCGTTGCTGCCCTGACATTGCGTTGTGTTCGATATCGAACAGACGGCCCGGGATGGGATCCCATAGCCTTACCACGGCGAATGCGTGAACCGTCGGGTTTGGTGTCGCCTTCCTTGGGCATCAGTCGACCCGGACGCTGGATGTCGGTCGGGAGAATGGAAGATGCGATTCGGAATTGTTGTCTTGTGGATGTTGCTGTTCGCGGCTACCCCCGCCACGTCTCAGCTGAGCGTAGGTATCGGCTTTCCCGGCGTGAGCATCGGGATCAATTTGCCGTCGTACCCCCAACTGGTCCGGGTTCCCGGCTATCCGGTCTACTACGCGCCGAACCTCAATTCGAATTTCTTCTTCTACGATGGCATGTACTGGGTATACGAGGGGGACAACTGGTACGCGAGTTCCTGGTACAACGGGCCCTGGGCAATTGTGGCTCCCGCGGTCGTGCCGCTCTACGTCCTGCGGGTCCCCGTGCGTTATTACCGGCAGCGTCCCGTCTACTTTGGCGCGTGGCGGGCCGATGCGCCGCCCCGGTGGGGCGAACATTGGGGCCATGAATGGGAGCAGCGTCGTAGCGGATGGGACAAATGGAACCGCAGCTCCGCCCCGGCGCCCGCCCCATTGCCTTCCTATCAGCGGCAGTATGCAGGGGAACGATATCCTCCCGTCGAGCAGCAAAATGTGCTGCGGAGCCAGAATTACCGTTATCAGCCGCGCGACGTCGCAGTCCGCGAGCATTACCAGCAACAGCGCGCGCAACGTCCCCCTGCGCCGGCTAAGCGCGGAACCCCGGGAGGGCCTCCGACAAAAGAACCAAAGCCGCAGGAACTCAAGCACGAGAAGAATGCCGATAAAGGCGAGCAGCAACGCAAGGAATCCAGGAAGTAACGCGAAATCGGGCATCGAACCGCCCCGGCATCGGTCGCGCCAATCGACGCGGAAGGATCAACATGAGCACGACCCGAAACGTGGCAGTTCTCGTGGGCAGCCTGCGCAAGGCATCGCTTAATCGCAAGCTGGCGAACGTGTTGATCGCCATGGCGCCCGCGTCGCTGAAGCTCGCGATCGTCGAGATCGGCAATCTGCCGTTGTTCAACCAGGACCTCGAGGCCGACCCGGCGCCCGCGGTTCGCGAATTCAAGGAGCGCGTCGGGGCCGCGGATGCCGTGCTGTTCGTGACGCCCGAGTACAACCGGTCGGTTCCCGGCGCATTGAAGAACGCCATCGACGTCGGGTCGCGACCCTACGGGAAGAGCGTCTGGAGCGGCAAGCCGGGCGCGATAATCAGCGTCTCTCCGGGTGCTCTCGGCGCGTTCGGCGCCAATCACCACCTGCGGCAATCGCTCGTGTTCCTGGACGTCCCGGCGATGGCACAGCCGGAAGCGTACATCGGCAATTGCGCCAGCCTGTTCGACGACACGGGCGCGCTTGTAAACGATCCGACGCGCACGTTCCTCGCGAAGTTCCTGGAGGCGTTCGCGCAGTGGATCGAGCGCAATCGCCGGGAATGAGACCCGGTCAGGACCGCGATCGCTATTTCGATTGAGGGGACATCCGTCGGACACAACCGGCCCCTGCGGTCGGCTAGACCACGCTGGCGATGATGTTGATGCTGAGCGCCAGCACGGCGATATTGAAGAGGAACGCAAGGATGGCGTGGATCATCGTCAGCCTCCGCATGGGGCGTGACGCGACCGCGACGTCGGACACCTGCGAGGTCATCCCGACCACGAACGAGTAGTACGCGAAATCCAAGTAGTCGGGCTCGCGGCTGCCCGGGAAGAGCAGTGGGGCGGCCGCGGCGGATTCACCGTGCGGGCCGACGTAGTAGCGGTGGGCATAGTGGAACGTGAACACGGTCTGGATCAGCAGCCACGACGAGACCAGCGCCGCGATGGTCATCGCGAGGTGCCAGGCGCGTATCCAGAACGGCAGGTCACGGATGGTGCCAACGACGAAGCCGATGGCGACGATGCTGGCGCACGACGCCCCCACCACGAACAGAAAGATGATGTACCCGCTCTGGTCCTGGCTCAGCGCGTGGCCGCGGGTGATGCCGGCGTCGGCCTTTGCCATGAGCGCCCAGGCAAGGCCAAGATAGGCAAGCGCGCCGAGATCCCAGCTGGCAACGATGCGCGTGTGCCACGAGATCGAGTCGGGTTGCGCGAGGAACGCAACGACCGCCAGGCCAAGCGCCGTGGCGAGACGCTGCATCGCCCCGAAGCGCACGACCCACGGCATGTCCGGCTTCTTGGTCATACGCGTGCCCTCCTCATCCACTTGTGCTCGAGGCACGCCACAGGCGCGCGTACGGTACCGTACAGACGGCCCGCATGCCCTGCGTATCCTTGGTGCCGGGATGGCCGGCAGGCACTTCCATCGATAGCACGTGGACCGGAAGATTACTCGCAGTGACCGAATCCGTCGTCAACTTCCCGAAACATTGACCCGATGAAGGCTCGCGTTTCCATGAACACGGCAGTCAAGACAATTCTCGGCATGGCGCTTCTGGCCGCCGCGCTGGTTGTCCTTCTCCTTGGAGGCGGGCTGATCACCAGCCACATGTCGGGCGCTGTCGCGACGGGCGCCGGCGGGAATGGCTGGGCAGGATTCGAATTCGACGGGTACCTGATTCTGATGGTGGTCAACCTCGGCCTCGCCACCGTCGTCGCCTGGATGCTTTTCGGCAAGATGGAGTGAGCAATCGAGCGCCCGCGCGCGGCTGCACAATCAGGGCGAATAACCGAGTCTTGTGCGCCACCGAACAGACGCGCTGCGTCGCCACCGATACTCTACTTGCATGCCCGCCAGCGGCTGAATCGTGGATCCGGTCCGGCGCATCAGTGTTGGTGCCCGGGAAGCGGTGGCGTCGAACAAAGGAGCAAGTCATGAGCCTTGGCACCATTCTGCTGATCATCCTCATCCTGATGCTGCTTGGCGTCCTGCCCACCTGGCCGCACGCCCGCAGCTGGGGCTACGGTCCCAGCGGCATCGTCGGTGTTGTACTGATCATCGTGATCGTCCTGTTCCTGATGGGACGTCTGTAATCCCGCGCGGCGACGGCGGTGTGCTTCACTCAAAGGAAAAACCATGAACAGCATCACTCGCAAATGGGCAACACTCGCAGGCGTACTTATGATGGCTACGGCTCTGGGCTGCGCCTCGACGGCAAAGCAGGAAGGCACCGGCGAATACGTGGATGACACGGTCATCACCGGCAAGGTCAAGACCGCCATCTTCAACGAGCCGACCCTGAAGTCGGCCGAGATCAATGTCGAGACGTTCAAGGGCGTGGTTCAGCTGAGCGGATTCGTGAGCTCGACTGCGGCTGAGAACACGGCGGTCGTCGTGGCGCGCAATGTCGCGGGCGTCAAGTCCGTCAAGAACGACATGCGCTTGAAGTGAGCCGGTATCTGGAAAAGAAAGCACGTGGCGCGGTCGCGCTGCGTGCGTTTGTCACTTCGCCAGCGCGAAGACGTTGTTCGCGGGCAAGCGGACCTTGCGTGGAAGCGAGGCTACGCCGGCAATGGCGGCGCATACAAGGAGATTGATCATGGCACGGAAAGTTCTCACAGCGCTGATGATGCTTGGACTCTTCGGCGTATTGAGCGCGGTGGCAGGGTGCAATACCGTGGCCGGTGCGGGAAAGGACATTGAACGTAGCGGCGAGGTGGTTCAGGACACGGCCAAGGACGTACAGAAGAAGATGTAAGGTCGCCGGATTGCTGCCTGGCGCCACCCGAGGCGGCGCGCCGCGATACTCTTGGTTGGTTATGACGGGTCAACGGCCGCCGGGACGCTCCGGCCAATCGTCATCGTCCTCGAGGATGCGTATGACGCGGGTCCGTTTGCCGCCGGCGTACTTTTCCATCTGGACAAGTATCGGAAAGCGCTCCGCGAGTGCGGCGCGCGCCGCATCTTCCGCGTCGAACGTCAGCACTTTGCCGTCTTCACCTCGGACGTCGCTCCAAACGCCTCTGTCGTCTTCAACCTCGATCTTGAACATGTCGATCTCCTCGTTGCGGCGTGAGTCCGGATTCGTGATCGATGCGACGTTGCCGGGCGAACGCTGCAGAGGCTAGGGCGCGCGAAGGCGGCGGATAAGGATGTCGATGATGTCGTTCCCGTCCGGGGATTTCAGGCGATACTGGCTGAGTACGCTTGCGACTTCGGGCTTGGCGATCGCCTGATAGTCGGCGCGAATGAAAACGGCGGCGATGGCGCGCTGCACGTCCACGGAGCCGGCGGCAGGGAAATAGCGTGTCAGCTCGTTCAGGCTTTGGCGATCGCTCAACCGATGCCGGGCGAGTGTGTCGAGAGCGCGCACCTGCGCCCCGGATCCCGTCATGCGCGCGATCCTGCTCGCCACAACGCGCAGTTCCTCGACGTCGGTCATCGGGTGGTGGCTCAGGTAGACCTGCGCGATCTGCACTGCTTCATCGTCGTGGCTCGTCAGCGCCTGCAGGACACGAGCGCGTGCCTGAACGCTTCCCAGACAGGCCAGCGCGGCGGCATTGTTCACTTTGTCGGTCTGCAACGCCGACGGCTGCAGGTGATGACGAACCCGGTCCAGCTCGTAACGTTCGTTCAACGAGCAGACCAGCTGGACAGCGGACGATTCAATGGAGTTCCGCGCAATCAAATCGCCGACCATCCGTACGAGCTCGGCGCGCTGTTCTGCCGGCGACAGCCAGCCCAGTGCGCCGGCGAGCTCGATCATGCGGGCGCGAATCTGCGGTCGATCGGCGTCCTCGGCAAAGCGCAGGTACCGGTCGCGCGCGACGCCATCGCGCGCAATCTCGCCCAGCGCCTGCACGTAAGACAGCGGTTTGCCGCTCGCCTTCGGTGAGCGACGCAAACAAACCTTCGATGCGGTCGAGAAACATGCGGACTTCCGCCATGTCGCGGTGCAGGAGGCTGTGAATGAAGCCGAGTTTCTCTGCCGGCGACAATCGGTCATCGACAAACCGGCAAACCTCGCGCCGATAGGCCGCTTGCGGATCCGCATCGCTCATGCCGCTGGCAATCGTCATCGAGTTCGCCGCAAAGTGGCTGAGGAGCTTCGGATTGGCGCGACCGCTGCCCAGCGCGATCGGGGAACCCGATTCGAAGTATCGATTCAGGACCGTCGCTGCGCTGGGCCCGAGCGGCGCGCGCGAGGAAAAGCCGTAGATGACGGGCACGTTCATGAAGATGCGGCGCATGTGGTCGCGGTTGCTCTCGCCGTGGCGCTGGTCGAGCGCGCGCGCCGTGCGCTCGGCCTCGGCCGGCGAGTACCCGGCGCGGACGAGGCTGCGCCCGACTTCCGGGGTCGTGCTCGTGACGGCTTCCGCATTCAGCGTGTTGCAACCGAAGAGGTAGACCTCCTTCAATTGCGAGAACAGTCCCGGACAGGACGTCGCTGCAGGAAACGCGCTCCATCTCGGCGACCGGCAAGGATTCGCGCGCGCCCAGTCGATCCGAGTAGAACTCGCTCCCGTCGTCGAAATGGCCCGAGATGACGAGCAGGTCACAGCGAACGCCCTGCCGGCAGGCCGAGGCGAGCCAATCGGGACGGCCGCGCTCCACCAGCTCCACGAACTGGTACTGATCTTCGGGCAGGCGTTGCCGAAGGATCTCCTTTTCGTCCGGCGAATTGACGGTGATGGTGCAAACCGTGCGCTTGTCGGCGTGCGCCGCCGTGCAGAAACCGGCCGCGAGCAGCGCGATCAGCAGAAAATCCCGGGCAGGCACGACAAGTGATCGCAAACGCACTGGTATCGCCACGATACCTCCGGCCGGGGCTTCGGCACCTGGCCGTCATTGATCCGTGAGGCGAAGCATGAGGCCGGCCGGCACGTCCGACCTCGCGCAGGCAGAATCACCACGCAGGGCTTCCGTCCCCCGGCGCACCGTTCGACGGGCATCAAGCCTACCACATGTTGCCGGCCGATGGCCCGTAAGGCCGGGCGCCGGGCCGGTGACATCGCCACGCTGGACGCTAGGGCGTCTGCAGGCGGCGGATGAGGATGTCGATGATGTCGGCGCCGCCGGGTGACTTCAGGCGGGATTGGCTCAGCATGCGTGACCATTTCGGGTCTCGGCAACAGTCGATAGTCGGAGCGAATGAAGACCGCGGCGATGGCCCGCTGCACATCGACCGATCGGGAAACGGGGAAGAGGCGCGCCAGCTCGTCCAGACTCTGGCGATCGCTGAGGCGATGGCGCGCCAGGGTGTCGAGCGCGCGGACCTGCGCGCCGGTTCCGTCATGCGCGCGATCCCGCTCGCCACGACACGAATCTCGTCGACGTCGGTGATCGGTCGATGCCCGAGATAGACCTCGGCGATCTGAACTTCGGCGTCGTCGTCACTGGTCAGCGCCTCGAAGGACGCGGGCGCGGCCCTCGGTGCTCCCGAGGCATCCCAGGGCCGCCGCGTGCGTCACCTTGTCGGCGTCCGCTGGCGACAGCGACAGGCGATGGCGTTCCTGGTCCAGCGCGTGGTCCGTGTTCAGCGCGCAAATCAGGTCGACTTCGGCCGCGCCGACGGATCTGCGCCCGAGCACGTCGCCGATCATGCGTACCAGCTCGGCGCGCTCATCCTGCGGCGACAGCCAGCCCAGCGTGCCCGCGAGCTGGATCATGCGGGCGCGAATCTGCGGCAGATCGGCGTCCTCCGCAAAGCGCAGGTAACGGTCGCGCGTGACGTCATCGCGCGCGATCTCGCCCAGCGCCTGCGCGAAGGACGGGGTTTGCCGCTCGCTTTCGGTCAACGAAGCGAACAGGCCTTCGATGCGCTCGAGGAACATGCGGACTTCCGCCATGTCGCGGCGCAGGAGGCCGTGGATGAAGCCGAGCTTCTGCGCCGGCGACAGCCGGTCGTCGATGAATTGACAGGCCTCGCGCCGATAGACGGCGCGCGGATCCGATTCGCGCAGGCCGCTGACGGCGATCATGGACTCGGCGGCGAAGTGGCCGAGGAGCCTGGGACTCGCGCGACCGCTGCCGACCTCGGCGAGCGACGACGCCTGCAGGTAGCGGCCGAGCAGGGTCGCCGCCGCGGGCCCCAGCGGCGCGACCGAAGAAAAGCCGTAGATGACGGGCACGTTCGCGAAGATCCGGCGCATGCGATCACGGCTGCTTTCGCCGTGACGCTGATCGAGGGTGCGCGCCAGGCGCTGCGCGTCCGCCTGCGAGTGCCCGGCGCGCACAAGGCTGCGGCCGACTTCCGAGGACGCGCTCCTGATCGCGTCCGCATTCAACGTGTTGCAGCCGAAGAGATAGACCTCCTTCAATTGCGAGAACAGTCCCGGGCAGGAGTCGCTGCAGGAAGCGCGCTCCATCTCCGCGACCGGCAGGAACTCGCTGGCGGCCACCTGGTCCGAATAGAACTCGGTGCTCCCGTCGAAATGGCCCGAGATGACGAGCATGTCGCACCGGACGCCCTGCCGGCAGGCCGAGGCCAGCCAGTCGGGTCGACCGCGTTCCACCAGCTCGACGAACTGATACTGATCCTCGGGCAGGCGTTGCCGAAACATCTCCTTTTCGTCGGACGAATTGACGGTGATCGTGCAGACGGTGCGCTTGTCGGCGTGGCTATCCGTGCCCCAGCCCAGGGCGAACAGTGCGACCAGAAGAAGAAGCTTGGCAATTGAGGACATGCGTCGAATACGCTCAGGCTGTTTGCACGATCGCTGATATCGATCAGCCTAGCCGGAGGTCCGGCCCCGGTCTGTGCGCCGTCGTACGCACGCCACAGTGTGCGTCGCCGCACCGACGCGCTGCCCGGTTGCGGTCATCGTGGTGCGAGCCGCGTGCCCCGGCTGGTCCTGTTCCCTTTGGAATCCGCGATGTCCGTCACCACCTGGGCGCTCGTCATCGGCGCCATCTTGATCACCATGGCGCTCCTCGGCACGCTTCTGCAGCGATTGCCGCTGAGTCCCGGCATTCTCTACCTGGCCATCGGCTATGCCCTTGGGCCGGCGGGGTGGGCGCTCATGGCGCCCGACCCGCTCCTGCACTCCGTCGACCTGGAAAGGATGGCGGAAATCGCGCTGCTCATCTCGCTGTTCGCCGTCGGACTGAAGCTCGGCGTTCCGCTGCGCGACAAGCGCTGGTACCTGCCGTTGCGCCTGGCCTTCCCGTCGATGGTGCTGACGGTGGTGTTCGTCGCGGTCATCGGCGTCCTCCTGCTCGGGCTGCCCGCGGGCGCGGCGATCCTGCTGGCGGCGATTCTGGCGCCCACCGATCCCGTGCTCGCGTCCGACGTGCAGGTCGAGGATTCGTCCGATCGCGACCGCCTCCGCTTCAGCCTCACCGCCGAGGGCGGCCTCAACGACGGCGCCGCGTTTCCTGTCGTGCTGCTCGCCCTGGGCCTGCTCGGACTCTACGACTTCGGCGACGGCGGCTGGCGCTGGCTGGCCGTCGACGTGGTGTGGGCCATCGCCGGCGGGCTGGCGATCGGCGGTGCACTGGGAGCATTGATCGGGAAGCTGGTTCTCTACCTGCGCACACGGCATCAGGAGGCGGTCGGCCTCGACGAGTTCCTGGCGCTCGGACTGATCGCGATCGCCTACGGTGTTGCGCAGCTCAGCTTCGCCTCGGGTTTTCTTGCGGTGTTTGCCGCAGGACTCGCGCTGCAGCGGGTCAAGGAACACTCGCGGCAGGACAAGCCGTCGCGCCCGGCGGAGGTCACGATTGTCATGGGTGCGGGAAGCGAAAGGGAACTGGCCACCCACGCCGATCACGCCGGCGTCTACCTGATGGAGGCCGTGAAGGGCTTCAACGGGCAACTCGAGCGAATCGCCGAGCTGGTGGTGGTCATGGTGGTCGGCGCCATGTTGTCCTACACCAATTGGCCGTCGCCCGTCGTCTGGTTCCTTCTGCTCCTGTTTCTCGTGGCCCGTCCCGCTTCGGTCTGGCTGGGACTGATGGGCGCGCGCAGCGTATCGCGTGATCAGCGCATCCTGATTGCCTGGTTTGGCATTCGCGGCGTCGGCTCGATCTTCTACCTGATGTACGCGATCAATCACGGTTTGCCGGAACCGCTGGCGAAAGAGCTGATCGCGATCACGCTGACGACGGTCGCCGCATCGGTCTTGCTGCACGGCATTTCGGTGACGCCGCTGATGGGCCTGTACGCAAGACGGAAAGCGCGCCGGCGCGCTTGACCGGCCGCCACTCGCCGGATGCCTACTGGCGATTCTGCGAGTTCAGCGATTGATTGAACGGATCACGCTGCCAGTTGGGCCGGTCGCCGTACGGATAGTCGTTCGAGATCCGGCGCCCTGACGAGATTACGTTGTTGAGACCCGGAAGCGAAGCATATTCGCCGGGACCGAAGGTACGGCATTCCCCCCGAAATTCGGAGTCACTGCAGAAGATCCAGTAACCGCGATCGACGCGCAACGACGATGCGCGGTCGTTGAATCCGGTCCGGCCCATGTTCGGCATTATGTCGTTGAGCGGATAGGAGCGCCCGGAAAGGTTCGGACCTTCGTACAACGTCGCGCGGGCTTCGCGGTTGCGACCGCGATCATCGGAGCGATTGTCGGGACGATTGTCGGCATGGCGGCCGTCGACGGGGCGCACCGAACTGACGCGACCGGCGTACGCGCCGAGATTGGGATAGGCGCCGGGACCGAGCACTCCGCAACTGCCGCGGAATTCGCTGTCGACGCAGATCTCCCAATGGCCATCGTGCACGACCGCCGAACTGACCTGGTCATTGAAGCCATTGCGGCCGAAGTTCGCAACGGATTGATCGGCGGTGAATTGACGTCCGCGGTAGTTGTCGTCCTGGTAGAACGTAATGCTGTCGGCAGCGGCCGAACCCGCGGCCGCCAGCGTGATCGCGATCAATAAGGGTTTGAGTACTCGTTTCATGATGTGCGCTTTCCCGTTGGGGTGAGGAGCCGCGGATCGCGAGCCATGGAGCGGCCGCGACGGCGCGGATGATGCGAAGACCTGCGGGCTGGTCCGCCCCCAGGCGCTCGAGGCTACGGCTGTGCCGGCGAGACGGCAGCCGGCGCCAGGTTGCCGCCTTCGTTCTCCCACGACTTGAGATCCTGCTTGTGTTCCCGGTCGCGCGTGGTGTGGCGATGTCGCAGCCACGATTTCGATGCGGCCACCGCGCCGACTGCGGCGCCGGCGGCAACGGCGAGCAACATGACGAAACGCTTGTCGATATTCATTGGAAGCTCATCTGGATTGTTCCTTCGTTCCGGGCCACACGGAAACGGCGGCCATGGAGCAAAGACTAGGCGGATCGACTCGTGGCGTCCGTGCGCTGACGCACGCATGCGCGCCGTGGCGGGGAGTGCCGACCGGTTCCGGCACCGGACGGCCGGACCTACAGTTCGAGTATCGCGCCCTCGATTCCGGGCGTGACGCGGTAGGAGGGCTTGGTCTTGTCGATGGCTTCCGCAAGCAGATGGTCGAGGTCCGCATCGGAATGGCCGGGATCATGGTGGAACGGCACGAGGTGCTTCACTTCGGTCAGCGTGCCGAAGTCGAGCGTGTGCTCGAGCGAGCTGTGTCCCCAGCCGCAGTGGCCGGGATACTCGGCGGCGCTGTATTGGCCGTCGTGTATCAGCAAGTCCGCGCCCGCCGCCAGTGCGCTGCCGGAAGTCCATGCCCGTGGCAAAGACGGAAAGTGCGAACTGCCCAATGCCGGTTCGTGATCCGGCAGGTAGGTCATCACGCTTCCGCCTGCCTCGGCAATGCGGTATCCCACCGTCGGACCAGGATGGCACACCAGTGCGGACGTGACACGGAACTCGCCGATGTCGACTTCATCACGGGGGACTTCGTGAAACGTCAGCTTGCATGGCAGCTCGGAGAGGCTTACCGGAAACAGCGGGGGCGAAAGATAGCGCATGAGGCGTGCCTGCAGGCGCAGCGTGACGCTGCCAGGGCCCCAGATGTGCGCTTCCACGTCAGGCCGATAAAGCGGGGCGAAGAAGCCCAGCCCCTGAATGTGGTCCATATGGAGATGCGTCAACAGGATGTCGACCCGGCGCACGGATTCGGGAATCCTCGCCCCGAGGCGGCGCACGCCCGTGCCCGCATCCAGCACGAGCATGGTGCCCTCGCGCCCGACGATGCCTACGCACGAGGTGTTCCCGCCGTATCGCGCCGTCTCCGGGCCGGGCGTGGCGAGCGATCCCCGCGTTCCCCACAGGGTGACCTGCATCTCAGACTTCCCAGAAGATCATTTTCGCGCCGAGGAATTGACCGCCCACGCCGATGAGCGGATAGGCCGTGATGTTCATGTGCCGCCATTCGCGATGCCCGCATCGCATCCATACCGTTCGCGAGACGGGCTTGCGCTCGGACAGCGCCATCATCATGGGGCGGTCTTCCTGCGCAATCGGGTTGCGCGCCTCGTCGGCAATCGCGAAACGGCCCGTCCAATCGTCGGCGCGCACCTCCCCGGTTTCATCGAAGCGCTGATCCAGAATCGTCTCGGCCGCGTCGTTGTAGAAGATGAGCGTCCCCTCGGTGTCCACGATGAGAATGGGCGTCGCAAGGTTGCTGGCAAGCTGACGGGCCAGGATGATCTGTATGGGTTTGGGGGATGACATATCGTTGCCTGCAATCGATTCCTGGATCCGTGCTGGAGGTGCACATCCTGCCACGATACGGCGACGAAACCTTATGATCGATTGCTGCAGCCAGCTCGTCGATATCCGATACGATGCCTTGCGTCCAGTTCGCCTGTCGGTCTGTTACCGCACGCTGGGCATTCGAGCAACCGAGCCGGATATCCGACAGGTCTCAGCCCGTCACGTGCAGGCGCGACGAGCTGTCACGTATGGGAACCCAATGGCGCCAGGCGCAATGACACCTCCGACCTCGATGCCGGGCGCACCTCGACCAGGACGTCGTGCGCAGCGCGATCGTCGACAAGGTGAACCGAGCCATCCGCTTGCGCGACGCCATCCACCGTAATCTCGGCGCGCTGTTTTCCTTCGCCGGCGGCGGCGAACGTCTGCCGGATGGCGATGGCGTACGTGGTCTCGCCGTACCGATAGCGCATCGTGAACGCAGTCCAGTCGGCGGGAAGGCACGGCGCGAAACGGAGACAACCCCGCTCGAGCGTCAAACCGAGCAGCGATTCGGAGATGAGCCGGTACATCCATCCGGCCGAGCCCGTGTACCAGCTCCAGCCGCCGCGGCCGTTGTGCGGCGGCAGCGCGTAGACATCGGCGGCGATCACATACGGCTCCACCTTGTAGGTCGCCATGCCCTCCGGTGTTTGCGAGTGACGCACCGGGTTGATCATGGTCATGAGTTCCCAGGCGCGGTCCCGATCGCCCATGGCCGCGAAAGCCATCGCCGCCCAGATCGCGCCGTGCGTGTACTGTCCCCCGTTCTCGCGCACGCCCGGGACGTAGCCTCTGATGTAGCCCGGGTCGAGATTGGACCGGTCGAAGGGCGGATCCAGAAGCTGGATCAACGCGTGATCGCGGCGCACGAGGCGCTCGTCGACGGCGTTCATCGCCGCACGCGAGCGGGTGGCATCGCCCGCGCCCGACAGCACCGCCCAGCTTTGCGCGACGGAGTCGATCCTGCACTCGCGGTTGGTCGCGGAGCCCAGCGGCGAGCCGTCGTCGAAGTACGCGCGCTTGTACCACTCGCCGTCCCAACCGTGCAGCTCGAGGTTCTGGCGAAGCTTGAGGCCTTCCGCATTGCATCGTTCCGCGAACGCCGCGTCACCCTTCGCCTGCGCGAGCGCTGCGAACTGTTTCAGCACCGCAAACAGGAAAAACCCCAGCCAGACGCTTTCGCCGGTACCCTTGATCCCCGACGAGGTTCATGCCGTCGTTCCAGTCCCCGGAGCCCATCAGCGGCAGGCCGTGCGCCCCGAATTGCAGGCCATGGTCGATGGCGCGCACGCAGTGCTGGTAGAGGCTGGCCGATTCCGCGGACCGGCGGGGCAGGTCGTAGTAGGAGTCGTCCCCCGGGTTCACCGGGCGACCTTCCAGGAAGTGGATCGATTCGTCCAGCACGCCGCCGTCGCCGGTCGCGTTCACATAGCGTGCCGTGGCCAGCGGCAGCCACAGATAGTCATCCGAGCAGCGCGTCCGCACGCCGCGGCCCGACGGCGGGTGCCACCAATGCTGGACGTCGCCCTCCAGGAACTGGCGTCCCGCGCAGCGGAGAAGATGCTCGCGCATCGAGCGCGGGCTCGGCGTGGACGAGCGCCATGACGTCCTGCAGCTGATCGCGAAAGCCGAAGGCGCCGCCCGACTGGTAGTAGCCGCTTCGCGCCCACAGGCGGCACGCCAGCGTCTGGTACAGCAGCCAGCCGTTGGCCAGCACGTTGAGCGATGCGTCGGGCGTGTCCATCTGCAAGGTGCCGAGCGTGCGCGTCCAGCGCGCTCGCACCGCGTCCAGCGCGCCATGAGCGGCGGTCGATCCGCGGAAGCGCTGCACGAGGCTGCCGGCATCGACGGCATTTCGGCCGACGCCGAGCCGGAAGACGATCTCGCGCTCCTCGCCGTCCTTCAGATCGAACGAGACCTGGATGGCGGCACACGGATCGAGCGCCGCGCCCACCTTGCCCGAAAGGCGCTGTCGCGCCATCGCGGCGGGATTGCGCAGCGCGCCGTTGCGTCCCAGGAACTCGGTGCGGTCGCCGCTCACGCTGCGGATCGGGTCGTCCACGTCGAAGAACGCGACGCGGTCGGGGAACTCCGTGTTGTAGGCATTGCGTGCCAGGAGCGCGCCGCTCTTGGCCTCGATTTCGGTGATCACGTGCATCGCCGTCTTGGGCCGCAGATCGCCGAGGACCCATTCCACGTAACCGGTGGCCGAGAGCCGGCGCGAACGCCCCGAAACATTGCGCACCTTCAGCACCGAGAACTTCACCGCCGCAGTCGATGGCGACGTACACCGCAAAGCTCCGAGCTGATGCCATCCTCGCGGTGCTCGAAGACGCTGTAGCCGAATCCGTGGCGGGTGACATAGGCGCCGGTGCCGCGGGCGGGCAACGGCGAGGGTGACCAGAATTGCCCGGATTCCTCGTCGCGCAGGAAGAACGCTTCTCCGCTTGCATCGCTCACGGGGTCGTTGTTCCACGGCGTGAGACGAAACTCGTGCGCGTTCTCGCTCCACGTGTACGCCAGCCCGGATTCGGAAACGATCGTGCCGAAGTCCGGATTCGCCAGCACGTTGACCCAGGGCGCCGGCGTCGCCTGGCCCGGGCGCAGCGTGATGACGTACTCGCTGCCGTCGGGCGTGAATCCCCCGAGCCCGTTGGACAGGATCAGCTCGCGCGAGGGCGGTTCGGCGGGTGGCATTTCGCCGCGATGGTTCCGGGTCGGCACGAGGCGCGGGACCCGCACCTCCACGGGGCCGCGACGGGTGATCTGTTCCACCAGGCTCCCCCGGCGGTCGGTGATGATGGCGCGCGCCACCGACTGGAGCAGGATGCGGTCCTCGTCCGAGATCTGCTCCGCCCGCCGCACGAAGATCCCGCCCGGTCGATCCATCACGTGGGCTTCGATACCGGCGGCGATCAGCCCCATGATCTGATCCTGCAGGGCCTGCCGATACCCGCCGCGGTCCTCGTTCCAGATCACGAGGTCCACCGCCAGCCCCTTCAGGCGCCAGTACGCGTGCGCCTGCACCAGCCGGCGCACGAGATCGATGTTCTCCGAGTCTCCGATCTGCAGCAGAACGATCGGCAGATCGCCGGAGATCGCGTAACTCCAGAGCCCGGACTGCCCGCGCCGGTTCCGCAGGAGCACGCCGGCTTCCGCGCGCAGCGAGGCGTTGGCGTAGACGATGGAACCGGCGAGGCGCGCATAGAGCTGCGCATCGGATTCCGTGGCATTGATCTGGCGCAGCGTCACCCAGCTGTGCGTCCACGCCAGATCGAAAACGCGGTCCGCGAGATGCCGATCCTGATACTTTCCGACGAGGCTCACTGCGGCGTCGCGCGTCTCCGCCATGCCGGATGCCATGTCGATCGTCGCGGTCTGCTGCGGATCGAGGGTGATCCGGTGCCGGATCGCGACGATCGGATCGAGAACCGAACCCTGATTGCCGGACAGCCGTCCTGCGTCGAGCATCGCCTGCGGCGCGGCGACCGTACGCCCGCGGCCGATGAACGCCATGCGGTCCGTCTCGAAGGAGACGTCCAGCGAACTGGGTCCGTGGATGGCCATCAGGTGAAACATCCAGGGTGCCGGCTCGTCGTGCGAGCGGGGCCGGCGCGTGCACAGGATGGCTTGCCGCTGCGGGATGATCTCGGTCTGCACGAAGAGATTGGAGAACGCGGGATGCAGGGCGTCGGCGGAAGCGGACGCGAGAACGACTTCCGCGTAACTGGTGACATCGATCGTGCGCCGCGTTCGCGCGTGATTGGTGATGCGCAGCCGGCGCAGCTCGATGTCGTCTTCGGGCGAAACGACAATTTCGGTATGCGACTCGAAATCGTGGTCGCGCCGGCGAAATTCGGCGCGCGCTTCGGTGAATATCGCTTCGTAGTGCGTCGGGCGCGCCGCCGTCGGCTGATGCGCGGTCGACCAGAAGTCGCCGCTCGCCGTGTCGCGGATGTAGCAGAACGTGCCCCGGTCGTCGCAGGTGCTGTCTTCGCGCCAGCGCGTGACGGCGAGGTCCTTCCATCGGCTGCTCCCGCCGCCCGCGTTCGTGACCATGACGTGGTACCTGCCGTTCGACAGCAACTGCACTTCCGGTATCGGCGTGTCGGGGCTGGTGAGCATGCGTACGGGCGCTTCGGGGCCGCTCGAAATGGCGCGTATCGCGGAAAGCTCGGCGGGGTGCGGATAGAGCGCTGCGGTCTTCGGAATGCGCTCCTGGAGCAGCAGCAGCGTGGCCTTGAACAGGGGGTCCGATTCGAATCGCTTCTGCATCGGACGCTCGAGCAGCAAATGGGCAAGCGAGAGCAGGATCATGCCCTGGTGATGCGCCATGAACGAACGCACGACGGCACTGGCTTGTCCGCGCGGCAGGCGCGCGGGGGTGTAGTCGATCGCCTCGTAAAGACCGAATCGTCCGGCGAGCCCGTCGGCGGCGAGGCGCTGCAGGTTGAGGCACGACTCCTCGGGTGCCACCATCAGCGCGAGCGCCGACGCGTAGGGCGCGATGACGAGATCCTCCGCGAGCCCTCGCTTCAATCCCAGACCGGGCACGCCGAAGGCGCGATACTGATAGTTGAGGCTGGCGTCGACCGAGTTGTAGCCGCACTCCGAAATGCCCCAGGGCACGCCGCGCTGCTTCCCGTAGGCGATCTGGCGCTCCACCGTCACGCGACACGTCTGGTCGAGCAGGGTGTTGTCGTACGTAGGCATCACCAGCAGCGGCATCAGGTACTCGAACATCGAGCCGCTCCACGACAGGAGTACCGGCTGGCCCCCTGCCGTCGTGAGCAGGCGCCCGAGCGCGAACCAATTCTCCTGCGGCAGGTGTCCCTG
Organism: uncultured beta proteobacterium; assembly: GCA_963708855.1. Taxonomy (GTDB): domain Bacteria; phylum Pseudomonadota; class Gammaproteobacteria; order Burkholderiales; family Casimicrobiaceae; genus CAIWHR01. The sequence goes on along the minus strand of CAVPUM010000007.1, from coordinate 234,689 downwards.
CGCGATCGCCACAAAACTGGAGAACCTCGCTTCGGAGGCGAGCAGATCGTAATAACCGGGATCGCTCCTGCGCTCGTCGACGTTGTAGCCGATGGCCAGCAGGTGACGCGACGGGTCGTAGAGAAAATCGTAGTCCATGCGGACCAGTTCATCGCATTGCCGCACCAGGCGTTCGATCTCCGCGATCCGCTCGGTGGCGCGACGGCTCGCCGCGGTGACGTCGCGGGCCAGCGCCTCCAGCCATGCACGGTTCTCCGCCAGCGCCTCCCCGGTCCGCCGGCGCTCGATGGCCGGCAGCAATTCCACGTCGAGCGCCGCAAGTTCGCGCAGCGTGGGAATCTCCAGGGTGCCGGGGAGTTCGCCGAACCCGCGCGGCGCAGCCGGCAACGCGCTCCACGGCGCGAGGAACGCGAACTCGCTTCGCATGATCCCGCATTGCCGGACGAGGGTGTCCGCCCAGAACGTCGATTCACCCAACGGCGCAGATGCGCTGGCAGAGTCGGCGCCGGCAATGCCGGCGAACGCTGCGGCGACCTCGGCGACCCCTGCGTCGAGCCGGTCGAGCCACTGCCGCGCCGCTGCGATCGTCGTGGGCCGGGAGTCGTAAGCGGTTTCGAGGTCACCCTGCAGGCGAACGAGCGGCGCCGGCGCGATTCCGCCAACGGCATCGGCGAGCGTCCGCAGCGTGTCGCTCAATCCTTCGAACCATTGCAGGCTCATGATCCTGTCGTCGGCAAGTGCGGAGAGGCCCGGCCGCAAGGTCATCAGATGACCCGCGAGGTTCCCGCTGTCCACCGCCGAGACATAGAGAGGCGGGAGCGGCTTCAGGGACTGCGTGTCGTACCAGTTGTAGAAGTGCCCCTCGTGCCGCTCCAGTTCCAGTCATCGTGCCCATGGCATTCGCCGTGCGCAGGAGGAGTTGTCCGGCCGGGATGTAGCCGAAGTCGTAGGCCGTCAGGTTCGCCAGCAGAGCGAGTCCCATGTTCGTGGGCGAGGTGCGATGCGCGACGGCGGCGACCGGATGTTCCTGGCAGTTGTCCGGTGGCAGCCAATGGTCGTCCGGACCGACGAATGTCTCGAAGAATGCCCATGTCCTTCGCGCGAGATTCCGGAGGAAGAGCGTCTGATCCCTCGTCAGCTGCGGTTCGCGACGGATGAGCGGTCGGCTGATCCACCAGGCAATTCCGGGTGAGACGAACCACAGGAAAAGCAGCGGCGTGGCTACCGCCAGGGCGGATGGTGCAGATTCGTTCAACAGGATCGCCGTTGCGGCCGCGATGACCGGGGCGATCCACATCGTCTTGAGCGACGCGGCAAATCCGGCGTGGTTGGTTGTGTCGCCCAAGCCGTGATCCGGTTCGTCGGCGGCCGACGGATTCCATTCGAGCAGCGGTCGATGTGCGACCAGCATCCGCCACGCGGTGCGTGCGATTGCGTCGAGGTTGACCGTCGCCTCGTACGGGAGGAAGGCAAGCGTCAGCGTCGTCCGGGCCGCATGCAGGCCGGCCATGTTCGTGGTGGCGGCGAAGTGCTGACGCAGCAGCACCTCGTCCGGCTTCCGCAACAAGTCCAGGACGAAGGCGCTCGCCGGCGGAAGCGCCAGGATCGCGATCACGGTCAGGGTCCACAGCCAGGCATGCGGAAGGACGGCCCATCCGAGCAGCAGCAGCAGAGTCAACGCCACCGGGACGAGACTGCGTCGCAGGTTGTCGAACAGCTTCCACTGCGAAAGCGTCGACAACGGATTTCTCAGGCGTCGCTTGCCGGGGCCGGGCACGAGCGGCAGCAGCCATCCCGCCAGTTGCCAGTCGCCGCGAATCCAGCGGTGCCGGCGTCGGGTGTCCGCGGCATAGGTCGACGGGCACTCCTCGTACAACTGCACGTCGCTCAATAACCCTGATCGCGCGTAGCAACCCTCGAGCAGGTCGTGGCTCAGGATCCGATTCTCGGGAAAGCGACCGTTCTGGGCCTGCTCGAACGCGTCGACGTCGTAGATCCCTTTGCCGATGAAGGAGCCCTCGCGGAACACATCCTGGTAGACGTCGGAAACCGCGCGCGTGTACGGGTCGATGCCGGGGTCGCCCCCGTGCAGGCGCGCGTACCACGAGCGGTTCGCGCCGGGCAGGCTGATGCTCACGCGCGGCTGCAGTATCCCGTACCCTTCGGTTACCAGCGCGCTGCCATTGCGCTTGCCGGCGGCGTCGAAGCGCGCACGGTTCAGCGGATGCGCCATCACGCCGACAAACTGCCGCGCCGAGTCGCGCGGCAACTGCGTGTCGGTATCGAGCGTGATCACGTACTTCACATTCGACAGCACCGCGGTCTCGCCGACGACGAGCGAGAAGCGATCGCTCCCGCCGCCGCGCAGGTAGGCATTCAGGTCCGCAAGCTTTCCGCGCTTGCGCTCGTAACCCATCCATGCCCGCTCCGCCGGATTCCAGCGGCGCGGACGGTGAAAAAGAAAGAACGTGGCGCCGGTTGCGCCTTGCTCGGCCGGGTCCGCCGCCTGCCCGTACTTTGCGTTCAGGTCGTCGATTCCCTTTCGCGCCAGCCACAGCAGGGCTCGTCCTCGGGCAGCGTTTCGGTGGGCGCATCCCGAAAATCGGTCAGCAGGCCGAAATGCAGATGGTCGTCCCGATTGGCGAGGAACCGGACCTCGAGCGCCTCGACCAGGCCTTCGATGTCTTCGGCGCCGGTGAGCATCGTCGGTATCACCACCAGCGTGCGCGACTCCGGCGGCAGCCCCTGCGAAAAATCCATTCGCGGCAACGCGCGCGGCGTCACCAGCAAGGTCGCCACCCAGTTCACCATTCCCGACAGCCAACTGGCTGGTGGCCAGCAGCAGGAGGACGGCGAGCGTCACGAGCACGGCATCGGGAACCCCGTCGTCGCTGTGCCTTCGCCAAGCAGCGCCGCGGTGAGCGCTGCCGTGACCGCCGCGATCGAGCCCAGGTACAGCAGCAACGGGACCCGCCGGCCCATCCTCTGGATCGCCTCGGCAGGCGATGGGCGCATCCTGCGCTGCTCGTTCGAGCCGCGGCCGACCCTTGTCGACCAGATAGAAACCGACGTGGGCGGCGCGGTCGTCGTCGCCGTCATGGCCGTTGGCGCCGCCCGTGCCGTCGTGTGCGAGCTGGATCGCCTTGCGCGCCACGTCGCCTTCCGACAGAGGGCTTCCCTTGGCGATCTCCTCGACGACGTGCCGGTACCGGTCGCGGGTCGCGAAATCCATCCTGCCGTACAGCCCGCCCGGATCCTCCCGCAACTTGTGCTCGACGATGCTCATCGTTTCGACGAACTCGCGCCAGTCCATCGATCCCAGAAAGCGCAGGCTGCCGATCGTGTTGCTGATCGAGACCTGGTCGCCCGCCTGCTTCTGCGTTTCGGATTGCACCAGCTGCTCGATGCCGAAGCCCGACTCGGAAAGTCGCTGCTCGATCCAGGTGAGCGGCAAAGCCAAAGCCGCGCTCTGTCCCTGCAGCCGGCGCGCCAGTTCGGCGACGAACGAGCTCACCATCGGCGGGTTCGAGCGCGCCATGTCCGCGATCACCAGAATCAGGCTCTTGGGATCGTGCTCGGCGATGTCGACCATCTGGTCCGCCCACGCATCGGCCCGGTTGCGGTCGATCGTGGCGGCCGCTATCCGGGCCCCGACGCGCCGAAGGTTCTCGATGAGCGCCAGGCGCAGCATGATGGGAATGGCCCACAATTCCCCCACCTTGAGCGGCGTCACCGTCTGGTAGGCCGCGACGAAACGGGAGAGGCTCTCCGCGTCGACCCTGCCGTCGCCATGGGCGATCGCCTCGAACGCGAGATCGTAGACACGCGGGAGTTTGGCGGACGGGCCGGCCGCCAAGCGGGGAAGTTCGCGGCTGTACCCCTTGGGCAAGTGCCGCCTTGCCGTGCGGATCTGCTCTTCGATCAGGTAGAAATTGTCGAGCAGCCATTCCGCGGCGGGTGTGATGCGGCGGTTTGTCGTGACCGCCGCGGTCAGCAGGTCGCAGACTTCAGCGAGGATGCCGTCGTTCTCGGTCAGCCGAGTCAGCAGCTGGTCGGGAGCGCGGCCCGGCGCCAGTCGGTGCGCGAACGCCAGGTTCTTCCCGTGCTGCTCCATCTGATCGGCGCTGAACAGCTCCGATCGCAGCGGTGGTTCTTCGTCGGCGTACCTGGCGAATGCGTCGCCGCGACCGAAGCGCGCCGTGATGGCGAGCAGTCGTTCGAACAGCGTCCGCTTGCCTGGTTTCAATTCATGGATCCTTCTCCGACCGGCTCAGGCGGCGACCATCTCGTCGGTCCAGACCCTGAAGCTCGTCAGGGTGTTGGGCCCGAACGTGTTGCTGATCGCGACGTCGGCGGCGTCGCGGCCGCGTGCGATCAGCACCCGGCCGATGCGCGGCTTGTTGTTGCGCGCGTCGAAGGTGTGCCAGCTGCCCGCCGAGGTAGACCTCGAACCACGCGGCGAAATCCATGGGGCCGTACGGCGGCGGCATGCCGATGTCGCCGAGGTAGCCGGTGCAGTAGCGCGCCGGGATGTTCATGCACCGGCAGAAGGCGACGGCGAGGTGCGCATAGTCGCGGCAGACGCCGGTCCTGTCGTGAAACGCCTCCAGCGCCGTCCGCGTCATGCGCGCGTGCTCGTAGCCGAAGGTGATGTGCCGATGGACGTAGTCGCAGATCGCCTGGACGCGGTCCCATCCCGTCGGCGCCTGTCCGAAGAGATTCCACGCGGTCTCGGACAGCCGATCGGTCTCGCAATAGCGGCTTCCGAGCAGGAAGAGCAGCGTTTCCTCGGGCAGCTCCGGCACGGGAAGCTGGTGCGCCTGGGGCACGATCGCGTCGGGCGCCCCGGTGTCGTTCACGATCGCATCGGCGGAGACGCGCGTGCGGCCCTTTGGCGCGACGATGCGGGTGCACCAGTTGCCGAAGCTGTCGCGATAGGCCGCCATCGGGACCGGCGGGTCGACCACCAGGTCGTCGCGGCCGACGAGATCGGACACGCGCGTGAAGTGGACGTTGAGGTTGAAGATCATCGGGGTGGGCTGCGGACAGTCGTAGATCATTTCGAAGCCGACGCGAATCTGCATCATGGTTCTCCGGTTAGCGCAGCGCGAGGTCGCGCGCGGCAGGCGCCGCAGGCAATGGCACGGGATCTTGCGGCGTCACCCGGTGCCGGACGTTCACCATGGCGCGCTCAACCGGCACAGGCCGCGCGCAGCGAATCGATCAGCGCGCCGCGCAGCGCCGTCCAGCGCCGGCCGGCGGCGAAGACGATCTGCTGGTTGACCTCCAGCTCGATCCCGACGTAGGAGCGGCGAGAGAAGCGCAGGCGCAGGTCCGAGGTCAGCCCGTCGCCTTTGCCGGCGTAGGGGTAGTTGCGGCGCACCCGCAGCTGCGGGGCGATGGCCGCGAGCGACGCCTTCCAGCGCGCGCACAGCTCGGCCTCGCCTTGGCCGGCCGGGGTCGTAGAGCAATCCCACGTCGGCGCTCCGCACCTTGCCGTTCAGCTCCGGCGTGAAGCTGTGCGACGAAACGTGGATCACGCGCCGGCCGCGCGCCACCGATTGCCTGACCAGGCGCTCCACTTCGGCGCGATAGGGCCGGTAGTGCTGTTCGACGATCCTTGTGCGGAGTTCTGGCGGCGCGCCGCGCGTCGCCGCCGAGAGGCGTTGCGGATGGCCGATCGAGCGATTGAGGTCGACGACGAGGCGGCTGACGGTCGAGGTCACCAGCGGTGCCCCGAACGCGCCGGCCAGCGCCTTCGCCATGACCAGCGCGCCGGGGTCGTAGCCGCGGTGGGAGTCGAGCAGCGCCCGGTGCCCCCGAAACAGCGGCCGGTAGGGCGCGGGGATCCGGTTGCCGCCGTGTTCGCAGGTGACGAGGAAAGCGTCGATCGCCCGGCCCGTCACCAGCGCAGCTCGGGCAGCTGGCGAAACACCTGTCGCGTGCCTTCGCTCCAGTCGTGGCTGAGCGCGGTGAAATACGCGTCCCCGTCGTCGAATCGCCGCCGCTTCGACACCTCGAGGCTGTCGCGTTCGTAGCAGATCAGGTCGATCGGCATGCCCACCGACAGGTTGCTGCGCATGGTCGAATCGAACGACACCAGCACGCACTTCGTGGCGTCCGCCAGCGGCGTGGGCCGCGTGAGCACGCGATCGATGATCGGCTTGCCGTACTTGGTCTCGCCGGTCTGGAAGTAGGGCGTGTCGATCCCCGCCTCGATGAAATTGCCCTCGGCATAGATCCGGAACAGCCGCATCGGCTCGCCGCCGATCTGCCCGCCGACGATGAACGAGGCATTGAAGCCGACCTCGTTCTCCTGCAGATACTCGCCGTCGCGCCGCTCGATGTCGCGCATCGCGTCGGCGACCAGCATCGCGACGTCGAACATGGTCCGCGCGCTCCAGAGGTTGGGCGGCCGCGTCGCCGGCGGCGCAGCGCTGGTTCAGCACGCCGATCACGGCCTGGGTTCCGGCGAGGTTGCCGGAGCTCAGCAACACGATGACGCGGTCGCCGCGACGCTCGAACACCGTCATCTTGCAGAACTTGGCGATGTTGTCCATGCCGGCGTTGGTGCGGGAGTCCGAGGCGAAAATCATCCCCTTGTCGAGCATTACGCCAATGCAGTAGGTCATGCTTCACATCCTCCGGTCAACCGACACCGTACACGAATGTGCCCCCCGGCATCCGCCTGTCGGCTGACGCCCCGCTTTCGTGCCCACTCCGGGGCTGACCGTCCTTTCCTCCCTGGTCACTACTCACCCAGCAACTCGGCCACCGGCTGCAGTTGCTCCACGTGCTCGGACACGACCTTGGCGATGACGACGATCGGAATGCTGAGCAGCATGCCCCAGATGCCCCAGAGCCAGCCCCAGAACAGCAGCGAGATGAAGACGGCGGCCGCATTCATCTTCGCGATCCGGCCCGTCATCCACGTCGTGACGAAGGTTCCCACCAGCGTGGCGATCGCCAGCGACATGCCGCTGGCCAGAAATGCCATCGGGAAGGATTCGAACTGCATGAACGCGGCCATCGCGATGGCGCCGGCGGTGACTCCGGGGCCGAGGTAGGGAATGACGTGCAGCAGTCCGGACGCCACCGCCCAGGCGCCCGCATTTTCGAGACCGATCCAGCGGAAGGCGATCCAGGCGAGCACGGCCACCAGCACGTTCGTCACGAGCAGCATGAAGAGGTACTTCTGGATGGAATCGTTGATGTCGTCGAGAATCTGCACCGTGATCTTCTTGTTCGACAGCGACGGACCCGTCAGCCGCACCAGCTTGCGCTTGAACGTGTCTCCGCCCAGCAGCAGGAAGAACGTCAGGAACAGCACCATGATCGTCTGCCCCAGGATACCGACGGCGCCCATCGAGCCCGACAGCAGCAAGCTCGCGAACCTGAAGCCGGCCGGGTCGAGGACGACATGGGTTGCCGCCTGCTTGGGGGCCGCGGGACCGCCGGTCGCCTGCGCCGTCGCCTTTTCGACTTCGGCCGCGGCGCTCTGCATCTTCTGAATGTTGCCTGCGGAGTTGGTGCGGACCCGCGCCAGCGCGGTGGAGAAGGTGCGCGCCGCCTCCGGCAGCTGCTCGATGATCGTCTGCACCTGCCCGCGCAGCGAATAGGCGCCAAATCCGAGCGCACCGATCACGCCTACCATCACGATGATCGTGCCCGCCGCACGCGGAACCCGGATCCGCTCGAGATAAACGACGAGCGGATTCAGCGTGTAGGCGATGAGGATGCCGAGCAGCAGGGATACGAAGAACGTCTGCGCGAAGTAGAGAGCGCAGACCGCCGCGATCACGGCAAGCACCGTGAGCGCGACGCTGCGCGCATCCACCTGCGCTCGTATCGGACGGGACGACGGGCTCCGTTCGCCGGAAGTGCCGGACGGGCCACGGCGGCGGTCGTCGGCTCAGCCGACACCGGGTCCGCACGGTCGGCGTCATGGTCGTCACCGGCATGCTGCGGATCGGGTCCGGCAGGCGGGACGTTCCAACCGGCGCGCACGGTCGCTGCCGCGTCGAATCGCCACTCGAATCGGCAGCGGTTGCGCTCCGTCCCGTCGGCCGGGGAGAGCGCGCCCGACCCGGCGACGGCTGGAACCCGGCCCGGACGATCCCGATCGCGCAAACCTTCAGCGCAGCCCGAAGAACGACAGAATGGCGGCGATGATGACGATGGCGCCGACGATATAGACGATGCTGTTCATGAGAGTGCCTTTCGGTTGGGTTGAAGACGCGAATCGCATGTTCAAGACCATGCGCTTCGCGTCGGTCCAATCTATCCTGTCGCTTCCGGCCGTTCGGTGCGGTAGCGAACACAAAATGTCTTCCCTTGGCCTCTGCTCACATCCGGGTTCAGTTCGATTTCCCTGTCATGTCGCATCCGGCGGATTGCCGGCCGCTTCCCTCGGTCCGGTCGGCCTCGCTCCGCCGGCAACGCGTCGATGGCGTCAATAGCGATAGGCGCGTCCGTTTTCGATACGGACGCTGTCGCCGACGCGCAGATTGCCGATGCTGGCCTGGGTCAGCGTCTGGTAGATGCCGTTGTCGAACCGGATGCGAAGGCGATAGGCATCCTGGCCCGCATTGGCCTGGCCGATCTCGTGCCCGACCGCAGCACCGCCGACCGCTCCGGCAACGGTGGCAACGGTATTTCCCGTGCCGCTGCCGATCTGATGGCCGATGACCCCGCCGATGACGCCGCCGATGATGGTCCCGGCGACGGCGTTGTCGTTGCTTCCGCCGCGTGTCGATTCGATCGCGTCGACGACGCCGTAGTACCCTGCATTCGGTCGCGTCCCGCTGTAACGGTGAGCCGTGTTGTCGTATCGATAGCCGCTGTTGTCGTATCGATCGTAGGACGGGTCGGTGCTTGCGCAGCCGCCGAGGACCGCCGTGCCCGCGATGATCAAGGTAACCAGCGTATTGGGTTTCATGGATTCTCTCCTGTGGGAGTCCGCAGCCTGGCACGATCGATTGCCGGCGTCCGTACGTTGTCGCACAAAGAGAGATGTCCGGTCAGCGTCGGGCCGGCGCGGCGATGGCCGGCGATGCGCTCCGGCCGACTGCGCCGAATCGGTGCGCTACCGAACAGACAGGCCGGCCAAGCGCGTCGTAGGCTGTCGAGCAACATTTGTAACAGGATGTGACCAATGCTGTCGACCCGGAACACGCATTACGCCCGGTGCCGGATGCGTCCGCAGCGCCTGCGTGGCGGGTTGGGATATTCCGGTCTGGACTGTCATCCCAACCGGAGTGCGCCGCGTTATATCTGCACGTCGACGCAATGCCGCGGCTCTTGCGGGGTCCGGCGTACCGGTGCCACCTGCCTTTGCCGGCCGCCCCCGCTTCGAGGAGCGACGCCGCGCAGTCATTACCATTGTCGAGCGGGTCCGCGATTTGGCGGTCCGATTTGAACTAGCGGTCCAAACAGAGAACTCTTGTGCAAGGAATCATCATGCCGATGCAACCCCTCCGTCTTCGAACCCTTGCTTTCGTGGCCGGCGTCGCCATGGCGGCCTTCAGCGGCTGGGCAGCCGCCGACCCGCCGTCGCGCGTCGCGCGCCTCGGCTACACGACCGGCACGGTCAGTTTCTCGCCCGCCGGCGAGGACGATTGGGTGCAGGCCACGATCAATCGGCCGCTGACCACCGGCGACCGCCTCTGGGCGGATGCGGGTTCGCGGGCCGAGATCCAGGTCGGCGGAGCGATGATCCGCCTGAACGCCGGCACGGCCGTATCCGTTCTCAATCTCGACGATCGGATCGCCCAACTGCAGTTGACGCAGGGCACGATGCACGTCCGCGTGCGGCGTCTCGAGCCCAACCAGGTGTTCGAGGTCGACACTCCGAATCTCGCCTTCACGCTGCGGCAACCCGGCGAATACCGCATCACGGTGGATCCCGACGGCAATGCGACCGACATCGTCGTGCGCAGAGGGCAGGGCGAGGTCTACGGGGAAGGCGCCTCCTACGTCAGTCGACTCGCGGCAGCCGTATCGCTTCCATGGAACCGGCTTGCGCGAGTACGAGTATGTCGACGTTCCCGGCCCCGACGAATTCGATCGCTGGGCGAGCGATCGCGACCGCATCTACGACAACTCGGTCTCCGCCCGCTATGTGTCGCAGGACGTGGTCGGCTATCAGGACCTCGATGCCAACGGCACCTGGCGCGTCGACGCATCCTACGGCAACGTCTGGATCCCGAATCGCGTGGCCGCCGACTGGGCGCCCTACCGCGACGGACATTGGGCATGGGTCGACCCGTGGGGCTGGACGTGGGTGGATGACGCGCCCTGGGGCTTCGCCGTGTCCCATTACGGCCGCTGGACGAACCTGAGAGGCACATGGGGCTGGGTACCGGGTCCCGTGCGCACCCGGGCCTACTACGCCCCGGCGCTGGTCGCGTTCGTGGGCGGCAGCAACTTCCAGCTCACGATCTCCAGCGGCAACGTCGGTGGCGTCGCGTGGTTCCCGCTGGGGCCGCGCGAGGTCTATCGGCCGTCCTATGCGGTGAGCCGCGGCTATTTCGAGCGAGTCAACCCAGCAACACGGTCATCAACAACACGGTCATCAACAACTACTACAACAACACGAACGTGACCAATGTCGTCTACGCCAACCGGCAGGTGCCGGGGGCAGTCGTCGCCGTGCCGACGACCGCGTTCGTGCAGTCGCAGCCGGTCGGCAGATCGGCGGTCCGGGTGACGCGGGAAATGGTCGCCAGCGCGCCGGTGGCCGTTGTCGCGCCCGTCGCGCCGACCGAAAGAAGCGTGCGTGGAGCCGCCGCCCCGGGCGACAAGCCGCCTCCCCGCTCGTTCGAGCGGCCTGTCGTCGCCCGCACCGCGCCGCCGGCGGCACCGGTCGGCTTTGCCGCGCAACAGCAGCAGCTGGCCGCGAAGCCCGGCAAACCGCTCGACGAGGCCGCACGCAAGGAATTGAAGCGTGCAGCGGCGGTGCCGGCGCCCGTCGTCACAGTCGTCACGCCGACGCAAAAGGCGCCACCGACCATGCGTCCGCCGGCGGCACGCGCCGCGGTGCCACGGCCAGGATGATGCGCGCGGCAAGTCCGACGAGCGCAAGGCCCCCGCAGCGCCCGCGATTTCGGCGACGCGCCGGCAGCGCCGGCGCAGGGTGTCGGTGCCAGCGCAAGCGACCCCGCCCGTACCGCCGCGCAGTCGCCGGAGCAACGCGGAAAGTCCGAACCAGCGTGGCAAGGCGGACCAGCGTGGACAGACCGTGGCAACGCCGCCGACATCGCCGCAAAGCGTGGCGCCGACTCCGGCCGCGCCACCGCAAGTCGCTCCGCCGGCACCGACGGCGCAGCCGCGCGGCAGCAAGCGCGGGAAGACCGAGCAGCGTGGCAAGGCCGAACAGCGCGGACAACCCGTGGCAACGCCCGCCGCGCCGCCGCAACGCGTGGCGCCGACTCCGGCCACTGCCGCCGCAGGTCACTCCGCCGGCACCGACGGCGCAGCCGCCGGAACAACGCGGGAAGTCCGAGCAGCGTGGAAAGGCCGAACAGCGCGGACAACCCGTAGCAACGCCGCCGACACACGCCGCAACGCGTGGCGCCGGCTCCGGTCGCACCGCCGCAGGTGGCGCCGCCGGCACGCGCCGCGACGCCGCCGCAGCAACCCGGCAAGGCGGAGCAACGTGGCAAGGCCGAGCCAAAGGCCGTCGCGCCGCAAGTCGCTCCGCCGGTGCCGGCCTGCACAGGTGCCGAGGCCGCAGGGGAGACCCGAGCTCCGCTCCCGCCGCAAGGCAACCCGAACCACGTCCGCCGGTTGCCGCGCCCAAACCACCGCCGACGCAAACCCCGGCGACGCCGAAGGCGGTGCCGCCCGGCAAGGAGCAGGCGCCTGCCGCGGGCAAGTCGGACGACAAGAAAAAGGACGCCGACCGGAACTGAAGCGCGAAGAAGAAGAACGCAAGCAGAAAGGGTAGCCCGGTCCGGCGCCGCCGGACGGGCAACAGGCGAGGGGCCGGTGCATCTGCGTCGGCCCCTCGCTGTTTCGCAGACGAGGAACGCACGCACTCCCGGCGTGGCAGGAGCGAGGGCAAGTCCCTGCACGCGGTGGTCTTATGTGCGATGGCGCACAGACGCTTGCCGGAGAGGCCGAGATACTTTTGCGTTGTCTCGGGCAATGGCGAGCAGTTGCCGATCTGTCCCGGTCATCGTACGCTTCACACATAGGCCAGCCATGTTGGAAACAGGAAACGATTCCGCCCTTCTCGACGACGCGGGCAAGGCGGAACGCATCACCGAAGTGCGGCGCCAGGAAGCGCTGCTCAAGACCGGGGCCCTGCAGAACGCCATTCTCACCAGCGCCAATTTCTCGATCATCGCCACCGACGAGAAAGGCATCATCCAGCTGTTCAATGTCGGCGCCGAGCGCATGCTGGGCTATCTGGCCGCCGAAGTCGTCAACAAGATCAACCCCAGCGACATCCATGATCCGCAGGAAGTGATGGCGCGCGCGCAGGCGCTGAGCCTCGAGCTCGCGACCACCATCACGCCGGGCTTCGAGGCGCTGGCGTTCAAGGCGTCGCGCGGGATCGAGGACATCTACGAACTGACCTACATCTGCAAGGATGGCAGCCGCTTTCCGGCCATCGTGTCGATCACGGCGCTGCGCGACGACTACGGCGACATCATCGGATACCTGCTGATCGGCACCGACAATTCCGTGCGCAAGCAGGTCGAACTGGAGCTGAAGAAGGCCATGGCCGTGGCGGAAAAGGCCAACCTCGCGAAATCGGATTTCCTTTCCAGCATGAGCCATGAGCTGCGCACGCCGCTCAGTGCCATCCTCGGGTTTGCCCAGCTCATGGAATCCGGCTCGCCGCTGCCGACGCCGTCCCAGAAGAAGAGCATCGATCAGATTCTCAAGGCCGGGTGGTACCTGCTGGAGCTGATCAACGAAATCCTCGATCTCGCGCTGATCGAGTCCGGGAAGCTGTCGCTGTCGCTGGAGCCGATCTCGCTGGCCGAGGTCATGCACGAATGCCAGGCCATGATAGAGCCGCAGGCGCAAAAGCGCGGCATTCAGCGTGACCTTTCCCCGGTTCGAAATCCAGCTACTTCGTCAAGGCCGACCGGACCCGGGTGAAGCAGGTTCTCATCAACCTGCTTTCCAACGCGATCAAGTACAACAAGGCGGACGGAACGGTCGTCGTGGACTGCATCGCCAGCACTCCGGGACGCATTCGCATTTGCGTCGAGGACACCGGCGAGGGATTGTCTGCGGAAAAGCTGGCGCAGCTCTTCCAGCCGTTCAATCGTCTCGGACAAGAGGCGAACGCCGAGGAGGGCACCGGCATCGGCCTGGTGGTGGCCAAGCGGCTGGTCGAATCGATGGGCGGCGTCATCGGCGTGGAAAGCACGGTCGGCAAGGGCAGCGTGTTCTGGATCGACCTGAACCTGACGGCGGAGCCGCACCCTGCCGCCGGGCCGGTCAAACCCGCTGCGGTCGCCCCGGTGCAAGTTCAAGCCGACGCGCAGTTGCGCACCCTGCTCTATGTCGAGGACAACCCGGCCAATCTGATGCTGGTCGAGGATCTCATCGCGCGCCGGCCGGATATCCGCTTGCTGAGTGCGCGGGACGGCGACCGCGGCATCGAGATTGCGCGCGCCTCGCTGCCGGATGTCATCCTGATGGACATCAATCTGCCCGGCATCAGCGGCATCCAGGCGCTGCGAATCCTGGCCGAAGACCCGGCGACGGCGCACATCCCGGTGATCGCGCTCAGTGCCAACGCCATGCCCCGCGACATCGAGAAGGGCCTGGAGGCGGGCTTCTTCCGCTATCTCACCAAACCGATCAAGGTCAACGAGTTCATGGATACGCTGGACGTGGCGCTGAAATTCGCGCAAGCGCGAATCGGCCCGCGCCAAACGGGAGAAAAAAGCATGATGGTCGATGCCGCCGAAATTCTCGGCGCCAGCATCCTGATCGTCGACGATCAGGAATCCAATGTCAGCCTGCTCGAGCAATTGCTGAGCGAGGCCGGCTACACCCGCGTTGTCGCCACGACCAATCCGAAGGAGGTCTGCGCGCTGCACCGCAAGAACCACTACGACCTGATCCTGCTCGACCTGCAGATGCCCGGCATGGACGGGTTCCAGCTGATGGAGGCCTCAAGACCAACGATGCCGACAGCTACCTTCCGGTCATCGTGCTCACCGCCCAACCGGGTCACAAGCTGCGCGCGCTTGCAGGCCGGCGCCAAGGATTTCATCAGCAAGCCGTTCGATCTGGTCGAAGTCAAGACACGCATCCGCAACATGCTGGAAGTGCGGCTGTTGTACAGGAAGCTGGAGAACTTCAACAAGGTGCTGGAACAGACGGTGCAGGAACGGACGGCCGAACTGCGCGAAAGCGAAGCACGCTATCGCAGCCTGACCGAGCTCGCCTCCGATTGGTACTGGGAGCAGGACGAGACGGGAAACTTCACCAAGGTTTCCGGTCCGGTCCTGGAGATGCTCGGAATCCGGGTCGACGCCTTCGCGGGCGAGGCGCGCGACGACGCGATGACGGGCTGGAACGAGGCGGAGCGGGACGCGCTGCAGGCAAAGATCGCGGCCCGGCAGCCGTTCCTGGATTTCGCATTCAGCCGCGTCAATGCCGACGGCTCGCGTCAGGAATTCAGGGTGAGCGGGGAGCCGATGTTCAACCAGTCCTGCCGCTTCATCGGCTACCGCGGAATCGGCGTGGAGCTCACCGCGAAGAAGTAGAGCCGTGGACTTCGACCGTTCGCCATGTCATCGCTCCACAGCCCCAGTCAGAACCGTCTTCTCGCCGCGCTGCCCGCCGCGGAATTCGAGCGCCTGGCTCCCCATCTGGAGCTGGTCCCGATGCTGCTCGGGGAAACCCTCTATGAACCCGGCGGCCAGCTGCAGCACGTCTATTTCCCCACCACGGCCATCGTTTCGCTGCACTATGTCCTGGAGTCCGGCGCGTCGGTCGAGATCGCCGGAGTGGGCAACGAAGGCATCCTCGGCATCTCCCTGTTCATGGGGGGCGAAACCACGCCAAGCTCGGCGGTCGTGCAGACCGGTGGCCACGGTTACCGGCTGCCGGGGAGGTTGCTGAAGGAGGAATTCCATCGCGCCGGGCTGATGCAGCGCCTGTTGCTGCGCTATACCCAGGCGCTGCTCACGCAGATGTGCCAGACCGCC
Organism: uncultured beta proteobacterium; assembly: GCA_963708855.1. Taxonomy (GTDB): domain Bacteria; phylum Pseudomonadota; class Gammaproteobacteria; order Burkholderiales; family Casimicrobiaceae; genus CAIWHR01. The sequence continues at coordinate 219,507 of CAVPUM010000007.1, read as the reverse complement.
GCCTGCAATCGGCACCATTCGATCGAGCAGCAACTGTGCCGCTGGCTGTTGATGACGCTCGATCGCCTGCCTTCGAGCGAGTTGGTCATGACGCAGGAACTGGTCGCCAATGCACTCGGCGTGCGGCGGGAAAGCATCACCGAGGCCGCCGGGAAACTGCAGCGCGCCGGTTTCGTTCGATACCGCCGGGGCCACATCGAGGTGCTCGAGCGGTCCGGATTGGAGGCCGGCGCCTGCGAGTGCTATTCCGTCGTCAAGAAGGAATTCGGCCGCCTGATGTCCGACGTGCGATAGCGCCCGAGCACTGTCCGCCGTCACCGCGCCATGCGCGGCGGGCGTGGCCTTATGTGGGCTACCGCACGGACGGCCGAAGCAGCGCGCGATTAGTCTGACCCCCGGATTGGGATGGACGCGGGATGGCGCTGATCGGCGGGCGCCCTCGATCCTGGTCGCGTCCGCGGACGCGGTGACCGGACTGCAATCCGGATGCAGTTCGGACTGCCGGAACATTGGGATGCGCACGAGAGGAGCCAGCGACATGATCGAACCGCGCCCGCAAATCGACATGCCTCGTTTCGATGCCACACCAGACGGGCAAACCAGCAGGATGGCCGACGCTCGAAGTCAACTGCCAGCATGGAATCGTGAGCGCTTGATCCGGCAGTTTCAGCAAATCGACGGTTCGACGCGCAGTGAAGCCGAGCGGCAGATCGATGCCTACGAACGAAGCTTCTCGACGGCCCCCGGGGGCCCTGCGACGATGGGCGTCGCGCGGGGCGGCGCAATGGATTAGCGAAAGATCCCGCAACACGCCGAGTCGGAACCCCGAGGGTTGCCGTGCGATTGGCATGGCGGCATGCGAAATGGCCGTGAAGTGGATCAGATGAAGCCCAACCGGTTGATCGAATTCCCGCGTGCTGGCATGGCGCCGCATTCACCCGCCGCGGATGCCGGCCTCCTCAATGGCACCCGGCTGCCAGACCGGTTGAATCATGTCCTGGTTTCGGCGGGACGACAGCAAAGGGAACTGAAGGTGCTCCGGCCGCCCGCGATCGACGGGAATGCCCCGTCGCACCTCGACGCGAGAACCGGCAAGCGTTCGGCTGGGCCCGCTGCCGTCGTGGATCGACCGATCGCCGCATCGCCGGGTATCAATCGCGTGCGACGCGACGTTGCCGGTGACTCGGCGCCGAGGTCGCCATGGAAGTGGCCGGACTTCTGCCTTTCCGCGGACCTGGACCCGGATGCGACGTCGTATTTCGAGCGACTGCTGACGCAACGAGCCCGGCTGCGCAAAGGCGACGTGCTTTATCGGGTTGGAGCCGGGTTCCACGGGCTCTATGCGATACGCACCGGTTCGTGCAAGACGGTTCTGCTCGCGAGAGACGGACACGACCAGGTCGCTGGCTACCACATGGCCGGAGATGTCATCGGCGTGGACGGCATCGGCACCGACACCCACGAGTGCCAGGCAACCGCGCTGGAAGACCTGGAGGCTTGTCCGCTGCCGTTCGACGAGATCGAGATCCTCGCGCGACGCAGCGACCAATTTCGGCACAACCTGCACAAGCTGCTGTCGCGCGAGGGCGTACGCGCGCAGACCATGATGATCGTGCTCGGAACCATGCGCTCCGAACAACGACTCGCGGTGTTCCTGCTCGACTTGTCGCAGCGGTATCGAGCGCGCGGATATTCTTCGTGTGAGTTCGTGCTGCGAATGACGCGTGAGGAGATCGGAAGTTACCTCGGACTTCAGCTGGAGACCGTGAGTCGCCTGTTCTCCCGCTTTCAGCGGGAAGGCCTGATCCAGATGCAGGGCCGGACGGTGAAATTGCTGGACCAGGTTGCGATGGGCAAAGTTGTCGATTGCGGTACCTAGCGCGAAGGCAGCGCGGGCATTCGACCCGCGACCTCTCCGGTCCGGGCGCTGACCGCGTGCTCGCGCCTCGGGCATGTGTGCGATGCCGCACGGACGGCGGCGGGCGCCCCGTTCATCCTGACGGCCTTGGTCGAGCTGCCGGGCCAATTCGGCAGCAGTGTTCAGCCGCACTTTGAGGTCGATCAGATGAAGACCGCACCCGTGAACGGCACTCCGCGATTTGCCACGGCGCCGCATGCTCAAGGCGCGTTTCTGCACAGCGTCCCCCAAGGTGTCGCCGTCAACGCCGCCACCCCCGGGTTGCAGCGCACCCTCGCACGGATGAAGGACCTCCAGCAGGCACTCGCCTCGAGCCGGGAAGAAGCTGCCGCCGCACATCAGCAAGTCGTCCTTCTGGCAGAGACCAACGCGCGGCTGCGGGAGATCGCGGTTCGGGGCGAGGTGGAGATCGCGAAGGTGCGCCATTTTGCGCATCACGACGAGCTTACCGGGCTCCCCAATCGCGCCTTGCTGCTGGACCGGCTGAACCAGGCCCTGATCCGGGCGAAACGGCGGCAAACGCGCTTGGCCTTGCTCTTGCTCGATCTCGATGGATTCAAGGCCGTCAATGACAGTCTGGGGCACGCTGCCGGGGACAAGCTCCTGCAGCGGGTGGCCGAGCGCCTGCTATCGTGCATTCGGGGCGGCGATACGGCCGTCGCGATATGGCGGCGACGAGTTTGTACTCCTGCTGCCCGAGGTCGACGACGAGAGACACGCATTGGTGGTGGCGCAGAAGATCCACGCCCGCTTGGCCGAACCCCTAGGCGTTGACGACTGTTCGATTGCGGTGACGGCAAGCATCGGCGTGGCCGTATATCCGATCGACGGCGTGAGCCAGGTTGAGTTGATCAAGCGGGCCGATTTCGCCATGTACCGCGCCAAGACTGGCAGGAATGCTTCGAAAGACAGCGTCAAGAGGGCGATGTCTCGATAGCGGACGGGCGTCAGGTCCGCAGGGATGGCGGCGCCCTCCCTTGCGCTTCGGTTCCGATGCGCTCGTACTCCGCGATGACCTGGGCTCCGACCAGCAACAGCGTGGCCGCGATCTCGAGAGTCAGGAGCACGACGATCGCGGTCGTCAGTGACCCGTAGACCATGCTGATCTGGGATAACGTTCCGAAATACCAGACCAGGACGTGCGCCGAGTGATCTCCCAGAGCGCCGTCGCGGTGACAGCACCGACAAGGGCGTGCCGCCATGACGGCCGTCCCACCGGCATGACGAGATAGATCGACGTCAGAACGAGTATCTCCCCGATGACACCCAGGAGGTAAAGCAGCGCCCCCGACATCCCGCGGAGCGACCAGCTGCGTCCAAGAAAGTCGACGCTTTCCGCGCCGATCGCCTGGAGCGACCCGGAGACCAGCGTCATCAACAGCAGGCCCAATCCCAGATACGAGGATGTAGCAGTACGGCATGATCGCGGAGACCAGAAAGCGGCGTTGCCGAACCACGACCCGGTGCAGGAAGATCACCGACATCGCATTTTCCAGCACGGTGAAGGCGAGGGAGCTGAAAAAGACCATGGTCCCCAGCAGCACCCAGCCGATCACGCCGCGATGGTCCAGAAAGCTGGCCAATTCCCCGATCACCGCTCCGGATTGACCCGGCATCAGCCATTCCAGATACCGCCCCAACGTGGCAAGCAGCTCGCCCTGGTCGATGACCTGCGACAAGCGCGATCAGCATCAGGATGAGCAGCGGCACGATCGACAGCAGCGTGTAGTACGCGACGGCGCCCGCCAGCAGCAAGCCCTGATTCGCGCGAAAGGCGCGCAGGACACCCAGGGCGAACGCTCCCGGGTGCGTCAGCACGTACGCCGACTGTCGTCCGAACGCCTCGCATCAATCGGCACCGGTTGGCGTACGCGACACGATCGCCGAGACGAAAAAACGGCCGGGTGGATAGACCCCGGCCGCGATTTCTCAGCTCTCATGCTGCCCGACAGGCCGGCAGGGAGGCTTGCCTCCTGCTTACGACTTGCCGTATTGCACCTTCGCGTTGCCGACGCATGCATCCTTCGCCGGGCCCGCGAGCGCGTCGCACTTCTCGATGGCGACCTTGTATTCCGCGTCGCGCTTGTCGGCGCTCGCTTCGGCGCGGGCCTCTGCCTGCTTCGCGGCCGCGTCCTGGCGCGTATCGACCGCGACACGGTCGACCTTGGCGTCCGCCTTGCCCTTGACGAGCTCGGCCTTCGCTTCCTTTATGCAGACGTCGTTGCGGTTGCCGGCCAGGTCGTCGCACTTTTCGATGCTGACGTTGTAGCTCGCCTGAGCGTGCGCAACCCGCGCGGCTTTCGCGAGCTTGGGCGTGTTCTCGTAGGCCGCTGTCGCATCGGCCTTGGCGACGTCGTCCTTGCCCTTGGCTTCCGCAATGCAGATGTCCTTGGCGTTTCCGCTGAGTGACGAGCATGCGTCCTTGTCGACCTTGTACTGCGCGTCGGCGTTCTTCTTCGCCTGGGCGTAGCCGTCCTTCGTCATCGTTGCCGTGGCCACGTTGGTCTTGGACGCGTAGGTCTGCGCGGAACTGGCGCCGGCAAAACCCAGCCCGGCAGTGATGAATAGTGCGATCAATAGTCTGGACATTTCATTTCCTTGTGGTTCATTTACGTTACCGGGAGCCCAGCAGAAGGCCGGAGACGCCGGGATTGCGATTTTCACGACTTGACAGGCCCTGGTCGGCACCGAACATCCGGCTCTCCAGACCTTCGTCGCGAAAGGCGCGCTCTCCCTATGCTTTCGACGATACGTGCAATGCCCGGTAGCGTCTGTTCGCCAACGCACCCACCGCGGCAAGTTGCTTCGCAGCGCCGCCCGTGCGGTCGAACTGCGTTCTGGCCCGCGAGGTGTCGCGCTGCGCCGGACTAGCCGAGATTGTCCGCGGCAAGTCCCCAGTTGATCAGCTTGTCGAGCACGGCATTAACGTAATCCGCGCGGCGGTTCTGATAGTCGAGGTAGTAGGCGTGCTCCCACACGTCGATGGTCAGCAGCGGCTTCACGCCCTTGGTCAGCGGCGTCTCCGCATTGCCGGTCTTGACCACCTTGAGCTTGCCGGCGTCCAGCACGAGCCAGGCCCAGCCGCTTGCCGAACTGGGTCGTCGCCGCGGTCGCCAGTTCCTTCCTGCATGCATCGAGATTGCCGAACGAGGCCTCGATCAACTGCTTCAACTGCCGCCGGGGGCTCACCGCCGCCCTGCGGTCGCAAACTGCGCCAGTAGAAGGTGTGGTTCCACGTCTGCGCCGCATTGTTGAAGATCGCGGCCTTGTCGGCTTTGCCGGCGGTCTCGACGATGAGTTTCACCAGCGAAAGGTCTGCCAGGTCCGTGCCGGCGATCAGCTTGTTCAAGGTATCGACGTAACCTCTGGTGGTGCTTGCCATAGTGGAATCCGATCGTATTGGCGGAGATCACCGGATCAAGTGCATTTTCCGCGTACGGCAGAGGCGGCAGAACGTGCCGTGCAGTTTTGTCGATGGTGTCAGTGCGGGTCATTCGGATTTCCTTTCTGGCTTCCGGGATCGGTCACTTGCGGGATCGCGAGGCCGGCTGAAGCGTTTCAATGATGTGGAGAGGTCGGTCAGGCTGCGAAATCGTCGCATGCCCCGGTCAATGACCGGGCCTTTCGGTTCCTGGAGGCGCAGTGACTTCCAGCGCGGTCGGTAAACTAACCCTGTGCACGGTCGTACACCGTCTTTACGATCTGGTAGCACGAGCAAGCCGATGCCTTGAGCCCCTTTACGTCCACGATCTCTATGTTGCCTCGGCTGTAGGCGATCAGATGGCGATGCTTGAGCGCGCTGGCGGCCTCCGTGACTCCCTCGCGCCGCAAACCCAGCATGTGCGCCAGAAATGCGTGCGTCAGGGGAAAATCGTCCGACCCCACGCGGTCCCGCGTCATCAGCAGCCACCGAGACAGGCGCGCTTCCGCTTCGTGAAAGCGGTTGCATGCGGCGGTTTGCGCTATCTGCGCCATCAGCGCGTAGGTATAACGGTAGAGCGCGTCCTGCAGTGATCGATTGCGGTCAAATTCAATGCGAAAGGGCGCCGAAGACATGCGCAACGCATTGCCGCCACCCTGCACGAGCGCGCGGACCCCGGATACTCCCATGCCCAGGATAAACGGCATCCCGGCCATGCCTTCGTTGCCGACCATGCCGACCTCGAGCGTCCGTCGCTTGTCGACCGCCGTGAGCAGGGAAATGAGGCAGTCGATGGGGAAGTAAACATGCTCGATCGGTTTTCCCGGTTCGTAGAGTACCTGTCCGAAGTTCACGGTGACCGGTTCGAGTTGCGCCCGCAGGCGCCTGTACTCGCTTGACGGGATGCTTGCCAACACCCGATTGCTAGCGGAGTTGTGGTTTGTCATTCGTCTGGCCTTTCGTCATCGCTTGCGCCTCGTCGCCTACACCGTCGGACGCGGTTGCAGGAACGGACGGCCACGTAGCCAAGCCTGCCCGAGATCAAGCGGATTGAGGCACGAACGCACATACTGCACGCGAGCCGAAGCCTTGTATGTGCGGCAGCGCGCATATGAGGTCATCGCTGCCGTGGCGTGGGGTCGCGCCACACGTCGGTCGCGCGTGTTCGGCAGGAATGGTTGACTCGACACCAGCCCCGCCTTTCGTGTAAGCGGGGTCCACGGACGCTCGGTGCAGGCAGGGCGCTTCGAAGCTGCCGCTCATCCCTCCAGCTTCGCATCCATGGTAATGCGTGCCTTCAGCAGCTTCGACACCGGACATCCGGTCTTGGCCTTGTTCGCGATCTCCTGGAACTTCGCGTCGTCCGCTCCTGGAATTGTTGCGGACACGGTAAGATGACTCGCGGTAATCTCGAAGCCGGCGCCGATTTTTTCCAGCGTCACGTCGGCGTGCGTTTCGATTTTCTCCGGTGTCAGCCCTGCCTCGCCGAGCATCAGCGAGAGCGCCATCGAGAAGCAGCCGGCGTGCGCAGCGCCGATCAACTCTTCCGGGTTGGTGCCCTTGCCGTTCTCGAAGCGTGCCTTGAAGCCGTAAGGCGCATCCCTGAGGACGCCTGTCTCCGTGGAGATCGTGCCGCCGCCGTCTTTGATGCCGCCCCTCCAAACTGCCCATGCCTTCTTGATCATGACCCCTCCGCAAGTGGTTGCACTGCCATGCATTTGCCGGGATTGTCCGCGGCAAGCGTCCCTTCCATCGGCAAGTCGAGCCGGGCATCCACGAATTCCGGCGATGCTATCCGACCTGCCGGGCCGCTTCTGTGCGCCGGCCAACACAGGGATGAACCGGCGAAAGCGATTTCGGAGTCAGAGTCTCCCGCGGCCTGCTCATGATTTCAAGGGGCTCGAGAGCGCGGCGACCCACGTGCGCTTCCGCACGGAAGTTCACCGAGCCGCGGAGGACAATGATGGCCGGTACAGGTGCTCCTGCCCGGCCCGACCCCTTCCGTTGCAACACGCGGGCGGTCGCAGCGTTCAGCCCCTTGCCGGCCTTTTCCATTGCGCGGAGGGACGAGCATGCCGGTAACGCCGCCACTCGAGCGCCACCACGTTCCAAGGGATCTTTCCGACCGCGTTGCGTATGCGTTCACCAGGCTTCTGCGTTTCGTCGCCGACACGTTGTTTGCTCGTCGCTATGGCCATCGCGCGGTTGTGCTGGAAACCGTCGCTGCCGTGCCGGGCATGGTCGGCGGCGCCTTGCAGCATCTGCGGTCCCTGCGCCGGCTGGAAGGAGATCGCGGTTGGATCCACACGCTGCTGGAGGAAGCGGAAAACGAGCGCATGCACCTGATGACCTTCCTGCACATCGCTCGTCCCACGGCATTCGAGCGCTTGCTCATTCTGCTGGCTCAGGGCATCTTCTACAATTGCTTCTTCCTGCTGTACCTGCTGTCGCCCAGGACCGCACATCGCGTAACGGGTTACTTCGAGGAGGAAGCGGTCGTGAGCTATACCGAGTATCTGGCAGGCGTGGACAACGGCACCCATGCCAACGTCGCGGCGCCACGGATCGCCATCGACTACTGGAAGCTTGCGCCCGACGCCCGTTTGCGCGACGTCATCGTCGTCGTCCGCGGGGATGAAGCCCGCCACCGCGACGTCAATCACCGCTTTGCCGACGAGTTGGCGTGACTGGGGGCGTTGCCGTCTGAATCTGCTCGGGGCCGAACCCGACAGCCGTGGCCCTGACTATGGAATCTACGGGCCGGTCGTGAAGGTCCAGACATAGTCATTCGCCATGGGATTGCCGGCAAGGTCCTCGACTCCACCGACCCCGCCCTTGAGCGTGACGGTATAGTTGGTATTCGGAAACAAGAGGCTGCCAGGCGTCGGTCCGAACGTATCCAGAACGAATTCAAGGCTCACTCCGGAGTAGCTCACGGTCACGGCCAATGCCTCTACGCCGGATAGTGTTTCCGTCACCGTGCAGTTCACATTGGTGATCGTCAGCGGGTCCATCCCCTCGCTGAACGTCGCGCCGAGTCTCACGTTGATGGGAACGTTCACTGCGCCGTCGGGAACCGTGGTTCCCAGTATCGTCGGCGGGCCGGCGTCCGAGCTGGCGCCGGTGGTCCAGGCCAGCACGAAATCACCTGCCATCGCGTTTCCCGCGAGGTCCCTCACCCCGCCGGCGCCGCCTTTGACCGTGACGGTGTAGAGGGTACCCGGGTCGAGATTGGCCGACGGATCAAGAACGGCGCTCACGCCGGAGTAACTCACCGTGCCCGCAACCGCGGCTGCCCCCTGCATCAGGAAAAGTGTTTTCGCCGTGATGGTCGTCGGGTCCATGCCTTCGCTGAACGTGGCGCCGACCTTGGTGTTCACCGGCACGTTCACGGCGCCGTTGGCATTGATGGTGCCACTGACCGTCGGTGCGACGGTGTCGGCGAAGGCGCTGGTGGTCCAGGCCCAGATGACGTCGCCGGCCATGGCGTTTCCCGCGAGATCCTTCACCCCGCCCGCTCCACCTCTGACCGTGACGGTGTAGACGGTGCCCGGGGCGAGATTGCCCGACGGCGAAAAGATCATGCTCACAAGAGAGTAGCTCACCGTGCCGGCAACCACCGTTGCTCCCTGCATCAGGGAAACGGTGGTCGGGTTGATGGTCGAGGGGTCCATGCCTTCGCTGAACGTCGCGCCCACCTTGGTGTTCAGCGGCACGTTTGTGGCTCCGTTGGCATTGATGACGGCACTGATCCTCGGTGCGATCGTGTCGGCCGAGGTGCCGGTCGTCCAGGACCACACAAAGTCGCTGGCCATGGCGTTTCCCGCGACGTCCTTGACTCCGCCGGCGCCACCCTTGACCGTTGCGGTATAGAGGCTACGCGGGACGAGACTGCCTGCCGGGGCAAAGACGGCGCTCACCCCGGAGTAGCTCACCGCGCCGGCAACCGCGGTTGCCCCCTGCATCAGGAAGACGGTGGTCGAGTTGATGGTCGACGAGTCCATGCCTTCGCTGAACGTCGCACCGACCTTGGTGTTCAGGGCCACGTTCGTCGCGCCGTTGGCATTGATGGTTCCGCTGACCCTCGGCAAGTCCGTCGCGACAGGGTTGCCCGAATTCGAGTCCCCACCTCCGCCTCCGCATCCCGCTGTCAACGCGACCATGAGCAATGCCATGAACCACGTCAGTGGACCGGTAACGCAGTCGATTCCATTCATTTTCATTACAGTTTCCCTTTGATCCCGAAGCCAACGATGAGAATCCCTGTTGCACTTATCCTCCCTGCGTCCAGGGTTCACCGTGCGGAAGCGCACATAAACGCAGCCTTCCGCTTGAATGCACGAGGCGCGAGGTGAAGCGACCGACCGCTGCGCGGCGGGTGCAGCAGGTCCAGAGAGCGCCACTTCTGCCCGATACCAGGCACGGCGTGGATCGGCATCATGCCCAACGAGAACTCCAACCTGATCGGCCTGTCCAAGTCCGCGCGCATCTGCGACCGGGTGACGAGCCGGCCGCAGATCCAGGAAGAGGCGGTCATCCAACTGGCCAACATTCACCAGGAAAGGGTCACCCGCCATGATTCGTCTCCGGGAAACCATCGAGGTCCCACGACCGATCGACGAAGTGTTCGCCTACACGAGCAATTTCGGCAACGCGGCGCAATGGGACCCCGGCGTTGCCGCATCCCGCAAGGACAGCCGGGGCCCGATCGGCGTCGGTTCGGCGTTCAGGCTTCGGGTGCGGTTCGGCCCGCGCTCGATACCCATGACCTACGTCGTCCGCGAATACGATGCGCCGAGTCGCGTGCGGCTGGAAGGAAGAAGCGACTCCGTCCACTCCCTGGACGACATCGCGTTTGCGTCGACGGCGCGTGGCACCCGGATCGACTACACGGCGGCTATTTCCTTGCTCGGGTCGTTCGGCATGGTCGAGCCGCTCCTGAAAGGCGCGCTGGACCGTGTCGGCAAGAACGCCGTCCGCGGCCTTCAGGCAGCCCTGAGCGACGAATGGTCACCTCCGGGACGCAGCGCGCTGACCGATCTGCAGGATCGCCTGATCCTGCCCGGACTGTTGGGCTTCACCAACGTGGGCTACCACTGGCACAAGCGGCGTTGGAAGCCTCTGGCCGTTTCGCTGCGCGGCCGCACGGTGGTGGTCACGGGCGCCACCTCGGGAGTGGGACAAGCGGCCGCCTCGCAGCTGGCCGAGTTGGGCGCGCGGGTCATTCTGGTGGGTCGCAATCGGGACCGGGCCGAAGCCGCCCGAAGGGAGATCGTCGCCGCGACGGGCAACGAAAATGTCGCCGTCGCGCTGGCCGATCTCAGCCTGCTGGCCGACGTCAGGAAACTCGCGAGGCGGTTGCTCGAGGACGAGTCGCGGATTCATGTTCTCGTGAACAATGCCGGAGTCCTCCTCAACCAGCGCACGACGACGGCCGAAGGCAACGAGACCACGCTCGCGACCAACCTGCTCGCCCCCTATCTGCTTACCCGGATGCTGCTGCCGCGCCTGCGCGAATCGGCGCCGTCCAGAATCATTAATGTGTCTTCTGGCGGCATGTATGCCACCGGCCTCGCGCTCGATGACCTGCAGTACGAGACGACAACCTACGATGGCAGCCGCGCCTACGCCCGCACCAAGCGCGCGCTCGTCGTCCTGACCGAGATGTGGGCGGAGCAGTTGAAGAACAGCGGCGTTGTCGTCCATGCGATGCATCCGGGTTGGGCGGACACGCCCGGTGTCGCCGGTTCGCTCCCTGGATTCCACGCGATCACCCGGCGCCTCCTGCGCACGGCGGAGCAGGGCGCGGATACCATCACGTGGCTTGCGGCCGCGAGGGAAGCAGGCAAGGTCAGCGGCGTGTTCTGGCTCGACCGCGAGCCGCACACCACCCACGTTTTCCCCGGTACCGATCCGTCGCCGAAGGAGCGGCGGGAACTTTGGAGCGCGCTGGCGACACTGCCCCGCTGGAAAGACGAAGCGCCCACCGCAGCGTCCTAGGTTTGCGCCGCATTGCCGGCCATGGTCGCAGTGTTGCAGTGCGCCGGCGTGATCGAACCGGGAGGGAAACGGTTCAGTTCTCGAGCAGGCTGCGCAACATCCAGGCAGTCTTCTCGTGGACATCCAGGCGCTGCGTCAGTACATCGGCCGTCGGCTGATCGTTTGCGGCATCGACCAGCGGAAACAGCTTGCGCGCCGTGCGCGCCGTCGCTTCCTGGGCAGAAACCAGATGACGAACCATGTCGGTCGCCTTGGGCACGCCTTCCACCTCCTTGATCGAGGCCAGCTTGACGAACTCCTTGTAGGTTCCCGGCGCCGGATGGCCGAGTGCGCGGATGCGTTCGGCGATCACGTCGAGCGCGGTCCACTGTTCGGTGTACTGGGCCATGAACATCTGGTGCAGGCTGTTGAAGTCCGGCCCAGTGACGTTCCAGTGGAAGTTGTGCGTCATCAGGTACAGCGTGTAGCTGTCGGCGAGCAGTGCCGACAGGCCTCGCGCGATTTTCTGGCGCTCGCCGGCGCCGATGCCGATGTCGATCGCAGGGGTCTTGGCTTTCCTGGACTTCATGGTCGATTCTCCTTGGTGACAAACGATTAGCCCGGGGTGGTATCCAGCGCCATCATCAGGGCAAAGCTGGCCATCCGCCCGGGCGTTGCAGGGGTCTGGCGGCCTCAGCCCGCCTCGCCCATGGGGATGCCCATCCTGCGAGATCACGCGAGGTCGAAGCGATCGAGGTTCATCACCTTGTTCCAGGCCGCTACAAAATCATGGACAAACTTCTCCTGCGCGTCCGAGCTTGCATAGACTTCAGCCAGGGCACGGAGCTGGGAGTTCGAACCGAAGATGAGATCGACGCGGGTGCCGGTCCACTTGAGCTTGCCGGTCTTGCGATCGTGCCCTTCAAACAAGTCCTTGGCGTCCGAGACCGCCTTCCACTCCGTGCCCATGTCGAGCAGGTTCAGGAAGAAGTCGTTGGTCAGCGCCCCCGGCCGCTTTGTGAAGACGCCGTGCTGGGTCTGTCCGACGTTGGCATTCAGGACGCGCATGCCGCCAACGAGCACCGTCATTTCGGGCGCGGTCAGGGTCAGCAGTTGTGCCCGATCGACCAGCAACGCCTCGGCCGATACGCTGTACGGTTCCCTTGAGGTAGTTGCGGAAGCCATCGGCGATCGGTTCGAGCACGGCGAAGGAGTCCACATCGGTTTGCTCCTGCGAGGCGTCCATGCGTCCCGGCGTGAAAGGAACCGTCACGGCGTGACCGGCATTCTTCGCCGCCTGCTCAACACCTGCACACCCGGCCAGCACGATCAGGTCGGCAAGCGAGACCTGCTTGCCGCCGGACTGGGCGCTGTTGAATTCGCTCTGGATACGTTCCAGGGTTTTCAGCACTGTCGCCTGCTGCTCGGGCTGGTTGACTGCCCAATCCTTCTGCGGCGCCAGACGAATGCGCGCGCCGTTGGCACCGCCGCGCTTGTCGGAGCCTCGGAAGGTGGATGCCGACGCCCAGGCGGTCGACACCAGTTGCGAGACAGACACGCCCGACGCCAGGATCCTGCCCTTGAGCGTAGCAATGTCCTGCGCATCAATCAACGCGTGATTGACCGCGGGGATGGGGTCTTGCCAGATGAGCGCTTCGGCAGGTACTTCCGGGCCGAGATAGCGGGCGTGCGGGCCCATGTCGCGGTGGGTCAGCTTGAACCAGGCGCGGGCGAAGGCGTCGGCAAATTCTGCCGGGTTCTGGTGGAAGCGCCGCGCGATCTTTTCGTAGGCCGGATCCATGCGCATCGCCATGTCGGCCGTGGTCATGATGATCGGCACCTTTTTCGAAGCGTCGTGCGCGGCCGGAGCCGTGTTGCTGTCGGTCGTTTCCTTGGGCGTCCACTGCCAGGCGCCCGCCGGGCTCCTGGTCAATACCCAATCGTTGCCGAACAGCGCGTCCAGATAGCTCATGTCCCACTTCGTGGGGGTCGGCGTCCAGGAGCCTTCCAGGCCACTGCCGATCTGGTCGCCGCCCTTGCCGCTGCCGAAGCTGCTCTTCCAGCCCAGCCCCTGTTGTTCGATGGGCGCGGCTTCCGGCTCGGGCCCCACGTGCGAGGCAGGGCCGGCTCCATGGCATTTGCCGAAGGTATGGCCGCCGCAGGTGAGCGCCACCGTCTCTTCGTCATTCATCGCCATGCGCGCGAAGGTCTCTCGCACGTCGCGCGCGGAACCGAGCTGGTCCGGGTTGCCGCCGGGGCCTTCCGGGTTGACGTAGATCAGCCCCATCTGCACCGCGGCGAGCGGGTTTTCGAGGTCGTGCTCGCCGGAATAGCGTGCCTTGTCGTCCAGCCACTTTTCCTCGTTGCCCCAGTAGACGTCGATCTCAGGCGCCCAGATGTCCTCGCGCCCGCCGGCGAAGCCAAAGGTCTTGAAGCCCATCGATTCCATGGCGACGTTTCCTGCGAGAATGATCAGATCGGCCCACGAGATTTTCCGGCCGTACTTCTGCTTGATCGCCCACAGCAGCCGGCGCGCCTTGTCGAGGTTGACGTTGTCGGGCCAGCTGCTGAGGGGTGCGAAACGCTGGTTACCGTGCCCCGCGCCGCCGCGGCCGTCGCCGGTACGGTAGGTGCCCGCGCTATGCCATGCCATGCGAATGAAAAACGGGCCGTAGTGGCCGTAGTCCGCCGGCCACCAGTCCTGCGAATCGGTCATCAGCGCCGTGAGATCCTTTTTGACAGCGGCGAGGTCGAGCGTCTTGAACGCTTCAGCGTAGTTGAAGTCCGGCTCCATTGGGCTCGACTCGTGGGTATGCTGGTGCAGGATTTCGAGGTGCAACTGATTCGGCCACCAGTCGTGGTTCGATGTGCCGCTTCCAGCTTTGTGGACAAACGGACATTTCGTTTCGATTGACATGTGTTCCACCTTTGACAGTTTGAATCCAGCGACTCGGTCCGATTTGGAGTCCACGTGCCGATCTTATGACACGCGGGTCACCGGGAATGTGCCGTGGCCACCCGCGCCCTTGGCATGCGCCACGCGCTCGGGAACGCGCTCGCGGTTGAAGTGCGCCATCCTTTCCATCAAGCGGTAATCGGACATCAGCACCGGACACATCTTGGTCTGATCTCCAGAGGACATCCAATGAATAATATTGCGAGTTATAATCGAAAAAATCGATAATAGGCTTGCTTGTAGCCATGACAGCCTTGACTTCGCTGAAGCAGCTGCACTATCTGGTCGCCCTCTCCGAGCAGCTCAATTTCACACGGGCGGCGGAAACCTGCTTCGTCACCCAATCGACGTTGAGCGCGGGCCTGAAGGAACTGGAGGACGTACTTGGCGCGCAACTGGTGGAGCGGGACAGGCAGACGGTGTTGATGACGCCGATCGGGCTGGAGGTGGTCAATCGGGCGCGGCTGATACTGGCGGCGACACAGGATCTGGTGGCCATCGCCGCCGGCGCCGGCGAGCCGATGACGGGGCTGCTCCGGCTCGGTGTCATCCCGACCATTGCGCCCTTTCTGCTGCCGCATTCGCTGCCGCTGCTGCGGGCGCGCTACCCCGAGTTGCGTCTGGCCCTGCGCGAGGACCTGACAGCCAATCTGTTGTTGCGGCTGGAAGGCGGCCAGCTCGATTTCGCCCTGATCGCGCTGCCCTACGACACGGGAAAGCTGCGGGTGCAGCCGCTCTTCGACGACGACCTGTGGATCGTCGGGCGGAAGAGCGATCCGGAAGTGAAGGCAAGCGTGGTCGTTCTCACGCCGTCGATGTCCGAGCGCCTGCTGCTCCTCGAGGAAGGTCATTGCCTGCGGGACCACGCGCTGCAAGCGTGCGGTGCACCGATCCATCGGTCATCCGAGGGCGTCGAGGCCACCAGTCTCCTGACCTTGGTGCAGATGGTCGAGATCCGGGCTCGGCATCGGGCTGGTTCCGGAGATGGCGGTGCGAAGCGGACTGACGGCAAGTCCGAACCTGGTGGCGCGACCCTTGGCCAAGCCCAGCCCCAGGCGCACGATAGCCATCGTGGCACGGCGATCGGCGTCACGCGTGGCCGACTTGAAGGCCCTGGCCGGCGCGCTGCAGAGGGTCAAAGCTTCGAGCGCTCGCTCTGCACGGCGATGAGCCGCCCGGGCGCCGGCCACACGCCGCGGTCGAGCGCGCGCCTGCCGTCGAACACGAGCCAGCTCTGTGCGCCGTAGTGCGGCAGCGGGGTGAGCAATGCCCGCAAGGCATCGGCATCCTTGGCCGAGACCACGGCCACCGGCGGGCCGGCGTCGCGCGCGATGCGTCCACACCTGTGCGCTGCCGCGTCCGGCCAGGCTCGGCGGGCGAGGGGGCAGGCCGGCGTGCGCCAGCGCCCTGTCCACGTCCGCATGCAGGCCGAGCAGCAGTACCGGCTCGGTGCCCTTGTGCAACGCGTCCTGCGCCATCGGCTGCGGCGGGGTTTCGAAGAAGCGCTTCGCCAACGCCGTCGCGGCCTCGCGCACGTCCTCGGCACCCGATGCCTGCACCAATCGGGGCGCCCGCGCGACGACCCACTGGCGCAGGATGGGCGGCAACTGCGCCCGGTCCAGCACGCGCCAGACGCGCAGTTCCGGGTCCAGGCGCACGCCTTCGGGCATCGCATCGACGAGCATCGTCACCACGTCGCGCTGCCGTTCGACGTCGATCGAGCGCATCTCGGCGCGGCCGGCGATCACGATTTCCAGCGGCAGGCGCAGCGCGTAGGCCGGCGCCTGCTGTTCCACGGTCAGCGTCAGCCGGACCTTGCCGGCCTCGGTCTTCGCGCTCGCATTGGCGATCGTCACCGCCGGGCCTCCGGCGCGGTCGAGCCATTGCTCGAAGAATGCCGCGAGCGATCGTCCCGCGGCCTTCTCGAACGCGGCCTGCAGATCGCTCCAGGACGCGGTCCGGAAGCGGTGCTGCTCCCAGAACGCGCGAACGCCGCGCCGGAACGCATCCTCGCCGATGGCATCGCGCAGCATCACGAACACCATCGCCGACTTGCCGTAACCGACGGCCGCCGCGGCGCCGTGCGTCCGGGAGCGAAACGCGGCCAGGGACTGGGTGTTGCCGGCCGGGACGGCGGCGAAGTCGCGCAACCACGCGAGCCGCATCGCGCGCGCGGCGGCATCCGACTCGCGCTCCTTGTAAGCGTAGTCCGCCATGAACGTGGTCAGTCCTTCGGACCAGTTGCCCTTGGCCTAGTCGACGTAGACGCCGTTGCCCCACCAGTTGTGCAGCACCTCGTGACCGAGCGACGTGGCGCGGATGAACGGCAGCTTCAGCACTTCGGCGCCGATGTAGGTGAGCGTGGGCATGCCGAAGCCCGTCGGCAGCGGGCTTGCCACCACCGAGAACTCGGTGAACGGGTAGGCGCCGATCTCCTCGCCGTAGAGCTCGAGGTAGCGGCGCGTGTCGTCGAGATAGCCATCGGCGAGTCCGGCGACGGCATCCAGGTCGCGAGGAAAATAGGTGCGCAGCCGCACCGGCCCGTCCGTTCGCGCGCGGCATGATCTTCTCGCGGACGACCCACGGCCCGGCCATCAGGTCGATGCCGGTGGCGGGGTGCGCGAACTCGAAGCTGGCCCGGTAGCGACCCGACCCGTCGGACGGCAACGACTCGGACTCGAGGCGGCCCGGCACCAGCGCGCGCTGGTCCCCCGGCACCGACACCGTCACCCGATAGGAAAACAGCGGCGCGGGCTGCGGATACCAGGCGCTCGCCGCAGGCAGGAAGCTGCCCTCGCTCGACGCCATCGGCGGGAGACCCCGCAGCACGCCGCGATCGTCGAGACTTGCGGTCCAGCGCGGGCAGCGTTCCGCCATACTCCAGACGCAAGCGGCATCGCGCCCGCCGGCATCGGCACGCTGCCAGCCAAGCGATCGGCCCTTCGCGTCCCGCCGCGACGACGCGCACGGTCTTGCCGTCGACCGACGCGGCGGTCACCTGCAGCGATTCGTGCAGCTCGAACCGGAAATCGCGCGCCGCGGGCGCGATCACGGCGACCGCGTGGAAGCGCCGCGTGCCGGGGTCGAGCTCGACATCGAGCTCGAGCGATGGCGCGGCGGCCCGGAGCGCGCCCGAGAGCGATGCGACGGCGAAGATCGCCGCGAGCGACCGGGAGCGCTCGCGCTCCGACGCCCGGCCGCTCATGGCTTCGGCGGAAACTTGACGATCAGGTCCAGCGTGTCGTCGCCGCGTTTCACCCGCAACGGCAGCCAGGTGCCCGCGGGCTGCAGCCGGACCGCGGTGATCGCGCGCAGCGTGCTGCTGACCGGCAGGCCGGCGATCTCGACAATCTGGTCGCCCGCTTTCAGTCCGGTCGTTTCAGCCAGGCTGCCGGTCGTGACAGTCGGCGATGCGCACGGCGCCGTCCTTCTCTTCCAGCCGCACGCCCAATCGCGGCGGCTCGGGCTTTGCCTTGGCCGGTTGCGGCAACGCGAACACCGCATCGGCCAGGCCCGGGTCGAAGCTCCTTGCAGTCGAAGTCGAAGGGCACGGGCAGCAGTGTCCCGACGTTCTTCACGCCAAGATCGCGCAACTGGTGCGGCACACCGTGGCCGAAGCGGATGTGGCCGCTGCCCATGATGCCCACCACCAGCGGCTTCGTCGCCCGCCGATCCCGGAGTCACGTGGCGTGCCAGCGCCTCCGCCATGGCCCGGTCCCACGCGGTCTGCGACTCGACGAAGCGGCCGAAGGCGCTGTCGGTCTGTTGCGCCTTCGCGCCGTCCTTGCCGTGGGGAGTCGGGTGGTCGCCGTAGATCTCGAACAGGTAAGTCGCGATACGCCTGCGAGCGCCGGCGCCGCCCGGCCGACGCCTTCGCGCTCCGCCGCCGGCACCGCGTCCCAGCCTTTCTCCGCGATGGTCCGGGTGAGCTTCCGGTCGATGTTCAGCGCCACCATCGGAATGCGGTTGATGCGCGCGAACTGGAACAGCGGCAGATAGAGTTCGGGCGGCAATTTCCAGACCGAGTCCCACTGCGATTGCTCGAGCAACTGCCTGACGGTGAGATTGCCGGCGACCCAGTTGTCCAGCACCGGTTGCGCGCGGCGCGGGAACATCTCGAAGCCGATGACCATGTCGGGCCGCTGCGCGTGCAGCGCCGAGAGCACCTGCAGCTGCCAGCGGTGATCGTCGTCCTCGTCGTGCTGTTCGCCGAGCAGCACGACATCCTTTTTCGCCATCTCCGTCAGCACGGCGGAGACGCCGGCGCGCCGGGGCTGCCCGGAATCCAGCATCGTCCAGGCGGCGGGATCGAGACAGGTCTGCGCGCCCGTCGGCGGCTCCCGCATTGCGGGCTTCGACCGGCGACGTAAGCGCCGATGCCGATCGCGCCGACGGCAACGGCCGCAGCGAATGTCCGGAGAAGGTTCGGGTTCATGACGTTGATGGTGAACACAATGCCGGCTCGGCTGAACTCCGACAGTCAGTCGATCCGCAGGTTCCAGGTTCGAGCCGTGGTCGGGGCGCCAACATCCATGCCGGGGCGAACCGATTCGGAAGCCGGCTACTTCACCGGAATCGGCGTCGCCCGGTCGACGGGCACCGCGGTCACGCTGTTCTGCGGCGAGCCTTCGATCACGCGGTCGGAGTACGTGAGATACACCAGCGTATTGCGCGGCTTGTCGACCATGCGGACGATGCGGAGCTTCTTGAACACCAGCGAGATGCGTTCGTTGAAGACCTCTTCCTGCGCGGGCAGCGGCTGGGCGAACGAGATCGGGCCGACCTGGCGGCAGGCGATCGACGCCTCGGACCTGTCTTCGGCGAGCCCGACCGCGCCCTTGATGCCGCCGGTCTTGGCGCGCGAGACGTAACAGGTGACGCCGCGGACCTTCGGATCGTCGTGCGCGTCGACGACGATCTTGTGATCCGGTCCGATGAACTTGAAGACCGTGTCGACCTCGCCGATCGGCTCGGCCTGAACCAGAGCCGCAAGCGGCAGCAGCGACAGCGTAAAGAGCTTCTTCATGCGGGAATCCTTTGCAGTGTTGCTCGCGGCTGCGATCGGATCGCGCGCCGGCTCAGATTTCAGCCGCGGCCTTGCCCGCGGCCAGCAGCACCGGGTCCCAGACCGGCGAGAACGGCGGCGCGTAGGAGAGGTCCATGCCGCCCACCTCCTGCACGGTCATGTCGTTCCACAACGCCGTGGCCAGAACGTCGATGCGCTTGCCCGCGCCGTCCCCGCCGACGATCTGTGCGCCGAGCAAACGACCGGTCCCGCGCTCGGCCACGATCTTGATCGTCATCGGCTGCGCGCCCGGGTAATAGTGCGCCCGACTCCCTGCCTCGGTGGTCACGCCGATGGCGGCGAAGCCCGCGGCCGCGGCCTCCCGTTCGGTGAGCCCGGTGCGGCCGATCTCCAGGTCCTGGAATTTGGTGATCGCCGTGCCGAGCACGCCACCGAAGGCGGCGTCCCCGCCGGCGATGTTGGTGCCGGCGACGCGGCCCTGCTTGTTGGCGTGCGTGCCGAGGGCCACCACGACGGGCCGCCCCGTGATGCGATGGCGCGACTCGACGCAGTCACCGGCCGCCCAGACATGCGGCGTGCCGGTGCGCAGGTGGTCGTCGACGATGATGCCGCCGGCCTTGCCCACGCCGATGCCCGCGGCCCGGGCCAGGTCGGCGTTCGGGCGGACACCGAGCCCGATCACGCACCAGGTCGGCCTCGATGCAATCCCGCCGCGGTTTCCACGGCGGTGACACGTCCATCGACCGTGGTGAACCCGGTGACCGCGGTGCCCAGTCGGAGGTCGACGCCCGCGGAGCGCATCGCGTCCGCGACACCGGCGGCGATGTCGGCGTCGAGCACGGCGCCCATCGGCGCGTCGAGCCGTTCGACCACCGTCACGTGAAGGCCGCGCTCGAGCAGGCCCTCGGCGACCTCCAATCCGATGTAGCCGGCGCCGACCACCACGGCGCGGCGGGCGCCCGCGCCCAGCCGTCGCTCCACCTCCGCCGCATCGTCGAGGGTCCGAAGCTGCAGCACACCCTCCGCATCGATGCCGGGCCAAGGGGGTGCAGGATGCCCGAGGCGCCGGTGGCGATGAGGAGCTCGTCGTAGTGCTCGACCGAGTCCCGACCCGCGTCGAGGTCGCGCACCGTCACGGTGGATGCCGTGGTGTCGATGGCGGTGACCTCGTGCACGGGTCCGGACGTCGATGCCCTTGGCCCGGTGCTCTTCGGGTGTCCGCGCGACGAGCTGGTCCGGAGTCCTCACCAGCCCGCCGACCAGGTAGGGGAGGCCGCACGCGGCGTAGGAGGTGCGGGACCCGCGCTCGAAGGCCACGATCTCGAGCTCGTCGCGGAGGTCATCCGTCGCGCCTGCGCCGCCGCCGACATCCCTGCGGCGTCACCGCCGATGATCACCAGTCGTCGTGCCATCTCCGATCCTTCTGTCGCGGCCCCGCAGGCACCGTCAGCGCCGGTAGCGGCGATGGGCGAGCCAGTTGGACGTGACGGTCAACAGCAGGGTGGCCGTCATCAGCACGAAGGACAGCGCGGCGCCGAACGGCCAGTTGGAAAGGCCGGCGAACTGGTTGTAGACGGTCGGCCCCATCATCTGGAAAGTCGGACCGCCCAGCAGGACCGGCGTGGCGTAGGCATTCATCGCCAGGATGAACGAGAGAATCGTGCCGGCGATGACACCCGGCATGGCGAGCGGCAGGATGACGTGACGGAAGGTGCGCCAGGGCCCGGCGCCCAGGCCGAGCGCGGCCTCCTCGATCGCGCGGTCGATGCCTTCGAGCACGGCCTGCAACGTCAGCACGACGAACGGCAGGTTGACCGCGATGACGCCGACGACGACCGCGAACTCGGTGTACATGATCTGCAGCGGCTCGCGCGTGATGCCCAGTCCCATCAGGATCGAGTTGACGAACCCGCGGTTGCCGAACAGGACCATCCAGCCTGCCGCGCGCACGGCGTTGCCGACGAACAGCGGCAGGATCACGGCCATCAGCAGCAGATTCTTGAAGCGCGAACGCGTGCGCGCGAGGCAGTAGGCCATCGGAAAGGCCAGCACCACGCAGATCGCCGTGCACAGCGGCGGCCACGCGGATCGTCCGGAACAGAACCGCGACGATAGAACGGATCGGTGAAGAACTTGACGTAGTTCTCGACCGTGACGGCGTCGACCATCACCTTGGCCGGCGTGAACTGATTGAGGCTGTAGCGGAACAGGATGACGACCGGCAGCACGATGCCGATCGTCACGACGATGGAGGCCGGCGCGATCATCGCGGCGGCCGTCCACCCGGGCGCGCCCGCGCGCACGGGTGGTGCAGCCACCGCAGCCATGATCGATCGTCCCCGTCCGGTTCGTGGCGGGCCGTTCATCCCTTGAACGTCTTGTCCCACCACTCCTTGAAGCGCGGCGTCGTTCTTCGCCAGGTAGCCGTAGTCGAGGTCGATCAGGCGTTTGCGCTCGTCGGCGGAGAAGCCGATGCGCTTTTCCGTCGCGGGCGGAATCTTCGCGTTGGTGACGGTGCCGTTGTAGCCCATGTCCTCGGCGAAGGCTTCCTGCGCCGACGGCTGGAGCATCTCGTTCAGCCAGACGTGCGCGCCGTCCTTGTTCGGCGCGTTCTTCGGGATGACGAAGCCCGAGATGTACAGCGGAATGCCTTCCTTCGGCGCGACGGTCTCCACTTTCGCGCCCGCCTTCTGCCACTGCACGGCGCGCGCCTTCCACATGATGCAGATCCCGACTTCCTCGTTCTGCAGCGCCTGCGCCATCGCCTCGTTGGTCGGCAGGATCCTGGCGCCGGCCTTCCGGCAGGCCAGCAGCCGCTCCTTGCCCGGCTCGTAGTTGGTCATCGAGCCGCCCGAGGCGAGCGCCGCCGCCATCATCGTGAACTGGTACTGGATGTCGATGATGCCGAGCTTGTTGCCGTGCTTCGGATCGAGCGCGTCGGCGAAGCTCGTCGGCGGCGTCGGTGATGAGCTTCGGATTGTAGAGAATGACCTTGCCCGAATAGATGTGCCCGACGCCGTACGGATATTTCATCTGCGGCAGCAGGTACTGCGCGTTCGGGATCTTCGCGTAGTCGACGGGCAGGCACAGGCCGGCCTCGTTCATCTCGTACATCTGCGCGGCCGAGAGCCCCTGCAGGTCGCTGGTGCCGCGCGGCAGCCGCGCTTCGGCGCGCATCTTGGCGCGGCGCTCCGGATCGCCGCCGATGTCGTGCACGACCTCGTACTTCTTCGGCACCATCAGCGGCGTGTCGATGTTCTTCGACAGCAGCTTCGAATAGTCGCCGCCCCAGGTGCCGAGGACGACGCGGCCCCCGGACTGCGCCCACGCCGGCGCCAAGCCGCCCATCGCGGAGACGCCGGCGAGCGCGCCGGAGGCCTTGAGCAGCCGGCGCCGCGTGATGACTGAACCATGCTTTTCCATACCGTTACCCCCCGATCTCACGATGGCGTTTCCGAATCGGCCGTGCCGCCGCCATCGTCGGCAAGCACAAGGCTGGCCTGGGCAGGCCAATGCAGATGGATCCGATCGCCGACCGCGTAGACGTGGTCGGCGAACCGGTTCGGCGCCTGCACCATCAGGCGATCCTGCGGCGTCAGGCGCACATAGTATTCCAGGATGCCGCCGAGATACGACGCGAACTCGACGGTCCCGGGCAGGCAGTTCTCGGCGCCGGCGACCGGCGCGATGGAAAGCGACAGTCGCTCGGGTCGCAGGGCCAGCGTCCGGCCATTGGCGACGGCGTCGTCGTGGCAGCGGATGGTCAGCCCGCTCTCGCTGCGGAAGAGGCCCGGCGATTCCACGCGGCCGCGCAGGAAATTGGTGCGGCCGACGAATCCCGCGACGAAGGTATTGGCCGGATTCTCGTACAGGTCGCGCTGCGAGCCGACCTGCTGCACCTGGCCGTTGGACATGACGACCAGCCGGTCGGCCATGGTCAGCGCCTCTTCCTGGTCGTGCGTGACCATGACCGTGGTCAGCCCCAGCTTCTTCTGCAGCTCGCGGATCTCGACGCGCACTTCCTGCCGCAGCTTGGCGTCGAGATTGGACAGCGGCTCGTCGAGCAGCAGGATGTCCGGCTCGATCACCAGCGCGCGCGCCAGCGCCACGCGCTGCTGCTGGCCGCCCGACAGTTCGCGCGGCAGGCGGTCGGCCAGGCCCTCCAGCCGCACCAGGCGCAGCACCTCGGTCGACTTCGCGGCGACCTGCGGTCGGCGCGACCTTGCGCATCCGGAGTCCGAACGCGACGTTCTCCGCCACGGTCAGATGCGGGAACAGCGCATAGCTCTGGAACACGAGGCCCGTATTGCGCTTCCACGGCGGCTGCCGGGTGATGTCCTGCCCGCCGAGGCGGATCTCGCCGGCGGTGGGCGTGATGAAACCGGCGATCATCCGCAACGTCGTCGTCTTGCCGCAGCCCGACGGCCCCAGCAGCACCACGAGCTCGCCCTGCGGGATGTCGAGATCGACGCCGGCGACCGCATGGAAATCGCCGTACGTCTTGGTGAGGCCGGTGAGCTGCAGGCGCGCCATGGGGTCAGAGCACCCGCGTCAGCTTGACGTAGCGGTCCGTGATCAGCATGCCCGTGCCGATCAGCAGTATCTGCAGCAGCGAGACCGCGGCGATCGTCGGATCGATCCGCCACTGCAGGTACTGGAGGATGGCGATGGGCAGCGTCGTCTGCCCGGGCGCGACCAGGAACAGCGTCATTTCCAGATTGCCGAACGAGATGATGAAGCCGAACAGCGCGGCGGCCACCATGCCCGGCTTGATGACGGGCAGCGTCACCTTGAAGAACGCCTGCAGCGGCGTGGCGCCGAGATTGAGCGCCGCCTCCTCGACCGAGCGGTCGAACCCGGAGAGGCTGGCGGTCAGCAGGCGCACGGTCCAGGGAATCGTGATCATGATGTGCGCGAAGACGAGCCCGGCGCGCGAGCCCAGGAGCGGCAGCTCGGTCGCGATCTCGACTTCGATCTGGAACACGTAGATGGCCGTGCCGGCGACCACGCCGGGAACCACCAGCGGCAGGACCAGCAGCGTGTTCAGCGCCTCGCGCCCGGGGAATTGGCGCCGCGCCAGCACCAGGCTCGCGGGCACGCCGAGGATCAGCCCTCCGATCATCGCCGCGACGCCGACCTGCAGGCTGGTGACGAAGCCGCTGACGAAATTGTTCTGGTCGAAGATGTGGGCGAACCAGCGCAGCGTGTAGCCCTGCGGCGGGAACGTCACGATCTCGTTGGCGAAGAAGGTGAGCCAGCAGACGAACAGGATGGGCGTCAGGATGACGGCGTAGCCGAACGCCGCGGCCGCGAGCAGGGCGATGCGGCCGACGAGGCGGGAATCGGCGATGGGGCGCGCGCCGTCCCGCAGCGGCCGCCGGGGCCGGCAGCACCCCCTGCGCCATCAGTGCCCGCCCGGCCGCCCGAAGGGCACTGTGCTCCCCCCCGGGGGGCAGCGAGCGCAGCGAGCGTGGGGGTTCACTAAGCCGCCAGGCGATTCTTGTGGAAGCGGCCGGCCTTCATGATGACCGACAGGTTTTCGCCCTGGCCGGTCAGCAATTCGAGCTTCTTGATCGGGTCGCCGTCGACCACCAGGATGTCGGCGAACGCGCCCGGCTTCACGACGCCGAGCTTGCCGGGCATGCGCACGATCTCGGCGCCCACCAGCGTGGCCTGCCGGATGATTTCGATCGGCGACAGCACCTCGCGGCGCAGCAGGAACTCGCGGCTCTGGTCCACCTGCAGCGCTCCGAGCAGATCGCTGCCGTAACCCACCTTGATGCCGGCGCGCTTGCAGATCTCGAGCGACTTCAGGCCGCCGTCGATCACCATGTCGTTCTTCGCCAGCATCTCGGACGTCATGCCGAATTCCTTGGCGCGTTCCTTCATCGCGTAGTAGGCGACGAGGTTCGCCACGAGGTAGGCGCCCTTTGCCTTCATCAGCTTCGCCGATTTCTCGTCGATGAGGTTGCCGTGCTCGATGGTGCGCACGCCCTGGCTGACGGCGCGGGTGATGGCGTCCGGCGTATACGCATGGGCCTGCGTGTAGCGGCCGAAGGCCTCGGCCTCCTCGACCGCCGCGGCGATCTCCGCCAGCGAGAACTGCCGGCTGTCGAGCGGATCGTAGGGGCTGGCCACGCCGCCCGACACCATGATCTTGATCTGGTCGACGCCCTGCCGCAGCTGCTCGCGCACCGCCGCGCGCACGGCGTCGGCGCCATCGACGACTTCCAGGCAGAAGCTCATCGCGTTGCAGCACTTGCACGCCCCCGAATGGACGTCGGTGCGCCGGCGCGCGTCGGAATGGCCGCCGGTCGGCCCCAGCGCGCGACCGGCGATGAACATGCGCGGACCCGGCAGATGGCCCTGCGCCACGCCGTCGCGCATGCCCCAGTCGGCGCCGCCGGTGTCGCGCACCGTCGTGAAGCCGCGATCGATCATCGCGCGCATCAGCGCTGCGGCGCGGACCGTCATCATGGTCAGCGGAATGGCTTCGAGATAGCGGATGTTCACTTCCGACAGCATCACGTGCACGTGGCAATCGATCAGGCCCGGCATCAGCGTGCGGCCCTTGCAGTCGATCACGTCGGCGTTCGGAGCCTTGATCGGCTTCGCGGAGACTTCGCGGATCGTCTCGCCTTCGACGAGCACGGAAATTCCGCCCTGAAGCGAGTCCGTGCGCGGGATCGAGCAGCCTGGCGTTCTTGAACAGAATCTGCGCCATCGGAAATCTCCTCCACTGCGTGGCATCGGGTGGTGCCGCGAGCTCCGAGGATCATGCCATGGCAGTGTGGGGCGCGCAACGTGCGCAAGGTGGCTAATCAGGGCGCCGTGGACCGGCAGAACCGGCCGCCAGCGCACCTCGCGCCTTGAACGTGGCGCAACAAATATGGGTGTATGCTGCCGCCTTCGGCCGCCGGCTGGAGAAGACCCGTCGCCTCGACCGAGTCGGGTCTGCCCGAACATCGACGAAGGTCCTCGGCAACCCGGGGAACCCTCGCAGAGGAGAGCACTATGGACGTATTGCAATTGCTTCGCACCCAAAGCCGTCGCACGTCGCCGCCGTTGCCCGCGCGAGGCAGCTTTGCCATGGCACACTTGATTCGTCGCGCCGCGGCGCTGGCGGCGGTCCTGGTCGTGGCGGCGGTTGCCCAACCGGCGCTCGCGGCCAAGACGGTCCTCAATGTCGGGATGGCGGCGATCGATGCGGGCAGGCTCGATCCGCATCTGTCGGCGACGACCCCGGACAAGGCGCTGTTCAACTGGATGTTCAACGGCCTCGTGCGGATGAAGCAGGGGACGATGAACCCCGATCCGGCACTGATCGAAGGCGACCTCGCCGAGAGCTGGAAGTCGTCCCCGGACGGCAAGCAGTGGACGTTCAACCTGCGCAAGAGCGTGCAGTGCCATCACGGCTATGGCGAGTTCACCTCCGATGACGTCGTCTACTCGCTGGCCCGCTCGGGCGATCCCAAGCGATCCGCCTTCTCGAGCGACTTCAAGGATTTCGACAAGGTCGAGGCAGTCGACAAGTACACGGTCAGGATCACGCTCAAGAACCAGGTGCCGAGCCTCCTCGGGCTGCTGATCAACTATCAGGGCGGCAACATGGTGTGCAAGAAGGCGGCCGAGGAGATGGGCGAGAAATTCATCCAGAAGCCGATCGGCACCGGACCCTTCATGTTCGGCGAGTACAAGTCGAAGGAATCGGTGACGCTCGTCGCCAACCCGCAGTATTTCCGCGGCAAGCCCAAGCTCGAGAAGATCGTCTACCGCTACATCCTCTCCGATGCGAGCCGCGACCTTGCCTTCACCTCGGGCGAGATCGATCTCACCTACGGCAAGCAGGACCAGACCTGGGTCGACCGGATGAAGAAGGAGAAGGACACGATCGTCGACGTCTTCGACCCGGGCGAGCTGTCGGTGCTCTATCTCAACGTCGAAAGGCCGCCGCTCAACGATCTGCGCGTGCGCCAGGCGATCGCCCATGCGATCGACCGCAATCAGATCTGGCAGTTCAAGGGCAAGGACACCGCGCGCCCGG
This sequence comes from uncultured beta proteobacterium, assembly GCA_963708855.1. Taxonomy (GTDB): domain Bacteria; phylum Pseudomonadota; class Gammaproteobacteria; order Burkholderiales; family Casimicrobiaceae; genus CAIWHR01. Next base: position 192,163 of record CAVPUM010000007.1, on the reverse strand, counting down.
CCCAGTCGATCGTGCCCATCGGCTATCTCGGACAGAGCGCCGACGTGCCGCTCCTGCCCTACGATCCCGAGAAGGCGAAGGCGCTGCTCAAGGAAGCCGGCTATCCGAACGGACTCACCATCAAGATCATCCACACCAACCTGCCCGGCATGCTGGCGATGATGGAAGTGACCCAGGCGCAGCTGCGCAAGGTCGGCATCACCCTCGACATGGAAGTGGTCGAGCACGCGACGTACCACGCCAACATCCGCAAGGACATGAGCCCGATCGTCCATTACAGCGCCGCCCGCTTCCCGGTCGCCGACGTCTATCTGACGCAGTTCTACCATTCGCGCAGCATCGTCGGCACGCCGACCGCGGTGACCAACTTCTCGCACTGCAACGACGCCGATGCGGAAATCGACGCCGCGCGCGTCGAGCCGGATGTGGCCAAGCAGAAGGCGCTGTGGAAGACGGCGCAGCAGAAGCTGATGGCCAAGGTGTGCGGGATCCCGGTCTACGAGCAGCCGCAGATCTGGGCCCGGCGCACGGCGCTCGATTTCGGCTTCCCGCTGAAAGGATCGTTGAGCCTCGGTCCGGTCGTCGACGAGGGCACGCACTTCAAGCAGTGATCGATGCGCATCCTCCCTCTCTCTGCGGGGAGAGGGAGGGGACGTGCGGGTAGCGCCCCATGCTTGGTTACATCCTCAAGCGCCTGCTCTTCGCCATCCCGACGCTGTTCGCGGTGCTCAGCATCGTCTTCGTGCTGGCGCGCGTGCTGCCGGGCGATCCGGCGCAGACCATCCTCGGCGATCAGGCTAGCCAGGAGGCGCTCACCGCCATGCGCCACCGCCTGGGCGTCGACAAGCCGATCGGCGCGCAGTACGTCGACTTCCTCGTCAACGCCGTGCGCGGCGAATGGGGCAGCTCGCTGGTGACCGGCAAGCCGGTCGTCGAGGAGGTGCGCAAGGTCCTGCCCTATACGATCGACCTGACGGTGACGGCGATCGTGCTGGGTGCGCTGATCGGCGTGCCGCTCGGCGTCTGGTCGGCGCTGCGTCGCAACACCTGGGTCGACTATGTCGCGCGGATCGGTTCGCTGCTCGGCCTTTCCTTTCCCGCCTTCGTCTCGGCGATCCTGCTGCTCCTCGTCTTTGCCATCCAGCTGCGCTGGTTCCCGGTGATCAGCGCCGGGTCGCTCGACGATCCCGTCGAGCGCCTGCGCAGCCTCGCCCTTCCCGCCATCAATCTCGGCATCATCATGGCGGCCTATGTCACGCGGGTGACGCGCTCGTCGATGCTCGAAGTGCTCGGCGAGGACTACATCCGCACGGCGCGCGCCAAGGGCGTGCCGACGCGCGCCGTCATCTGGCGTCATGCCTTCCGCAACGGTCTCATTCCCGTGGTCACGGTCGTCGGCCTCTATCTGGGCATCCTGATCGGCAATTCGGTGCTGACCGAGATCGTCTTCAACCGACCGGGGCTGGGCAAGCTGATCGTCAGCGCGCTCAACCAGCGCGACTACACGGTGCTGCAGGGCATGATGGTCGTCTACGCCTTCGCCATCGTCCTGGTGAACCTGCTGACCGATCTCACCTACGGCTTCATCGATCCGCGGGTGAAGCGGCAATGAGTACAGGGACCACGATGACGCCCGCTGCGCCGCGCGCCTCCTCCTACGTGCTGCAGCAGCTCGTTCGCGCCTTCAGCGCCAACGCGACGTCGTGGGTCGGCCTCGTCACCTTCCTGTTCGTCGTCGCGCTCGCGCTGCTCGCGCCGGTGATCTCGCCGTACGACCCGCTCGAGCAGGACATCCTGGCGCGGCTGCAGGGTCCCTCGGCGGCGCACTGGTTCGGCACCGATTCGTTCGGACGCGACATCCTCTCCCGCCTGCTCTGGGGCGCGCGCCTGTCGCTCGTCATCAGCACGGTCTCGATCCTCGCCGCGATGCTGATCGGCGGCATCATCGGCATCGTTTCCGGCTATGTCGGCGGCCGCTTCGACATGGTGGTCATGCAGGCGATGGACGTGCTGCTCTCGTTCCCGTCGCTGATCATGGGGCTGATGGTCGTGGCGATGCTCGGCGCCAGCATGGGCAATCTGATGATCGCCATCGCGCTGACCGCGATCGCGCCCTTCGCGCGCATCGCGCGGGCGCCGACGATCCTGGTCAAGGAGCGCGACTACATCGAGGCCTGCCGCGCGCTCGGCTACTCCGACCTGCGCATCATGACCATCCATATCCTGCCCAACATCGTCGCCGAGATACTGGTCATGGGGTCGCTGTGGCTGGCCACGGCGATCCGCATCGAGGCTTCGCTCAGCTTCATCGGGCTGGGCGTCAGGCCGCCGACGCCGACCTGGGGCGGCATGATCCGCGAAGGCTTCGAGAACATCCTCGACAGCGCGTCGCTGTCGCTCTTTCCCAGCCTCGCCATCCTGCTCGTCGTCTTCTCCCTCAACATGCTCGGCGACGGGCTGCGCGACGCCATCGATCCGAAGTTGAGAGGCGGGGAGCGATGAGCGCCGCCGGGCCGTCCCAAGGCGCGAATCACGCCCCCTCGGGGGGTGTGGGGGCACATTCGAGCGCCGCCGGGCCGTCCCAAGGCGCGAATCACGCCCCCTCGGGGGGTGTTGGGGCACATTCGAGCGCGGCGACAGACGCCCCGATCCTCGCGGTCGAGAACCTCGTCACGGAGTTTCGCACCGGCGGCGGCTGGCACCCGGCGGTGCGCGACGTCAGCTTCGCCGTCCAGCACAACGAGACGCTGGCGATCGTCGGCGAGTCCGGCTGCGGCAAGAGCGTCACCGCGCTGTCGATCATGGGGCTGGTGCCGCCGGCCAACGGGCGGATCGCGGGCGGGCACATCCGCTTCGCCGAGCTCGACCTCGTCACGCTCGACGAGGAGGAGATGCGCAGGATCCGCGGCGACCGCATCTCGATGATCTTCCAGGAGCCGATGACGTCGCTCAACCCGGTGCTGACCGTGGGCTTCCAGGTCGCCGAGGCGCTGCGTTACCACCGCGACATGGGACGTCGCGAGGCCGATGCCGCGGCGCTCGAGCTCCTCGACCAGGTCAAGATCCCGTCCGCGCGAGCGCGCTTTGCCGATTACCCGCACCAGTTCTCGGGCGGCATGCGGCAGCGCGTGATGATCGCGATGGCGCTCGCCTGCCGGCCGGAGCTGCTGCTCGCCGACGAGCCGACCACCGCGCTCGACGTGACCATCCAGGCCGAGGTGCTCGCGCTCCTGGCCGAGCTCAAGACGGCCTACGGCATGGCGATGATCTTCATCACCCACAACCTCGGCGTCGTCGCCTCGATCGCCGACCGCGTCGCCGCGATGTACGCCGGCGAGATCGTCGAGATCGCGCCGGTGGACGAGCTCTTCGCCCGCCCGACCCATCCCTACACCGAGCTGCTGCTGCGATCGATTCCGCGCGTCGATCGCGACACGGGCGACCTCACCACCATTGCCGGCCAGGTTCCGGCGATCGGCGCGATGCCCTCGGGCTGCCGCTTCGCGCCGCGCTGTCCGTTGCGCGAACCGGTCTGCACCGAGCGTGATCCGGTCCTGGTGCCGCTTCCCGATGCGCCCGATCACCAGGTGCGGTGCTGGCTGCGCGCGCCGCCGGTCGAGGGCGGACATGCCTGATCCCGTCCTCACCGTCACCGGGCTGCGCAAGTTCTTCACGGTGAAGCGCGGCTTTCCGCGGGTGCGCACCGTCACCGTCCGCGCGCTCGACGGCATCTCGTTTCACGTGCGCGACGGCGAGGCCTTCGGCCTGGTCGGCGAATCCGGCTGCGGCAAGTCGACGGCCGGGCGCGCCGGCCTGCGCCTGGTCGAGCCCGACGGCGGGGAGATCGTCTTCAAGGGCGAGAACGTGGTCACGGCGAGCAAGGCGCGCATGCGCGAGTTGCGCCGCAAGCTGCAGATCATCTTCCAGGATCCCTACGCCTCGCTCAATCCGCGCCGGCGGATCGGCAAGGCGCTGATCGAGCCGATGCGCGTGCACGGCGTCGGCGGCCAGGCGGAATGCGAAGAGCGCGCGCGCGCGCTGCTGGCCGAGGTCGGGCTTCCCGACAATGCGATGCTGCGCTTCCCGCACGAGTTCAGCGGCGGCCAGCGCCAGCGCATCGGCATCGCCCGCGCGCTCACGCTGGAGCCGGAACTGCTGGTGGCCGACGAGCCGGTCTCCGCGCTCGACGTCTCGATCCAGGCGCAGATACTGCTGTTGCTGCAGGGGCTGCAGGAGCGCCGCAGGCTCGCCTTCATCTTCATCTCGCACGACCTCGGCGTCGTCCGCTATTTCTGCCAGCGCATGGCGGTCATGTATCTCGGCCGCATCGTCGAGACCGGGCCGATCCCGGCGATCTTCAAGGAGCCGCTGCACCCCTATACCAGGATGCTGCGCGACGCCTCGCCCGTCCCCGATCCGCAGTTCAAGGTGGTGACGCTGCGCATCGAGGGCGAGGTGCCCTCGGCGGTCAATCCGCCCTCGGGCTGTCACTTCCACACGCGCTGTCCGCGCGTCATGCCGGTCTGCCGCGAGGTCTATCCCGAATGGCGGCAGATCGACGGCGAGCGCGGCGTCGCCTGTCACCTGCACGCCAGATGAACTGCCCCCACGCTCACTCCGTTCGCTGCCCCCCGGGGGCGCACAGTGCCCTTCGGGCGGCCGGCGGGCCTGAGGAACTGGAGTGCCGATGCTGTCGCCGGAGGATCGCGTCGTCATGGTGTCGGGGGCCAATCGCGGGATCGGCCTCGCCGTGGCGCGCTGTCTCCACGCCAAGGGCTATCGCCTGAGCCTCGGCGGCCGCGACGCCGCGAAGATCGAAGCCGCGCTCGGCGGGCTCGACCCGTCGCGCGTCATCACCGTCGCCTTCGACGCGCGCGACCGCGCGAGCTGCGAGGCCTGGGTCGAGCGCACGGCGAGCCATTTCGGCCGCATCGACGGTCTCGTCAACAACGCCGGGATCGCGCTCAACGTCGGCATCGAGGACGACGACGAGGCGGCCTACGACGCGATGTGGGAGGTCAACGTCAAGGGGCCGCTGCGCCTCATCCGCCTCGCCATGCCCTGGCTGAAGAAATCGGGGAGCGGGCGCGTCGTCAACCTCTCGTCGCTGTCGGGCAAGCGCGTGAAGAACGCCCACGCCGGCTATGCGATGAGCAAGTTCGCCGTCATCGCCCTCACCCACGCGGTGCGCCGCCTCGGCTGGGACGACGGCGTGCGCGCGACGGCCATCTGCCCGAGCTTCGTCGCCACCGACATGACCGCGGAGGTCACCGCCGTGCCGCGCGGCGAGATGATCCAGCCGGCCGATCTCGCCGAGCTGGTGGCGACCGCCCTCGCGCTGCCGAACAACGCCGTCGTCGCCGAGCTGCTGGTCAACTGCCGGCTCGAGGACATGTTCTGAAAGGCAGGCGAAGGCCATGGAAGCACCACAATTCCAACGACTCGCCGAGAGCGATCGGCCCCGCATTCGGCTCGTCATCGACGGCCGTTCCTGCGAGGCGCTGGCGGGAGACACGCTGCTGACCGCGCTGCTGACCAACGGGCGACGAGTGCGATCGTCGGAGTTCGGCGACGGGCCGCGCGCGGGATTCTGCCTGATGGGTGCCTGCCAGGATTGCTGGGTCGCGCTCGACGACGGCACGCGATTGCGCGCCTGCACGAGCTTCGTCGCCGAAGGCATGCGGATCGTCACGCGGAGTGACGTCGACATGAGCGCGCCGGGCCGTCCCAAGCGCGAATTGCTCCCTCTCGGAGGGAAGGCGCGCAGCGCCAAGGGTGCCCTTGATGGACGATAGACCGCCGATCGTCATCGGTGCCGGCCCCGCCGGCAGCCGCGCGGCGGCGACGCTCGCGGCCGCCGGGCTCGCCCCGATCGTCATCGACGAGGCGCCGGCAAGCGGCGGCCAGATCTATCGCCGCGCGCCCGCCGGCTTCACGCGCCCCTATCGCGACGCTCTACGGTTTCGACGCGGCGAAGGCGCGCCGCCTGCACGAGGCGTTCGACGGCATCGAGGGCAGCATCGACTACCGGCCGGACACCCTCGTCTGGGATCTGAGGCACGGTGCGCTGCACTGTCTGTCCGGCGGGCGAAGCGAGGAGGTTCCGTATCGCGACGTCATCCTGGCGCCCGGCGCGCGCGACCGGATCATCCCGTTTCCGGGCTGGACGCTTCCCGGCATCTACACGCTGGGCGGCGCGCAGATCGCGTTGAAGCACCAGGGTTGCGCCATCGGCGGGCGGATCGTCTTCATGGGCACCGGACCGCTGCTCTATCTCGTCGCCTACCAATACGCCAAGGCGGGTGGCGGCGTCGCCGCCGTGCTCGACACCACGCCCTTCGCCGCGAAGCGTCGCGCCGTGCCCGGCCTGCTGCGCGGCGGGAGCACCTTCGCCAAGGGCCTGTGGTACGTGGCGGCACTGCGCGCCCGCGGCATCGTCGTGGCCAACGGCATCAGGCCGGTCGCGGCCGAGGAAAAGGACGGCGCCGTCTCGGCCTTCGCTTATCGCAACGCGGCGGGGAGGGAACGGCGGCTTGCCTGCGATGCCATCGCATTCGGGTTCGGATTGAGCTCGGAGACGCAGCTCGCCGATCTGGCCGAAATCCCGTTCGCGTTCGACCCCGTCCAGCAGCAATTTCTGCCGGAGCGCGACATCGCCGGCCGCACGCCCGTCCGCGGCGTCTACCTGGCCGGCGACGGGGGCGGCATTGCCGGCGCCGACGCCGCCGAGCTCGCCGGCGAGCGCGCGGCGCTCGCCCTGCTCGAGGATCGCGGCCATGACGTCGACAAGCCGCGTCTGGCGGCGCTCGAGCGAGCGCTGCGGCAGATCGCCGGGTTCCGGGTCGCGCTCGAGGCGGCCTTCCCCTTTCCCGCCGACATGGCGGCCGGGATGCCCGACGAGACCATCCTCTGCCGCTGCGAGGGCGTGACCGCGGGCGAGTTTCGCCGGGACGGCGCGCGCGCTCGACGCCGACGAGATCAACCGGGCCAAGGCATTCAGCCGCTGCGGCATGGGGCGTTGCCAGGGACGGGTTTGCGGGCCGGCCGCCGCCGTCGTGCTGGCCGCGGCGCTGAATCTGCCGCCCGAGCGCATCGGCAGGCTGCGCGGCCAGCCGCCGGTCAAGCCCATCCCGATGGCCGTGGTGACGTGAGCGCGCCGGACCGTCCGCGAGGCGCGCAGCGGTTCGCGGCGGGCGATGCATCCCGCCCGCGAACACCGCGCGCCGATCCGTAGGGCCCACTCGTGACCGAGCACATCACCGCGGATGTCGCGATCGTCGGCGGGGGCACCGCCGGCTGCTCGACGGCGCTGCATCTGCGCTGGCGCGGCGCCACGGTCGTCCTGCTCGAGCGCGGGTCGTGCGGCGGCCAGGCGAGCGGCGTCAATTACGGCGGCGTGCGCCAGCAGGGCCGCGACCTGGCCGAGCTGCCGCTGGCGCGGCGCTCGCGCGAGATGTGGGGCAGGCTCGCCGAGATCGTCGGCAGCGATTGCGAGTTCGTGGCGAGCGGCCATGTCAAGCTGGCGCGCTCCGATGCCGACATGGCCGAGCTCGAAGCCTATCGGGAGTCCGTCCGCCCGTACGGGCTGGAGCTCGAATTGCTCGGCCGCAACGACCTTCGCGCGCGCTATCCCTTCCTCGGCGAGGCGGCGGTCGGCGGCTCGCTCTGCGCCGAGGACGGCGCGGCCAACCCGCGGCTCGTCGCGCCCGCCTTCGCCCGCGCCGCGCGGGCGGCCGGCGCCGACATCCGCGAGCACGCGCCGGTGACGACGATCGAGCACGACGGCACGCGGTTTCGCCTGCGCACGGCGGACGGCATCGAGGTCAGCGCCGCAACGCTGGTGAACGTCGCCGGCGCCTGGGGGCACGAGATCGCGGCGCGCTTCGGCGAGAGCGTGCCGGAGGACGTGGTCGCGCCGAACATGTGCGTCACCGAGCCGGTGCCCTATTTCATGGTGCCGAATTTCGGCGTCTGCGGCGGCGGGTTCTACGTCCGGCAGATCCCGCGCGGCAACGTCATCTTCGGCGGCGGGCGCGGCATCGCCGACCGCGAGCGGCTGCGCGCCTATCCCGTCGCCGCGTCCAGCCTCGATTCGAGCCGCCAGACGATCGCGCTGGTGCCGCGCCTGCGCCATGCGCAGATCATCCGCACCTGGACCGGCATCGAGGGCATCATGCCCGACGTCATCCCGGTCATCGGCCCGAGCCGGACCACGCCGGGCCTCTTCCACGCCTTCGGCTTCTCGGGCCACGGTTTCCAGCTCGGCCCGGCGATGGGTGCCGTGCTGAGCGAGCTCATCCTCGACGGGGCGACGCCGACGCCGATCGCCGCCTTCGACATCGGCCGCTTCGCGTCCTAGAAACGATCGACCGGGCAGGGCGGCCCGTCGCGTCGGTCAAACCCGCGGCCGGTCCCGCGCGGCGATGCGCGCGGCAAGGTCGAACGCGCGCACGAGTCCCTCGGCGCTGGCCACGTTGCGGCCGGCGATGTCGAACGCAGTGCCGCTGGCGCAGGTCGCCACCGGCACGGGGAGACCGCCGTGGAGCGTGACGCCGTCGGCGAAGCCGATGAGCTTCATCGCGATCTGCCCCTGGTCGTGGTACATCGACACGACGGCATCGAAATCACCGCGGCGCGCCGCGAGAAACACGGTGTCGGGCGACAGCGGTCCGCGGGCGTCGACGCCTTCGCCGCGCACCTGCGCGATGGCCGGTGCGATGACGTCGATCTCCTCGCTGCCGATCGAGCCGCCGTCGCCGGCATGCGGATTCAGCCCCGCGACCGCGATGCGCGGCGCGGCGATGCCCGCGGCCTTGAGATAGCGATCCGCGATGCGCACCGCCGCGACGACGCCTTCGCCGGTGATCGCGGCGGCCACGTCGCGCAACGGTATGTGCGACGTGACGCGCGAGGTCCACAGCTCGCCCGTGATGTTGAACTCGCTGACGAAACCGGTCACGCCGAATTTCTCCTGCAGGTAGCGCAATTCGTCTTCCTGCGCGAGACCGGCGAGGCGCATCGCATGCTTGTTGAGCGGTGCGAAGACGATGCCGTCGACATCGCCGCGCCGGGCCGCCTCCGCCGCGGTCTCGAGCGCGACGAGCGCCGCGCGGCCCCCGGCCTGCGTCGCCTCGCCGGGGGTGATGGCGCCGGCATCGATCAGCTCGAGCGCGGCGAGCGTGGGCCGGCCCGGGCGGATCGCGATCGACCCGGCGGCACAGCGGAAGGCCTCCACCCGCTGGCCGGCGACGCGCTCGCCGGCCGCGAGCATCGACGGATCGGTGAAGACGACGACATCGGTGTGGGCGAGCGTTTCGGGACGCGCGAGCAGCTTCACCGCGATCTCGGGACCGATCCCGTTGGGATCGCCGAGCAGCACGGCAAGCCGCGGCCGGCGTCCGGCAACGCCGCGGTTCGCCTCAGTCGACACGTATGTTTGCCGTCTTGATCAGCTTGCCGAAGCGATCGTACTCGTCGCGATTCATCTGCGCGAACTGCTCGATCGAAAGCTTGCCGGGCTCGCCGCCCAGACCCGCGAAGCCGTGCCTGGACGTCGGGCAGCGCCAGCGCCTGCCTGCAGCGCGGCGTGGAGCTGATCGACGATCGCCTTCGGCGTTCCGCCGGTGACGAACAATCCGTACCAGGTCGTCATCTCCGCGGCCGGATAGCCGACTTCGGCGATCGTCGGCACGTTCGGCAATTCAGCGGAGCGCGCCGTCGAGGTGACCGCCAACGGGCGGAACTTGCCGGCCTTGATCTGCCCCATCGCGGAGGACGTCGTGTCGAACATCATCTGCACTTCGCCGGACAGGAGGTCGATATGCGCCTGGCTGCTCCCCTTGTAGGGAATGTGCGTCGTCTTCACGACGGCGGCGAGGTCGAACGCTTCGCCGGCGATGTGCTGCGTGCTGCCCACGCCCGACGATGCGTACTTGATGTCGCCCGGCTTGGCCTTGGCCGCGGCCACCAGCTCCTTGACGCTGGTGAACGGCGTCACGGATCCGACGACGAGCACGTTGGGAACGACGACGACGAGTCCCACCGGCTGCAATTGCTTCAGCGGATCGAAGCCGAGCTTGATCAGGTGCGGGGCGATCGCCTGGCCGGTGTTGGTCGCCACGAGCAGCGTGTACCCGTCGGGCGGCGCTTTCGCGACCAGATCCGCGGCGATGGTGTTGGAGGCGCCCGGCCTGTTCTCGACGACGAACGCCTGCTTCATCGACTCCTGGAATTTTTCCGCGAGCATCCGCGCAATGATGTCGGTGCCGCCGCCGGCGTTCGCGCCGACCAGTATCTTGACCGGCCGAGTGGGGTAGGCCGGGTCCGCGCCCGCGGCGCCCGTCGCAAATGCGGCCGCGAGCAGCGCCGCGGCGATCCTGGTCATCAGTTGCATGGGGTTCCTCCCGTTGGTTGCGCGACGCGGGCCACCCGCCGCTCACGTCAAGCCTATTCCGGTTAGCGATAACCGTCTAATCGCTTTTTCGTAATATGTGATAACTTATTGGCATCGCCACGAACGCGCGCAGAGTGACTCGAACCATTCCTCCCGATTGGCATCTGCGCGCGCGGCTCAAAGTGCGGCAGCTGGCGCTGCTGGTCGCCATCGCCGATCACCGCAGTCTGCGGCGCGCCGCGCAGGTCATCGCCGTGACGCAGCCGGCGGCGACCCGTATGCTCGCCGATCTGGAGGACGCGCTCGGCGTTTCCCTGTTCGACCGCGTCGCCTGGGGCATGCAGTCGACCGCCTATGGCGACACGCTGATCCGGTATGCGCGCGGCGTGCTCACCGACCTGTCCGAAGCGCGCGACGAGATCGCGGCGCTCGCGGCGGGAGCCCGCGGGAGATTGCGCGTCGGTTCGGTGACCGGAGCGGTGCCGCGCCTGGTCGTCCCGGCGCTTTGCGCGGTGCGCGAGACCCGCCCGGGCCTCAAGGTGTTCGTGCTCGTCAACAGCAGCGACGTGCTCGTGTCGGCGTTGCGCCAGGGCACGCTCGATGTCGCCATCGGACAGCTCCCCGCCGATGTCGATGCGTCGGAATTCGACGTCATGCCGCTGCGCGACGAGCCGTTGTGCCTGGTGGCGCGCGCCAGTCATCCGCTCGCCGGTGCGAGCGCGATCGATGCCGCGTCGCTGGCCGCCGCCACGTGGATTCTGCATCCGCCCGACAGTGGCATGCGCGCCGACGTCAACGCGATACTGGCGCGCGCCCGCCTGGCGCCGCCGGGCGACGTTATCGAAACGGTATCGATCGTCGCGACACTGGCGCTGCTGCAGGGCAGCGACGCCGTGGCGGTGTTGCCCGTGGACCTCGCCGGACACTATGCGGAGCACGGGCTGCTGGTGCGACTGCCGCTCGAACTGCCGGCCGGCGGTGGCACGACGCAGCTGTTGACGCGGGCGAAGCGCCAGCTCGCGCCGGTGGCGCAGGAGTTCGTCGCCACACTGCGGCGTTCGGCGGCCACGACGACGAAGCGTGCGAGCGGACGGCGAGCGCGCACGCCACGCGCGATCCGGGCATAGACGGTGACGTCGTGCTGGCGTCGTTGACGCATGGCACAATCTCCGCGCGCTGTGCCACACTGCGCCCGGACCGGAGAAATGAACCCCCACTTCCACACGCGAGGGAGCTTCGAGATGAAGATCGTAGTGAACCACCTGCTCGGTGCGACGGCACTGCTGCTGCATTTGCTGAGTCCGTCGGTGGCACTGGCCCAGGCGGCCAAAGACACGCTCGTGATCGGCATGTCGCAGTACCCTCCGAGCCTGCATCCCGGCATCGAACCCACGGTGGCCAAGACATACGCCATCCGTTTTGGCTACCGGCCGATTTCCGGGTACAACGATGACCGCAAAATGCAGTGCTTTCTGTGCACGGAAGTGCCCACCATCGCCAACGGCCGTGCCAAGACGGTCGACCTGGGCGGCGGGAAGAAGGGCATGACCGTTCGCTTTACGTTGCATCCACAAGCACAGTGGGCCGACGGCACACCCATCACCTCCAAGGACGTCGCGTTCAGCTGGTCAGTCGGCGTCAAACCCGAAAGCGGCTTTGCCCGCCCGGACGTGTTTCAGCGCATCACCAAGGTCGAAGCGATCGACGCCAAGAGTTTTGTCCTGCACATGAACAAGGCCGAATACGATTTTGCCGACCTGGTCGACTTCGCGCTGATACCGGCGCATCTGGAAGACCCCGTGGTCAAGGCGCTGGCAACCCCCGGCGACTACAACAAGAACACGCTCTACAACCGCGCACCGACGACGGCGGGTCTATGGAACGGTCCGTACAAGCTGGCGCAAATCCAATCGGGCTCATTCATGGTATTCGAGCCCAATCCGAACTGGTGGGGAAAGAAGCCCTACTTCAAACGCATCACCATCAAGACCATAGAGAACACCGCTACGCTGGAAGCCAATCTGCGCTCGGGCGACGTCGACTACATCTCCGGGGTGCTCGGCCTGTCCATGGACCAGGGGCTGGCCATGGCCAAAGAGCCTGCCTTGCAGCAGAAGTACAACTTCGAGTTCCCGCTGGGCCTGGTGTACGAGCACATCGACCTGAATCGCAACAACCCCGGCCTGGCCGACAAGCGCGTTCGTCAAGCCCTGTTGCTGGGGATCGACCGGGAAACCCTGGTCAAGCAGCTGGTGGACGGAAAGTTTCCGGTCGCGCACAGCTGGGTCAATCCGCTGGAACCAGGCTATGACCCCAACGTCACCAAGTACCCGTTCGATCAGGCCCGCGCCAGGGCCTTGCTGGACCAGGCAGGATTCAAGCCCGGTCCCGACGGCATTCGCGTCAACGCGACGGGTCAGCGCCTGTCGCTGGAGTACATGACCACCGCGGGCAACAAGCTGCGCGAACTGATCCAGCAGGTGTTGCAGAACCAGTGGAAACAGATCGGCGTGGAAGTCGTCATCAAGAACCTTCCGGCGCGAACCTACTTCGGCGAGACCCTGAAAAAGCAGCAGTTCACGGCGCTGGCGCAGTTGGCGTGGAGCTCGAACCCCGAGAGTCCGCCCACCAGCACTTTGGCGACCTCCGGCATTCCGACGGCGGCCAACAACTTCGCGGGAGCGAATTACCCCCATTTCAGCCACCCGGGCATGGACAAGCTGATCGACGAAGTGCAACGGGAACTGGACCCCGCCAAGCGCAAGCCTCTGTGGTTCGAAATGCAGAAGATCTACACCGACGAACTGCCCGTGCTGCCGCTTTTCTTTCGTACCGACGTCTATGTGGTGCCCAAGTGGCTGACCGGCATCCTTCGACCGGGGCAGCTTCCATCCAGCTATTACGATGCGGAGACCTGGGGTGTTCGCTAGGGCAGCCGACGCAGCGCAGACGTTGTGATGCCGACGTGGCAGCGATGACTGCATTGGCCGTCCATACCGCTGACCCCGCCGACATCGCGACAGACGCGTTGCTGCGCGTCGAGAATCTGTCCATCGATTTCAAGACCGACAAGGGAAGCTTGCGCGCCGTCGACGACGTCTCGTACCAAATAGCGCCCGGCAAGACGCTGGGCCTGGTGGGCGAGAGCGGTTGCGGCAAGTCCACCGCCGCGCTGGCGTTGATGGGCCTGCTGCCGTCCAACGCCACGGTCGGCGGGCAGGCGCACTTTCTGGGGGTCGGGCTGTTTGCCCAGACCGAGGCGCAGTGGCGCCAGGTCCGCGGCAACCGCATGGCCATGATCTTTCAGGAGCCGATGACGGCACTCAACCCGGTCATCCCCATCGGCGAGCAAATCAGCGAGACGCTGCTGCTGCACCAGGGGCTCCGCGGCAAAGCCGGATTGGAACGTGCGATCGAGATGCTGGACGAAGTGGGCATTGCATCCGCGCGAACCCGCGCCGCGGCCTACCCGCACCAGCTCTCGGGCGGCATGCGCCAGCGCGCCATGATTGCGATGGCATTGGCGTGCCGACCCAGCCTGCTGATCGCGGATGAGCCCACGACCGCGCTGGACGTGACCATCCAGGCGCAGATCCTGGAGCTGATGCTGGAACTGCAGGACCGCATCGGCATGGCCATCCAGTTCATCAGCCACAACCTGGGCGTGGTGTCCGAACTGGCCGACGACATCATCGTCATGTATGCCGGGCGCATCGTCGAGCGCGCCCCGTCGGCCGGCCTGTTCGGCAGTGCGCGCCACCCCTACTCCGCAGGGTTGATTCAGACTTTGCCCAATCTGCAGCACCGCCAGGCGCGCCTGCCGGTGATTCCCGGTGGCATGCCCAACCTGGCGCTCGCGGTACCCGGTTGCCGCTTCGCCGACCGTTGCCCGCGTGTGGTGGCACAGTGTCGCGAGCACGTTCCGCCCCTGATCAACGTGGCGCCCGGACACGACGTGGCCTGTTTCAGGGCCGACGCATGAGTTCGCCTTCGCCTTTCCTGCAAGTCGAGCAATTGGCCGTGCACTTTCCGATGGCCCGCACATCCTGGTTGCAGCGCGGGGCGTCGCCGGTGTTGCAGGCCGTGTCGGATGTCAGCTTCTCCATGATGCCCGGCGAGACGCTGGCCCTGGTGGGCGAAAGCGGGTGCGGCAAGACCACGCTGGGCCGCGCGCTGGTGGGCTTGTACCCGACCACTCACGGTGCCGTCCGCTTCAAGGGCGAAGATCTCACCACCATGACGCAACGCCCGGCGGCAACAGACGCGGCGCGCGATCCAGATGATTTTTCAGGACCCCTACGAGTCGCTGAATCCGCGCCTGCCGGTGTCCGACGTCATCACCGAGCCGCTGCTGATTCACGGCATCGGCGGCCGCGCCGAGCGCGCTGACCGGGCCCGTGCCCTGATCGCGCAGGTGGGCTTGCCCGTGGACGCGCTGAACCGCTATCCGCACCAGTTCTCCGGTGGCCAACGCCAGCGCATCGCCATTGCCCGCGCACTCGGGCCCGAGCCGGAGCTGATCATAGCCGACGAGCCCCTGTCGGCGCTCGACGTGTCCATTCAGAGCCAGATCCTGAACCTGATGAGCGAGTTGCGCGAACAGAGACGATTGAGTTACCTGTTCATCAGCCACGATCTGTCTGCCGTTCACCATCTGGCTGACCGCGTGGCGGTGATGTACCTGGGGCGGTTGGTCGAGATCGCACCGCGCTCCGAGCTGTTTGCCATGCCGGTTCACCCCTACACGCGGGCGCTCCTGGATGCCATCCCCCGCATCGGGCAGGGGCGGCGCAGCCGGGGCCGGACCATTCAAGGAGACTTGCCGAGCCCGCTGAAGCCGCCGTCGGGTTGTGCCTTTCACCCGCGCTGCCCGAAGGCGCAGGCCCTGTGCAAGACCGAGGCGCCGGTGCTGATGCCGGCGCCCGGGCGCGCACAGCAGCTGGTGGCGTGCCACTTCAAGGACTGAGATGAACGGCCCCCACGCTCACTGTGTTCGCTGCCCCCCGCGGGGGCAGTCAGTGCCCTTCGGGCGGCCGGGCGGGCACTGAGGGCCCCACCATGCTTCGTTTCATTGCCTCACGACTCCTGCAGAGCGTCATGGTGCTGCTGGTCATGTCGTTCATCATCTACGGCCTGATCGGGCTGATGCCCGGTGATCCGATCGACATCATGGTCAACTCCAACCCCGGCTACACAGCGCAGGATGTGGCCCGTCTGCGCGCCCAGTACGGTCTGGACCAACCCCTGCTGACGCGCTACTGGCATTGGCTGCAGGCGGCGGTCATGCTGGACTTTGGCTATTCGCGCACTTATTCCCAGCCCGTACTGGTGGTCCTGGTGCCGGCATTGATCCAGACCGGCAAGCTGGTGGGCCTCTCCTTCCTCGTGTTCACCGTGCTGGCGCTCACACTGGGCATTGCCGCAGCGCTGGCCAGGGGCTCCGTGCTGGATCGCACTGATCAACCTGCTCGCCTTTGCCGGCATCTCGATACCGGTGTTCTTTCTGGCGCTGATGCTCATCTACCTGTTTGCCGTGCGCCTGGGTTGGCTGCCGGCCAGCGGCATGTTCACCATCGGTGGCGGCGGTGGTGTGGTCGACACTGCCAAATACCTGGTCTTGCCGGTGCTGACGCTGACGGCGGCCTTTGCCGGGCGCTTCACCCGCTTCACCCGCGCGTCGATGGTCGAGGTGCTGCGCATGGACTACATCCGCACCGCGCGCGCCAAAGGTGCCGGCAAGCTGCGCGTGGTGTTCAAGCACGCACTGCGCAACGCCCTGATTCCGGTGGTGACGGTGCTCGCGTTGAGTTTTGGTGCGTTGCTGGGCGGTGCCCTCATCACCGAGACGATGTTTGCCCAGCGTGGCATGGGCAAGCTGATCTACGATGCCATCATGGGCAACGACTTCAACCTGGCACTGATGGGCCTGCTGTTTGCCACCACTGCCACCTTGGTCTCGAACCTGGTGGCCGACATCGCCTATGCCTGGCTCGACCCGAGGATCTCGCTGTCATGACCGAACGCGCCGCGCTCCCCGTCGCGCATGGCCGCCACCTCCATCGCCGACCGACCCCAGTCGGTCTGGCAGCTGCGCTGGCGGCGCCTGCTCCGCAACCGTGTCGCCATGGCGGGCGGACTGGTGCTGATTGCTGCTGGCCCTGTTTGCCGCCGGAGCGCCGGTGTACGAGCGCGTGATGGGCGTTGACGTCAACGATACCGATCTGCTGCGCCGCTTTGCGCCCCCCTCGCCACAGCATCTGCTGGGGACCGACGAGGCCGGCCGCGACGTCATGGCGCGGCTGATGTACGGCGGACGCATTTCCCTGCTGGTTGGCCTGCTCGGCGCCGTCAGTGCGGCGATCGTGGGCACCCTGATCGGTTTGATCGCCGGCTACTACCGCGGCCGCACCGAGGCTCTGCTGATGCGCGTCACCGACGGCGTGATCTCGCTGCCCATTCTGCCCTTGCTCATCGTCTTTGCCGCCATCGACTTGCAGAAGCTCGGCTTTTCCGAGGAGTTCGTGCGCTCCAGCGCGGCCAACTTCTACCGCATCGTGTTCATCATTGCCCTGGTCGAGTGGACCACCGTCGCGCGACTGGTGCGTGCCTCCACGCTCAGCCTGATGACCCGGGAATACGTGCTCGCGGCCCGCACCCAGGGCGCCAGCGCCCGCCACATCCTGAGCGTGCACGTGCTGCCCAACACCACCTCGCCGATCATCGTGGCGCTCAGTCTCGCCGTCGGGCAGATCATCCTGCTGGAGAGCACCCTCAGCTTTCTCGGTCTCGGCATTCAACCGCCCACGCCGAGTTGGGGCAACATGCTCAACAACGCGCAGGAGCTGATCTCGCGTGCGCCGGAGCTGGCTTTCTACCCTGGCTTTCTGATCTTCATCACCGTCATTGCCGTCAATTTTCTGGGAGACGGCCTGCAGGACGCGTTCGACCCGCGGGCCGAGTCGCATTGAGCCCAGCCGTCGAGCCGTTCGCACTGCTCATCGGCGAGCCAGCCTGCTGAGACGCCGGCCGAATCCCCGGGGGGCTCGCCTATGGCGCGTGGCTGCGTCCGTTGAGCGACCGCGCAAGGTCGCGAAGCAATGCCGCACCATCGCCTCGCCAAGCGCTACCGTGCATGCAGGCAAGCACTTCGGGGCGCTCTCCGGCGAGCCGCTCGAGCATGGCCGTCGTGTCCGGCGAATGCGCGTAATAGTCCATCTGGCCGCGGAACGCCTCGCTTGGCCCGAGAATGTCGGTCTCGGTGAGCGGCGTTTCTCCCATTCCTCCCAGTCCCTCCGACTCAGTCCGAATGGACAGAACAACGTATTGAAGCATCACACCTAGCCTGCACCCGAGCGCCCGCCTCGGGTGGCGTGCCGCGGATTGCTGACGGGCCTGGACCGGTCATTCGCGCGTGACGCTGGCCTGCAGTGCCGGGCGCCAGGCGCTCGCCATTCGATGTTGCTCCCGTCACGGACCGACCCCCTCGGTCCGGCCGCAAATGGCGGTCCGGGCGGCAGGTTTGGCGGACGGCGCTCCAACCGTGCACGTCGGTCTTGACTTGGCGCAATTGTCGTCAATGGCGATGCGACTACCATAACTCGATGGCTTAGGCCGATTCCGGCCTTCCGTCTGGACACGAGATCCGGCAACGTAGCCCTCCCGGGCGCAAGCGTGATGTTCACGGCAATGGCCGTCGGCAACCTCCCCGAACAACCACAGGGTTCAGCGCCATGTCCGGTGTGACCCTGACGAACGTCGTAAAGCAGTTCGGCGCGGTCAAGGTGGTCGACAACGTGTCCATCGAGATCCATGACAAGGAATTCGCCGTGCTCGTGGGTCCCTCGGGCTGTGGCAAGACCACGGTGCTGCGCATGATCGCCGGCCTCGAAACGGTCAGCTCTGGCGAGATCCGCATCGGCGATACACGTGTCAACGACCTGGCACCCAAGGATCGGGATATCGCCATGGTGTTCCAGAGCTATGCCCTGTATCCGCACATGAACATTCGCGACAACATGGGCTTCGGACTCAAGATCCGGCAATTGTCGAAGCAGGAGATCGAAGCACGCGTGCGCGAGGCCGCCGACATTCTCGGCCTGCACGACCTTCTGGACAGGAAACCAAAGGAGCTGTCCGGCGGCCAGCGGCAGCGCGTGGCCGTGGGGCGGGCGATCGTGCGCAAGCCGAAGCTGTTCCTGTTCGACGAGCCGCTGTCCAACCTCGATGCCAAGCTGCGCGTGGCGATGCGCGCCGAGATCAGCAAGCTGCATCGCCGGCTCGGCGCCACCATCATCTACGTGACGCATGACCAGGTCGAGGCCATGACGATGGCCGATCGGATCTTCATCATGAACAAGGGCGTCGTGCAGCAAATCGGCGCTCCGATGGAGGTCTACGCGAAGCCGGCCAACCGCTTCATCGCCGGATTCATCGGCTCGCCGGCGATGAATTTCATCGACGCAACCGTGGTTGCGGCAGACGGTGGCCTGGTCATCGACGCCGGCGCTTTCCGGGTCCAGGTGCCCGAATCGTTTTGTCCCCGGCTCCAACCGTTCGCGGGCCGCCACGTCGTGTTTGGTGTCCGGCCCGAGGACATCGCGGCGCACGACGCCACATCGGGCGCAGAAAACGGGAATACGGTGACGATGCGGGCCGAAGTCGTGGAAACACTCGGTTCGGAGATATTCGCGCATCTGACGTGCGGGGCGGATTCCATCGTCGCCCGGATGGACGTACCGGAAACGCCGCTTCGCGTCGGTGAATCGCTGCAAGTGGATCTGACGATGGCGAAGACGCACGTCTTCGACGTTGAAACATCGCAAACGATCATCTAGGAGCGCGGTGACACGGGAAGAAATGAATGGGCAGCTGATCTCGATCCTGTGGGGCGCGGGGCCAGGTTGTGCCCGCTTCGACGGTTCGTGGTTCGGCGCGGGTTGCGGTCGTCGCAGGTTTTTACCATGTGAAGGAGATAGTATGAGTAAGGTCATCAGGAACACTCTGGTTGCGCTGGCTTCGCTCGGCATTGCCGCGAGCACCATGGCGCAGGCCCCGGCAAAGGAGATTCGGGTGCTGCTCGCGAACCATCCCTACGGGGAATTGCTCAAGGCGGCCATTCCCGAATTCGAAAGCGCCACGGGGATCAAGGTCAATGCGGAGAGCCTCCAGGAAAGCCAGCTCACCGCCAAGCTGACGACCGAGTTCGCCACGAAATCATCCTCGGTCGACGTGTTCATGACCCGTCCGTTGCAGGAAGGGAAGATGTTCTACAAGAATGGCTGGTACGAACCCCTCGCCGGCTACGACTTTTCCGATTATCCGAAGAACGTCATGAGTGTCGCGACGTTCGGAGCGAAGTCGTACATCGTTCCGCTGGTGACCGAGTGGCAGGTGCTCTATTACCGGAAGGACCTCTTCGCCGGCGCCGGCATCAAGGTTCCCGCGACCTTCGGTGAGCTCGAGGCCGCGGCAAAGAAGCTCAACAGCGAAAGCGTGGCGGCCTTCGCCTCGCGCGGAAAGGGCGCGGCGGCCGTAACCCAGCTCTCGAGCTACGTCTACAACTACGGAGGCCAGTATCTCGACAAGGGCGTCGCCGTGTTCGACTCCAAGCCCGCCGTCGACGCCATCCGGTTCTACGGAATGCTTCTCGGCAACTTCGGGCCAAAGGGCGTCACGTCGATGTCCTGGGAAAACATCATGCCGCTCTTCCAGGCCGGAAAGGTCGCCATGTGGACGGATGCCTCGGTGTTCTATGGCCAGATCATCGATCCTGCCAAGACGCAGTTGGGGGCGGACAAGGTCGGCATCGCGAACTTTCCGGCGGGCCCGAAGACGAATTCGCCGTTCATCGTGACGTCGTGGGGCATGGCCGTGGCGAAGCAGTCGAAGAAGCAGGACCTGGCGCGGACATTCATCGATTGGGCGACGAGCAAGGAACTCGCGGCCAAGGGAATGCTGGCGAACATCACCATGGCGCGGTCCTCCGTCTGGGCAGACAAGGCGGTCCTGGCGAAAGTGAATCCCGGATTGGTTGAAACGCGCGCCTACGCCGCCAAGAACGGCTACCCCCTGGACCGCCCGTACATGAGCGCAGTCGGCGAAGCGCGTGATCTGATCGGTGAGGTGATCATCGAATCCATCAATACCAAGGGAGCGTCGCCGAACCTCGAGAAGATGGCGAAGGAGAAAGTCGCAAAGGTGAACGAGCTGCTCCAGGACACCGGCGAATACGGAAAATGAGTGGAAAGTGAGGGAAACGTGAGAGGCGAGTCGCCGGGATCGGTGTACGAAGCCCGGTGATGTCGAGTCGCCGCATGAATGCAGCGCGGGCGAAACGCAGACGGTCCGCGAGAGGGCCGGAATGCGGTCGCCGGCGCTGCCGCGGCCTGAATGCTGTCCGACAGCGGGGCGGCTCATGATTCGGTCGAGCTTTGGGGAGCGGAACCTGCATCGATTGTTCCCGCTGCCGGCGGTCATCTTCGTCGCCATGCTGATGGTCTTTCCCGTTCTCTACACGTCGTATCTCAGTTTCACCAACTGGAATCTCACCTCCGGCATGCCGGCGACGTTCGTCGGCTTGAACAGCTACGTGCGGGTTCTGACGGAACCGCGTTTTCTGAATGCGGTTGCAAGGACGTTCGCCTTCACTTTCTTCGCGGTCGCGATCGAGGGAGTACTGGGCGTCGCCAGCGCCCTGATCCTGAACCGCGCCTTTGTCGGAAAGGGCGTCGCCAAGCTTCTGTTGCTGCTGCCGCTCGTTGCCACGCCGGTAGCCATCGGGATCGTGTTCAATCTCTTCTACGATCCGACCATCGGCCTGGCCAACTTCGTCCTGCAGTCGTCGGGACTGCCGCCCGGACTGTGGGTTTCGAATGCCAATTCGGTCATTCCGTCGCTTGTCCTCGTCGACGTGTGGCAGTGGACACCGATGATCACGCTCATCGTTCTCGCGGGCCTCGCCGGCCTGCCCGAAGAGCCGGTGGAGGCTGCACGCATCGACGGCGCGAGCGAGTGGCAGATCATCCGGTGGGTGACGATTCCCATGGTCATGCCGGTGATACTGACCGCGCTGATCCTGCGCCTGATCGACGCACTGAAGACGTTCGACATCATTTTCGCGATGACGGGAGGCGGACCCGGCTACGCGTCGGAGACCCTCAACATCATGGGGTTCAAGTACAGCTTCGAGTACTTCCGCATGGGACAGTCCGCGGTCATTCTGGTCGTTCTTTTCGTTGTCGTTTTCGGCTGCAGCCTCGGGATCATGAAGCTGCGCACGGCGTCGGAGGTCTAGCATCCCGCGACCTGACCCGGTCGCCGAGGAATCGAACGTGGAGTCCCGATGAACAGGAAGTTCGCTTCGAGCGTCGTCTTCTATCTCGTCGTTGCCGGGATGGCGCTTGTCGTGCTGTTCCCCTTCCTGTGGATGCTGTCGTCGTCCTTCAAGACACAGGTCGACATCATCGCCTGGCCGCCGAAGCTCTTCTTCACCCCGACGCTGCAGAACTACCAGAAGGTCTTCGAGGAACAGGACTTTCTGAAGTACTTCCTGAACTCGACGATCGTCGGCACGGCGGCCGTCGTCCTTTCGCTCGTCCTGGGACTTCCCGCGGCATATTCGATCGCGCGGTTCACGCAAAGAAAGCTCGCCGTGTTCATTCTCCTGGCGCGCCTGATGCCCGGGATCTCGTTCCTGATGCCGTGGTACATCGTCTTTTCGCGGCTGGATTTGATGGACAGCTACACGGCGTTGATCCTGAGCCACACGCTCATCGCCTTGCCCATTGTCATCTGGATCATGTCCACCTACTTCGCCACCATTCCGCCCGAGATGGAGGAGTCGGCGATGGTGGACGGCGCGACCCGGCAATACGCCTTCTGGAAGATCATCCTTCCGCTGTCCGGGCCGGGCATCATCACCGCGACGACGCTGTCCTTCATCTTTTCCTGGAACAACTTCATGTTCTCCCAGGTGCTCAGCATGGAGAAGACGAAGACGCTGCCAATCGCCGTCTACAACTTTCTCTCCTATGCCGAAGTCGACTGGGGCGGCGTGATGGCCGCCGCCGTCGCGATCATGGCGCCGGCGATAGTCCTGACGATGATTTTCCAGAAGTATGTGGTGAAGGGCCTGACGATGGGTGCCGTCAAGGGGTGACGGTCATGCGGACACGTCGCTGGTATCCGAGCAATCGAGTCAGCGCCAGTACGTTTTTCGCGCGCGGCAGGTCGGCAATCGCGGTGCGCAACTGCCCGCTGCGCTCTGCACTGATCAGATCCCGGGTGAGAAGCTCAAACTTGGCTTCCAGTTCCGCCTGGCTGAGCGGATTTTCCGGATTTCCACGCGGGTATTCGACGGTTGTCCGGAGATCTCCGCGCGACGTGTGAATCGTCACGCGCGCCATGGTCTTTGCGGGAAACTGGCGGTCGAGCGTGTCGTCGACGGCTACCCGGATCCTGCGCGCGAGACTCAGGATCGCCGGATCGCGGATGTGCGCGTCGCTGACTTCGGCGGGGCCGATCCGGTCATACAGCAACGCGACCGCCAGCGCGAACTGAATGCTGAACTGCGCGGCAATGGTATTGCTCGGTTCCTCGTTCGCCAGGCGCGTGACTTCCCAGAACGTCTCGACCTCGATGGTTTCGATTTCTTCGATGCGCAGCTGGTGCCGGTGTTTCAATTCCAACACCGCATCCACCGCGGCATGCGACCAGCGGCACACGGCGTACGGCTTGAAATACGTCTTGCTGATCGCGGATTCGCCGAGGTCGCCCAACCCGGCGACCAGTGCCGTCGTATCCCAGCGTTCGGAGTAATCGAGGAAATCGGCAGGACCGAGGAAATTCCGCTGAGCCAGCAACGCGGCGGAGACACCCGTCATGCCGCTCCACGCGATCGTTTCCTTGACCATGGCGTGATTGGACTGCAAACCCCCGGGCGGAAACGAGCCGTGCGAGCCGGCAGTGCCGAGCGCCGACTGGAGCGTCGCATCATCGAATTTGAGCAATTTGCCTGCGGCGGCGGTCGCCCCGAAGACCCCCCAGATGCCGGTCGAGTACATCCTGTCCTTGTACCAGGGAACGCGCGCGGCACTCGCCCGCACCGCCACTTCATAGCCCGCCACCACCGCGGCGAGAAAATCCCTGCCGCTGGCCCCGGTCCATTCGGCCATTGCCAACGCTGCCGGGATGACGCTGGCGCCGGGATGTCCCATCGCCATCCGATGGCCGTCGTCCATGTCCAGTGCGCTGGCAGATGCACCATTGACCCAGGTCGCGCCCGCAACGGAGAGCGGTTTTCCGGAACCGATGACCGTGGCACTGCCCGGAGCGAACTGCTCGTGCGCAAAGTCTGCGCTGATCTGCGCCATCGGCGTCGCGGTCCCGGCGATGGCTACGCCAACAAGATCCAGGACACAGCGCACCGCTTGATCCTGAACGACCGCTGGCAAAGCCTCGGGATCGAGTTGGCAGACAAAGGAAACGAGCTTGCTCGTGGCAGACATTCGGATGCCCGGTCAGGATTGGCGGCGTTGCGCGACGCACCAACTAACGCATGACGGTGCGCGATTGCTCCCGCATGAACTGTGGCAGGTAGTGCGGACCGAGTCCACCCTTGCCGGTCACTCCGGAGCCCTTCCAGCCACAGAAGCTCTGGATGCCGGGCCAGGCGCCGGTCGTTGCCCCGCTGGCACGGTTGGCGTAGAGCACGCCGGCTTCGGCGCGATCAAGAAATAGTTCGAGTTCCCCTTCGTCGGCCGTGTAGATGCCTGCGGTCAGACCGTAGCGCACGGCATTGCCTTCGGCGAGCGCTTCCGGCAACCGGTCGAAGCAGCGCAGTGCCAGCAGGGGCAGGAACTGCTCCTCGCGCGTCAGCGCGTGGCCCTGCGGAACCTCGACGAGGGTCGGTTGCGCGTAATCGCCGCCGGCGCTGCCATCGATGAAATGGCCGCCGAAAAGCACCTTGCCGTCACGCTCGGCCATTTTGACGTTCTCGCGGAAGCGCACGGCGGCTTGCGGGCTGTAGAGCGGGCCCATGAATACGTCGCGCTGCTCGGGATTGCCGACCTTGAGTTGCTGCGCGAACCGCGTCAGGCGGGCAACGAACTCGTCACGAATGGATCCCTGGACATACACCACCGAGCAGGAGCTGCATTTCTGTCCCTGCAGGCCAAAGGCCGATCGCGCAACCCCTTGTGCCGCGACGTCGAGGTCCGCTGTGGCCGTCACGTAGGCGGGGTTCTTGCCACCCATCTCGGCGATGACGAGCTTCGCGGTCGGGGCATTGGCCAAGGCGCGAAAGATTCCCATCCCCGCCGCATGCGAGCCCGTGAAGGCGATGCCGGCGATGGCCGAATCGGCCACGAGCGAGCGCCCTGTTTCATCGCCACCGGCAACGAGATTGACCACACCCTTCGGGATCCCAGCACCTTCCATCGACTGGAGCAGCAGTTGTGCGCTCAAGGCGCAGCCGGCCGACGGTTTGAACACCACGGTGTTGCCCGTGGTCAGCGCACCCGCCATCATGTTCACCGCCAGCGCGACCGGATAGTTGAATGGCGAAATGACGCCGATGACGCCAAGCGAACGCAGCACGCACGTCGTCTCCTCGCGGGGAAACGCCCGCGCGAGATTCTGCGCGTAGCCCTTGTGCCGCTCCATTTCACCGCAGTAATGGCGGACGAGGTCGATCGCTTCCTCGGCTTCGCCGAGGGCTTCGGTCCGTGATTTTCCGACTTCGAGCAGACTGGCGATGGCGAGGTCGTACTTGAGCTTGTCGAGTCCGTCCGCCCACATGCGCAGGATGGCCACCCGCGCCGGCCACGGAGTGCCGGACCAATGCGCGAAAGCGTTCTGCGCGGCGGCAGTGGCACGCGCAACGGCGGCCGGCGAGGCCGCAATGAAACTGCCGATGGCGCCGGCGCGATCGATGGGCGTCGCGACGCCGTACCGCGCACCGTCGTCATCGTGGGCTCCCGCAATGACATTCGGCCAGTGCCGGCCGAGCATCCTCGCCTTGAAGCGCGGAATCTCGGCATCCAGATGATCGTGCACCGGGGTGAGGTCGACGCCGATATTCGAGTAGGTCACGCGGGGAAGGGCGATTGACATGTTGTGCTTCCGGGAATGATGTCGGCGTGCCGGCGTTGGACCCGTCGAGCGCACGAGCGCGTGGGCGCGCGGTGCGCAGCCGGCAGAGACGCATTATCGCCGGGAGAGCAACGCGCTGCGACTGCCGATGCCCGATGACCGGTATTTGATTCATCCCGCCGAAACCCCAATACTCCGGTTCGCATGATCGAAATCTCTGCTCGGGACGGCCAGGGCAGCACGCCACCCTTGGTTGTCCGGGTCCTTGATCGAGGACATACTTTCCCGCAGGTCAGTGGACGGATACTGGAGCGTGAAGACCGAGGAGACCACGATGACGGATCGCGTAATTGCCCAGAAAGGGCCGTATGCAGTCGATCTGAAGCCCGGCGACTATCGCTGGTGCGCCTGCGGACGCTCGAAGAACCAGCCCTTCTGCGATGGCTCGCACAAGGACACCGGCTTCACGCCGACGAAATTCACGGTGACCGAACCGAAGACGGTCTATCTGTGCGGCTGCAAGCACACGGCGACGGCGCCATTCTGCAACGGCAGTCACAAGAACCTGTAGCCGGGGCATGGCGGGGCGGGCGGCTCCGCGGACCATTGCCCATCAATGTGACGCTGGTCGCCGGACGCGGAACCCCGGATTCCAGGGGTGGCCGGTCCGGGACGCGCGGTCCCTTTGATCCGGATCTGCCTTTATGGCGGCGATCCGGGAGCAAATCAAGCCCTTGAAATCAGCCGAACCGGCCATAAAACGGGCAAAGGAGGCACCGTGGCGCGTGCCGCGGTGCTTGGCCCAACCCAACTAGAGGAGATGTGCGCTATGTACCAATCCCTGTTTCCTCGCGACGTATTCGCCGAGTTGGATCGCCTGCAGCGCGAGATGCGGGAGGCTTACGACCTGTCGCCCAGCATCCGTGGCTTTGGCCGCGGGGGCTTTCCCGCGCTGAATGTCGGCGGCACGCCGCAATCCGTGGAGATCTTCGCCTTCGCCCCCGGGCTCGACCCTGCGACCGTTGAAGTCAATCTGGATCGTGGCGTACTGACCATTGCCGGCGAGCGACCGGCGAACCTGCCTTCCGAGAAGGACGACAAGGCCGCCGTGCACATCAACGAGCGTTTCAGCGGCCGGTTCCGGCGGGTGGTGAGCCTGTCGGAAGACATCGATCCCAATGGCGTATCGGCCGACTACCACGACGGCGTGCTGCACATCAGCGCCAAGCGCCGCGAATCGGCCCAGCCGCGCCGCATCACCGTCCAATGACCCGGGAGGACTGACCATGAACGATTCGACCGCAGTCAGCAGAAAAGAGCAGGTTTCACGCACGGATGCCGCGACGCGCAATGAGCCAGCGCAGCGCAGCGATGCCGCCCTGATACCTCCCGTGGACGTCATAGAGGACAGCACCGGCATCACGCTGCGCGCCGATCTGCCGGGCGTGCAGAAAGACAAGCTGAGCCTTCATGTCGAAGCCGACACGCTGACGATAGACGGCGAGGTGAGCTTCGCGATGCCGGACGGCATGGAAGCGAGCTACGCGGAGGTCAGCGTACCCCGGTTCCGGCGCGTGTTCACCCTGTCCAAGGAATTCGATACCAGCAGGGTGTCCGCCGAGTTCAAGCAGGGTGTGCTGAACTTGCGCATTCCCAAGGCCGAGCATGCCCAGCCGCGCCGAATCAGCATCAATGTGAGGTGAGCTGAGCTGAGCCGACCGGCGGTCGCCGCCGACATCGTTGTCGCTTCCGCCGGTCGGGCGGTCCGGGGTATCCATGAGTTCCGGTTCACCCTTGACACCGGGGCCATGCGAGAGACACCCGTGACCCGACCCCCGAAACCGTGCCCGTTCTGCAATCCTCCGCCGGGGCGGGTCGTGCTCGAGGGCGTCGCCGCGATGGCCCTGTGGGACAGTCATCCGCTCAACCCCGGACACGTTCTGATCGTCCCGCGCCGGCACGTCGCGTCCTGGTTTGAGGTGACGGCCACGGAGCGGGAACAGATGCTGGACCTCGCCGACGATGCCCGTCGGATCGTGATCGAGAAGCACCGCCCCGATGCCTTCAATCTCGGCATCAATGACGGGGCCATGGCAGGGCAGACGGTACCGCACGTCCACCTGCATCTCATTCCGCGCTATCGCGGCGACATGCCCGACCCGCGTGGCGGCGTGCGCTGGATCATCCCGGAGCGCGCCGGGTACTGGAACAAGCCGTGACGCGGGCGCTGTCACGCATCGATCGCGCCGCGACCATGATGCCCCGAAAAAAAAGCCCGCACGGGGCGGGCTCTTCTTGAATCCCTGAAAGACCTACTTGATGGACGCGACCGCGACCTTGGCGTCGGGGGCGGGTTCCTTGGTCTTGTCCGCGGCCCGCTTCGCGGACTTCTTGGTTGCAGGCGCGACCGAGGCCGTGGATATGGGGGCCTTGGACGCTGCAGCAGCCGGTGCCGAGACCAGCTGCGCGGGCGGCGTGGCCGAGGCCGACGAAGCGGCGTCGTGGCCGCACTCCGCGCCGAGTGCCGGAGCAAAGCCGATGAGGACCACTGCGGCGGCCGTTGCCGATTTCTTCATGGCTATCTCCTTTGGGAAAAGACCCAAGCGCAAATCTGCGCGTGTTGAGAATGATTGTCAACCAGCTGTCGGTACCGTTCGTCCGGCCGGGGCGACGCTCTCGTCATCTCAACATCCATGAAAAAACAATGGCTTAGTGGTACAATCGAGCCGGCAACCGGGTCGGACAAAGGCTTGACATCGAAGTCCGCGGCTGTATACTGCGCGGCGCATTGTTGCAATGCAGCAAAGAATTCCGGCGGCGGCAGCCGCTCGCCGGGGTTGACCCACCAAGATGTTTGTTCCGACTACGCGGGCATCCGCCCGGGTTCGGAGATGAGGAGATTCGTTACCGCAGCAAGGTAACCCCGGAGGCACGCCCGTGGCCGCCAACGCCACGTGGGTCGATGCCGCTATCCCGGGACAACCGTCAGGAGGTATCCCATGACGACTGGAACGTTTGCGACACATCCGTTGGTCTTCGGCCACGAGCTGCACCTGGAACTCGGCCGAACACGCACCATCATCCTGGCTCTGTTCGCGACCCTTTGCGTTGCGCTGGTCGCCCCGTCGGCGCTGCGGGTTGACCGCCTTCTGGCGGCGAGCTTTGCCGAACCCGTTGCCGATCTTCCCGTCGGGCAGCCTGTCGTCCCCGCAGCGGGCCCGTTCATCCCGTCGATCGCCCGCGACTCGCGGCACGAGATCGACGCGCTGGCGAGCCTGGTCGCCAAGCGCTACCGCATCTCCAGCGAGGCAACGCGCGGGCTGGTCGCCGCCGCGTACCGCGAGGGTCAGCGCGTCGGACTCGATCCGCTGCTCATCGTCGCCGTCATCGCGGTGGAGTCGCGCTTCAACCCGATCGCGGAAAGCGACGCCGGGGCGCAAGGCCTGATGCAGGTGATCCCGGGCTACCACAAGGACCGCCTCGAGGCGGCCGGCGTCGACTCGGTGCTCGACCCGCACGACAACATCCGCCTGGGTGCGCAAATCCTGAAGGAGTACATCCGGCGCGGCGGCACCGAGGTCGCCGGGCTGCAGATCTACAACGGGGCCACCGCCGACGCCAGCAATGCGTACGCCGTCAAGGTGCTCGCGGAAAAGCAGCGGCTGCAGCAGGCCATCCAGCGCCTGCGCGACCGTCTGCGCGCCTGACTTTCCCGTACCATCCGCGCCTCTGGTTGCCGGGCCCCGAGCCTTCCGCCACGCCTGCACGTCGGCGTCCGGGCGCAACGAAATCTACGTCTTGGGCACGGACCTTTCGGGGATCGGGTCGACGGCATAATGCCGCATGATCGTTCACGTCGTAGACGGCACCTACGAGCTGTACCGGCATTTCTACGGTCTGCGTCGCTTCAACAAGGGGAAGGACCGCCCGTTCGGCGCGGTGGTCGGCGTGCTGCAGACCGTGCTGCAGATGCTCGAGCAGGGCGCGACCCACCTCGGCGTGGCGACCGATCACGTCATCGAGTCGTTTCGCAACCGCCTTTGGGCTGACTACAAGACGGGCGAGGGCATCGAGCCGGCGCTCTTCGCACAATTCCACGCGCTGGAACAGGCACTAGCCGCGATGGGGGTCGTCGTCTGGCCGATGATCGAGCTCGAGGCCGACGACGCATTGGCATCGGCCGCCCGGATCGCGTCCGAAGACCGCGCGCGTGGAGAAGGTCTGCATCTGGACCGTCGACAAGGATCTCGCGCAGTGCATCCGCGGCGACCGGGTGGTGCAGGCGCATCGGATCGCGAAGACGTTCCTGGACGCGGAGGGCGTGCGCCGCAAATTCGGCGTCACACCGCTGTTGATCCCCGATTTCCTCGCCCTCGTCGGCGATGCGGCGGACGGATATCCGGGCATTTCGGGCATCGGGTCCGTCGGGGCGGCACGGCTCGTGAACCACTACGGCCCGATCGAAGACTTTCCGCCCGAGGTCCTGGGCGAGCGCCGCGAACTCGCGCTGCTCTTCAAGAATCTCGCAACGCTGCGGACCGATGAGCCCCTGTTTCGCGATGTCGACGTACTGGGTTGGCACGGTCCTACGGGTGCATTCGCGTCGTGGACGGAGCGGATGGACGCGCCGCGGCTGCTCGCGCGTTGCCTCGCGCTGCAGTCCCGAATTGTCGGCTGAAAGGTCGACTGGTCCAACCGCGCCTTCGTGGCGTGTTCAGGGTGATGGTGGCGACCAGTAGCGCCGTGCGTAGACGGCCGTGACGACGCAGCCGACGACGATGACGACCACGCGCAGGAACGCCGCCGGAATGACGCGCGCCAGTCGCGCGCCCGCGTAGCCGCCGGCGAAGGCGCCTGCCATCATCGCGATCGTTTGCGGCCAGGCCACGCTTCCGCTGACGACGAAGATCACCACGGCGATCACGCTGGTCACGCCCGCCAGCAGATTCTTCAGCGCGTTGGCGGTGCGGAAATCCCGGTCGTGCCCCAGCGACAGAATCGCGAGCAGCATCACGGCGGCTCCCGCGCCGAAGTACCCGATGTAGACGGCGGTCGGTGCGAGGAGCGCCAGACCCAGCCGATCGGCGCGTGCCGAGTGCACCGCGGGATCGGCGGCATGCCGGAAGATCCAGGCCCGGATCCGGCCGGCGAGCGCAAACACCGCGGTGGCCATGCCGATGAGCAGCGGCACGAGCATCATCAGCGCCCGCTCGGGCGTGAATATCAGCAGCAGCGCGCCCACGCCGCTGCCGACCGTCGCCACGGCGATGACCCGCCAGAACGCGGGTTGCCAAGCCGGCAGCCATCGGCGGTCGGTGACCGCGGCGGAGAAACTGGCGGGTGTCATCGCCACGGCATTCGACGCCACCGCGATGACGGGGGGCAGGCCCGCCGCCAGCAGGGCCGGAAACGTGATCAGCGAGGCGCCGCCGACGATGGCCGTCACGATGCCGCCGGCGAATCCGGCGGCAAGCAGTAGAAGGACCGTCGTCGTGTCCATGCGTCGCCGGCGCTAGGAACGGCCGCGAACAGCGACGACATCGCGCGCGGGCGCTAGGACGCGCACCGGGTCGTTCGCACATAGCCGATCGGTGGTGAGCCCATGGCCGATCCTATCAGCCCTTCCCGAACTGTTCGCGCATCTCCGACAACCGCGCCACCAACCCCGAATACCGCCGCGTCGGCGAAACAATCGCCTTCTCCACCACCTCGGCCCCGCCGACAATCGCGACGCCGGACCGCGACCGCGTCACCGCCGTGTAGAGCAGCTCCCGCGTCACCACGCGATTCGGCTTCGCCGGCAGCATCAGCAGCACGCGGTCGAACTCCGAGCCCTGCGCCTTGTGCACCGTCGTGGCGAACGCCGTTTCGTGCTCCGGCAAGCGCAGAGGCGCCACCGCCCTGAAGCCGCCGTCGCTGTCCGGGAAGTACACCATCAGCGTGTCCGACGCGTCGGGCAGGACGATGCCGACGTCGCCGTTGAAGAGCTTCAGCACGTAGTCGTTGGCGAGCACCATCACCGGGCGGCCCGGATACCACTCGGAGCGGCTGCCGGGATCGAGCGGATGGTCGAGCGTCTTGCGGAAATGCTGCCCGACGAACTGGTTGATCGCGACGACGCCGCGCGGGCCCTCGCGCTCGGCGCACAGCACGCGGAAGCGTCCCAGCGCGTCGAACAGTGCCGCCTTGTTGCCGAGGTCGGCGCGCGCGGCATCGATGTAGGCCGTCATGCCGTCGATGATCCGCTGCAGCGATGCGGCCTGCGGGGCCGGATGCGCGTCCTCGATCCATTCGAGCGCCGGATCGGTGCGCGAGCGCAGGAAGTCGATCGCGGCCTGCGCCTCGCCGGCGTTGACGTGCGCGGCGAGGCGGCCGATGCCGGAATCCTTCGCGAAGCGGAAGTTCTCGGTCAGCCAGACGACGCTGTCGTGCAGGCGCGTCGGCTTGACCGGCGCCGCGGACACGATGCGCGCGGCGGGGATGCCGGTGACGGCGGCGAGCCGCTCGACGCACGCCTTGCTCAACGTCGGATCGGCGGAGAGCTCCGAGAACACGGCGCCGGATTCGACGGCGGCGAGCTGGTCCTTGTCGCCCAGCAGGATGATGTGCGCCGCGCGCGGCACGGCCTCGACCAGCTTGGTGGCGAGCGCCAGGTCCAGCATCGACGCCTCGTCGACGACGAGGAGATCGATCGGCAGCGGATTGCCGGCGTGGTGGCGGAATTCGTTGGAGTCGGGCAGCACGCCCAGCAGGCGGTGGACGGTGAACGACTCCGCGGGCAGGCGCTCGCGCAGATCGGCGGGCAGGTGGGCGGCGGCGTTGCGGATCGCTTCCAGCATCCGGGCGGCGGCCTTGCCGGTCGGGGCCGCCAGGCGGATCCGGCAGTCCGGATTGCCGGCGAGCACGCAGGCGAGCACGTTGACGACGGTGGTCGTCTTGCCGGTGCCGGGGCCGCCGCTGATGATCGTCAGGCGGCGCTCGAGCGCCAGCGCCGTCGCGATCTTCTGCCAGTCGGGGCGATTCCCCAGCCGCTTGGCGTTGGCGGCGAACAGGTGGTCGAGGAGCGCCTTCGACCTCCTTGCCGATGGCGCCGCGTCGGGGTGGGCGCAGGCTGCATCAGCCGCTGCGCCAGCCGGCGCTCGTAATCGAAGTAGCGGTGCAGGTAGAGGCGGCCGTCGTCGTCGAGGATCAGCGGATGCGCAGCGGGTGCCTCCGGCGTGCCGACCATGCCGGATTCGAGCAACGCCGTGCGCAGCGCAGGCTCGTCGAGATCCTCGCCGGCCGCGACGATGTCGGCGAGACAGGTGCACACGTGACCCGAGGCGGTGGCGAGGCTCGTCGCGCGCGCCGCCGCCCGCAGCGCGTCAGCGTGTGGTCGGGGGCGTCGCTCTCGCGGGCCCAGCGCACGACGTGATGGGCGAAGCCCTCGGCGAGCGCCTGGTCGGGCGTCTGGATGAACGCAGCGCGTCATCGCGCCACCTTCGCGGGCTCTTTCGCGAACAGCGCGTCGAGCCGCGCGAGTGTCGCCGCCGTCGGCCGATGGTGGAACACGCCCGCCGGCGTGCCGTCGGCGTTGACCCAATCGGGCCGCACGCCGCGCACGAAGAGGTAGAGCACGCCGCCGAAATGCGTGTCGTGGCGGTAGCCCGGCACGCGGTGCCTGAGGTAGCGGTCGACGGCCAGCGCATAGAGCAGGTATTGCAGGTGGTAGCTGTGCTCGGCCATCGCCGCCTGCAGCCCGGCGGGGCCGTAGTCGGACGGGCGATAGCCGAGGTGGTTCGACTTCCAGTCGAGCACGTAGTAGCGGCCGCCGTGCTCGAAGACGAGGTCGATGAAGCCCTTGAGGTAGCCCTTCGAGATCGCGGAACGCGAGGCGCGGCACGTCGTAGCCGAGACTCCTGAGCGCGGCGTTGAGCGCGTGCGCCGACACGCGCGGCGCGGGCAGGCTGAATTCGAGCTCGGTGAGGCGCCGCGTGGTGGGGATGGACCCGAGAACGATGCCGTCCGGCAGCGTCGTGCTCGTCACGTCGGTCAGCATCCGCGCGGCCATGCTCGCGAGCAGCGGCGATTGCTCGGCCGCGCGCACGCCGGGAAGGAATTGCGGATGCGCGGACAGGCCGCGGGCGATGGCGTCGTTCCAGCCGGCCGGGGCGGTGAAGTCGATGCGCTCGAAGATCGCGTGCAGGCACTCGCCGGCGCTGGTGCCGCGCGGAAAGCGCAGGATGTCGTCCGGCGCGATGTCCGGCGGCGGCGCGCCGATTCGCTTCGCGGCGTCCGCGATCCGCGCGTCGTGGTCGTTCGCGGCGGCCTCGCTTTTCGCGTCGCTGGCGAGGCCCGCTGAAGCTGCTGAAGCGCCACGCGGGCGCGATCGTCTTCGGCGGGGGCAGGGCGGCGAGCGATTCCGGTTCGGGCCGGGCCAGCGCGACCGGCGTGCCGCGCTGCGACGGGCAGCGGGGCGAGGGCGAGGTGGGGCGTCAGTCGTGCGGCGAGGGCCTGCCACGCGGCGGCGATGTCGGCCGGCGATCGCTTCTCCGTCGAGCCAGCTCCGCGGCGATTCGTTGCCGCCGGCGACGAGCCAGTTGAGGAGGCTCTTCGTGCTCTCGGTCGCGCGAGCTCTCGCCGAAGCTGTTCGTCGTGTACGTGCCGGCGATCACGTAGCACCGATAGACCGCGCGCGTCAGCGCCACGTAGATGAGGCGCAGCGACTCGGCCGACGTCCTCGAGCTTGATCCGTCGTCGATGTCCTGCTGCTCGTCGCCGATCTCGTCGTCGGTGCGGAAGTCGACGACCGCCGTCGCCGCTCGGCGTCGTGGTACTCGCGCCCTTCCGGCTTCGGCCCGCCGAACCTGGTGTTGCCGTCCCACAGGAACGGGCAGAACACGATCGGGAACTCGAGGCCCTTCGCCTTGTGGATGGTGACGATCTGGACGAGATTGCGGTCGGATTCCAGGCGCAGCTGCGCGACTTCGTCGGCGGCGCCGTCGCGGCGCTTCGTCGCCAGCCAGCGCAGCAGCGCGTCCGGCGATGCGTGCGTCGCGGCCGCCTGGTGGATCTGCTCGCCCAGGTGCAGCAGGTTGGTGAGGCGGCGCTCGCCGTCGTCGCGGCGGAGCATGCGCGCGCTGACCGTTCTCGTCGGACAGGAACTTGCGGTACATGACGCCCACGCCCTGGCGCAGCCAGACATCGCGGTAATCGGCGAAGCGCTGCAGGTAGCCCATGAGCTCGGCTTCGTCGCCCGAGATCTCGGCGACCCGTGGCCGCGTCGCAGCCCATCATCTCGGTGGCGAGCGCGCCGCGCAGCAGTGCGTCGCGCGACGGCTGGTTGATCGCGATCAGCACGCGCTCGACCTCCTCGGCGTCGGGCGACTGGAAGACGCTGGCCTGCGACATCTCGACGCTGCCGATCTCGAGCCTGGCGAGCTCGCGCTTCACCTCGCTGCCCTGCGCGTGCGTGCGGACCAGGATCGCGATGTCGCCGGGTCGCAGCTTGCGTTCGCCGATCGTGATGCGGCCCTTGTCGCCTTCGGTGACGAGTCGCGCGATTTCGGCGGCGGTCGCCTTCGCCGCGATCGTCTTGGCGGTGGTCTTGGGGACGGGCTCGCCTTCGGGTGTCTGGGGGAGCGTCCACACCTGCAGGTCGGCGCGCTTCGCGGTCTTGTCGGAGAAGGGCTTGCGCGGCTTGGTCCCCATCTCGACCCGGTGATAGTCGAGGCCTTCCAGCATGAAGGCATCCGGCTTGGTCGAGAAGAGCCCGTTCAGCGCCTCGATCAACCCTTTCGTCGAGCGCTGGTTGTCGGCGAGCGTGTAGATACTGGAGGCGCATCTTGCGCGCGCGCAGGTACGCGTGCAGGTCGGCATTGCGGAAGCTGTAGATCGCCTGCTTGGGATCGCCGACGAGGAACGCCGGCACGCTGCCCTTGCCGTAGATGCGGTCGAAGATCGCGAACTGCAGCGGATCGGTATCCTGGAATTCGTCGATCAGCGCCACCGGGAACTTCTCCCGCAGCGACGGCGCCAGCTCCGGATGCTCGCCGCCTTCGAGCGCCGCGTAGAGGTTGTAGAGCATGTCGTCGAAGGAGATCACGCGCCGCTCGCGCTTGCGCTGGCGAAGATCCGGGCCGACGGTGTCGATCAGGTCGCGGATCAGGCGCAGGCGGGCGAGCGCGAGTTCGCCGGCGATCGCGCCGCGGGCGGCGAGCACGGCGTCGGCCGCGTCGAAGAAGGCGTGAGTGGGCGGGGCGTTGCTCCTCTTGGTGCGGCGCTGCCAACACGGCGTTCGACAGCAGATCGAGCTTGTTCTTTGCGGGCAGCGCGGCGAGCGGGTTGCCCTCCTCGAACCAGGCGTCCCATTCGCCCGCGGCCTGGGCGAGACTCTTTTCGTTGTACGAGTTGGCATTGAGCGCGGGAAGCGACGCCGTAACCGAGCGCGACGATCGCCTCACGTTGCGCGGCCCAGAGATTTGCTGCCGCTTCGTACGCCGCGGTCACCGCCGCCGTGTCGATCGCCGCCGCCGGCGCAGCGAGGCCCGCCGGCCAAAGGTTCTTCGCCAGCGGCTTGGCGAGGCTGCGCTTCAACAGTTTCGCGTACTTCTCGGGAGTGTCGTTCCTTTCCAGCAGGTAGGCGGCGAGCGCCGGCGGGCAGCTGTCGCTGGCGACGCGGCGGCGCCAGAAATCGTGGACGGCCTCCATTGCCATCTCGCTGTCGTCGGTGACGAGCTCGAGCGAGAACGGCAGGCCGGCGGAGAACGACGCGTCGGCGAGCGCGCGCTGGCAGAAGCCGTGGATGGTGAAGATCGCGGCCTCGTCGAAGGACTGCAGCGCTTGGTCGAGCTTGCGCTCGAGCTTCTCGCGATCGAGAGTGGTGCGCCGCTCGACAGCCCGCACGAGATCCGCGACGAACGGGTCGCCGGGTGGCGCGGCCCCATTGCCGTCGCGCAGCCAGGCCAGCGTCTCGACGATCCGCGAGCGGGTGCGCTCGCGCAGCTCCGCGGTGGCCGCATTGGTGAACGTCACGACCAGAATCTGCCGGACGTCGAGGTCGCGCTCCAACAGCAGCCGCAGGTAGAGCCCGCAGATGTTCCAGGTCTTGCCGGTGCCGGCCGATGCCTCGATCAGGTTGATGCCGTCGAGGCTGCAGTCGAAGACGTCGAATTCGGCGGGGATGCTCATGCGAGCCTGCATCGTCCTCGATGACCGCGAGCAGCGGCGCGAACACCGTCGTCGCGCACCCGATGAACTCGGCATCGAGCGGGTCGTCCACGCCGCGCAGCGCCAGCCGATACGCCGGGTCGAGCTCTTCGGCGAAGGCGTTGAACCTGGAGCTTCGCCAAGCGGCGATCGCCTCGGACATCCGCTGCTCCTGTGGACATGTAGCGCCACGCGGATTTCGGGAAGAAATGGATCGGGCGCTGCAGCCCCTCGCGGTAGAGCCCGAGCAGCGCCGCGAGCTGCGTTGCGCGCGTCCTCGACGTAGGCGCAGAATGTAGTGGCCGTCGCGCGAGTGCCAGGTCGTTCGCGGGGCGGCCTCGGGCCGTTCCATCGCGTTCAGGAACAGGTGCTCGATCCAGCCGTTCAGATAATCGTTGGCGCGTGCGTCGTCGTAGCGGTAGCGGACGAGTCCGATCTTGCGCAAGTCGCCGAAGCTCGCCGGTCAGGCGCCACGGCTCGCCGTCGAGCACGAACTCCAGCGTCGCGCCGACGGGATCGAGCTTTGGCTCCGCGAGCGCCGGCGCGAGCGCGCGCGCGAAATGGTCGAGCCGCTGCAGCTCCTGTTCCAGCTCGAGATCGCCGAGGCGCCCCGGCGGATATTCGATGCCGGCGCGCGCGTACGTGCGCAGCTCGGCGACGCCTTCGCCATCGAGCAGGCGGGGCAGCACGCGCTCCGCAAGCGCTCCGCGCGCCGGAACGCTCGGAAACGAAGGGCTCGTCGTCCTGCAGCTCCTCGTCGCCTTCCGGGAGCGAGATGCCGAGGCGTTCCTTCAGCAGGTAGCGGCAGGGGTTGCGGAAGAAGCGCGCGAGGTTGTCCAGCGTGACCTCGTGGAACTCCGGACCGGCCCTGGCCAGCGGCAGCACGAAAAATCTCTGCTGCGGTTCCGACGCCTCGTTCTCGTCCTCACTTTCTCCATCGTCGCCAGCGCCATTGCCGGACACATCGGCCGCCAGCGCGCCCGGCGCGACCGGCTCGAGCATGGGAGGCGCCGACGGCGCGGCCCGTTGCTGCTTCAGCGCCGCGCAGTATTCGTCGTTGAAGCTGCGGCGGCGCGGATCGGCCTCCGGCTCGAAGTAGTCGATCGAGAAGGGCTGCAGCGGGTGCTCGACGGTGAGTCGCTGCCGCGCCTTGGTCAGCGATTCCGGCGTGAACGGCGCCTCGTCGATGGCCGCCGCGCAGTAGTCGAGCAATTCCGCGACCAGCACCGACGGCGGCAGCGGCGAGTTGTCGCGCACGCTCTTCCCCGTGTAGCTGAGGTACAGTCGCTCGCGAGCGGCGAGGAGGAGGTCGAGGAAGACGTTGCGCTCGTCGACGCGACGCTGGCGATCGCCGCGGCGCGGGTCGCGCGCCA
This sequence comes from uncultured beta proteobacterium, assembly GCA_963708855.1. GTDB lineage: Bacteria > Pseudomonadota > Gammaproteobacteria > Burkholderiales > Casimicrobiaceae > CAIWHR01. The sequence goes on along the minus strand of CAVPUM010000007.1, from coordinate 154,120 downwards.
TCAGGTCGAATTCGGATGGCCGCTGCGTCGACGGGAAGGCGCCGTCGTTCATGCCGATGGCGCAGACGAAGCGATAGGGCAGGTTGCGCAGGCTCGCCATGGCCGCGAAGGTGACGGCGCCGCCGGGCATGCCGCCGCGCGTCGGGTCGTCGAGCAGCGCGGTGAGCGCCGTGCGGACGACGTCCACGCCCAACGCCTCGGTCATTCCGCCGTGCGTCATGCTGGCGTGGAGCTCGTGGATGCCGGCGGCGGTTTCGCGCTCGTCGTCGATCTCGTCGCCCGTCGGCGCGACGAAGCTGTCGATCGCGCCGGAGAGCGTCTGCCGCCACTCGTCCGGCGACTTGGGCCGCGCAAGATCGGCGTGCAGGCGCTCGAGCTGGCGGACGAATTCGCGAAAGCTGCCCAGCGCCAGCGCGGCGGAGCCTTCCGGATTGCCGGCCGCGAGGCGCCCGTTCACCGGCATGGCGGCGGACGCAGGCAGCGCGTAGCCGAGGAACAGGCGATCGAGGCCGTCCTCGAAGCTGTGTCGGCCGGTCGCGGGCAGGCCGAGCTCGCCGCGATGGCCGCCGTCGATGCCCCAGCGGATGCCCGATTCGCCCGATCCACGCGTGGATCGCCTCGAGCTCCGCGTTGCCGATGCCGAACCGGCGCGCGATGATCGGCTGCTGCAGCAATTCGAACACCGCGCTCGCCTGGAAGCGCGACGTGGCCACGGCGAGCACGGCCAGCAGCGCCTGCGCGACGGGATTGAGCGCGCTTGCCGGCCGGCCGGTGATCGCGTATGGAATCGCGCGTGCCTTCGGGGCGTTGCCGAACACCGCATCGATCAGCGGGGCCGCGGCCTCGAGGTCTGGCGTCACGACCAGGATGTCCGACGGTCGCGGCGGACGCGGCCCGGCAAACAGCGCGAGCAGCTGGTCCTGCAGCACCTCGAGCTCGCGGGTCAGCGAGTGGCAGACGTGGACTTCGACGCTGCGGTCGGTGTCGGCGAGTTCGACGCTGCCGCGCGGCAGATCGATCATGTCGAGCATCGCGTTCTGGACCTGCGCGAGGAGCGATTCGCCGTCACTGGGCGCAAAGCCGGCGTCGTCGACTTCCGCTGAACTGTCGTCCTGGAGCAGCAGGTCGATGTGCGCCTGCGTCTGCTTGCCCCACGAGGCCAGCAGGCGGTTGCCGACTTCGTGATGGTCGGCGCGCTCCTGCGCGGCGAGCCACGAGAGCCGCTTGCGGTCGACGATCTCGAACCAGTATTCGCGGCAGGGGTTGAGCACGTACAGCCGGAGGTCGATCCACTGCGCGAGGCGATACAGGATGTCGAGGTAGAGCGGCGGCGTGGTCGGCAGGCAGAAGAGGTGCGCTGCGGCCGGCAGCCCCGCCTGCGCCGGGGCGTCGGGCCCCATCTTCTTCATTGCATCGAAGAAGACCACCGACGGATGGCGGCTGTCGGTGCCGAGGTCGCGCGCGATTCGCCGCCACAGCGCGGCCTGCCAGCGCTCGTCGTCCTTGCGGGCAGCGTCGATACCCTTGATCCTGGCGGTCTTGCCGGCGAGCCACGTCGCGAGCCAGTCCGGACGGTAGGTCAGGTAGTGCTCGAGCAGCGCCGCGGTGCGTGCCGCGAGCTCGTAGCGCATCACCTCGTCCGCGTGGCGCAGGTAGCCGGCGAGAGGTGGATGCGCGGCGACGAACGCCGTCTCGTTGAAGATCTCGAGCACACGCCAGGTGAGCACCGGCGTGGTGAAGGGCGAGATTTCCGAGACCGGCACCACGTGCCCGATCTGCCGCCACAGCCACTGCGCGAGAAAGGAGAACCGGACGTTCGCACAGATCCCGAAGCGCTCCGCCGCCGCGAGCTCGATCCGGCGTCGCATCGCCGCGCTCCCCACGATGATTTCCTCGCGCACGAACGGCGATTCGGGTGGCGTCGCCATCGCATCGAGGAGCGCCGCCTCGAGGAGCTCGAAACGGTTGGAGAATCTGATTTGCAGCATGCGCGCGGCGTTGGCCCTGGGGGACGGAATGCCCGGTGCGACGAGGTCGTCGGGAGTGCCCGGCCACGAGACTTGGGGAAAGGCAAACTCCCTGCATCATAACGGGACTGGTGGCTCACCACGTGAGCTGACGAACGGACGCCTGTCGCGGAAGTGGCCGAACCGGCGGGCGGCCGCCTGGCCGCCCGCCGCGCGCCAAGTCGACTACTGAACGGTGACGGACTGCACGATCGGCGCCAGCGCCTGCTGGATGCGCGCGCCCTGCTCGGCGTCGATGAGGCTCCCGAGAATCTTCCCGAAGCGCGGGTCCTGTACGCCGGAGACGATGTACTGCCACCGATACGCGCGCAGCACGGACGCGGCGACGCTCTGGCGCTCGGCCCCGGCCAGCACGCGCCCGCAGCGAGCCGCGAAGTACTCGCCGTCGGCCTGTGCCTGGGCCTGCAGGATGCCGTCGACCGCGCCGACCAGCGCGATCAGGTCCTCCACCGCCGCGTCGCGCTCCGGCTTGCCGAGCGAGGCGTTCTCGCGCGCCCACTCCATCTCGTCCAGGATCGCGTGCTGCGACTCCTCCTTCCAGTGATACAGGAACACGTCCTTCCACAGCGGGCAGATGTCCTGCTCGCCGTCGATGCTCTGCCGATAGTGGAGCTGGGTGAAGAGCTCGATGTGGCAGGTGAGACCGAGCACCGCCCAGGTCGACTTCGACAGCACGGCATGGGCGACCGCGTTGGGCTCCGGCGCGAAGACGTAGCCCGCGGGCATGCCCTCGCCGATCATCGCCTCGATGCGGCGGAACAGCTCCTGGTGCTTGAGCTCCTCCTCGGTGAAGCGGACCAGCGCCTCGAACGCGACCTGGTCGCCGAACATGTGGTCGCGGCTGACGTCGACGACCTTGGCGGCGATGAAGCGCTCGACCAGGCCGAAGATGTTCGCGTAGGAGCGACCTTGCACCTGGGTGAGGAAGCGCCTCTCGGCGGCGCCCAGGAACGCGAGCTCGTCGACCCGGGACAGCCCGTCGGGCAGGAAGCGTTTCGACAGGTCGAACCGGCGCCCGCGAATCACGTCGCGGTCGATGTCCCAGCGGATGCGCTTGGAAGCGTCGATGCAGCGCGCGTAGCGGTTCTGCGTGTTGCTGCCGGACTGTGCGGAAGTTTGCATCATGGTCATCTCCAGTGGTTGGTGGTCGGCAAGGGGCCCCCGGTTGCGGCGGAGGTGCTGGCTGCCTGACGCTCGCCTCGATGGCGTGCCGTCAGGAGCGATGTTGCGCGCGCGACGTAACTGCGCAATTGCGGCAGGGACGCGCTTTGTTGTCGGTTTGTAACGCTTGCGCGTCGACCGCGCCGGACATGCGGGTGACGCGGCCGGCCACTGCGTGGAAGCATGCGCATCCGGCGCGGCCGCCGGCCGCTTGCCGAATTCAGGCCTGGGGCAGGTGGCTGCGGAGCAGCTCGACGAGCGCAGCCGGCTCGACGGGTTTCCTGAGCAGCGCCGCGATGCCGTGCCGACGCAGCTCGCCGGCACCGATGTCGTCGCCGTAGCCGGTGTAGAGAATGACGGGAAGCTCGGGCCGCTCGGTCGTGAGCCGTTGCGCGAGCTCGAGGCCGGTCATCCGCGGCATCGTCTGGTCGGTGAGGACGATGTCGACGCGCTCGGGACTCTCGGAGAACCAGCGTACCGCTTCGAGCGGGTCGGACTTGACCGTGACGTCGAGGCCGCGGCTGGCAAGCAGCTCGGCCACGAATTCGCCCACCATCGCCTCGTCGTCGACGACGAGCACCCGTCCGGAGATTGGCGGCGCCGGCGGCGCGTGGTTGGCCTGCGGTCCAGCCGCGGCACCGGACCACGCGCGCGTGTCGAGGAGCGGCGGGAAGAGGACCCGGAACGTCGTTCCAGCTCCCGGAGTGGAGTCCACCACGACGTGTCCGCCGTACTCGTGCACGATGCCGTGCACCATCGACAGCCCCATGCCGGAGCCCTTGCCCACGCCCTTGGTCGTGAAGAAGGGGTCGAAGATCCGTTCCATCACCTCGGGCGGGATGCCGGCGCCCGAATCACGGATGGCGAGCGTGACGAAACGGCCCTGAATCGGCTTCCGGCAGGACGCGCATGCCACGCCTGCGTGCTGTTCGAGCCCGACGCGGACATCGATGGCGCCCGTCCCGCTCACGGCGTCGCGCGCGTTGATGAGGAGGTTGAGCAGCACCTGCTCGGCGTGCACCGGGTCGGCCATCACGGGCGGGACCTCCTGCTCGAGGTCGACTGCCACCACCAGCGACGAAGGAAGCGTTGCGCCAATGAGCTTCAGCCCGTCGCGCACCAGCGACGGCAGGTCGAGCGGGCGCGGCTCGCCGCGCTTGCCGCGGCTGAAGGTGAGCATCTGCTGGATGAGGTCGCGCGCGCGCTGCGATGCACGCTGTGCCTGATCGAGGTACTGGCCGAGCTTCGGGTCCGCGGCGGCCGCCTCCCGCTCCCGGGCCAGCACGATGTATCCCAGGATGCTGGTCAGGATGTTGTTGAAGTCGTGCGCGATGCCACCGGTCAGGTGGCCGATCGCCTCCATCTTCTGCGCCTGGCGCAGCTGCGCTTCCAGGGCCTGGCGCTCGCTCTCGGCCCGCTTGCGCTCGGTGATGTCGCGTCCGGCGTAGAGGACGTGCGGTGCGCCGCGATGGCGTATCGGCATGCCGCGCAGCTCGAGCTCGCGGGAGCTCCCGTCGCGGTGCAGGAGCTGCGTCTCGAGCGCGATGGGCTCGCCGGCCAGCACACGGCCGTGCATCGCCTTCACCCGCTCGTTCACGCCCGGCGGGTTGGCCAGCACGCGGTCGGCGCCGATCGCCCGGTCGCGCGCAATGCCGGTCCAGGCCTCGTAGGTCGAGTTTACGTCGACGATCCGGAAGTCCGCGTCGCGCAGGACCAGCGCGTCGGTCGACGCGTTGAAGATCGCGCGGTACTGCGCCTCGCTCGCGCGCAGGTCCTCCTCGGCCTGCTTGCGCTCGGTGATGTCGCGCGCGATGGTGAGCACGTGCGGCTCGCCGCGGTGCTGGAACGGTATCGCGTGCACTTCGGTCGGGACGCGCTCGGCGTTCCGGCGGATCGCCTCGAGCTCGGCGTGGCAGGTCTCGCCGGCGAGCGCCCGGCGCACGAGTTCCAGGCGCGGGCGCGCATACTCCGGCGAGAAGGCGGGATGCTCGTAGCCGCGCCCGATCACCTCCTCGCGCGCCCATCCGTAGAGGCGCTCGTACGCCGGATTGACGTCGACGCGCCGGTACTGCGAGTCCCACAGGACCAGCGCATCGGCCGAGGCGTTGAAGATCGCGCGGTACTGCTCCTCGCTTGCGCGCAGCGCCTGCTCGGCGCGCCGCCGCTCGATCTCGGTGACTGCGCGCGTGGCGAAGATCTTCAGCATCGCCTCGACGAGCTCGGGATCGGCGAACGGCCGCCGCGAAACGACGGAGATGATGCCCAGCGGCTTGCCCTGCGCGCCGGTCAGCGGGTAGCCGGCGTACGCGTCGACGGCGAGACTGCGGAAGTCCGCGTCGAGCGGGAAGTGCTCGATCAGGCGCGAAGGATAGATCCGGTACTGCTGGCCGATGACCGTCTCGCAGGGCGTTCCGGCCAGCGGGTACTCGAAATCCTCGATCATGCGTCCGTCGACGCAGAAGGCCAGCATCCGCAGCTTTGCCGGATCGGCTGGCGAGGGCAGTGCGATGAAGGCGATGTCGACGGCAAGTATCTGCGCGAGGGTCCGGACGAGCTCGCCGAAGAGTCCCTCGCCCTCGACTGCCGAGACCGCCAGCGCGGCGCGGCGCATCGCCTGCTCCACGCGCGTGCGCCCGGTGATGTCGACGCTGATGCCGCACACCGCGTACGGAGTGCCGTCGCCGTCGAGCAGGGGGAACTTGTTCGAGATCTCGGTGCGCAGCTCGCCGCCCACGTCGATCTGCTCCTCGACCTCGATCGCGCGGCGCTCCTCGATGGCGCGCAGGTCGTTGTGCATCAGGCGTTCCGCGATGTCCGGCGCGAACAGGTCGGCCGGGGTCTTGCCGACGATGGCCTCGGCCGGCATCCCGACGAGCCGCTCGAACGCCCGGTTCACGAACAGGTAGCGTCCGGAGCGATCCTTGGCATAGAGGAGCGCGTTGGTCGAGTTGTCCAGGATCTGCTGCAGGCGCATCTCGGTATCGCGCAGCCGCAGCTCGGCGCGCTGCAGATGCGACAGATTGCGCATGCGCAGCAGCACCCGCCGGCGATCGTCGACGAGCACGGCCTCGACGTGGACCAGTGTGTCGACCGGCTCGCCCTTCGCGTCGACAAAGCGCCATTCGAACCACTGCGGCAGGCCGGCAAGCGCACTCTCCATGCGGCGCGTCGCGGCGAACTTCGACCGGCTCCCGTCAGGCTGGCTCGAAGGCGAGAGCTCAAGGGGATCGAGTCCGATCAGCGCGTCGCGCGAGCGCCCGAACAGGCGGCACGCCGCCTCGTTGCAGTCCTCGATGGCGTCGGCGATCACGAGGATGCCGAGGTCCGCTTCCGCGAGGAGGAAGCGGTACGCGTCGCCGTCGCGCGCGAGCTCGCGCAGCCGGGCAGGGAGGGGCTCGGTCGTCATGTCCGCGAGTCTAGACGACGGGGACGGCGGCAGGGGTCGCTGTTACGCGGCGGGAACAATTGAAACACGCCGGTTACATTGGCGGCCGGCGCGGCTGGGCCCGCCGCGCTCACGGGAGCGCCGCAGGTTCAGTCCGTCGTCGGAAGGAACATGTAGCCCGCATTGCGGACGGTCTTGATGAGGCGCGGGTTGTCCGGGTCGGTCTCGATCTTTCGGCGCAACCGCGCGACCCGGATGTCGATGCTGCGGTCGAAAGGTTCCCACTCGCGGTTGCGCGTCAGCGTGAGCAGCCGGTCGCGGCTCAGCACCTGGTTGGGGTGCTCCGTGAACGCGCGGAGGAGGTCGAACTCCATGCTCGTCAGCGCGACCTCGCTCCCGGCGGGATCGAGGAGCCGGCGCCCTTCCAGTTCCAGCACGAACCGACCGACCCTGGCGCGCTTTGCGCCCGGACCTTCTCCGCTGCCCGCCGGCCGTTCGGGGGTGCCCCGGAGGCGGCGCAGCACGCTCTTGAGCCGGGCAAGCAGCTCGCGGGGGTCGAACGGCTTCGCGACGTAGTCGTCCGCTCCCACCTCGAGGCCCACGATGCGGTCGACCACATCGCTCGCCGCGGTGACCATGATGATCCCGACGTCGTGGTGTTCGCGCAGGTAGCGCGCGAGCGAGAGTCCGTCCTCCCCGCCGAGGTTGAGATCGAGCAGCACGACATCGGGCACCCGTCGGGCGAGCGCCTCCCGCATCTGCTCGCCGTTTCCGGCCTGGGCGATCTCGTAGCCGTGGACCGCGAGGTACTCGGCGATCATGCCGCGCACGTCCGCGTCGTCGTCGACGATCAGTACGCTGGCGATGTCGGGCATGGCCAAGGCTCCCTCCGGGTGGCTGCCGGATTATAACCACGCCACCCGACCCGATTGTCCGGCGCCGGGAAAGGACGGGACGCGCTCGATTACACGACGGATACAAACTGTTTCCGCACCGACATCTGTGCGCAGCGGTCGCCACGTAGTCTCTTTCCTCATCGCGGGCCGCACGTCGTGCCGCCTTCGCCATGGGTCCGGGGATGGGGTAGCGACGGCAAGGCGGGCGAACGAAAGCCCGGCGAACGCCTCGAGGAGAGCGATCATGTACCGCACTTTCGACGAAGAAATCTTTCTCGCTCCGGAGAGCATCATCGCGGGCGTCCTGGCGACGGCTGCGTTCGCCGACGCTCCGGAGTTGCCCGACGTCGAGCCGGCTTCGCCGGTATGGCAAGGCGCCGCGGATCGCCCCGGCGCAGACACCGACGACGCGGCGCCGGGCACGGACGAGCCGGCGTTCGCCCGCACCGATGCGGACTCGATCGAGGCCTGGTCGAGACACTCGCGTGGCGCGAGCGGTTTCGGCGGCTGAGCGAGGGAGGCGCGTCGTGTACCCCGTGCGTTTCAACCTCAGGCGCAAGTATTGGTTTGGCACCGGCCTGCTACTCACCATCGGCCTGGTCGGCTCGCCCATCGGTTTGGCCGCGGCCATCGGGCTCACGGTCGCGCAGCTCGTGCATTTCGCGCATCGGGAGCAAAGCCTTTCGACGCTGCCGGTGCAGGTGCGCGGGCTTTTTCTGGCGCTGCTGCTGCTGGGCCTGTGGCCGCCTTTCGCCGTCCTGCACGTGCTCCAGTGGGTCGGCGTGTGGGTGAACGCGCTCTTCGACTACTGTGCGGCCGCACGCATGCTCTCGCTGATGCCCTGGAACCGCCGGGCTCCGCTCAGCGTGCGACTGGTCGCGTGGACGCTTCTGTCACCGCCGGGGGCGGGAAGCATCCTCGAGCGCACCCCGCCTTTCACGGCCCCGTCCCGCGGGTCGCCGGGGCCGGCATGATGCTCGCTGCCGAAGCGGCGCGCGGCGCGGCGATCGTCGATGTCTGTGGTGCAGGCAGCGACCCAGGCGCCGGCCCCGGCCCCGGCCCCGGCAGCATCAGAGCTTCTGAATGTGCAGGCCGCCGTCGACGTGAATCGCCTCGCCGGTCACGAACGGCAACTCGCCGCGCGCGAGCATCGCGGTCGCCTTGCCGACGTCGGAGGGCTCACCCCAGCGCGCGATCGGCGTGAGTCCCTCGGCGATGAGCTTGTCGTACCGGGCGGCGGCGACCTTGGTCATGTCGGTTCGGATGATGCCGGGGCGGATCTCGTAGACGCCGATGCCCGCTGCAGCGAGCCGCAGCGCGAAGAGGCGCGTCATCATCGCGAGACCGGTCTTGGCGATGCAGTACTCGGCGCGGTCGGGCGCCGCGATGGTGGCATTGGCCGACGATATCGTGACGATCGACCGCGGATGACCATCCGCGTTGTCGGCGAGCATGCGCCGCGCGACCGCCTGCGTCAGGAAGAACGTGCCGCGCAGGTTGATGCCGAGCACGCGGTCGAAGCTCTCCACGGAAACGTCGAGCAGATCGCCGCGAACGGCCACCGACACGCCCGCGTTGTTGACCAGACAGTCGAGCCGGCCGGCAAGCGCCCATGTCGCGTCGAGCAGTCGATTGTGCGCTTCGAGCGCGCCGATGTCGGCGGCGACGAAGCGGCAGCGCGCCCCGCGTGCCGCGAGGCCGGTTTCCGTTTCCGTGGTGTCGGCGGTGGCCGCGAGGTCGGCGATCACGACGTCGAACCCGCTCTCGGCGAGCGCGTAGGCAACGCCGCGGCCGATGCCGCGGTTGCCGCCGGTGACGAGCGCTACAGGTCGCGTAGGCATGGCGCGCTCAATCGCGGCGAAATCGCGGCGGCCGCTTCTCGCGGAATGCCGCCACGCCCTCGGCCAGATCCTCGCTGCCGGCAACGAAGCCCGCCGCGAGTGCTTCGAGCATCGCTGTCGGACCGCGCGGCAGCGAGCCATCGATCAGCTGCTTGGTCACCTGCACGGCGATGCGCGGTCCCTCGGCGATGCGCAGCGCCACTGCCTGTACCCGAGCGGGCAGGGCGGCGAGATCGGCGACCTCGTTGACCATCCCGCACCGGAACGCCTCGTCGGCGCCGATCGGCTCGCCGGTCAGTGCCATCTGCTTGGCCCGTCCGACTCCGATGATCGCCGCCAGCCGGGCGGTGCCGCCCCAGCCGGGCACCACGCCGATCCGCGTCTCCGGCAGTGCGAAGCGCGCATCGCGCGAAGCCAGCCGCAGGTCGCAGGCGAGCGCGAGCTCGAGTCCGCCGCCAAACGCGACGCCCGAGATGGACGCGATGGTGGGCATGGGCAGGCGCGCCAGCCGGTCGAACACGCGATGCCCCTCGGCGATCCAGCGCCGCCACATTCCCTCGGGTCCCAGCGCCGACCACTCGTTCACGTCCGCGCCGGCACAGAACGCGCGCTCCGATGACGAGCGGACCACGACGGCGCGCACGTCGGTGCGCGCCTCGAGCTCCGCGCAGATGGCGTCGAGCCGTCCGAGCATCGCCAGCGTCAGCGCATTCAGCCGCTCCGGTCGATCGAGCTCGATCGTGGCCACCGGAGCGTCGGCACGCAGCACAACGTTCGCTTCGGCAATGCCCATCGTCATGGTCCGTGGATGGCACGATCGAGCGCCGCGCGGCGCAGGTTCTCCGGCAGTGCGAGATGCAGCGCCTCCGGGCGGAACAGGCGCGGATCCATCGGCCGCAGGTCGTCCGCCACGTGCAACGGGAAGCCCGCCTGCGCCAGCACGTCGCGATGGAGATCGACGCCCGGGGCGAGCTCGATCACGGTGAGCCCGGCGGGACGCAGTTCGAGCACGCAGCGCTCGGTGACGTAGAGCGCCTGCCGTCCTTCCGCGAGTGCCCGGGCGCCGTTGAACGTCACTTGCTCCACGGCGGGCACTAGCTTGCCGTGCCGACCCTCGCGGACGATGCGCATCGCGCCGTCGCGCACGTCGAGCTCGATGCCGCCAGCGCGGAAATAGCCGGAGAACACCATCTTGCGCGCCCGTGCCGTGATGTCGACGAAGCCGCCGCAGCCGGCCGTCACGTGCGGATGCAGCGCGAGGCTGGAGACGTTGACGCTGCCGTCCTGTCCGATCTCGAGAAAGGACAGCAGCGCGATGTCGGATCCGCCGCCCTGGAAAAAGGTGAACTGCTGTGGCGACGACAGGATCGCCTGCGCGTTGTAGGCGCAGCCGAACGGGAACCCGTCAGCGGGGATGCCGCCGACGGGCCCCTGCTCGATCGCCCAGGTCACCGCCGCGCCCTGTCCTTCTTCGATCAGGATGTAGGGCACCAGGGGAGAGATGCCGAACCCCAGGTTGACCACATCGCCCGCGCGGAGCTCCATCGCCGCGCGCCGGGCGATCACCTTGTCGGGGCCGAATGGCACCGGCTCGAACGAGCTTTCCGGGCGCCGCACTTCGCCCGAAAGCGCGGGATCGTAGACAATTTCGGTGGCCTGCATCTGCTGCGCGTCGACGACGACGAAATCGACCAGCGTCGACGGCACGATCACGCGCTGCGGCGCAATCGAGCCGCGCGCCGTGGTGCGCTTGACCTGCGCGATCACCACGCCGCCCGAGTTGCGCACCGCGAGCGCGACGTCGACCGCGCCGAGGTAGGCGCCTTCGTGCTCCATCGACACGTTGCCGTCCTCGTCCGCCGTCGTCCCGCGCAGGACGCCGACATTCGGCACGATGTTCGGCACGTGCAGCCATTCCTCGCCGCCGAACTCGACGACGCGGACGATGTCGGGCCGCGCCGCGGCGTTCATCCGGCCGCCTTCGAGGCGCGGGTCGACGAAAGTGCCCAGCCCGACCTTGGTCAGCACGCCCGCGCGCTTTGCCGCCACGTCGCGCAGCATGTCGAACAGCACGCCGCTCGGCAGGTTCCAGGCGGCGACCTCCCGTCGGCGATCATTTCGCGAATGCGCGGCGGGTCGAACGAGGACGGGCCGCTCGGATAGGAGCCGCCGATCACCCGGGCGAGCATGCCGGGCTGGGCGAGGTGATCGATGCCCTTGATGCCGTACATGTCGCCGGCGCTGATGGGCATGAGGACGGTCAGGCCGCGCGGCCGGCCCTCGGCGCGGAAGCGCGCGCCCAGCGCCGCGAGGAAGGCGTCCGGCGTGTTCAATCCGGACGAGCTGCTCACCGCGAGCACGGCGCCATCCGGCACCAGCGCGGCGGCGCGCTCGATGGCGACGATCTTCGAGCTCATCGTTCGCGCCGCTGTGGGCCGTTCGCGAGCTTCGGTGCGGTGACGGCGCGTCATTCGAACCACTTCATGATGTGCCGGCCGACCAGCACTTTCTCGCCGCGCTGATTGACCACCTCGAACTCCGAGGTCGTGCGCCGGCGCGACGGATCGCGCTCCAGGAGCCGGTAACGCACGGTGATCGTGTCGCCGATGCGCACGGGTGCGATGAAGCGGATGCCGTCGTAGCCGAGCGAGACCATCGACCGCCAGCCGAAGGCCGCGAGGAGGCGGGCCGCCAGCATGGTCGAGGCGGTCGAGGTGAAGCCCAGCACCAGCACGCCGTGGGCGATGCGCTCGCCGAACGGCGAGTTCGCCTTCATGAACTCCTGGTCGACGTGGACCGGCGCGAGGTCGCCGGTGATCCCGGCGAAGAGGTAGACGTCCGATTCGCCGACGGTCTTGCTGAACGTGATGACGTCGTCGGGGTGCGGCGGGGCGCCGGGCGCGGCGCCTGCGGGTGTTTCCGGTGTGCTCATGTTCATGGTCGGAGAGGGAATCGTCCGCAGCGTACGCAGCGCGCCGGGGGGCTGTCAACGCTCACCGGTCACATCCCGCCCAACAGGTTGCGGGCGATGATCAGCCGCTGGATCTGGTTCGTCCCTTCGTAGATCTGCGTGATCTTGGCGTCGCGGTAGAGCCGCTCCACCTCGACCCCCCGCACGTAACCCATGCCGCCGTGGACCTGCACGGCGTTCGACGTGTGCTCGACGGCGGCGTCGGTGGCGAAGCACTTCGCGATCGAGGCCGCGAGCGTCGCGCGCTCGCCGCGATCGAGCGTCTGCGCGGCGTCGCGGACCAGGAGCCGCGACGCGTGCAGGCTCTTCGCCATGTCCGCGATCAGCCACTGGATCGCCTGGAACTCCGCGATCGCGTGGCCGAACTGGCGCCGGGCGTTCGCGTGCTCGACCGACGCATCGAGCGCGGCCTGCAGGATGCCCACCGCCAGCGCCCCGATGCCCACGCGTCCCTTGTCGAGGACGCTCATCATCAGGTGAAAGCCGCGGTTCTCGGGCCCGAGCAGCGCATCGCCGGCCAACTCGACACCGTCGAAGAAGAGCGCGCCGACGGGCGAGGCGCGCTGTCCCATCTTGTGCTCCTTCGCCCCGGCGCGCACGCCAGGGCGATCGAGGTCGACGACGAAGATGCTCATGCCGCGCTTGCCGGCGGCGGCGTCGGTGCGCGCGAGGACCACGGCGAAATCGGCCACCGGTGCGTTGTGGATCCACAGCTTGCTGCCGTCGAGCCGCCAGCCGGCGGGCGTCCGGGTCGCCGTCGTGCGGATGCCCGACACGTCGGACCCCGCCTCGGCTTCGGTGATCGCGTAGGCGGGGCGCCGCCGCGCCTGCAGCAGCGGGGCGAGGTATCGCTGGTGCTGCGCCGGCGTGCCGTGCTCCGCCAGCAAGGTGGCCACCAGCTCGACCAGCCCGCATTGATCGGCAATCGAGGCGTAGCCGCGCGCGAGCTCCTCCATCACGATGGCGTAGGCCACGCAGTCGGCGCCGGCCCCGCCCAGTTCCTCCGCAACGGTGATGCCGAAGAGCCCCAGCTCCGCCATCTCGCGGTACAGGTCTTCGGGAAAGCGCTCGCTTGCGTCGAGCTCGACGGCGACCGGGCGGATCTTCGCGTCGGCAAACTGCCGGGTGGTGTGTCGGATGAGCGCGTGGCGCTCGTCGCCGTCGTCCATGGGGGCTCCTCTCTTCGCGTGGCGGATGCTAACATTCGACGGGGTCCCGATGATGACAAGCACGATCTCCGACCACGTCGACTACGTCTCCGGCAAGACGCGCCTGTTCGGCATCGTCGGCGATCCGATCGAGCAGGTGCGCTCGCCCGAAATGATCACCGCCGAGATGGTCGGCCGCGGCCTCGATGCCGTGCTGGTGCCGATCCACGTGCTGCCGCACGAGTTCGACGCCTGCCTGCCGCAGTTGCTGCGCGTGCGCAACCTGGGCGGCCTCGTGTTCACGATCCCCTACAAGGCGCGTGCGTGCGCGCTGGCCGACGACCTGCTCGCGCAGGCGCGCGTCGTCGGCGCCATCAACGTGCTCGGGCGCGGCAAGGACGGCCGCTGGCGCGGCGAGATCTTCGACGGCCTGGGCTGCGTGACGGCGCTGCGGCGGCGCGGCGTGGAGCTCGCGGGCAAGCGCGTGCTGCTGATCGGCGCCGGCGGCGCGGGCTCCGCGATTGCCGTTGCCATCGGCTTCGAGCGGCCGGCGTCGTTGCGCATCCACGATATCGACGCGGATCGCGCACGCGCGCTGGCGGCGAAAGTCGCGCACGCCCATCCGGGCGTCGACGTCACGGCCGGCGCGCCGGCGATCGATGGCGTCGACGTGCTGATCAACGCGTCGCCGGTCGGCATGCTCGCCGACGCGCGGCTGCCGATCGACGTCGCGTCGCTGCCGCGCGAACTGGTCGTGCTCGACGCGATCGTGAAGCCCGAGCGCACGCCGCTGATCGCGCTCGCCGAGCGCTGCGGCTGCACGACGGTGTTCGGGCGCGAGATGATGCGCGGCCAGATCGCGCAGATGGTCGACTTCTTCGTTGCCGGCCTGTCGTCGCAACCGCGGTCGCTGGCGGCGAATGCGCGATCGCGCAGTGGCCTGCCCTTGCCCTGCCGGCTGACGATGGATCCGGCACTCGTCGCGCGCAGATTCAGCCGAAGCGCTCCCGAATGTAGCCGTACAGCGCGCGCAAGCCGGTCGCCTCGCCGCCCTCGGGACGACCGGGCAAATCCCTTGTGTTCGACGCCATCATGTCGATGTGCGCCCAGGGTGTCGACGGCTTCACGAATTCCGCGAGGTACAGTGCGGCGATGATCGCGCCGGCAAACGGCGATTCCGCGACGTTGTTGAAATCCGCCACCTTGCTGTCGATCAGCTTCCGATAGGGCTGCCAGAGCGGCATGCGCCACAGCGGATCGCTCGCTGCAGCGCTTGCGCGCAACAGGCCGTCGGCCACGGCATCGTCGTTGCAGAAGAGCGCCTGCACCTCGGGCCCGAGTGCCACTCTTGCGGCGCCGGTCAACGTCGCGCAGTCGACGATGAGCGCCGGAGCCTCCGCATCGGCTTCGGCCAGAGCGTCGCAGAGGATCAGTCGTCCCTCGGCGTCGGTATTGCCGATCTCGACCGTCTTGCCGATCCGGGTGCGGATGATGTCGCGGGGCCGGATGGCGTTGGCCGAGACGGAATTCTCCACCGCCGGGATGAGGACGCGCAGGCGGATCGGCGCTCCGGCGGCCATCAACGCGCTCGCGAGGCCGAGGACCACGGCGCCGCCCCCCATGTCCTTCTTCATCTGCAGCATCGCGGCGGCCGGCTTGAGATCCAGTCCGCCGGTGTCGAAACACACGCCTTTGCCGACCAGCGTGACTTTCGGCGCGGCCGGGTCTCCCCAGCGGATGTCGATAAGGCACGGTGGGCGACTGCTCGCGCGCCCCACCGCATGAATCGTCGGATAGTTCGCGCGCAGAAGATCGTCGCCGCGGATGATCGCGCACTCGGCACCCGCTTCGCGGGCCACGTCCCGCGCCGCTGCGGCGAGCTCGTCGGGCCCCATTTCCTCCGCGGGCGTATTGATGAGGTCGCGCGCGAGGAAGACGCCGCGCGTCAGGCGTTCGACTTCCGCGCGATCGGCCGCGTCGGGCCAGACCAGGGTCGCGCACGCACGCTTCGGCTTCTTGTAGCGCGAGTAGAGGTAGCTGCCGAGAGACCAGCCGAGCGCCGTGGCGGTTGCGGCATCGCGATCGAACGACGCGTCGATGCGATAGGTTCCTTCGGGCAGGGAGCGTGGAAGCCCGGCATACGTCCATACGCCGTCACGCGGCGACGACGCGAACAATATGCGTGCGGGGTCCCCGGCGGTCCCGGGGACGAAGGCAAAGGTCCCGGGTTCGGCGATGAAGCCGGTGGTCTTGAGCCACTCCCGATCCGCCGCCGTTGCACGCTCGAGCCATGCCGGCAACGTCGCTGCCGTCACCGGCGTGATGGCGATGGCACCGGTCGAATTGGTGGTCAGGTTCGCGGGCATTGCGGGTTTCCCAGGGGTCAGGTCAATCGAGGTTGCGGAGGGGAATCGATCCTGGACGGAACGGCCCGCTGCGCGCGACGCTGCGCGCCTGGGCGGCCTTACGCGAAATACATGTGGAAGCTGAACACGTCCTCGTTCGGCTCGCTTTGGACCTTGAAGTCGCCCTTCAGGAAAACGCGCTGCATGGCGCGATTTGCGCGCAGCACCTCGGCGGTGAAGCCGCGGATGCCGTTGCGCTTGGCGATGGTGGCCAGGTGCTTCAGCAGGAACGAGCCGATGCCGCGGTTCTGCCAGTCGTCGCGCACGACGAAGGCCACCTCGGCCAGGTTGGTCTTCTCGTCGAGGTAGTAGCGGCCGATGGCGATGATGTCCTCGCCGTGCGCCTCGGGGACGGTGCCGACGATGGCGACGTCCTTGCGGTGGTCGATGTAGACGAAGTCCTGGAATCTCCTTGCGCGGAATGTGCTTCGTGCGGGACATGAAGCGGTAGTAGATCGTTTCCTGCGACAGCGCGTAGAACAGGTCGCGCGTGGCCGGTTCGTCGGTCGGGTGGATCGGGCGGAAGTTGATCTGCGTGCCGTCGTTCAGCAGATGGGTGGTGCGGAATTCCTTGGGCCCGATGACGACCTTGCCCTCGACGTCCGCCAGTTCCGGGCGCAGGTACTTGGCCTCGATCGCCTCCTGGAGCAGCTGGGCGCGGAACTTCGGATGGGCGATGGAGATGAGCGCCATCGCGCGTTCCTGCACGCTCTTGCCGTGCAGATAGGCGACGCCGTACTCGGTGACGACGTAGTGGACGTCGCCGCGGGTGGTCACCACGCCGGCGCCGGGACTGAGCCGCGTGACGATGCGCGAGACCGTCCCGTCCTTGGCCGTCGAGGGCAGGGCGATGATCGCCTTGCCGCCCGGCGAGCGGGCGGCGCCGCGGTTGAAGTCCACCTGCCCGCCGATGCCGGAGTAGAACTGCGTGCCGAGCGAGTCGGCGCAGACCTGGCCGGTGAGGTCGATCTCCAGCGCGACGTTGATGGCGACCATGCTTGTGCTGCTGAGCGATGACGAACGGGTCGTTGACGTACTCGGTCGGGTGGAACGCGAACAGCGGGTTGTTGTCGATGTAGTCGTAGAGCCGCTGCGTGCCCATGCAGAAGCTGGCGACGATCTTGCCCCGATCGAGCGTCTTGCGCGCTCCCGTTGACGGCGCCGGACTCGATCAGGTCGATGATGGAGTCGGTGAACATCTCGGTGTGGATGCCGAGGTCCTTCTTGTCCTTGAGGAACGCGCAGCACCGCCTGCGGGATGCGCGCCGATGCCGAACTCGACCGTCGAGCCGTCCTCGACCAGGGCGGCGACGTACTCGCCGATCTGGCGCGTGTCCGCGTCCGGCTCGGGCACCGGCACTTCGATCAGCGGCGCGTCGGCCGGGCACGAGCACGTCGATGTCGTAGACGTACGAGGAAGCTGTCGCCCAGCGTGCGCGGCATGTGCGGGTTGACCTGGGCGATGACCAGGGTGGCGTTCTCGGCGGCGCTCTTGACGATGTCGACCGAGATCGCCGAGGCTGCACATGCCGCGGCTGTCCGGCGGGCGTGACCTGGATCAGGGCCACGTCGAGCGGCAGCTGGCCGGACGTCGAACAGGCGCGGAATGTCGGACAGAAAGATCGGGCGTGTAGTCGCCCGAGTCCCTCCTGGATGATGCTTGCGGACGTTGTCGGCGATGAAGAAGCTGTTGACGCGGAAGTGCTCGCGTCAGTCGCCTGGTCGGCGTAGGGCGCATCGCCCGATGGTCAGCAGGTGGACGATCTCGACGTGTCGGACAGCTCGCGGCCGCGCGCCGACGAGCGCGCGCACGAGCTCCTGCGGCTGTGCCGCAGCCGGTGCCGACGAAGACGCGCTGGCCGGGGCGGATCCGCCTGACGGCCTCCGCGGCCGTGGCGATCATGCTCGCGGTACGTCTCCTGCCAGTTCGGGTCGTACTGCGGGCTGGCATTGCGCTCGCGTTCATGGTGCACGCGACGTCTTGTCAGCGTGATGCGCGCGTCGGCGGCGACGGACTCGGTGCCGAGTTCGCCGACGATGAACGGGTTGATGTCCAGTTCGACGATCTCGGGGAAGTCGGTCGCGAGCTGGCTGATGCGCTGCAGGCCGTGGCGATGGCGTCGAGGTCCACGCCGGCCTCGCCGCGCGCGCCCTTCAGCAGCGCGTAGGACCGCGTGCTTTCCAGCATCTGCATCGCCTCGTCCTGCGGTGATCGGCGCGAGGTGGAAGGTGACGTCCTTCATCACCTCGACGAAGATGCCGCCGAGGCCGAACATCAGCATCGGGCCGAACTGCGGGTCGCGGGTCATGCCGAGGATGACCTCGCGTCCGCTGCTGGCACATCTTCTCGACGTAGACGCCGTCGAATGCGGGCGCTCGGGCACCCTGCTCGCTGATGCGCAGCATCATCAGGTCGAAGGCGTCGCGCACCGCCGCGGCGCGGAGTTCAGGTTCAGCTGCACGCCGCCGATGTCGGACTTGTGGATGATGTCGGGCGAGGCGATCTTCATCGCCACCGGATAGCCGATGCTTGCTCGGCGAGCTCGACGGCCTCGTCGCCGGTGGCGGCGAGCTGGCCGGGCGGGACGTTGAAGTCGTAGGCGCGCAGGATCTCCTTGGCCTCGACCTCGCCGATCTGCATGCTCGCCGGTCTTCAGGTGGCGCTGGATGATGCGCTCCGACGCGGCGGCGGTTGACCGGGAAGCGGGTCACGATGCGCGGCGGGCGGCGCAGCCAGGCGGCGTAGTCGCACATGGCCCGCAGCGCGGCCACGGCGCGCTCCGGGGACGGGTAGTCGGGCAGGCCGGAGGCGACCAGCTCCTCGCGGCCGGGCATGACGTCCTGCCCGCCCATGAAGGACAGCGAGCATCGGCTTGCTGCGCCGGTTGCAGCGCGGCGATGGCGCGCGCCGTCTCCGCCGGCTGGGTCATGGCCTGCGGCGTGAGGATGACGATGATGGCGTCGACGGCGGGATCGTCCTGCGCGGCATCGACCGCCATGACGTAGCGGTCGGGATCGGCATCGCCGAGCACGTCGATCGGGTTGCCGACGCTGGCGGCGGCGGGCAGCTTGCTGGCGCAGCGCGCCGCGCCGTGCTGCCGGCCGAGGGTGGCGACCTGCAGGCCGGACTGCTCGACCGCGTCGGCGGCCATGATGCCCGGGCCGCCGGCGTTGGTGATGATCGCCACGCGGTTGCCCTTGGGCAGCGGCTGCATGGCGAAGGCGGTCGCGTAATCGAACAGCGCCTCGAACGATCTCGGCGCGGATGACGCCGGAGCGCTTGAAGGCGGCGCCGTAGGCGATGTCCGCGCCGGCCAGGCTGCCGGTGTGCGACGAGGCGGCCTTGGCGCCGGCCTTGGTGATGCCGGCCTTGCAGGATCACGACGGGCTTTCTGCGCGGCGGCGGCCTCGGCGGCCTTGATGAACTCGTCGCCGGAATCGATGCTCTCGAGGTAGCCGACGATGACCTTCGTTTCCGGGTCGTCGGCGAAGGCCTTGAGGAAATCGGTCTCCGACAGGTCGGCCTTGTTGCCGATGCTGATCAGCTTGGCCAGGCCGAGGTGGCGTCCGGCGGCCCAGTCGAGGATGGCGGTGCAGAGCGCGCCGGACTGGGAGATGACCGAGATGCCGCCCGGCTGCGGCATCTGCTTGGCGAAGGAGGCGTTCATCCGGTGGTGGGTGTTGATCAGGCCCAGGCAGTTGGGGCCGAGCATGGCGCACGCGCCGCGCCGTGCAGAGTCGGCGATCTCCTTCTCCAGGGCGGCGCCCTCGGCGCCGACCTCCTTGAAGCCGGCGGTGATGACGACGACGGCCTTGGCGCCCGCATCGATCGAGCTGACGACCGCCTGCCGCACCGCGCCGTGGGGACGGCGATCACGCTGAGGTCGATGCGGCTGCCGCAGCTCTCGAGGCCTGGATAACACTTGAGGCCGAGCACCTCGCCCGCCGACGGATTCACGGGAACGATGACGCCGCGGAAGCCGCCGGCAATCAGGTTCGCGACCACCTCGTGCCCGACCTTGCCGGGAGAGCGGGATGCGCCGATGACGGCGATCGTCTGGGGGGTCAACAACGCGTCGAGCATGTCCTTGCTTCTCCAGCAGCTTCCGAAATCCGCATCGAGGGGGGGCGAGCCAGGACCATCCGTCGAATCGGAACTCGGCGCCAGGCGAGCTTGCGCCGATTACGGATGGGGGATCCGGATGTGCCGGACGCCAACAGTCGTGATTATACCGGCGCGCGGGGACCCCGGATCATTCCGGGCATCTAGCGCCGCCATCGCCGCACCAGGGCGAAAAGCGGTGCCGTGAGTAGCAGCAGCGCGACCACGCGCGTGACGTGAAACGCCGTGACCAGGGGCACCCCCAACTGCAGCACCTTCGCGGTGATACACATCTCGGCGATACCGCCCGGCGCCAGTCCCAAAGCCACCGTGAACACGGAGAGGCCCGATATCCACGCCAGCACGGCACCGAACAGCGCCGCCGCCCCGATCGCCGCCAGCACGGTCGCCACCACCGCACCGATGAATCGCGGCGCGCCGTGGAGGAAGTCGTGCTGGAAGCGCGAGCCCAGCATGCAACCCAGAAGGCATTGCCCCGCGTTCGAGATCGGCGCGGGTATCGCCGAGAGGTGGACGTCGGCGGCGGTCAGTGGTATCGCGACCGCCAGCGAACCGAGGATGAACGCGTTGGGCACCCGCAGCCACTGCGCGACTGCGGCCCCGGCCAGCGTCGCCAGCATCAGCAGCGCGAAGCCCGCGCCGTTGAAGGCCGCCATGCCGGGCACGTAGCGGTCGTCGCCGTGGGCGCCCAGAAACGTGTAGGCAAAGGGGACGACGATCACCACGACCATAATGCGCAAGCTTTGGGCGGCGGCAACGCGATCGACCCGCGCGCCGAAACGCTCGCCGAGCACCGCCATCTCCGACGCGCCTCCGGGTACCGACGCGAACACGGCGGTCGTGCGGTCGATGCCCGCGAGGCGCGCGAGCGCCAGCCCGCCCGCGTAGCCTGCGGCGATCGCGAACAGCGCGCCGGCGACGAGCAACGGCCACCAGCCGGCCACGTCGCGCACGACCTGCGGAGAAAAATACAGCCCCAGTGACGCGCCGATGACCCATTGTCCGATCTGGCGGGCGCCCGGCGGGGCTTCGATCGGCACGCCGAGCACGCGCAGGAGGGCGAGGCTCGTCAGCGGCCCGAGCATCCAGGGAATGGGCGTGTGCAGCAGGCTGCAGCCGTAGCCGGCCGCGGCGCCGACTGCGAGGCCCGCGAGCCATTGCCTGCTGCGCGTCAGCCCGTTCGTCACCGATTACCCCGCCGAATCGAACACCGGCTCAGGGCATCGGGATCAACTTGTTGTTGCGCTTCCAGCGCAGCAGCAACGGCACGACCAGCATCACGGCCGCGGCGATCCACAGCCCGATCGTGATCCCGCTGCCATAGAGAATGTGCACATCGCCATTGGAGATCGCCAGCGCACGACGCAGATTCTGCTCCATCATGTCCCCGAGCACGAAGCCCAGGATGAGCGGCGCCATCGGAAAATCGAGCTTGCGCAGGAAGTAGCCGAACACGCCCAAGCCCGTCATCAACACGAGATCGAAGGTCGTCGCGTGGATCGCGTACACGCCGACGAAGCTGATCGCCGCGATCGCCGGCACCAGGAACCAGTTGGGCACCGTCAGCATTCGCGCAAACAGCCCGACCATCGGAATGTTCATCACCAGCAGCATGACGTTGCCGATGAACATCGACGCGATCAGCCCCCAGACCAGGTCGGGCTGCTCCTTGAACAGCATCGGACCCGGCGTGATGTTGTAGAGCGTCAGCGCGCCCATCATCACCGCGGTGGTGCCGCTGCCGGGCACGCCCAGCGTCAGCATCGGGATGAACGCGCCGTTGGCCGCCGAGTTGTTTGCCGCCTCCGGGGCTGCGACGCCGCGGATGTCGCCCTTGCCGAACGTGCCCTCGGTGTCGGTCAGATTCTTTTCGATCATGTAGGTGACCGCACTGGCAATTGACGCCCCAGCACCTGGCAGCACGCCGATGACAAAGCCGATCACGGACGAGCGGATCGTCCCCCACCAGGTTTGCATCGCCTCCTGCAGGTTGAACCACTTGCGCCCGGAGGCCTTCAGGATCACGCCCCCGGTGTGCGTCTGCTCCAGCATCAGCAGGATTTCCGATACCGAGAAGAGGCCGATCACCACTACCACGAACTGGATGCCGTCGGCGAGGTGGAGGTCGCCAAAGGTGAAGCGATAGACGCCGCTATTCGCGTCGACGCCTACCGTCGCCAACGCAAGGCCGATGACGCATGCCAGCAGCGTCTTCACCGGACTCTCGCCGACCATGCCGGCAAGACAGGCGATCGCGAACACCATCAGCGCGAAGTATTCGGCGGGCCCGAAAGCCAGCGCCCAGTGCGCCAGCGCCGGGGCGAACAACACCATGCCTATCGTGCCGATCACCGATGCCACGAAGGAACTCCAGGCCGAGATCGACAGCGCCACGCCCGCCTCCCCGCGCTTGGCCATCGGATAGCCGTCGAGGGTCGTCATCAGCGCGCCGGCGTCGCCGGGGATGTTGATCAGAATCGCCGAAATGCGCCCACCGTATTCACAGCCAAGATAGACCGCGGCGAGAAGAATCAACGCCGACGTCGCGGGTAGCTTGAGCGCGAAGGCGATCGGCAACAGGATTGCCACGCCGTTGATCGGACCCAGCCCCGGCAAAGCGCCGACGACGGTCCCGACAAAGGACCCGACCAGTGCCATCAGCAGGTTGATCGGCGTCGCGGCGACCGCGAAGCCATGCCACAGGGAGGTGAGGTTGTCCACGTCAGGGTCTCCACAGCAAACCCAGCGGCAGGGTCACGTCGAGCGCCTTGTCGAACAGCAGGAACAGCGACACGCCCAAGGCGAGCCCCGCGAGCGCCACCTGTCGCCAGGAGCCGCCGAACAACCGCCCGATCGCTACCGTCACCAGCACGGTGGCGAGCGGAAACCCAATCACCTCGAAGAGAAACGCGTACGCAAAGAGTCCGGCCATCAGCAGCATGGACCGAACCAGGCCCCCGTCCGGCAGCGGCGCCAGGGTCTCGGCGATGCGCTTGGGACGCAGCAACAGCCACAGCGAACACGCCGCCGAAATTGCGGCCAGCAGCAGCGGAAACGCCCGTGGCCCGATCGGCTCGTACGAGTACTGCGCCTCGAAGGTCCGGGCAACGGCAGCGAAACCCAGCGTCAGCAGCAGCCAGACTCCGGCGAACAGGCGATCGACCATGATCTCTCCGGACTGGGCGTGCGGTGGCGAGCAGGGCCGACGGCCCGGTCCGGACAGACGCTGTTAAGGCTTCTGCGCGAGCCCGAACTCGTTGGCCAGCTTGCGATACTCGCCCACGGTCGTCTTGACGTAGGCATCTAGTTCCGGCCCGGTCATGCTGAACGGATAGAGGTCGCGCTGGTCGCGCAGCGTCTGGAACTCCTTCGAAGCGAGCAGTTTGGTGAACGAATCGAGCCAGAACCTGTAATCGGCCTCGGAAACCTTCGGCGCGAGGTAGTAGCCGCGGACGATCGGCCAGGTGAAGTCGTAGCCGCCTTCCTTCGCCGTCGGGATACTCGCCGCATCGCCGGGCAGGCGCTTGTCGGCGTACACGGCCAGGATGCGGATCTGCCCCGCCTTGTGCTGCGGCAGATCGGCGGAGACATCGCCGCTGCCAGCCTGGATGTGGCCCCCCAGCAAGGCCGTTGTCACCTCGCCGTTGCCCTCGAATGATACGTAGCGCAGCGACTTGGGGTCGACGCCGACCTGCTTCGACAGCGTCGCGACCTTGGTCCAGTCCTGGCTGCCGACGGTGCCGCCACCACCGATCGCCACCTTCGTCGGATCCGCCTTGATCGCCACCATCAGGTCCTTCAGCGTCTTGTATGGTGAGTCGGCGCGCACCGAGATGCAGCCGTAATCGGTACCGACCGCCGCCAGCCAACGTACGTCGCTCTCCGTCCACTTGCCGAACTTGCCCTGCGCGATGTTGAGCAGCGAGCCGCCGGAGAACGCGACGATCGCATTGCCGTCAGTGGGGCGCTGGCCCACGATCGCGTTCATCGCCACCGCGCCGACGCCGCCCGGCATGTAGGTGATGCGCATCGGCGCCGCGAGTATCTTGCCCTCCTGCATCCCCTGTTGGGCGAGCTTGCAGGTCAGATCGAAACCGCCGCCGGGTTTGGCGCCGGCGATGCACTCCGGCTTGTCGGGCGCGGCGAACGACGACGTGGCGAAGACGGCGAGCGCCGTCGCGAGCAAGAAGCGAGTTCTCATCGATTTCTCCCCAATAGCACGCCGAATGGCGCGAGACCGTGCACCGAACAGTTTAGCATGCGCGCCTGGCGCGAGGTACCGCGACGCAGCTCCTGAAATCGAGCCGGCGACGATGGGCGGCGCATCGCGCCGCAGCCCGCGGCGCCGCCATCACTGGGTCGCGGTGAGCCCCCCGTCGAGGTAGAGCACCTGCCCGGTCACGAAGTCGGAGGCGGCGCTCGCGAAGAACAACGCGGCCCCGGCGATGTCCGCGGGCTGCGCGACGCGTCCGAGCGGAATGCGCTCGAGCAGGCGCTGGTAGCGCGCCTTGTCCTCGAACCAGCTCCGTGCCGCTTCGGTCTCGACCACGGTGGGAGCGATGCCGTTCACACAGATGCCGTGCGCGGCGAGCTCGCCCGCGTGCTGCTTCACCAGCATTACCAGCGCACCCTTGCTGGCGCAGTAGGCGGAGTAGCCATTGCGCGCCATGCCCAGCTGTGCACGCACCGAGAGCAGGTAGATCTGCTTGCCGCCGCGTCCCGCGGCGACCTGTCTCTTGGCGACCGCCTGCGCGAGGAACATGGCCGACTTGAGGTTCGTGCGATAGATGTCGTCGAAGGTCGCTTCCGTGACCTCGGCGATCTTCTGTTCCTTGTTCTTGCCGATGCAGTTCATCAGGATGTCGATGGCGCCCAGCTCATCGGCGACTCTCCCGACGGCAACCTCGATCGCCGCGACGTCGGTGGCGTCGAGCGCCAGCCCGAACGCGCGGTGACCGGCGGCGCGCAGGCGCTCGGCCAGGGCCTTTGCCTTCCCTTCATCGCGCCCGGCAACCGCAACGCGCGCGCCGTGCTCCGCGAAGGCGGTGGCGATGGCAGCGCCTATCTCGCCGTAGCCACCCGGGAGGAACGCCGTCTTGCCCGTAATGTCGAATCGGCCCATAGACGCCTCAGAACGCGACGTTGGCGGCACCCTTGAGCGCGAGCATCCGCCGCGCTTCGTCGGGCGTCGCGATCGCCAGGCCCAGTCCTTCGACGATCTGCCGAACCGCGCGGACCTGAGCGGCGTTGGACTCGGCGAGCTTGCCGGGACCCTGCCATAGGCTGTCCTCCAATCCGACCCGGACGTTGCCTCCCATCGCGGCCGCCATGGCGGCGATCGGCAGCTGATTCCGACCGGCGCCGAGCACGCTCCAGCGATACTGGTCCCCGAACAGCCGATCGGCCGTGCGCTTCATGTGCGCGACGTCGTCCGGATGCGGACCGATCCCGCCGAGGATCCCGAACACGCTCTGGATGAACAGCGGCGGCTTGACGACGCCGTGCTCGAAAAAGTGATGCGCCGTGTAAAGGTGCCCGATGTCGTAGCACTCGATCTCGAAGCGCGTTCCGTTGTCCGCGCACGAGGTCAGGATGTACTCGATGTCCTTGAACGTATTGCGGAAGACCCGTGCGTCCGAGCCCGCCAGGTACTCGCGCTCCCAGCCGAACTTGAACTCCCGGAAGCGCTTCAGCATCGGGAAGAGCCCGAAGTTCATCGAGCCCATGTTGAGCGAGGCGACCTCCGGCTTGAACTGCAGCGCCGGCTGGAGCCTCTCCTCGATCGTCATGGTCGCGGCGCCGCCGGTCGTGAAGTTAATGACGACGTCGGAGCGTCGCCTGATGTCGGCGGCGAATTCCCGGAAATACTTCGGGTCCTGCGTCGGATGGCCATCGACCGGGTCGCGCGCATGCAGGTGCACGATCGCGGCGCCTGCTTCCGCCGCGCCGACGGCGGCGTCGGCGATCTCGCGCGGCGTGACCGGCAGGTGCGGCGACATCGACGGCGTGTGGATAGAGCCGGTGACGGCGCAGGTGATGATGACTTTGCGGGCTTCCGCCATGGCTTCGCTCCCCGTTCAGCGTTCGGATTGATCGCGCTTGTGCCGTGCGAGCGCCAACAGGCGTCCGTCGCGTCGGTCCATGCGCCGGTCGAGCGCGTCGGCCGATGGCGGCGCGCCGAGTGCCGCCGCCTGCTGCTCGGCGAGGCTCGTCGCGATGTGCCCGTGCGCAGCGTCGAGCTGCGTGGGGACGCTGTCGTACAGTCGCACTTGCCAGCCAACGCGCGCGAATACCATGGGCCAGGCACGGCCGATGAGGCCGGCACCGATGATCGCTGCAATTCGTTCCATGCGTTCAAATCCAGGAAGGAGCGGTGGCCGACGTCAGGTTAACATGAAGGCTGGAATCCGAACGCATTCGACGGGAGGCGGCATGACGGGATTGCGCGAACGGTTTGGACGCCCACTGCGCCTGGCGATCGTCGGCGGCGGACCGGACGCATGGATCGGCCGCATGCACCGCGGCGCCGCCGAAATGGACGGCTGGTTCCGCGCGACCGCCGGCGTGTTTTCGAGCGACCCGGCGCGCTCGCGCGCGGCGGGGGCGGCGCTGGGATTCGATCCCGCGCGGAGCTACGGCGACGTCGCCGAAATGCTGGCGCAGGAAGCGCGAGCGCCCGGACCGCATCGACGCGGTGGCGATCATGACGCCGAACGACACGCACTATCCGTACGCCGCGGCGGCACTCGACGCCGGGCTCGACGTCGTCTGCGACAAGCCGGTCACGCACGATTTCGCGCAGGCCTGCGACCTCGTCGCGCGAACGCGCGCGCACGGCAGGATCTTCGCGATCGCGCACGGGTACGCCGCGTATCCGATGACCCGTTACGCCCGGCAGCTCGTGCGCGACGGCGCGCTCGGGACCGATTCGCCTGGTGCAGGTGGAGTACATCCAGAGCGGTCTCGCCACGCGCATCGAGGACGGGCCGCAGAACAACCGCCTGCGCTGGCTGCTCGATCCCGCGCGCAGCGGGCAGGCGCTGGTGATGAGCGCGATCGGCTGCCACGCGCAGCATCTCGCGAGCTTCGTGTCGGGGCTTGCCGCCGCGCGCGTTGCGGCCGACGTCGGCGCGCTGCTGCCCGGCCGCAAGGTGGTGGATCACGTGTCCGCGCTGATCGAGTACGAGGGCGGCGCGCGCGGCACGTTCACCGTCACCCAGGCGGCCGCCGGCGGCGAGAACGACATCCGACTGCGCGTCTACGGCGAGAAGGGCATGCTCGACTGGTCGCACCGCGAGCCGAGCTATCTGAAGCTCGCGCTGCACGGCGAACCGGCCCGCACCATCGGGCGGGGCGATCCGTTCCTGCCGCCCGAGATCATCGCCGCCGGTCGCACGCCGCGCGGCCATCCCGAGGGATTGCGCGAGGCGTTCGCCAACATCTACGCGGAAGTCGCGCAGGAACGGATGGCGCGCGAGCTGGGCGAAACGGTTCCCGATCTGCCCTATCCGCGCATCGAGGAGGGCGCGCACACGATGGCGTTCATCGAGGCCTGCGTGGCGTCACAGGCGCGGGGAACCTGGGTTGACGTGGCGAAGCGCCGCCGCGCTGAGCCTCGCGGCATGCGCGCGCCGGCAAACGCGTCGCGGCGCAATGCCATGTTCGGCGCGCACCGGCGCCGGCGCCCGTTACTTCGTCAGCCCGGGCAGCCAGAGCGAAATCGCGGGAATGTAGGTGACGAGCAGCAGCGCGAGGCACATCGCGCCGTAGAACGGCCATAGCTCCTTCGACACTTCCTCCATCGTCACCTTGCCTATGGCGCAGCCGACGAACAGCGTCGGCCCCACCGGCGGCGTGATCAGCCCGATGCCGAGGTTCAGGATCATGATCATGCCGAAGTGCACCGGATCGATGCCGAACTTGGCGATCACCGGCATGAAGATCGGCGTGCAGATCAGCAGCATGGGCGCCAGGTCCATGAACGTGCCGAGCAGCAGCAGCAGGAGGTTGACGAGCAACAGGAAGACGTACTTGTTGTCCGAGATGGTGAGGAAGAAGGCCGTCACCTTGGCCGGGATCTGCATGATCGCCATCATGTAGCCGAAGGCGACCGAGAAGCCGATCAGCATCATCACCATGGCGACGGTCTTCACGACGCGGTGGACCAGGATCGGCAGCTCGCGCCACTTGAAGTCGCGGTAGACGAAGAAGGTCACCAGGAACGCGTAGACGCAGGCCACGGCCGCGGACTCGGTCGGCGTGAAGACGCCGGACAGGATGCCGCCCATGATGATGACGACCGTGACCAGGCCCCACAGCGCATCGATGACGATCCGCGGCACGTCCTTCATCGCGACCGGCTCGCCCTTGGGGAAGTCGCGCTTGCTGCGCGGTCCACAGCACCAGCCCGATCAGGCACAGCCCGAAGAGCAGTCCGGGGAAGATGCCGGCGAGAAAGAGGTGCGCCACCGAAACGATGCCGCCGGTGGCGAGGGCGTAGATCACGGCGTTGTGCGAAGGCGGGACCAGCAGCGCCTGCACCGAGCCGCAGATCGTCACGTTGGTGGCGAAGATCCGCGGATAGCCGGCCTTGACCATCTGCGGGATCATCACCGAGCCGATGGACGCGGTGTCGGCGACCGACGAGCCCGAGATGCAGCCGAACAGCGTGCTGGCGAGGATGTTCACCAGCGCGAGGCCGCCGCGGATGAAGCCGACGAACACCTTGGCCAGGTTGATCAGGCGCACGGCCATGCCGCCCTCGGCCATGATCCCGCCGGCCAGCACGAAGAACGGGATGGCGAGCAGCGCGAAGTCGTCGGTCCCGTCGGAGATCTTCAGCATCACCGCCTCGAGCGGGATGTCGGCCCACAGGGCGGCGAACAGCGCGGAGAGACCGAGCGCGTAGGCGACGGGCACGGCGAGCGCGCACAGCAGCGCGAATGACCCGAGCAAGACGAGCACGTCCATGGCTATTCCAGCTCCGTCGGCTTGTCGCGGTACATGATCGACGTCTTCGGCGGTTCACCGACCCAGACGCGCTCGATCAGGAACAGCAGCGTGAGGAAGCCGGCGACGGGAATCGGCAGGTAGACGATGGCCTGCGACAGCCCCGGAAACTCCGCCATCGTCGAATACTGCGTGACCACGCACAGCTGGATGCCGTAGCCCAGCATGAACAGCGCGGTCACTGCCATGCAGGCGTCCACGCCCCACAGCATCCAGCGCTGCGCACCAGGCGACACGGCGTTGAGCAGCGCCTGCACGGCGATGTGGACGTTGGCGCGGTAGACCGCCGCGCCGCCGAGAAACGAGAACATCACCATCATGATGACGGAGGCCGGCTCCGGCCAGGACAGCGGGCTGTTCATCACGTAGCGCATGAACACGCCGAGCGGAATGATCAGCGTGATCGCCACCAGCGCGGTGCCGGACACGACGACGCAGACGATGTAGAGCCATTCCATCGCCTGCGCGTAACGCTGCTTCGCGCTCATGCGGGAGCTCCGGTAGCAGGACAAGAAACGGGCACGCGGCGCGGGCGGCGCCGCGTGCCCGGGCCGCAGACGCTACTTGGTGTCTTCGATCTGCTTCAGCAGCGCGGCGTACTTGGCGCCGTACTTGTCGCGGACCGGCTGCGTCGCCTTGTAGAACGCGGCCTTGTCGGCCGGGACGAACTTGACGCCGGCCGCCTTGAGCTTGGTCTCGGCCTCGGCGGTGTAGGCATCCCACAGCGCGCGCTGCTCCAGCTGCGCCTCGCGCGAGAGCTTCTTCACCAGGTCCTGGTCGGCCTTGGACAGCGTGTCCCAGGTGCGCCGCGAGAACACGAAGATCTCGGGAATGATCAGGTGGCCGGTGAGGCTGTACACCTTGCTGACCGTGTAGTGGTTCTGGGCGAGCAGCGTCGGCGGGTTGTTCTCGGCGCCGTCGACGACGCCCGTCTGCAGCGCGCCGTAGAGCTCGTTGAAGCCCATCGCGACGCCGTTGCCGCCCATCGCGTTCATGGTCTCGACGAACAGCGGGTTGCCCATCATCCGGATCTTCTGGCCCTTGAGATCCTCGGGCTTGGTGACCGGCTTGTTCGAGTAGACGTTGCGGGTGCCGGCGTCCATCCAGCCCAGCACCACCAGCCGCGACTGCGGGCTCGCCGTGATCCTTGTCCAGCAGTCCCTGGCCGATCGGGCCGTCGATCACCTTGCCGCATGTGCGCTTCGTCGCGGAAGATGAACGGCAGGTTGAACACGTTGACGTCGTCCACCACCGGGCCCATCGCGCCCACCGAGATGCGCGCGATCTGCAGCGCGCCCACCTGCGCCTGCTCGATCATCTCCTTCTCGCCGCCCAGCTGCATCAGCGGGTACATCTGGATCGTGATGCGGCCGTTGGTTTCCTTCTCCAGCTTCTTGCCCATGCGCACGATCGCCTCGACCGTCGGGTAGCCGAGGGGATGCACGTCCGAGGCCTTCCACACCACGTTCTGCTGCGCCCAGCTCACGCCCGGCGCCGCGACCGCGGCGGACGAGGCGCACAGCTTCACGAAATCGCGTCTTTTCATTGGTATCTCTCCATGATGGTTGGTATTGCTGGCGCCGGCTTCGCCGCAGACGGCGTGCCGATCTTGTTCCTTGTATTCAGATGCCCGCTGCCGGTCTGGCGAAACTCTCGTCCGGGAAGTCCGGGAAAAACCGCAAACCGAACCCCGCTACGAGGGCCACTCGGGCAGCCTACCACGGGTTGGCGGGTTCCCGCTACGACGCCGTCAAGGTCTCTGCGCCAGGGCAGTGGAAAGCTGAATTCGCCGGAGTGGACCTGCCCGCGCGCGCCGGGGCAGGCATCGCACAACCCTTAACAAATGGGGCAGGAAGCACTCAGCGCAGCGGTCGTAGGCGAGATGCTTTGTGATTAGCGGCTCTTCCGAGCTGCCTGGATATCGTCGGTTGAGTGTTGATGGAGGTAACCCGACGCAGGTCGCAACTGCGCCTTGGTCTCCTGCACTCCGGCCTCGATTGCCGGACACTGCGGTCCCGTGAATTTTGCGGCGAGCGCGTCGAGGAACACGCGCGTTCGCGCCGGCATCAGCCGGCGGCCGGGAAACACCGCCCAGGCGCTGACCGATGGCAGATGCCAGTCGGGCAATACCTGGACGAGCTCGCCGCGTTGCAGGTGCTGCAAGGCGAAGTGGTCGTTGATTACGGTGATTCCCACGCCCTCGAGCGCCATCCGCATCAGCAGATCCGGTGAATTGGCCGTCGCGCGGCCGGGCGGAATGCCCTCCCAGCGCTGGCCGTCGCGGCTGAGGATCCACGGCATCGGCTCGCCGGTGCGGGCGAGGATGCGTAGCGTGTCATGCTCCATCAGGGCTTCGGGTTCGGACGGCGTTCCGCGGCGGGCGAGGTATGCGGGCGCGGCATAGAGGCTGACGGTAAGTACCGCGATCCGGCGGGCGGCGAGCGACGCGTCGTCGCGCAATTCCCCCATGCGGATCGCGACGTCGAAGTTCTCGCCGATGAGATCGACGAAACGCGCCGAGAGGTCGGCCTCCAGCGCGATCGCCGGGTATTTGAGGACGAACTCGGCCAGCAGCGGCGCGAGGACGATGTTGGCCAAGTCGCTCGGCATCGTCACGCGCAGGCGGCCGCTCGGCTCGATCTGCCGGTTCTGCGCGAGCGACGTCGCCGCCGCAACGTCCTCGACGACGTGATGCGCATGTTCAAGCACGGCGAGTCCGAAGTCGGTGACGGTGAGCTTGCGGGTGGTACGCAGCAGGAGACGCTCGCCCAGCTGCGCTTCCAGCGCAGCCACCCGTCGTGAGACCGTCGACTTGGGTAGACCCAGACGCCCGGCGGCTCGCGAAAAGCTGCCTTCGTCCACGACGCGCGCGAAGAGGAGCAGGTCGTTGGGCTCAACGTTCACGGTTAGCCTTTCGCCACAAATTGGGTCGGCGGCCACCGGGGCATCGCGCCAGACCAAGCATTCACCGAATCCGGAATTGTTCCAATGGCGGAACAATATTATCCATTTTTATGGCTTCCGAACCAACCAAGCAACAATTATATTCGCCCCATCACCCACACCAACCCGATGGAGCACAACATGAACGTACTGCAGATCAATTCCAGCGCCCGCCGCGAAGCATCTCACTCGACGCGCCTCGCCAGCCGCATTGTTCAACGCCTGCGCGATGCCGATCCCGACGCCACGCTGATCGTGCGCGATCTCAACAAAGTACCGCACCCGATCCTGGACGAAGTCGCGCTCGGCGCGCTCTTCACGCCCGCCGGACAACGCACGCCGGAACAGGCCGCGCGCGTTGCACTGGACGACGCATTGATTGCGGAGACTCAAGCAGCAGACACGATCGTTCTAGGCGTGCCCATGTACAACTTCGGAGTGCCGGCCCAGCTGAAGAACTGGATCGACGCAATTTCGCGGGCCGGCGTGACGTTCCGCTACACGGAGCAGGGCCCCGAAGGCCTGCTCAAGGGGAAGCACGTCTATGTCGCACTGACACGCGGCGGCAAGTACCGGAACACGCCGGCGGACACGCAGGTCCCGTATCTGAAAACGGTGTTCACCTTCCTCGGCCTCACCGATGTGCATTTTGTGTACGCCGAGGGTCTTTCGATGGGGCCTGACGCGGAACAGACGGCGATCGCGTCGGCGTACGAGCAGATCGAGGAAGCCGTGGCGGCGTAACGCGAACTGGGCGAGGCCCGGATTCGCGGGCACGCCCCAAGGACTCGGGACTGAACTTCAAGGAGAAACAAGACCAGCCGGATCGACGCACGCCAGAACCCGTCCGAAGCCCATTGCCCCCGCGCAAAATATCTTGGCCGAAGGACCGATTGTTAGCACCACGTGCCTCGCACGTGATGATGCCTGGCAGTGTCGAGTGCTAGGTGCTCGGTAATCGCTATCGGGGGGGTCGGCAAGGACTGCCGGTCCCCGTTCGGCCACGACCTGCCATTCGGACCGGGCGCCAAGAAGCACCTGATGATCTCCTCTAACTGTTTGCGGACACCTTGCGCGACGTGCCTCCCTCAGCAATGATTCGACGATTGAAAGGGATCACGCATGACCAAGAAAACTAACGCTGCTCCCGAACCCATTTACATCCGACGCGCTGATGCCGAGCGGCTCCTCGCTGAAAACGCAGCCCGCGTCGCCGAAATCGAGCGTGACCTGATCGAGCGCATCCTCACTCGCGTCGCTGCCGGCGACAATTCCCAGACCGCCAATACAGAGGAGGTTCAACGCGCGCTGGCGCAGCTCAATGCGGCCTCTGCCGCGCTAGCGAAGGCAATGGACGCGCTGCCGACCTACCCTAATCCGGCGGCGAAGTGACCGTACACGACTGTTGCAATTGACCGACAATTTGCTCTGTTGGGCGTCAGCATCAGACGCGAAGGAGTCGGTCGGCGTCGTTGCTCGAGCTGGCGTTTTCGACCCTAAGCAGAAATCCATCGTGGCGAAAAGCGGTCGTTCAGGCCGCCCCTTACTGTTTGACGCGTCAGCGGGAACGATTCGAGTGCAAGGTTAGGGCTCAAGTTTGCCGAAGTACGCAGCGAGGGCTTCAGTTACCGGATCACTAAGTTTGTCGGTCGCTGCAGAAATGGCCGGGTGTGGCCGCGCACCACGCTTAAACTCGTCAATCTTGAGCACCAAGTAAGTGGGGACTTGACCGGCGAGTCTTGGGATGTCGTTACCGCCTCGATAGTCTTCCGAATGGCACTTCGCGCAATTTAGCTCCTTTGCGCTCGCCGCGCCTAGCGCGATTGTCTTTGGTTCTGGGTCGGTGCCAAACCGCGCTGGTCTAGCCCGCTGAGAGGAAAAGAAATCCGAGATGTCCTGAACTTCCTTTGCGGACAGTCTTACAACGTTGGTTCGCATTGCGGGTTCGCTTCTCTTCCCAGACTTGAACGCATTAATCTGCGCTACCAAGTACTTCGACGGTTGTTGCTCGAGTGTTGGCGCGCCAACGACGGAATCGATCTTGTGACACAACAGGCAAGTTTGGGCCGCCTTCTCGCCTGCTCGCGCATCGCCCAATGCGTCGGTGAACGGAAAGACAAGCGCCAGCACGAAGGCGAGCGTCAATGGCCATTTGCGCAATGCGCTACGACATTTGGCCGCAGTCGATGTCTCGCCCTCGACCGAGCTCGACCCTGCAGACGGCCGAGCTTCGAAATAGGGGACGGTCAACAGATCAAATCGACGGCAATGCCGCGAATGGCGCGACCGTCGGAACAACGCGCAGCCTTCCATCACGGAACCTCTCGATCCACGCGGATGAGGAAAGTTTGTGGCAGGGACAACCCCAGACTGCGCGCCACCTTTGGATTGACGACCAACTCATAGCGCGTCGGTTGATAGATGGGAAGGTCGCCGGGCTTCGTGCCCTTGAGGATCTTGTCGACATAACCGGCAGCGCGCCGGAAGTTGTCGAGAACATTGGCCTGGTAGCTAAAGAGAGCCCCTTGCTCGGCGGTACCGGGCCAGAAGTGGACGACCGGGACGCGGAGCACGGTTGCGCGCTTGATTATTTCCGCCGCATTCTCCACGGCCAGCGCATCGGTGACGACCAGTGCATCGGGAGGAGCCTTTTCGAGAGAATCCAGTTCCAGCACAAGTGAGGCGCGATCCTTCGCGTAAAGCCACGCTACCTGGAAACGCAGCTCCGGAGCGACAGTCTGCACGCGCTCCACGATCTTGGGCGTGGCAGGAAACTCCGGGTTGACGAGAAACGCCACTCGCGACGCGTTCGGAAGCGCGGCCTTGAGCAACTCTAAGCGCTTGATGGTGGTTTCGTCGGTAAGGTCGGATATGCCGGTGATGTTGCCACCGGGACGGGCCAGGCTCTTCACGATTCCCACACCCACTAGATCACTCGACGTGGCGACAACGATGGGCACGGTCGTGGTCGTGTCGCGTGCAAAGCTCGCAGGTGTAAGTCCGGCGACAACGAGCACGGCAGGCGATTTCGCTACACTTTCGCGAATCAGCGCCCGCACGCGGGCGGGGTCGCCGTCGCCGTATCGCACCTCGATCTGGACTGACCGTCCTTCGATCTGCCCCACCTGCCGCATACCGTCGAGGAAGCTCTCCGTGTACGGGCGAGAACTCTCCTCATTGCCACCGCTGATCACCACGACGCGGGGCAGCTTCGCCACAGTCTGGCTCCACGTCGAACATGTGATGGCAGGAAACGAGGACGCGATCACCCAAAGCAAGAAGGTCCGCCGGTTGATCACTGCATCACCTCGTCTGCGCGACGCATACATAGACGCCCAGTGCCACCACGTCGGCGCAGTATGCTCCAAATTGCACGCGGACCCTAGGCGGCGTGGCGGCCCGCCGTTTGACGCGAAATGCCGGTGCTTTTTAGCGTTTGCGAGCCGCTGCATTCGATTGTGTAGATTGAGCCGGAGCGAATCAGTACACCAAATAGACTCAACGACGGCTCCTCGAGCGAAGTGAGGGAAGCCGACGACCGGCTGCTCCTGGCCGAACTGGGACATGGGTCTGGGCCTGAACGGCGGGACGATTGACGCCATAAAAAGCAAGACCCCGCCGCAGCGGGGCCCTTGTTGGCACGGAATTGGTCAAAGTGTGGCTTGGGTCCTGCCGATCACCTAGCGCTTCGGCATCTTGATTCGTGAGACGGTCCAACGAGTCACATCGGCTTCCGGCTCGGCGCCGGGCAGACCCGATAGGGGGAGCGCCAGATTGGTGACGTACATCCAGTCGCCGATGATCACAATGCTAGCCGGAAAGAGCAGCCCGTCAGGTGTCCCGTCCTTGCGAATGCCCTGGAACTCGCCGAGGTGCGCGATGACGCGGCCGTTGCCGTTGAGTGCGACGATTTCGTCTGCCTGGTTTGCCGCGACCCAAAGCCGACCCTCGTCGTCGAAAGCGATGCCATCGGCGCCATTGATGCTCACCGCGAAAACTGAAACGGTCTTCGTCGCGAGGTCCATCTTCAAGACGCGGTGATCGCCGGTATTGGCAATGTAGAGCGCCGTCTCGTCGGAGTTGAGCGCGAGTCCATTGGCGCCGAACGGCGGGAACCCGGCCGTCCCAAGCAGCGTGTCGTGCGAAACAAGATTTGCTGCGCAAGGTGTATTGCAGCCCTTCGCGTTGTCAATGCGGAAGATGGCACCCTGGAAGGAATCCGACAAATAGAGATTGCCGCTGCGATCGAACACCATCGCGTTGGGAGCAGGAAAGCCGGTCGATCCGAACGTTGTGATGTCGTTGCTACCATCCGGATTGGCGGATGTGCGTTGCCCGGGTGCGCCGATGTTCGGCACATTCGCCACGTCCTCGACCGGCGTACTCGCGTCAAAGTGCGCGGGAATCCGCTGCACCTTCGATGCTCCCATGTTCAGGATGTACACTTTGCCGTGAGCAGGATGGAATGCGAGTCCGAGCATCGGGGTGCCGCCGAAATCGCGAACTGCCGCGAGCTTGCCGTTCTTCGTGAAGCGCATCAGCTTGTTGGCATTCGGCCCGAAGTCGAACGTGGCCACGAACACGTCGCCAGTCGCGGGATTGACGGTAATGCCCTCCGGATATCGGACGCCATCGGGAAGCGTCGCGAACTGGATGACGGCGGTCCGATCCGGCTCCCGATCGTCGCCAGCATGGGCGACACCGCAGGCAAACATCATGGCGCAGGCGGCGCCTGCGACGAGCAAGAGTTTTCTCATCGTGTTCTCCGTGACGGCTGTCGTTACATCGGGACGGACATTTTGTGAACGACGGCGCGTACTGTCAAGCAGCGAATCCTTAGGCCTCAACGCACTCTTCGCGGACGTGTGGACGGTCCGTCCTGGATGACCGGTCCCGGCCGAATTGAGACGGCCGCACTCCTGAACAGACCGTAGACAAAGCACTCTGGCGATTCGCTCTGCCCTAAGCGGACATGGCGAATCGCCGTCGCTGGCCGCCCGCAACATTCTTCAGCAGGGCGAGAACGACCCGCTGGCTCAGTCGCGTTTGCCGGTGATACCCTGCTTAGGCGCGCCTCGTGGGGTTGGATTTCCTCAACGTGTCGATGGAGGATAACGATGAAGCTTTACGATTTCGAACTGTCTGGTAATAGCTACCGCGTCCGATTGCTGCTATCCCTTCTGGGCGTAAAGCATGAGGTGGTGGCGGTCAGCCTGATGAAGGGCGAGAACCGAGAGCCGTGGTTTCTCAAGCTCAACCCGCGCGGTCAGGTCCCCACGCTCGATGACGATGGCACGGTAGTGTGGGACTCTATGGCTATCCTCGTGTATCTCGCCCGCAAACACGGCGGAGAGAAGTGGCTCCCCATTGATCCGCAGGGCATGGCCGAGGTGATGCAGTGGCTGGCCCTCATGGAGAACGAGACCCTTTATGGTCTGGCCAAGGCGCGAGTTATCTGCAAGTTCAAGCGCCCCGGCAATCTCGAAGAGGCCCAGCTATTGGGGCGTAAGGGGCTGGACGTGCTAGAGCAGCGGCTGGCTGCGCATCAATGGCTGGCGCTCGACCAAGTAACGATCGCGGACATCGCCTGCTTCCCGTATGTCGCCCTCGCACCTGAGGGCGAGATAGGCCTCGACCCCTACGCGAGCGTGCGCAGCTGGATCGAGCGCATCAAGGCCTTGCCGGGCTTTGTCGGCATGCCCGGGATTTGATCTCCGGCGAATTGGCAGGAGACTACGACCGGCTGCGCCCCTCCGGTTGCCGCAACTCAGCCGATTCCATTGAGCGGCCGCTGAAAAAGATACAGCAGTCATCGAAGCGTGAAGGTCCGCGGTGGATCGGCGAGCAGCCATTCAGTGAAACGAATCGTTTGACCGTAGACGACCCAATTCGGCCCGTCGTCCCTCCAGCAAGCCGACGTTCAATGGCGAAGCTGCGGACTTTCAACCGCCACAACGACCAGGAGGTCGGCGCCCATCGCGCCATTGTCCGTTGGGATTGACCCGATACAGAAGTTTGGCGGTGCGCTGGCGCGGACCGTTGTCTGTGTCGAGGGAATTTACACTTGCAGAATTGTTGCCCTCGCCGGAAAGCGCAACCCCATGATTTCACGCGTTTGCCATTCGCGGGCACAGTTCGTGCTGCATACACCTAGTTAGACTTGCCGGGGATTCAGCGGCACGCTGGCGCACGAGTAGGTTGCCGATCCTCAGAGCAGTCTTTGCGCCAACTTAACTGGATTGCGTCAACAACACCAATCTTTCTTTGCCGGGGGAAAGATACGATGAAACGGAACTTCCCGTGGACTGCCATTGGAGCGTTGGCAGTAGAAATAATCGCGCTTCTAGCATTTGCTACGAAGCCTGCTCATGCAGCGCTGATGCAATATGCAAATATGAGTGCGTGGTTGGCGGCGGTGGCTCCCAACCCCGTGGACAATGTCGATTTTGATGTTGGGAACCCCAGCGGGGGTTACTCTTTCATCAGCGGATTTTCGCGAGGCAACATCACCGTGCCGCAGTCAAACGTGTTGTTCACCACCGATTACTACACTGCCGGCGACGCCGTCACCAGGCGATTCGATGAGACCCTCATTATCAATTTCGACTTGCCCGTCTTAGCGTTCGGCTTCGACGCCGTTGTTTACCTTAGCACGCCGCTTCAGGGCGTACTCAATACGGCGGACACATTCGTCACTTCCGGGGGCATGCAAAGCTTCTTTGTCGGCATCGTAAGCTCCGCCCCGTTTGACAGTATTACCCTCAGCGAAGCGAACCCAGATAATTATGTTTGGAATCTGACGAACGTGTACAGTGTCTCAGCCGTCCCCGAACCCGCCACGCTCGCGCTTCTCGGCCTCGGCCTCGCCGGTCTCAGTTTCTCGCGTCGCAAGCAGTAATAGCATTAGGCGCCGACGCAGCCCCCGCTCCAGCGGGGCTTTCGTTGCCGATAGATGCGCCTTCGTCTGTCGCTATCCGGCTCACATCTTGAGTATGTATCCGGTTGGATGGCCGCTTACCGGAAATTTTGCTGCCGTCCTTGTATGCCCGCTTATGGCCGGTGACCGCCACTGACCCACGCCCGCCGAGTGGCCGCTCCCCATCTGTTCGCGTCGGCCAACGACAACTGATGGCCGGTCACTGCCCTCAACGGCAGCGCCGCACCGCGCCGCGTTGAGCTCAGTGTCGTAACCGTCGACTTCGGCCGTTCCGGCGGCCCGCAGCCTGTTGCCCAGCCGCGAGATCACGATCTTCATCGCCTCGTCGGTGATGGAAACTGTGGGCGCGGCAGTGGCATCATCGGCCGGGAGGGCGACCGAGTAGCCCTTCAATGGATAGATCGGCACGCGAATGCCGACCGGGGCCAGCAACACCGGGCTGAAGCTGCCCATGCACACCAGAAAGGCATCCGCGGCCAGACGCTTGTTTGCGCCTTCGCGCCGCATGCGCACGGCCGAGACCCGGCCGCCTTCGCGCTCCAGCATGTCGACAGGCGTACCGAACAGGAAACGCACTCCTCCCGCGTCTTGAACGCACGGGTGGCATCCGGCTCGCGCATCACGGGCGTGAGCGTGGCCGCCAGCGCGCGCGGGTCTCAGCTGCCGATCCACCACTGTGACCTCGTGTCCTGCACGGGCGAGGTACCACGCGCTGGTCACGCCCACAATGTCGGCGCCAAGGACAATGACTTTCGCGCGGTGCCCCCCCATCTCCTGGCTGCCGGTTGAGGCCGGCCCGCCGGCCGGCGCTCGTCAGGAACGGCCGCCGTCCACCGACAGGATCTGCCCCGAGATCCACGCTGCGTCGTCGCTCGCCAGGAACAGCACGGCGTTGGCGATGTCCGCCGCCTCGCCGAGCCGTCGCGTGTGCACGCTCTCGACGAGACGCGCCTGTCCTTCCGGGCCGAGGCGCTCCCATTGGCGCTCGGTCGACGGGTTGGAGCGCACGAAGCCCGGGGCCACGGCGTTGCTGGTGATGCCGTAGCGGCCGAGGTCCTGCGACAGCTGCTTGGTGAGGCCGACCAGCGCGTGCTTGGCGGCCGTGTACGCCTGGATGCCGGTCAGGCTCGGCCGCAGGCCCGCGCCCGACGCGATGTTGACGATGCGGCCGTATCCGGCCTCGCGCATCGGCAGCGAGGCCGCCTGCGCCAGCCAGAACGCGCCGTCCACATTCGCCTTGAAGATCGCGTGCCAGTCCGCCTCGTCGACGTCTTCGATCGGGCGGCCGACCTGCCCGCAGACGCCTCCCGCCGCGTTGACGAGAATGTCGAGACGGCCCTCAGCTCTGGCGATTTCTGCGACCGCGGCATGGGCCGCGGCGCGGTCGGAAACATCGAACACGTGCGGGGACATCCGGTGCGCGGCGGCGAAGCGCGCGACGCCGTCGGCGTCGAGATCCGCGGCGTGGACGCGCGCGCCGGCCTCGGCCAGCGCCAGTGCGATCGCCTGCCCGATGCCCTGGGCGGCGCCGGTGACGAGCGCCGTGCGGCCGTCGAAGGTCATGGTTGCACCCTTGGCGTTCCGCGCCATTCCTCCGGGAGGGAACACCTGCTCGCTCGCTCGGCCGAGCTTACTGGAGTACCTTCGCGCTGCGC
The DNA here is from genome assembly GCA_963708855.1 of uncultured beta proteobacterium. GTDB lineage: Bacteria > Pseudomonadota > Gammaproteobacteria > Burkholderiales > Casimicrobiaceae > CAIWHR01. The sequence goes on along the minus strand of CAVPUM010000007.1, from coordinate 113,619 downwards.
GCTCCGGTATTCGCCCTTGGGGCGGCCCGGCGGGCTCATGTGCATGCGTCGATCAGGACCTGCATCGTGGCGAAGGACATCGGGCGGCGGCCGTCCTCGATGTCGTGGATGAGCCCGACCAGCGTGCGAATCGCCGGCGTGTCGATGCCGGCCTCGCGCTCCGAGCTCGGCGATGGTGCCGATCTGCGGATCGACCTCGGTCCGCCGCTTGCGCACGGCGAGATCGCGCCAGATGCCCGAATGGGTCTTGGCGGTGTGCCGGTTGAATTCGGCGAGCGCGGCGATCGACGCGCGCGATGCCGCCGCGGGGGCCTCCGGCATGAACGCGGCCGGGTCGAAGCCGTTGAAGCCGACCGGCGTCACGTTGCGCGCGCGCGCCACCGCCATCACCTCGCGGCCCAGCCGGTCGAAGACGGCGAAGCGCGCGGGGTCGGCGAAATTCTCCGCCATCGAATCGTTGGTCAGCGCGGTGGCGAACAGCATCGCGCCGTAACCGAGCTTGCCCCAGAGATAGCCCCAGATGTTGTCGGTCAGCACGGCGTCCGGCTCGAACAGCTGCAGCAGGCGATGCATCTCGATCGTGCGCGGCCGCGCGCTGCCGTCGATCTCGCCGACGACGACCGCCGCGCGGTTGCCGAACAGGATGCGTCCGGGACCGAGCCAGTCGGCGCCGAAATTGACGAAGCAGCCGATGGTCCGCTCCGCGCCGACGAGCCGCGCGATCGTGATCTCGTTCAGCCCGTTCTGCGCCGAGAGCACGAAGCCGTCGGGCGCGAGATGGGGCAGCAGTCCGGCGAGCGCCGCCTCGGTCGCCTGCGCCTTCACCGCGAGCACGATGCGCGCGTAGGTGCCGTCGACCTCGTCCGGCGTCGCCGCCGGCACGATCTGCGTGAATTCCTCGACCGGGCCCTCGATGCGAAGTCCGGTCGTGCGGCAGGCCTCGACATGCTCGCGCGACGATGTCGACCAGCAGCACCGGAATGCCCGCGCGCGCCCAGTAGGCGGCGAGCGTGCCGCCGATCGCGCCGCCGCCCCAGATGACGATCGGCTCGTTCACTGCAGTACCTTCGCGCTGCGCGCTCCGGTCATGTGCCGCCACCGGCAAGGCGAGCGACGGGCGAGATCTCCGCATGCGTGGCGACATGCAGATCGCCGGACGGCAGCACCCAGCCGCGATACATGCCCAGGGTGTTGAACGGCGCGACGATGTTGCCGTGCGCGTCGACGGCCACCATGCCGGCGCCGATGCCGTCGCCGCCGATGCGCTCGAAGACGACCGTTCGTGCGGCCTCCGCCAGCGACAGTCCCTGGTAGGCGATCGAGCGACGCGACCTCGTGGCCGGCGACGTGGCGGATGAAGAGCTCGCCCTGGCCGGTGCCGGACACGGCGCAGACGCCGTTGCTGCGCATAGGTGCCGGCGCCGATGAGCGGACTGTCGCCGACCCGCCCGGCGGGCTTGTTGGTGTAGCCGCCGGTGGAGGTCGCGGCGGCGAGATTGCCGGCGCGATCGAGCGCGACCGCGCCGACCGTGCCGTGCTTTTCCGCTTCGCTCGCCGCGGCCAGCGTGCCGGCCGCAGCGCGAGCCTTCATCTGCTGCAGATTGCGTCGCGCCGGCGCTCGGTGGTGAAGTACGACGGCGCGACCATGGCGAGCCCGGCAGCACGCGCGAAGGCGTCGGCGGCGGGTCCGGTCAGCAGCACGGCCGCCGCCGGCCTCCAGCAGCCTGCGCGCGGCCTGCACCGGGTTGCGGATGTGGCGCACCGCGCAGACGGCGCCGGCCGCGCAGCGTCGGCGCCGTCCATGATCGAGGCGTCGAGCTCGTGCTCGGCGTCCGTGTTCAGCGCCGCGCCGTGGCCGGCGTTGAAATGAGGCGAGTCCTCCAGGACGACCACCGTCGCCTCGACCGCGTCGAGCGCCGTGCCGCCCCGCGCCAGGATCGTCCAGCCGGCGCGAAGCGCGTCGGCGATGTGCCGCTCGACCTCGGCCCATTCCTCCGGCGGGAGCGTCAGGCTTCGGCAGCGTGCCGCAGCCGCCGTGCAGCGCCAGAGCGATCGGAGGCATGGCGTCGATCGATCAGTCGCGCGCGCGCGCCGCTCCCCGCGACGTCACTTCGCCGGCTTGATGTTCATCGCCAGCGTGTCCTCGTCGACGCGCGGCTTGATCGTGACCTTGTCCTTCTGCATCGCCCAGGCCGAGCCGACCGACGACGAGCGGCAGGCGCGGGCGATCCTTGGCGACGAGCGCGTTGGCCTGCTCGAGGTAGCTCGCGGCGCTTGTCGTCGTCCATCTCGACCGCCGCGTCCTGGATCAGCTTGTCCATCTGCGGGTTCTTGTAGCCGAGCACGTTGAACGCGCCCGAGCTTCTTGTCCGGGTCGTTGGAGTGCACGATCGACGACAGCGTGTAGTGCGCCTCGCCGGTCAGCGTGCCCCAGCCGGACATCGACATCGAGAAGTCGCCGCGCGTGCGGGCCGGGAAGAACACCGCCGCCGGCTGCGCGTTGGCCGTCACGTCGATGCCGATGCGCCGCCAGCATCTGCGCGACCGACGTGCCCACCTGGCGGTCGCCGGGCAGACGGTCGTTGGTGAAGCTGAACGTCGCCTTGAAGCCGTTCGGATAGCCGGCGTCGGCCAGCAGCTTCTTCGCCCGCGGCGATGTCGAGCTTCGCGCTCGGGCAGCGACTTGTTGTAGCCGAAGATGCTCGGCGTCACGAGCTGGTTCACCGGCTTGCCCAGGCCTTCCATCGCGATCTCGGCCAGCGCCGTGCCGGTCGATCGCGAGGTCGATGGCCTCGCGCACGCGCGGATCGCGCAGCGGATTCTTCGGCAGCGCGCGAGCCGTCCTTGGCGGTGATCTGCGGCGCCTTCTCGCGCATGTCGAGCTCCATGTTGAAGACGTAGACCGTGTCGATCTTCACCACCGTCGAGCTTGCCGTCGCGCTTCGAGCGTCGGCACGTCGGCCGCCGGCACGCGCGCGATCAGGTCGAGCTGGCCGGCCTTCAGCTGCGCGACGCGGGCGGCGTCGTTCGGGATCTCCTTGCGCAGCACCCGCTGCCCACGGCTCCTTGCGCGCCCCAGTAGCCGTCGAAGCGGTCGAGCACGAGCTGCTCCTTCGGCGTCCAGGACACGAACTTGTAGGGGCCGGTGCCGATCGCCGCCTTGCCGGAGTTGAAGGCCTCGTTGGCGGTCTCCTTGGTCAGGCCGGCGGCCGCCTTGCGACGAGACGATGAACAGCCGGATGAAGTCGTTGGGCAGCGTTCGGCGCCGGGCCGTCGGTGATCGACCTGCACGGTGTGCGGATCGATGATCTTCACCTCCTTGACCCGGCGGACGTAGATCGTGGTCGGGTTGGGGCCGGAGACCACCGGGATCCGCTCGATCGAGAACTTGACGTCCTCGGCGGTGAAATCCGAGCCGTCGTGGAACTTGACGCCCTGGCGCAGCTTGAACTCCCACGTCGTGTCGTTGACCGCGCTTCCAGCTCTCGGCCAGGCGCGGCTCGAGCTCGAGATCGTCGCCCGACCAGACCAGCGTGTCGAAGACGTGCTTCAGCGCCTCGGCGTGGGTGCCGGTGGCGGTGAAGTGCGGGTCGATCGATTCGGGGCCGGCGCGCACGCCGATCGTGAGGGTCTGCGCCGACACGCTGGTTCGCAACCGACACCAGCAACGCACCTGCCAGCGCTGCCACCGCTCCCCAACGGATCACTTTCATGGACGTTTCTCCCTCATGGATGTCGTGCAGCCGGTATTGGCGCGCAGACAGCGGACCTGGCGGGATCATCGGCGCGCACCCGTCGCTCCCCGGAATCGCGCCTGTACGCGCGGCGCCATGAGCGGTATTGTCGCATACACTTACGACAGGCTGGAACCCGCCGGCGGACCGGAAATCGGCGGCGTGGCCACTGAAGGAGACGACAGGATGCGCGTTGCCGACATGAACTGGATGCAGGTCGAAGACCGGGTCCGTCGCGACGACCGCTGCGTCCTGCCGATCGGCAGCGTCGAGCAGCACGGCTATCTCAGCCTCTGCGTCGACATGATCCTCGCCGAGCGCGTCGCGGTCGAGGCCGCGGAGCCGCTCGCCGTTCCGGTCTTCCCGGTGGTGCCGTACGGGGTGACGCCGAATTTCGTCGATTTTCCCGGCACCGTGAGCCTGAAGCTCACGACGTACGTCGCGCTGATCCGCGACATTCTCGAAAGCATGTATCGGGCGGGCTTTCGCCGCATCGTCGTCGTCAACGGCCACGGCGGCAACGGGCCGATCGCGAGCTTCTTCGCCGAATGGATGGGCGAGCGCCGCGACGCCTGCGTGAAGTTCCACGAGTGGTGGAAGGCGCCGCGGACCTGGGAGAAGGTGATGGCGATCGATCCGGTGGCCTCGCACGCGTCGTGGATGGAGAACTTCCCGTGGACGCGCCTTGCCGGCGTGGCGCTGCCCGCCGAAAGCAAGCCGGCGCTCGATCGCGATCGCTTTGCGCTCGACAATCCCGGCGGGAAGGCGCCGCATGCTCGGTGACGGCAATTTCGACGGCCTCTACCAGCGGCCCGACGCCGAAATGCTCGCGCTCTGGGAGGTGGCGGTGGCCGAGACGCGCGCCGTCATCGCCGACGGCTGGCGGACCGCGTGGCCTGACGGGCAGGAGTCGACGGCGATGCTCGGCTTCGTCATCCAGCGCCTGCTGCAGGCCCTCGTCGTGATGCTCGTCATGTCGGCGCTGGTCTTCGTCGGCGTCTACGCGATCGGCAACCCGATCGACGTGCTGATCTCGCCCGACGTCACGCAGGAGATCCGGGCGCAGACGATCGCGCGCTACGGCCTCGACCGGCCGCTCTGGGAGCAATACTGCGCCTTCCTCGGCCGCCTGCTGCACGGCGATCTCGGGCGCTCCTTCGTGTTCAACATGCCGGTGCTCGAGCCTGATCCTGTCGCCGCCTGCCGGCGACGCTGGAACTGACGCTGGCCGCCGTGTTCGGCGCCACGCTGCTCGGCGTGCCGCTCGGCATCTACGCCGGCTACCGGCCCGACGGCGCGGCCGCGCGCGTCGATCATGGCGGTCTCGATGCTCGGCTTCTCGGTGCCGACCTTCTGGATCGGGCTGGTGCTCATCCTCACCTTCGCGGTCGACGCTCGGCTGGCTGCCGGCGGGCGGGCGCGGCGAGACCGCGACGCTGTTCGGCGTCGAGTGGAGCTTCCTCACGCTGGACGGGCTCGAGCACCTGCTCCTGCCGGCGCTCAACCTCTCGCTGTTCAAGCTCGCGCTGATGATGCGCCTGGCGCGCGCCGGCACGCGCGAGGTGATGCTGACCGACACGGTGAAGTTCGCCCGCGCCGCCGGCGAGACGCGAGTGGACCATCCTGCGCCGCCACGTGCTGCGGCTGATCTCCATTCCGCATCGTCACCGTGTTCGGGCTCGAACTCGGCTCGACGCTCGCCTTCGCCGTGGTGACCGAGACGATCTTCTCCTGGCCGGGCGTCGGCAAGCTGATCATCGACTCCATCACGATCGCTCGATCGGCCGGTGATGGTCGCCTACCTGATGCTGGTCGCCTTCCTGTTCATCATGATCAACTTCGCGGTCGACCTCGTCTACGCGGTGCTCGATCCGCGGCTGCGGCGAGGCGAGGCGTGAAGGACCGCGCGACCCCGTTCGCCGTCTTCTGGAGCGAGTTCGGCGAGAACCGGGTCGCGCGTCGCCGCGCTGGGCGTCGTCGTGCTCGTCGTCCTGCTGGCGGTGTTCGCGCCGCTGGTCGCGCCGCAGGACCCCTACGACCTCGCGAACTGACGTCTGCTGGATGCGCGCCGCCCGCCGGGCTTCGTCGGCGCCGGCGGCTACGTCCATTGGCTCGGCACCGACGCGCAGGGGCGCGACCTGTTCTCCGCCATCCTCTACGGCCTGCGCATCTCGCTGCAGATCGGGCGTCATCGCCGGCGCTGATCGCGCTCGACCGTCGGCGCCACGCTCGGCGTCGGCGGCGGCCTATTCTGGGCGGGCGGATCGAGGCGCTGATCATGCGCGATCATCGACCTGCAGCTCTCGTTCCCGGCGATCCTGCTGGCGCTGGTGCTCGCGGCGGTGCTCGGGCAGGGCAAGACGCAGCTCGATCGATCGCGCTGGTCGCCGCGCAGTACGCCTACTTCGCGCGCACCGCGCACGGCGCGGCCGTCGCCGAGCGCAGCAAGGAGTACGTCGAGGCCGCGCTGTCGACGCCGCTGCCGGTGCGCACGCGTGATCTTTCGCCACATCCTGCCGAACTGCCTGCCGCCGCTGATCGTCGTGGCCACCGTGCAGATCGCCAACGCGATCGCGCTCGAGGCGACGCTGTCCTTCCTCGGCCTCGGCCTGCCGCTGACCGAGCCCTCGCTCGGCATGCTGATCGCCAACGGCTTCCAGTACATGCTGTCGGGCCGCTACTGGATCTCGATCTATCCCGGCATCGCGCTGATCGTGCTGATCGTCGCGATCAACCTGGTCGGCGACCAGATCCGCGATCAGTTCAATCCGAGGCTGAAGCGATGAGCGGCGCCGCTGCTCGAGGTCGCGCGACCTCGCGACGCATTTCTTCACCCGCGCCGGCGTGGTCAAGGCGGTCGATGGCGTTTCCTTCACGCTGCGCGCGGGCGAGATGCTGGGCCTCGTCGGCGAGTGCGGCTCGGGCAAGACCGTCACCGGCTTCTCGCTGCTCGGCCTCGTCGATCCGCCCGGCCGCATCGTCGGCGGCTCGATCCGGTTCGAGGGTCGCGAGCTGGTCGGCCTGGAGCCCGGCGAGCTGCGCCGGATGCGCGGCCGGCGGATCGCGATGGTGTTCCAGGACCCGACGACGACGCTCAACCCGGTGCTGACCATCGGCGAGCAGATGCGGCTCGCGGTGACGGCGCATGAGAAGCTCTCCGCCGCGGCGCTGCGCGCGCGCTGCATCGAGGTGCTGACCAGCGTCGGCATTCCGGACGCCGCGCGGCGGCTCGACGCCTACCCGCACCAGTTCTCCGGCGGCATGCGCCAGCGCGTCGCGATCGCGATCGCGCTGCTGCACCGTCCGCCGCTGATCGTCGCCGACGAGCCGACGACGGCGCTCGACGTGTCGATCCAGGCGCAGATCCTGACCGAGATGCAAGAGCCTGGTCGCGCGAGATCGGCACCGCGCTGATCTGGATCAGCCACGACCTCGCGACCGTGTCGTCGCTCGCCGACCGCATCGCTGGTGATGTACGCGGGCCGGATCGTCGAGGCAGGGCCGACGGCGGCGGTCCTGCGCGACCCGCGTCATCCCTACACGCGGGGCCTGCTCGACTCGCTGCCCGCGCACGCCGAGCCGGGCCGCGAGCTGGCGCAGATCCCGGGCATCGACGCCGTCGCTGCTGACCCTGCCGGCGGGCTGCCCCTTCGCGCCGCGCTGCGACTACGCCGATGCCGCCTGCGACGCGGAACCCGGCGATCGCCGGCGACGCGCGTGCGCTCGATCCGCTGCCACCATCCGCTGCAGAGGAGTCGCGCGCATGACCGCGCCGCTCGATCCTGGCCGACGCGCGTCTCGAAGCGCTTCGCAGCCGCGCCTGTCGCTCGGCGAGCGGCATCGCCGCGCGCCTCGGCGCGCCGGTGGAGACCGCGCGACCGTGCACGCGGTGCGACCGGGTGTCGCTCTCGATCCGCAAGGGCGAGGTGCTCGGTCTCGTCGGCGAGTGCGGCTGCGGCAAGTCGACGCTCGGCCGCATCGCTGCCGGCATCATGCCGCCGAGCGACGGGACGCGTCCTGCTCGACGGGCAGCCGATGATGACCGGCGGCGGCGACCCGTGAAGACGACGACGCGCATCCAGATGGTGTTCCAGGATCCGTTCGCCTCGCTCAATCCGCGCATGACCGTCGGCGAGACCATCGCCGAGGGGCCGATCGCCCACGGCCTCGTCAGCCGCGACCGGCGCCGCGGCTATGTCGCCGATTGGCTCGCGCGCGGTCGGGCTCGACGCCGATTTCGCCGAGCGCTATCCGCACCAGTTCTCCGGCGGGCAGCGCCAGCGCATCGCCATCGCGCGCGCGCTGGCCATGCAGCCCGACGTGCTGGTCTGCGACGAGCCGGTCGCCTCGCTCGACGTGTCGATCCAGGCGCAGATCATCAACCTGTTCCTGCAGCTGCGGCGCGAGCTCGGCGCTGACCATGCTGTTCATCAGCCACGACCTCGGCGTCGTGCGCACCTCTGCGACCGCGTCGCGATCATGTATCTCGGCCGCATCGTCGAGACCGGCGGAGGCCGCCGCGCTCTATGCGGCGCCGCGTCATCCCTACACGCAGGGCGCTGCTCGACAGCGTGCCGAAGCTGCGGCTGGACGAGGCACCGGTGATCTATCATCCGATCGCCGGCGAGCTCCCCTCGCCGCTGTCGCCGCCGCCGGGCTGTCACTTCCATCCGCGCTGCCCGCTCGCCGAGGAGCGCTGCCGGAGCATCGTGCCGCCGCTCGTCGAGGTTGGGCAGCGGCGCGAGCCGCGTGCCATCTGGTCCCGGCACTGGCCGCGCGCGATGATGCGACTCCGCGCATGGTTTCGCCGGGCCGGCGCGCGTGCCGCCGGCCGCAGGACCCTTGCCGAATTGAACCGGAGACGACGATGAACGAACAGGCAATGCCCCAACCCTGGCAGTGGGAAGACGAGCACTGGCGCAAGCTGGTCGGCCATGTGCGCGCCGGCCGAGCGCTACCGGCCGCGGAGCTGGAAGGGCGGGGCGCGCTGCGCGCGTGGCCCTGTCGTTCGACTCGGACCACGAGACCAACGAGCTGCGCGACGGCGGCAAGTCGATCGGGCGGCTCTCCTGGGGTCAGTACGGCAATCGCGTCGGCGTGCCGCGCATCCTGCGGCTGCTCGAGAAGTATGGCGTTCCCGGCGACGTTCTACGTGCCGGCCGTCGCCGCGCTGCTGCATCCCGACGAGCAGCGCCGCGTGATCGCCGAAGGTCACGAGATCGGCATTCACGGCTGGATCCACGAGCTCAACTCGGTTCTGCCCGACGAAGCGGAGCGCGACCTGCATGCTGCGCGCCGCCGATACGCTGGAGAAGATCACCGGGACGCGCGCCCGTGGGCATGCGCACGCCGTCGTGGGACTTCAGCCCGAACACGCTGGCGATCGAGCAGGAAATGGGGCTGCTCTACGACAGCTCGCTGATGGCCGACGAGGACTGCTACGAGCTCCTGCTCGACGGCGAGCCGACCGGCATCGTCGAGCTGCCGGTCGAATGGATCCGCGACGACGCCGTCTATTTCAAGCATGCACCGCTTCCAGTCGCTGCGCCCGCTACACGCCGCCGCGCGACGTGCTCGACATCTTCCGGCGCGAGTTCGACGCGGCCTACGAGGAAGGCGGCATCTGTCCAGCTCACCATGCATCCGCACATCATCGGCTACCGCTCGCGCATCTTCATCGTCGAGGAGATCATCCGCCACGCCAAGGCCAAGGGCGACGTCTGGTTCGCGACCCACCGCGAGGTCGTCGCGTGGGCGAAGGCGAACGCGGCGTGAGCTGACGCGCAGTCCTGTCCCGTCACCGCCGGCGGGACCGGCGCGTCAGTGCCCGCCCGGCCGCCCGAAGGGCGCTGACTGCCCCCCTGGGGGGCAGCGAACGTAGTGAGCGTGGGGGCTCTTCAATTCGCCCGCGCGCGGCGGCTCGCCCGCAACAGGTAGATGCCGGAACCGATCAGCAATCCGATCCCGCACCACGCGAGCGCGTTCGGCGTGTCGCCCCAGACCACGAAGCCGACGATGGTTGCGAACAGGACAGCGGTGTACCGGAATGGCACGATCAGCGACAGGTCGCCGCGTCGCGTGCCGATCACGATCAGGTAATAGGCGGCCGCGAGGAATGCGGCCGCCACGGTGAGCAGCCCCATCTCGAACGCGTCGAACGCTCGCCAGCCTTCGATCAGGGACAACCCGCCGGCGAGCACCGTGACCGCGACCGTGTTGGAGACCGTGATCAGAATGGACGGAACGCCGGCCGGCACGCGCCGGGTCACGAGATCGCGCACGGCGATCAGCACCGTCGCGACGAGGCAGACGAGCGCGTAGACGTTGAATCCCTCGCTGTGCGGCTGGATGATCAGCAGGATGCCGACAAAGCCGAAACCGATGGCAATCCAGCGCGACGGGCCGACCCGCTCGCCGAGAAAGGCGGCAAGCACGACGATGAACAGCGGGGACGCCATGTTGATCGCAGTGGCGTTGGCGAGCGGAAGGTGGAACAGCGAAACGAGGAAGAGCAGGGAACCGATCGCATCGACGAGCGCGCGGACGGCCACCCACCCGCGCGCGATTTCCCCGATCCTGGGCATCGCGCCCATCGCCTGGGCCGCGGCCAGCACGAGCAGCGTCGCCATGACGCCGCGGATGAAGATCAGCTGCGCGGCCGGCATCGTCTGGCTCGCGTACTTGACCAGGGCGTCGTTGACGATGAATAGCCCCATCGAGGCGATCATCGCCAGAATGCCGGCGCGATTGGCGTGCAGGTGCGAGCCGTGCCCGTCCGCCGCGGCGTGCGGAGGAGTCAATGTTGCACCTTCGCGCTCCGGTGTTCGCCCTTGGGGCGGCCCGGCGGGCTCACTCGCAAGGCCACGCCGCCGCTATGCCCAGTGCAGTGCGAGCGGATCGAGCTCGCGCGCGAGCTCGAGCAATCCGGCCTTGGTCGCCGGGTGCAGGGCTTCGAGCGGATGGCGCACGGCGTCGCTCGCGATGACCCCGCCTGCCGCCATGACGGTCTTCGTTGCGCGGAGGCCGCACTGGCGGTTCTCGAAGTTGATCAGCGGAAGGATGCGGGCGTACGCCGCGGCCGCTTCCTTGCGACGCCCGGCGCGGTGATGCTCGAACACGGGCTTGATGAGATCCGGCAGCAGGGCGCTCGGCATCGTGCCGGTCGCCCCTGCGTCGAGGTCCGCCATCAGCGTGATCGACTCCTCGCCGTCGAAGGGCCCGACGATCGCATCGCCCCCGGCCGCGATGAGGCTGCGCAGCTTTGCCGCGGCCCCGGGCATCTCGATCTTGAAATAGCAGACCGCCGGCACCTCGCGCGCGAGCCGGGCGAGAAACGGCGCGGAGAACCCGGCGCCGCTCAACGGGGCATCCTGGAACATGATCGGGACGCCGGCGGCGTCGGCGACGCGCGCGAAATGCTCGACCGTGCCCTTCTCGTCCGCGCGCAGCGTGGCCCCGTGGTAAGGCGGCATCAGCATCAGCATGGCGGCGCCGGCCGCGACCGCGGCGCGGGCCCGATCCGCCGCGATGCGCGTGCTGAAATGGCTGCAGGTCACGATGACCGGCACGCGGCCGCCCACGTGCGACAGGCACAGGCCGAGCAGCAGGCTGCGCTCGTCGTCGGTCAGCAGGAACTGCTCCGAGTAGTTCGCGAGGATGCAGATCCCGTCCACACCCTGGTCGATCATGCAGTCGAGAACGCGGCGCTGTGCGTCGGGGTCGACCTCGCCGGAAGCCGTGAAGGGCGTCGGCGCGATCGGGAAAACCCCGGCCAAGGGTTGCGACTGGAATGGGTTCAATGGCACAGCCTCCGGCGGGTCGGGTCGCTCCTGGCCGAATGGTAACCTGTCCCGCCGCAGCGTGCGCCAAGGTCGGGCTTTCCCGCCGGTGAGGCCGCAGCGATGTCGCCGGGTCAATTCGCGGTGGACGCCGCTCCATGGGTCGGCACGCCCCGCCATGCCTGCCACAGGCATTCCTCGAAATCGCGCGTGAATCGCGCCATGTCGAACAGCGGGCAGGTCTCCCGGTTGGCGGCAAGCCGGGCGCGCAGCGACGCAAGCTCGTGGCGGTTCTGCGCGAGCCGCCGCGCCAGCGCTTCGTACTCGGCCTCGTTCGCGGTCACGAGCTGGGGCAGTCCGGTCGCGTGGAGCTGGCTGCCGGCAATCCTGCTGGCGAGCGTGTCCCCGGCGCGCGTGATCACCGGCAGTCCCGCGAGCAGTGCGTCATTCGCCGTCGTGTGCGCACCGTAGGGATAGGAGTCCACGAACAGGTCGGCGGCCGCCGTACGGGCGACGTGGTTCGCCATCGCTTCGATCCGCGGCGCGAAGATCAGGCGCCCGGGATCGATCCCCGCCAGCCGGACCTCGCGGCGCAGATTCTCCTGCGTCTGTGCGCCCGTCGCGAGCAGCCAGAGGACGCTCCCCGGCACCGCGCGGAGAAGCCGCATCCACGTCGCGAACACAGCGGGCAGGATCTTGTACGCATTGTTGAAACTGCAGAAGACGAACGCCCCTTCCGGAAGCCCGCACTCGGCGCGCGAGGGTGGCGGACCCTTCGGCGCGCGGCGGGTATCGCTGGGAAACGACATGTTCGGCAGGTGCAGCAGTCGCTCCGTGAAGTACGGCTGCAGCGCGTCCGGCGCGCCGAAGGGATCGACGCAGATGCAGTCGTACCATTCCGCGCCCAAGGTACCCTGGTACCCGAGGAAGTTGATCTGCACCGGCGCGGGTCGATACGCAAAGATCTCCTTTCGCGCGTGCGTCGTGTAGCCGTTGAGGTCGATCAGGATCGCGATTCGATCGCCGGCTATCCGCCTGACGATGTCGCCGACCGGCGCGGCGCTGACATCGGCGAAGTGGTCGAACGCCTGCTCGATGCGCCGGCCGAGCGGACCGGGATCGCGTTCACGAATGCCGTACGCGAACGTCTCGAACCGGTCGCGATCGATGCGTTCCCAGAACTCCAGCGACAGGTACACCATCGGGTGGGCGCGGAAGTCCGACGAGACGAAGCCGACGCGCAGTCGCTCCCCTGGCGCGACGACTGCGGGCGGTCGCGCCACTGGGGAGGCCGGCCCCGAATCGCGGGCCCACCGCTGCGCGGCACGAAGCTGTGCCAGCGGCGACGAGGGCATGGAGAGCAGCGTGAACGGATTGATCGCGCCGAACGCTTCCACGGTGTCGTTCCGCGGGTCGGGACCGGATTCGATCGCCGCATTGATTTCGGCATGCAATCCGGGCAGTCCGTGCCAGTCACACAGATGCTGGCGTCCATGCGCGAGCATCGACATCGCGTACAGATGGCGCGGACGCAGCTCCAGCGCGCGCAGCCATGCGGGCTCCGCGTCGGCATGGTGTTGCTGCTCGGAACATACGGTGCCGATGTTCAATTGAATCGTCAGGTCATCCGGCAGCCCCCGCGCGGCCTCGCGGAAGCAGGTCTCGGCGGTTGCGAGATCGCCGCCCCGCTGGTGCGCGAGGCCGCGGCGGACCCAGACCGGGGCGGGGATGTCGCGTCGGGTCGCACACAATCGCTCGTAGATCGCCGACGACTGGCGAAAGGCTTCGCCCTCGAACAGCACGCTCGCGAGATTGCCGAGCGCATCGGGATGCTCCGGGGTCGCGGCGAGCACCCGGCGGAAGCAGGCTTCCGCACCCGCGCGATCGCCGAGCCCCTGCCGCACGAGGCCGAGATTGTTGAGCAAGCCGGCATGATCCGGTGCCGATGCGAGTGCGCGCTCGTACTCGATCCGCGCCGCCTGCAGTTCGCCACGATCCCGGCACAGGTTGCCGAGGTGGAAGCGTGCCTCTGCGCTGTCCGGCGCGAGCGCGACTGCGCGGCGCCACGCTGCTTCGGCTGCCACCGGATCGCGCGCGCGCAGGACCTCGCCCAGCCGGTTCCACGCGCCGACGTCGGTCGGCGCGCGATCGACGGCGGCGCGGCAGTCCCCCAACGAGGGCATCGTCGCGGCCGGATGACCGGGTGCCCCGGGACCGGCTGCCGGGGCCTGCAGCCGGCCGTGGCACTCCTTGAAGCGCCGTCCGCTGCCACAGGGGCACGGCGCGTTGCGGGCGGAGGTGATGGCATCGATCGCGTGCCGGGCGCCGCAGGGTTGCGGCTGCTGCGGACGAGTGTCCCGGGAGGGTTCCGTCAGCTCGCGACAGGTCGGCCGGCGGCGAACCGCTGCAGAGCCTGACGATCGACCTCGACCCCCAGGCCCGGCCGGTCGTCGATCTCGATCCATCCGCCAACATGCTGCACAGGACGATCGACCAGAATCGAGCGGAACGGGTGATCCGAGCAGTCGTACTCGAATACGGGCTCCCGCTGGAAAAGCGACGGGTTCGCGACCGGGAGGCTTGCGATCAGGTGCAGCGATGCGCGCTGGGCGACGCCTGCCCCCCACACATGCGGGTTGACCTCGATCCCGTGCGCGACGCACAGCGCCGCGATGTGCCGGCAGGCGGTGAATCCTCCGGCCGCGGCGATGTCGGGCTGGGCAATGTCCACCGCCTCGGCCTGCGCCAGGTTGCGGAACCCGAAAACGGTGTACTCGCACTCGCCGCCCGCAATCGGGATGCCGACGGCCCGCCTGACGTTGCGATAGCCGGCGAGGTTCTCGGGAACGACGGGCTCTTCGTACCAGCGCAACGAGAGCGGCTCGAGCGCGCGGCCCAGCCGGATGGCATCCGCCTCGCCGTAGGCGTGGTTCGCGTCGATCATCAGCGTCACCGGACGATCGCCTAGCGCGGTGCGGATTGCCTGCATGACCGCGACGTCGTCCTCGAGGCCGAACCCCAGCTTGACCTTCATGATTCCCAGGCCGGACGCGTGGTGCGACAACGCCTCGGTGGCGAGCCGGCTCGCCTCGCCCTGGCCCCGCACCCGGTAGAACCCGGTGGCGTAGGCCTCCACGCGGCGCCGAAACGCGCCGCCGAGCAGTCGCCAGACCGGCTCGCCGCGAGCCTTGCCGCAGAGATCCCAGAGCGCGATGTCGATGCCGCTGATGGCGCTGATCACCGCACCCTTCCGGCCGTAATCGCGGGTGCGGTTGTACATCCGATGCCAGTGCACCTCGGGCTCGCGCGGATCGCAACCGATCAGCAGGGGCGCGAGCACGGACCGGATCGTCGCGGCGGCGATGTCGGGCGGCTGCATGCCGACGCACAGCGCTTCGCCCCAGCCGACGAGACCGCTGTCGGTGACCACCTCGACGATGACCGCCGCGCGTTCCGTCACCCAGCCCTGGGAGAACGCAAACGGCGTGTCGAGGCTCGTGCGGAGCGGGTGGGCGTGGATCGCCGTTATCTTCATGTTGAACTTGCCTCGAATTGACGTACACCAGCCTGCGCAGCCATGAGGCTGGATTCTACGTGTGCCGGACGCCGATACCCGATCGACGAGTGTAAGCGCCGATGATTGTAGAAGCCTTCGATCCAGTCAACGATGTCGGCGCAGCGTTCATCGAAGCCCGCAACGCGACCGGAAGGCCGGTCACGATCAGTGTGGTCCGTCCGGACAGTTCCGCGCCCGGGGCAGTCCATCGTGCCAACCGGCGGCAGCTGCGTGCAGGGGCTGAATCTCGCGGCCGGGCAGTCGTGCTTCGTCGCGGTGCAGGCGGATGACGTGCAGTCCGCTCCCTGCCGCCCGCGACGCCTTCCGCGTTCAGGGCACGAGCGGCGAGGCGAACCGCTCGTCGACGTCGATCCGGTAGCCGTTCGCCAGGCGATTGGTCGCATTGGCGAGCGCGGTCACCGCCATCAGCTCGCCGAACATCTGCGGTGTCATGCCCTTCGCGCGCGCCGCGGCCGCATGCGAATGGATGCAATATTCGCAGTTGTTCGTGACGCTGACGGCGACGTAGATCAGCTCCTTTACAAGCGGATCGATCGCGCCCGGCGCCATGATTTCCTTTACGTTCGCCCAGGTTCGCGCCAGCGTGGCCGGGTCGTTGGCCAGCACCTTCCAGAAGTTGTTGATGAAGTCGGTCTTGCGCGTCGCGCGGATGTCGTCGTAGACAGCGCGCACCGTGGGGGACGCCGTTTCGTACTCGACCGGTGGAACCAGAGCCATGATTTCTCCTCCGGGCGCCGGGGCGGCGCCCGCCGACGCAACGATAGCTCGAAATCGCGCTCGGCCAAACGGGCGCCGGCCCGCAGGGGCCTGTTGCCTTCGACCGACCGGGTCAGGTCAAAGCGTTGCCTCGATCACGCGCCGCAGCTCCAGGGTGATCTCCGGCATCACGCCGAACCACGCCTTGAACGCCGGGCGCGCCTGATTCAGCAGCATGCCGAGGCCGTCGACCGTGGCGTAGCCGCGCGCGCGCGCCGCGGCGAGCAGCGGCGTTTCCAGAGGGACGTAGACGAGGTCGGTAACGAGGGCGTGCTTCGGCAATGCGGCAAGTGATAGGTCGAGCGGCGGCTCGCCCGACATGCCCTGGCTCGTCGTATTGACCAGTAGCGCCGCGTCGGCGAGGGCGTCGTGGCGCTGCTCCCACGGTAGGGTCCTCACGACGGCGCCGAGCGCCTGCGCGATGTCGAGCGCGCGCTGGTGCGTGCGATTGAGGAGCCGGATCTCGCGTGCGCCCTCATCGGCCAGGCTTGCCACCACGGCGCGCGCGGCGCCACCCGCCCCGAGCACGACGATGGGGCCGGCATCGGCGCGCCATTCGGGTCTCGCGTCGCGCAGACTCTGCAGGAAGCCGAAGCTGTCGTTGTTGTAGCCGGAGAGCGTCCCGTCGGCTTCGACGACGATCGTGTTGATCGCGCCGATATGCCGCGCGAGCGGATCGATGCGGTCGACGAGCGGCATTGCCGCCACCTTGTGTGGAATGGTCAAGTTGCACCCGGCGAAACCCAGCGCGGCAAGCCCGTGCAAGGCGACGGCGAGTCGTTCCGGCGCGACCGGCAGCAGCACGTACGCGCCCGAGAGTCCGTAGTGATCGATCCAGTAGCCGTGCAGAAGCGGCGATCGCGAGTGCGCCACCGGCCAGCCCATGACGCCCGCGATACGGTATGGCTTCGTGCCGGCCATGCTCATGATGCCATCGGTCCCCATTCACCGAGAGTCTCGAAGCGTTCACCGCCCGTCCGCTCCCGCAGGTATCGGGGCCGGTCGGCCGATGGCAACGCGCGATCGAGCGCGGTCGGCACGGCCGCAAGAATACCAGCGCGCGTCTCGGTGTCGGCGATGGCGAGCTCCAGCGCATCGCGGTCGCAACGGACGGGCGTTCCGGAAACGACGGACAGGTAGACCCGGCCCGACGCCTGATCGGCGAAATTGACCTCACGGAACCGGTCGATGCACTGCCGGAGAAAACCCGCATTGTGCTCCGGACGCAGGCGTTCCCGGTCGCTGTACAGAAGCTCCGGCGCCGTCGCGTCGACGTTCACTCGGCGGTAACGCTCGACGTCGAGCATGCACTTGACATCCAGCACGTGCAATATCTCGTTCGAGCCGAACGCGACCGTGCGCGGGCGCTCGCCGAGTCGCACGCTGTTGTCGAGGAATTCGAAGTGAACGCGCTTGTCGGTGCGCTGCACCCAGGTGAAGAACAGCTGCGGGATCCCGGAGTACGCCTCGACGCCGTGGCCGAGCGTGTCGTCGACGGCCTTGTACCGCCCGACGTCGAGCCCACGCCTCCATGCGCGCTCCACCAGCGATTCCGGCGGCGTGATCATGAAGAACAGGTAGACCCGGTGACCGAATCGCGTCAGAAGGTTGCTGCCGGCTTCGTCCGAGTCCGGCGCAAAGCTGTCGAAGCGGAACCGGTCGATCAGCAGGTGCGTCATTTCCCCGCGCGCGGCCTTGCGGGCCATGTAGCGATCCAGCTTCTGATCGACGATCTGCAGTTCCACTCCCGTGAAGGCGCCGCCGTACTTGTAGGCCGGACCCAGCGTGCCGTAGTCGAGCAGCTGCTTGCGCCAGATGTCGGGACTGATCAGCGCAAACTCGCCCCAGCGCACGCCGATGTCTTCCGCCAGTTCCTTCTGGCGCGGGCGCAGCGTGCTCTTGCCGGACGCCGATGCTCCCTTGGTGTTCATGACGACCGGCTGCTCCTGTCGCGGCAAAAGCGCGAAGTCCTCCGCCGCGACGGCTTTCATCAGCAGCGGCTCGATCAGGCGGCCGATCGCCTCGCTGCCGTACGCGTTGCAGGCGAGGTCCGTGGCGAGTGCCGCGATCGTGTTTCGGTCGGCCCAGACCCGGCCATGGCGCACGAGCAGCGCCGAGGCAACGCGCGCCAGCGCACGGCATGCCGCCCGCTGCGACGCATCGCTTCCCGTGCGCGCCCTGGCTTCCCACGAGGCGATCACGGCACTCTCGGCACTGGCATCGGGGCCGGAGTCGGGGGTCGCTCGCGGGCTCGCCTCGCGCGCGAAGAATGCGCGAAGGCGGGTTGCCGGCGAGCGCGCGCGCGCTGCCGCCAAAGGCGCAGGAGAGGGGAACAAGCCGGCGAGCTCGGTCGCGATGACCACCGCGATTTGGCGGCGCAGCGTCTCGTACGAGGCGCGGATCACGTCCATCTCCGGCTCGATGTATTGCGCGAGCAGTACGCGCACGATCCGGCGGAAATTGATCCCGAGGTCTTCGATCTTCGGGCCGTCAGGGACCGAAAGATCGGCGGTCACGCGGATCAGCAGCTCGTGCAACGCAAGCCGCTCCGGGCGGAACGCCACGAGCTCGCTGCAGTCGAGACCGGTCAGGTCGTGCAGCTCCTCGGCCCTCGTCACGTCGGTGAAGACGTTCGCGGGCCGGTAGATCGTCGCGAGATGCCGCAGGTCGCGCGGGATGTGCGAGCTGAGCCCGGGGTTCCAGGGACCGGATGCCGTCGCGCCGCAATCCACAGCGGTGTCCATTCATGGCACCCTACCACGCGCGCCGCGTTCGTTGCGACGCGGCGGGCCCCGGTCCGCCGGGTTGACATCGAAATGCTTTAGATGTCAAATAACTGGCCGATCGGCGGCGAGTCCCTCGCGACGGCAGGGTGGAGGAGACGGATGAACATCGTGTGCATCGGCGGCGGGCCGGCCGGCCTCTACTTCGGCATACTGATGAAAAAACAGGATCCGGGGAACGACATCGTCGTGATCGAACGCAACCGGGCGTACGACACGTTCGGCTGGGGCGTGGTGTTTTCGGACCAGACGCTCGGCAACCTCGTCGCCGCCGACGAGCAGACGGCCAGGACCATCCTGCAGTCGTTCAATCACTGGGACGACATCGACGTCTTCTTCAAGGGCCGGAAGGTCACGTCCAGCGGCCATGGTTTCTGCGGCATCGGCCGCAAGCGGCTGCTCAACATCCTGCAGGCGCGCTGCGAGGAGCTCGGCGTCAAGCTGGTGTTCGAGACCAGTGTCGCCGACGAGCGGGCCGTGGCGGCGGACCATGGCGCGGACCTCGTGATCGCCTGCGATGGCCTCAACAGCGGAATCCGCACTCGCCACCCAGACGTTTTCAGGCCCGACGTCGAAACGCGCCGCTGCCGCTTCGTCTGGCTCGGCACGAAGAAGCGCTTCGCCGCCTTCACGTTCGCCTTCGAGGAGACCGAGCACGGCTGGTTCCAGGCGCATATCTACCAGTTCGACGGCGACACCTCGACGTTCATCGTCGAGACGCCCGAGGAGGTGTGGCTGAAGGCGGGCGTCGACCGGATGAGCCAGGAGGAGGGCATCGCCTTTTGCGAGCGGCTGTTCGCCAGTCAGCTCGACGGCCATCGGCTGCTGTCCAACGCCGGCCACCTGCGCGGTTCGGCGATCTGGATCAGGTTTCCCCGCATCGTCTGCGGCAACTGGGTCCAACGGATCGAAGTCGACGACAGGGTCGTGCCGGTCGTGCTGATGGGCGATGCCGCGCACACGGCGCACTATTCGATCGGCTCGGGTACGAAACTCGCGCTGGAGGACGCCATCGAACTCGCGCGCTGTTGCGCGACCCACGGCGCCGAAGGCATGGACAAGGTGCTTGCCGTGTATCAGGACACGCGCGCGGTCGAAGTGCTGAAGATCCAGAGCGCGGCAAAGAACTCGATGGAATGGTTCGAGAATGTCCGCCGGTATACGCACCTCGAAGCGGAGCAATTCGCGTATTCGATGTTGACCCGGAGCCAGCGCATCCCGCACGAGAATCTGCGCCTGCGCGATGCGGGCTACGTGGCGCGTTACGAGACCTGGATTGCCGAACGTGCTTACGCGCAGGCCGGCGAAGGCCCGCCGGCGACCTCGCGCAGCATTCCGCCGATGCTCACCCCGTTCCGCGCGCGTGGCGTGGTCCTCAGGAACCGGATCGTCGTGTCGCCGATGGCGCAGTACTCGGCGCGGGAAGGCGTTCCCGGCGATTACCACCTCGTGCACCTGGGCGCGCGCGCGATGGGCGGGGCCGGCATGGTGTGCGCCGAGATGACCTGCGTGTCGCCGGATGCCCGGATCACGCCCGGCTGCCCGGGACTCTGGAACGACGCGCAGCGCGAGGCATGGCGCCGCATCGTCGCCTTCGTCCACGCGGAGACCGATGCGAAGATCGCGCTGCAGCTGGGTCACGCGGGCCCCA
The DNA here is from genome assembly GCA_963708855.1 of uncultured beta proteobacterium. Lineage (GTDB taxonomy): Bacteria > Pseudomonadota > Gammaproteobacteria > Burkholderiales > Casimicrobiaceae > CAIWHR01. The sequence goes on along the minus strand of CAVPUM010000007.1, from coordinate 93,340 downwards.
AGGGCTCGACGCGAATACCCTGGGAAGGCGGCGAGGACCGGCCGTTGCCCGACGGCAACTGGCCGCTCGTCGCCGCCAGCGCGCAGCAATATCTCGCCGGCGTTTCGCAGACTGCGCGCGCAGCGACGCGCGATGACATGGCACGGATCAGGGCCGATTTCGTCGCGGCGACGCGCCGCGCCGCGGCGGCTGGCTTCGACTGGCTCGAGCTGCACTGTGCGCACGGCTACCTGCTGTCCTGTTTCATCTCGCCGCTCACCAACCGGCGCGACGACGAATACGGCGGCGATCTCGACGGCCGTTGCCGTTATCCGCTCGAGGTTTTCGCGGCCATGCGCGCCGCGTGGCCACCGGACAAGCCGATCAGTGTGCGCATATCCGCGCACGATTGGGCCGAAGGTGGCATCACGCCCGACGATGCCGTGGCCATCGGCCGGCTGTTCAAGGCGGCCGGCGCGGACATGATGGACTGCTCGTCCGGGCAGGTCGTTCCCTTCGCCAAGCCTGTCTACGGGCGCATGTACCAGACACCGTTCGCCGACCGGATCCGCAACGAAGCGGGCATCCCGACCATCGCTGTGGGTGCGATCTTCGAGGCCGACCACGCGAACAGCATCATTGCCGCCGGCCGCGCCGACCTCTGTGCCATCGCGCGACCGCATCTCGCCAACCCGGCGTGGACGCTGATGGAAGCGGCGAAGATCGGCTATCCGGACATCGAGTGGCCGAAGCAGTATCGCTCGGCGAAGTCCCAGCTCGAGCGCAACCTCCTGCGCGAGAAGGAGGCTGCGGCCGCCAACGCAGGCCTCACGCCACAACAGATCGCGGCGAAGCTGCTGGACAGCTGAATCGCCGGTCTCAAACGCGCCCGGCGGTCTGGCGCCGGGCGGAGCCACCATGAACGATGAAAGGCAGCGCATGGAAATCCTGCAGCCCCCGGGCTGGATGCGGCCGAGAGGTTACGCGAACGGCGTCGCCGCGAAGGGACGGATGGTGTTCGTCAGCGGCATGATCGGCTGGGACGCGCAAGGCGTTTTTCGCACGTCGGATTTCGCGGGCCAGGTGCGCCAGGCGCTCGCCAACGTCATCGCCGTGCTCGCCGAGGCCAACGCGCGGCCCGAGCACATCGTCCGGATGACCTGGTACGTGCGCGACAAGCGGGAATACGTTGCCGCCTATCCCGGGATCGGCGCCGCGTATCGTGAGATCATCGGCAGCCATTTCCCGGCCATGACGGCCGTGGAGGTCGCGGCCCTCGTCGAGGACGCCGCGAAAGTCGAGATCGAAGTGACGGCCGTGGTCCCGGACTGAGAGGGGCGGGCAACATGAGCGATACGCCGGCAATGTTCACTCCATGGGACAACCCGATGGGGACCGACGGCTTCGAGTTCATCGAGTACGCGGCGCCCGATCCGGACGCCATGGGCAGGATGTTCGAGCGACTCGGTTTCACGGCGGTCGCGCGTCACCGGCGCAAGATGGTGACTTTGTATCGCCAGGGCGAGATCAACTTCATCCTCAACGCGGAACCGGACAGCTTCGCGCAGCGTTTTGCCCGCCTGCACGGCCCCTCGATCTGCGCGATCGCCTTCCGCGTCGCCGATGCCGGGCGCGCGTACAAGCGGGCGATTTCCCTCGGCGCCTGGGGCTACGATTCGACGGGGGGGCCCGGCGAGCTCAACATTCCGGCAATCAAGGGCATCGGCGACTCGATGATCTATCTGGTCGACCGGTGGCGGGGCAAGGACGGCGCGCGGCGGGGCGAGATCGGCAACATCGGCATCTACGACGTCGATTTCGAGCCGATCCGCGGGGCGCCGCAGAATCCCCCGGGCCACGGCCTCCGGTACATCGACCATCTGACGCACAACGTCCACCGCGGGCGGATGGACGAGTGGTCGGGCTACTACGAGCGCCTGTTCAACTTCCGCGAGATCCGCTACTTCGACCTCGAGGGGCAGGTCACCGGCATCAAGTCGCGCGCGATGACGAGCCCCTGCGGCAAGATCCGCATTCCGATCAACGAGGAAGGCCAGGAGAAGCCCGGACAGATCCAGGAGTACCTCGACCGCTATCACGGCGAGGGCGTGCAGCACATCGCGATGGGCTCGGCCAACCTGTACCGGACCGTGGACGCGCTGACCGCAGCCGGCGTCAAGCTGCTGGCGACACCCGGCACCTACTACGAAGGGGTCGACCGGCGGATACCGCGTCACGGCGAGCCGTTGCCGGAACTGCGGCGGCGAAACATCCTGATCGATGGCGAGGCCGGCAAGCTGCTGCTGCAGATCTTCTCGGAGAATCAGTTCGGGCCCGTGTTCTTCGAATTCATTGAGCGCAAGGGCAACGAAGGATTCGGCGAGGGCAACTTCAAGGCGTTGTTCGAGTCGATCGAACAGGACCAGATCCGTCGCGGGGTGGTGAAGACCTGACCGCGCCGTCCAAAGGCGCCGAGGATGCGTGGGCGAAACGGTGACGGTCCTTGTAGAATATAAAGTCTCGTGCCGGGCGAGCCGGCGCGCCCATGGCGCCGTACCGGGACACTCGACCGATGCATGCCCTATCACCTGTCCGACCCTTCTGGGGCGCGCTTGCGTTGCGCGTGATGCTTGTTGCGGTGCTGGCGGGCGCCGGCCCGTCCGCGCCGTTCGCGCAAACGGGCACTGCGCCGACCGTCGGGCTGCGACCGGAGATCGCTCGCGCCGTTGCGCGAGGCCGACGAACTCGTGCGCGCCGGAAAGTTCGACGAAGCGCTGGCCAGGATTCGCCAGGCGGACGCCGTCGCCGACCGCACGCCAAGCGAGATTCTCGCCATCGACCGCATGCGCGGCGTCGCCGCTTCCGGCGCGGGTGACATTCCGACCGCCACACGATCGTTCGAGGCGGTCGTCGCCGCCGGAGGTCTCGAGCCTGCCGATCGGGCGCGACTGACGCAGGCGCTTGCGCTCCTCTATTTCCAGGCCAGGGATTATCCGAAAGCCGCGACGTGGGCGGCACGCTATCTGCAGGAAAACGGCACGCACGCGGACATGCGCTGGGTGCTGATCCGCGCGCAGTATCTTGCCGGCGATTGCGCCAGCGCGGCGCGGGAGCTGCGCGCCGATGTCGACGCGGCCGCCAGGAGTGGAACCGCTCCTCCCCTGGATCGGCTGCAGATGCTCGCGGGCTGTTATGCCAAGCTCGGCGACAACGCCGGATACGTCCATGCGCTGGAGGCGCTGCTCGCCGCGTACCCGAAGAAGGAATACTGGGCGGACGCCATTCGCCGCGTCGAGAACCGGCCGGGATTCGCCGATCGGCTGGCGCTCGACGTGCTGCGCCTGCGGCAGGCCACGGGTGTTCTGAGCGCGGGCGCCGAGTACGCGGCCATGACGGAGCTCGCGCTGGCCGCGGGCCTGCCCGCGGAAGCGAAGCGCGTCGCCGACCAGGGGCTCGCGTCCGGCGTGTGGGGGACGGGCGCCGACGCGGAGAAGCCGAGGCGCTTGCGCGACACGGCGGCCAGGCAGGTGGCCGAGGACGAGAAGCAGCTGCCGCAAAGCGTCAAGGCTGCCATGGCCGCGCCCGACGGCACTGCGCTTGTCAACCTGGGCTTCGTCTACGCGAGCGACGGTCAGTACGAACAGGGTATCGCGCTGATGGAGCAGGGCATGCAGAAGGGCGGTTTGAAGAGGCCGGACGATGCGAAGCTGCACCTCGCGATAGCCTATCTCGCGGCGGGGCAGAAGGCCAGGGCCATCGGGGCTTTCAAGGATGTCGGCGGCACCGACGGCACGGCCGATCTCGCGCGTCTATGGACGATCCACGCGCAGCGCCCCTAGGAGCCTGCTGCCGGCCGCGGATCGGCGCCGCAGGACGATGCGCCATCTGCTGAAACTGCTGTCGGTCGTGCCGCTGCCGGTGCTCTATCCGGTGGGCTGGGCCATCTACGTCGTCGTGTTCCATCTGTTGCGCTGGCGCCGCGGCCAGGTGGCCAACGACATCGCGCTCGCATTTCCGGAGCGGACCGATGCAGAACGCGCGCGCATCCTGCGCCAGTCCTATCGCAACCTCGCGGATGTGGTGATGGAGGCCCTGTGGGGTTTCAGCGCCAGTGCCGAAGCGCTGGCGCGCCGCGTCAGCTTCGAGAACACGGAACCGATCGACGCCGCCGTCGCCAGGCGGCAATCGGTCGTGCTGCTCACCCCGCACTTCTGCAACTGGGAGTGGCTGTTGCCGGCTGGCGGGGCGTGTTTCGGACTGCCGATCGACGCGGTGTACCAGCGGCAGCGCGTCGCATCGATCGACCGGTTCCTGCGCGAAGCGCGTTCGCGCTTCGGCGGCATGCCGATCCCGCGCGAGGATTTCATCTACGAGCTGATGAGCCGAGCGGGTACGCCACGCGGCTATGCGCTGATTGCCGACCAGACGCCCCCGCGCGATGGCAAGAAGCACTGGTCCCGCTTTCTCAATCGCGATACTGCCTTCTTCGTCGGCGCCGAGAAGGTCGCGCATTTTCTCGATTCGCCCGTGCTGTACGTCGCGATGCGGCGCGTCGCCCGGGGTCGGTATGCAGTGCGCCTGTTCCCGCTCGCGACGCCGCCGTTCGACCGCGAAGCCGGCGCCGACGACACCCCGATCATGGAGCGTTTTGCCCGGAAGCTCGAGTCTGCGATCCAGGACAGTCCCGCGGACTGGCTGTGGCTGCAAAAGCGGTGGAAGTATCCCAAACCCGAACACCCGGATGCGCCGGGGAGGCGCCGAAGAGGCTGACGGAAATAGGCGGCGGTTTCGGTCACCGCCGGCTCATCCCGGCGTATTCCCCATTATCGATTGCCCCGCCAGAGCGCGACCGTCGCCAGCCATTCGTCCGTGACCTTGGCGTACGACAGCGACCAGTGGCCGGGAATGTAGGGAGGCGGCCCGTCGACGAGGCGCGGCGGATCCGAAATTTCGACGTCGAGCCGGCGGAACGGTGCGGCGAGTCCGTCGCCCGTCGCCTTGCTCATCGCTTCCTTGCACGTCCAATGGCGCAGAAAACGCTGCCTTCGAACGTCGGGCCCAAGGTTCGCAAGCGTCGCCTGCTCCCGCGGCGTCAGGAATTTCCGTGCGAGCCGGTCGGCGCCGACCTCCCGGTCCCTGTGCTCGATATCGATGCCGACACGCGTGCCTTCGGCCAGGCCGCGGGTGATGGCGATCAGCGCGACACCTCGCGTGTGCGAGACGTTGAAGTCGATTCCGGAGCCGGCGTCGGCGAGCTCGGGACGGCCGCGCACGCCACGGCGGAGGGCCACGGCGGCAGGGTCGACGCCGAGCGTGCTCCCGAGGGCCATGCGCAACGCGGCGCGCCCGGTGATCCAGCGGATTCGCAAAGTATCCGTGCCGAAGCGCTCGGCGCGAGCCGATTCCTCGGGGGAAAGCAACGATGCGATGCCGTCAAAGTCCTCGCCGCCGCGCTCGAGCCTGCACCACCAGAGGTGCACCCCGGGGGCTGCCGCCGGCAGCTCGCTCGGGAGGAGCCGGGCAACTCGTTCGCCGCGAAGGGCAGAGGCGTGGGGAGCGGCTTCCAAGGAGGGCGGGCGCTGTCGGGTGGCGGGCGCCTATCCTACTGCGGGCGCTCGGCAGGCGCCAACCTCCAGCCCGGGCCCCGGCATCCCCTGTGCCGGTCGCCCCCGGGCGGGAAGCGCCCCGAACCGGCAGGCGGTCTTCAAATTAGTCAGATTTTCTGCTATTATTGCTGTGGATAAGTGGTGGAAATGGGCTGGGCGCAGCCCATTTTTTTTTGGCGCAACCCTTTTGCATGGCGATGAACCTGGGCGAACTGCTGGAAAAGACGCTGCCCCCGATGGGGTACGAACTGGTCGATTGGGAGAGTTCGCCCAAGGGCCGGTATGTTCGCGTGTTCATCGACAAGCCCAAGGGCGTCAGCGTCGAGGATTGTGCCCGCGTCAGCCGACAGCTGACACGGCTGTTTGCAGTCGAGAACGTCGATTTCGACCGGCTGGAGGTGTCCTCGCCCGGGTTGGACCGGCCGCTGCGCAAAGGCGGCGGACTTTCTCCGGTTCACCGGCGAGGAGGCCGAGCTCCGGCTGGCGAATCCCGTCGCGAACGTTCGGCGCATCAAAGGCATCCTGCAGGGCTTCGCGGACGGCGCCGTCCTCGTTGCGACCCCGCAGGGCACGACGACGATCCCGCTCGCCGACATCGATCGCGCGCGGCTCGTACCGAGGATCGAGTGGAGAAAAGCTACATGAATCGGGAACTGCTGCTGCTGGTCGACGCGCTTGCGCGCGAAAAGAACGTGGCGAAGGAAATTGTGTTCACGGCGCTGGAATCGGCACTTGCCTCGGCGACGAAAAAGCGCTTCGCCACGGAGATCGACGCGCGCGTGTCGATCGACCGCGAGACGGGCGATTACGAGTCGTTCCGGCGCTGGACGGTCGTGCCGGACGAAGAGCACGAGGAACCGGCCTACCAGATCGCGATCACCGACGCCGGCGAACGCGGCAAGGACTTGAAGCTCGGCGACGTCATCGAGGAGCCGCTCGAGCCGGTCGAGTTCGGTCGCATCGGCGCGCAGGCGGCGAAGCAGGTGATCCTGCAGAAGATCCGCGACGCCGAGCGCGAGCAGATCCTGAACGATTTCCTCGAGCGCCAGGACAACCTGCTGACGGGCACGGCCAAACGCATCGAGCGCGGCAACGTGATCGTCGAGTCCGGCCGGATCGAGGGCGTGATCCCGCGCGACCAGCTGATCCCGAAGGAAATGCTGCGCGTCGGCGACCGCATCCGGGCCTTCGTCACCAAGATCGACCGCACGGCGAAGGGCCCGCAGCTCATCCTGTCGCGGATCGCGCCGGAGTTCCTGATGCGCCTGTTCGAGCTCGAGGTGCCCGAGATCGAGGAGGGCCTGATCGAGATCAAGGCCGCGGCGCGCGACCCCGGCATCCGCGCCAAGATCGCCGTCAAGTCGAACGACCCCCGGCTCGACCCGCAGGGCACGTGCATCGGCATGCGCGGCTCGCGCGTCACCGCGGTGACCAACGAGCTCGCGGGCGAGCGCGTCGACATCATTCTCTACTCGGAGGATCCGGCGAAATTCGTCATCAACGCGCTGGCTCCCGCGGAGATCTCGTCGATCGTGGTCGACGAGGAAAAGCACAGCATGGACGTCGTGGTGGACGAGGAAAACCTCGCGATCGCGATCGGCCGGCTTGGCCAGAACGTGCGCCTCGCCTCGGAGCTCACGGGCTGGGAACTGAACCTGATGAGCGTCGAGGATTCGCAGAAGAAGCACGACGAGGAAGGCCAGCGCCTGCGGCAGCTGTTCATGGACAAGATCGACGTCGACGAGGAGGTCGCGGACATCCTGATCGGCGAGGGCTTCACTTCGCTCGAGGAGATCGCGTACGTGCCGTTGAACGAGATGCTCGAGATCGAGGCGTTCGACGCCGAAACGGTGAACGAGCTGCGCAGCCGCGCGCGTAACGCGCTGCTCACGGACGCCATCGTGCGCGAGGAAAACGTCGAGAACGTCGAGGAGGCGCTGCTCAATCTGGAGGGCATGGACACCGAGATAGCGAGCGCGCTCGCGGTGCACGGGATCACGACGCGCGACGCGCTCGCCGATCTTGCGGGCGACGAGCTGGTCGAGCTGACCGGCATATCCGAGGAGCGCGCCCAGGAACTGATCATGAAGGCGCGCGCGCACTGGTTCGAAGAAGGACCGGCCGAGGCCGAGCACGCGGCCGTGGCGGCATCGCCGGCGCAGCACTGAGCACAGCGCACGGGAACAAGGGAAGCGGGAGAAGCACATGGCGCACACGACGATTGAGCAATTCGCGACCGAGCTGAAGCTGCCGCCGGGCGCGCTGCTGGAGCAGCTCACCAAGGCGGGAGTGGCGGGCAAGAACGAAGGCGACGGGCTGTCGGAGCAGGACAAGACGAAACTGCTCGAGTACCTGCAGAAGCAGCACGGGGCCGCCGGCGAACCCAAGAAGAAGATCACGCTGACGCGCAAGCAGACCACCGAGATCAAGGCCGCCGGCTCCACCGGCAAGGCGCGCACGATCCAGGTCGAAGTGCGCAAGAAGCGGGTTTTCGTCAAACGCGACGAGACCGAGACGGCGCCCGTGGTCGAGGAGCCGGCCAAGCCGGTTGCGGCCCCCCTCATCAGCGACGAGGAGCTCGCAGCGCGCGAGGCGGAGGAGAAGCAAGGCGCAGGAGCTGATCGCCCGCCAGCAGGAAGAGGTGCAGAAGAAGCAGGAGCAGGTGGTCAAGCGCAAGACGAAGAAAGAGCGCGAAGCCGAGGAGGCGGCGGCCAAGGCCGCTGCCGACGAAGCCGCCGCCGTCGCCGCCGAAGCGGCGAAGGCGACCGAGACCGCCAAGGCGGGCAAGGCGCCTGCGGCGAAGGCCGCCACCGAGGGCACGTTGCACCGTCCCGCGGCCAAACCGGGCGAGCGGGCGAAACCGATCAAGAAGAGCGGCGCGGGATTCCAGGAGGAGGCCGCGCGGCGTCGCGCGCTCAAGCTGCGTGGCGACGTCACGGGCGGCACCACGGCCGGTGGCTGGCGGCAGCCGAAGGTCGGCGGCCGGCGCCACGACGAGGAAGGTGGCGAAGGCGCCGTGCAAGGGGCGGCGAGTCCCGGTCGTCCGCGACGTGACGATCCCCGAGACGATCACGGTGGCCGAGCTCGCGCGCAAGCTGTCGGTGAAGGCGGCCGAGGTCATCAAGGCGCTGATGAAGCTGGGCCAGATGGTGACCATCAACCAGGTGCTGGACCAGGAGACGGCGATCATCCTGGCCGGCGAAATGGGGCACAAGGCCAAGGCCGCGAAGCAGGACGACCCCGACGCGCTGCTCGCGGAGTCCGAAGCGACCGACGTCGAAGCCGAGCCGCGGCCCCCGGTCGTCACGGTGATGGGCCACGTCGACCACGGCAAGACCTCGCTGCTCGACACGATCCGCCGCACGCGTGTGGCGAGCGGCGAGGCGGGCGGGATCACGCAGCACATCGGCGCCTACCACGTGCAGACGAAGAAGGGCGTGATCACGTTCCTCGACACGCCGGGCCACGAGGCATTCACGGCCATGCGCGCCCGCGGGGCGAAAGTGACCGACATCGTGATCCTGGTCGTCGCGGCCGACGACGGCGTGATGCCGCAGACGAAGGAGGCGATCGCGCACGCGAAGGCCGGCAACGTGCCGATCGTCGTCGCGATCAACAAGATCGACAAGCCGGAATCGAACCTCGAGCGCGTCAAGCAGGAGCTCGTCGCCGAAAGCGTCATTCCGGAGGAGTACGGCGGCGAGGCGCAGTTCATCCCGGTCTCCGCGAAGACCGGGAGCCGGCATCGACGACCTGCTCGACGCGATCCTGCTGCAGGCGGAAGTGCTCGAGCTGAAGGCGCCCAGGAACGCGCCGGCGCGGGGCATCGTCATCGAGTCCCGCCTCGACAAGGGCAAGGGGCCGGTGGCGACCGTGCTCGTCCATTCGGGCACCCTGAAACGTGGGGACATCGTGCTCGCCGGGGCGGTGTTCGGCCGGGTGCGCGCGATGACCGACGAGACTGGCAAGGCGGTGACGAGCGCGGGTCCGGCCATCCCCGTGGAGATCCAGGGGCTGTCCGACGTGCCGCTCGCCGGCGAGGACGTCATGGCGCTGGGCGACGAGCGCAAGGCGCGCGAGATCGCGCTGTTCCGCCAGGGCAAGTTCCGCGACGTGAAGCTCGCGCGGCAGCAGGCGGCCAAGCTGGAGAACATGTTCGACCAGATGGCCGAGGACGCCGTCAAGTCGCTCGCGCTGATCGTCAAGGCCGACGTTCAGGGCAGCTACGAGGCGCTGGCGCAGGCACTGACGAAGCTCTCGACGAACGAGGTCAGGGTCAACATCGTGCACGCGGCAGTGGGCGGCATCACCGAGTCCGACATCAACCTGGCGCTCGCGTCGAAAGCGGTCGTCATCGGCTTCAACGTCCGGGCCGACGTTGCCGCGCGCAAGCTGGCCGAGCACAGCGGTGTCGACATCCGCTACTACGACATCATCTACGACGCGGTCGACGAGGTGAAGGCGGCGCTGTCCGGCATGCTCACGCCCGACAAGAAGGAGAGCCAGATCGGCCTGGTCGAAGTGCGCGAGGTCTACAAGATCTCGAAGGTCGGCACGGTGGCCGGGTGTTACGTGCTCGACGGCGTCATCAAGCGTGGCTCGCGCGTGCGCGTCCTGCGCGACAACGTCGTGATCCACGACGGCGAGCTCGATTCGCTCAAGCGCTTCAAGGACGACGTGCGCGAAGTGAAAGGCGGTTTCGAATGCGGACTGTCGGTGAAGAACTGCAACGACCTCGAGAAGGGCGATCAGCTCGAGGTCTACGAGATCGTCGAAGTATCGAGAACCCTGTAGTCGCTTGGCGTTCGCGCCGGGCCGTGAAGAAGCATTCGCAGCGCGCGCAGCGCGTCGGGGAGCAGATCCAGCGCGAGCTCGCGGAACTGTTGCGCGACGACGTCAAGGACCCGCGCGTGGGGCGGGTCACGATCACCGCGGTCGAGGTGTCTGGCGATCTGTCGCACGCGAAGATCTTCGTCACCCATCTCGCCGGACGCGAGCACGCCGACGAGGCGGTGCGCGCCCTGCAGCATACGGCAGGGTTCCTGCGCACCGAGCTGTCGCACCGGATGCAGCTCTACTCGGTGCCGCAGCTCCACTTCGCGTACGACGACTCGATCGAGTCCGGCATGCGCCTGTCGCAGCTGATCGACGCAGCCGTCGCGGCCGACCGCAAGCCGGATTCGTGATGGATTCCGGCGGCGGGCGCGCGCGGCCCCGGCGCCGGCGCGTCGACGGCGTGCTGCTGCTGGACAAGCCCGCGGGCCTCACGTCGAACGCGGCGCTGCAGCGCGCGAAGCGCGCCTTTGCGGCGGAAAAGGCCGGCCATACCGGCACCCTCGATCCGCTGGCGACCGGGTTGCTGCCGCTCTGTTTCGGCGAAGCGACGAAATTCGCGCAGGCCGTGCTCGACGCGCCGAAGGAGTACGTCGCAACCGTGCGCTTCGGCGTGGCGACGACCACCGGCGACGCCGAGGGCGCGACCGTCCGTGCCTGTGACCTGGCGTTCTCGCACGCCGAGCTTGCGTCGGCGCTCACGCGTTTCGTCGGCCCGACCGTGCAGACACCGCCGGCGTTCGCGGCGCTCAAGTTCCGCGGCCGCAACTATTACGAGTACGCGCGCGCAGGCATCGACATTCCCCGCGTTCCACGTGCGATCGAGATCGGCGCAATCGAGCTCCTCGACTGGTCGCCGCCACTCGCCGTGCTGCGGGTCGTCTGCAGCAAGGGCACCTACCTTCGCGTGCTGGCCGAGGACGTTGCCGGCGCTCTCGGCTGTTGCGCGCACCTCGCCGCGCTTCGGCGCACCGCCTCGGGGCCTTTCTTGCTCTCCGCCGCCGTGACGCTGGAGGCACTCGAGACCATGGAAGACACTGCGCGCGACGCGTTGCTGTTGCCGTCCGATGCGCCGCTTTCCGGGCTCGCGCGGGTCGACGTGGACGCTTCGACCGCGCGCGATCTCGCGGCCGGGCGGCCGGGACGCTCGCCGCCCGACATGTCCGGAAGACACCGCTGCTACGACGCGCATGGGCGCTTTCTCGGGTTGGTCGAAGCGAGCGCCGGCGAGCTGCGCCCGGTGCGCCTCACGCGCACGGAAGGGGACCGGTGACCCTCGGCGCGGCGCGCGCCGCCGCCCGGTTCGGGCGCGCCGGATTAACGCTTGAATCCTAAGCGTTTTTCTGTTTATAATGGCAGTCTTTGTCAGCCGCGCGGCGGCTGACAAAACGGCCACGCGCGGCTGCGCGCGACTACGTGCGGCGCGCAGGCTAGCCGCAAGAATGCATCATTTCGCGAGAGAGAAGGACCACAGCAATGCCAGTCACGGTGCAAGAGAAGGCGCAGGTCATCGCCGATTACCAGCGTATCAAGGGTGACACGGGCTCGCCCGAAGTGCAGGTCGCGCTGCTCACCGCGCGCATCAACGGCTTGAACGACCATTTCAAGGCCAACGTGAAGGACCACCACTCGCGGCGCGGATTGCTGCGGATGGTGTCGCGTCGCCGCAAGCTGCTCGACTACCTCAAGTCGCGCAATGCGGACAGCTACCGCACACTGATCGAGAAGCTAGGGCTGCGCAAGTAAGCGCGCCTGGATCTCGCGCCGGTTCCTCCCGCCGCCATTGCGCTCGCGCCAGCGAACGAACGATGCGTCGCCAGAAGCCGCGAACGGATCCTGCGCCGTCGCCGCAGCTCCCCTGAAGACAACGTCAATGGCCGCGCCAACCGTGCGCGGCCATTGTTTTTCTGCAGAATCGAGGACAACGTGAACCCCATCAAGAAATCGATTGCCTACGGCCGCCACACCCTGACGCTCGAAACCGGAGAGATCGCACGCCAGGCCGGCGGCGCGGTGCTCGCGAGCCTTGACGACACCGTCGTGCTGGTGACGGCGGTCGCCCGGCAGGAAGCGAAGTCGGGCCAGGACTTCTTCCCGCTGACTGTCGACTACCAGGAAAAGACCTATGCCGCCGGCAAGATTCCGGGCGGCTTCTTCAAGCGCGAAGGTCGTCCGTCGGAGAAGGAAACGCTGACCTGTCGCCTGATCGACCGCCCGATCCGGCCGCTGTTCCCCGACGGTTTCTACAATGAAGTGCAGATCATCGCCACGGTCATGTCGGTGGACCCGGAAATCGACCCCGACATTCCGGCCATGATCGGCGCCTCCGCCGCGTTGATGCTCGCGGGCGTTCCGTTCAACGGCCCGATCGGCGCCGCGCGCGTCGGCTACATCGATGGCCAGTACGTGCTGAATCCGACCAAGACCGAACTGACCACCTCGGCGTTGAACCTCGTCGTCGCAGGGACCGAAGCCGCTGTGCTGATGGTCGAATCCGAAGCCAGCGAACTGGCCGAGGAAGTCATGCTGGGCGCCGTCGTGTTCGGCCACCAGCAGCAGCAGGCGGCCATCGGCATGATCCACGAGCTGGTCGAAGCGGGCGGCAAGCCGCTCTGGGACTGGCAGGCGCCGGCCAAGGACGAGGCGATGATCGCCAAGGTCACGGCCGTGGCCGACGCCGCGTTGCGCGAGGCCTACCAGCTGCGCTCGAAGCAGGCCCGGCAACAGCGCCTGAAGGACATCTACGGCAAGGTCGCGGCCGAGTGCATCCCCGCCGACGCGCCCGCCGGCTACGCGAACCACGTCAACAACTTCGTCTTCGAGCTCGAGTCGAAGATCGTTCGCAACCAGATCCTGTCCGGCGAGCCGCGCATCGACGGCCGCGACACGCGCACGGTGCGTCCCATCGCGATCCGCACCGGCGTACTGCCGCGCACCCACGGCTCGGCGCTGTTCACGCGCGGCGAGACGCAGGCGATCGTCGTCGCGACGCTCGGCACCGCCCGCGACGAGCAGCGGATCGACGCGCTGATGGGCGAGTACACCGACCGCTTCATGCTCCACTACAACATGCCCCCGTACGCGACCGGCGAGACGGGCCGCGTCGGCACGCCGAAGCGGCGTGAGATCGGCCACGGACGCCTCGCCAAGCGTGCGCTGCTCGCGGTGCTGCCGACTCCCGAGGAGTTCGCTTACTCAATGCGCGTGGTCTCGGAGATCACGGAATCCAACGGCAGCTCGTCGATGGCCTCCGTCTGCGGCGGCAGCCTGGCGCTGATGGACGCCGGCGTGCCGACCAAGGCGCACGTGGCCGGCATCGCGATGGGCCTCATAAAGGAAGGCAACCGCTTCGCCGTGCTGACCGACATCCTCGGCGACGAGGATCACCTGGGTGACATGGACTTCAAGGTGGCGGGCACCGACCGCGGGATCACCGCGCTGCAGATGGACATCAAGATCCAGGGGATCACCAAGGAAATCATGGCGGTTGCGCTGTCGCAGGCGCGCGAGGGCCGGATGCACATCCTGCACCTGATGCAGGAGGCGCTGCCGCACGCGCGCACCGAAGTGTCGCAGCACGCGCCGCGGATGATGTCGTTCAAGATCAACCCGGAGAAGATCCGCGACGTGATCGGCAAGGGCGGTGCGGTGATCCGCGCGCTGACCGAGGAGACCGGCACCACGATCGACATTCAGGACGACGGCACCATCACCATCGCCTCCGTCAACGCGGACGCGTGCAATGTGGCGCGCAAGCGCATCGAGGACATCACCGCCGAGGTGGAAGTGGGCCGGGTGTACGAAGGCACGGTGCTGCGCCTGCTCGACTTCGGCGCGATCGTCCAGGTGCTCCCGGGCAAGGACGGGCTGCTGCACATTTCGCAGATCGCCAAGGAGCGCGTCAATCTGGTCTCCGATTACGTCAAGGAAGGGCAGATCGTCCGCGTCAAGGTGCTCGAAGCCGACGACAAGGGACGCCTGCGGCTGTCGATGAAAGCGGCGGCGGAAGACGCCGCTGCGCCGGCGCCCGCGCCGCACGCGGAAGCTCCGGCGACGCCCGCTGCATAGTTGACCGCGAAGGCGTGAAACAGAGGGGCGCCCGCGGGCGCCCCTTTTTCCGCGTCCGGGCATGCCTGCCCGGATGCATGTCCAGCGCAGATCGCCGCAAGCGACGGCGACGTCAGTTGTTTTGCACCGCGGCGAATTGCAGCGACAATCTGCAGCCGTCGACCGTGGTAGTGGTCAAGCGACCCTCGATGCCCTGCCCGGTGGGATGGTAGGAATCGATGGTTGCCGGGGTCGGCGTCGGGGTAAGGCCTTGTCCGGTGCAACTGAACTGGCCGTTGAGCTTGTACCGGGTGCCGAAATGAGTCATCGGGCCCGTCCCCGTGCAAACGATGCCGCTATTGTCGGTGTCGACAAAGGTGAAGGTGAGTGTCGACGCCGTGTCTTCCGTCTGCGTGACCGTGAGATTGTACCTGCCGCGGAAATGCGCGTTGTCGTCGACGGGGTTGGCGCAGCCGGCAATGGTCCCGGACATCGATCCCGAGTAATTGCCGGCCAGCTGGTAAGGTGTGAGCGTCTGGCGCTCGACCGACTTTTCGATCGTCGGGCCGCCGGTGAACGAATAGCGCAGCGTGGCGTGGTAGGCGTCGGTCGGCTGGAACGACGCCGTGCCGACGGCAGCGATGTTGTAGCCCTGCCACGGGTCGGCGAAGTACGTGCCGGTGGTGGCGTAGAGCGTGCCGGTGAAGTTGCCGCCGGCGTCCTCCATGAGTTGCGCCGTGTACCAGGTGGGCTTGCCGTCCGGCCCGTAGATGAAGAATGCGCGAACTGGGTGACGTCGCTCTGGATGAGAAAGACGCCCCATCCAGGCTCTGCCGGGTTGTAGTAGACGTCGCCGTATCCCTCGGCGCCAGCGTGCGCTGACGTGAAGAGAAGAAGTGCAAACAGGATCGACGCGCTTGAGCATGTCGATCTCCTTGCGTTTCCGGATGGGATCGCTGGAACCCTGTCAGCCTCCCATCATCGAAAAGTGTTGCACAAGGAAGCGCCCGTCGCCTTGACGATTGTCAGACAACCAGGATTTCGCCGCGCGAACTGCGGCTTGCGGATCACTGGCAGACAGTGCCGGGCGCCTGGAATATCTGGCGCGTGATCTGTTTCGTCTGTGTCACCGCGACCGGTGGCGTGCCGAGCGTGATCGTGTACGCAAACGTCGCGCTGTTGCCGTTGGCGAACGTCAGGGTTGCCGTGCCGACGGGCGTCAGCACGACATTCGCCGGAAGGAACGGCACGGCATCGAAGGCGGGCCCGCTCGTCAGGTAGAGCGTTCCGGCGTAGACGCCCGGTGCCGTGTTGCTGGCGGTGACCGACAGCCACAGTGGCGAGCCATCGAAGTGGTAGGTGAACCAGGTGGCGAAAATCGTGTTTCCCTGGTGCGTGAAGTTGATCCCCCATCCGGATTCGGCGCCGGCCGGCGCGGCCCACCACAGGTCCTGGTAATTGGTGGCGAGGCTCAATGCCTGCTGCACGCCGAACGTGCATGTCGGCAGCGGACCGAAAGCCTGGCGGGTGATGGCCTTGGTCCGGTTCACACCGTTCACGTTGAAAGCAAAGCTGGCGTTGTTCGCATCGGTGAACGTCAGCGTGCCGGTTCCGACGGCGTTCTTGGTGACCAGTGCCGGGTTGAACGGCATGGCGTTGAACGGCGGTCCGCGCGTTTCGAACAGCGTGCCGGTGTAGACGTTCCACGCGGTCTTCACGGCCGTCATCGACAGCCACCAGGCCCTGCCACCGGCGTCGTACGTGAACCAGGTCGCGAAGATCGTGTCGCCCTGGTGCGCGAAATTGATTCCCCAGCCCGACTCGGCGCCGGCGGGTGCTGCCCACCACAGTCCCTGGTAGGCCGCGGGCAGGTAAGGGCGCAGCGTATCCCGGATGATCTTCTGGCAAACCGCGCAGAACGGCTTGCCCAGCGTGCGCATCCGGCAGTCGTACGTCGGGCGGTAACAGCCGCAGTGGTAGTAGCGCGCGCCGGTGTAAGCGCCGACGTAGCCCGCGGGCTTCGGATTCGCCTGCGTATCGCACTGCGCGCAGTTCCCGTTGACGGTCGTCGGCAGCGCGTCTGCCGGCGATGTCAGCGCACCCTTCCACTTGATGGTGTTCCGGTTGGCGTTCAGCGTGACGTTGGGCTCCGCCGGCTCGCCGCCGACGTAATTGTTCCTGTCGGCCTCGCCGCTCGAGCAGCCGGCATAGTATTCGTACTCGTCGGCGAGACCGAATGCCGTGTGTCCCATCTCATGCAACGCGATCTCCGCCGCACTCGCGTGCGTCGAAAACGTCGCCACGGAACCGCCCGAGCCGCCGTAGAGCGGGGAGTTGACGATCACCAGGGTCATGTGGGCTTCGGGCACCTGCGCCCGGGCCACGTTCTGCGCACTCGTGCCGTCGCAGGTCAGCAGGCGCCGGATGGCGCCGCCACCGCAGAACGTCGAGTCGAAGTAGGTTCTCGGCGCCGCGCCGGACCCGGCGCTGAGATCCCCGCACGAGGCCGGATCGTCCGCGCCGCCGTCGGTCGAGACGACGTCGACGCGGTGAATGTTGATGCCGCACCAGAGGTCGGCGAACGGGGCCGTGCCGCGCAGCGCGTCGACGAAGCCCTGAACATCCGCATGATATTTGGCCGCATCGGCGGCGCGATAGCCATCGCCGACGATGACGATGTTGTAGCGCGCGCCGTTCGGCCCGTGGTCGACGACCTTGACCGTGCCGCCGACGAATCCGTCCGCCGCGCTCATTTGCGGTCGCCTTCCCTTGGCGTGGGCCCGGTATCGGGTGCCGGCGCTGCGCTGCGTGGCTTGCGGAGCTCGTTCACTTCGGCGCGGAACACTTCGCGCGAGGGCGCCGCCTCCGACGCGGCCCCGGACGGCGTGCCGAAGAAAACGAAGGTCTCTCGCGGCAGGCAGGTCGG
The DNA here is from genome assembly GCA_963708855.1 of uncultured beta proteobacterium. Lineage (GTDB taxonomy): Bacteria > Pseudomonadota > Gammaproteobacteria > Burkholderiales > Casimicrobiaceae > CAIWHR01. The sequence goes on along the minus strand of CAVPUM010000007.1, from coordinate 75,949 downwards.
GCACCAGCACGTCGAACTGTCCCTCCGGCGACGGCACGGGCACGCGTTGCATCGACTGCCCGGCGTCGTCCGCAAACACTTCGACGTCGACCCGGACCGGCGAGGATAAGGCACGGTGAAACAGCAGGTCTCCCGTTGCACCGCGCAGCTCGATCCAGTAACCGGACTGGCCTTGCGCGGGCGCCGGCGTCACGGACGGAGGGGCGATCATTGCAACGCGCTGCGTCGCGACAAGTTGCACGTCGCGGCCGCGGTAGGCGAACGTGAGACGCAGCGTGGCTGGGGGAGTCGGGACCGGAGCAGCGGTCGGCGGATCCTTCGCGGGCATGGGAACCTCCACAAGAAAGCCTGGGCCGCCCACCCCGGATCGGCATCCTTGTCTCCGGCGTGGCGTTCGGGGCATCCGGCCGTGCCTGGGCATCGGATCGGGCGGCAGAAGACTGGCAGGCTACCAGATGTGCGAAAGTGTCGCCTTCGACTCCCCGACGGAGGCCTGACATGACCGAGCATTCCGTGCGCATCGAGCGCGACACGTTCGGCCCGATCGAAGTGCCGGCCGACCGGCTCTGGGGCGCGCAGACGCAGCGCTCGCTGCTGCATTTCCGGATCTCGACCGAGAAGATGCCGGAAGCGCTGATTCGCGCGCTGCTGATCGTCAAGCGATCGGCGGCGCGGGTCAACGCGGGCCTCGGCGCTGCTTCCGCAGCGGACCGCGGACGCGATCGTCGCCGCCGCGGACGAAGCGCTCGCCGGACTCCACGCGGCCGAATTCCCGCTCGCGGTCTGGCAGACGGGCTCCGGCACGCAGACCAACATGAACGTCAACGAGGTGCTCGCCAATCGCGCCTCGGAAATCCTCGGCGGGCCGCGCGGCGAAGGCCGGCTCGTCCATCCGAACGACGACGTCAACCGCGGCCAGTCGTCGAACGACGTCTTTCCGACGGCGATGAACGTCGCGGCGGCGCAGACCGTCACGCGCGATCTCCTGCCCGCGCTCGACGCGCTGCGCGCCACGCTGGCCGGGAAGGCGGCGGCGTTCTCCGGCATCGTCAAGATCGGCCGCACGCATCTGCAGGACGCGACGCCGCTGACGCTCGGCCAGGAGTTCTCGGGCTATGTGGCGCAGCTCGCGCATGCCAGGACGCACATCGAGGCGGCGCTGCCCCATGTGTTCGAGCTGGCGCTGGGCGGCACGGCAGTGGGCACCGGCCTCAATGCCCATCCCGAATTCGGCGCGCGCGTCGCCGCGGACATCGCGGCGTGCACGGGCCTGCCGTTCGTCACCGCCCCCAGCAAGTTCGAGGCCCTCGCGGCCAACGACGCGATGGTGCACCTGCACGGCGCGCTGCGCGGGCTCGCCGGCGCGCTGATGAAGATCGCCAATGACGTGCGCTGGCTCGCGAGCGGACCGCGGTCGGGCCTGGGCGAGATCACGATTCCCGAGAACGAGCCGGGGAGCTCCATCATGCCGGGCAAGGTCAATCCGACGCAATGCGAGGCGCTGACGATGATTGCCGCGCAGGTGATGGGCAACGACGTGGCCGTCGGCGTCGGCGGCGCGTCCGGCAACTTCGAGCTCAATGTCTACAAGCCGCTCGTCATCCACAACCTGCTGCAGAGCGTGCGCCTGCTGGCCGACGGCATGGCGAGCTTCGACGTGAACTGCGCGCGCGGGATCGAGCCCGACCGCGAGCGCATCGCGGAGCTCGTTGCCCGCTCGCTGATGCTCGTCACCGCGCTGAATCCGCACATCGGCTACGACAAGTCCGCCGAGATCGCGAAGAAGGCGCACCGCGAGGGCACGACGCTCAAGGCCGCGGCGCTGGCGCTCGGCTATGTCACCGCGGATGAATTCGATGCCTGGGTGCGGCCCGAGCGGATGGTCGGTCCGGGATCGTGACGGAGCGGTCAGCCTGCGGGACGCGCGATCCGTTCCGGCAGCAGACGGATAGCGTCGCGATTCGACCAGGAAAAGCACTTCGCCGCGGCCTCTTCCCAGGGAAGCCAGACGTACGAGCGATGCTCGCGCGGATCGAGCCGCACCGCGACGGGTTCGGGCACCAGCAGCGCGAAGACGTGCTCGGTATTGTGCGTCGTGTCCGGCGGATAGCGATGGCGCCAGCGCGGAAAGATCGCGTAGACGTTCGACAGCTTCCAGTCGGCGAGGCCGCCATGCGCCGCGGCGTCGATCCCGGTTTCCTCGAGCAGCTCGCGGTTCGCCGTTTCGACGAGCGTTTCGCCGGGCTCCTGGCTGCCGGTCACCGACTGCCAGTAATCCGGGGCATCCGCGCGTTCGATCAACAATACGCGCAGATCGCGTGTGGCGACCAGCACCAGTGTCGAGACGGGGATCTTCGTGCCCATGCGGGATCCTGTCGCTGCGGCCGCCGGCGGGCGGCGCCGGCGGCGGCCGGTCTGTCACGCCCACCGCAACCTGGCGAGCGACCGATCGCCGCGTCGCGCTTCAGTCGACGAAAACCCAGAACGGCTTGTGTCGTTCCCGCCAGTAGTCGGATGCTTCGGCGAGGATGTCCTCGCACGTCGTCCAGTCGATGCCGTGCGCTTTCCGATAGGCGCCGGAGTGCGACACCGCGATCACGCAGCCGTTCTTGCCGAGCCAGTCGCCATCCTCGACCGAATCGGCGAGGGCGTCCCAGTTGTTGCCGAAGTGCCCGGGGAGGCCCAGGCCTTTCGCCAATGCCGTCAGCAGCTCCGCCTTGCTGTTGACTCCCCTGAGATCGGCCGCGGCAAAACGCAGCTTGGCCGCCGTCGCGGCCGCCGCGAGCGCATGGACGTCACCCTGCAACGCGTGAACACCTGCGATTTCGAGGTCGTGCAGATCGGGCAGCTTCATGGGCGGATCTTTCGGAACGATCGGTAGTGGTCATCGGTGTAATAGCACGCGTCGGGGGCCTTCGTCGGGCCGCCGCAAACGAGACGGCGGCCGCCGCGGCTCGTCACGCCGGGCGTGCGCACGGTGTACTCGTGGTAGTAGCCGCGCGGCTTGGCCGGCAACAGCTTCTCGCGATTGCCGAACACGACGCCGTCCCGGTCGAACGGGAACGGTCCACCCTTGCCCACCAGTGCGTGGACGTCGCGCGCCTCCTTCGGCAGGTCGGCGAGAGCGACTTCGGCAGCGTCTGCGGCGTGGTGCGGGCAGACGCAGTCGAAGGCGATGCCTGCCGTGAGGAACAGCAGCAGCGCGATGCCGCACAGGTTCCTGCGCCATCGCGAAACGCTCGGCATTGGGGAGAAACTCGGTCATGGATAGGACGCGATTGTCCGTCAACGCGCCGGGCTGCGCCAGAGATGCGGGTCAGTGCCCGCGCGGCCGCCCGACGGGCACTGAGCGCCCCCGCGGGGGGCAGCGAACGCAATGAGCGTGGGGGCCGCGCATCTGCCCGCCCGGCCGCCCGAAGGGCACTGAGCGCCCCGGCGGCAGCAAACGCAGTGAGCGTGGGGGCCGTTCATCTCAGCCGGCGGGACGGGTCGTCTCGGTCTGCCGCACCTTGATGTGAAGATCGCGCAGCTGCTGCTCGGTGACGGCCGTGGGCGTGTCGATGAGGAGGTCCTGCCCGCGCTGGGTCTTCGGGAACGCGATCACGTCGCGAATCTGGTCGACGCCGGCCATCATCGCGACGAGCCGGTCGAAACCGAACGCAATGCCGCCGTGCGGGGGCGCGCCGTAGGACAGCGCGTCGAGCAGGAAGCCGAACTTCTTCCGCTGGTCCTCGGGGCTGATCCTGAGTGCGGAGAAGACCTTCGCCTGCACTTCGGGCTTGTGGATGCGCACCGAGCCCCCGCCGATCTCCCAGCCGTTCAGGACCACGTCGTAGGCCTTGGCGATGGCCTTTCCGGGGTCCGTCGCGAACAGGACATCGTGGCCTTCCTTCGGCGCGGTGAACGGATGATGCCGCGCGCCCCAGGTCTTCTTCTCCTCGTCGAACTCGAACATCGGGAAGTCGACGACCCACAGCGGCTTCCAGCCGGGGGCGACGAGGCCGCGCTCGGTGCCGATCTTGGCGCGCAACGCGCCAAGCGCGTCGTTGACGACCTTTTCGCGATCGGCGGCGAAGAACACGAGGTCTCCGGTCCGGGCGCCGGTGCGCTCGATGATCGTGGCCAGCACGTCGGCCGAGAGAAACTTGACGATCGGCGACTGCAGCCCTTCCTCGTTCGGCTTCGCCGCGTCGTTGACCTTGATGTACGCGAGCCCGCCGATGCCGTAGATCTTGACGAACGTCGTGTAGTCGTCGATCTCCTTCCGCGTCAGCGTGCCGCCGCCGGGAACGCAGAGCGCCGCCACGCGTCCGTTGGGCAGCTCCGCGGCGGCGCGAAACACCTTGAAGTCCACCGTCTTCATCACGTCGGTGAGCTCGGTGAGCTTGAGCGGGATGCGCAAGTCGGGCTTGTCCGAGCCGTAGTCGCGCATCGCGTCGGCGAACTGCATCACCGGGAACGGGTCGGGCAGCTCGACGCCCAGCGCGTCCCTGAACATCGCGCGGACGAGTCCTTCCATGATCTCGCGGATCTCGAGCTCGTCGAGGAACGACGTCTCGATGTCGATCTGCGTGAACTCCGGCTGGCGGTCGGCGCGCAGGTCCTCGTCGCGGAAGCACTTGACGATCTGGTAGTAGCGGTCGAAGCCGGCCATCATCAGCATCTGCTTGAACAGCTGCGGGGACTGCGGCAACGCGTAGAACATCCCGTGGTGAATCCGCGACGGCACGAGGAATTCGCGCGCGCCTTCGGGCGTCGACTTGTAGAGCACCGGTGTTTCGATGTCGACGAATCCGTTCGCGTCGAGGTACTTGCGCGCGGCCATCGCGGCCCGGTGGCGCAGCATCAGGTTCTTCTGCATCTGCGGCCGGCGCAGGTCGATGACGCGGTGCTGGAGCCGGACCGTCTCCGACAGGTTCTCGTCGTCGAGCGGGAACGGCGGCGTCTGCGCCGCGTTCAGGATCTCCATCTCGTGCGCGAGCACCTCGATCTCGCCGGAAACGAGGTTCGGATTGGCGCCGCCCTCCGGGCGCAGCCGCACGAGCCCGGTCACGCGGATCACGAACTCGTTGCGCAGCGTTTCGGCGGCGGCGAACGTGGCGGCGCGGTCGGGGTTGAAGACGATCTGCACGAGACCCTTCGCGGTCGCGCAGATCGACGAAGATGACGCCGCCGTGGTCGCGGCGGCGGTGCACCCAGCCCATCAGCGTGATGGTCTGGCCGAGATGGCGGCGGTCGATTCGTCCACAATAATCAGTGCGCTTCAATGCATTCTCCGGCGGGTGTTGCGGTCGGTGGTGTTGGGGAAGGTTCGAGGCGGGGCGAACAGCGCGGCCGCGCCGGGCGCTTCAGCGCGACGGCGCGATCGCCTTCGCCCGGTCAATTTCGCGGGTGAGTGGCGGCGGCAGGCAGCGGCACGGGCGGCGCCTTTGGCGCAGCGCGTCGGCGGCGCGGGGAAACCACGCCCATGGAAATGATGTACTTGAGCGCGTCGTCGACCGACATGTCGAGTTCGCGCACGGTGTTCTTCGGCACCATCACGAAGTAGCCGCCGGTCGGGTTCGGCGTCGTCGGCACGTAGACGCTGATGTGCTCGTCCGAAAGATGGTCGATGACCGTATCGGCCGGCGTGCCCGTCAGGAACGCGATCGTCCAGCAACCCGGGCGCGGGAACTCGACCAGCAGGGCCTTGCGAAACGCCGTCCCCTGATCGGACAGCAGGGTGTCGCTGACCTGCTTGACCGACGAGTAGATCGACTTGACGAACGGAATGCGGCCGAGGATGCCTTCCCAGACGCGGATCAGCCGCTGGCCGAAGAAGTTGGCGGCGAAGACGCCGGTGACGAGCAGTATCACGAAACTGAGCAACACGCCCAGGCCGGGGATGCGAAAGCCGACCAGCGCCTCGGGCCGCAGTGCCTCCGGCAGGAGCAGCAGCGTCTGGTCGAGCGTGGTCACCAGGAAATTGATCACCCAGATGGTGACGCCGAGCGGGACCCAGACGAGCAGACCTGCGATCAGATAACGCTTCATCGTTCGTGCCGGCGGCATTACGCTACGTGGTGGCAGGAGGGCGCTCCGGTCTTCGCGGCCGGCGCGGGCGTGCTGCTCGCGGTTTCGCTCTTGGACTCGCTCTTCGCGCCGACCGGCGTTTCGCCCTTGCGACTCGCCCTTGGCGCCGCCATCGCTTCCGGCGCCGGGCTCGGACTTCGATGCGGCGTCGGTCTTCACCGGCGCGGGCTTGCCGCCGCTGCCTTTGAAGTCCGTGGCATACCAGCCGCTGCCTTTGAGCTTGAACCCGGCCGCGGAGAGGAGCTTCACCAGCGTGGCGGCGTGGCAGGACGGGCAGTCGGCCAGAGGCGCATCGGAAAACTTCTGCAACGCCTCGAGCTCATGACCGCAAGCGGAACAACGGTATTCGTAAATCGGCATCGCAACCCCGCACGTTCGGTGAACAGGCGCCAAAGCGCTTGATTAAAAAAGAGAATATTATACCGCAATCCGGGGCGAAAACCGGCTCGCGTGACCCCGTTGCCTCCCGTCGGGACGCACCGGCCAGATGGGGGCGGATCGCCGTCGTTCAAAGCGGCCCGGCTTCCTGATTCGCGGCCCGGTGGTCGCGGTGCAAGACAATTGTCCGGCCTGAATGGAAAGCGAACGATGAGCGTTGAATGGATCTGGTGGATCGCCGCCGCCTTGCTGGTTGGCGCGGAACTCGTGACCGGGACGTTCTATCTGCTCGCCGTGGGCATCGCCGTCGCGCTGGGTGGCGTCGCCGCCTGGTTCGGTGCGGGCCTGCAGGTGCAGTTCGCTGTTGCGGGCGTGCTCGGCGTCGTGCTGACGATTGTGGCGCACCGCTGGCGTCTCGCCCGCGCGTCCCCGCCGCTGCAGGCCCCGCTCGACGTGGGACAGACCGTTCATGTGGCGACGTGGAACGCCGACGGCACCGCCCGCGTCGCGTACCGCGGCTCGACCTGGGATGCCGAGCTCGCGGCCCCGGACGTGCCGCGCGACCAGACGCTCTACATCGTCGCCACGCGCGGCTCGGTCCTGATCCTGTCCGACCGCCGTCCTTCCGCCTGATCCGGCGATGGAGGCATTCAACCTTTATGAATCAGCGCTGGAGGGGTTCGCCATGTGGTTAGGCTCGTCACTGTTCACGATCGCACTGTTCGTCGTCGCCGTCATCATCATCACCCGCGCCATACGCGTCGTGCCGCAGCAGCACGCGCTCGTCATCGAGCGGCTGGGGCGTTTTTACGCGGTGCTGCAGCCGGGTCTCAATTTCGTGATTCCCTTCGTCGATCGGGTCGCCTACCGGCACGACCTGCGCGAGATCCCGTTCGACGTGCCGAGCCAGATCTGCATCACCAAGGACAACACGCAGTTGCAGGTGGACGGCATTCTCTATTTCCAGGTCACCGACCCGAGGCTCGCCTCGTACGGCTCCAGCAATTTCCAGGTGGCGATCACGCAGCTGGCGCAGACCACGTTGCGCAGCGTGATCGGCCGCATGGAGCTCGACCGCACCTTCGAGGAGCGCGATCACATCAACGGCCTCGTCGTCGCCGCGCTCGACCAGGCGGCGGGAAACTGGGGCGTGAAGGTCCTGCGCTACGAGATCAAGGACCTGACGCCGCCGAAGGAGATCCTGCACGCGATGCAGGCGCAGATCACCGCCGAGCGCGAGAAGCGCGCGGTGATCGCGACGTCCGAAGGCAAGCAGCAGGAGCAGATCAACCTCGCCAACGGCGCCCGCGCCGCGGCCATCGCGAAGTCCGAAGGCGAGAAGCAGGCGGAGATCAACCAGGCGCAGGGACACGCTTCGGCGCTGCTGGCGATCGCCGAAGCGAACGCGAAGGCGATCCGGCAGGTGGCCGAGTCGATCGAAGCGCCCGGCGGTATCCAGGCGGTCAACCTCAAGGTGGCCGAGCAGTACGTCGGCGCGTTCGCCAACATTGCCAAGACCAACAATACGGTGATCGTGCCGGCGAACCTCGCCGATCTGGCGGGCCTGATCACCACGGCGATGTCCGTGTTCAAGGCGCAGCCGAAGTGACGGCGCCGACTGTTCGGCAGACGCACCACGAACCCGACGGAGAATTGCAAGCATGCAGCTCGAGGGCAGCACGTTCATCGTGACCGGCGGTGCCTCGGGGTTGGGCGCCGCCACGGTCCGCATGGTGGTGGCCGGCGGCGGCAATGCCGTCATCGCCGACCTCAAGGAAGCGGAAGGGCGCGCGCTCGCGCAGGAGCTCGGACCCGCGTGCCCGCTTCCTGCGCACCGATGTCGCCGACGAGTCGAGCGGCCAGGCTGCGGTCGTCGGCCGCCGTCGACGGCTACGGCGGATTGCAGGGGCTCGTCAATTGCGCGGGCATCGTCCACGGCGAGAAGGTCGTGGGCCGCGACGGTCCGCACACGCTGGCCGGCTTCGTGCGCGCGATCAACATCAACCTGATCGGCTCGTTCAACCTGACGCGGCTGGCTGCCGACGCGATGGCGAAGAGCGCCGCCAACGCCGAGGGAGAGCGCGGCGTGATCGTCTACACGGCGTCCGTCGCCGCATTCGACGGACAGATCGGGCAGGCCGCGTACAGCGCGTCGAAGGCGGGCCTGGTGGGCATGACGCTGCCGATCGCGCGCGAGCTGGCGCGGCACGGCATACGCGTCATGACGATCGCTCCGGGCGTGTTCGAGACGCCGATGGGCGACGGGTTGCCGCCCGAGCTGAAGGCGTCGCTCGCGAAGATGGTGCCGTTTCCGCCGCGCTTCGGGCGGCCCGAGGAATTCGCGTCGCTCGTCCGCGAGATCGTGCACAACGTCATGCTGAACGGCGAAGTCATCCGCATCGACGGCGCGATCCGGATGGCGCCGAAATAGCGGACGACCGCGTTGCTGCGAGCCGCGCCGCGCCGCCAGCCGCGGATCAGCGTGGTCTGCCCCGTCAGGGCGCGACGGGAATCGTCACCCGCGCCACCGTCCCGCCGCCGTCGCGCGGGAGGAGCTCGAAGGTTCCGCCGTGCAGCCGCGCGATGCGCTCGACGATCGCGAGCCCGAGTCCGGCGCCGGCAACGCCCGACGCATCGGTGCGCGCCGCCGACGCCCGGGTAAACGGCTGCTTCAGCCGCTCGACCTCTCCGGGCGCGATGCCCGGGCCGCGGTCGGCGACGTCGAGCACCACGTGCCCGCCCTCGGCGCGGGTCGTCACTTCCACCGGCGGAGCCCCGTAGGCGATCGCGTTGTCGATCAGGTTGGCGACGAGGCGCGACAGCGCCGTGGGCCGCAGCGGCACGAGCGGCACGGCGCCGGGCGCGAAGCGCACGTCCCTGCCGGTGCGCGCATAGCGGTCCACGCAGGCGGCGACGATCGCGTTCGGGTCGCGCGGCTCCTGCGCGCTGTCCTCGTTCGGTCCGCGCGAACTCGAGGAACTGGCCGATGATCCGGTTCATCTCCTCGATGTCGTCGACCATGCCCGCGCGCGTCGCATCGTCGCGCGCGTCCATCTCGATGCCGAGACGAAGCCGCGCGAGCGGCGTGCGCAGGTCGTGGGAAACGCCGGCGAGCAGCAGCGCGCGATCCTGCTCGAGCTGGGCGAGATTGGCCGCCATCCGGTTCACGCCGCGATTCAGGGTGACGATCTCCGAGGGCCCGTGCTCGGGCAGCGGCGGCGGCGTGTCGCCGCGGCCGATGCGCTCGACGGTCGCGCTCAACTCGCGCAGCGGGCGCGCGAGGTAGCGGGCGAAGGCGAAGGCGGCGGCCAGCAGCACCGTGGCGAGGATCAGGCTCCACAGCGCCGCGCGCGACGGGTAGTCCTCGGCCTGCGGGCGAGGCGGAAGCGGAAAGCCGACCCAGTAGCCAGTGCCGGCGGCTTCGACCCGCACCAGGAGCAGGCCGCGACCCGGTGCCACGCGCAGCTCCGTGCCGGGGCCAAGCGCTTCGCGCAGGCGCGCCTCCAGCGCTTCCAGCGGCGGCGGGACGCGCAACGCCGCCCATGAAGGGGCGTTCGCTTTCGGGCACGATGCGCACGTCGTACTCGCGGCCGATGCGGCCGATCGATTCGCGCCGCTCCGGCGTGTCGTTGGCCTCGAGCGCGGCGCGCACGGCCTGCAGCTGCACGATCTTGGTATCGCCGAACTGGCGCGCGAGCAGCGTCATCCGGTCCTGCCGGAAAAAGAGGATCGTCGCGACGAGCGCGACGGCGACGACCGCCAGCAGCAGCAGCGCAAGACGCCCGAACAGCGAGCGCGGCACGAGGGTCACGGCGGGACATCCTTCGGGCCGGCGTCCGCCGCCGCGTCATCCGGCACAAAGACGTAACCGAATCCCCAGACCGTCTGCAGGTAGCGGGGTTTGGCCGGATCGGGCTCGATCAGCTTGCGCAGTCGCGACACCTGGACGTCGATCGCCCGATCGAACACATCATGGTCCCGGCCGCGCGCGAGCAACATCAGCTTTTCGCGTGCCAGCGGCTGGCGCGCGTGTTGTGCGAACACCTTGAGCAGCGAGAACTCGCCGGTGGTGAGGTGGATCGTGGCGTCGCCGTTGACGAGCGTGCGCGCGGCAAGATCGAGGGTGAACGGACCGAAGGCGACCTTGCCTTCGGTCGCCGGCGCGCCCGGAGCGAGCCGTTCCGTCTGGCGCCGCAACACCGCGTGAATCCGGGCGACGAGTTCGCGCGGATTGAAGGGCTTCGGCAGATAGTCGTCGGCGCCCGACTCGAGACCGACAATGCGGTCGACGTCCTCCCCGCGCGCAGTCAGCATGACGATGGGCACGCTTTCTCCCGCCGCCCGCAGCCGCCGGCAGACGGCGAGTCCATCCTCTCCGGGGAGCATGAGATCGAGCACGATGAGATGGGGAGGATCGCGCTGGAGCTTCCGGTCGAGATCGCGCGCGTCGGCGAGCGTCGCGACCTGAAACCCCTGCTCGGTCAGATAGCGCGACAGGAGGTCGCGCAAGCGCGCGTCGTCGTCGACGACGAGTATCTTCGGCGCGGCATGCTTGGCGACCATGAGTCAGAGTAAGGCCCCGCCACGTCGCGGGGGCGGCCGAGTGTAACCGATTGTAACGTCCGCGCCGCCTTGCAACGTCCGGTTGCAATTCGCCGGGCGGCGTGGGGAACGCGGGACGATAATGGGGTCGAAGCTACAGGAGCCGCACGATCGCTGTGGCGCCGCAATCAACGAAAGGACAGCGCTATGACGACTCGAGCACACCTTCCGCGGCATCGCCGGAGTCGCCGCCGTCGCCATGGCGACGGCATTCGGCTCCGGCGCCGCGCTGGCGCAACCCCTCGGCGGCCCGCATGGTCCCGGCGGGGCCGACGCGATGATCGGTCACCTGATTGCGCACGCCAGGGCGGAACTCAAGCTCAATACGATGCAGCAGGAGATGTTCGACAAGGCCGTCGCCAACAGCAAGCTGGCCCGCGAAAAGGCCCGTGCGCTGCAGGCGAAGGTCAGGGACACGCTGCAGGCCGAGCTGGCGAAGCCCGAGCCGAACCTTGCCGCCGTCGCCGCGGCCGCCGATGCCGCGATGGACGAGGGCCGCGCTGGCGCGGAAGGCGGTCCGCGACGAATGGCTGGCGCTCTACGGCACAATTCAGCCCCGAGCAGAAGGCGGTCGTGCGCGACCTGCTGCAGAAGAGAATCAGCGCAGGGCGAATCGTTCCGGCAACGGATGCGCGAGCGGATGCATCACTTTCGCGACGGCGTGTCCGGCTAGGCATTCGCGCGCACAATCCGCGCGTCGATACGGCCCGGCCTTGCGCCGGGCTGTTTTTCGAAGCTTCGTGCCGATTCAGGATCAGGCGGCCCGCGCCCTGGCGCCGGATGGGTCGGCCCACATGCCAAGCGCACCTTCCGCCGCGTCCTTGAGCGCGGCAGCGACGACCGGCTTCACCAGCAATTCCACTCCGGCTGCGCGCACTTCGGCCTGCGCCGCGCCGCTCGTGTCGCCTGACACGACCAACGCCGGCGTCGCCGATCCGAGCGCGGAGCGCAGCCGCGCGATGGCGTCGATTCCCGACTTGCCGTCGGCCAGGCGGAGATCCGCGACGATCAGATCCACCTCGCCGCGCGCCGAGCCGTCGGCGGCGGCGAGGGCGGCCAGGGCCGAGCTGGCGTCGGCGCCTCCCACGGCGGTCGCCTTCCACGAGGCGAACAGCGCGCGCATGGCGGCGACCACGGCCGGATCGTCGTCGACGACCACGATGCGACGGCCCGCCAGCGTGCGCGCGGTTGCCGCGGAGGTTGCTCCGCCGGCCCGGTGCCTCCGGCCGTCCCGGCGGCGCAGGTTCGTGCGCGGCAAGAGTGATCGAGAAGCGTGAGCCGCGGCCCGGAGTCGACGCGAGTTCCACCTGATGTCCGCAAAGCGTCGCGAGCCGGCGCACGATCGCGAGACCGAGCCCCATGCCGCGCCCCCCGGCATGGTGTCGGGGCGCCGCGGCCAGCTGCACGAACTCGTCGAAGACGCGCGCGCGGTCGTGTTCGGCGATGCCGATGCCCGAGTCGATCACGTCGACGCGCACCGCAGCTGCGCGCCGGCGCGCCCCGATGACGACGCCACCCGCCGGCGTGTAACGCACCGCGTTGGCCACGAGATTGCGCAGGATGCGTTCGAGCAGGACCGGATCGGTGTCGACCGCAAGCCGCGTCGGCACGATCCGCAGCGCAAGTCCCGCCGCGTTCGCCTGCGGCGCGAAATCGGCGGCGAGGCGCGCCAGCAGCGGTCCGAGCGCCACGCTCGCCCGTGCCGGCTTGAGCGCTCCGGCGTCCAGCCGCGACAGGTCGAGCAGCTGGGCGAACAGTTCCTCGAGGGCTTCGACCGACGCGCGAATGCTCGCGACCAGCGGTCTCACCTCGGGATCGCGCACCCTGGCCGCGAGCGCGGCGGCAAAGAGTCCCATCGCATGCAGCGGCTGGCGCAGGTCATGGCTCGCCGCGGCGAGAAACTGGCTCTTGGCCCGGCTGGCCGACTCGGCGGCGGCGCGCGCGGCGAGCGCGGCCTCCGTCTGTGCCTTGAGTTCGCGGATGAGGTCGACGTTTTCATAGCGCATCGCCAGCGATTGGGTCAGCACGCCGTTCACCTGGCGGCCGAACGCCAGCACGAACACCAGCACGACGCCGAGCACGCCCGCCGTGAACAGATGCACCTGGTCGCCTTCGACGGCAACCCGCGCGATCAGCGGCACGAGCGCGGCGAGCACGAAGCCGTAGAACGACGGCTTGTAGACGGCGGTGAGGTTGAGCCCGCCGAGGATCACGCCGAACTGGCAGACGATGAACAGCGCCTGGTACGAGGGTGATGCCGGGAACATCGCGATCGCGGCCGCGCCCCACAGCGCGCCGGCGAGCGTGGAGCCGACGGCCCAGTACGCGCCCCAGCGTGCGGCATCGGCAACCCGCGGTTCCGCGCGTCGGTAGGCGCGCGCCAGCAGGCCGCGCCAGGCCTGGTTGACGAGGATGGCCGCCAACCACGCCGCCATGATCCATGACGCTTCCTGCTGCCAGAGGACGCCGCACAGGATGAGCGCCCCCAGCACCATCGACGCGGTTGTCCGATGCCACGACCGGTAGAGCGTGGCGACCTGATCCGCCCGCGCATGGGCCAGCAGTGGCGACATGGCGCCGGTGCCCGCCCGGCCGCCCGATATGTTCCGCACGATCCGCCGCCGAAGCGCAGAATCAGCGCAGGTGCGACCCGCTGCGCGCCGGCCGCGCCGGCATCGTGTCGACGCTGATCCCGCGGCGGGCAAGCACGGCGATGGCCTCGGTGCGCGAATGCACGCGCAGCGCCTTCAGGATCGCGCTGACGTGGACCTTGACCGTTCCCTCCGAGAGCGTCAGGTCGCGGCAGATCAGCTTGTTCGGCTTGCCCTGGGCGAGGAGCTTCAGCACATCGGTCTGCCGCGCCGTGAGCCCCAGCGCGCCGGGTGCGAGGTGGACACCGTCGCCGTCGGGTGCCGGTGTGCCCTCGGAAGGCAGGTACACGCCGCCGTCCAGCACGTGCTGCACGGCGGCGAGCAGCATCTGGCGCATCGGCGTTTTTCGGGATGAATCCGTGCGCGCCGGCCCCGAGCGCAGCCAGCACGGTCGCCCGATCGTGCGTCGCGGAGATCACGACGATCGGCACGCCCGGATAGTCGAGCTTGAGGTCGCCGAGGAAATCGAGCCCGCGTGCTCCGGGCAGCGCGAGGTCGAGCAGGACCAGCGTCACGTCCGGCTCGTTGTCGAGCACGGCCATGGCCTCGCGCCGGATCGCCTGCAGCCCGCATTTCGACGTTCGGTCCGAGCTGCGGGAGGAGTTGCGCCAGTGCCTCGACGATGAGCGGGTGATCGTCGACCACGAGAATCTTCATGCGCTCCTCCCCGTAACGGCTGCGCCGTGACCGCGACCCTGCGCGGAGGCGACCGTGGGCCGGACAATAGCTCCGAACGCGGGGGCGGTGGCACCTGTAGGAAGCTACAGGTCCGACGCTGCGGCCGTCGAATTGCGGAGCAGGGCGCCCGATGCGCGCGCCGGCCGGCGCGAATCCGTTGTCCGGCCGGGCGAACTCACTCGTGCCGCAATGCGTCGATCGGGTTCAGCCGCGCCGCGGTACGCGCCGGATAGAACCCGAAGAAGACGCCGATCGCGCCCGAGAAACCGACGGCCAGCAACACGGACGCCACGCTCATTTCGGTGCGCCAGCCGGCGAAGTGGCCCACCGCAAACGACGCGACCGCGCCCAGCACGATGCCGACGAGGCCGCCGATGAGTGCGAGCGTAACGGCTTCGACGAGAAACTGCGTCAGGATGTCCCTGCTCCGTGCCCCGACGGCCAGCCGCAGGCCGATCTCGTGCGTGCGCTCGGTCACCGAGACCAGCATGATGTTCATGATGCCGATGCCGCCGACGACGAGTGAAACGGAGGCAATCGCCGCGAGCAGAAGCGCGAGGATCTTCGACGAAGCCTCCTGTGCCGCCAGCACCTCCGACAGGTTGCGAATGAAGAAGTCGTCGTCCTGGCCGGGTTGCAGCCGGTGCCGCTGGCGCAGGAGCTCGCGCATCTCCTGCTCGGTCGCGGCGATGTCCTCGCCGTCGCGCACGCGCACCGTGATGTTCTGCACGTTGCGGGTCTTGACGTTCGTTCCGCCCAGCACGCGCTTGCGCGCCGTCGAGATCGGGATCAGCACGACGTCGTCCTGGTCCTGGCCGACCATGCTCTGGCCCTTGCGATCGAGCAGTCCGATCACCGTGTGCGGGACGCGCCGGACGCGCACGGTCTCGCCCACCGGGTCCGCGTCGCCGAAGAGCGCCCGCGCGACGGTCTGGCCGAGCAGCACCACCTTCCCGGCACTGTCGACATGAGACTGGTCAAATGGCCGGCCCGAGACGACTTCCCACTGCCGCGCTTCGAGGTAGTCGGGCGTGATGCCGTAGATCTGCGTCGCCGCGTTGCTGTTGCCGAACACGACCTGCCCGTTGCTGCGCAAGGTCGGCGCCGAGGCCTGGATCGACGGGATCTCGCTGCGCGAGCGCATAGGCGTCGTCCTCGCTGATCGTGAGCTGCGTGCCCGATCCCATGCGCGCGCCGCCCGCGGTGAAACTGCCCGAAAGGACGATGATCAGGTTCGAGCCCAGGCTCTTGATCTGGTCTTCGACGCGGGCCTGCGCGCCGCCGCCGACGGCCACCATCGTGATCACGGCGCCGACGCCGATGATGATGCCGAGCATGGTCAGCATCGAGCGCAGCTTGTTGACCCGCAGCGCGGTGAGCGCGACCCTGAGGGTGGCGAAGAAATTCATGGGTGCACCCGCGCGCTGCGCGCGATGCCTTCGGAGGCGTCGTCGCCCCCGTCGGGACGGCCCGGCGGCAGACCCGCCTCCGGCTCGGGCCGCGGCCGCTGCGCTGCCGCGAGTGCCGCCGCATCCCGCGGCGCATTCGGCGCATCGCGGATCAGCTTGCCGTCGCGGAACAGCAGGAGCCGCGAGGCGAACGAAGCGATATCGTGTTCGTGCGTGACGACGATTATCGTGATGCCGCCGCGATTGAGTTCCTGCAGCAGCGCCATGACTTCGAGGCTGGTCGCGGAATCGAGCGCGCCCGTCGGCTCGTCGGCGAGTATGAGCTTCGGGTCGTTGACCAGCGCGCGCGCGATGGCCACCCGCTGCTGCTGTCCGCCCGACAGCTGCGCCGGATGGTGGCGTTCGCGCGTGGCGAGTCCCACCTGCGCGAGCTTCTCGCGCGCCCTGGCATGCCGGAGGCTCGCGGGCACGCCCGCATAGAGCAGCGGCAGCTCGACGTTTTCCAGCGCCGAGGTGCGCGGCAGCAGGTTGAATTGCTGGAACACGAAGCCGATCTGGCGATTGCGGATGTGCGCGAGCGCATCGCGCGGAAGGCGTGCCACGTCGACGCCGGCAAAGCGATAGGTTCCCGCTGTCGGCGTGTCGAGGCAACCGACAAGGTTCATGAACGTTGACTTGCCGGAGCCGGAGGGTCCCATCACCGCGATGAACTCGCCTTCGACGATGTCGACCGAGACGCCCGCGAGCGCATGCACGTCGTTCTCGCCGAGCGGGTAGATCTTGACCAGGTCGCGTACCGAAATCAGCGGTGCCTGTCCGGGCCCGGCCCGCGGGCTCGAAGGCGTCGGGCCGGACGGGGACGGGGACGGGGACGGGGAGTCCATGGCGTCGCCCCGGCGGGAATCACCGACGGAGCCGTGATGGATCACGTCGTCCGATCCCGGTCAGAACGGAAGCCGCGGCGCGCTGCCCGCCGGACGGTTGGCCTGCGCATTGCGATCCACGTTGCCGACGATCACTTCGGCGCCTTCCGCGAGGTCGCCGCCAACGACTTCCGTCGCATTGCCGTCCGACAGGCCGAGGCGCAGAGCGATCTCCCGTGGCTTGTCATCGGCGCCGACGACGTAGACACGCCCGCTGCCGGCGCCGCTGCGCCCCGTTTCCGTGGCGACGATCGCGGCGTACCTTTTCTGTTGTTCCGGATCGAGCATCGCGTTGATCTTCTGCCGGACATCCGCACGCAGCCGCTCGGCCCGCGACCGGCGATCGGTCTCCCGGACTTCGCCGAGTTCCGCCATTCTTGCGCGGAGTTCGCCGAACACCTCGTCGAGACGCGCCTGCTGCGCGGCGTCGAGCCTGAGCTCGTCGACGAGCTTCGCGCGCCGCGCCTGCTGGTCGCCGCCGCCGGTCGCCACGGACGGCGTCTCGGCCTCCCTGCTCGCGGAGACGCCGGGTGGACGATAGCGCAGCGCTGCATTCGGCACTTTCAGCACGTTCTCGCGCGCGTCCGAGACGATGCGCGCGTTGGCGGTCATTCCCGGCACCAGCAGCAGATTCGGATTCGAGGTCGCGACGACGACGATGTAGGTGACGACGTTCTGCACCGATTGCGCCGCTTTGCGGATCTGCGCGACCCTGCCCTCGAACGTGCGTCCGGCGAACGCGTCGACCGTGAACGTGACGCGCTGGTCGAGCCTGATCTTGCTGATGTCGGACTCGTCGATGGCAACTTCGACCTGCATGTCGCGCAGGTCCTTCGCGATCGTGAACAGCGTGGGGGTGTTGAGGCTCGCCGCCACCGTCTGTCCCGCGTCGACCTGGCGCGAGATGACGACGCCGTCCACCGGCGCGACGATCGACGTGCGCGCGAGGTCGACGCGCGCCGACGCGAGCGCCGCCTCCCGCTGCTTGACGACGGCGGCCGCATTGGCAACCTGGGCCTCGGCGACGGCCACCTGGGCGACTGCCGTCTTCACGCCCTCGGCGAGCGCGTCGAAGTTGAACTGGGCCTTGTCACGCTCGGCGTCGGAGATGAACCCCTTCGCGAACAGCGACTGCTTGCGGCCGAGGTCTGCGCTCGCGTCGTTGGCCTGGATCCGCGCGCGCAGTACCTGCGATTGCAGGACCAGGACATTGCCCTTCTGATTCGCGAGCGCGCTGGTGGCGGCGTCGAGATCGGCCTGCGCCTGCTTAACCTTGAGGTCGAACGTCTCGGGGTCGATCCGTGCCAGGAGCTGGCCCTGCTTCACCAGGCTGTTGAAATCGACGAAGAGCTCCCTGATCTGACCGGAAATCTGGGAACCGACGGCCACGGTAGTCACCGCCGACAGCGTGCCCGAGGCCGAGACGACGGCAGTGAGCGAACCCCGTTCGACCTTGGCGAGCCGGAAGGTCGGCGCAGCGTCGCCGCGCACGAAGAACCACCAGGCGAGCGCAGCCAGTGTCCCGAGCACATCGCGCCGGCGACGACGACGAGCGCGTGGCGCCGGCGCGGCGGCGATGGGAGGCGCTGTGACGGCGACGTCGACTCGGTGGCCATGGACGCGGGCGGCATCTTTCCGTGGGGGAGAGAGATCGGAACTTGAAGCGTCGTGCCCGGTGCCGGCGCTTGCCGGGTCAACCGTTCTTGCCGAGCTCGGCCTGCTGTTCCGCCAGTTCCTTGCGCAACGCGCGCAAACGGGCCTCGACGACGGAGGTCTGGTAGAAATCGCCGTCGCCCGCTTTCGACGCCAGTTCGAACTGGCGCACCGCGCCCCGGAAATCACCCTGCCAGGCGTAGAACTCGCCCTGGTGCCGGTGTTCCTGCTGCTTCTGGCCGAGCTCGGCGTAGGTGCGCGCGGCGATCCGGTGCAGGGGGCCATTGCCCGCGAATCGTGCGAGCTCGGTGTCGAGGAAGGCCGCGGCTTCGCGCGCGCGCCCGGCCTTGGCGAGCGCCTGCGGATAGTCGTAGATCAGCTGCAGCTTGTTCGGATAGCGCGCGAGCGCCGCCTTGAAGCGCGCGATGGCGAGATCGAGCTTGCCCGATTCCATCAGCACGTGTCCGGCCATCGCCTCGATCATCGGATGCGGCGGGGCGATCTTCTCCAGCGCCGCGAGTTCCGCGATGGCCTGCGGAAACTCCTCGCTGCGCAGCAGCGACGCGACGAGGCCGTAGCGGGCCGCGACTTCGTCGTTGAACTTGCGCTCGGCCAGCGCGGCCCGGAAGTACGCCACGGCTTCCTTGCCCGTCCCGGTATAGCTGCGCAGCAGCGCACGCACCAGATGGAAATCGAGCGAATCGGTGACCTGCCGGTAGGTCTTGCCGTAGGCCCGGGATTGCGCCTCGGCGACCCGCTCGTAGGTGATCGGGTGGGATCGCAGATAGGACGGCGCGCTGCCGTCGGCGAATCGGCTCGATTTCTGCAGCCGGTCCATGAGCGTGGCCATCGCGTTGACATCGAAGCCGCCGGCATCGAGACGCTGGAACCCGATGCGATCGGCTTCGTATTCGTGTTCCCGCGTGAAGTTGATCTGCGTCTGGATCGCGAGCGCCTGCGCCGAAGCGATCGCCGCGGACGTCGCCTGACCCGACGACGACGAATTGGAGCGCGACGCGGCGATCGCCACCGCGAGCGCCGCCAGCATGTACATGAAACCCCGCTGCTGGCCCGTGACGGAACGCGCCATGTGCCGCTGCGTCACGTGCGTGATTTCGTGCGCGAGCACCGACGCGAGCTCCGATTCGCTTTGCGTGAGCAGGATGAGGCCGGTGTTGACGCCGATATAGCCGCCTGGCAGCGCGAACGCGTTGACCGACGGATCGGCCATGGCGAAGAACTCGAAGTCCTGCCGGCTCTCCGGCAGGGCGGCGACGAGGCGGTGCCCGATCTCGTTCAGGTAGTCGTTGACTTCCGGATCCTCGAGATAGCCGCCGGAGGCGCGGATCTGCCGGACGATCGATTCGCCGATCCTGCGCTCCTGCCCCGCGGTGAGCGCTGCCTGCGACTCCTCGCCGAGATCGGGCAGCGCCTGCGCCTGCGCCAGGCCCACCGCGAACGTCGCCGGCGCGATGGGCTGCGCGGCAAGCGCGAGCGACACCAGCGTGGCGACGGCTCCCCTGCGCATGCGGCTGGCGCGGTCGCGGCAGATCGGATGTCGGCAAGGATCTCATGTGCAGGCAATATGTGTCGGGGTGCAATGCTAAGATGCGCGGCGTCAACCGAAGTTCAAGCGGGGGAGGCCGTCGTGGCAGGCAAGGGAGGCAAGGCGGCAGGATCCGCGGTGAATTCGGCGAATTCGCAGGCCAGGCCGCCGGTCAGCAGGCGCGCGCCGGAAAGACGTCATTTTACGCATTTCGACGCGGCGGGTCAGGCGCACATGGTGGATGTGGCCGCCAAAGATGTAACCAGGCGTGTCGCCCGAGCCGGCGGGAGAATCGTCATGCAGCCCGCGACCTTCGCCTTGATTCGCTCCGGATCGGCCCGCAAAGGCGACGTCCTCGGCGTTGCGCGAATCGCCGCGATCCAGGCCGCCAAGCGGACATCGGAACTCATTCCGCTCTGCCATGCGCTGGCGCTGACGAAGGTCACGGTCGCGTTCGACCAGGACGCCGGCGCGAACGCCATTGCCATCGAGGTCACCGCCGAAACGCTCGGCCAGACCGGGGTCGAGATGGAGGCGCTGACCGCGGCGGCGGTCGGCTTGCTGACCGTCTACGACATGTGCAAGGCCGTCGATCGCGGCATGCGTATCGAGGGCGTGCGCCTGCTGGAGAAGTCGGGCGGCAAGTCGGGCCATTTCAAGGCCGGATCATGAACGGCCGGCCCACGCTGCGCACGCCTGAGCCGCGGCCAGCCCGGCGCGCCGCGTCAGCGACGCACGGCGGCGGGTGCGCGCCGGCGCGACGATTCCAGCAGCGCGTCGATCAGATAGTGGACGCGAAGCGCGGCGCGGCCGCTGTTGACCGGCGCGCGTCCGGCATCGAGCGCATCGAGAAATTCGACCAGGACGCCTCGGTGCGCGTCGTGCGTGAAGGCCATCGGGTCGGCACCGCCGCCGCCGGAGGCTTCCTCGCCCATCGACTCGCGCCGGCCGTCGTGATGATAAACGTCGAGCTTGCCGGGCGTCAGCACGGCGGTGGCCTTCGTCCCCGCAAGATCGATCCGCTCCGGGAAACCGGGGTAGGCCGCCGTCGTCGCGTCGAGCGCGCCCAGCGCGCCGCCGTCGAAGCGCAGCGCCGCGGCGACGCAATCCTCGGTCTCCATGACGTGCAACGCGGACGTCCCCGCGAACGCCGTGACTTCGGCGAGCGGAGGCGTCAGGGAAAGGAACAGATCGAGCGTGTGGACCGCCTGCGTCAGCAGCACGCCGCCGCCGTCCCGCGCGAGCGTGCCCCGTCCCGGCTCGTCGTAGTAGGTCTGCGGGCGCCACCAGCGCACCGACACGGCAGCGTTCGCAAGCGTGCCGAGCTCGCCTGCCGCGACCTTTGCGGCAAGCGCCAGGGATGCCGGGCGGAAACGGTGCTGGAAGACGACGGCCAGACTCACGCCTGCCTGTGCGCAGACGCCGACCACTGCCTCGGCGCGCTCGAGCGAACCCTCCAGGGGCTTTTCGACGAGCACGTGCTTGCCCGCCGCCGCAAGCTCGCGCACGATCGACAGGTGCGTGTTCGGGGGCGTCAGCACCAGCGCGGCGTCGATCGACGGGTCGCCGACAATCGCGGCGAAGTCACCCGTCACCGGAAACGGAAACCGGGCGGCGAAGCTCCGGCGCCTCGCTTCGGTCGGACTGTATGCCCACGCGACTTCGACCCGCCCGGCGAGATCGAGGAGGCTTTGCGCATGCGGCGTGACGGCCATCCCGAGGCCTACAATGGCCACTCGACGTCGTTTGCTCATGGGGCGGGTATTCGATGTTGAAAGCCATCAGCATGACGCAGCCGAGCAAGGCGCGCAATGTCCGCGGGTCCGGCGGCAGGATCGCTTGACCGAAGCCGGATCACGGCAGTAGAGTCCACGTCGATGGCACCGGCGCTGCACGAGCGGCCGCGTTGCTCGCCGTGACCTACGTGCTGGGAATCTCGATGTCGTTTCCGCAAGCTCTTCGGTTACCGGTGACCCGATGAACCGGCTCGGGGTCGACGGCCTCGCGGCATTGCCGGCGCCCGTTGCCCGACCTGACTACGACATCGGCGCCGTCCGAATCGGCATCGTCCATCTCGGACTCGGCGCGTTCCACCGCGCGCACCAGGCGGTCTACACCGACGCGATCCTGCATCGGCACGCGCTCTGGGGAATCTGCGGCGTGAGCCTCAAGACGCCGCGGGTCATGGTTGCGCTGACGCCGCAGGACGGGCTCTACACGGTGCTCGGCAAAAGCGCGGAAGAGACTTCGGCGCGGGTGATCGGGTCGGTGCGCGAGATGCTCTTCCTGGGCACCGAGCGCGATCGCGTGATCGCGCGTATCGCGGATCCCGCGGTCCGCGTCGTCTCGCTGACGGTGACCGAGAAGGGATACTGCCACGATCCGGCGACCGGACGCCTCGATCTATCACACGCCGACATCGTGCACGACCTCGCGTGCCCGGAAGCTCCGGTGAGCGCGGTCGGCGTGCTGGCGGCGGGGCTCGCCGCGCGGCGCGAGGCGGCGAGCGGTCCGCTCAACGTCGTCTGCTGCGACAATCTTCCGCACAACGGGCGCACCGTCGAAGGCATCGTGGCGGCGTACGCGCAGGCGTCCGACCCCGCGCTGGCGGAGTGGATCGGCACGCACGTCGCGTTTCCCGTGCACGATGGTCGACCGGATCGTGCCGGCGACGACGCAGGCCGACATCGACGAGGTCGCGCGGCTGCTCGGCGTCGTCGATGCCGCGCCGGTTGTCGCCGAGCCGTTCAGCAGCTGGGTCATCGAGGACCGCTTTGCCGCCGCGCGCCCGCCCTGGGAGGACGCCGGCGCACAGGTCGTCGCCGACGTCGCGCCGTTCGAGACGATGAAGCTGCGCCTCCTGAACGGCAGCCACTCGACGCTCGCCTACCTCGGCTTTCTTTCCGGGCACGAGTTCATCTGGCAGGCGTCGGCCGACCCGCTGCTCGCGACGCTTGGTCGAGCGGCTGATGACGGAGGAGGTGATGCCGACGCTGGTGGCGCCGCCGGGCGTCGACCTGCGTGCCTATGGCGCGCAGCTCATGCGTGCGCTTTCGCAATCCGGCATTGCCGCATCGGACGCAGCAGATCGCCATGGACGGCTCGCAGAAATTGCCGCAGCGGCTGCTTGGCCACGGTGCGCGAGACGACTCGCCGGCGGCGGCTCGATCGCGCACCTCGCGCTGGCGATCGCCGGCTGGATTCGCTACGCGAGCGGCGTTGACGAGCACGGCAAGCCGATCGCGGTGTCCGATCCGCTGGCGGCGAAGTTCGCGGCGATTGCCGCCGCTGCCCGCGGCAACGCCGCGCAGATCGCCGACGGCTTTCTCGATCTGGTCGAAGTGTTCGGCACCGATCTGTCTGGCCAATGCCGTCTTTCGGCGGGCGGTGAGCCGCGACGTCGGCGGTCTGTTCCGCGATGGCGTCCGCAGGACGCTGGCGGTGCACATCGCGCAACCCGGTGCGTAGGACGAGACCATGGCCGCATCGCCGCTGACGCTGCATCCGGATCGGCTGTTCCCTGCCGATCCGCGCACCCGCGATCTGGCGCGTGCCCTCTACGCGACGGTCGCGACCCTGCCGATCCTGAGCCCGCACGGCCACACCGATCCGCAGTGGTACGCCGACAACGCGCCGTTTCCCGACGCGTCGGCGCTGTTCATCACGCCGGACCACTACGTCTTCCGGATGCTCTACAGCCAGGGCATCCGCCTCGAGGACCTCGGCATCCCGCGCCGCGACGGCGCGCCGGTGGAGCGTGACGCGCGCAAGATCTGGCGCACGTTTGCCGCGCACTATCACCTGTTTCGCGGGACGCCGACGCGAATCTGGCTCGATCACGCGTTCGCGACGGTCTTCGGCTGCACCGAGCGGCTGACTGCCGAATCGGCCGACCGCAACTTCGACCGGATCAATGCGTGCCTCGCGCGCCCCGAGTTCCTGCCCGCGGGCGCTGTTCGAGCGCTTCAACATCGAGGTGATCGCGACGACCGAATCCCCGCTTGACGCGCTCGACCATCACCGCCGGCTCCGCGCGTCCGGCTGGAAGGGACGCGTGATCACTGCGTACCGGCCGGATCCGGTCGTCGATCCCGAGTTCGAGGGCTTCCGCGACAATGTACTGCGGCTCGGCGCGCTGACGCGGGAGGACACCGCGACGTGGCAGGGCTACCTCGCGGCGCACCGCGACCGGCGCGCGTACTTCAAGACCATGGGCGCGACGTCCACGGACCACGGCCATCCGACGGCACGCACCTGCGATCTCGCGGAGCCGGCGTGCCAGCGGCTGCTCGATCGCGCGCTGGCAGGCACCGCTTCGCCGGACGAGGCCGAGCAGTTCCGCGGCCAGATGCTGACGGAAATGGCGCGGATGAGCCTCGCCGACGGCCTGGTGATGCAGATTCATCCGGGTTCGTTGCGCAGCCACAATCCGCTCGTCTGTCGCGACTTCGGCCGCGACAAGGGCGCCGACATTCCGACGCCCACCGACTACGTGCGCGCGCTGAAGCCGCTGCTCGACCGCTACGGCAACGAGCGCGACCTCACCGTGATCCTGTTCACGCTGGACGAAACGTCCTATGCGCGCGAGCTCGCGCCGCTCGCCGGCCACTATCCCGTTCTGAAGCTCGGCCCGGCGTGGTGGTTCCACGACAGCCCCGAAGGAATGCTGCGCTTCCGCGAGCAGGTCACGGAGACGGCGGGCTTCTACAACACGGTCGGCTTCAACGACGACACGCGGGCCTTCATGTCGATCCCGGCGCGGCACGACGTCGCGCGGCGGGTGGATTGCAGGTTCCTCGCGACTCTCGTCATCGAGCACAGGATCGGCGAGGACGAGGCATTCGAGCTTGCGCCGGAGCTGGCGTACGGACTGGCGAAGCGCGCGTACAGAGCTCTGAGGGGATTCCCGAGTCGCCCGCGTGGGAGCGACGAATTGGCGTACGCGCGGCACCGGTCAGGCCGGCCGGTGCGGTCACCGCGGCTTGCAGCTGCTCGCCGCTGCGCTCGGCGCTGTTGGGCCGGTCGCCCGCGATCGTGCCGTCCACGAGCTCGACGATCCGGTCGCAGCGGCGCGCCAGACGCGCGTCGTGCGTGACGATCAGGAACGCGACGCCGCGCTCCGCATTGAAGCGGCGCATCAAGGCGAATATCTCGTCCGCCGAATGCGTGTCGAGATTGCCCGTCGGCTCGTCGGCCAGCACCAGCGGCGGCGCCAGCGACAATGCGCGCGCAATGGCGACGCGCTGCTGCTGGCCCCCCGAGAGCTTGCGCGGCGGATAGTCGAGACGATCGCCAAGGCCGACCGCGCGCAGCACGTCGCGGGCAGCCTCGCGCCGCGGCGCCGTCACCGGGCCGTGCGCGATCAGCCCGGGGATCAGCACGTTCTCGGTGGCGGAAAACGCCGGCAGCAGGTGATGGAACTGGAACACGAAACCGATCGTCGTCGCGCGGAGCTGCGTGAGTTCGGCCTCCGGCAGCGCCGTGGTCTCCTGCCCGTTCAGCCGGTACGTCCCGGCAGGTAGGCGGCTCCAGCAGCCCGATGAGGTTCAGCAGCGTCGACTTGCCCGAGCCCGACGGCCCGATCAGCGCCGTGAACTCGCCGGCACGCAGCGTGAAGTCGATGCCGTGCAGCACTTCGACCGCGACGTCGGTGCCGGCGCCGTAGGTCTTGTGCACGTCCGCCAGTTCGATGAGCGGCGGCGCCATCGTCACATCCGTGATCGCCTGCGCAGGGTCGAGCGCCGCGGCGCGACGTGCCGGCGCCGCCGCGGCCAGCAGACCACCGGCGAGGGCACCGGTCACCGCGCCGAGGAACAGCCACGGCGAGAGCGTCAGCACGAACAGCGGCGAGCCGTCGGCATTGCGGGCGATTCTGAGGAACACGACGACCATCGCCATGGCGAGGGTGCAGCCGATCGCCGAACCGGCGAGCGCGACGATGGCGCCCTGCAGCAGGAACACTCGCTGCACCTGGCCGCGGCTGGCTCCCATCGCGCGCAGGATGCCGATCTCGCGCCGTTTCTGCACGACCCAGACGACGAGAACGCTGGCGATGCCGAGCGCGACGATGACGATCACGAAGCCGCGGATCGTCCGCGTGGTGATGTTCTGCGCGTTGATGGCGGCGAGCAACTGCTCGTTGGTGCGCATCCACGACTCGATGGTGAGGCCGGTCTGCGCCTCGAGCCGCCGCGCGATGCCTTCGGCGTCGAACAGGTCGTCGATCTTGAGGTCGAGCTGGGTTGCGCCGCCGGGAAGCCCGAGCAGCGATTGCGCCGCGCGCAACGTGACGAAGACGGTGCGCCGGTTGAGGTCGCGCACGCCGAGATCGACGATGCCCGTCACCGTGAAGGCGTCGGAAACCGGCGCATCGGTTTCGGCGGTCACGACGCGGAAACGGTCGCCGAGCGAGAGCCCGAGATCCTTCGCGAGATCCTTCCCGATGACGGCTTCGCCGGCCTGGACGCGGTATTCTCCGGCGATGAGTTTCTCGTCGATCGCGACGATACGGTTGTAGCGTTCGGGCTCGACCCCGAAGAGGGCAATCGACTTGGTCGCGTCGGCGCGCACCGCGAAGCCCGGCCCGGAAACCATCGGCGACACTGCCTTGATCCGGGGCGTCGACTGCAGCGCCAGGTCGAGCGACTGCCACTGGTCGATCGAGCGCAGCCGTTGCGCCCGGGCCTCGATGCGCGGGAGCAGAACCTCACCCGTCTCCGGCTCGCGTTGCGGGCGTGCCACTTCCTCCGCCGGGCGGATCACGATGTCCGCCTGCGTGCCGAGCACGCGCTTGAGCGTGTTGGCCTGCAAGCCGTTGACGAGCGCGGTGATGAAAATCACGACCGCGACGCCTGCGGCCGCGCCGCCGATGATCAACGCGGTCTGGAAGCGGCCTTCGCGCAGGAAGCGCAGTGCGACGACCCATTCGAAATTCATCGTCAGGGGTCCGGGCGGCCGCCGCTCACCGCTTGTGCACGCGCGCACCGGGCGCGATGTCGGGCGTCGTGACGATCTCGGCGCCGGCTGCAAGCCCCGATAGCACCTCGACCCGTTCGGCCGTGCGGGCGCCGATCTGCACCGGCTGCCGCGCCGCGCGGCCGTCACGCACGACGAGCACCCACGGCTGGCGCGACTGCAGCTCGCGCACCGCCGCGGCGGGCACGACCAGTCCGTCCGCCTGGGCCGCGACCTCGATGTCGATGGACACCGTCATGTCGGAACGCAGGAACGGCGGCGGCGCGGGAACGGCGAACTTGGCCTCGACGGTGCCGCGCTGCACGTCGATCCCGGGCGAAAGGTAGGAAAGCACCGCGCCAAAGGGCCGATTCGGAAAAGCATCGGCCGAGACGCGGGCGAGCTGGCCCTCGCGCAGCAGCCCGAGGTTCTTCTCGTCGATCAATGCGGTGAGCCGTGCTTCGCCGTCGAGCGCGAGCACGAGGAGGCGCTTCCCGGGCTGCACGATGTCGCCGGGCTCGACGCTGCGCTCGAGGACAACGCCCGCCGCCGGGGCGCGCAGCACGGTCTGCGCGAGCTTGGCCGCAGCGGCCTCCTGTGCCGCTCGTGCCTGCGCCAGCTGATCGTCGAGGAGCCGGCGGTCGACACCTGCCGGCGCATTCGCGGCGGAAACGACGCGCGCCGTCTCGTACTGGCTCTTCGCGACCGTCAACGCGCGGCGCGCTTCGTCCAGGCGCGATTCGCCGATGAAGCCCTGCTTGAAGAGTTGCTCCTGTCGCGCCGCATCGCGCTCGACGTTTCGGTAGTTGGCCTCGGCCTGCGCCAGCTGCTCGTGCGCCGAAACGGAAGCGACGTCGCGCCATTGCGCGATCCGGGTCGCGGCCGCCCGCTCGGTTGCAGTGGCCTGGGCAAGCGCCGCTGCGAGTTCGGCGCGTTCGAGCTCGAGCAAGGCCTGGTCGGCCGTCACGCGCTCCCCTTCATCGACCTTCACCGTTTGCACGCGTCCGGTGATCGTGGCGCCGATGTCCACCCGGGCCGGGGCGAGCACGCGACCGCTGACGACCACGGTCTGCGTCATCCGGCTGGAACGTGCCGGAACGACCTCTACCGGGGTGCCGCGCCAGGCGAGCACGCCCAGCGCGGTGGCTGCAAGGGCGACCAGCGCCATGGCGTAGAGCGCGGCACGGGGAAGACGGGGGAAGGCCATGATCGGGAAACGGGAGTGTGCCCGCGATTGTCCGCGCATGGGCGGCGACGGCCGGGCGCTTCGGGTAACGGGATTATCGTCGACATGACGCGACCGCGTCCAACCGCCCGTCGTGCAGCCCGCAGCCGGGGACGGCACTGCATCGCGCAACGCGGATGGACCCGGTCGGAACCCGAGGCACCGCCAGGGCGCCCGTCTACTCGCGATGGCGGGAATCGAGCCAGATCGTCACCGGGCCATCGTTGACCAGCGCGACTTGCATGGACGCGCCGAACTCCCCGGAAGCCACGTCCCTTCCCGACTCGCGCACCAGCATGCCGAGGAAAGCGTCGAACATGGGCCGGGCCACTTCGGGCGGCGCGGCTCCCGACCACGAAGGGCGCGCGCCCTTGCGCGTCGACGCAAACAGGGTGAATTGGCTGACTGCGAGAATCGCGCCGCCGATGTCGGCGACGGAGCGGTTCATCACGCCCGCGCGGTCATCGAATATGCGCAGCGCGACGATCTTGCGCGCGAGCCACTCGCGATCCGCGTCGGCATCGTCCGCGGCAACCGCGGCGAGCACGAGGAGCCCCGGGCCGATCGCGCCGACGACGCGCCCGTCGACGCGCACAGCGGCCTCGAGCACGCGCTGGATCAGCGCGCGCACGATCGCCGCGCCGCTCCTTCCCGGCGCGCAACCCTCATTGCTTGACCACCTTGCGCTCGATGTCGACGACGATGCCCTTCCCGAATGTCAACGTGGTCACCGTCTCCGGGTCGCCCGGCGCCGGCAGGTACGTCCATCGTGGCGAGTTCGCGTTCCTGGCGCCGACCGTCGTGTCGGGACGCCCGAGCTTGGCCAGCACCTCGCCCTCGGACATGCCGAGCCGGACATGCATGCGCTCCGCCGCATTTTTCGCCGGCGGGCCTGTCGGCGCCGGCTTCGCGTCCTTGTCGGGCCTGGCGGTCCTCGGCGGGGCCTCCTTGATGCCGTTGGCGGGAGCGCCGCGCTGGGCGGGCAGTATCGTGATTTCCGGCGGGTCGATCTGGAAGTTGCGAAGCTCCTTCCCGGGCGCGCAGGGCATCTCCTGGTACACGGGGATGCCTCCTGCGCCCGCGCACTTGTACACGTCGGCGCCGGCGACCGGTGAGACGATGACCCACGCGGCGAGTGCGAGTCGCGGCGCGATGGCAAGAGTTTGGCGCATGATCGATTCCCGCATGCGGCGTCGGCAACGGACCGCCAGGCGTTACCATACCGCTTTTTGCGGCCGCGAGAGCTCGTCCCTTCGATGGATACCCGGATTGTCACAGCGGCGCGCGTCGCCGGGATCGAGCCGTTCCACGTCATGGAGGTGCAGACCGCGGCGCGAGCGCTCGAGGCGGCCGGCAGAACCGTGGTGCACATGGAAATCGGCGAGCCCGACTTTCCGACGCCGGCGCCGGTCCTTGCCGCCGCGCAGGCCGCACTGGCCGGTGGAGGCATCTACTACACGTCGGCGCTGGGCCTCCCGGAGTTGCGGGAGGCGATCGCTCGGCATTACGCCGAGCGCTTCGGCGTGGCCATCGCCGCCGAGCGCGTGATCGTGACCGCCGGGTCGTCCGCCGGGCTGCTCCTGGTCATGGCGCTCCTCGTCGACCGCGACCAGCAGATCCTGCTGTCCGACCCGGGCTATCCCTGCAACCGGCATTTCGTCCGCGTGCTCGAGGGCGAACCGGTCGGCGTTCCGGTCGGTCCGCTGACCAACTACCAGCTCTGCGCCGACCTGATCGAAACCGCCTGGTCGCCGCGAACCCGCGGCGTGCTGATCGCGTCGCCGTCGAACCCGACGGGCACGCAGGTGCCGCCGGACGAACTGCGCAGGATCGCCGCGACCTGCGCGCACCTGGGCGGACGGCTCATCGTCGACGAGATCTATCTCGGTCTGACCTACGACGGACCGCCGCAAACCGCGCTGGCCGTCGCGGGCAGCACGCCGACGACATCTTCGTCGTGTCGAGCTTCTCCAAGTACTTCAACATGACGGGGTGGCGCCTGGGGTGGGTCATCGCTCCCGAGCGCCACGTCCGCGATCTCGAAAAGCTCGCGCAGAACCTCTACATCTGTCCGCCGACCGTCTCGCAGCGCGCGGCGCTCGCGTGTTTCCTGCCTGACACGCTCGCGCTGCTGGAAGAGCGGCGGCGCGCCTTCGGGGAGCGCCGCGATTTCCTCGTGCCGGCGCTGCGCGAACTGGGCTTCGGCATTCCGGTTCGGCCGAGCGGGGGCTTCTTCGTGTATGCCGACAGCTCGCGCTTTTCCGCCGACAGTCAGGAATTCTGCCGCGATCTGCTGCAGGCCACGGGCGTGGCGATTACCCCGGGACTCGATTTCGGCCGTCATCGCGCCGAAGCGCACGTGCGCTTCGCGTACACGATCGGAATGGCGAAACTCGAGGACGGCGTCGAGCGGCTGCGCCGCTACCTGCGCGATCGATGATGCGCGTCCTGCTGCCGCCGCCTTGCGTCTGGGCCGCCGATGCGCGCCAGCCCGCGCGATGCCACGGCTCGCGCAGCCGGACTTTCGCGGTCGAGTCCGCCTTTTTTCGCGGCACGCTCGCCGGCTGCGTGGCCTGGTGCGGCCTGCTGGCGGGTTGCGGCGAGATCGAGTTCTACTGGCAGGGCATCGCGGGGCAGACGGAAATCGTGGCGCGGGCGCAGGCCGATCGACGAAGTCATCGTCGCGACGCCGGATCCGGCGCTCAAGGCGAGGCTCGCGCGCGCGCAGGCGATCCGCGCCTTCGCTTCGCGCGAGCTTGCACTGCCCGACAATCGCAGTTACACGAACTACGCCGATCTCGGCCGGCCGTATGCGGTCTGGAACGTCTTCGCCGCGCCGGAGCTGTCCCTGTCGTCGCGGCAGTGGTGCTTTCCGATCGCCGGCTGCGTGGCGTACCGCGGCTATTTCGCGGAAAGCGACGCGCGCGCGGAGGCCGCGCGCCTCGCCGCTGCCGGCGACGACGTCCACGTCGGCGGCGTCCCGGCCTATTCGACGCTGGGCTACTTCGACGACCCGGTGCTGTCGACGTTCATCCGCTACCGCGAGGTCGAGCTCGCGCGCCTCATCTTCCACGAGCTCGCGCACCAGGTCGTCTACGTGAAGGACGACACCTCGTTCAACGAGTCGTTCGCGACGGCGGTGGAAGAGGCGGGGATCGCGCGCTGGCTTGCCGCCGAAGCCGCAATCCGCGGATCCGGCCGAAGCGGCGGAGCTCGAGGCCGATGCCGCGCGCGGGCAACGTCTGCGCTCGGCGTTCCGCGCCCTGGTCGCCACGACGCGCGATCGCCTCACGCCGCTTTACGCCGGTACGGGCAGCGACGCCGAAAAGCGGGCCGGCAAGGCAGAGGCGTTTGCCGCGATGCGCGCCGAATACGAACGCCTGAAGGCGACGTCCGCCGGCGTGACGGCGTTCGATCGCTGGTTTGCGGGTGGCGCCAACAATGCCGGCATCGTGGCGGCGGGTCTGTATGCCGATCGCGTGCCTCAATTCACCGCGCTGCTGGCGGCGGAGGAGGGCGACCTCGTGCGCTTCTACGCCCGGGTCCGGGCCTTGGCGGCGATGCCCGCGGTCGAGCGCGAAGCGGCACTGGCCGCCGCCGCACGTTCCTAGCGGGTCCCGAACGCCCTGGAGCGGCGGCGGAACGGTTGGCGCGGCGCGTATCCGCTTGTTTTGCAGAGAAAAACCAGCTATACTTTTCAATTCCCTTGCCTTACTCCGAGCAGACCGGGGGAGGCCGCCCGGCGGCGCTGATGCCAGCGACTGCCCAATCATGACCAGAAGGAGTGCTCTGCATGCGTCACTATGAAGTCGTCTTCATCGTGCACCCGGATCAAAGCGAGCAGGTGCCCGCGATGATCGAGCGGTATCGCACGACCATCGCCGCGAAGAACGGCCGGATCCACCGGCAGGAGGATTGGGGCCGGCGCCAGCTCGCCTATCCGATCGCCAAGGTGCACAAGGCACATTACGTGCTGCTGAACATCGAGGTCGACCAGGAGACCCTCGACGAGCTCGAGCATGCGTTCAAGTTCAACGACGCGGTGCTGCGCCACCTGATCGTCGCGATGGACGAGGCAGTGCTCGCGCCATCGCCGATGATGCGCGAAGAGAAGCCCAGGGCAGCGCGGGACGGCGACCGTGGCGATCGCGGCGACCGTGGCGATCGCGGTCGCGCAGCGCCGAGGCCCGCCCTTGGCGAGGCTGCGGCCGAAGCCGCCGACGAAGCCGCGCCGACGGCGCCGCCGGCAACCGCCTAGGCCTCGCCCATCTCGCGAACCGCCACGTGCCCGCCGCAAATCGGTTGCTGCTCGATGCCACGCTCGCCGAACGCGGCGACCTTCGATACACCCCGGCCGGGGTTCCCGCGCTGGACTGCGTGCTCAAGCACGAATCGGTGCAGTCCGAAGCCGGCGGAAATCGGAGAGTCGACTGCGAATTGGCCGCGGTGGCGTTCGGAGGGCCGGCGACGGCGCTGGCCAAGGTGCCGACGGGAACCGCGCTGCGCTGCAAGGGATTTCTGGCCCGCCGCTACCGGACCGGAATCACCGTCGCGCTGCACGTCAACGAATTCGAAACGCTAGACCACGCATTGGAAGGAAACTGACATGCCTCGTCCCACAGGAAGATTCGGCAAGAAGAAGGATGGCAAGAAACGCGAGCGCGGGAACAATCTGTTCAAGCGCAAGAAGTTCTGCCGCTTCACCGCCGAAGGCGTCAAGTCGATCGATTACAAGGACATCGAGGTCCTGAAG
The DNA here is from genome assembly GCA_963708855.1 of uncultured beta proteobacterium. Classification (GTDB taxonomy): domain Bacteria; phylum Pseudomonadota; class Gammaproteobacteria; order Burkholderiales; family Casimicrobiaceae; genus CAIWHR01. The sequence goes on along the minus strand of CAVPUM010000007.1, from coordinate 43,105 downwards.
GACTTCATCCAGGAGAACGGCAAGATCATGCCGGCCCGCATCACGGGCACCAAGGCGCGCTACCAGCGCCAGCTGGGAATCGCGATCAAGCGCGCGCGCTTCCTCGCACTGGTTCCGTACACCGACCTGCACTGACGCGGAGACCACGATGCAAATCATTCTGCTCGAGAAGGTCATCAACGTCGGCGACCTCGGCGACGTCGTCAAGGTCAAGCAGGGCTACGCGCGCAATTATCTGATTCCGCAAGGGAAGGCGAAGCGCGCCACCGCCGAGAACATCAAGATGCTCGAAGGCGAAGCGCGCGGAGCTCGAGCAGGCGGCTGCCGCGCGGCTCACCGCCGCGCAGGAACAGGCGGCCAAGCTCGAGGGCTTGCGCGTGCAGGTGTCGCAGAAGGCCGGTGTCGACGGGCGGCTGTTCGGCTCGGTCACCAACTTCGACATCGTCGAGGCGCTGAAGGCGCAGGGCATCACGATCGAGAAGTCGTCGATCCGGATGCCGGACGGGCCGTTGAAGCACGTCGGCGAGTTTCCGCTCGTGGTCGGACTCTACCTCGATGTGACGGCGAACATCACCGTCAGCGTGCTCGGCGAAGCCGCGACCGGCTGATGAACAGGCCCCCACGCTCACTGTGTTCGCTGCCCCCCGCGGGGGCAGTCAGTGCCCTTCGGGCGGCCGGGCGGGCACTGAGCCCGCCGCCGTTGGGCGACCATGCGAAGGGGCCGGCGACGGCCCCTTTTCCATTCGTCCCGGCGTTAGAATCGCGCTACGACAACCGACCTGCCATGCCAGACGATCCGCAAATCGAAAGCCTCAAGCTCCCTCCGCATTCGCTGGAAGCGGAGCAGTCCGTGCTGGGTGGCCTGCTGCTCGACAACGAGGCGGTGGACAAGGTGGGCGATCTCATCGTCGACGCCGACTTCTACAGCGATGCGCACCGGCTGGTCTACGCGCACATCGTCAAGCTCGTCGCGGACGGCAAGCCCGCGGACGTCGTGACGGTCTCGGAGTCGCTGGCCTCGGCGCAGAAGCTCGACTACATCGGTGGCCTCGTCTACCTCGGCGCGCTGGTGGGCAACGTGCCGACCGCCGCGAACATCCGCCACTACGCGCAGATCGTGCGCGACCGCTCGATCCTGCGCCAGCTCGCGGCGACGGCCGGCGATATCGCCGATTCGGCGTACAACCCGCTCGGCCGCAGCGCCAAGGAAATCCTCGACCAGGCGGAAGCCAAGGTGCTGCATATCGCCGAGCAGGGCGACCGCGGCGTGCAGCAGTTCGCGGAGATCGGCAAGCTGCTCGCCGAAGTGGTCGAGCGCATCGAAACGCTCTACAACCGCGACGATCCGTCGGATGTCACCGGCGTGCCGACGGGCTATACCGATCTCGACCGGATGACGTCCGGCTTCCAGCCGGGCGACCTCGTGATCATCGCCGGCCGCCCGTCGATGGGCAAGACGAGCCTTGCGCTCAACATCGGCGAGCACGTCGCGCTCAACACCAAGATGCCGGTCGCGGTGTTCTCGATGGAAATGGGCGCGTCGCAGCTCGCGCTGCGGATGATCGGCTCGGTCGGGCGCCTCGACCAGCACAAGCTGCGCACGGGGCGGCTCGCGGCCGAGGACTGGGAAAAGCTGTCGGCGGCGCTCGGGCGGCTGTCCGAGGCGCCGATCCTGATCGACGACACGCCGGCGCTGAACGCGATCGAAGTCCGCTCGCGCGCCCGGCGGCTCGCCAAGACCTACGGCAAGCTCGGACTCGTCATCGTCGACTACCTGCAGCTGATGCAGGCGTCGACGCAGGGCGAGAATCGCGCGACCGAAATCTCCGAGATCTCGCGCGCGATGAAGTCGCTGGCCAAGGAGCTCAAGGTGCCGGTGGTCGCGCTGTCGCAGCTCAACCGCTCGCTGGAGCAGCGGCCGAACAAGCGGCCGGTGATGTCGGACCTGCGCGAGTCCGGCGCGATCGAGCAGGACGCGGACGTGATCCTGTTCATCTACCGCGACGAGGTGTACAACCCCGACACCCAGGACAAGGGCGTGGCCGAGATCATCATCGGCAAGCAGCGCAACGGCCCGATCGGCACGGTGCGACTGACGTTCCTCGGCGAGTACACGCGATTCGAGAATCTCGCGCCGTCGGGCAATCTGACTGACGCTAGAGAATTTCCGCCGCGTGGTCGGCCAGCCGCGAGCGCTCGCCGCGCTGCAGCGTCACGTGGCCGGAGTGCGCCCAGCCCTTGAACCGGTCCACGACGTAGGTGATGCCGGAGCTGCCCTCGGTCAGGTACGGCGTGTCGATCTGCGCGATGTTGCCGAGGCAGACGACCTTGGTGCCCGGGCCGGCGCGCGTGACCATCGTCTTCATCTGCTTCGGCGTCAGGTTCTGCGCCTCGTCGATGATCAGGAACTTGTTGATGAAGGTGCGGCCGCGCATGAAGTTGAGGCTCTTGACCTTGATGCGCGACCGGATCAGGTCGCGCGTCGCGGCGCGCCCCCATTCGCCGGCCTCGTCGTCGGTCTTGTTGAGCACGTCGAGATTGTCCTCGAGCGCGCCCATCCAGGGATTCATCTTCTCCTCCTCGGTGCCGGGCAGGAAGCCGATGTCCTCGCCGACCGGCACGGTGACGCGCGTCATGATGATCTCGGAGTACACCTTGTGCTCCAGCGTCAGCATGAGGCCGGCGGCCAGCGTCAGCAGTGTCTTGCCGGTGCCGGCCTGGCCGAGCAGCGACACGAAGTCGACGTCCGGGTTCATCAGCAGATTGAGCGCGAAATTCTGCTCGCGGTTGCGCGCCGTGATGCCCCAGACGTTGTTCTTCTGATGCGTGTAGTCCTTGAGCGTCTGCAGCACGGCGGTGCGTCCGGCGATGTCCTTGACCAGCACGTAGAGCGGCTGCTCGCCGGGCTTCTCCTGGTACAGGAACTCGTTGACGAGCAGCGACGGGACGAGCGGCCCGGTGATCCGGTAATAGGTGTGGCCGCCCTGCTGCCAGGACTCCATGGCCTTGCCGTGCCGGTCCCAGAAATCCGCCGGCAGTTCGCGCATCCCGCTGTAGAGGAGATCGGTGTCCTCGAGCACCTTGTCGTTGAAATAGTCCTCGGCGGCGATGCCCAGCGCGCGGGCCTTGATCCGCATGTTGATGTCCTTCGACACCAGGATGACGCTGCGCTTGGGATGCAGGTGGGCCAGATGCATGACCACCGCGAGGATCTGGTTGTCCGCCTTGCCGTTGGCCAGCGAGGCGGGCAGCACGGTGGTGATGACCTCCGTCTGCAGATAGAGACGTCCGGTGGCGGCTCCGCCGGACTTGGCCGCAAGCGGTATTCCCTCGAAGATGCCGTTGGGCATCGCGGTGACCAGCTCGTCCAGGAAGCGCGAAGCCTGTCGCGCGTTGCGCGCGACTTCGGTGACGCCCTTTCTTGTTGTTGTCGAGCTCCTCGAGGGTGAGGATCGGCAGGTAGATGTCGTGTTCCTCGAACCGGAAGAGGCTCGTGGGGTCGTGCATCAGTACGTTGGTGTCGAGCACGAACAGCTTGCTGGCCGGAACGAGGCGGGTGGCCGGACCGGATTTGGCCGAAGGTCGGGCGGACTTGCGGGCGACTAGGGTTAAGGGCGCGGGACGGATCTTGCGCTCGACCATGTGCCTCCTCGGTGGCGTCGGTTGTGGCGGTGATGCGGTGGACGGCTTCCCGGCAATCCTAGCGTCCGGTCCGCGGGAACACAAGGACTGGTGGTGCGGGCGGCTTCGGATCGGCAGCGGTTGTGGTGAAAAGGAGATTCAGAGGGCCGTGACCGGCGCCAGTACTTCCGCCACGGCGGTCGAGCCGTAAGTTATCGGTAATCACGCCAGGGCCAGAATTTGCCGACGGAGCCGGTGCCGGCCTGCGATGCCGTGACGCGGGAATGCTTTGGAGCGGAGCGACGAGCGTGAGAAGATCGATCTGGGAAGGAGAGGACGAAGTGGTCGAGTTGGGCCGCTCCAGCACGGCATTCGCAAAGACGACGCGACCGACCATGGGCTCGGTTGTCGGCAGGGAAGCGTTGTTCGCATCCCTCGACGGGCCGCCCGGCCGGTCGATCGTATGGATCTCCGGACCGCCGGGTTCCGGCAAGACGACGTTGGCCGCCACGTATCTGACCGCGCGTCGTCTGCAGTCCATCTGGTATCAGCTCGACGCCGACGACGCGGATCCGGCGAGCTTCTTCCACTACCTCCACCACGCTGCGGTGAAGGTCCTCGGCGCACAGGCCCGCGACCTGCCGGCATTCTCGCCACAGCACGGCGACGACGTTTCCTCGTTTGCGCGCAGCTTCTTTCGGCAGCTCTTCGCGCACACTGCGCACCCGCTCGCGCTCGTGCTCGACAACCTGCAGGAGGTCCCTGCCGAGAGTGCACTGCCGGCGGCGCTCGAGGTCGGCTTTTCGCAGGTGCCGAACGGTTGCTGCGTGATCGTGACCAGTCGCTCCGAGCCGCCAGCCGCGCTCGCGCGACTTCGGGCCACGGGGTCGATGTGCTACATGACCGGCCCCGAGCTTTCCGTCTCATGCGACGAGATCATCGCGATCGCGGCCGCGCGCGGACAGATCGTCTCGATCGAGGCCGCGGCCAGGCTGCACGAGCGGACGCAGGGCTGGGTGGCCGGCCTCGTTCTGATGCTCGAGCACTCGCGCTTCTCCGGCCGCATCGTTGAACTTCCCGGTGGCGCCGCGCCACAAGTCATCTTCGACTACCTCGCCGGCGAGATCTTCGATCGCTTCGATCCAGGAACGCGTGAATTCCTGTTGCGGATCGCCTGTCTGCCACGAATGACGGTCAAGGTGGCCGAGGCGCTCTCCCGCGAACCCAAGGCGGGTCGATTGCTCGTCAACCTGGCGCTGAACGACTACTTCGTGCGCGAAATGCCCTCGGAGGCGGGCCGCCTTTATCAACTGCATCCGCTGCTGCGCGAATTCTTGCGCAACCGCGCCGCCCAGTCACTGCCCGAGGCCGTCAGCGGCGCGTCGCTCCAGCGCGCTGCCGCCCTGCTACGTGACGATGGCCAGACCGAGGATGCGATCGCGCTGCTGGTCGAGGCCGGCCAATGGAGCGAGTTGGCGCCAATCGCGCTGGACGAGGCCGACGCGATCCTCGCTCAAGGGCGCAGCGAGACGCTCGCCGGCTGGCTCGACCTGCTGCCGCGCGAGATGATCGACGCCGATCCGCGCCTGCTGCGCATCTGCGCCGCGGCACGCGCCCACGCGAGCCCCCGGGCGGCCCGGCAACTCTACGAGCGGGCATACGAAGGTTTCCGCCGCACCGATGACACTGAAGGGATGGTGCAAAGTTGCTGCGGCATCATTGATGCGGTCATCCTCGAGTTCGACGACGTCACACCGCTCGACGTGTGGATTGGGGCGCTCGGCACGCTGCTCGAAAGGGACGATGCCGGCGCGCGCGCGCGGACCGATCCGGTGGCGGTGACGGCGCTGATCCGGGCGCTGCTGTTTCGCGATGCCGGAAATCCGCGTCTCGAGAGCTGGCTGGAGCGGGCTGCGACTGCGGTATCGACGACAACGGCCGGGCAGGCGGCTGCGCGATCCTGCCGCGTGGCGTTTGCGCTGGCATCCGCGATGGCGATGCTTGTCCGGGGCGACCTCGCCAAAGCCGATGCGACCCTGGAGGAGCTGCGCGCCGACGCGACCGACCGGACATCGAACGAAGTCCTCGCGCTCGCGCTCGCCGATGGCTTGCGTCACTTGATCGGCGGCGATGCGGCCGGTGCGTTGCGCGTCGGGCAGAGCGGACTGGCGCTGGCCGGCTCCGAGGGCCTTCACGCGTATGACGAGTGGTTGCGCGTCATCGTCGTGATCGCGAGCCTCTATGGCGGCGATCGCGCCGGGGCCCGCAGCGAGTTGCAGCGGCTCGAAGCGGAAGGTCCGCGCCTTCGCCGTGGCGACCGCGCCTGCATCCACTATCTGCGTGGGTGGCTCGCTGCACTCGACGGCGAAGTGGTGATCGCGCATCGCGAAGCCAGGATGGCGCTCGCCGTCGCCGTCGAGACGGGCATCCCCTGGTTGGAGTGCCTCGCGCGGCTCGCGCTTGCCGATCTGCAGGTCATCGGTGCCGACCGCCGCGGCGGCGAGGCGCAGCTGCGCGACGCCGAGGCACTTGCGGCACGCCTGCATTGCCCGTGGCTCGACTTCAACACCGCGCTTCGCGCAGCCTGTGTCGCGCGGGAGGCGCGGAATGAGCAGGCGATGGTCGAAGCGCTCCGTACCGGTTTCCGGCTCGGGCGCGAGCACGGATTCCTTCACGCAACGCATTGGCGCCCGCAGGACATGGCGGAACTCTGTGTCGTCGCCCTCGAGGCGGACGTCGAGCCAGAGTTCGCGCGCGCTCTGGTGCGCACTCGCACGCTTGCGCCGCGCGTTCCGCCGCTTGGCGTTCGGCGCTGGCCGTGGCCATTCCGGGTCGTGACCTTCGGCGGGTTCCAGCTCCTGCGTGCCGAGTCGACCGTTGAATTTTCCGGCAAGGGTCCCGGCCGACCGATGGAGCTGCTGAAGGTCCTCGTTGCGCTTGGCCGGCACAACGTGCGAGTAGACCAGCTTGCCGATGCGCTGTGGCCTCACACGGAGGCCGACTATGCACACAAGTCGTTCACGGCGACGCTCCACCGGTTACGGCGGCTGCTCGATGACGACGAGGCGGTGGTGCTGCGTGATGGGCGGCTGTCGCTCAACAAGGCGCGGGTCTGGGTAGACACCTGGGCGCTGGAATCGCTGCTGGACGAATTCGACGCGGCCCTTCGCGCGGCCGGCCCCGCCGCGGCCGGATCCGTGCTCGAGGAATTCGGCGAGAAGGTGTTCGCGCTTTATCGCGGGCCGTTCCTGCCGGACGAATCGGAGCAACCAGCGTACATCGCATGCCGTGAACAGATCCGTGCCCGGCTTCTGCGCTTCCTCGCCCACCTTGCGCGAGGTTGGGAGGAAGCGGGCTCGCCGGAGACTGCGGCAGACGGCTATCTGCGATGCATCGAGGTCGACGAGCTGTGCGAGCCGCTCTACCGCCAACTCATGCTCTGCTTCCAGCGCAGCGGCAGGCCGAGCGAAGCCATCGCGGCCTACGAACGCCTGCGCGCAGTGCTCTCGACGCGGATGAAAACAATGCCGACGCCCGAAACGCAGGCGATGTACGCGGGCCTCCGCTCTACCGAGAACCCGGTCGCGTCGCAGTGATGACCGGCGGGTCGGCCACGCCCTCCGACTTTCGTGCCTTCGCCCTGAGCTCGCGTTCCAGCGCGCTCCAGATCTTCTCGAGCCCGGTCTGCAGTGCCGATGGCGGTGGATACTCCCGGCGGGGCAGGCCCGACTTGGGCGGTGCGACCTCGCGCAGGCGCATGGTGAGCGACACCTCCGATCCGCCGCGCGCCTCGATGATCGTGGCCGTGATGACCGTGTCGAGGCCATCCGGCTCGAAGGTGAAGAATTCGGCCAGAAGACCGACATGCCGCCGCAGCAATTCCCGCGCGCGTGGCAGGTCGGCATTCCCGGCGCGATCCCACTCGCTTCGAGTCAGCGGCAGCGGCGCAGCCGCGTCGGCATTGATGAAACCAAGTCCCCGGGACTGCTGCCGGATCTCCATGCCCAGGCTCACGAGTGCTGCAGCCGTCGCGTCGAAAGTCGCGCCCGCGTCGACGTTGGCAAAGTGGGCGCCGTTCCGGGCGAGGATCGCCTCGTACTCTTCCTTGAAGGCGCGGTTGATGTCGTTGATCGCGTCGCGCTTGGTTTCCTGGCTCACGCATCCGACGAGGGTGATCGTTGCGGCCAGCCAAAGCCCGACCCATGCGCGCCTCGCGGGGTCTCCCGACGGCCCTTTACCCACGATCCGGATCCTCCCTTCGTTCACGGACGCTTTGCCATGCGCGCCGCAGCGCTCTCGATGAGCTTGTCCGCCTGCGCCCGTTCCGCCGGCTGCAGCAGCGGCCCGATCTTCTCCTGCTCGAGCTTGGCCGTGCCGGCGCCAAGGCGGGCCGCGGTCCCGTACCAGACATAGGCGAGATTGTTGTTGCGGAGCACGCCGTTGCCGTTCACATACATGGCCGCGAGCTTGACCTGCGCGCCGACTTCACCCTGCAGCGCTGCCCTTTCGTACCACCTTCCCGCCGCGGCATCATCGCGCGGCATGCCTTGCCCTTGCATGTATGCGTCGCCCAGCCTGGCTTGCGCGCGCGCGCTGCCCGCGTCGGCGAGCGGCCGGAGAATCCCGAGCGCATCGGAAAAACGCTTCGCCTCAATCGCGCGATCCGCCTCCGCGAGCTGCTCCGCCCGTGTTTTCTCGGGCGCGGGCGTCGCCGGCTCCGGCGCAGGTGCCACGGATTGCGGGGCAACGCCAGGCGGTGGTGCGACGGCGGACATGACGGCCGGCGCCTGTACCGATGGCGCAGGGGGAACGATGGCGGGTGCGGTCCGGGCCAACGGTGGTTGCGGTCGCTCCGGTTCATCGGGACGCTTCTTTTCGGCGACGCGCGGACTCACGGGGGTGGCGCGCTCCGCGGCATTGCGTTCGCCAATGCCGGGCTTGGCGCCGGCCTTGGTCTGCCCCTTCTCCTGCGCCGCCTGCGCCTGCCGTTCCTGTTCGCGCCGCTGGCGTGCTTCTTCTTCCAGTTTCTGCTGTGCCGCGTGCTGGCGTTCCGCATCGGCGAGGTCCTTGTCCTGGAGCTGCTTCTCCAGTGCCGCAATCTTGTTTTGCACGTCGTTCGCCCGCTCCGCATAGACTACATACGCGGCGATGCCGACAGCCAGTACCGCCAGCCCGATGCCCACCGCGAACGCACGCCGCGGAGCAGACGACCCTCGCGATCGCCCGGCCTCCGATGGCAGCGCGTGGGGAACGGTCACGGCGGACGGCTTGGCTTCCGTAGTTGCCGCAGGCGGCACTACCGGGGCATCGGAACGGGTCGTCACTCGAGTGGCACGCGTTGCCGGGTGCAAGGACACCGGCGCGGCGACCACCGGCGTTGGCGTCGAGACCGATTGCTCACCGGCAAGTTCCTGCCGCCATTCAGCGATCGTCTGCGGCCGATCCTTCTCGGCGAACTGCAGCGCGTGATCGATCGCGGCCAGCAGGCGGCCCGAGTATCGGCCCGCCCCGATGACCGTCGCCGGTACCAGGACGTCCTGCGTGCTGCCGAGGATGCCCTTGCTGCGCGAGACTGCGTCCAGCGGCGAACGGCCGGCGATCGCGCGGTAGCACGTCGCGCCGAGTCCGTAGATGTCCGTCCACGGTCCCTGGTTGCCCGAGTCGCTGTAGTATTGCTCGAACGGCGCGTACCCCGGGGCCACGAGTATGGTGAGCGTGTGCGCATTGCCCAGCGCTTGGCGCGCCGATCCGAAATCCAGCAGCACCGGGCGGCCATCGTCGCCGATGTGGATGTTGTCCGGCTTGATGTCGCGATGAATGAACCCGGCGTCGTGGACCAGCTCCAGCCCGTCCAGGATCGGCAGGAGTATGCGCAACAGCTCGTCCTCGGGCAGCGTGCCGCGCCGATCGAGCAGCGCGGCGAGGTTGATGCCGGCCTCGAAGCGCATCACCATGTACGCTGTGTTGTTGAACTCGAATACCGATTGCACCCGAACGATGCTCGGATGGTCGAACCGCGCGAGGGTCCGCGCCTCCTGGAGGAATCGCTCGAGCCCCCATCGATAACGGTCGCGGAGATCATTGGTCCGCGACCGGACCGTGGCGTCGGGCATGCGCGTCGCGAACTCGATGGGCAGGTACTCCTTGATCGCGACGCGCTGATCGAGGTTAGTGTCCTGCGCGAGATAGGTGATCCCGAATCCACCTTGTCCAAGGGTCCGCTCGATCACATACCAATGCAGCCGTGATTGCGCCGGCAGCGCGTCGGGATAGGCGGGATCGGTCATGGCGGAATGCAGCCGGCGGCGGCCGCATTCCGGAAGCGTAGGGGAACCGCGCCCGCCCGGCAAGTCTCGGGGCAACGGCGACTGCCGCGCCCCGTCCGCAATCTGCCCGGCTGTCACATCCTGCACGCATGACGCTCGCGCTGCGGATGAGACTCAGTCGCGTCCGGCCACTATCGCCGACGCGCGACGCTGCTCGATCGCCGCTCGCCGCATCATCCGCCGATGTGCACCTGGTACTGCGCGCCGTTGGAGAGCCTGCACGAGCCGGTACCCTGGTAGGGCGTGGTCATGCGGTACTCGCAATTCATGAAGGTTCCGCGCTGGCCATAGGCGTTCGCCACGCCACGGCGATCATCGCCGGGGACCCGCGTCGCCTCGCCGGAAAGGATCTCGCCGCGGTAGTTGAGCTGAAACATCCCCTTCCCGGTCATCATGTTCGTTACCGTTCCGGACAGGAGCCCGGTTTCCGTTGCGACGTCGTTCGACGGATACAGACGCGCCTGCAGAGCGGCGGGCGTCGCGGATCCCGTCACCGTCGCCGAGTCCATGCCGGGTGGCGCGTAGGAGGGCGCGGACGAGGCGGTGCGCCCGTTGCGCCCGGGAACCGGTGCCAGAAAATTCGGACCGGGACCTTGCACGGTCGGCACCGGAACCGGGATCGCCGGATAGAACGATGCCGTTCCCGGGTAGATCGGCGTGCCGTCAGCGGCCACCGGAACCATCACGCAGCCACTCAAGCCGGCCGTGGCAAGCGAACCAACGATCAACGCAGTTTTGAATGTGTTCGACATGGCAGACACTCCGGTTAGCAGGCACTTGCCCGCGGTTGCACCCACGGGTTCGCTTTGCTCGGGATCGTCTGCCGAAGGACATCAATCTTCGGCTGGATGAGCCGGGATCCGCGAACCCACCTGGTCAGGTTCTTTTCGTTGTTCATGCCGTCATGGTGCGGCCGCGCGGATTCCAGATGGCTTACAGCTGCCTTACAGATCACTGGCAGCTCGCGGATTGGCCTGGCGCCGTCCGCCCGTAAGTGACCCGTATGCCATCAATGAGCCGCCCGTAAGCGGCGTCGCCGCACATTCGATCCGACGTCAGTTGGAACGCAGATTCGCGCGCGCGGCCACCGACAAGAGCGGCGCAGCGCGAATCGGTCCAAGGTGCCGGCCGGTGCAGCAACACGCCGGATGCCGGCTTTCGTTGGCAATGTCGAATGAGGAGAATATCCATGAAAGGCAGAATCCTGTCCGCTTGCATGGCAATTGCCGCCGTGCTGATCATCGCTGTCCCGGCAAGCGCACGCGATCGCGATGCGGATCACTCGCACATCCGGTTTGTGGTTTTCGGCGACAGCCTGTCCGACCCCGGCAACTACTTCGCCGCGTTTCACGAAGTCTCGCAGCGACCGTTCGAACCGGTGCCGGACGCGCCCTACGCCCTGGGAGGCCTGCACTATTCGAATGGCGCAACCTGGATCGAGCAGCTCGGTCACGATCTGCACGCCGGCGGCAGCACGGGGCCGGCCCTGCGACAGCCGGGCAACGCCACCAACTTTGCAATCGGCAGAGCGCGGGCCCGCGCGGGAGCGGCAGCGTTTCCACACTTCGACCTGTCGACCCAGGTCGGCATGTTCCTCGGCCAGGCGGGCGGCCAGGCGCCGGAAAGCGCGCTCTATGTGCTATGGATCGGCGCCAACGACCTGAAGGACGCCCTCGAAAGCCTTGCCACCGATCCGTCCTTCGCGTCCGCCGCCGGCATCATTGAGCAGGCCGTTGGCACGACCGCGGGCAACATTCAGGCCTTGTGGAGCGCTGGTGCGCGCCGCTTCCTGGTTGTCGACATGCCGGATCTCGCGATCACGCCCTATATCATCGGTCTCGGCCCCGTCGCGCAGTACGCGGCGGGTCACCTCACGGACGCGTACAACGCCGGACTCGGCCAGGCCGTCGATGCACTCGGTGTCCTTCCCGAAATCAGCATCCTGCGGCTCGACGTGAATGCGGCTCTCGAGAGTGCGGCGCTCGACGCGTCCAAGAGCCGGATTCGGGAGTTCGAAACGCCGTGCCTGCGGTTTGCCGTGGTTGAAGATGCCGTGTGTCGCCATCCCGACAGGTATCTGTTCTGGGATGCGATTCATCCGACCAGGAGCGGCCACGAACTGATCGCCGACGCGGCGCGTACTGCGCTGGCGGCACATTGAGGACCGCGGCGCGGTCTGCGGCGGCGAGCAGACGAAGCGCGCCTTCGCGTGCGCGGGACCCGCGCCGCGGGTCCCCTAAAGCGCCTTCACCGCTGCCAGGACTTGCGCCGCGTGGCCCTCGACCTTGACCTTGCGCCATTCGCGGACGAGCGTGCCGTCGGGGCCGATCAGAAACGTCGACCGCTCGATCCCTCTGACTTGCTTGCCGTACATGTTCTTCATCTTGATGACGCCGAACAGCGTGCACAGTTTCTCTTCGGTGTCGGAGAGCAGCGGAAAGGGGAACCCCATCTTCGCCTTGAAACCGTCATGCGACTTCAGCGTATCGCGCGAGATGCCCGCGACGACGGTACCGAGCGCGACGAACTGCCGGTGGAGGTCGCGGAAATCCGTGCCTTCGACGGTGCAGCCCGGCGTATTGTCCTTCGGGTAGAAATAGAGGACGACCGGGTGGCCCTTGTGGTCGGACAGCCGAAACGTCGTATCGCCTGTGGCCGGAACCGCGAAGTCAGGTACTTTCTTGCCGAGCATGGAAGGCTCCTTTGGGAACGGGTCAGGTACGCAATACGGCGGACGGGAGGTGCATTTGCCGGTCTCGGGCGCGACCAGGCTGTACGCATTCGACCTCGATCACGCGGCCTGTGCGAGATCCACGTCGGCCAGAAACTCGTCACCCTGCAGCAGCAGCTTGCCGGAGCGCCCTTTGAGCACGCCCGGACCGATTTCGCATCGGGGCAACGCGAGGGGCTGCAGGGTCTCCAGCAGCGTCCGCATCGACACGACCTGCCACCCCTGTGCCTTCCAGCCGAGGAGGAGCTGCTCGAACACCGACGCGAGGCGCATGCCCTCGAGCTCCGCGTGCAGCGTGTAGACGTGACTGGACGCGGCGTCCCGGGTCCGTTCGAGGACGTGCGCCGCGACGTTGCCTTCGGTGACGCCCTCGCGTCCTATCAGCTCGTCCAGCGTCGGCAGGGTCGTGGGCAGCTGCGGGCAGCGTATCAACTCGCCGTTCCAGACCGGCAGGTGCGGACCGGTGCCGCGGCCGTCCGAGCAATACTCGAATCCCAGGCGCTGCGTCAGCCGCAGCGCATGCAGGTTCATCTGCCAGCCGGCCGCGCCATGCACCAGCGGAGCGGTGCCGAAGATTTCGGTGTATCGATCGCAGGCCCGTTGCATCTCGGCGCGCGTCCACGCGGCGTTCGCGGTGGCGACGCCGTCCTGCCAGCGGACGTGGTCCCAGGCGTGGATGCCGACCTCGAAGCCCGCGTCGCGGGTAGCGCGCATCACGTCGCCCGCGCGCCGGCCGATGTCGGGCCCGGGCAGCAGGGTGCCGTACAGGAGGGTCTTCACGCCGTAGTGCCGGACGACCGACGTGCGGCGCACCTTGCCGAAAAAACCCGGCCGGAACACGCGCTTGATCGCGCGCCCGGTGTGGTCGGGTCCGAGCGAGAAGAGGAAGGTGGCGTCGGCGCCATGCTTCTTCAGCAGCATGACGAGGTTCGGCACGCCTTCGCGCGTGCCGCGCAGCGTGTCGACGTCGATCTTGAGCGCCAGCAGCATCGGTCCGTCCGCCGGCTAATCCACGAGGTGCCGGGCCGCCGCCACCTGTCCGCGGTACGCGTCGAAGATTCGCTTGAGCGCCTCTTCCATCGCGACTTGCGGGCGCCAGTCGAGGTCGGCGCAGGTATTGGCGATCCCGGGGACGCGATTCTGCACGTCCTGGTATCCGGTGCCGTAGTACCGGTCGGCCGTCGTTTCGACGATCCTCACCCGCTCCGCGGTGCCGCGGTACTCGGGATAGGTGAGCGCCAGTTCCAGCATCATCGTCGCCAGCTCGCGCACCGAGAAGTTGTTGGCCGGGTTGCCGATGTTGTAGATCTTGCCGGTCGCGATTCCGCCGTCGTTGGCGATGATCTTCATCAGTGCGGCGATGCCGTCGTCGATGAACGTGAACGCGCGCTTCTGCGTTCCGCCATCGACGAGCTGGATCGGCTCGCCGCGAACGATATGTCCGAGAAATTGCGTGATGACGCGCGAGCTGCCTTCCTTCGCCGTGTTGATCGAATCGAGGCCCGATCCGATCCAGTTGAACGGCCGGAACAGCGTGTAATCCAGCCCCTCCTGCATGCCGTAGGCATGGATCACGCGGTCCATCAGCTGCTTGGCGCACGCGTAGATCCAGCGCGGCTTGTTGATCGGGCCCAGCACCAGCTCCGAGCGCTCCGGATCGAACGCGTCGTCGCGGCACATGCCGTAGACCTCGGAGGTCGACGGAAAGATGATCCGCTTGCGGTAGCGGACGCAGGCGCGCACGATCGGCAGATTCGCCTCGAAGTCGAGCTCGAACACGCGCAACGGCTCCTTCACGTAGGTCGCCGGAGTCGCGATCGCCACCAGCGGCAGCACGGTGTCGCATTTCTTGATGTGGTACTCGATCCACTCCCGGTTGATCGTGATGTCGCCCTCGAAGAAGTGAAAGCGCGGCTCGGACAGGAGCTCGGTCACGCGATCGGACTGCATGTCCATCCCGTAGATCTCGACGTCGGAGCCGTCGAGCAGGTGCCGAGACAGATGGTGGCCGATGAAGCCGTTGACGCCGAGGATCAGGACTTTCCGCATGGTGGGATCGAGTCGTCGAATGCTGGCGGCCGAAGTGACGGCCGTGGCGGGCGGGCCGGGGATGCGGCCCGGCGCCGGAGTATGTCGAATTATACGTGGCGCGGTCCGGCGCGGACCCGGCGTCGCGTCAAATGCGTGCGGTGCCGCCGAGCGGCACCGGCGCCGACCCGAAGCGCGCCGCGAACGCCGCAGCGTCGACCGCAATCCCGCCGATCTCCAGCGCAAGCACCGCGACCGTGCCGCCGCCGCCGCAGTGGGCGAACAGGCGCCCGTCGCGTGCCTCCAGTGTCGGCGTGAGAGTCGGCGGTGTCGCGGTGGCGACGACCCGGGTACGCAGCACGCGGGCCGCCACGCCGCCGACCGCGGTGAACGCGCCGGGATAGGGCGGCGCGACTGCCCTGACCAGATCGTGCACGGCGGCGGCATCGCGGTTCCAGTCGATGGTTCCATCCTCGGGCCGGCGTCCGCCGAAATAGCTGCCCGCCGCCGGATCCTGCGCCACGCGCGCCGCGGTGCCGGCGACGAGGGCGGGCAGCACGCGGTCGAGCGTCATTTCGGCGGCGACAGTGACCTTGTCGAACACTTCCCGCGCCGTGTCGTCGGGCAGGATCGGCACCGCCGTTTGCGCGACGATATCGCCGGCATCGGGCTTCGAGGTCATGTAATGCAGCGTGGCGCCCGTTGCGCGCTCGCCATGGAGCACGGCCCAGTTGACCGGCGAGCGGCCGCGGTACCGCGGCAGCAGCGAGCCGTGCATGTTGAGCGCGCCCCGTCGCGCCGCACCGAGCAGCGGCGGCTTCAGCATCGTGCGGTAGTAGAACGAGAACAGGAAATCCGGCGCCAGCGCGCTGATGCGCGCGACGACGTCCGCGGCGTTGGGATCGTCCGGCGCGATCGTCTGGATGCCGCATTCCCCGGCGGTGGCCGCCACCGAGCCGAACCAGATCGTCTCGCGCGCGCTGTCGGCGTGCGTGACGACGAGCGGGACGTCGAGCCCGTGCGCGAGCAGCACGCGCAGGCAGCGCACGCCGACGTTGTGATAGGCGAAGACGACGGCGCGCGTCATGGCGGGGAACAGACGGCCCTCAGCGCCTGCCCGGATCTTCCGCGGGGCGCTCGAGCACGGCGCGGATCATGAAACGCGGGCGCGCCCTGACCTGCTGGTAGATGCGGCCCACGTACTCGCCGATCAGCCCCAGACCGAACAGCAGCATGCCGATCAGGAAGAACGCGAGGATGTCCCGGTCCCAGAACACCGACGTGGCCTCGTGCCAGTGGACCTCGTGCCAGTCGAAGAATACGAGCCGGTAGCCGATGACGCCGACATAGGCGGCGAGCGAGAGCGCCGCGACCAGCATCCCGAACATCGAGAACAGCTGCAGCGGCACCAGCGAGAAGCCGGTGATGAGGTCGAAGTTCAGGCGGATCAGCTTGTAGAGCGGATAGTGCGACTTGCCCGCGGCGCGCTCGGAGTGCGCGACGTCGACTTCCGTCGGATTGCTCGCGAACGTGTAGGCGAGCGCCGGAATGAACGTGCTGACCTCGCGGCTCGCGGCCACCGCCGCGACGATCTCGCGGCTGTAGGCGCGCAGCATGCACCCTTGATCGGTCATGTGGATGCGCGTGACTGCGCTCGCGCAGCCGGTTCATCGCCTTCGACGCGAGCCGCCGGAACCACGAGTCCTCGCGCTCGCGGCGCACGCCGCCCACGTAGTCGTGGCCCGCGTCCATCGCCGCCAGCAGCCTGGCGATCTCCTCGGGAGGGTTCTGCAGGTCGGCGTCCATCGTGACGACGCGCTCGCCGCGGCAGTGCTCGAAGCCGGCGACGATCGCCGGGTGCTGGCCATAGTTGGCGTTGAACAGCACGACGCGCGTGACGTCGGGCCGGCGTTCCCACTGCTCGCGCAGGAGCGCCGCCGAGCGATCGCGGCTGCCGTCGTTGACGAAGATGACTTCGTAGCTCACGCCGAGCGCGTCGAGCGCGGGATAGAGCCGCGCGAAGAGCACCGGCAGGCTCGCCTCCTCGTTGAAGACCGGGATGACGACGGAGAGTCGGGGCTGTGTCCGGCATGCGTCGTTCTCCTGGTGGCGCCCGGTCGCGGCTCAGGCGCGCGCCCGCCGCGACGACATCGGCCACGGCGGCGCAGACGCGGTCGACGTCGGCCATCGTCATGCCCGCGTGCAGCGGCAGCGTCACGCGTTTCGCGCGCGATGCGCTCGGTCACCGGAAAATCGCCCTCCCGGTAACCGTAGCGGCGGCCCAGCGTGCACAGGTGGAGCGCCTCGTACGATACTCCGGTGCCGATGCCTTGCGCGTCGAGCGCTTCGCGCAGCTCCTTGCGCGTGACCCGCAACCGGTCGAGCGGCAGCAGCAC
This sequence comes from uncultured beta proteobacterium, assembly GCA_963708855.1. Classification (GTDB taxonomy): domain Bacteria; phylum Pseudomonadota; class Gammaproteobacteria; order Burkholderiales; family Casimicrobiaceae; genus CAIWHR01. The sequence continues at coordinate 26,003 of CAVPUM010000007.1, read as the reverse complement.
CGAGAACATGTTCCACGACTGCCCGTCGCCATCGCGCGGCCGCGGCGGCAGCAGGCAGGGCGGGTCGGTCGCGAAGCGCTCGAAGTAGCGCGCGACGAGCGCGCGGCGCGTGGCCAGGAACGCGGGCAGCTGCGCGAGCTGCGCGACTGCCGATGCGCGCGTTGACGTCCGGCAGGTTGAACTTGCCGCCCGGGAACGCGACGTCGCGCGTGCGGTCGGGCAGGTAGGTGATGCCGTGAAAGCGCAGCGCATCGACACGCTCGGCCTCGGCCGTCGTCGTTGACGACGAGCGCCCCGCCTTCGATCGTCGTCATGTTCTTGTTCGGATGGAAGCTGAACGTGACGAGGTCGCCGATGGCGCCGACGTTGCGTCCCTTCCACTGCGATCCCATCACCAGCGCCGCGTCCTCGATCACGCGCAGTCCGCGCGCGCGAGCGAGCGCATGGAGCGCGTCCATGTCGACCAGCGAGCCCGGCCAGTGCGTCGGCATGATCGCCTTCGTGCGCGGGGTGATCGCCGCCTCGACCTGCTGCCAGGTCGATGTTGCGGGTCACGAGGTCGCAGTCGACGAAGACGGGCGTCGCGCCGACCTTGACGATCATGTTGAGCACGGTGAAGAAGCTCTGCGCCGACGTGATCACTTCGTCGCCCGGACCGATGCCGGCAAGCTGCAGCGCGACCTCGACCGCGGCGGTCGCCGAGGTCACGGCCTTCACCGGCCGGCCGCCGCAGAACGCCGAGAGCGCGCGCTCGAATTCCTGCACCCGCGGCCCGCTGGTGATCCAGCCCGAGCGCAGCACGTCGGCGACGCCGGCGATGGTCGCCTCGTCGAGCACGGGGCCGGCGAACTTGAGATAGGGAACGGAGCGACTCATCGGCAGGCCTGACGTCGCTGTCCGCGGGCGCTCGAGCTCTCTCGCGACCAGCCAGACGCCGATCACGATGAAGCCGATGCCGAGCCAGCGCGTCGCGGTGACCGTCTCGCCGAACAGAAAATGCGCGGCGATCGCGTTCACGACGTAGCCCACCGACAGCAGCGGATACGCGACCGACACCGGAACGCGCGACAGCCCGAGGATCCAGACGAAGAGCGAAAGCGCGTAACAGGCGGCGCCGAGGACGAAGTACCCCTGCGTCGCCATCTTCGCCAGCGTGTCGGGCCACGTGTCGCGGGTGAGCGTCAGCACGCCCAGCACGTTGGTGCCGGCCTTCAGCAGCAGCTGCGCGCCGGCGTTGAGCAGCACGCCGGCGAGCAGGAGGGCGAGCGCGGCGAAGGTCATTGCCGGCTCACCACGACGTTGCGCGGATCGCGCGCGAGCTCGCGCATCGGGACGCCCTCGGCGGCGAGTCTTGCGTGCATTTCCGGAACGAGCATGGCGTAACCCTGCGCGAGGCCGCGCCATTCGTCGACCCACGCCTCGATCGTGGGAATCTGCTTCGCCGGCTCGGCGTCGATTCCGAGCGAGAGTTCGTGGCGGAAGGCGACGCCGCGCGTGGCTCGGCCGAGGTAGAACGGAACGGTGTGGTCGTGCATCGCGACCTGGTAGAAGGGCGCGTCGGCGGCGAAGGGCGCCGCCGGCTGCGCAGCCCGCAGGATAGCCGAGCGTCGAGCGCATCGGGCTGAAGGTATCGAAGCCGGCGACGCCGATCTGCACGGCCGCCGAGGGTCGAAAGCGCCAGGATCGCGACGCCGCGCAGCCGCAACCTCGGCTTGTTCGCCGCGCGCCGGAAGGCGACGAGCGCCAGGATCCCGCCGGCCGTGGCGATCACGGCGCTGGCCTTCACCCACGCGCCGTAGGCGACGAGGATTTCGGCCGGCATCCGCACGGTCGCGTAACTGCTGCGCGTAGCGATCGTAGGCGAACACGAGACCCAGCGTGAGCGCGGTTCCGGCGACGACCAGCGGCAACATCAGGCGGAACAGAGTCCGCGCTTCGAGTTCGCATCAGCAGCCAGCCGACGACGAGCGCCAGCGGCGGAAACATCGGCAGGATGTACGACGGCAGCTTCGATCCCGACGCGCTGAAGAACAGGAAGACGAACGCGGCCCAGACCAGCGCGAAGCGCTGCCACGAGAAGCCGAGCGCATTGGGCGTGCCGTCGCGCCACGCGCGCCCGGCGCCGTACACCAGCACGGTCAGCCACGGCAGGATGCCGGCGGCGAGCCACGGCACGAAGTAATGCCACGCGCCGGCGCCGTTCGTGACCCGTGGTGAGGAAGCGCTCGAAATGCTCGTGGACGAAGAAGAACCGGAGGAATTCGTCGTTCGCGCGCGCGACGGCGACGAACCAGGGCGCCGTCAACGCCAAGTACAGCGCCAGGCCGGACGCCAGGTGCAACCGCCGCCACAGCGCGAAATCCCGGGTGAGCGCCGTGTAGACGACGAGTGCGCCGCCCGGCAGCACGACGCCGATCAACCCCTTCGACAGGGTCGCGCCCGCCAGCGCCGCCCAGGCGACCCACATCCACGTCCTGCGCGCGCCGGCAGCCGTCTCCGGGCGCTGGGCGATGACGAGACCGGCGAATCCGAGGGCGAGGAAGGACGAGAGTCCCGCGTCCAGCGTGACGATCTGGGAGATGGCCGCGTGCATGAACGTGGCGGCGAGCGCGAGCCCGGCATAGGCGCCCAGCGCGGCTCCGCCCAGCGCGTAGCCCGCGCAACCGATCGACACCACCGCCAGAAAACCCGCGAGCGCAGGCCAGAGGCGCGCGGTCCATTCGTTCACGCCGAATGCCCGGTACGCGGCCGCGGTCACCCAGTACTGGAACGGCGGCTTCTCGAAGTACTTGAGCTCGTTCACGCGCGGCGTCACCCAGTCGCCGGTGGCCGCCATCTCGCGCGCGATCTCGGCGTAGCGCCCCTCGTCGGGGTGCAGGAGGCGCCTCGCGTCCAGATTGACGAACCACAGCAGGGCGACGGCGGCGAGCAGCGCCCAGAGCACCCGGGCGGACGGCGGTGAAGGAGAGGCGGGCATCGAGACGGAGTTGGAGGCTTCGTGCAGCGGGCGCGTGGATCGCCGGGAGCGGGGCACGACGGACAATGTCAGAGCGTTCGGGACAAAGGTTGATTTTACCGCGCCCCGGCGTCGATCCGGGCTTTCGCGAGTGGCGGATGTGGCTCCGATCAGCGCGCTGGCAGGAGCTTGCCCGCGTGCAGCGCCTGGCCCACGATATCTGGCACGCGAATTACCCGGGACTCATCACCGCGGAGCAGATCGATTTCATCGCCTCCAATGCCGCAGATTCATCCTGAAGCGCGCGCTAGCGCGTCCGGAACCGTGCTTCGAAGCTGGCCGCCAGCCGATCGATGTCGGTTGCGGGCAAATGGTTGATCCCGGCCGCGCGTTTCCTGCCGTCGCCGGTTTCGAAGCCGCGGCAGAATTCGTCCGCCGCGACGGGGCTGCCTTCGGGGACGCGCACGCTCACCGTGAAGCCGCCCTTCGCATTGGGTGACAGTATCGCGATGGCGCAATCGGGCCGCGCCTGCGCCAGGTGGTTGGCCAGCACGCCGATCACGCGCTTCGCCCACGGTTCGTCCGGCAGCACGACCATGGTCGCCCCGGGCACCTGCCGCGCCGGCTTGAGCTCCCGCGCCTTTTCCATGTCCTCCTCGTACCGCGCCGTGAGTTGCGCAAAGGCCTTCGCGTCGCGAACGAACGCCATCGGGTCTGCGAACGATTGCATCTGCCCGGCCAGGTCCTCGGGATCGAAGCAGAGATCGCGGATGCTGTTGCCGTACGCGTTGTAGTTGAGCGCGATGCCCAGCCGTTCCAGGATCGCCGCCGCCGCTGGATCGAGCCCGGCGGCTCGCGCCATCGCGCTGCCGACCCGGGGCAGACCGTCGCCGAACGCGGCCACGATCGCCCACGCGCGATGTGCTCCGCCGAGATGGCGGTCGACCAGAATGCTCGTGCAGACGTCGGCCGCTTCGACGATATGCGCTTCGAAGTTCGACCGTCGCGGCAGTTCGCCGGCATGGTGATGGTCGAAGTAGCGGACGGACGCTCCGGCCTGCAGAAGTCGCAGGAGGTCGTGACGGTTCTGGTCGAGCGAGACGTCGAGGACCGTGACCTCGTCGCCCAGGCCGGCGTTGACGCGGCGCAGCAGCTTGATGTCGCGTTTGACGCCGGTGACCAGTTTGGCGTCGCGCGGGTCCGCCAGCCGGAGCTGCTGCAGTGCGCAGAGCCCATCCGCGTCGCCGTTGAATGCGTAGATGATGGTCATTCGAGGACCCGCATGCGGCGCAGGTGGACGATGATCGATTCGGCGGCATCCTCCGGCCCGTTGGCGACGGTGTCGACCCTGACCTCGGCGTGTTCAGGGTCCTCGTAGGGCGAATCGATGCCGGTGAAATTCTTGAGGTTGCCGCTGCGCGCCTTCTTGTAGAGCCCCTTCGTGTCCCGCTGCTCGGCCACGTCCAGCGGCGTGTCCACGAACACTTCGCAGAACTCGCCCGCCTCGACGCGTTCCCGCGCGAAGCGCCGTTCCGCGCGGAACGGGGAAATGAACGAAACCAGGACGATCAGGCCTGCATCGACCATGAGCTTCGCCACCTCGGCGACGCGCCGGATGTTCTCGACCCGGTCCGCGTCCGTAAACCCCAGGTCGTTGTTGAGTCCGTGGCGGACATTGTCGCCATCGAGGAGATAAGTGTGCCGGCCCAGTGCGTGGAGCTTCTTCTCGACAATATTCGCAATCGTCGATTTGCCGGATCCGGACAATCCGGTGAACCACACCACACAGGGTTTGTGGCCGTTGAGCGCTGCGTGGGCCTGCTTGTTGACCTCGATCGCCTGCCAGTGGATGTTCTGCGATCGGCGCAACGCGAAATTCAGCAGGCCTGCTCCGATCGCGTCGTTGGTGAGACGATCGACCAGGATGAAACCCCCGGTTTCCCGGTTTTCCAGATAGGGGTCGAAGGCAATCGGTCGATCGAGATTGAGATTGCAGACGCCGATTTCGTTCGCGTGCAGCGTCCGCGCTGCGATGTGTTCGAGCGTATCGACGTTGATCCTGTATTTTGGCGTGGCCATCGACGCGCCGACGCTCGTCGCCCCGATTTTCATCAGGTACGTTCGCCCCGGCAGCATCTCGTCGTCGCTCATCCAGATGATCGCCGCTTCGAACTGGTCGGCAATCCCCGGGGGCGAATCCGCACTGGCGAGCGTGTCGCCGCGGCTGATCTCGATTTCATCGTGGAGCGTGACGGTGATCGAGTCACCGGCCACCGCGACATCGAGGTCGCCGTCCTTGGCAATGACGCGTGCCACCGTGCTTTTCCTGCCCGAGGGCAGGACGCGAACGCTATCCCCGGGTCGGATGGAACCGCCCACGACCTGGCCCGCGAAACCGCGGGCGTCGGGATCGACACGGTCCACCGACTGCACCGGCATCCGAAAAGGGCCGCTCCGCACGCGGTCATCGATGGGAACCGATTCCAGGTAACCCAAGAGCGTCGGACCGCGATACCAGGGCGTATTCGCGCCTGGCGCCGCGATGTTGTCGCCCTTCAGGGCCGATGCGGGAATGCAGGCGACGTCGTTGAGCCCGATCTGGCGGGCAAAGGCGCGATACTCCACTTCGATCCGGTCGAAAACGTCTTGCGCATAGCCGACCAGGTCGAGCTTGTTGATGACCAGCGCCACTTTGCGGATGCCGAGCAGCGAAGCCAGGTAGCTCTGCCGCCGCGTCTGCGTCAGCACGCCCTTGCGGGAATCGATCAGGATGACGGCCGCATCGGCGGTCGAGGCCCCGGTCACCATGTGGCGCGTGTTCGGGTCGTGCCCCGGTATGTCGGCAACGATGAACTTGCGCCTGTCGGTGGAGAAAGTGCGGACGGCGACATCGTTGGCGTCGCCCTGCCGGCGCTCGGCGGTGAGGCTGTCGAGCAGGGTGCTCTTGCCGTCGCCGACACTGGCGCAGACGACGAAGCGAAGCAGGCTCCTGCTCTCGCGCGATTTCAGAGGTTTCTTATCCGGGGACATCGGCAGGTGATCGTGGTCCGGCATGATCCGCACTCAATCGTGCGGGTCGACCGGCCGCTCGCGGGCGAAATGTCTTGCGCATTATAACGGTGGCGCATTGCCGGGTGCCTTCGCCGCACGAGCCAACTTGCCGTGCCGCACTCGATTCGTTACGATTCGCCGGCACTCTCGATAGCCAATGACGATCCCCGGAGTCGTTGTCCCCGTCCGCGGACGCGGCGGTAACCACGGTGCACAGCCATCCGGGCCGCCAGCGCCGGCGGCTTTTTTCGACTCTCTTAAGTGCCGGAGCATGCCCAACCCCCTGCAGCTCTACGACAACTTCACGCGCACGTTGCGCCCGTTCGAGCCGCTCGAACCCGGCGGCGAGGTCGGGCTGTACACCTGCGGGCCGACGGTCTACGACTACCAGCACATCGGCAATTACCGGACGTTCCTGTTCGAGGACGTGCTGAAGCGCGTGCTCGAGTGGAACGGCTACCGCGTCCGGCACGTGATGAACATCACCGACGTCGGCCACCTCACGTCGGACGCCGACACCGGCGAGGACAAGATGGAGAAGGGCGCGCGGCGCACGGGCAAGACCGCCTGGGAGATCGCGCAGCTCTACACCGACGCGTTCGTCGCCGACATGAAGCTGCTCAACATCGAGGATCCGACGCGTGCTGTGCCGGGCGACGGACCACATCCGCGAGCAGATCGACTTCATCGCCGACATCGAGAAGAACGGCTTCGCCTACCGGACCTCCGACGGCGTCTACTTCGACACGTCGAAGCAGCCGGACTACGGCCACCTCGCCCGGCTCGACGTCAAGGGTCAGGAGGCGGGCAAGCGCGTGGACCTCGGCGAGAAGAAAAGCCCGACGGACTTCGCGCTGTGGAAATTCTCCGCGCCGGGCGAAACGCGGCAGATGGAATGGGAAAGCCCGTGGGGCAAGGGCTTTCCGGGGTGGCACATCGAATGCTCGGCGATGGCGCAGAAGTATCTCGGCGACTACTTCGACATCCACTGCGGCGGCGAAGACCACATCCCGGTCCACCACACGAACGAGATCGCGCAGACCGAGGCGCGCGTGGGCACGCGGCTCGCGAACTTCTGGCTGCACGGCTATTTCCTGCTGTCGAACGACGCGAAGATGGCGAAGTCGGCGGGCGAGTTCCTGCGCGTCGCGTACCTCGTCGAGCGTGGCTACGATCCGCTGGCGTACCGCTATCTCTGCCTCACCGCGCACTACCGCGGCCAGCTCAACTTCACCTGGGATGCGCTCGACTCCGCGGCGATCGCGCTGGACCGGATGCGCAATGGCGTCCATGCGCTGCGCGAGGCGGGCGAAGCGCCGCCCGACGCCGCGCTCGTCCTGCGCTTCACGAACGACGTCAACGACGACCTCAACGTCCCGCGGGCGCTGGCGGTCGCATGGGAGGCGCTGCGCGGCGATCTGCCGCCCGCAGTCAAGCGCGCGACGCTGCTGCAATTCGACCGTGTCTTCGGCCTGGGGCTCGCAGCGTGGGCGCCAAGGCAGGAAACGGCGCCCGATGCCGTGACCGTGCTGGCCGAGGCGCGTCTTGCCGCGCGGCGCGCCAAGAACTGGGCCGAGGCCGACCGGCTGCGTGCCGAATTGCACGCGGCCGGCTGGGCGATGGAAGACCGTCCCGACGGCTACGCGCTGAAGAAGCGATAGTGACCCATTGCGGGCCCGGAAGGCACCCATGAAACTCGCGACACTCAGAGACGGCACCCGCGACGGCGAGCTCGTCGTCGTCTCGCGCGACCTCGTGCGCTGCGTGAGCGTGCCGGAGATCGCGCGCACGCTCCAGGCCGCGCTCGACGCCTGGGATGCGGCAGCCCCATCGCTGCAGACGATCGCGGCCGAGCTCGACGCCGGCCGCATGCCCGACGCGGTGCCGTTCGATCCGGCGGTGGCGATGGCGCCGCTGCCGCGGGCCTACCAGTGGGCGGACGGATCGGCGTACGTGAATCACGTCGAGCTCGTGCGGAAGGCGCGCGGCGCGACAATGCCGCCCGAGTTCTGGACCGATCCGCTGATGTACCAGGGTGCCTCCGACAACATGCTCGGAGCGTGTGACGACATCGTGCTGGCCGACGAGGCATGGGGCATCGACTTCGAGGCCGAGGTCGCGGTCGTCACCGGCGACGTGCCGATGGGCACGCCCGCCGCGGCCGCCCTCCGCCACGTCCGCCTGCTGATGCTCGTCAACGACGTCAGCCTGCGAAACCTGATTCCGGCCGAGCTCGGCAAGGGGTTCGGGTTTCTCCAGTCGAAGCCGGCGAGCGGATTCTCGCCGGTCGCGGTCACGCCGGACGAGCTCGGAACGGCCTGGCAGGACGGCAAGGTGCATCTGCCGCTCACGTCGCACCTCAACGGCCGGCTGTTCGGACGGCCGAATGCGGGCGTCGACATGACCTTCGGTTTCGCCACGCTGATCGCGCATGTCGCGAGGACGCGCGAGCTCGAGGCGGGCAGCATCGTCGGTTCCGGGACGGTCTCGAACAAGGAGGACGGCGGCCCCGGTCGTCCCGCGGCGGTGGGAGGCGTCGGGTATTCGTGCATTGCCGAGCAGCGGACGGTCGAGACCCTGCTGACCGGCAATGCGACGACGCCCTTCATGCGCTTCGGCGACCGCGTGCGGATCGAGATGCTGGACGCCCGGGGTCGCTCGATCTTCGGCGCCATCGACCAGAAGGTCCGTCCGCCGACTTGACGGGGGGTGAATCCGGAACGCGGGCTTGCGGCATCCAACGGCCGAGCAGCAAGAAACCGAACCAGGAGCCCGTCATGAACCGCTACCAAACCGCAACGCCGCGCACCCCCATGATGATCGCCGCCGTCGCCATCTCGGCGCTGACGCTCGGCCTTTCCGTCCTGCCCGCGATCCTCGGGTCCGCCGAACCCGAGGCGCGCCTCGGCGTCGCCGGGGGCGCCAAGGCGACGGCAGCGGCGGCGGCCGGCGTGGCCGGCACCCCGATGACGATCACCGTGTTCGGCGTGCGGGAGCCGAAGACCGCGTTCGACCCCGTCGGGCGCAACCTGCCGGCCCGCAAGGAAGCAAGCTGACCGCTGCGTCGGGCACTGCAGCCGCCTGCGCCCCCTAGGGCGGGCGCCTGCCGCCGAAGGGCCGGACGTCGCAAGTCCGGCCCTTCGCATTCATGGCTGGCGGACGGCAGCTTCGCGCTCGTCCTGCCGATCGGGTTTGTCTGCGTTCCGTACCACAACGTCGCCAAACCTTGATGTAGTCGAGGTCGGGGCACTTGCTACCGCGGCCGTATTGAAGTCAAATGGCCTTTGCGACCGGGCCCGGGAAACGGCACGGCAGACCAAGCCCGACAGGGGGGAGCGGCACCATGCACAAGACGAGTCGTAGACACGGCTTCGGCAGGCGGGCGGGCGTGCTTGCCGCGGCGTTGGCGGCAGCCTTTTCGGCACCGGCGCACGCCTTCCAGTTCGAGAGCGCAAGCGGCGAGGTGACCGGCTATTTCGACACCACGGTATCTTTCGGCGCCCTTTGGCGAATGCAGGGGCGGGATTCCAGCCTGATCGCCATCACCAATGGCGGCACATCGCGCGACCCCAACGCCGACGACGGCAACCTCAACTACGGCAAGGGTGACCTCGCTTCGCTGGCAGCCAAGGCGACGTCGGACCTCCTGGTCAAGTACGGCAATTTCGGCGTCTTCGCGCGCGGCACCTACTACTATGACTGGGCGGCGGCCCGCAAGGACGGCGTGCCCGCCACGACGGAGTACGACTTCAAGGATCAGGAACTCGATCTGCTCGACCTCTACGCGTACGGCAAGTTCGACGTCTTTGGCCGCGGACTCTTCGTCCGCGCCGGCAACCAGGTGGTGAGCTGGGGCGAGAGCACCTTCATCCAGAACGGCATCAACGTCCTCAACCCGGTCAACGTGAGCAAGCTGCGCGTGCCCGGCGCCGAGCTGAAGGAGGCGCTGACCCCGACGCCGATGCTCTGGGCCATGCAGGAGCTCACCGACGACCTGTCGCTCGAGGCGACCTGGATGGCGAAGTGGAAGAAGACCAAGATCGACGGCCGCGGCGTCTACTTCAGCACCAACGATTTCGTCGGCACGGACGGCATCATCGCGTATACCGGTTTCGGCCGCCGCAACGACCAGCACAACCCCGCCGGCATCTTCCCGGTGAACAGCAACGGCCAGCTGGTGGCGCCGCGCTCGGACGATCACGATCCGAGCAACGGTGGCCAGTACGGCCTCGCGCTGCGCTACCTGCTGCCGGAGCACAACAACACCGAGCTCGGCCTCTACTTCGTCAACTACCACAGCCGGACGCCGTACGTGTCGGGTTATCGCGGCGGCGTCACGGCGGCACAGACGATTTCGAACAATCTGACGCCGCAGCAGGTCGGGGCGCTGACGGCTGCGGGCATTCCGGCCGTCGCCACCGGCAATCCCGCGTGCACCGCCGCTGACGCGCCCACCGTTCGGCGCAGCTGGCAACGCGACCAACGTCGGCAAGCTGGTGCCGATTGTCGGCTAGTGTCGCCAATGCGACGGGGCTGGCGGCGCTGAATGCGACGAATGGCGGATGCGCCGTGGCGGCCGGACGAGCCGGCACCTACTTCGTCGAATATCCCGAAGACATCAAACTCTGGGGCTTGAGCGTCAACACCGCCGGGCCGGCCGGCATCGCGCTGCAGGGCGAGTACACCTATCGCAGCAACCAGCCGCTGCAACTGCCGTCCGCGGAACTGCTGCTCGCCGCGCTCGGCCTCGCCAACCAGCTGACCAGCACCAACCCGGCGGCGGCCGCGGCCGTGCCCTACGGCACCGAAATCTCCGGTTACCGCAGGGTGAAAATGCACCAGCTGCAGGCGACCGCGACCAAGGCGTTCGGCCCGACGTTCAACGCCAATCAGCTGGTCACGGTCGGCGAGATCGGCTACACGCATCTCGACCTGGGCGATCTCAAGTTCGCCGGGCCCGGGTGTCACCTGCCGCAACCCGGTTCGAGTACGTCCACTTCGTTCGGTTCGACCTCGACCAACTGTTTCGTGACCAAGAACTCCTGGGGCTATCGTCTCGTCGGCCGGCTCGACTACGACGGCGTGGTGGACGGCGGGACGCTGTCGCCGCGCATCGCCTTCGCCCACGACGTCGACGGCGTAGGTCCGACGTTCAACGAGGGCGTCAAGGCCCTGACGCTTGGCGTGGGCTTCGTCTATCTGCAGAAGTGGCAGGCCGACATCGGCTACACGATGTTCTTCGGCGGCAACACCTTCGCGGGCACCGACCCGCGCCGTCCCCCTGCCGCCCGGCCAGAGCGCGAGCTACGCCAGCGGCTCGAATTATCTCAAGGACCGCGATTTCCTTGCGATCAACGTCAGCTATTCGTTCTGATCGCAGACCGAACGACATGAGGAGAGCATTGATGAGCAGAACAGGCGTTGGCGTCATGGCGACGGTTCTCGCGCTGGCGTTCGCGGCTCCGGTTATGGCGCAGAGCAAGACCCCGCTCGGGGCCGAGGCGGCTGGCAACGCGGCCGGCACGATCCCTGCCTACGACGGCGGCCTCACCAAGCCGATCGCCGGATTCCAGACGACCGGCCACTATCCCGATCCGTTCAAGGCCGATAAGATCCTGTTCACGATCACCGCGGCCAATGCGGAGCAGTACAGGAACCAGCTTTCGCCGGGCCAGATCGCGCTGCTGAAGAAGTATCCGACCTGGAAGATGAACGTCTACCCGACGCGACGCAGCGCCGCCTACCCGAAGGGTGTCTACGACGAGACGGTTGCCAATGCGGGTGCCGCCAAGCTCGCGCCGGGCGGCAACGGCGTCACGGGCACGAAGGGCGGCGTCCCCTTCCCGACGCCCAAGGACGGCCTCGAGGCGATCTGGAACTCGACGCTGCGCTATCGCGGCGACACCTACGCGATGAAGTGGGGGCAGGCGGCTGTCACGCGCGAGGGCAGCTACACCATGGTCAACTTCGACTATGAGTACGACTTCAACTACGGCAACCTCAGCAAGACGCCCAAGGACCGGGAGGAAAACAAGCTCGCCTACTTCCTGCAGACGGTCACCGGGCCGGCGCGCCTGGCCGGCCAGATCCTGCTGGTGGACGAGACGGTCGACCAGGTGAAGGAGCCGCGCAGCGCGTGGACCTACAACCCCGGCCAGCGTCGCGTCCGGCTGGCGCCGCAGGTCGCCTACGACAATCCGGGCACGGCCTCGGACGGACTGCGCACCAGCGACGACTTCCAGATGTACAACGGCGCCACCGATCGCTACAGCTGGAAACTCGTCGGCAAGCAGGAGATGTACATACCGTACAACTCCTACAGGATCTCCGGGAACGAAGTGAAGGTCGCTGACGTCCTGAAGCCGGGCCATGTGAACCCTGACCTTGCGCGCTACGAATTGCATCGCGTGTGGGTCGTCGAGGCGATGTTGAAGGAGGGGACCAACCACATCTACAAGAAGCGCGTCTTCTACATCGACGAGGACAGCTGGTCGATCGCCGTGACCGACAAGTACGACACGCGCATGGAGCTGTGGCGCGTGTCCGAGCAGCATTCGATCAACTTCTACGACATACCGATGCTCTACGGCACGCTCGAGGTGCATTACGACCTGCAATCGGCCCGCTATCTGGCGATGGGCATTCGCAACGAAGAACCCAAGGTGTACGAGAAGATCAAGCGCGACAAGGCGGATTTCACGCCGGCTGGCTTGCGCGGAATCGGCCAGCGCTGAGCGGCGCGCTCGACCGGTGCGGCGCATGGTCCGCTCCGGCAGCCGACCGAGACCCGTCGTGATCCCCGGGCCATCGACCGACGGGCAGCGGCCGCATCCGGCACGAGGCGGCTAAACCATGAACAAGCTCGTCGGCCTGGCTTGTTTTCTCGTCGTTCTCGGCGCCGCCGCGTTCGCCTTTTCGCCGCGGCCGACTCCGCCGTTTCCGGCCACGGCGATCAGCGCCTCGCGGGTGCTGCTCCTGAGCATCGCGGCCGCCGACAAGCGCGCGGTCGCGGTCGGCGAGCGGGGTGTCATCGTCCTGTCCGATGACGACGGGCGCAATTGGCGCGTCGCGAAGTCGCCGACCGAAGCCACCCTCACCGCCGTGCACTTCGTCGATTCCCGGCGCGGGTTTGCGGTCGGCCACGATGCGGTGATCCTGATGACCGAGGATGCCGGCGACACCTGGAAGCAGGTGCACGCGGCACCCGACGAGCAGAAGCCCCTGCTTGCCGTCTGGTTCGAGAACCCCGAGCGCGGCATCGCCGTAGGTGCCTACAGCTCCTTTTATCGGACCGGCGACGGCGGAAAGACCTGGCAGGCGACGTCGGAATTCGCCGGCGACCTGCATTTCAATGCCGTGGCGGGCGGCGCCGACGGCAAGCTCTTTCTCGTCGGCGAGTCCGGCCTGATCGTGCGTTCCGACGATGCCGGCCGCACCTGGACGACATTGACGACGCCGTACAAGGGCTCGTATTTCGGCGTCCTGCGGGTCGCGGAAACTTCCTGGCTCGCGTTCGGCCTGCGCGGCAACGCGTTCCGGTCGAACGACGACGGCGCCCGCTGGAACCTGGTGAGCCCTGCGAGCGCGCAGGCGAGCCTGATGGGCGGCACGACGCTGCCGGGCGGTGGCGTGGTGCTCGTCGGCCGCGAGGGCACGCTGCTCGAAAGTCGCGACCGCGGCAACAGCTTCATCGCCCGCAAGACAGCGGATGGCAAGGCGCTCGCCGGCGTGCTGCGCCTGCCGTCCGGCGCCTGCGTACTGGTCGGCGAGGGCGGCGCCACCCGCCTCGACGCATGCGGCTGACCCCGCCGCCCTGAGCGACCCGCCGGCACTTCATGGCCTGGAACAAATCCGATTTCCACGACCTGGTCGAGGCCATCGCAAAGCCGATGCTGCGCCGGGTGCTGCTCGGCCTCTTCATGTTGCTCACGGCATTGCTCGTCTATTCGGCGACGCAGCTCAGGGTCGATGCCGGTTTCAGCAAGATGGTGCCGCTCGAGCACGAGTACATGCGCACGTTCACCGAGTACCAGAAGACCTTCGGCGGCGCCAATCGCGTGCTCGTCGCCTTGCGTGTCAAGGGCGCGGGCGGCGACATCTATTCCCCCGAGTTCATGCGCGCGCTGAAGGGCGCGACGGACGACGTCTTCTTCATCCCGGGTGTCGATCGGGCGACCGTGACGTCGCTGTTCACGCCCAATGTCCGCTTCATCGAGGTCGTCGAAGAGGGCTTCGCCGGCGGCAACGTCGTGCCGGCGACTTTCCGCGGCACGCCGTCCGATCTCGAGATAGTGCGCCAGAACGTGCTCAAGTCGGGCAACGTCGGGCGGCTGGTGGCGAACGACTTCCGCGGCGCCCTGATCCGCGCCGAGCTGCTCGAGGTCGATCCGGCGTCCGGGCAGCGCCTGAACTACCGTGCCGTTGCCAGGCAGCTCGAAGCGGTGCGCGCCAAGTACCAGAGCGACCAGATCGACGTGCACATCATCGGCTTCGCGAAAGCGGTGGGCGACATCACCGACGGTGCCATCGGCGTGCTCGCGTTTTTCGCGGTCGCCTTTGTCATCACGGCCATCCTGCTGTACCTCTACAAAGGTTCGCTGTCGCTCACCATTCTCGCGCTCGTCTGCGCGCTGATGCCGGTCGTCTGGCTGCTCGGATTGCTGCCGATCCTGGGTTACGGCATCGATCCGATGTCGATTCTCGTGCCCTTCCTGATCTTCTCGATCGGCGTGAGCCACGCCGTGCAGATGACCAACGTCTGGCAACAGGAGACGCAGCAGGGACACGACGGCCGGACGGCGGCCCTGAACGCCTTCCTGAAGCTGTTCATCCCCGGCTCGGTGGCGCTCATCACCAACGCGCTCGGCTTCCTGGTGATCATGCACATCAAGATCGATGTCGTGCGGGAGCTGGGCATTACCGCGAGCCTCGGCGTCGCGCTGATGATTCTGACCAACAAGATGCTGCTGCCGATCCTGCTCTCGTACCTGCCCGCCCCGCCGCGGTCGGCGCGGCCGGCGAATAGCCGCTTCGATCGCGCCTGGCGCGCGGTTTCCGCCTTTGCCGAGCCGCGCGTCGCGCTGGTGGCGCTGCTGGTGTCCGCGCTCCTCCTCGGCGTCGGGAGCTGGAAGGCCCGCGATCTCAAGACCGGCGACCTCGGCAAGGGCATTCCCGAGTTGCACGACAGATCGCGCTACAACCGCGACAATGCGGCGATCGTCGAAAGCTTCTCGATCGGCGTCGATGTGCTTTCGGTCATCGTGCAGACCAAGGATGTCCAGGGCGCCTGCACCGACTTTGCGATCATGGACACCATCGACCGCTTCGAGATGTTCATGCGCAATGTCCATGGCGTGCAGTCGGTGCTGGCGCTGCCGGGCGTGGCCAAGGTGGTGGCGTCGGGCTGGAACGAGGGCAGCATCGACTGGCGCGCGCTGTCGCGCAACCCCGAGGTGCTCGCGCAGTCGGTGACGCCGATCGACACGGCCACCGGGCTCCTCAACACCGATTGCAGCGCGATGCAGGTGCTCGTGTTCACGCGCGACCACCAAGGCACGACGATCGCCCACATCGTGAGCGAGGTCAAGCGATTCGCCAGCGAGAACAACACGCCGCAGATGGAGTTCAAGATCGCCGGTGGCAGCGCCGGCGCGAACAACAAGCCGCAGATCGAGTTCAAGCTCGCCAGCGGCAACGTCGGCGTGATGGCGGCCACCAACGAGGCGGTCGACGCCGCCGAGGTGACCATGCTGCTCGCGCTGTTCGGCGCGATCACGCTGCTCTGCTTCCTCACCTTCCGCTCCTGGGAGGCGGTGCTGTGCATCATCCTCCCGCTCACGCTCGTTTCCATCCTGTGCAACGCGCTGATGGCCACGCTCGGCATCGGCCTCAAGGTGTCCACGCTGCCGGTGATCGCCCTCGGCGTAGGTGTCGGGGTCGATTACGGCATCTACCTCTACGAGCAGATCAAGCACCACATGGAGGAACTCGGCGAGAGCCTGCGCGAGGCGTTCTACCAGGCGCTGCGCAGCCGGGGCACGGCGGCGGTGTTCACCGCGGTGACGATGGGCATCGGCGTGGGCACCTGGTCCTTCTCGGCGCTCAAGTTCCAGGCGGACATGGGTCTTTTGCTCGCCTTCATGTTCGTCGTGAACATGCTCGGCGCGATCTTTCTGCTGCCGGCGCTGGCAGCGGTGCTGATCGACCGCAAGCGCCAGGCCGGACGCCGGTAAGGGCGGCCCTTCGCGACCGGCTCAGCGATTGCGCTCGACGCGGTCCGCATAGGCCACCGGGCCGTCGTTCGCTCAGGATGGACGCCCGGCGGCGTCGCCGGCCCGATCCTTTCGCCAGAGCACGTCGGTCCTGCCGCCGGCACGGTTCAGAGTCCGGGCGAGAACGAACAGCAGGTCCGAGAGCCGGTTGACATAGCGGCGCACGGGGTCGCTGACGGGCTCGGCCGCGGCCATGCGAACCAGCGTGCGCTCGGCCCGGCGGCAAACGGTGCGCGCGACGTGGGCGATCGCCGCCGCGCGGGTTCCGCCCGGAAGGATGAATTCCTTCAGCGGGCCGAGGTCGCTGTTGAAGCGCTCGACGGCCTCCTCCAGGCGCGTTACATGGGCATCGGTGACCGCGGCATACCCCGGGACCGACAGTTCGCCGCCCAGGTCGAAGAGATCGTGCTGGACGCTCGTGAGGCAACGGGTGACGCCGTCGGGCAGCGGCTCGGACAGCAGGAGCCCCAGTGTCGAGTTGAGCTCGTCGATGCCGCCGATCGCGTCGATGCGCACCGAATCCTTGGCCACACGCGTCCCGTCGCCCAGGCCGGTCGTGCCGGCGTCTCCGGTGCGCGTGACGATTTTCGAGAGACGGTGGCCCATGGTTTTCCGTGACAGTTGCGGCGCAGCATACGAGATGCGGCGCGGCACGGCAAGCGAGGCGCAAGTGGGACAGCCCGCGCCTTTCCGGAAGGGGGACCGAACGGGTTTTTGTCACCGGCGCCAATCCCGCAGATCATGGCGACTGAAGGAAGTGGTACGCCCCCCGTTCCGCTTCGGCGCCAGAATGAAAACGTGATTTGTCCCACTTCGCGGCGACCGCAGTATCATTCACCTGCCGCCCGTGCCTGCGCGGCGCCGCCTTTCCCACCGTACCGGACCCCAAAATGCCCAGTGCGCATCCCTACGACCGCGAGCTCGACCGCAACCTCGCGAACTTCACGCCGCTGTCGCCGCTGTCGCTGATCGCGCGCACGGCGTATACGTACCCACGCCATCTCGCCGTTGTCCACGGCGAGCGCCGCTACACGTGGGCCGAAACCTACGCACGGAGCCGCCGGCTGGCCTCGGCGCTCGCGAAGGCCGGGGTCGGCGTCGGCGACACGGTGGCGATGATGGCCGCCAACACTCCTGAAATGGTCGAGGCGCATTTCGGCGTGCCGATGACCGGCGGCGTGCTCAACACCCTCAACACCCGGCTCGACGCCGAGGCGCTCGCGTTCATGCTGGAGCATGGCGAGGCCAGGGTGCTCGTCACCGACACCGAATTCTCGCCGGTGATGGAAAAGGCGCTGGCGCTGCTCGTCAAGAAGCCGCTCGTCGTCGACATCGTCGACACGCAGGGGCCGGGCGGCAAGCACCTCGGCGCCGTCGACTACGAGACGTTCATCGCCGACGGCGATCCCGAGTACGCGTGGCAGCATCCGGCGGACGAGTGGAATGCGATCTCGCTCAACTACACGTCCGGCACCACGGGCAACCCGAAGGGCGTGGTCTACCATCACCGCGGCGCGTACCTCAACGCGCTGTCGAACATCATCGACTGGGGCATGCCGCGGCACGCGGTTTATCTGTGGACCCTGCCGATGTTCCACTGCAACGGCTGGTGCTTCGTGTGGACGATGGCCGCCAACGCAGGGGTCAACGTCTGCCTGCGCAAAGTCGAGGCAAAGGCGATCTTCGACGCGATGCGCGCGCACCGGGTCACCCACTACTGCGGCGCGCCGATCGTGCACCTGACGCTCATCAATGCGCCTGCCGAAATGAAGACCGGGATCGAGCAGCAGGTGCACTGCCTCGTCGCCGGCGCGGCGCCACCGGCCGCCGTCATCGAGGGCATGGAACGGATGGGCTTCGACATCACGCATGTCTACGGCCTGACGGAAACCTACGGCCCGGCGGCGGTGTGCGCCAAGCACGCCGCGTGGGACGCGCTTGGCATAGGCGCACGCACCGAGCGCAACGGCCGGCAGGGCGTGCGCTACACGGTCGAGGAGGGGATGACCGTGATGGATCCGGACACGATGACCGAAGTCCCGTGGGATGGCGAGACGATGGGCGAGATCATGTTTCGCGGCAACATCACGATGAAAGGCTATCTCAAGAATCCGAAGGCATCGAGCGAGGCGTTCGCCGGCGGATGGTTTCATTCGGGGGATCTTGCGGTCATGCAGCCCGACGGGTACGTCAAGATCAAGGACCGCTCGAAGGACATCATCATCTCCGGCGGCGAGAACATCAGCTCGCTGGAAGTCGAGGACGCGCTCTATCGCCATCCGGCGGTGCTCGCGGCGGCGGTCGTCGCGCAGCCGGATCCCAAGTGGGGCGAGACACCGTGCGCTTTCGTCGAGCTGAAGCCCGGCGCCACGACCACCGAGGACGAGATCATCGCGCATTGCCGCGAGCATCTCGCCCGGTTCAAGGTGCCCAAGCGGGTGCTCTTCGGCGAGCTGCCCAAGACTTCGACCGGCAAGATCCAGAAGTTCGTCCTGCGCGGAAAGGTGAAGTCGGCGCAGGCGATCGAATGACGAGGAGAAGCAATGAATGCTCCACTTGAAACCGCGGTCGAGCCTCTGGTCCTTCGCGCGGACGCCGGCGGGATCGCGACGCTCACGCTGAACCGCCCCGCGCAATTCAACGCGATCAACGGTGCGATGCTCACCGAGCTGCAGGCCGCGCTCGACGCCATCGGAGGCGACACGACCGTGCGCATCGTCGTCGTCGCCGGAGCGGGGCGTGCTTTCTGCCCGGGCCACGACCTGAAGGAGATGCTGGCCAACTCGACCGAGGATTACATCGGGGATCTTTTCCGCCGCTGCTGCAACGTGATGCTGACGATGCAGCGCATCCCGCAGCCGGTCATTGCCCGCGTGCACGGCATCGCGACGGCTGCAGGGTGCCAGATCGTCGCAGCCTGCGATCTCGCCGTGGCGGAAGAGGGTGCCCGATTCGCGACCTCCGGCGTCAATTTCGGGCTGTTCTGCGCGACGCCCGGCGTACCGGTTTCGCGCAATGTCTCGCAGAAGCGCGCGTTCGAGATGCTGATGACGGGCGAGTTCATCGACGCGAAGACCGCGCTCGCCTGGGGGCTGGTCAATCGCGTCGTCCCGCTGGCCGATCTCGATGCCGCAGTAACGATGCTTGCCGGCCAGATGCTGGACAAGCCACCGGCGGTGATCGGGGCCGGCAAGCGGTTCTTCTACGAGCAGCTCGAATGCAAGCTCGAGCGTGCGTACGAAACGGCCAGTGCGGCCATCACGCGCAACATGCTCGCCGCGGACGGCCAGGAGGGCGTGGGCGCGTTCGTCGAGAAGCGCAAGCCGCGCTGGAACGCCTGACGCGCGGAGCGCCGCGATCGCGCTCGCCGATGCGTTCGTCACCGCGCAGTTGCTGCAAATCGTCCTTGTTGCCGCGGACCGGGTCGAGATGGACGACGCCGCGCAGCTGATCGCGTTGCAGAAGGCACAGCGTTGGCTCGGCAGGCGCTGAGCCCGGCCGCGGCGGTGAACGGGCGCCATTGCCATCCCGTCCGACGTCGCCCATAATCACCGGCCAATGCGGGGGAGGAGACGGTGCGCCGTGCGCGCGCCGGCGCGGCATGGCCGACGACACGATTCTCGAAACACGGCAGCTCACCAAGGAGTTCAAGGGGTTCGTCGCGGTCAAGGACGTGAGCCTTCGCGTCCGGCGCGGCACGATCCACGCGCTCATCGGTCCCAACGGCGCGGGCAAGACGACCTGTTTCAACCTGCTCACCCATTTTCTGACGCCGACTCGGGGCCAGATCCATTACAAGGGTCGCGACATCACCGGCTCGCGGCCGGCGGCGATCGCCAGGATGGGCCTCGTCCGCTCCTTCCAGATCTCGGCGGTGTTTCCCAACCTCACGGTGCTGGAGAACGTGCGGATCGCGCTGCAGAGGAAGCAGGGCCACTCGTTCGACTTCTGGCGTTCCGAGGGCAAGCTCGCCCTGCACAACGATCGCGCGCTCGAATTGATCGACGCGGTCGGCCTCACCGAGTTCGCGCACACGCAGGCGGTCGAATTGCCCTACGGGCGCAAGCGCGCGCTCGAGATCGCGACGACGCTTGCGCTCGACCCCGAGATGATGCTGCTGGACGAGCCGACCGCCGGGATGACGCACGAGGACGTCGGACGCATCACCGCGCTGATCCGCAAGGTCGCGGCGAACCGCACGGTGCTGATGGTCGAGCACAACCTGTCGGTCGTCTCGACCCTCTCCGACCATATCACGGTGCTCGCGCGCGGCGAGGTGCTGGCCGAGGGCAATTACGCGCACGTGTCGAAGCACCCCGACGTCGTGCAGGCCTACATGGGGACCGCCGATGCCTGACGATCGCGCGACGGCCTTGCCCGCGAACGCTCCTGCCCCGGTCGGCACGCCGCTGCTCGCGGTGCGGGAACTCAATGCCTGGTACGGCGAATCGCACGTGCTGCACGGCGTTTCCTTCGACGTTGCCGCCGGCGAAGTCGTGACGCTCCTCGGCCGCAACGGCGCCGGCAAGTCGACGACGCTGAAATCGATCATGGGCATCGTGCCGCGGCGCGAGGGCGCGATCGTGTTCGAAGAACTGGAGATCGGCCGGCTCGCCTCGAATCGCATCGCGCAGCTTGGCATCGCCTATTGCCCGGAGGAGCGCGGTATCTTCGCGAGCCTGGACGTCGAGGAGAACCTGCTGTTGCCACCCGTGGTGCGCGCCGGCGGGCTGACCGTCGACCAGATCTTCGAGCTCTTCCCGAACCTGAAGGAGCGCCTGCACAGCCAGGGCACGAAACTCTCCGGCGGCGAGCAGCAGATGCTGGCGATCGGGCGCATCCTGCGCACGGGCGCGCGGCTGCTGCTGCTGGACGAGCCGACCGAGGGCCTGGCGCCGGTCATCGTGCAGCAGATCGGTCGCACGATCGCCAAGCTCAAGGCGCAAGGGTTCACGATCCTGCTGGTCGAGCAGAATTTCCGCTTCGCGGCGACCGTCGCGGATCGGCACTACGTGATGGATCACGGCCGCGTCGTCGACATGATTCCGAACGCGGACCTGCAGGCGAACATGGCAAAGCTGCACGATTACCTTGGCGTCTAGAGCATGACTCGAGCCACGAACCCGCGCCCCCGCTGGGGTGCACTCACGCATCACCACGAAGGAGACACCATGAACACATTCAAACGTACCCTGGTCGGCTTGGCGGTCGCTGCCGCGCTCGGGGCCGGCGCGGCCCAGGCGCAGGTATCCGACGGCATGATCAAGATTGGCGTGCTGTCCGACATGTCGAGCCTGTACGCCGACCTCGACGGCGCCGGTTCCGTGGCTGCCGCGCAGATGGCGGTCGAGGACTTCGGCGCCGCGGCGAAAGGCATGAAGGTCGAGATCATTTCGGCGGATCACCAGAACAAGCCGGATGTCGCGTCCAACGTCGCGCGCCAGTGGTACGACGTCGACAAGGTTGACATCATCACCGGCACGACGAACTCGGGGGTCGCGCTCGCCGTCAATCAGGTCACGAAGGACAAGGGCAAGGCGTTCATCGTATCGGGCGCGGCGTCGTCGGATCTCACCGGCAAGGCATGCACGGCCAACACGATCCATTGGACCTACGACACGTGGATGCTGGCCAACGGCACCGGCAACGCCATCGTGAAGACCGGCGGCGACTCGTGGTTCTTCATCACCGCCGACTACGCGTTCGGCCACGCGCTGGAGCGCGATACCGAGGCCGTGGTGCTGAAGAGCGGCGGCAAGGTGCTGGGCAAGGTGCGTGCGCCGCTCAACACGCAGGACTTCAGCTCGTACCTGCTGCAGGCGCAGGCCTCCAAGGCGAAAATCGTCGGCCTCGCCAACGCCGGCGGGGACACTCGCAACTCGATCAAGCAGGCTGCCGAGTTCGGCATCGTCAAGGGCGGGCAGAACATGGCCGGGCTGCTCGTGTTCCTGCTCGACGTGCACGCGCTCGGACTGCCGGCCGCGCAGGGCCTGATATTCACCGAGACGTTCTACTGGGACATGAACGACCAGACGCGGGCGTTCACCAAGCGCTTCGCCGAGCGCAACAAGGGCATCTACCCGACGATGATCCACGCCGGCGTCTACTCGGGCGTGCTGCATTACCTGAAGGCCGTGGACGCGCTCAAGAACGACGACGGGACCAAGGTCATCGCGAAGATGAAGGAGATGCCCACCGACGACCCGCTGTTCGGCAAGGGCACCGTTCGCGCCGACGGCCGCAAAATCCACCCGGCCTACCTGTTCGAGGTCAAGAAGCCGTCCGAGTCCAAGGGCCCGTGGGACTACTACAAGGTCCGCGCGACGATTCCGGCCGACCAGGCGTTCCGGCCGCTGGCCGACGGTGATTGCCCGCTGGTGAAAAAGTAGCATTTCACACACATGGCTTGTGGAGCGGCGCTCCGCGCCGCTCCAATACGCCACCAGCCGTGAACTTCGCCAATGACTGAAATTTTCGGCATGCCGACGCAGGCGCTGTTCGGGCAACTCCTGATCGGCCTCATCAACGGCGCGTTCTACGCGATGCTCTCGCTCGGGCTGGCCGTGATCTTCGGCCTGCTCAACATCATCAATTTCACGCATGGCGCGCAATACATGCTGGGCGCGTTTGGCGCCTATTTCCTGCTGCAGCACGCTGGCATCGGCTATTGGTGGTCGCTGCTCATCGCCCCGGTCGCCGTCGGGGTGACAGGGGTCGTCGTCGAACGGGCGATGCTCGCGCGGCTCTACAAGCTCGATCACCTGTACGGGCTCCTGTTGACGTTCGGCCTTGCGCTCATCATCCAGGGCGTGTTCACCAACTACTTCGGCTCGTCCGGCATCCCCTACCGGATCCCCGACGAATTGAACGGCGGCATCAACCTCGGCTTCATGTTCCTGCCGAAGTACCGGGCGTGGGTGATCGTCGCTTCGATCGCCATCTGCGGCGCGACCTGGTTCCTGATCGAGCGCACGAAGCTGGGCTCGTACCTGCGCGCGGCGACCGAGAACCGGGTGCTGGTGCAGGCGTTCGGCGTCAACGTGCCGCGGATGATCACGCTGACCTACGGCTTTGGCGTGGCCCTCGCGGCCTTCGCGGGCGTGATGGCCGCCCCGATCTACCAGGTCAGTCCGCTGATGGGCGCCGACCTCATCATCGTCGTCTTCGCGGTCGTCGTGATCGGCGGGATGGGCTCGATCCTCGGCGCGATCGTCACGGGTTTCGGGCTTGGCGTCATCGAAGGGCTGACCAAGGTGTTCTACCCGGAAGCGTCGAACACGGTGATCTTCGTGATCATGGTGATCGTGCTCCTGATCAAGCCGGCCGGGCTGTTCGGGAAGGAGCGCTGAGGCCGTGACGCAACCGACTCCGGGGATGGTCGGCGTGGCGACCGTGGTCGCCGAGTCCGTGACGGCGGTCGCGACGGTCGTGGATGCGGCATCGCGCGAGCGGCGGCGCTTCGCCGCGGCGACCGCGGTGATGGCCGCGGCACTGGTCGTGGCGCCCTTCGCCGGCATTTATCCGGTCTTCCTGATGAAGGCGCTGTGTTTCGCCCTGTTCGCCTGCGCGTTCAACCTGCTGATCGGCTTTGGCGGCCTGCTGTCGTTCGGCCACGCGATGTTCCTCGGCAGCGCCGGCTATGTCTCGGCGCACGCGGCCAAGGTCTGGGGATTTCCGCCGGAACTCGCGATCCTCGCCGGCACCGCGGCGGCCGCGCTGCTCGGCGTCGTTTCGGGCGCGCTCGCGATCAGGCGCCAGGGTATCTACTTCGCGATGATCACGCTGGCGCTCGCGCAGATGATCTTCTTCTTCTGCCTGCAGGCGCCGTTCACGCACGGCGAGGACGGCATTCAGGCGGTGCCGCGCGGCAAGCTGTTCGGCTTGCTGGACCTGTCGAACACGCTCGCGATGTACTACGTCGTGCTGACGATCTTCCTCGGCGCGTTTCTGCTCATCTACCGCGTCATCCACTCGCCGTTCGGCAACGTGCTGAAGGCTATCCGCGAGAACGAGCCGCGCGCGATCTCGCTGGGCTACGACGCCGAGCGCTACAAGCTGCTCGCGTTCGTGCTCTCCGCAACGCTGTCGGGGCTCGCCGGCGCGACCAAGGCGATCGTGTTCCAGCTCGCGTCGCTCACCGACGTGCACTGGACAATGTCCGGCGAGGTCGTGCTGATGACGCTGCTGGGCGGAATGGGGACGATCTTCGGGCCGGTGGTCGGCGCCTTCACGATCATCGGCCTCGAGAATTACCTTGCCGGCTTCGGGCAATGGGTTACGGTGATCACCGGCACGATTTTCGTCGTCTGCGTGCTGGCGTTCCGCCGCGGCATTGTCGGTGAGCTGGGCGCGTGGTGGGCAAAGCGGTCGCGTTGACCGATTGTGTGAAGGCGCATTCCGGTCGCGAACTTCGCCGCGTTCTCGCGGTCTCGCTCGTGGCCGTGTTGCCATTGCAGGCGCACGGGAAGGGCGGTCCCGCCGGCCACGGCCGCCGCGGCCACCGACCCGCTGGTCGCGAGCGGCGCCTGCCGCGACGGCGTGCCGCACGGGGCTTACGAGCTCCGGACCGCCGATGGCCGGATGCGCATACTCGGCGCGTTCGCGAAAGGACGGCGCACGGGCACCTTCCTGTTCTGGGCGTCGACCGGGGATCGCATCGCGGTGATTCCGTACGAGGACGACGCCAAAACCGGCACTGTCGCGCTCTGGCATGCGCCATCCCGGCGCGGCGAGCCGCGCCGCAAGCTCGAGTCGGCGTACTCCGCGGGAGTGCGCAACGGCACCACCCGGTCATGGCACGCCAACGGGAAGCCGCGGGCGGAATATCGTTTCGAGCGCGGCGAGCTCGCGGCGGCCGAAGCGTGGAGCGAGTCCGGCGACTCGCTGCCCGAGGCGGCGGCGCGCCGCCTGGCCGAGCAGGATCGCGCTGCCGACGCCGGCCTTTACGCCGAATTCGAGCGAACGATCGCGGAACACCTGCCCCGCTGCCAATGAGCGCAACCGCAACGAACCGCGAGCAAGGCGCAGGATGAGCGTCCCGCCTTTCCTGCGGCATGGGCCCGAGGGCGCCGCGCTGCCGCTGGTGCTCGATTCACCGCACTCGGGCGAGCATTATCCCGATGATTTCGACCACGTGCCTCCCAGGGCCGTCGTGCGACGGGCGGAAGACACTCACGTCGCCCGGCTCTATCGTGCCGCGACCGGCGTCGGGGCCACGCTGATCGAGGCGACCTTTCCCCGCGCCTACATCGACGCCAACCGCAGCCTCGTCGACCTCGATCCATTGATGCTCGCCGAGGACTGGGCCGATCCGGTCACGCCGTCGCGCAAGACCGAGCAGGGCATCGGGCTCGTCTGGCGCATCGCGCGCGGCGGAGCCCCGATGTACGACCGCAAGCTCTCGGCCGCGGAGGTACGGCGTCGAATCGACCGCTGTTATCTTCCGTATCACGCGGCGCTGGCGGCGGAGATCGACGCGCTGCATGCGGCGTTCGGCGCCGTGTGGCACATCAACTGCCATTCGATGCCGGCCGTCGGTGACGCGAATGCCGACGATCCGGGCCGCGAGCGCGCCGACTTCGTGCTCGGCGACCGCGATGGCACCACCTGCGCATCCGCGTTCACGGACCTGGTCGCCGAGACCGTGCGCGGCATGGGCTATGCCGTTGCGGTGAACGATCCCTACAAGGGTGTCGAGCTCGTCCGCCGGCATGGGCGGCCGAATG
>CAVPUM010000006.1:0-211291 GCA_963708855.1 uncultured beta proteobacterium | reverse complement strand
GCGAGGGTCACCATGATGAAGTAGATGCCCTTCACGCGCACGACGAACACGCCGACGACGAGCGCGGCCAGGCCCGCCGCGAGCATTGCCGCCGGCAGCGTCAGCCACAGGCTGGCCGCTTCGTATTTCGGCGCCATCAGGCCGAGCGTGTAGGCGCCCACACCGTAGAACGCCGCATGGCCGAACGAGACGAGCCCCGTGTAGCCGACGAGCAGATCGAGCGACAGCGCGAAGATGGCGAGGATCATCACCTTGGTGACGAGCTCCGTGTAGAAGCCCGCGCCGGCGAGGGGGAACAGCGCGAGCAGTGCCAGCGCCACGCCGAGCGCGATCCGCTTTCGCTTCACCGGCAAACCCGCGCGCGGCAACCTGCCATCACCCGACCCGCTTGAAGAGGCCTTCGGGGCGCCACAGCAGTATCGCGGCCATCAGCAGATAGACGGTGACGCCCGCGGCCTCGGGGAGCAGGACCTTGCCGAAGGTGTCGGCGAGGCCGATCAGCAGGGCCGCGAACAGCGCGCCCCAGATCGAGCCGATTCCGCCGATCACGACGACGACGAAGCAGATGATCAGCACCTGCGTGCCCATGCCCGGGTAGACGGACGACACCGGCGCCGCAATCATCCCGGCGAAGGCCGCCAGTGCCACGCCCAGCGCGAACACCAGCCGGTAGACGAGGTTGATGTTGAGCCCCAGCGCCGACACCATCTCGCGGTTCGACGCGCCCGCGCGGATCATCATGCCGACGCGCGTGCGATGGATCAGCACGTAGAGCAATCCCGCCAGCGCGAGACAGATTGCCGACATGAAGAGCCGATACACCGGGTAGGAGAGCGTCTCGGTCAGCGGAATCGACCAGTTGAAAATGGCGGGCACCGCGACGCCGTGAACGTCGTTGCCGACGATCAGGCTGCGCAGCTCCTCGAACACCAGGATCAGCCCGTAGGTCAGCAGGACCTGCTCGAGGTGGTCCCGCTTGTACAGGTGCGAGATCAGCGCCCATTCGAGGAGCATGCCGAGGAGCACCGACAGCACGATGCCGACGACGATGGCCACGAACAGGTTGCCGGTGAGCGAGGTCAGCGTGAACGCCATGTACGCGCCGACCATGTAGAAGCTGCCGTGGGCGAGGTTGATGATGCCCATGATGCCGAAGATCAGCGTGAGGCCGCTCGCGACCAGGAACAGCAGCAGTCCGTACTGGACGCCGTTCAGCAGCTGGATGAGGAAGGAGTAGATGTCCATCGGACCGTATCCTGCCCGGCGCGCAGAAAAAAGCGCGCGAGCAGACCTGGGGGTCGGCCCGCGTGGAAGTCTAAACGGTCAGAGCTTGCAGCCGCGTGGCGGATCGGTGAGGTCTTTGACGGCGATGCCGACCACCTTGTTCTCCTTGCCCTCGACCTTGCGCAGGTAGATGTTGTGGATCGGATTGTGGCCCTTGTTGAGCGCGAGCGGGCCGCGCGGGCTGTCGATCTTCGCCGCCGCCATCGCCTTGACGAGCTCGGCACGCTTCGACAGGTCGCCCTTCACCGCGTTCACGCCGACGATGAGGAGTTGCGCCGCATCGTAGCCGCCGACCGCGTAGACGTCGGGCTCGGCCTTGTACGCCTTCATGTACGCGGCGCGGAAAGCGTTGTTCTTCGGGTTGTTGACGCCCTCGCCGTAGTGCAGCGTCGTCAGCAGGCCCTGCGCCGCCTCGCCCTGGGCCTCCAGCGTGCCGTCGGTGAGGAAGCCAGGGCCGACCAGCGGGATCGTCTTCGGGAGGCCGGCCGCCGCGTAGTCCTTGACGAACTTGACGGCGCCGCCGCCGGCGAAGAACGCGTAGACCACGTCGGGTTTGAGCGCCGCAATCTCGGTCAGCAGCGCCTGGAACTCGACCTGCGGGAACGGCAGGAACAGTTCCTTGACGACCTTGCCACCACCCGCCTCGAACGCCTCCTTGAAGCCGCCGATCGACTCCTCGCCCGCCGCGTACTTCCAGGTGATCGTGACCGCCGTCTTCTTCTTCTGCTCGGCCATCACCTTGCCCATAGCGATGCCCGGCTGCGAATTCGAGAACGACGTGCGGAACACGTTGGCCGCACACAGCGGTCCGGTGATCTCGTCGGCTCCCGCGTTCGGGATGATGAGCAGCGTGTTGTTGTCGCGGGCGACCTTCGCCATGGCGAGGGCCACGCCCGAGTGGACCGTGCCCACCATCACGTCGACCTGGTCGCGCTTGATCAGCTTGTTGGCGTTTTCGGGCGCCTTGGCCGGATCCGACTCGTCGTCGACAGTGAAGTACTCGATCTCGCGCCCGCCGAGCTTGCCGCCGTTCTCCTCGATCGCGAGCTTGAACGCATTGGTGATCGCGTTGCCCAGCGCGGCGTACGTGCCGGTGTAGGGCAGCATCAGTCCGATTTTGATCTTGCCCGGCTGCTGCGCCGGCACCGGGCCCGAGACCAGCAGCAGGCCCGCCGCCGCGGCGGCGGCCGCGATCGCGCCGACGCGGCGCAGGTGTTTCAGGGTTTGCTTCATGGGAATCTCCTCCTGTGGCTTGGTGTTGCCGCTCCGGGGAGCGCGCGCCATCGCCCGCCCCCGCCCGATCTCATTGCGCTTTCGCTCGCAGCTTGAAGCGCTGGATTTTACCCGTTGCCGTCTTCGGAAGCTCGCCGATGAATTCGATCCAGCGCGGATATTTGTACGGCGCGAGCTGCCCCTTCACGTGCTGCCGCAGCTCCTCGGCCAGCTGCTCGGACTCCTGCTGACCGGCCTTCAGCACGACGTAGGCCACGGGCTTGACCAGCTCCTCGTCGTCCGCCCGTCCGATCACTGCCGCTTCGAGCACGGCGGGATGCGTGATGAGCGCCGACTCGACTTCGATCGGCGACACGTAGATGCCGCCCACCTTGAGCATGTCGTCGCTGCGGCCAGAGTACACGTAATAGCCGTCCGGATCGACCGAGTACTTGTCGCCGCTGCGGGTCCAGGGACCCTGGAACGTATTGCGGGTCTTCTCCCGGTTGTTCCAGTACGCCATCGCGGCGGTCGGCCCGCTGATCTGGAGCTCGCCCACCTGCCCGGCGGGAAGCGGCTGACCGTCGTCGCCGACGATCTTGAGGTCGTATCCCGGCACCGGCATGCCGCTGGTTCCGTACCGCACCGCCCCGGGGCGATTCGACAGGAAGATGTGCAGCATCTCGGTCGAGCCGAGACCGTCGAGGATCTCGACGCCGAAGTGCTCGGTCCACCGCCGGCCGATCTCCGCCGGCAGCGCCTCGCCGGCCGACGTGCAGCGGCGCATCCGGAGCTCGCCCCGCTTCGGCAGGTCGGGACTCGCGAGCAGCGCCGCGTAGAGCGTCGGGACGCCGTAGAAGATCGTCGGCTGGTGGCGGCGCAATTGCGCGAAGACCGCCGCCGGCGTCGGGCGCTCGGCCATCAGCACGGTCGTCGCGCCGACGGAAAGCGGAAACGTGAGGCCATTGCCGAGGCCGTACGCGAAAAACAGCTTGGCTGCCGAAAAGACGATGTCGTCCTCGCGAATGCCCAGGATCGGCTTCGCGTAGAGCTCCGCCGTCTGGATCAGGCTCGAATGCAGGTGGACGGTGCCCTTCGGCGCGCCGGTCGATCCCGACGAATACAGCCAGAAGCAGGCGTCGTCGCAGGTGGTCTCGGCCGGCGTGAACGACGCCGGCGCCGCCGCCATCAGGCTGGCAAGGGAACGGTGGGGGGCCGCCGCCGCTTCGTCGGCCGCACCGGACACGATCACGTGCGCAAGATGCGGGTGCTTCCCCAGCAGGGGCGTAAACGCCGGCAGCAGCGCCGCCGAGACGATCAGCGCTCGGGCGCGGCTGTCGCGCAGCATGTAGTCGTAGTCGTTCGTCGTGAGCAGCGTGTTCGCCGCGATCGGCACGATGCCCGCCTTGATCGCACCAAGGAACGCGGCCGGAAAGTCGATGGTGTCGAGGTGGCAGAGCAGCACGCGCTGCTCGGGCGAAAGGCCGAGCGCCGTGAGCGCGTTGGCGCAGCGGTTGACGCGCTCACCGAGCTCGCCGTAGGTGTAAGTGCCGGCGTCGTCGATGTATGCGATCTTGTCGCCGCGGCCGGCGACCAGGTTGCGCTCGATCAGGTCGTGCGCGGCATTGTAGTCGCGCGGGATTTCGACCCGCGGTGGACTCGCGCGATGATCGGCCGTGCTCAAGGACGGCATGCTGGTCTCCTCCCCGTGGCGAAGCGTGGCCAGGCAACGGTCGGCTTGCAACGCGCCGCAGTCCGCGGCAAGCCGTCCGCCTTTTGATGCGATTATGGCAGGCTCGATGCTTCCGCCCGTAGACCGCGGAAGCTTCGGCAATTTAGAGCATGATTCCAAGACCGTCAAGCACAATACATCCCATCAACGAGCCGGACGACGCCGACGTTTCGAGGCTGATCGACCCCGCCAGGGCCCAAATAGGCGTGCATAGGCGTTTCTGCGATCCCATCCAAAGTGCTTGACGCTGATCAAGGACATGCAATATATTTCCTCGCCTTGGCCTCATCGGTTCTTCCAGGATCACGCAATGTCCGCCACGCTTCATCAACGCCCACCCGCTTCGGCGCCAACCGCTACCGCGACGGATGACGCCCAATTCCTCGTCGCGATGGGGCAACAGGTCCGCGAAGCGCGCGAGCGGCGCGGCATGGCGCGCAAGGCCATCGCGCAGAGCGCCGGCGTCTCGGAGCGCTACCTCGCGCAACTCGAA
The DNA here is from genome assembly GCA_963708855.1 of uncultured beta proteobacterium. Classification (GTDB taxonomy): domain Bacteria; phylum Pseudomonadota; class Gammaproteobacteria; order Burkholderiales; family Casimicrobiaceae; genus CAIWHR01. The sequence goes on along the minus strand of CAVPUM010000006.1, from coordinate 206,570 downwards.
GCGGGTGAAGGCAACGCGTCGGTGCTGCTGCTGCGCAGCGTCGCGCGCGCACTCGAAATGCCTTTGCCCGAGCTGCTGGACGCCCGCGAGCGCTCGGTCGAGCAGCGCCTCATCCGCCGCCTGCTCGACGGACTGCCGGCGCACCGCCTCGAGGAAGTGGTGTTCCGGCTGATGCGAAACTTCGGCGAGGAGGCGGCATCGCGCCGCATGCGCGTCGCGTTGATCGGCCTGCGCGGGGCCGGCAAGACCACCCTGGGCAGCGCGCTCGCCGCCGAGCTGCGCCTGCCGTTCGTCGAGCTCGACCGCGAGATCGAGCGCGAAGCGGGCATCAATCTTTCGGAGGTATTCCTCCTCTACGGCCAGAACGGCTACCGGCGCATCGAGCGCCGCTGTCTCGAGCGCGTTCTGGAAGCGCACGCCGAAATGGTGATCACCGTTGGCGGCGGCATCGTATCGGAACCGGACGCCTACGACCTACTGCTCCGGCATTGCTTCACCGTCTGGGTCAAGGCGTCGCCCGACGAGCACATGGCGCGGGTGGTCGCCCAGGGCGACCTGCGCCCGATGCAGGGCAAGGTCGAGGCGATGGACGATCTCAAGCGCATCCTCGACGCGCGCGAGTCGTTGTACCGGAAGGCGGACGTCACGCTGGACACTTCCGGTGAAGACGCGCAACAGAGCCTATCCAAGCTGCGCCGGGCCGTCGCGGTCTGACGCACATCCGGGAGAATCGCATGGCACAGGGAAACGCATCCGCCACGGAGGCGACCGCACCCCGCACGCAGCCGTTCTGCACGTACGACACGCAGCCGGACCGCTACGCGCACTGGAAGCTCGCAATCGACGACCAGGTCGCCACGCTGACGCTGGACGTCAACGAGGACCGGGGCCTGAATCCCGGCTACAAGCTCAAGCTCAATTCCTACGACCTCGGCGTCGACATCGAGCTTTCCGACGCGCTGCAGCGCATACGCTTCGAGCATCCCGAAGTGCGGAGCGTGATCATGACGAGCGGCAAGGAGCGCGTCTTCTGCTCCGGCGCGAACATCTTCATGCTCGGCACGTCGACGCACGGGTGGAAGGTCAACTTCTGCAAGTTCACCAACGAGACGCGCAATGGTATCGAGGACGCGAGCCGCCATTCCGGGCTCAAGTTCATCGCCGCGTGCAACGGCACGACGGCCGGCGGCGGCTACGAGCTGGCGCTCGCCTGTGACGAGATCTACCTGATCGACGACCGCTCGTCGGCGGTCAGCCTGCCCGAAGTGCCGTTGCTCGGCGTGCTGCCGGGCACGGGCGGGCTCACCCGCATCACCGACAAGCGCCGCGTTCGGCGCGATCACGCCGACATCTTCTGCACGCTGGTCGAGGGCGTGCGCGCCGATCGTGCGCTGCAGTGGCGCCTGATCGACGGTCATGCGAAGCCGCAGCAGTTCGCGCAGAAGGTGAAGGAGCGCGCGCAGGCGCTGGCGGCCATGAGCGACCGGCCAGCCGACGCGAAGGGCGTCGCACTGCCGCCGCTGGCGCGAACCGTCGACGCTGCCGGCTACCGCTACGCGCACGTCGACGTACGGATCGACCGGCGCGGGCGCAGCGCGACGATCACGGTCGCGGCACCCGATTCGCCGCCCGCCGAGGGCCTCGAGCCGATACTCGCCGCCGGCGCGGCGTGGTGGCCGCTCGCGATGGCGCGCGAGCTCGACGACGCGATCCTGCTGTTGCGTACCAACGAGCCCGACATCGGCACGTGGATCCTGAAGACGGCGGGCGATGCGTCGCACGTGCTCGCCGCCGACGCGACGCTGCTGCGCCACCGGTCGCACTGGTTCGTCCGCGAGACGATCGGCATGCTGCGGCGCACGCTCGCGCGGCTCGATGTCACCTCGCGCACGCTGTTCGCCCTGATCGAGCCGCGATCGTGCTTCGCCGGCACGCTCTTCGAACTGGTGCTCGCCGCCGATCGGAGCTACATGCTCGCGCTGCCCGACGACGAAGCGGCGGCGCCGAAGGTCACGCTGTCCACGCTCAATTTCGGCGCGTACCCGATGGTGAACGCTCACGCGCGCCTCGCCGCCCGCTTCTACGGCGAAGGGGAGCCGATCGCGCGCGCGAAAGACGCCGTAGGGCGCGCGCTTGCCGCGGACGCGGCGCTGGAACTCGGCCTCGTCACCGCCACGCCGGACGAGCTCGACTGGGTCGACGAAGTCCGCGTCGCACTGGAAGAACGTGCGAGCCTGTCGCCGGACGCGCTGACCGGCCTGGAGGCGAATCTGCGCTTCGGCGGCGCCGAGACGATGGAAACGCGGATCTTCGGCCGGCTTTCGGCATGGCAGAACTGGATCTTCATCCGGCCGAACGCCGTCGGCGAGACCGGCGCGCTGAAGGTCTTCGGCACGGGCAGCAAACCGCGCTTCAATTGGGATCGCGTCTGACGCGCACACCCCACTCGACCCTTCACGAGGAACGCACGATGAGCATCGACTACAGCGAAAAAATCCCGAACAACGTGAACCTCGCGGGCAACAGGACGTTGCAGCGCGCGTTGGAGCACTGGCAACCGGAATTCCTGCGCTGGTGGGACGACATGGGTCCCGAGAACACGACCACGGCGGAGGTCTACCTGCGTACGGCGGTGAGCGTGGAGCCCAAAGGCTGGGCGCACTTCGACCACGTGAAGATGCCCGACTACCGCTGGGGCATCTTCCTCGCGCCGGCCGAGGCCGGGCGCCAGGTGAACTTCGGCGCGCACAAGGGCGAGCCCGCGTGGCAGGAAGTCCCGGGCGAGTACCGCGCGAACCTGCGGCGGCTGATCGTCACGCAGGGCGACACCGAGCCGGCCTCCGTCGAGCAGCAGCGCCACCTGGGCCTCACCTGCCCCTCGCTCTACGACCTGCGCAACCTCTTTCAGGTCAACGTCGAGGAAGGCCGCCATCTGTGGGCGATGGTGTACCTGCTGCACGCGCACTTCGGCCGCGACGGCCGCGAGGAGGCCGAGGCGCTGCTCGAGCGCCGCTCCGGCGACGCCGACAACCCGCGCATCCTCGGCGCGTTCAACGAGCCGACGCCCGACTGGCTTTCGTTCTTCATGTTCACGTTCTTCACCGATCGCGACGGCAAGTACCAGCTCTGCTCGCTCGCCGAGTCGGGCTTCGACCCGCTCGCGCGCACCTGCCGCTTCATGCTGACCGAGGAGGCGCATCACATGTTCGTCGGCGAGTCCGGCGTCGGCCGGATCATCCAGCGGAGCTGCGAAACGATGGCTGCCCATCGGACCGAGGACCCGGGCGAGCTGCGCGCGCTCGGCGTCATCGATTTGCCGACGATCCAGCGCTACCTCAACTTCCATTTCAGCGTGACGATGGACCTCTTCGGCTCCGACGTTTCGTCGAACGCCGCGACGTTCTACACGACCGGCCTCAAGGGCCGCTTCGACGAGACCCGGATCGCCGATGACCATGTCCTTGCCGGCACCACGTATCAGGTGCTCGAAGTCCGGGATGGCCGGCTCGCGAGCGTCGCGGCACCGGCGTTGAACGCGCTCAACGAGACGCTGCGCGACGACTACGTCAAGGACGCACGGGCCGGCATCGAGCGCTGGAACAGGGTCATCGAAAAGGCCGGCATCGCCTTCCGGCTGAAGGCGCCGCACAAGGCCTTCAACCGCAGGATCGGCCCGCTGTCGGCGGCACGCATCGATCCCGAAGGCAACGTCATCAGCGAGGCCGACTGGACGCACCGCCACCTGGAGTGGCTGCCCTCCACGGCGGATCGCTCCTTCGTCGCCTCGCTGATGGGCCGCGTGGCGGAGCCCGGCAAGTTCGCGCACTGGATCGCGCCGCCGGCGCGGGGGATCAACAACCAGCCGGTGGATTTCGAGTACGTTCGATTCAACTGAGGCCGCGAAAGCCGGGATCGGATCCGGATTCCCGGCGCTCGCGGACCTCGATCAATCGGCGAGCAATTCGAGTCTGACCCGAATCCGGAGATGGGCACGAGCATGCAGACGATCGAGATCATCCGCCAGCATCTGATCGATCCGGAGATCTGCATCCGCTGCAACACTTGCGAGGAGACCTGCCCGGTCCACGCGGTCTCGCACGACACGCGCAACTACGTCGTCGATCCGGCTCTGTGCAACAGCTGCAACGACTGCATCGCGCCGTGCCCGACCGGCGCGATCGACAACTGGCGCCGCGTGGAGAAGAGCAAGGCCTTCACCCCCGAGCAGCAGCTTTCCTGGGACAGCCTGCCGCCGCAGCACGAGACCGACGACGGGGCCGCGACCGAGCTGCCGACCGACGTGGTGCGGATCACGGCCGCAGCCACGTCGGGACAGGGCGGCGCCGTCGTTCCGCCATGGTCCGCGGCGCACCCCTACGTCAACCTCTACACGATCGAAAAGCCCGCACTCGCAACCGTCAGCGGGAACTTCCGCCTGACGGCAGAAGGGGCGTCCTCCGACATCCGGCACATCGTGCTGGACTTCGGTGGCGCCGCGTTTCCCGTGCTGGAAGGTCAGACGATCGGCATCATTCCTCCCGGTCTGGACGCGAGCGGCCGGCCGAATCACGTGCGCCTCTACTCTGTGGCGAGCCCCCGCGAAGGCGAACGACCGCGTTACAACAATCTCGCCCTCACCGTGAAGCGCGTGACCGAGGACCACGACGGCAGGCCCGTCGTCGGCGTCGCGTCGAACCATCTGTGCGACCGTGCAAAGGGCGACCAGGTCCGGGTCGTCGGCCCCTACGGCACGACGTTCCTGATGCCCAACCATCCCGGGTCGAGCCTGCTGATGATCTGCACGGGCACGGGCTCGGCGCCGATGCGCGCGATGACCGAGCGCCGGCGGCGCCGGATCGCGCAGAACGAAGGAGGCGAGCTGATGCTGTTCTTCGGCGCGCGCGCTCCCGGGGAACTGCCGTACTTCGGTCCGCTGCAGAAGCTGCCGCGGGAGTTCATCGACATCAACTTCGCGTTTTCGCGCGTGCCGGGCGGGCCGAAGCAATATGTGCAGGACCGGATACGCGAGCGCGGAGCCGACGTCGTGCGCCTCATCGGCGACGCCAACTGCTACATCTACATCTGCGGCCTGAAGGACATGGAACACGGCGTCGACGAGGCGTTCCGCGCCGCCTGCCAGGCGCATGGCACCGACTGGGACCAGCGCCTGCCCGAGCTGCGTGCGCAGGGCCGTTACCACGTCGAGACGTACTGAAAGCTCGCGCCGGCCCGACGATGACCCTCGACTATGCGGCGATCAGGCTTGTCCACACGAGCGCCGCGGCGCTGTCGATTTCGCTGTTCGCCTTGCGCGGCGCGTGGATGCTGTACTCGCCGCAGCGGCTGCAGCGGCGCTGGGTGCGCATCGCCCCGCATGCGATCGACACGGTGCTCCTCGTCTCCGCGCTCTGGCTGGCGTGGCAGATGGGGGCCGACGGCACCCGCGGCTGGCTCTGGGCGAAGGTGGTCGCTCTCCCCGCCTACGTCGTGCTCGGCACCATCGCATTGAGGCGCGGAAGAACGCGCGGCGCCCGCATCGTCGCCTTCGTCGCCGCGCTCGCGACTTTCGGGTACATCGTGTCGGTCGCCGTCACGAAGTCGCCGCTGGGCGCCCTCGCCCGACTATAATCGCAGCATCCGCTCCGCCGTCCCCGACGGCGCAGCCCACATGACCACCGACCTCTTCTCCGACGCCACCGCGCCGAGCTTCGACGACCCGCTCGGCATGCTCGCAGCGTGCCACGGCCGCATCGAGCGCCAACTCGCCACGCTCGAGCGACTGCAGCGGCACCTGCCCGAGCACGGCTGCGACGTCGATGCCCGCGCCGCCGCGCGCGCCATTCTCAAGTACTTCGACACGGCGGCCCCCAACCACCACGCCGACGAGGAGGCAAGCGTCTTTCCCCGACTGCGCGACGCGGTACCGGGCCGCGCCGACGTGCTGGTCGCCGACCTCGAGCGCGAGCATGCCGCACTCGCCGCGCAATGGCGCCATCTGCGGCCGCGCCTGGCCGGCATCGCCGCCGGCGCGCGCGCGAACCTGTCGCCGAAAGAGGTGGCCGATGTCCGCGCCGCCTACGCCGCGCACATTGCACGGGAGGAACGCGAGCTGATCCCGCTCGCCGCCCGCAGCTTCGACGCGACGATCCTCGCCGCGATCGGCAGCGAGATGGCCGCGCGCCGCGGCATCGATCCGGCGGCGCCCGCGCGGGGCCTGACGCCGATGCGGCCCCCGCGTCCGTGACGACCGCGAAGCACCGCAACCACCTCTCCGACCTGCGCGGCGCCAGCCGCCTCGCCATCGACGCCACCCGCGGTCTCGCCGATCTCGTCGAGGCGATGCACCACAACGTCATCCGCGCCCCCGGCCTCGTGGCAAGACTGCCGGCAGGCCGCATGCGCGGCATCACGGGACTGGTCTACCGCACCGTACACGGCGTGACCCGGCTCGTGGGCGGCAGCATCGACGCCGTTCTGGGGCGCCTCGCTCCGCTCCTCGGACACGTCGAGCCGTCCCCCGCGCGTGAAGCGATCGTCGCCGCACTGAATGGCGTGCTGGGCGACCACCTGGCCGAGACCGGCAATCCGCTGGCGATTTCGCTCGGCTTTCGTCGCAACGGCAAGGCGTTGGCGTTGGGGCGCGAGGCGCTGGCCGCGGCCATCCCCGCATGCACGGGCAAGCTGCTGGTGCTCGCGCATGGCCTGTGCCTCAACGATCTGCAATGGAACCGCCGTGTCCACGACCACGGCGCCGCGCTCGCGCGCGACCTCGGTTACACGCCCGTGTACCTGCACTACAACACGGGGCTGCACATCTCGACCAACGGCAAGGAACTGGCCGTGGCGCTGGAGGCGCTGCTGGCGCATTGGCCGGTGCCGGTGGAAGCATTCGCGCTCGTCACCCACAGCATGGGCGGGCTCGTGGCGCGCAGCGCCTGCCACTACGGCAACCGCGCTTCCCTCGCCTGGCCGCGCTATCTCGATACGATGGTGTTTCTCGGCACGCCGCATCACGGCGCGCCGATGGAGCGCGGCGGCAACTGGATCGACACGCTGCTCGAGATCAGTCCGTACACTGCGCCTTTCGCGCGGCTGGGGAAGATACGCAGCGCGGGCATCACCGACCTGCGCTACGGGAGCCTCGCCGACGAGGACTGGCACGGGCGCGACCGCTTCGCGCGCGGCGACCGGCGGCGCTTCGTGCCGCTGCCCGAAGGGGTCCGCTGTTTTGCCATCGGCGCGACAAGGGGCGACAAGCCGCGTGGACGCGCGCAGCCGCTGCCGGGTGACGGGCTCGTCCCGCTCGCCAGCGCGCTCGGCCGGCACGACAATCCGGATCTTGCGCTGAACATTCCGCGATCCCGCCAGTGGATCGCCCACGACTGCGGTCACCTGGATCTGCTCGGCCGGCCGGATGTGTACCGGCGGATCCGGCGTTGGCTCGATGCGGAGCCAGCCGCGGCGGCTGCATAGGGCGCGGCCCGTTGGTCCGATCCGGGAGACGCCGATGCACGAGCTCCTCCTGCGGTGGCGTCGGCTGTCCCGCCCCGAGCGGGCCTGCCTCGGTGCTCTCGCCTCGGCGCTCGTGGCGTGGACCCTGATGCCGTCGATCCCGCAGGAGCAGGGGTACCACCGGTTCGCCGACCAGCGGTCGTGGCTCGGCATTCCGCGCGCGGCCGACGTCCTGTCCAATCTTGCGTTCGTGCTGGTGGGACTCGTCGGGATCGCACGGCTTGCATCCCGCCGCCGCCTTCGATTCTCCGTTGCCACCGAAGCTGGGCTGTGGTGCCTGGCGCTCGGCTTTCTTGGCACCGGCGCGGGCTCGGCGTGGTACCACCTGAACCCGAACGACGCCACGCTCGCCTGGGACCGGTTGGCGATGACGCTGGTCTTCGCGGGCATGCTGGGCACCGCTATCGCGCAGCGCATCGGGCCGAGCGCGGCGCAGGCGAGCCTCGTCGTTCTCGTCCTGCTCGGAATCGCAAGCATTGCCCATTGGCGTCTAGCCGGCGACCTTTCGCTCTACCTCACGCTCCAGTTCGGCGGCATTGCGGCGCTGCTCGCACTGTTGCTGGCGACGCGCCGGGGCGACGATCCGTTTCCCTGGTGGTGGATCATCGCCGGGTACACGCTCGCCAAGCTCTTCGAGGCCGCGGACCACGCCATCTGGGAGGCAACGCGCGGTGCGCTCGCCGGCCACGCGCTGAAGCATCTTGCCGCCGCCGCGGCGGGCGCCGCCGTGTTCCGACCGCTGCGCGCCGGCACCGGCTGACGCGAGCCGCCGGGTCAGATCACGCGGGAGTACTGCGCCTTCTGCTGCGCCTCGCGCAGATACCGGTCGAAGTGCATCGCGACCGTGCGCACGAGGAGGCGCCCGCGCATCGTCACCTTGAGGTCGCGGTCGGTGAGCACGACCAGCCCGTCGGCCGCGAGGGGGCCAAGCGAAGCCAGGTCCGGCGCGAAATAATCGGCGAATGCGATGCCGTACTGCGTGCCGAGCGCGGCGAAATCCAGCTCGAAATTGCACATGAGCTTCTGGATGACGTCGCGGCGGATCAGGTCATCGGCGGAAAGCTCGACGCCCCGCATCACCGGCAACACGCCGGAATCGAGCTTTGCGTAGTATTCATCGAGCGTCTTGACGTTCGCGACGTACGCAGCTCCGACCTTGCCGATTGCCGAGATGCCGAACGCCAGCATGTCGCAGTCGGGCTTCGTCGAATAACCCTGGAAGTTGCGGTGCAGCTTCCTGTTCGCCTGCGCGACGGCGAGCTCTTCGCCCGGCTTCGCGAAGTGATCCATCCCGATGTAGAGGTAGCCCGCCGCACCGAGCTTCTCGATCGCGAGCGCGAGGATCGAAAGCTTGGTCTCGGGCGCCGGCAGCGCGTCGACGTCGATCCGCCGCTGCGGCTTGAACAGGTGCGGCACGTGCGCATAGCTGTAGAGCGCGATGCGGTCGGGCGACGCCGCGATCACCTTGTCGAGTGTGGCGGAGAATCCCGCCACCGTCTGCCGCGGCAGCCCGTAGATCAGGTCGGCGTTGACCGAGACGAAGCCGTTCGACCGCGCGGCGTCGATCACCGTCATCGTCTCCGCCTCCGTCTGGATGCGGTTGACCGCCTGCTGGACCACCGGATCGAAGTCCTGGATGCCGACCGAGATCCGGTTGAAGCCCAGTCGTCCCAGGAAGACGACCGTGTCGGCGGAGACCTTGCGTGGATCGACCTCGATCGAGATCTCGGCGTCCGGCGCGAACGCGAAGTGGCCGCGCAGCATGCCCATCAGCGTCGACATCTCGTCGCGCGCGAGAAAGGTCGGCGTGCCGCCCCCCCAGTGCAGCTGCTCGACCTTCGGGCCGCCTTCGACGAGGCCGCTCACGATCTCGATCTCACGACCCACGTATTTGATGTACTTGGCGCTGCGCCCGTGGTCCTTGGTGATCACCTTGTTGCACGCGCAGTAGTAGCAGATCGTGTTGCAGAACGGGATGTGCACGTACAGCGACAGCGGCGCCGTCGGCCGCTCCTGGTTGCGCGCGTGGAGCGCGTCGACGTACCGCTCGGCGGTGACGCCGGAGTGAAAGCGATCGGCGGTGGGGTAGGAGGTGTAGCGAGGACCGAATCCGTCGTACTTCTTCACCAGGACGGTGTCGAGGACGAGGTCGGCTGCAGCGGCAGTGGCCATGGCAGCTCCCGATAAGCGGTGATACTCCCGCGAATGACGGCGATTGTCACCGGCGGCGTAACAGGCCGCCTTGATCGTGATCAACCTGACGCGGCGGGTCCGTGCCCCAAGGCAATTCCCCGCAGCGGGGTGCGCACCACGCCCGGGCGCGACCGGCGACAGGCGTGCTCAGACGGTCAGGCAGGCCCGCACGCCGTCGGCATCCATGTCGGCGCCCTTTCCGGCCTTCACGACTTCGCCGCGGGAGAGCACGACGTAGCGGTCGGCGAGCGACCGGGCGAAATCGTAGTATTGCTCGACGAGCAGGATCGCCATCTCACCCTCGGCGGCGAGGCGCCGAACGGCGCGCTCGATGTCCTTGATGATCGAAGGCTGGATGCCTTCGGTCGGCTCGTCGAGCACGAGCAGTTTCGGGCCCATCGCCAGCGCCCGCCCGATCGCGAGCTGCTGCTGCTGCCCGCCGGACAGATCGCCGCCGCGCCGGTGCAGCATGCCGGCGAGGACCGGAAACATCTCGAATATGCGCGGCGGAACCGGCGTGCCCGAAGGCTTCGTCGCCAGGCCCAGCTTCAGGTTCTCCTCGACCGTGAGCCGCGGGAAGATCTCGCGGCCCTGCGGCACGTAGCCCAGGCCGAGCCGGGCCCGCGCGTGGGGTGGAAGTTTCGTGACGTCGACGCCGTCGAAGCTTATTGCGCCCGAGCGCACGGGCAGAAGACCCGCGAGACACTTCAGCAGCGTCGACTTGCCGACGCCGTTCCTCCCGAGCACGGCCGTCACCGCGCCCGACGGCACGTCGAAGGCGATGTCGCGCAGCGTGTGGCTGCCGCCGTAGTACTGGTTGAGACCCGAGACCGTCAGCATCGGTTCTTTCCCCTATCGTCCGAGGTAGACCTCGATCACGCGCGGATCGGCCTGCACGACGTCCATCGGCCCTTCGGCGAGCACGCCGCCTTCGTGCAGCACCGTGACCTTGCGCGCGATCCGTGCGATGAAGTCCATGTCGTGCTCGACGACCACCACCGAGTGCCGTCCGGCGAGCGCCATGCAGAGCTCCGCCGTGCGCATCGTCTCGTCGTCGGTCATCCCGGCCACCGGCTCGTCCAGCAGCAGCAGCCGGGGCTCCTGCATCAGCAGCATGCCGATCTCGAGCCACTGCTTCTGACCGTGCGAGAGCAATCCCGCCGGGCGGGCAGCCGCGTCATCGAGCCTGATCAGCGCGAGCGTTTCGGCGATCCGGTCGAGGTCGGCGGACGCGAGCCGCGCGCGAAGCGTTCGTCGCACCCGCTTGTCGGCCTTCATCGCGAGCTCGAGGTTCTCGAACACCGAATGCTGCTCGAACACCGTCGGCTTCTGGAACTTGCGGCCGATGCCCGCGTGCGCGATCTCGGCCTCGGTGAGCTGGGTGAGGTCGATCGTCTGCCCGAAGAACGCGGTGCCGGCGTCCGGTCGCGTCTTCCCGGTGATCACGTCCATCATCGTCGTCTTCCCGGCGCCGTTGGGGCCGATGATGCAGCGCAGCTCGCCGTCGTCGATCGTGAGCGAAAGCTCGTTCAACGCCCGGAAGCCGTCGAAGCTGACCGTGATGCCGTCGAGATAGAGGATCGGACCGTGCGACGTGTCGACGTCGTGGGTCGCCACGCGCATGCCGGCTCCGGCGAGCGCGCCGGAGGCACCCGCGTCGACGCTGTGAACGCCTGCAGCGGTCATCGGTTTGGCCCCGCACCTGCGGCGCTCATCGCCGCCACCGCAGCAGGCCGATCACCCCGCGCGGGAGAAGCAGCGTCACCAGGATGAAGAGCAGGCCGAGGAAGAACAGCCAGTATTCGGGAAACGCCTGCGTGAACCAGCTCTTCGCGCCGTTGACGACGAACGCGCCGAGGATCGGGCCCAGCAACGTGCCGCGACCGCCCACCGCCGCCCAGATCGCGATCTCGATCGAATTGGCCGGAGACATTTCGCCCGGATTGATGATGCCGACCTGCGGCACGTACAGCGCGCCGGCGATCCCGCACAGCATCGCCGAGAGCGTCCAGACGAAGAGCTTGTAGTGCAGCGGGCTGTAGCCGCAGAACATCACGCGGCTTTCGGCGTCGCGGATCGCGGTCAGCACGCGGCCGAGCTTCGAGGTCACCAGGAAGCGACCGAGCAGCAGCGCGCCGAGCAATGCGGCACCCGTGACCGCGAACAGCGCCGCGCGGGTCCCCGGCGCCGTGATGGGGTAGCCGAGGATCCGCTTGAAGTCGGTGAAGCCGTTGTTGCCGCCGAAACCCGTGTCGTTGCGGAAGAACAGCAGCATGAACGCGTACGTCAATGCCTGCGTGATGATCGAGAAGTAAACGCCCTTGATCCGCGACCGGAACGCGAAGTAGCCGAACACGAACGCCAGCACTCCGGGAACCAGCACGACGAGCATCGCCGCGTACCAGAAATGGTCGGTGAAGCTCCAGTACCAGGGATAGGATTTCCAGTCCAGGAACACCATGAAGTCGGGCAGATCGCTCTGGTAGACACCCTCGCGGCCGATCGAGCGCATCAGATACATCCCCATCGCGTAGCCGCCGAGCGCGAAGAAGAGCCCGTGGCCCAGCGAGAGAATGCCGGCGTAGCCCCAGACGAGGTCCATGGCCAGCGCGACGATCGCGTAGCACATGATCTTGCCGGCGAGCGTCACGAAATGGTCGGACAGGTGCAGCGGATGATCGGCCGGCAGCAGCAGATTCTGCGCCGGCACCAGCACCAGCAGCACGACGGCCACGAGCGCAAATGCCGCCCAGCCGCGGCGCGTGAACAGTACGCGTTCCGGCGCGGCCAGCGTGGGCCGCAACGCTGCGGCCACCTGGGGGGGCAGCGCCGCGTTCACGGGTGCACTCCCGGCGCTGCGTGCCGTCCCAGCCGGGCGCGAGCGCCCGCGGCTTGGCCCGGTCGCGCTCATGCATCCGCCATCCGGCCCTTGACCGCGAACAGGCCCTGCGGGCGCTTCTGGATGAAGACGATGATGAAGACCAGCAGCGCGATCTTCGCCAGCACCGCGCCCGACCACGCTTCGAGGAACTTGTTCGCGATGCCGAGGCCCATCGCCGCGTACACGGTACCGGCGAGCTGCCCGACGCCGCCCAGCACGACGACCATGAACGAGTCCACGATGTAGGTCTGCCCGAGGTCGGGCCCGACGTTGCCGATCTGCGACAGCGCGCAACCGGCGAGTCCCGCGATGCCGGAGCCGAGGCCGAACGCGTAGGTGTCGACGCGGCCGGTGGGAACGCCGAGCGCGCTCGCCATCGGCCGGTTCTGCGTGACGCCGCGCACGAACAGCCCCAGACGGGTGCGCGCCAGCAGCAGCCAGACCAGCGCCACGACCGCGGCCGCGAAAGCGATGATCGCGATGCGGCTGTACGGCAGCACCACGTTCGACAGCAGGTGGACGCCGCCCGACATCCAGGCCGGATTCTCGACCTGCACGTTCTGCGCGCCGAACACCGTGCGCATCGCCTGGATCAGGATCAGGCTGATGCCCCAGGTGGCGAGCAATGTCTCCAGCGGCCGGCCGTAGAGGAACCGGATCACGCTGCGCTCGAGCGCGATGCCGGTGGCCGCCGACGCCGCGAAGGCGACCGGAACCGCGGCGATCAGGTAGGCGTCGAACGCACCGGGCGCGTAGCTGCGGAAGAGATTCTGGATGACGTACGTCGCGTAGGCGCCGACCATGATGAGCTCGCCGTGCGCCATGTTGATCACGCCCATGAGCCCGTAGGTGATCGCGAGGCCGAGGGCGGCGAGCAGCAGGATGCTGCCGAGGCTCAATCCGCTGAAGACGCGGCTGACCATTTCTCCGGTCTCGAGCCGGCTTTCGATCGCGCGCAAGCTGAGCTCCGCCTCGGCGCGCACGTCGCTGTCCGCTTCGACGAATTCGGCGTCCTTCCTTTCGAGCAGCGGCAGCAACAGCGTCCTGGTGTTCGCGTCGCGGCTCTCCGCCAACGCGCGGATCGCCCCGATGCGGGTCGCCTTGTCCCCGCTGGCAAGCTCGATCGTCGCCCTGCTCAACACCAGCAGGCTCCGGATCTCGGGATCCGTTTCCCGGTCGACCGCGCGCCGGATCGCCGGAAGCATCTCTTCGTCGGCACCCCTTTGCAGCTCCTTCGCCGCGGCGAGGCGCGTCGCGGAGTCCTCCGAGGTGAGCTTCAGCGCGGCGATCGCCGTCGCGAGCTCGCGCCGCACGCGGTTGTTGAGGACGACGTCGTCACGGTTCTCCGGCAGCGGCACGACCGCCTTGCCCGTCGCGAGATCGATCACGCTGTCGCCCTTGACCTGGAGTACCTGCTCGCCGGCGGTCTGGACTTCTCCGTCGGCGAGCGCCTGCAGCAGAGGCAGCGCGCCACTGTCGCCGCCTGCCACGATCGCCGCGATGGCCTTCACCTTCACGTCGTTCTCGCCGAAGGCAAGATCGCGGACGAGATCCGGCGCCATCGCGACGGCGCCGATCGCGCCGAGGGCCGCGAGCATCGCCACGGCCAGCCGGGCGAGGACGCCGCGAACAGCGAATCGGGCTGAATCGGTCATGGTCCGTGACGGAAGCCAGAAAACGAAACGGCGGCAGCGGGTGATCACGGGCCGCTGCCGCCGCCGTTTGCCAACAATGCCGCTGCTACATGTTTGCCGGCCCGTCCTTCTTCTTCTCGTTGCCTTCGATGTACTGGCTCCACGGCTGCGCACGAATCGGGCCGGGCGTCTTCCAGACGACGTTGAACTGGCCGTTCGCCTGGATCTCGCCGATGAACACCGGCTTCCACAGATGGTGATTCTTTTCGTCCATCTTGATCGTGAAGCCGTCAGGCGCCTTGAAAGTCTGCCCCGCCATCGCCGCCACGACCTTGTCGGTGTCGGTGGTCTTCGCCTTCTCTACCGCCTGCTTCCACATGTGAATCCCGACATAGGCCGCTTCCATCGGATCGTTGGTCAGCGGTTTGTCGGCGCCCGGCAGCTTCTTGGCCTTCGCGTACGCGGCCCACTGCTTCTTGAACGCGTCGTTGGCGGGGTTCTTGAGCGACATGAAGTAGTTCCACGCAGCGAGGTGCCCGACCAGCGGCTTGGTGTCGACACCGCGCAGCTCTTCCTCGCCGACCGAGAACGCGACGACCGGCACGTCGGTGGCCTTGAGTCCCTGGTTGCCGAGCTCCTTGTAGAACGGCACGTTGGAGTCGCCGTTGATCGTCGAGATCACCGCGGTCTTGCCGCCGGCCGCGAACTTCTTGACGTCCGCGACGATCGTCTGGTAGTCGCTGTGGCCGAACGGCGTGTACTTCTCGTCGATGTCCTTGTCGGCCACGCCCTTCGACTTCAGGAATGCGCGCAGGATCTTGTTCGTCGTGCGCGGATAGACGTAGTCGGTGCCGAGCAGCACCCAGCGCTTGGCGCCGCCGCCTTCCTTGCTCATCAGGTACTCGACGGCGGGAATCGCCTGCTGGTTCGGCGCAGCGCCGGTGTAGAAGACGTTCTTCGACAGCTCCTCCCCTTCGTACTGCACGGGATAGAAGAGGAGTCCGTTGAGCTCCTCGAACACCGGCAGCACCGACTTGCGCGACACGGACGTCCAGCAGCCGAACACCACGGCGACCTTGTCCTGCGCGATCAGCTGCCGCGCCTTTTCGGCGAACAGCGGCCAGTTCGACGCCGGATCGACGACGACGGGCTCGAGCTTCTTGCCGAGCACGCCGCCCTTGGCGTTGATCTCGTCGATCGCCATCAGCGTCACGTCCTTCAGCACGGTCTCGCTGATGGCCATCGTGCCGGACAGCGAGTGGAGGACGCCGACCTTGATGGTGCCTCGGCGGCGAGCGCGTGCGCGCTCACCGTGACGCCGGTGACGGCGAGCGCGGCGGATAGTGCCAGTCGCTTCAATAACGTTCTGCGTTGCATGGATTTCCCCGTATCGATGGATTGACGATGACAGCACTTGATGCCCGGGGGCTCTGTGCGGCGGCCCCTGATTGCTGCATCGCACGATCCATGCCATGCCCGGAGACATTCAGGCATCACATTGTTTTAAATGGATAATGTTCGAGCGGATCCTCCACACTAGCCGATCGTTCGCCAAGCGAATGGCCCAAAATAGTGCAGCGCACACTCCACCGCACCGAATTGGATCGTGCCCCCGAGCGCGGCGGGATTTCAGCGCGGCGCGCTCGCCGCTGCGCCCACCATTCCATGCTCGACGACGAAGCGCAGGACGACATCCAGCCCCTGTCCGGTCTTGAGGTTGGTGAAAACGAACGGCCGCTCGCCGCGCATCTTCCGGGCGTCGCGATCCATGACCTCGAGCGAGGCTCCGACCATGGGCGCCAGATCGATCTTGTTGATGACGAGGAGGTCCGAGCGCGTGATTCCCGGCCCCCCCTTGCGCGGAATCTTGTCGCCGGCGGCAACGTCGATCACGTAGATCGTCAGATCCGAGAGCTCCGGCGAAAAGGTCGCTGCGAGGTTGTCGCCGCCGCTCTCGACGAAGACGATGTCCAGGTTGCCGAAGCGCTGCGCCAGCCGGTCCACGGCCTCGAGGTTGATCGACGCGTCCTCGCGAATCGCGGTGTGTGGACAGCCGCCCGTCTCGACGCCGATGATGCGTTCCGGCGCGAGCGCGTCGTTGCGGACGAGGAACTGCGCGTCCTCCTCGGTGTAGATGTCGTTGGTGACGACGGCGAGCTGGTACCGGTCGCGCAGCGCGCGGCACAACGCGAGTGTCAGCGCCGTCTTGCCGGAACCGACCGGCCCGCCGATGCCGACGCGCAGGGGTTGCAATACGGTCACGTCCTGATCTCCGTCGGCCAAGGCTACGAACGAAAGAGCCGCGTGTACTGCGTTTCGTGCCGTGCGCTGGCCAGCGCCAGTCCGGGCGCGAATGTCGACAGCTGGTCGTCGGATAGCGTCATGGCGGTAGTGGCGACTTTCGGAACTCCGGCGCCCAGTCCGGTGAGCAGCCGCTGACCCGCGACCTGGCCGAGCGGCACCAGCTTGACCGCGGCGAGCACCTGATTCTCGAGCCACGACCAGACGTACGCCGCCAGCGCGGCGTCGATGGGCACCGCGAAGCCGCGCGCCGCCAGCGCGTATGCCGCCGGCAACGTGACCGGCGCGAGCGCGGGTAGCGCATGGCGCGCAGGCTCGTCCAGGAGATCGAGGTCGGCGGCGAGCTTCGCGAGCGAGCCACCCGTCTGCTCGGTCTCGGCACGCAACTCCGCGGTTTCGCGCGATGCGCGAAACCAGCCATTCCACGTCGCGAGGAGCGCCCAGTCGGCGCGCTGCGCGGCGGCAAGCAGCCGCCACGCGACCGCGGCTTCACCCGGCGCAACGACCCACTCGAGCACGTCGCCGATCCATTCCCGCGCGGTCGCGGCATCATGCACGGTGCCGTCCTCGACCACGCGCTCGAGCGCCTGCGAGTAGCTGTACGCGCCGATCGGGAGGGCGGGGCTCGCGAGTTGCAGCAGGCGCACCAGCGGCAGCAGCGCCAGTCCGCCCGCGTCCGGCAAGGAGGCGCCGTTCGGCACGCCGCGATCAGCCCACACGGTCAACGCGACCGGCGAAATCGTGGATGATGCCCGCATGCTTCGCCTCGCCCGAATGCGCGTGGTGGCCCGCCGCGTACGCTCCGGCCTCGGGCTCGAACGCTGCGCGGATCGGCGTCACCGTGGCACCGAGCCCGCGCAGCATGCCGGCAAGGACGTCGTCCGCCGCGAGGCGCAGCCAGCCGGCACCCACCTGCACCGGCGTGTGCCGGTTGCCCAGATGGTAGGCGGCGCGGGCGAGCGCCTCGGAGCCCGCGCAGCGGACCTCGATCAGATCCTCTTCCGCCGCCGAGACGCGCACGATGCGCCCGTCGTCGGCCAGCAGGCACTCGCCGTCGCGCAGCACAGTTCCGCGTGCGAGAAAGAGGCCGATCTCCTCGCCGCTCGCGACGGTCGTGCGCAACCGGCTCTTCTGCCGCAGCTCGAACGGGAGCACGAGCAGAGAGTCGTGCGATGCCGGGGCGTCGAGCTTGCGTTGCACGACCAGCATCGGAGTCAGAACAGGAAGTACCGCTGCGCCATCGGGAGGACGGTCGCCGGCTCGCAGGTCAGGAGCACGCCGTCGGCACGCACCGTGTAACTCTCCGGGTCAACCTCGATCCGCGGCAGCGCGTCGTTTCTCTTCATGTCGCGCTTGCCGATGCTGCGCGTGTCCTTCACGGCGACGAGCGGTTTCGCGAGATCGAGCTTCCGCACGGCGGGATTCTTCAGCGCGGCCTTCGACACGAAAGTGACAGAGGTCGACCGTGCCTTGCCGAACGCGCCGAACATCGGCCGGTAATGCACCGGCTGCGGCGTGGGAATCGACGCGTTCGGGTCCCCCATCGCGGCCGCGGCGATCATCCCGCCCTTCAGGATCAGCGCCGGCTTGACGCCGAAGAACGCCGGCTTCCACAGCACGAGGTCGGCGAGCTTGCCCGGCTCGACTGAGCCGACGACGTGGCCGATGCCGTGCGCGATCGCGGGGTTGATCGTGTATTTCGCAATGTAGCGCATGACGCGATGGTTGTCGTGCGCGGCGGGGTCGCCTTTGATCTTGCCGCGCTGGGCCTTCATCTTGTGCGCCGTCTGCCACGTGCGGATGATCACCTCCCCGACCCTGCCCATCGCCTGCGAGTCGGACGAGAGCATCGAGAATGCGCCGAGGTCGTGCAGGATGTCCTCGGCGGCGATTGTCTCGCGCCGGATCCGCGATTCGGCGAACGCGATGTCCTCGGCGATCGCCGGGTCGAGGTGGTGGCACACCATCAGCATGTCGAGGTGCTCGTCGATCGTGTTGACCGTGTACGGACGGGTGGGATTGGTCGACGACGGCAGCACGTTGGGCTCGCCGCAGGCCCGGATGATGTCGGGCGCGTGGCCGCCGCCCGCGCCTTCGGTGTGATAGGTGTGGATCGTGCGGCCGTCGATCGCCTTCAGGGTCGTCTCGACGAAGCCCGATTCGTTCAGCGTGTCGGTGTGGATCGCGACCTGGACATCCATCCGGTCCGCGACCTTCAGCGCCGCATCGATCGCCGCCGGGGTGGTGCCCCAGTCCTCGTGCAGCTTGAGGCCGATCGCGCCGGCCTCGACCTGCTCCACCAGCGGCCGCAGCAGGCTGGCGTTGCCCTTGCCCAGGAAGCCGAGGTTCATCGGGAACGCTTCTGCCGCTTCCAGCATGCGATGGATATGCCAAGGTCCCGGTGTGCACGTCGTCGCGAACGTGCCGGTCGCGGGACCGGTGCCGCCGCCGATCATGGTCGTGATGCCCGACATCAGCGCCTCGTCGATCTGCTGCGGGCAGATGAAGTGAATGTGCGAGTCGACTCCGCCCGCCGTGACGATCATCCCTTCGCCCGCGATGATTTCGGTCGCTGCGCCGATCACGATATCGACGCCGGGCTGGATGTCGGGATTCCCGGCCTTGCCGAGCTTCGCGATCCTGCCGTCCTTGAGCCCGATGTCGCACTTGACGATGCCCCACCAGTCGATCACCAGCGCGTTGGTGATCACGGTGTCGGCGCAGTCCGCAGCAATCCGCTGGCTCTGGCCCATGCCGTCGCGGATCACCTTGCCGCCGCCGAATTTCACCTCCTCGCCGTAGGTCGTCAGATCGCGTTCCACTGCGACGACGAGATCGGTGTCCGCGAGCCGCACGCGGTCGCCGACGGTCGGCCCGAACATCTCGGCATACGCACGCCGGCCGATCTTCATCGCCCACCCCTCGCCTTTGCCTTGCCGGCCGCCGGTTTCTTCCTCGGCGGCGCGCGCCGCGCCGCGACGTCGAGCGGCCCCATCACGGCACCCGTGAAGCCATAGACCACGCGCGCGCCCGCAAGGGCCACCAGCTCGACCGTGCGCCTCTGCCCCGGCTCGAAGCGCACCGCCGTCCCCGCGGCGATGTTGAGCCGGAAGCCGTGCGCCGCGGTGCGGTCGAACGCGAGCGCGGCGTTGGTCTCGGCGAAATGATAGTGCGAGCCGACCTGGATCGGGCGATCGCCGGTATTGGCCACGGCCAGCGTGACCGTGCTCCGGCCCGCATTCAGCTCGAGCTCGCCGTCCATCGCCATCAGTTCGCCGGGGATCATGGGATCGGGTGATGGACGGTGACGAGTTTGGTGCCGTCGGGAAACGTCGCCTCGACCTGGATTTCGGGAATCAACTCCGCCACGCCGTCCATCACCTGCCCGCGATGGAGCAGCGTCGCGCCGTGGCTCATCAGGTCGGCAACCGTCCGGCCGTCGCGCGCCCCTTCCATGATCGCGGCGGAGATGTACGCAACGGCCTCGGGGTAATTGAGTTTCACGCCGCGCGCTAGACGCCGCTCCGCCACCAGTGCGGCGGTGAAGAGCAGCAGCTTGTCCCTTTCTCTCGGCGTGAGTTCCATGGGATATCGTCGGAAGGGGTCAGGTGTTCCAGATCCGGGGCGGCACCGCATCGCGGTCCGCGAGCACCGGACGAAGCACCCGCCACAGCGAAGCAAAATACGTGCGCGCCGCCTGCGCGCATCCGCCACGATAGCGCGCGACGAGCACGTGTGGCAGACGCGTAACGGCGCCCGCTCCGGACGCCGGGAAAACGGCGCGGCACGCCGCGAGAACACCGCCATCGACATCGGCGCCTGCCGCGATCATTGTGCCAAACACGGGCGCGCCGCCGAGGATTGCACCAGCTTGGAGCGCGCGGGAACCGCCGTCGAGGACCGCCCGCTCGCACCAGAGCATCGTGTCGTCGCGCAGAAGCTCGGCCGTCTGGTGCAGACGTCCCGTCGCGAAGCGCTCGCCCGACGCGGTGCGCCCGAGCTGCGTCACGTCCCAGCCGATGAACCGCGCATCGCCGGCGAGTTCGACGGTGAAACGGATCGCCGCGCGCGCGCCGTCGAACAGCATCGTTTCCTGCGGGAGCCATTCGACGAGCGCGCCGGCCGCCACATGCAGCACGGTATCGGAGCGCGCGATGGGGCCCGCGGACCGATACCATTTCGCCGCGCCCGGCGTCGTCAGCTGCGCGTGCGCGCGCGGACCGGCGTCCGCCTCGATGCGCAGCGAATCGCCCGCGACGATCCCGCCGGGGGGATGCACGACGACGACCTGGCAGACCGCGGGACCTTCGGGATAGAGCGCCTTCTGCACGCGCAGCGGGCCGACGTGTCGACGCGAGGTCAACACCGTGCGCGACGCCGCGCGCCCGAATCGCAGCTCGAGACGCGCCTCCCAACCGGCCGGCGCCACGCGCGCCGGAGCGCAGTCTTCGACGAGCGCGGTGACAGTCATCGCTCGAGTGTAGCGCAAGGACGAGGGTCAGCGCCGCTCGGATTTCAATGCCAGCGCCTGCGCGTAGATCGCTTCGCGCGGCAATCCCGTCGCCGCCGCGGCGACGCGCGCGGCGCGCGCGGGCGGCAGCTCGGCAACGAGCGCCGCCAGCAGCCGGCGCAGGTCGAGCGCGGGTTCTCCGGCGACGGCTGCCGACTCCGGCGGGGCGTCGACGAGCAGCACGAACTCGCCGCGCTCGTGATTCGGATCGGCGGCGAACCAGGCCGGCGCCTCTGCGAGCGTCGTCCGCGTGATGGACTCGAACTTCTTCGTGATCTCCCGCGCGACGACGAGCGTTCGCTCGCTGCCGAGCGCGGCGCCGAGGTGCGCAACTGTGTCCCGTACCCGATGCGGCGCCTCGTAGACCACGAGCGCAACCGGCAAGCGCGCGACGGCCGCGAGCAGTTCACGCCGCGCCTTTGCCGGCTTCGGCAGAAAACCCAGGAACAGGAATTGCCCGGCCACGAGGCCCGCTGCCGAGATGGCGGCGATGGCCGCGTTCGCGCCGGGAATCGGCACGACCGGAAATCCCGCGTCGCGGACCGCCCGCACCAGCCGCGCGCCTGGATCGCTGACCGCCGGTGTGCCGGCATCGCTGACCAGCGCGACGCTGCGGCCCGCGCCAAGCTCGGCGACGATCTGCGCCGCGCGCGCCGATTCGTTGTGCTCGTGCAAGGACAGCGGACGGGTCGCGATCCCGTAATGCCGCAACAGCACGCCGCTCACGCGCGTATCTTCCGCCGCGATGATGTCGACGCCGTCGAGCACATCGTGCGCACGCAGTGTCAGGTCACGCAGGTTTCCGAGCGGCGTGGCAACCACATATAATGCCCCCGGCGCAACACGAAAGCGCATGGGTTTCGCGTCGTCGCCGCCTTCCGCATCTGCGCTTTCATCCATGCGAAATCCGACCCCGCTCTCATGACCGCCCCTCGCCGAAAAGTCCGCACTGCGCGGTGCCGCGCCTGCTGGCGGAGTGCCGCGATCGCGCTTGCATTGACGTGCGGGCTGCCGGCATTGTCCGCCGCGCAGTTGCCGGCGGCAAGCGAGGCGGCGCCGGAGGCGAGCGCCATGGCGGTTCCCGCCATCGAGGCGCCCGCCGAATCCGCGCCTGTCGTGCTCGTGCTGCCGCTGACGTCGACGGTGTTCGGCCGCGCCGCCGGGGCGGTGCAGGCTGGATTCCTCGCCGCCGCCGAAGCCGTCAAGGCAAAGCCGATGGTGATCGGGCACGGTGACGACGACGTCGTCGCCGCATTCACGAAGGCGAAGGCCTCGGGCGCCAGGGTCATCGTCGGGCCGCTGGTCCGCGACGACATGAGAGTCCTCGCGGCGGCCGGCCTCGAGCTCCCGCCGACCATCGCACTGAATCAGCTCGACGAGGGCGCAGGGCTCCCGGAGAACGTCTACGCCCTGACGCTGACCATCGACGGCGAGGCGCGGCAGCTTGCCCGCCGCGCCCGCGAGGACGGCGCGGCGACGGTCGCTGTGATCGCCAGCGACGCGCCAATGCAGCAGCGCTTCGCGAGCGCGTTCAACGCGGAATGGATTCTCGCCGGTGGCGGCGCTCCGGTGATGTTCCGGTTCGACCCGACGCCGGAGGTCCTCCGGCTGCTGCGACGCGAGCTCGGCAAGACCCCGGTCGACGCCGCCCTCCTTGCTGTCGACGCCACGGATGCCGCGCTGGCCAAGCCATATGTCGGCACGATTCCCAGCTACACCAGCAGCCAGGTCAACGAGCGCCAGCCGCCGGAAGCGCTGCGCGACCTCGACGAGGTGCGCTTCGTCGACGTGCCCTGGCTCGTCGATGCCGACGCAGTCGCGTTCGCGGAGCTGAAGCGGCCGGATTACCCCAACACGACGCTCGAGCGGCTCCATGCCCTCGGCGTGGATGCCTTTCACGTCGCCCAGGCATTCGCGGACGGACCGCCGGCCAAGCTCGAGTTCGACGGCGCGACCGGCCACCTTTCCCTCGACGCGACGCGCCAGTTCGTCCGCGAGGGACGGCTGATGCAGTTCCGCGCCGGTCGCATCGTGCCTGCCCGCGCCCCAGGCCCCGTTCGCGCGACGCCCCCAAACGCGGCCAATCCCTGATATGGCAGCCGCGCGCAGCGAGGCCGGAGCTCGCGCCGAGGCATTGGCCGCCGACTTTCTGCTCGCCCGCGGCCTCGCGATCGTCGAGCGCAATTTCCGGTGCCGCCGCGGCGAGATCGATCTCATTGCGCGCGACGGCGAGACGCTCGTCTTCATCGAGGTGCGTCTGCGCACGCGGCGCGACTTCGGCGGCGCCGCGGCAAGCATAACCGCGGCCAAGCGCGCGCGGATCGCCGCCGCCGCGCTGTTCTACCTCGGGCGCCTGCGACGCACCCCGCCATGCCGGTTCGATGCGGTGCTGTTCGATGGGATCGCCGCGGATCGCATCGAATGGTTGCGGGACATGATGACCGCTTGAGCGCGACGGGCCGCCCCGAGCGCGAATACCGGAGCGCGAAGCGCGAAGGTACTCCAGTGAGCGGCGCCGGCCCGGCTCGGGGCGCGAATGAGCGCCTCGCGGGCGGAAGGCGCGCAGGGGCCGGCAGGACCGAACTTGCTACAATCGAACAAGCATCGATTGACGACCATGGACCATGTCCCGCGCATTCGCGCCCATTTCGCCGACAGCGCGCAACTGAAGCTCGCCGCGGCCGATGCGCTTGCCCCGGCAATCGCCCGCGCCGCGGATCTGCTCGCGACCTGCCTGCTCGGGGACGGCAAGATCCTTGCCTGCGGCAACGGCGGATCGGCGGCCGACGCGCAGCACTTCGCCGCCGAAATGATCGGCCGATTCGAGCGGGAGCGCCCGGAACTGCCCGCGCTTTCGCTTGCCACCGACACGTCGATCCTCACCGCCGTGGCGAACGACTACTCGTTCGAGCAGGTGTACGCGAAGCAGGTACGGGCCCTCGGCGCCGCGGGCGACGCGCTGCTCGCGATATCGACGTCCGGGAACTCGGTCAACGTCATCGCGGCGATCAGGGCGGCGCACGAGCGCGAGATGCGCGTCGTCGCGCTCACCGGCAAGGGCGGCGGCGAGATCGGCGCCTTGCTGACGGGAGGCGACGTGCACCTGTGCGTGCCGCACGACCGCACGGCGCGCATCCAGGAGGTGCACCTGCTCATGATCCATTGCCTTTGTGACGCCATCGACAACACGCTGCTGGGAGACGAAGGATGAGCGGGAATCCTTCGCGCCCGCGCCTGCTTCCGTTCGCCTGCATCGCGCTCGTCGTTGCCACCACGCCGCTCGTCGTCGGCTGCGCGGCCGTCGTGATCGGCGCGACCGTCGGCGCCGGTACGCTGGTCGCCATGGACCGTCGCTCCACCGGCATCCGTGCGAGCGACGAGGTGATCGAATCGAAGGTGACAAAGGAGGCCGGCAATCGCTGGACCAGCGGCGTGCACCTCAACGTGACGAGCTACGACGGCAAAGTCCTGCTCACCGGGGAGGTGCCGACCGCGGCCATACGCGACGAGATCGGGCAGATCGCGACGACCCAGGAATATGTGCGCGCGGTGACCAACGAATTGCTGGTCGGCCCGGAAACGGCGATCGGCGCACGTTCGCAGGACACCTACATCACGACGAAGGTGAAGACGCGGCTGATCGAGGCCGGGCGATTGGACGCGAACAACGTGAAGGTCGTCACCGAGCGCCGTGTCGTCTACCTGATGGGCCTCGTCTCGCGCGGCGAAGGCGACGCGGCTGCGGAGATCGCCGCTTCGACCACGGACGTCGCACGCGTCGTCAAGATGTTCGAGTACATGGACTGACCGAGCGATGAGCGCAGCGGACGGATTTCCCGCGCCGAGCTTCCTCGCCAAGATCGCGCCGTCGGGCGAGGTTCTGGCGCGCATCGCGGCACTGCCGCGGCCGCTGGTGTTCACCAACGGCGTTTTCGACGTGCTTCACCGCGGTCACGTCACGTGTCTCGACCAGGCGCGCGCGCTGGGCGCATCACTCGTCGTCGCCCTCAATTCCGACGCCTCTGTGCGGCGTCTCGGCAAGGGCGATGACCGGCCGCTGAATTCCCTCGCGGACCGGATGGCGGTGCTTGCCGGGCTCGCGGCCGTCGACCTGGTCGTTGCGTTCGACGGGGATACGCCACGCGACCTCGTGGTCGCCTGCCGGCCCGACGTGCTGGTCAAAGGCGGCGACTACACCGCGGCAACGACCGCCGGCGCGAGCGAAGTAGTCGCCGCCGGCGGGAAATTCGTGGCGATCCCGTTCCTGTCAGCGCACTCGACCTCGGCGCTCATCGAGAGGATCCGTGCCTGAACGGGGCGCTATTTGCGATAGCGATTGTGGAAATCGCCGACGATCCCCTTCTGGCTGCGGTCGATCGCAGCGTCGATGGAGCGGTCGTTCGGGTCGTGCTGCTTTGCCTTGCGGAAGGCGTTGAGCGCTTCCTGGTGATTGCCCTGGCCCTGCTGGGCCTCACCGAGGCACCGCCAGGCCTCCGCATTGGCGAGTTCGAGGTCGGCCCAGGCACTGCACAGCTCGGCGGCGCGCCGGAAGTTGCCCGAACGCAGCATCCGCGGCCCCTCGGCCTTCAGCACCGCCACGCGCGCGCTACGTTCCGCGAACAGCGCGGCGACGTCGGCATCGAGCGGCGCCGACAACGGCGCATCCGGCCGCGCGGCGGGTGCCGGGTCCGGGCGCCGAATGCCGCCCACGACGCCGGTGATTGCGCTGCCGTCGGTGAGGCCCTGCGGAATGATCGATCGCACCGACGGCAGCGCCGTGACGATCGACGTGCCCACGGTCGTGATCGTGTCCGCGAGCGGCCGGTGCCACGCGACGCCGTACAGCCAGAGCATCGCGGCGAGGCCGCAGACGCCGGTCACCGTGTTGAGCGCTCCGGGCGGGGCGTGGGTCGCGAGGCAATCCTGTGCGAAGTCCCAGTCGCTCTCGTGATCCTGCACGAGCTTCTCGTAGGCAATCGCGATCAGGATTGGCGCGAGCAGCGGGAAGCCGCAGCCCATGCCCTCCCACCAGACGCGGAATGCGCGCTTGAAGCTGCGCCACATCTGCGACTTCATCTCGCGCCGTGCATACGCGTCGGAGATCGAGAACTGGACAAAGCAACCGAAGAGCCATTTTCCGGGCGTCGTCGCCACCGAAGCCATCAGCAGCGTCTCGACGATCACCCATGTGCCGGTGATCAGCACCGGCGCGAAGAGCGGATGGCCGAGCCAGAAACCCAGCCCATCGGATACGACGCCCGCACCGCGCAGTTCCGACAGCAACAGTGCGAGCACTATGCCCCAGAACGCGTAATCGAACAGGCGAGCACCCAGCCGGTTCCACGGTCTCGGCTCGCTGGTGCGACCGGTCTTCGCGCGCTCGAGCTCGGCCATCCGGAGCTGGAAGATCCAGCTCGCGTCCTCCTGCGGCTGGTTCGTACCGAGGAAGACGGACTTCTCCCGGCGCCAGTTGAGGATCGCAAGGTCCGTCTGCGGCAGCAGAACCTGCACGGGCGGCGCGCCACGGCGGCGCGTCCATGCCAGGCCGTGCACGATGCCGTACACGATTGTCAACGCGAGCAAAGTCAATGTCAGCCAGACCAGCACCTGCTTGGCGACCGCCACGGTATCGAGCGGCATGACGAGCACGATGGCTCCCGCGATGAACCCGCCGAAGAGCGTGCACAGTGCGACGGTCACGATGCCGGGACGGCCGAACGAGCCCACCGGCTCGGTCAGGCCGGGATGCTGGACATTGCGCAGTTTCTTGGCGGCGGCGGGTTCGGCCGCCAGCACGATGCCTTGGGCGTCGGAGTCGGCGACCGGCGCCGCGACGTCGGTCCCTTGGCCGGCGGGCGGCATGGCGTTGCTCGCGGCGTAGGCGATCGCGGGCGGCGCCGCCTCGCCCGATCGCGCCAAGTCACCGTTGTAAAGACTGCGCCGGTCCGGATCGCTCAGTATGCGGCTGGCATGGTTGATGAAGCGCAGCGCTTCTTCGACATTGCCCTGGCCGTCACGCGTCTTGGCGTAATACTTGCGTATCAGCCGCCGCAGCGCCGCGCGAACTTCCTCATCGGACGCGGTCGGCGGGATTCCCAGCGCTTCGTAAAGCGAGGCTCTCATCTATCTCCGCGGGCGGGGAATTCCCCGACTTGATGCTCGAATCTTCGGGGAAATCCTGCCCCGAGGCAAGTCGCGTCGAGCGCCAAGCCGGGCGCCAGCGGAACGTGGCGTTGTGCCTAGCCCTGCTTTTCCTTGTGCGTGTGCGCGAGCTTTTCGCGAATGCGCGCTGATTTGCCCGACCGATCGCGGAGGTAGTAGAGCTTCGCGCGGCGCACATCGCCCTTGCGCTTGACCTCGATGCCGGCAATGAGCGGCGAATAAGTCTGAAAGGTCCGCTCGACACCTTCGCCGCTCGATATCTTGCGCACGACGAACGAGGAATTGAGGCCGCGGTTCCGTTTGGCGATGACGACGCCCTCGTAGGCCTGCACACGCTTGCGCTCGCCTTCGACGACGTTGACGTTGACGATCACGGTGTCACCCGGCGCGAACACCGGTATCTTCTTGCCCAGCCGTTCGATCTCTTCCTGTTCCAGTGTGGCGATGATGTCCATGCTGCGTTCTCCATTTCGCTGATTGCTGGTCGTTGACCTTGCGCGCAGCGCAGAGCGCCCCCTGATGCGCGCGGCTTGTTGTCCGACGGAAGGCCGTCCGCTGCCGGACGGCCGACTCGCCGCTACCTGCTTACCTGCTGCCTTCCATCTTCTACCGGAGGCCGTAGTCCGGCATCCGTTCGCGGCGATAGGCCGCGAGCAACTCGGTTTCCTCCTTCGACAGCACCCGGTCCCGCAGGAGATCGGGTCTGCGCTCCCACGTGCGGCCAAGCGCCTGCTGCAGACGCCACGCGCGGATCGCCTGGTGGTGGCCGGACAGCAGAACCTCGGGCACCCGCATTCCATCGTACTCGTCCGGCCGCGTGTAGTGGGGACAATCGAGCAACCCGTCAGCGAACGAGTCCTGCACCGCCGACTCGACATCGTTCAGCACGCCGGGTCGCAGGCGCAGGATGCCATCGATCAGCATCAGCGCCGGCAGTTCGCCCCCCGAAACGACGAAGTCCCCGATGGCGATTTCCTCGTCGACTTCGCGCTCCAGCAGCCGCTGGTCGATCCCCTCATATCGTCCGGCGAGCAATACCAACGCCGTCGCATCTCCGTCCGCCGCAAGTTCCGCCACGCGCCGGTGCGACAGTGGCGTTCCGGCCGGCGAGAGGTAGAGCGTTCGGGTCGCCGCGCAACCTGCCGTGCGCTGCGCCGACCGTGCCGCCGCCAGCGCGCTTGCCAGCGGTTCCGCCAGCATCACCATCCCCGGTCCGCCGCCATAGGGGCGGTCGTCGACGGTCCGGTGCCTGTCCGTCACGAAATCGCGCGGGTTCCACACGCCTAGCTGCCAGAGCCCCCGCTGGAGCGCGCGCCCGGTCACCCCGAGCCGAGCCGCGTGGTCGACCATCTCCGGGAACAGCGTAACGACGTCGATCCGCATGCTGCGCCCCCGGGAACCACCGGCCTTTCTAGTAGTCCGCGCCCCAATCCACCTCGATCATGCCGGCGTCGACGTCGACCCGATCGATGATCGCCGCGACGAACGGGATCAACCGCTCCGGTCCGGGCGTCGCCGGCGGGCGGGCGACCCGCAACAGCGGATGCGCGCCATGCTGGGTCATGCCGCGCACTTCGCCCAGCAGAACGCCCGAACGGTTCAGCACCACCAGACCGGTCAGGTCATCCCAGTAGTACTCACCTTCCTCCGCGGCGGGCAGCGCAACCCGCGGCACGCCGACCTCGAACCCTTTCATCGCCAGCGCGGTTTCACGCGTGTCGACCCCGCCCAGCGCCACGACCAGCGCGCCGGAATGAAGACGCCCGTCCTGACGCCTAAACTCGCTCCAGACCGTCGTGCGCGGAGGCTTCAGCCACCACGTCGTGAAGTCCAGCAGCGCGCCCGGGGATTGCGCGAAGGACCTGACCCTGAGCCAACCCCGAACGCCATAGGGACCGACCACTTCGCCCATCACGACGATGGCATCCGCGGATCGCGCCATCGCCGGCACCGCGCTGTACGACGGCGCCGTTGCCCGCTGCGCGATCAGGCGGCCGGCACCGCCGGCGGCACGGGCTTCGCGGCCCGCTTCACGAGGCCGGCGACCGTATCCGATAGACGGGCACCGCGGTCCTGCCAGAACGTGATGCGATCGACGGCGAGCCGCAGGGCTTCCTCGCCCTTCGCCGCGATGGGGTTGTAGAACCCCACCCGCTCGATGAAGCGGCCGTCGCGGCGGTTGCGCGAGTCGGCCACTACCACATTGAAGAACGGACGCTTCTTGGCGCCGCCTCGGGCTAATCTGATGACCACCATGGTGGGTTCTCTAGTCTGGGATTGCGATGGAAAGCTTGTGATTATACGACCGAACCGGCTCCTGCGGCAAGCAGCATCCCGCCACGCGGGCCCGATGAGCGGCGCCGGTCAGTGCGTCCGAGGGAGCAAACCCTTCATTCCACGCAGCATTTTCTGCATGCCGCCTTTGGCCACCATTTTCATCATCTTTTGGGCCTGACCGAACTGGTTCAGCAGCTGATTGACCTCCTGCACGGATACGCCCGCGCCGGTCGCGATCCGGCGCTTGCGCGAGGCCTTGAGGATCTCGGGCTTGGCGCGCTCCGCCGGCGTCATCGAGTTGATGATGCCCTCGACGCGCGCAATCTTGCGCTCGTCCACCGCAGTGCCTTGTGCGGCCCGTGCGAGCTCCGCCGGGAGCTTGTCCAGCATGGCGGTGAGGCCACCCATCTTGCGCATCTGCGCGATCTGGCCCTTGTAGTCGTCGAGGTCGAAGCCCTTGCCGGACTTCACCTTCCGCGCGAACTTGTGCGCCTCCTCGACATCGAGCGTCTTCTGCGCGCCCTCGATCAGCGACAGCACGTCCCCCATGCCCAGAATGCGCGACGCCATCCGCTCGGGGTGGAACACCTCGAGACCATCGATCTTCTCGGACACGCCGGCGAACTTGATCGGCGCCCCGGTCACGTGGCGCACCGACAGCGCGGCCCCGCCGCGGGCGTCGCCGTCGAGCTTGGTGAGGATCACGCCGGTGAGCGGCAGCGCGTCGCGAAAGGCGCGCGCCGTGTTGACCGCGTCCTGGCCCTGCATCGCGTCGACGACGAACAGCGTCTCGATCGGATTCACCGCAGCGTGCAGCAAGGCGATCTCGCGCATCATCGCCTCGTCGATCGCGAGCCGCCCCGCGGTGTCGACGATCAGCACGTCGTGGTAGTGCCGCTTCGCCCAGTCGAGCGCGGCTGCCGCGATCGCCACCGGCTGCTCGCCTTGCCCCGACGGAAAAACGTCCGCGCCGACCTGCGCTCCCAGCACGGCCAGCTGCTCGATCGCCGCCGGTCGATAGACGTCGGCCGACACGAGGAGCACCTTCTTCTTCTGCCCGCGCAGCAGATGGGCGAGCTTGGCCGCCGTAGTCGTCTTGCCGGCGCCCTGCAATCCCGCCAGCAACACGACGGCTGGCGGCTGCACGGCGAAATCGAGCGGCGCCGCGGCGCCGCCCATCAGCGCGGCGAGCTCGCGGTGGACGACGCCGATCAAGGCCTGTCCCGGCGTCAGCGAGCCGATCACTTCCGCGCCGACCGCCTTTTCCCTGATCTTGCCGACGAAATCCTTGACGACGGGAAGCGCCACGTCGGCCTCGAGCAGCGCGAGCCTGACCTCCCGCAGCGCGTCCTGGATATTGGCGTCGGTGAGACGTGCCTCGCCGCGCAGTTGCTTGACGACGCGCGTCAGCCGTTGCGATAGATTGTCGAACATGGAAGCGCCTGAGGCCTCGGGAAGTTGGCGTAAGATGAAAGCCGCGGGCCGCAAGCCGGCGCGCTTCGCTCGCCAAATGAAATGATTTTACTCCACGTGACCGTCGTGGCCCTGTACGGGCTCGCCGCGTTCGCACTCTGGCCGGCTGGCGCGAGGCATGGCGCCGCGGCTTCCCCGGGTTTCCGTCTGCCCGCCGGCGCGGCGGCATGGCTGCTGCCCGTTGCGCTTCTGCTGCACGCTTGGCTCGGCTGGCAGGAGGTCGGGACCGCGGACGGCCTCGACCTGTCGTTCGCGAACGCCGTGTCGGTGGTCGCCGGGCTCATCGCCGCGATCGCATGGGTCTCGGGGCTCCTGGCCACGCTGCCGGCGATCGGCACGGTCGTGCTTCCCGTCGCTGCGGCCGCATCGCTGCTGCCCGCGCTGTTCGCGAGTCCGCATCGGTTCGAGTACGGCGGAGCCCCGCTCGCCGCGGCGCACGTCGCCGTCGCGCTGGTCTCGTACGCGATCTTCCTCGTGGCGGCACTGCAGGCACTGGTGCTGATGGGGCTCGAGAGGCGACTGCACCGGCGATTGCCGGATCCGGAAGCGGCCGCACTGCCCCCGCTCCTTACGCTGGAACGATTTCTGTTCCGGCTGGTCGCCGTCGGCTTCGTGCTGCTGACGGTGACCTTGGCGAGCGGCATGCTGTTCACCGAGCAGCTCTTCGGCAAGCCGCTGCAATTCACCCACAAGAGCGTCTTCTCGGTGCTGGGCTGGCTCACCTTCGGCGCGCTGCTGTTCGGCCGCTGGCGCTATGGCTGGCGGGGACGCGTGGCGCTGCGCTGGATCATCGCCGGCACCGTGTTCGTCTTTCTCGCGTATCTCGGCTACAAGTTCGTTCTCGAGGTCATCCTCGGCCGCTGATGGACGACATACCGCTGAGCTCGCTCGCGCTCACCCTCGCGGTCCTGCTCGCCACGTCCGGGTTCTTCTCCATCGCCGAAACCGCGATGATGGCGGTCAACCGGTACCGCCTCAAGCACCGCGCGCAGCGCGGGGACCGCGGCGCGAAGCTCGCCGTCACCCTGCTCGGCCAGACCGACACCCTGCTCGGCGTGATCCTGCTCGGCAACAACCTGATCAACGCTGCCGCGGCGACGCTCACCACGGTCATCACCGTCCGGCTCTTCGGCGAAGGCGAGTTTGCGCTCGCCATGGGAACGGTCGCCGTCACCTTTGCGATCCTCGTGTTCTCGGAAATCACGCCCAAGGTCGTCGGCGCAGCGCACGCCGACCGCATCGTTCCGGTCGTGAGCTACCTGCTTTCCCCCATGCTGAAGGCGGCGACGCCGGTCGTCTGGTTCGTCAACCTGTTCGTCCGGGCGCTGCTCAAGCTGCTGCGCATCGAGCAGACGAGCGAGGTCGGCACGACGCTGAGCCAGGAGGAGCTCCGTTCGCTCGTGCTGGAGGGGCAGTATTTCCGGGGCAAGCATCGGGCGATGCTGGCGAACCTGCTCGACCTCGAGTCGGTGACCGTCGACGATGTGATGACCCCGCGCAACCAGATCCACGCGCTCGATCTGGCGGACAGGCCGTCGCTGATCGCGCAGCAGCTCGCGACGTCCTACCACACGCGGCTGCCTGCCTGCGAGGGAGCCCTGGACAACATCGTCGGCATCATTCATCTGAAACAGGTCGTTCAATTGCAGCGGGCCGGCGACATCGGCCCGGATGAACTCCGGCCGATCCTGCGCCCGGCGTATTTCGTTCCGGCCGGCACGCCTCTGCTCGCGCAGCTGCAGCAATTCCAGAGCGACCGCGAGCGGCTGGGTCTCGTCGTCGACGAATACGGCGAACTCGTGGGACTCGTGACGATCGAGGACATCATCGAGGAGATCATCGGGGATTTCACGACCCAGGCGCCCGACGGGACCGGGACCTTCCAGCGCAGCGCCGACGGTGCCGTGGTCGTCGACGGGCTGGCGCCCCTGCGGACGCTGAATCGCAAGCTGGGCACAGACTTTCCGGTGGATGGCCCGAAGACCCTGAACGGGCTCATCGTGGCACAACTGGGCGAGATACCCGAGGCCGGCACACGCGTCGAAGTCGCCGGCCAGGCCATCGAGGTGCTGCAGACGCAGGACCGTGGCGTCAAGGTCGTACGGCTGCTCCCGCCGGTCGGGCGCCCGCCGGGCGCGCCTTTACAAAGCGCCGACGCGCAGGCATCATCCGCCGGATAAGTTTTATGCGATTGGAATAATTTCGATGTCGGCGGGTTGTAGCCGACACGGCACAGGAATTGCTTGATGCCCGGGATGCTTCCCTCACCCGCGCCAGTCAGCCCGACTGAACCAATGTCCTAATGGCCACGCACGCCGCATCGACGCGCAACATCAGCGGCCTCGCACGCGCGCTCGCGCAGCACGGCCTTATGACGGAATTCGAGGCCGAGGCGCTGCAGACGCAGGCGCAGCAGGCCGGAACCACGTTTGTAGACCACGTGGTCGCCGGAAAGAAGATCACGGCGAACCAGCTTGCGGTGTTCGCTTCGCGCGCGTTCGGCGTCCCGCTGCTGGACCTTGCGGGATACGACGCCGACCAGTTCCCGAAAGAGCTGATCGATCTCAAGATTGCCCAGACGCGGCACGTTCTGCCACTGCACAAGCGCGGCAACCGGCTCTACGTCGCTACTTCCGACCCGGCCAACCTGCAGGGCCTGGACGAGATCCGGTTCAAGACGAACCTCATCGTGGAGCCCGTCGTCGTCGAGAACGACAAGCTGGCCGCCGCGATCCACAAGCTCGTCGAATCCTCCGGCGCCACGCTGAAGGACGTCACCTCGATGGAGGACCTGGAGGTCGATCTCCAGGAAGCCGGCAGCCCGCAGGGCAGCGACGAGGAAAGCGCCGAAATCGAGGACGCGCCGGTCGTCCGGTACCTCCAGAAGATCCTGGTCGACGCGATCTCCGCCGGCGTCTCGGACATCCATTTCGAGCCGTACGAGAAATACTACCGGGTGCGCTACCGGCTCGACGGCATTCTGATGGAGGTCGCCCAGCCACCGCTCGTGATCAAGGACAAGCTCGCCTCCCGGATCAAGGTGATTTCCAAGCTCGACATCTCGGAAAAGCGTGTCCCGCAGGACGGCCGGATGAAGATCGTGCTGTCGAAGTCCAAGGCGATCGACTTCCGCGTGAGCACGCTGCCGACGCTCTTCGGCGAGAAGATCGTCATGCGTATCCTCGACTCGTCGGGCATCAAGCTCGGCATCGAGGCGTTGGGCTACGAACCGGATCAGCAGGAGGCGCTGATGCAGGCGATCGGACGTCCCTACGGCATGATCCTCGTCACCGGCCCGACCGGCAGCGGCAAGACCGTCTCGCTGTATACCTGCCTCAACATTCTGAACGCGCCCGGCGTCAACATCTCCACCGCGGAGGACCCGGCGGAAATCCAGCTCGCCGGCGTCAACCAGGTCAACATGAACGAGAAGGCGGGGCTTACCTTCGCCGTCGCGCTCCGGGCGTTCCTGCGGCAGGATCCGGACATCATCATGGTCGGTGAAATCCGCGATCTCGAGACCGCCGACATCGCGATCAAGGCGGCGCAGACCGGCCACCTCGTGCTGTCGACGCTGCACACGAACGACGCGCCGACGACGCTGCTGCGGCTGCTCAACATGGGCGTGGCTCCATTCAACGTGGCGTCGTCGGTCATCCTGATCACGGCGCAGCGGCTGGGCCGCAAGCTCTGCACGCAATGCAAGAAACCGAAGGACATTCCGCCCGAGGCGCTGCTGCACGCCGGGTTCACCGAGGAGGACCTGGACGGCACATGGCAGCCGTTTGGCGCGGTCGGCTGCGAGCATTGCAAGGGCACGGGCTACAAAGGCCGTATCGGCATCTACCAGGTCCTGCCGATCAGTGACGACATGCGCCAGCTCATCATGCGCAACGGCAATGCCTTCGACATCGCGGAACAGGCGAAGAAGGAGGGTGTCCGCGATCTGCGGCAATCGGGCCTCATCAAGGTGAAGCAGGGCACCATGTCGCTTGAGGAAATCGAAGCCGTCACCAACGAATGACGGCGCCAAAGGGGTAACTCATGGCCACGGCAACCGCGCAGCGCAAGGACGTCAAGGAATTCACTTTCGTCTGGGAGGGCGTCGATCGCAACAACCGGCAGGTGCGCGGCGAGGTGCGCGCGGCCTCCGAAACGGTGGTCACTACCAACCTGCGCCGGCAGGGCATCCGCGTTACCAAGGTGAAGCGGCAGACGTTTCGCGGCGGACGCAGGGTCGGGGAGAAGGACGTGACCTTTTTCACCCGCCAGCTCGCGACCATGCTGCGGGCCGGCGTGCCGCTGCTGCAGGCATTCGACATCGTCGCTCGCGGCCACAGCAATGCGCGGTTCTCGAAGCTGATGCTCGACATCAAGAATCGCATCGAAGCGGGCTCGAGCCTGTCGCAGGCGTTCCGCGAGCACCCGGTCCAGTTCGATTCGCTCTACTGCAATCTGGTGAGCGCCGGCGAGACGTCGGGCACGCTGGACGCCATCCTCGACCGCCTCGCGACCTACAAGGAGAAGATCCTTGCCATCAAGAGCAAGATCAAGGCGGCGCTGTTCTATCCGATTTCGGTCATCGTCGTCGCGATCATCGTCGTCTGGGTCATCATGGTCTGGGTGATCCCGGCCTTCAAGCAGGTGTTCACCAGTTTCGGCGCCGACCTGCCGGCTCCCACGCTGCTGGTGATGGGCATCTCGGACTTCTTCGTCAGCTGGTGGTGGCTGATGATCATGATCGTCGGGGCCGCGATCTTCTCGTTCTTCGTGCTGATGCGGCGATCGACGGCTTTCCGCTACACGATCGACCGCCTCGGGCTCAAGATCCCGGTGATCGGCAACATCCTAGAGAAGGCCACGATCGCGCGCTGGACGCGCACGCTCGCCACCATGTTCGCGGCCGGCGTGCCGCTCGTCGAATCGCTCGACGCCGTCGCCGGCGCGGCCGGCAACATGGTGTATGCCGCGGGCACCAAGCGCATCCAGACCGAGGTCAGCACCGGCGCCAGCCTGACCAATGCGATGACGAACACCAAGCTGTTCCCGTCGATGGTGCTGCAGATGACGCAGATCGGCGAGGAGTCGGGCTCGGTCGACGGCATGCTGTCGAAGATCGCCGAATTCTACGAGCGCGAGGTGGACGACGCCGTGTCGGCGCTTTCCAGCCTGCTCGAGCCGATCATCATCGTGTTCCTCGGCGTCGTGATCGGCGGCCTCGTTGTCGCGATGTACCTGCCGATCTTCAAGCTGGGCTCTGTCGTTTGAGCGTACCCGCCGGGGCGGCGATGCGACCCGCTCGGCGTCCACGGCCGGCGGTTCTGCGGTGCGCGGCGCGATGCGGCGCCAACGTCTTCCCGCGGGGTTAGCGCGCCCATGGACGGCACGCCGGACCCGCTCCTTGCCACGGTGATTGCCGCATTCGTCGGGCTCTGCGTGGGCAGCTTCCTTAACGTCGTCATCCACCGGCTCCCGCAGATGCTCGAGCGTGGCTGGCAGGCGCAATGCGCCGAACTGCGCGGAGAGGACGCCGCTCCGGGTCCCGCCTACAACCTGGTCGTTCCCCGCTCCGCGTGTCCGGCGTGCGGCGCGCCCATCACCGCACTGCAGAACATTCCGGTCGTATCGTGGCTAGCGCTGCGCGGCCGGTGCGCGAGCTGCAAGGCGTCGATTTCGGCGCGCTATCCGGTCGTCGAAGTGCTCGGCGGACTCCTGGCGGCTTGCGCGGTCTGGCGGTTCGGCGTTACGGCCCAGGGCATTGCCGCCTGCGTGTTCCTGTGGTCGCTCCTGGCGCTGACCATGATCGATTTCGACACGCAACTCCTGCCCGACAGCATTACGCTGCCGTTGCTGTGGACTGGCCTCATCGCCAACCTCTGGCACACGTTCGCATCGCTGCCCGACGCCGTGATCGGCGCGGTCGCCGGTTACCTGTCGCTGTGGACGGTCTACTGGCTTTTCAAACTGATACGAGGCAAGGAAGGAATGGGCTACGGTGATTTCAAGCTGCTGGCCGCGCTGGGTGCCTGGCTCGGCTGGCAGTTGCTGCCGGTGATCGTGCTCCTGTCGTCGGTCGTCGGCGCGGGCATCGGCATAGGGCTCATCGTGTTCAGGGGTCGCGACCATTCGGTCCCTCTGGCCTTCGGCCCCTACCTTGCGATCGCGGGCGCGATCGCGCTGTTCTTCGGTTCCGCGCTCGTCAAGCTGTTCTTCCCATGAGCGCGACGGGCCACCCCAGGGGCGAGTACCGGAGTGCGCAGCACGAGGGTAGTCCAGTAAGCCTCGTTGTCGGCCTCACCGGGGGCATCGGCAGCGGCAAGTCGGCCGCGTCCAAGGCCTTTGCCGCATTGGGCGTGGACGTGACAGACACCGATGTACTCGCGCACGCGCTGACGGCGCCGGGCGAGCCGGGCCACGCGGCGGTACTCGCCGCGTTCGGACCTGATTTCCGGCGCCCCGATGGAACGCTCGATCGCAGCCGCCTGCGCCAGCTGGTTTTCGACGATGCCGCCGCACGTGCCCGACTTGAAGCAATCCTGCATCCACTGATTCGCGCTGCCGCGCGCCGTGAGGTTCGGGCCTGGACCAGTCCCTACGGCCTCCTCGTCGTCCCCCTGCTCTACGAACGTGGCGGCCTGGCGGCCGTCGATCGGGTGCTGGTCGTCGATTGCCCGGAGGACGAGCAGATCCGCCGGGTCGTGGCGCGAAGCGGCCTCCGCGCCGCGGACGTGCGCGCGATCGTGGCCACGCAACTGCCGCGTGCCGACCGGCTCGCGCGTGCTGACGACATTCTCGACAATGCGGGGCCTCCGGCGGCCATCTTCCCGCAGGTGGCCGAACTCGACCGCCGCTATCGGGCGCTGGCCGCGACCAGCGCAGGAAATAGGGGCGCCACGGCGCATTAGGCACCCGGCGGCCTCCCGGCCGGCGCGACTTGAGGCAGAATGCCGGATCGAGACAATGCTCGCCCACTCGCTGTGATCCGTTATGAGCACCCGCTGAACGAGCGCATCCGAACGCTGATGCGGCTCGAGGTCCTCTATCACCGCGCGCATTTCTTTGCCGCGCAGAGCGAGGCGCCCGACCATCATGCCGCGCTCGCCGTGCTGTTCGAGATCACGGACGTCGCGGCACGCGCGGATCTCAAGACCGAACTGCTGCAGGAACTCGAGCGACAGAAGCAGCTGCTCGCCCCGCTGCGCTCCAATCCGGCGATCGAAACCCGCGTGCTCGAGCCACTGCTGACCGACATCGACCGGGCGAGCGCCGCATTGCTGGCGCAGACGGGCAAGGTCGGCGTGCATCTGCGCGACAACGAGTGGCTGATGACGATCAAGCAGCGCACGGCAATTCCCGGCGGGGTCTGCGAATTCGATCTGCCCGGGTACCACTACTGGCTGCACGGCGACGCCGCCACGCGCCGCAACGACCTCCAGGGCTGGATCGAACCCTTCCTGCCGATCTACGATGCCCTTGCGATCATCCTGCGGCTTCTACGCGACAACGGCCGAGCCACCCGGCAAACCGCGTATCGCGGCGTCTTCCAGCTGATGCTGACGACGTCGAAGGTCGCGCAACTCCTGCGTCTCACGGTGCCGCACGACCTGCCCTGCGTGCCGGAAATCAGCGCGAACAAGTACGCGCTCAACATCCGGTTCATCGGCGTCACCGGAATGGATCGTGGTGCCGTCTACGACCACGACGTGGAATTCGAGCTGGCGTTCTGCAATCTCTGAGCGATGTCGAGGCCGCGGACGATTGCCTGTCCTTCGGGTTCGACCAGCACCTCGCCTGATAGCCACGACCGTCGACGCTCGTCTCTGCGCGACGCCGGGCGGGCTCGTGCCGGCGGCCGCCCGCCTGCCCGCGTGCGGCCACCTTGGCCTCGGCGCCCGCGCCAAAGTACAACGACCAGCGTGCGGAGCAGCCCCTTGCCACCGAAAATCGACCCTTGCCCCACCTCACCTACCCCACCACAATCAGGCTCGCGCGATTGAAACGCCTATCCCTTCTTTTCTTCGTGAGCCATTATCAGCGCCTTCAACCCGACGTAAGTCGCGGCGTCCTCGGCTGCCGGTACAGGTGCATGCGTCTTCTGTGGCATCTTCGATTCGAGTTCGCTTACACGGCGTTCGAGGGACGCCTTGACGTCCTCTAGGCTTGCGACTTCGCGTCGCAGCCGCGCACCGGCCCACTGTGCCTTGATCACGCTCGGGGTCGATACCAGCCCGGCGATCAGCGCACCCAGGCCGAGCGCAACCAATAGCACTACGGCCAACGAGCTGTCGTAGCGCCAGGAGGCCAAGACTACCGTCACCGGAACATTGTTCTGCACCGCAAAGGTGACGGCACCGATGGCGAAGATGATGCCCAGGATCAACAACAGCTGCATGATTTCCTCCGTTCAGTGAACTGGCCACCGTGACGCGGCCCCCAGCGTAACGCCACTACGACGTTTCGCAGAATCCGTCTCCCCACAGTCACCGGGCGTGCATCAGGTCGATGCACCACCGTTTTCAATCATATTCCAATACGCGAACAGCCCAGCTGATTCGGTGCGCCAGCGCGCATAGTGAGTTCTTTGCAGGAGCCACCCTCCTCGCCACGGTTGCCCAGCCGGCTAAAGGCAGTGCGAGATGTACTTTGACCCGAAGGAGGCCGATCATCAACGTCGTCGGCCCTCAACATCGCCGCTTGCGCGGGTTTTCCGTAACTTATGCTAGCCAAGCTCCAGCAAATCGTTCAACGCGTGAACGCCGCGGCCAACTTGCACGAGGCACTGGAGATCATCGTGCATCGAGTGAAAGCCGCCATGAACACCGATGTGTGTTCCGTCTATGTCCGCGACCCGGCGGCGCCACAATACGTGCTGATGGCGACGGACGGATTGAACCCGAGTGCAGTGGGCAAGGTTCGGTTGGCTGCCGGCGAGGGGATCGTCGGATTGGTCGCAACGCGCCAGGAGCCGGTCAATCTTGCGAATGCGGCTGAACACCCAAGCTACCGCTATTTCCCGGAAACCGGAGAGCAGCGGTTTTCCGGGTTGCTGGCGGTACCGCTCGTGCATTTCCGCCAGTCCGTGGGCGTGCTCGTCGTTCAGCACGAAACGCGGCGCGTGTTCGCCAAAGACGAGGTGGCCTTCCTGGTCACGATTGGCGCGCAACTCGCGGCAACGTTGAGTTATGCGGCCCTGGGCTACGCCATCTCACCTCATGAGCCTGGCCCGTCTGGACCCGTTGGACTGATTCAGGGGTTGCCGGGAGCCCCCGGGGTGACGATCGGCAACATTGTCCTTCCCTCGCCTCTGGCAGAGCTCGAGGCGGTGGCCAATCGTGCCCCCGACGATACAACGCAGGAAGAAGCAAACTTCAGGCGAGCCGTGCGCGAAACGCAGCAGGAGCTGCGCGCCAGCGCCGATCGCATGGAGGGCCGCTTGTCTGACGAGACCCGCGCGATATTTGACGTATACATCCTGATCCTCGGCCAGGATGATCTGCTCGAGGACGTTGTCGTAAGAATTCGCGGCGGCAACTGGGCGCCTGGGGCGCTCAGAGATACGATCGCCGAGCACGCCAAGGTGTTCGAGCAGGCCGAGGACCCTTACCTGCGGGCACGCGCCGAGGACATCAGGGCGATCGGTCGTCGCATCCTGTTGCGCCTTTTGTCCGACGTCACCGCGATAACGCAGTATCCGGGCGACGCGGTCCTTCTCGGTGACGAGGTCAGTCTCGCCCGCGTCGCAGATGTGCCCCCCGGACAGCTCAGAGGCATCGTGTGCCTGCGCGGCTCCGTCGTGTCACATACGGCGATTCTCGCCCGTGGCCTCGGAATACCGGCGGTGATGGGCCTCGGACCGCGCAATGTCCGAGCCCTCGACGGTCATCCGATCATTGTCGATGGTTATCGCGGACGCGTTTTCATCGACCCTTTGCCCGCCGTGATCCAGGAATATCGGCGATTGGTCCATCACGAAGGACAACTTGCCGCAAAGCTCGCCGGTTTGCGCGATCTCGAGGCGATGACGACCGATCATGTTCACGTCGGACTGGGGTTGAATGTTGGACTGCTGACCGACATCGATGTCTCCGCAAACCTCGGCGTCGACGAGGTCGGGCTCTATCGCTCCGAGTTTCCATTCATGACACGTGAGACATTTCCAATGGAGGAGGAGCAGTACGAGATCTATCGCAAGGTTCTTCAAGCGTTCGCGCCCAAGCCGGTGACCATGCGAACACTCGATATCGGAGGCGACAAGCCTCTGTCATATTTCCCCACGAAGGAAGAGAATCCGTTTCTGGGATGGCGCGGCATCCGTCTTACCCTGGATCAACCCGACATCTTCCTGCCTCAACTTCGGGCGATGCTTCGCGCGAACGTTGGGTTGAACAACCTGCGGATCATGTTCCCCATGATCGGCCAGATAGCCGAAATCAAAGCGGGCAGGCACGCGGTCGACCGGGCGCGCCGCGAGCTTGTCG
The DNA here is from genome assembly GCA_963708855.1 of uncultured beta proteobacterium. Classification (GTDB taxonomy): domain Bacteria; phylum Pseudomonadota; class Gammaproteobacteria; order Burkholderiales; family Casimicrobiaceae; genus CAIWHR01. Next base: position 165,149 of record CAVPUM010000006.1, on the reverse strand, counting down.
AGGAAGGATACGAGTGCCCCGCGCCGTCGATCGGCGTCATGGTTGAGGTGCCATCGGCGTTGCTTTCCATTCCCGCTTTTTCCCGCTATGTGGATTTCTTCTCGATTGGCACAAATGACCTCACCCAATACCTGCTTGCAGTGGACAGAAACAATCCCAACGTTGCGCGCTTGTACAACCATCTGGACCCCGCAGTCATCCGCGCTCTGTACGGCGTAATCCGTGATGCTCGGCGCTGCGGCAAACCGGCGAGCGTTTGCGGCGAGATGGCAGCCGATCCCGGCTCGGCGATCCTCCTCCTTGGCATGGGTTTGGGAACGTTCAGCATGAGCGCGTCCGCGGTTCTGAGGATCAAGTGGGTGATCAGAAGCTTCTCGAGCCGGCACGCGAAGCATGTTCTCGACCGTGCCATGCGTATGGAGCGCGCCGATGACGTTCGGACCATGCTGGATGACGAACTGGGCCGGGCCGGATTGGGCGAACTTGTCCTGGTGTAAGTGCGCCGCGTCGTTTGTGCCCACGCATTCGGAGCCGCCGACGCGCCCGACCCGGATCGGACGTATCTCAACTATCCAGTGTTTTGAGTCCTTAATTAGTGAACATTTCGTTCGCTCTTCTGTCCACAACGAAGATCCCAAACCGTTCATCGGTACCAAAACTGCCGACGCAATACGCGCCGGCCTAGCCAGGTTCTGTAGCCGCATTTCGGAATCAGGACACTAGATCGCGGGCCAGGCCGCGCGGCGCAGCGCAACGCCGTGCGCGCCATGCGCAATCGCGACGGGAAGGTCGGCGGGCCCGAGTCCGCCCAATGCGTAGATCGGCAGCGGCGTCTGCGCGGCGATCGCCGCGAAACCCTCCCAGCCCGAGGTCATCCCGCCCGGATGCGACGGTGTCGGCGCGACGGGCCCCAACACCACAAAATCAAGCCCCAGTGCACCCGCACGGTCGACGTCGGCGCGCAGGTGGCAGGACGCCCCGCAGAGCATGTCCTGCGGACGCGCCGTCGCGGCGGCAAGCGCGTCCGACGTCCAGTGCACGCCGTCGCATCCCCAGGCGCGCGCGCGCTCGACATCGCCGTTCCACAGCACTTTGGCGCCGTAGGGGCGCGCGAGCGCGACGAGCGCGGCGACCAGCGCTTGCTGCCGCGACGCGGGCCATCCCTTCTCGCGGAGCTGGACGAGCGCCAACCCGCGCTCCAGCGCCACCTTCGCGCGCGCCAGAAACTCCGCCTCGCCGAGTTCGTCCGCCATGCTGATTCCGTAGACGGGTGGCAGCAGCAGCGCACGCAGCACCTCCGTGTTGGCCGGCAGCAGCGGCGCGACGTCGAACCGTCCCGGCGTCTGCCAGGCGAACGCCTGCCCATCGTGCCCGACCGGTTCGCCGTCCCACTCGAACACGCGGAAGAAGTGAAGCAGGACGTGGGCGTGTGGATAACGGAACTGCTGCAGGAGCCAGGGCGCGGCACGGCGCACGGTGAGGCCCAGCTCTTCCGCGAGCTCGCGGTCGAGCGCTTCCCGTGGGGTCTCGCCGGACTCCAGCTTGCCGCCGGGGAACTCCCAGTAGCCCGCGTAGGCCTTGCCGGGCGGGCGCTGCGCGAGCAGCACCTTCCCGTCCGGGCGCCGGATCACGGCCACCGCGACCCGAAGCAGGGCGTCGCTCACGCGCCGGATTTTCTGCGCAGCCCGGTGGCGCCGGCGTAGCTCCTGGCAAACTGCCAGGCGACGCGCCCGCTGCGCGAGCCCCGCTGCAGCGCGAATTGCACCGCCGCCCGTGTGCGCGCCTCGGCTTCGCGCGCGGATTTCGCCGATCCGATGCCGAACGCCGTCAGCCAGGACGCCACAGCGGCGAGATAGTCGTCCTGGCTGAAAGGATAGAACGACACCCACAGACCGAAGCGCTCGGACAGCGAGATCTTCTCCTCGACCGACTCCCCGGGGTGGACCTCCTCGCCGATGTGCCTCGTCTCCAGATTCTCGCTGAAGTATTCGGGCATCAGGTGCCGGCGGTTCGATGTCGCGTAGATCAGCATGTTCGCCCCCGCGGCCGCGATCGTGCCGTCGAGCATCACTTTCAGCGCCTTGTAGCCGGGATCGCCCGCGTCGAAGCTCAAGTCGTCGCAGAACACTATGAAACGCTCACGCCGCGCCGCTACCTCGGCGGCAATGTCGGGGAGGTCGACGAGATCGGCCTTGTCGACCTCGATCAGCCGCAGGCCCTTCGCCGCGTACTTCGCGAGCATCGCCTTCACGAGTGACGATTTCCCCGTGCCGCGCGATCCGGTGAGCAGCACGTTGTTCGCCGGGAGGCCCGCGACGAACTGGCGCGTATTGGCGTCGATCGCGTGCTTCTGTTCGTCAATGGCGACCAGATCGGCGAGCCGGATCGCGTGCGGATGCGGCACGGCCGCCAGATGTCCGCGGCCCGCGCGCTTGCGCCAGCGGAATGCGGTTGCGCTCCAGTCGGGAGGCAGGGGCGCCGGCGGCAGCATGCCTTCGACGCGCTGGAGGATGCCCTCGAGGCGAACGAGCAGGGCGGCGATCTCGCGCTCGGAGAACATGTCAGCTGCGGTAGTCGGCGTTGATGCTGACGTAGTCGTGCGAGAAATCGCAGGTCCAGACCGTTGCCGACGCGCCGCCGCGGCCGAGGGTCACGCGGACGACAATCTCGTCGTTCTTCATCACGCGCTGGCCGGCCTCCTCCGCATACGACACCGCGCGTGCGCCGCTTTCGACGACGAGCACGTCGTCGAGCCAGAACGACACCCGCGACGGATCGAGATCCGGCGCGGACGCGTTGCCGATCGCGCAGACGATCCGGCCCAGGTTCGGGTCCGACGCGAAGAACGCGGTCTTGACCAGCGGCGAGTGCGCGATGCCAAGCGCGATGCGGCGGCATTCGGCGGGGTCCTGTCCGCCCTCGACCCGAACCGTGATGAACTTGGTCGCGCCCTCGCCGTCGCGGACGATCGCCTGCGCGAGCTCGGTGGCCACGGCCGCGAGCGCGGCGCGCAACGGCGGAAGCCGCGGGTCGGCGGCGGTGGCTATCGGCGCCATCGGCGCGCGCCCGGTGGCCACGAGCACAAAGCTGTCGTTGGTCGACGTGTCGCCGTCGATGGTGGCGCAGTTGAACGAGACATCCGCGATCTCGCGCGTCAGCGTCGCGAGCAGTCCGCCGCCGATGGGCGCATCGGTGGCGATGAACGAAAGCATCGTCGCCATGTCGGGGTGGATCATCCCGGCGCCCTTCGCGATGCCGGTGATGGTGACGGTGACGCCGTCGATGGCGACGCGGCGCGACGCGCCCTTGGGCACCGTGTCGGTGGTCATGATCGCCGACACCGCCGCGAGCCAGTGGTCGGGGGCGAGCGCAGCATGCGCCGCCGGCAGCGCCGCGACGATCCGCGCGACCGGCAACGGCTCCATGATCACGCCGGTCGAGAACGGCAGCACCTGGTGCATTCCGCAGCCCAGCATCGACGCGACGGCGCCGCACGTGGCCTCGGCCGCGCCGATGCCGGCGGCGCCGGTGCCCGCATTGGCGTTGCCCGCGTTGATGACCAGAGCGCGGATGCCGCCCTCGCGCTCGAGGTGACGGCGACAGATGATCACGGGCGCGGCGCAGAAACGGTTCTGCGTGAACACGCCGGCCGCTGCCGTGCCCGGCTCGAACACCGCGAGCAGCAGGTCGTCGCGCTCCCAGTTCTTGACCTTCGCCGCGGCTGTGCCGAGCGTCACGCCAGGGACGGGCAGCAGGTCCCCGGGACCGGGAGGCGTGTAGCGGACGGGCATGGCGACGCAGGGTCAGCGACGACGGGCGACAGCGATTTCGCGGGTCCGGACGATTGCGGAAAAGCCGGCACCGAACCGGCTTTCCCCCCTACGCGATCCGGCCATGACACTGTTTGTACTTCTTGCCGCTGCCGCAGGGACACGGGTCGTTGCGCCCGACCTTCCCGCCGGCGCGCACGAACGGCGGGGCCGGCGGCGGCGGATCGGCCGCCGCGGCGGCCAGCGCCGTGTCGTAGTCGGCATGCTGATACCTGACGTTCGTCACCGGCGGCGCTTCCTCGACCGCCTGCACGTCTTCCGGCGTGCGCACCTGCACGGTCATGACGACTTTCACGACGTCCTGCTTGATCCGATCGAGCATGTCCGAGAAGAGCTCGAACGATTCGCGCTTGTATTCCTGCTTCGGATTCTTCTGCGCATAGCCCCGCAGGTGGATGCCCTGCCGCAGATGGTCGAGATTGGCGAGGTGATCGCGCCAGTGCTGGTCGACCGTCTGCAGCATCAGGCTGCGCTCGAACTGACGCATGAGCTCGGAGCCGACCTGTGCTTCCTTCGCCGCGTACTGCGCAAGTGCCGCCTCGGTCAGGCGGTCACGCACCACGGCGTCGGTGATGTCGGGATCGCTCTGCAGCCACTCGGCGACCGGCGAGCGCACCTGGAACTCCGACGCGAGAGCGGTCTCGAGCCCGGGGATATCCCACTGCTCCTCGACGGATTCCGGCGGGATGTGCCGCCTCACCGTCTCGTCGATCAGACCGGTGATCATGCTGCGGATCGTGTCCGCGACGTCAGTCGCCTCGAGCAGCTCGTCGCGCTGCTGGTAGATCACGCGGCGCTGGTCGTTGGCGACGTCGTCGTATTCGAGCAGCTGCTTGCGGATGTCGAAATTGCGCGTCTCGACGCGGTTCTGCGCCTTCGCGATCGACCGGTTGACGATCGGGTGCTCGATCGGCTCGCCCTCGGGCATCTTCAGCCGCTGCATGATCGACCCGAGGCGCTCGCCGCCGAAGATGCGCAGCAGCGGATCCTCGAGCGACAGGTAGAACCGCGACGAGCCCGGATCGCCCTGGCGGCCCGCGCGGCCGCGCAGCTGGTTGTCTATGCGCCGCGACTCGTGGCGCTCAGTGCCGATGATGTGCAGCCCGCCGGCGACGATCACGGCTTCGTGCCGGACCTGCCATTCGGCGCGCAGCTTGCCGATATGCAACTCCCTGTCCGCGACCGGCAGCGATTCGTCCTCGCGCAACTTCAGGATCTGCGGCTCGATGGCGCCGCCCAGCACGATGTCGGTGCCGCGCCCGGCCATGTTGGTGGCGATCGTGATCGCGCCGGGCCGGCCGGCCTGCGCAACGATCTCCGCCTCGCGCGCGTGCTGTTTCGCGTTGAGCACTTCGTGCGGCATCCCGACCTTCGCCAGGTGGCCGGCCAGCATCTCGGAATTCTCGATCGACGTCGTACCGACGAGCACCGGCTGCCCGCGCGCGTGGCAATCCTTGATGTCGGCGATGATCGCGTCGACCTTCTCCGGCAGGGTCCGGAACACCTGGTCGTTCCCGTCCTTGCGCACCATATTCATGTGCGTCGGGATCACCACCGTTTCCAGATGGTAGATCTGCTGGAACTCGAACGCCTCGGTGTCCGCGGTGCCGGTCATGCCGGCGAGCTTGCCGTACATCCGGAAGTAATTCTGGAACGTGATCGAGGCGAGCGTCTGGTTCTCGCGCTGGATCGGCACCCCCTCCTTCGCCTCGACCGCCTGGTGCAGGCCGTCAGACCAGCGGCGGCCGGACATCAGCCGGCCGGTGAATTCGTCGACGATCACGACTTCGCCGTTCTGCACGACGTAGTGCTGGTCGCGATGAAACAGCGAATGCGCGCGCAGCGCCGCGTACAGATGGTGCATGAGCGCGATGTTGTGCGCGTCGTAGAGGCTCGACCCCGGGGCGAGCAGGCCGGCGGCCGCGAGCACCTGCTCGGAGTGCTCGTGGCCCTGTTCCGACAGGAGCACCTGGTGCGCCTTCTCGTCGACCCAGTAATCGCCCTCGCCTTTTTCCTCCTGCTGGCGGATGAGCTTCGGAGCGATCTCGTTCAGGCGGTGGTACAGGTCGACATTGTCGTCGGCCTGCCCCGAGATGATGAGCGGCGTGCGCGCCTCGTCGATCAGGATGGAGTCGACCTCGTCGACGATCGCGTAGTGACGGCCGCGCTGGACCCGCTGCGCCGCCTCGAACACCATGTTGTCACGCAGGTAATCGAAGCCGAACTCGTTGTTGGTGCCGTACGTGATGTCCGCCGCGTACGCCGCCTGCTTGGCCGTATGGTCCATCTGCGAAAGATTGACGCCGACCGTCATCCCGAGAAAACGGTAGATCCGTCCCATCCAGTCCGCATCGCGCTGCGCGAGATAGTCGTTGACGGTGACGAGGTGGACGCCCGTGCCGGCGAGCGCATTGAGATAGATCGGCAGCGTCGCGACGAGCGTCTTGCCCTCGCCCGTGCGCATTTCGGCGATCTTGCCGTTGTGCAGCGCCATGCCACCGATCAGCTGCATGTCGAAGTGGCGCATCTGCAGCACGCGCTTCGCAGCCTCGCGCACGACGGCGAACGCCTCGGGCAGCAGCGCGTCGAGCGTCGCGCCCTGCGCGCAGCGTGCCTTGAATTCCGCCGTCTTGGCCTTGAGCGCCTCGTCGGACAGCGCGGAGATCACGGGCTCCAGCGCGTTGATCTGACCGACTACGACGCGATACTGCTTCAACAGCCGCTCGTTGCGGCTGCCGAAGATGCGGGTGAGGATGTTGATCATGAGATCTTCGTTTGTCGACGCCGGCGCAAAAAACAAGGGGTGAGGACCGCCTCACCCCTCCTACCGTCTGCGTTTGCCGGTGCGCCGGGAATCAACTCGAGGAGCGCAGAAACCGCGCGGGATTCTGCGGAACGCCATTCAGCCGGACCTCGAAATGCAGGTGCGGTCCGGTCGAACGGCCCGTCGACCCCACTGCAGCCACACGTTGACCGCGCACTACCAGGTCTCCTTCGTTCACGTGGACCTCGGATGCGTGTGCGTAACGGGAGACCAGTCCGTTGCCGTGGTCAATCACGACAATTTTACCATACTGGGGCTGGTACCCCGATTCGACGACCTTGCCGCTCGCCGCGGCGACCACAGGCGTCCCGGTGTCAGCCGGGAAGTCGATGCCTTCATGGAACGACTGCATCCCCGTGAACGGATCGATCCGGTACCCGAAATTCGACGAAAACCAGACGTCGACGACGGGGGCCAGTGTCGGCATGAACTTGCGGCTGGCGGAGTCGGCGACCAGCAGCGCTTCGAGGACACCGAGCTGGTCGGTGCGCTCTTCCAGCTGGCGGCTCAAGTTGGCCAGCATTTCCGAAAACTCGCCAACCGACAGCGACCGCGACGGGAGGCTGGATTCGGCGCCGCCGCGTCCCGGTGCCCGGCCCGGCTGCAGCGACTGGAATTCCTGCGGCTGCAATCCAGCCACCTTTGCCAGGCGCTCGCCCAGGCCGTCGAGCCGCATCATTCGCGCCTGCAAATCGCCCAGGTGCAAGGCCATCGCGTTGAGATGCCCATGCACCAGCTGCTGTGTCTTCAGGGCTTCCTGCCGCTGGTCGGCAAGCACGATCGCGTGCAGCCAGGGATGCTGGATCGCCACCGCGTAGCGCAATGTGACGAAATTGAAGATCCCGGCGAAGGCGACGAATGCGACGGCAAACCCGATGCCGCCCAGCGTCCAGTGTCGCCAGTCCAGCGTGAGGCTGCGGGCCTGCGCCGTGGCGCTCGAGACCAGAATGATGTTCAATCGGGTTCCTCCCAAACTTTCCCCATCGGGGCCGTCCGCGTCAGTTGCGGGGACCCGCCACCGTTTGCGCCATGGCTCGTTCCCCCCAGCCGCTGCAGCGTGTACTCCGGGCCGACGCCACGCTTGCCGCCTGGGCGTCGCGTCGCGACCGCGAGGAAGCCCTGGCGCGAGTCGTCCGCCGGCACCTGCCGCGGCCGCTCGCCCTGCGCATTCGCGTCGCCGACGAGCACAACGGGCAGCTCGACCTTGCCGCGGACGCCGGGGCTGTTGCCGCCATCGTGCGGCAGCGCAGCGTCGAGCTCCTGGCCGACTTGAAGCGTGAAGGATGGGAATTTACTGGAATCCGCGTACGCGTGCAAGTTCGCACCGATCCGGTGCTCGCCAGGAAACCACTTGCAAATCCGGTAGATAGATCGTCGCTGCGGCCGTTGGCGGCACTGGCGCGCACCCTCGCCCCCGGCCCGCTCAAGACCGCACTGGATCGCTTTCTGCGTCGCGCGGGCTGAACTAGAGCATCGGCCCCACGATGCGCTCGAAGGCGAAGTAAACCAGCACCACCGCCAGGATCACGACCGTGAACTTGACCACCTGCCAGATGAAACGCAGGTAGCGGCGATCCTTGCTGAACAGGTACATCACGGCGGCGACCGCGATCGCGGCCAGCGCCATGAACAGCAGCAGGCGGACGAGAATCACCGCGCAGCCCCGGGCGCGAAAGGGGCGCGCCCGGCAGCACCCGAGTCGGCCATCGCCGGCGCGCGAACCGACGACCCGCGCGTCACACCGGCGAAAGCTGCCAATCCTGGAACGCGGACGGAACGTCGCCTGGCTCGACGAACGTGACGAGCTCGAACGCGTCGGGGCGCGCCTGCAGCGCGCGGGCAACGGCGTTGTTGAGCCCGTGCCCGGACTTGAACGCCGTGTACCGGCCGATCAGCGGGTGCCCGAGCAGGTACAGGTCGCCGATCGCATCCAGCACCTTGTGCTTGACGAATTCATTGTCGTAGCGCAGCCCCTCGCTGTTGAGGATGCGGTGCTCGTCGAGCACGATCGCGTTCTGCAGGCTGCCGCCCAGGCCGAGACCCGCCGCCCGCATCGCCTCGACCTCCTGCATGAAACCGAAGGTGCGCGCGCGCGCCACTTCCTTCACATAGGAGTGCTCGGCAAAGTCGATCACCACGTTCCGGTTCTCCGTGCCGAACATCGGGTGCGGAAAGTCGATCGTGAAATCGAGCATGAAGCCGTTGTAGGGATCGAACCGGGCCCACTTGTCACCGTCCTTCACCTCCACCGGCAGCAGGACGCGCAGGTAACGCTTCGGCGCATCCTGCTCGACGATTCCGGCGGACTGCAGCAGGAACACGAACGGCCCGGCGCTGCCGTCCATGATCGGAATCTCGGGGCCGGCGACGTCGACGCGCAGATTGTCGATGCCAAGACCGGCGAGCGCCGACATCAGGTGCTCGACGGTGGATATCGACGCTCCATCGCGCTTCAGTGTCGACGACAGCCGCGTGTCGCCGACGTGCGACGCATCCGCCGGAATCGAGACCGGGGGTTCGAGGTCGACGCGATGAAAGACAATGCCCGTGTCCGGCGCCGCCGGGCGGAGCGCGATCTCGACCCGCGCGCCGGTATGCAGACCGACACCCGTTGCCTTGATCGTGGTCCTGAGCGTCCGTTGCTTCAACATATCCGTTGCCCGCCGGTATCGGGAGACCGCCGGCCGCGGCCGCCATTGTCCCGGCAGTTCAATGATTTACGTCAATACTAGCACACCGGGTGGTCTTCCGGACCCCTTGCGCACGCCCCCCCCGGCGGCCGCGTGACCGACGTCGATCTCGGGCGATGTTCAGTCCGCCTGTTTGCGCAGGAACGCCGGTATCTCGGTCGTATCGAACGCCGATGGTGCCGGAACGCCGCGTTCGCGCTTCCGGATGACCGCCGGCGCGTCCAGGTTGCCGTAGTCGATGTTGTCCACGGACATGCCGACGCCGTCCGTGCCGGTGCGTGCCACGATCTGCGGCTGCTCGACCAGCGTCATGTTCGGCGCCTTCTGCTCGCGCCTGCCAGACTGCGCGCCGCCCAGGCCGGTCGCGATCATGGTCACGCGCAGCCGGTCGTCCATCGCGTCGTCGATCACGGTCCCCACGATAACCAGCGCGTCGTCCGCGGTGAACTCCTTGATCGTCGTCATGACCTCCTGGTATTCGCGCATCCGCAGTCCCGACGACGCCGTGACGTTGACCAGCACGCCCCGTGCCCCGGCAAGGTTGACGTCCTCGAGCAGGGGGCTGCGCACCGCCTGTTCGGCCGCCTGCCGCGCGCGATCGGCGCCGGCCGCCATCGCCGAGCCCATCATCGCCATCCCGACTTCGCCCATCACCGTGCGCACATCGGCGAAATCGACGTTGACGAGCCCGGGATTGTTGATCACCTCGGCGATGCCGGACACCGCGCCGTGCAGCACGTCGTTCGCGGCCGCGTAGGCATCGAGCATCGAGATGTCGTCGCCCAGCACCTCCATCAGCTTGTCGTTGGGGATGATGATGAGCGAGTCGACCCGTTTGCCGAGCTCGTCGATGCCGGTCTGCGCGACCTTCATCCGCTTGCCGCCCTCGAGCTTGAACGGACGGGTAACCACGGCGACGGTCAGGATGTTCATGCTCTTCGCGATGTCGGCGATCACCGGCGCCGCGCCCGTGCCCGTGCCGCCGCCCATGCCCGCCGTGATGAACAGCATGTCGGAGCCCTCGATCATCTCGGCGATCCGATCGCGGTCCTCCATCGCGGCGTCGCGTCCGATCTCCGGCCTGGCGCCCGCACCGAGCCCGCGGGTCAGCGCCGTGCCCAGCTGCACCTGCGCGCGGGCGGTCGAGCGTTTCAGCGCCTGCGCGTCGGTGTTCGCGCAGATGAAGTCGACGTCGAGGAGTCCTCGCGCGATCATGTGCTCCACGGCGTTGCCGCCGCATCCGCCGACCCCGATGACTCGGATGACGGCGCCGTTCTCGGTGGGCTGATCGATGATTTCAAACATGGTGCGCTCCTTTTTCCTGTCTCAAGATGTTGCGATGGGCTGTGTCCGACAACGTGGTGGTGCGACTGATGCGTGAACCTAGAAATTCGCCTTGAACCATTGCTTCATTCGTTCCGCGGTGCCGCCGATGCCTGCCGTGCGCGCCCGCGACTGTTGTGCCCGCAGGTACTGGTCGCGGCCTTCGAGCAGAAGACCGACCGCGGTCGCGTAGCGCGGGCTGCGCACCACGTCCGCGAGACCGCCGACATACGCGGGCACGCCGACCCGCACCGGCAGGTGGAACACTTCTTCGCCGAGCTCGGTCATTCCCGCCAGCAGCGCCGAGCCGCCGGTGAGCACGATCCCCGACGACAGCAGCTCCTCGAAGCCCGAGCGGCGAAGCTCCGCCTGCACAAGCGTGTAGAGCTCCTCGATACGCGGCTCGATCACCTCGGCGAGCGTCTGCCGAGACAGCTTGCGCGGCGGCCGGTCGCCGACGCCGGGAACCTCGATGATGTCGTTCGGATCGGCGAGCTGGCGCAGCGCGCAGCCGTGGCGCAGCTTCAGCTCCTCGGCCTCTTTGGTCGGCGTGCGCAGCGTCATCGCGATGTCGTTCGTCACCTGGTCGCCGGCGATCGGGATCACCGCCGTGTGCCGGATCGCGCCGCCTGCGAACACTGCGAGATCCGTCGTGCCGCCGCCGATGTCCATCAGGCAGATCCCGAGGTCCTTCTCGTCCTCGTTCAGCACCGCGATCGACGACGCGAGCGGCTGCAGGATCACGTCCTTGACGACGAGCCCGCAGCGGCGGACGCACTTGGTGATGTTCTCCACCGCCGAGACCGCGCCAGTGACGATGTGCACCTTGACCTCGAGACGCACGCCGCTCATGCCCAGCGGCTCGCGCACGTCCTCCTGGCCGTCGATGATGAATTCCTGCGGGAGGATGTGCAGGATTTGCTGATCGTTGGGAATCGCGATCGCCTTCGCCGTCTCGACGACGCGGTCGATGTCGGCCTGGGTGACTTCCTTTTCCTTGATCGCCACCATGCCGCTCGAGTTGAGGCTCCGTATGTGGCTGCCGGCGATCCCGGTGTAGACCTCCGTGATGTGGCAGTCGGCCATCAGCTCCGCCTCCTCCAGCACGCGCTGGATCGACCCCATCGTCGCCTCGATGTTGACGACGACACCCTTCTTCAGCCCGCGCGAGGGCTGGGTGCCGAGCCCGATGATGTTGAGGCCGCCGTCGGCCACGATCTCGGCGACGATCGCGACGATCTTCGACGTGCCGATGTCGAGGCCGACGATCACGTTCTTCACTTCCTTCACCATTGCTGCTCCATCCTCGTTGCCCCGACCGCGCCGCGGATCGGACAACCCCCACGCTTGCGGCTCTCGCCGCTGCGCCGCCCCCCGGGGGGACGCAATTTGCGCCTGGGGCGGCCCGGCGCGCTCACAGGAGTACCTTCGCGCTTCGCGCTCCGGTATTCGCGCTTGGGGCGGCCCGGCGCGCTCATGCTCCTGCCTTTTTCACCGCGCGCTCGCGGAAACCGGGCACGCGGGCCGCGAATCCGTTGCGATAGCGCAGGTCCACGTGCTCGATGCGGGTTCCGGCGCGCGCAAGCGCCCCGATCGTGCGTTCGTAGGCCGCGACGAAATGGGCGAGTCGCGCCGCGGGCTCCTCGCGTCCCAGCTCGATCGCCAGCGTTCCGCTGGCCCCCCGGGCGGCAAGCCGCCAGCCTCCGCGCGGCGAGAGCCGGATGCCCTCGAGCGTGAGCGCCAGCGGGACGAGCGCCTCGCTCCATTCGCGGAATCGCGCCGCCACCTGTGCGGCGCTCCCGTCCGGTCCTTCGAATTGCGGCAGCTCGCCGTTGTAGTCGGCGAGGAATGCCTCGCCCTCCGAATTGACGAGGCCGGCGTCGTTCCAGCGCGCCAACGGCGCATGTTCCTCGATCGTCACCTCGAGCCGCTGCGGCCATTGCCGGCGCAGCGCGACGTTGCGCACCCAGGGGACCGCGGCCAGCGAGCTCCGCGCGCGGTCGAGATTCATCGTGAAGAAGGTGCCGGTGAGCTCGCCGCGGATGGCCGCCTCGACATGCGACGCGCTCGCGCGTTCCAGCGGGCCGCGCACGATCACTTCGCGGAACTCGAACGGCGTCTGGCGCAGTGCCCACGCGAGCGCGCCCCATGCAAGGCCAAGCGCCGCCACGAGTGCGAGCGCCACCGCAACGGCGTTGAGCTGCTTCGCGTCATCCCACATGTGCACTCCGCAGAATCTCCACGCACAGTTCGCCGAAGGCGAGCCCCGCCTGTTTCGCCGCCATCGGCACCAGCGAGTGGCCGGTCATCCCGGGCGACGTGTTCACCTCCAGAAACTGGAAGGAACCGTCCGGCTTCAGAATCAGGTCGAGCCGGCCCCAGCCGCTGCAGCCCACGATGCGGAACGCCGCGAGGGCGGCTTCCCTGATCTCCCGTTCCTTGGGCTCCGCGAGGCCGCAGGGACAGAAGTACTTCGTCTCGTCGGAGAAGTACTTGTTGTGGTAATCGTAATTGCCCTGCGGCGCCTCGATCCGGATCAGCGGCAGCGCGCGATCGCCCAGGATCGACGCGGTCAATTCCACGCCCGTGACAAACTCCTCGACCAGCACGAGATCGTCGTGCCGCGCCGCTGCGCCATACGCGAGCGCGAGCTCGCCGCGGTCCGCGCCGGCGACCTTCGTGAGGCCGATCGTCGAACCTTCGCGCGCCGGTTTCACGATCAGGGGCAGCCCCAGCTCGGCGACGACGCGCATCCAGTCGGTCGCAGCGTCGACCATGCGGAAGCGCGGCGTGGGAATGCCGCTCGCGAGCCACACGAGCTTGGTGCGCCACTTGTCCATCGCCAGTGCCGATGCCATCACCCCGCTCCCCGAGTAGGGGATGCCCATCGTCTCCAACGCGCCCTGCACGGTCCCGTCCTCGCCGAACCGGCCGTGCAGCGCAATGAAGACCCGGTCGAAGCCCTCGCGCGCGAGTTCGCAGAGCGATCGCTCCTTTGGGTCGAACGCGTGTGCGTCAATGCCTTGCGCGACGAGCGCGGCCAGCACGGCGTTGCCGGACAGAAACGAGATCTCGCGTTCCGCGGACGGCCCGCCGAGCAATACGGCCACCTTGCCGAACTCGTTCATTGGAGTGCCTTCGCGCTTCGCGATCCGGTGTTCTCCGTTCGGGCGGCCCGGCGTGCTCATGCGCTCTCGCCGATCACCTGAACCTCGGGCTCCAGCTCGACGCCGGTTTCCGCGCGCACGACCGCGCGCACGTGCGCGATGATCGACTCGATGTCCGCGGCCCTCGCCTGGCCCCGCGGGTTGACGATGAAGTTGGCGTGCTTCTCGGATACCCGCGCGCCGCCGACTGCGTAACCCTTGAGCCCGCAATCCTCGATGAGCCGCGCCGCATGGTCGCCGGCCGGGTTGCGGAAGACGCTGCCGGCATTCGGCAGATCGAGCGGCTGCGTCGCGATGCGTTGCCGCAGGAGCTCCGCGATCCGTGCGCGCGCGGCGCGGCTGTCGCCCTGCGGAAACGCGAACCACGCCGCGGTGAAGATGCCGTCGGAAGCGCTGCCGTCGGCACGGCGCACCGAGCGATATCCGGTCGCGTACGCCGCGGGCAGCCTCGCCTCGAGCACCCCGGCGCGTGTCAGGACCTCCACGCGCGCCACATAGCGCCACGTTTCGCCCCCATAGCAGCCGGCGTTCATCGCCAGCGCGCCGCCGACGGTGCCGGGAATCCCGGCCAGGAATTCGGCGTCGGCGCAGCCGTGCGCCGCCGCGAACCTGGCGACCTTGGGGCTCGCGACGCCGGCCTCGGCGTAGATCAGGCGATCCCGCAGCTCCAGTGCGTTGAGCGCCGCGTGCAGGACGACGACGGACCCGCGGATACCGCCGTCGCGCACGAGCAGATTGCTGCCCAGCCCGATCGCCGTGAGCGGCTCGCCCGGAGGCAGCTGCCGGATGAATGTCGCAAGGTCGTCACGATCGGCGGGCACATAAACGCGATCGGCGGGGCCGCCGCATCGCCAGCTCGTATAGCGCGCCAGGGGGACGTCGCGCGCCAGCCTGCCGCGCAGCGCCGTGAACGCCCGCGGCTCGCTCATCATCATGCGGCGCCCATGAGTGAACCGGGGACCTGCCCGATCGAGCCCGCGCCCATCGTGACCACGACGTCGCCGTCCTGCACGAGCGCGCGAATCGCATCCGGCAGCTCCGCAACGGACTCGACGAACACCGGCTCGACCTTGCCGGCCACGCGGACCGCACGGGCGAGCGCGCGCCCGTCCGCCGCCACGATGGGCGATTCGCCCGCCGGGTAGACTTCGGTGAGCACCAGCGCGTCGGCTGTCGAGAGCACCTTCACGAAGTCCTCGAAGAGGTCGCGGGTGCGCGTATAGCGGTGCGGCTGGAACGCGAGCACAAGCCGGCGGCCCGGAAAGCTGCCGCGCGCGGCCTCGATCGTCGCGGCCATCTCGGTCGGGTGGTGCCCGTAGTCGTCGATCAGCGTGTAGGCACCGCCCCCTTCCGCTCTGACCTCTCCGTAGCGCTGGAAGCGGCGGCCCACGCCGCGGAATTCGGCGAGCGCTGTCGCGATCGCCGCATCGGCGACGCCGACCTCACGACCGACCGCGATGGCGGCGAGCGCGTTGCGCACGTTGTGGACGCCGGGCAGGTTGAGCTCCACAGCGAGGTCGCGCGCCCCTTCGGAGCAGGCGAGGAACTGCATCCGGCCGCCATGGTTCGCGATGCCGGTGGCCCGGATGTCCGCATCCGGGGCGATCCCGTAGGTCACGATCGACTTGGTGATCGCGGGCAGGATCGCGCGCACATGGGGGTCGTCCACGCACAGTATCGCGACGCCGTAGAACGGCAGCCGCTGCGCGAAATCGACGAAGGCGCGCTGCAATCGCTCGAAGTCGTGGCCGTAGGCTTCCATGTGATCGGCATCGATGTTCGTGATCACGGCGAGCGCCGGCGTCAGATAGAGGAACGACGCGTCCGATTCGTCGGCTTCGGCGACCAGAAAATCACCCTTGCCGAGCCGGGCGTTGGCGTCCGCCGACAGCAGCCGGCCGCCTATCACGAAGGTCGGATCGAGGCCGCCTTCCGCCAGCACCGACGCAATCAGGCTCGTCGTTGTCGTCTTGCCGTGCGTGCCGGCCACGGCGATGCCCTCCTTCAGGCGCATCAGCTCGGCCAGCATCAGCGCGCGCGGCACGACCGGAATTGCGTTCTGGCGCGCCGCCACGATTTCCGGGTTGTCGGGTGCGACCGCCGTCGACACGACGACCACGTCGGCGCCGGCGACATTCGCCGCTGCATGGCCCAAGGCAACCGTGACGCCGAGCCGCGCCAGGCGCGCGGTGACCGCGTTCGCGCCGAGATCGGACCCGGAGACCCGGTACCCCTGCGTCGCGAGAACTTCCGCGATGCCGCTCATCCCGGCGCCGCCGATGCCGACAAAGTGGACGCGCCTGACCTTGTGCTTCATGGGCGCGGCCCCAAAGCGACGCAGGCCTCGGCGACACGCTCCGCCGCATCGGGACGCGCGAGCGTTCGCGCGGCGGTCGCCATGGCGAGCAACCGCGTGCGCGTGAGCGCTCCCAGCTGCGCGGCAAGCCGACTGGCCGTCAGCTCGTCCTGCGCCAATGCGAGCGCCGCGCCTGCGTCGACAAGCAGCCGGGCGTTCGCGCTCTGCTCGTCGGCGATGGCGCCCGGCAGCGGCACAATGATCGACGCCACGCCGGCCGCCGCCAGCTCGGCGACGGTGATGGCGCCGCCACGGCAGAGCACGACGTCGGCCTCGGCATAGCGCGCCGCCATGTCTTCGATGAACGGCACGCACTGCGCCGCGACACCCGCCTGCTCGTAGGCCGCGCGCAACGCGTCGACATGCCGTGCTCCGGATTGATGCACGACCGTCGGACGCGTGGCCGCCGGCATCAGCGCGAGCGCCTGGGGCACGCACCGGTTGATCGCCGCCGCGCCGAGGCTGCCGCCGACGACGAGCAGGCGCAGCGGACCCGAGCGGCCGGCGAACCGCGCATCCGGGGCGGGCACGCGACCGATGGCGTCGCGCACCGGAATGCCGACCCACTCGACCTTCGCCGCGTGCCGGCCGCGCATCGCGCCCGGGAAGCCGAGCAGGATCCGGTCGGCCGCGTAGGCGAGCACACGGTTGGCGAGTCCGGCGATCGCGTTGGCCTCGTGCAGTGCCAGCGGTCGCGCGAGCGCGACACCCGCGAGCGCGCCCGGAAAGGACGCGAAGCCGCCAAATCCGAGTACGACGTCCGGCGCGCGGCGCCGGATGATCTTCCCGCTCTGCCAGCACGCGGCGAGCAGGATGAACGGCCCGAACACGGCCGTCTTCCATCCCTTGCCGCGGACACCGCCGAACGCCACGCCCTCGAACTCGACGCCGTGCTGGCGCACGAGGGCCCCTTCCATGCCGTCGCGTGTGCCAAGCCAGAACACGCGCCAGCCGCGCCCGACGAGCTTTGCCGCGACCGCGAGCCCCGGAAAGACGTGGCCACCGGTGCCGCCGGCGGTGATCATCACGGTGCCGGTCATGCGGTGAATCCCCGGAGCAAACGCCTGCTCTCGTAGTCGACGCGCAGCAGGATCGCCAGCGCGATGCAATTGGCGACGATGCCGGACCCGCCGAAGGACAGCAAAGGCAGGGTGAGCCCCTTGGTCGGCAGCACGCCCATGTTCACGCCGATGTTGATGAGCGCCTGCACGCCGATCCACACGCCGATGCCCAGCGCCACCAGCGACGCGAACGGCCGCGCGAGACGCGCCGCCTGCCGTCCGATCGCGTACGTGCGAAACAGCAGCCACACGAACAACCCGATCACCGCCAGCACGCCGGCAAACCCGAGCTCCTCGGCGGTCACCGCGAGCAGGAAATCGGTGTGCGCTTCCGGCAGGTAGAGAAGCTTCTCGACCGAGGATCCCAGTCCGACGCCGAGCCACTCGCCGCGGCCGAAGGCG
The DNA here is from genome assembly GCA_963708855.1 of uncultured beta proteobacterium. Classification (GTDB taxonomy): domain Bacteria; phylum Pseudomonadota; class Gammaproteobacteria; order Burkholderiales; family Casimicrobiaceae; genus CAIWHR01. The sequence continues at coordinate 147,496 of CAVPUM010000006.1, read as the reverse complement.
ATCAGCGAATGCGACAGCTGGTAACCCTTGCCGAACGGATCGGACCATGGGTCGAGGAACGCGACCAGTCGCTGCAGACGGTACGGCGCGGCGACGAGAATCGCCGAGAGCCCCAGCGGCAGCAGCAGCAGCAGGCCGAGGAAGAGACGCCAATCGAGGCCGCCGAGAAACAGGATGCCGAAGGCGATCGCGACGATGACGACGAACGCGCCGAAGTCCGGTTCGAGCAGCAGCAGGCTGCTGGTGGCGACCATGACCGCGAACAGCGGCAGAAAACCCTTGACCAGCGTCTGGCGCAGCGGCTGCTCGGCGTGCAGGAACGCCGCCTTGCGCACGGCGTAGCTCGCGGCGTACAGCACGACCGCGAGCTTCATGAATTCGGAGGGCTGCAGGTTGACGAACACCAGCGAAAGCCAGCGCCGCGAACCGTTCACCGACTTGCCGATGCCCGGCACGAGCACGAGCGCGAGCAGCACGACGCCGCCCACGAAGACCCAGGGCGCCAGGCGCTGCCAGACCTTCATCGGCACCTGGAAGGCGACGAATGCCGCGACGACGCCCGACCGCGAGGAACAGTCGCGTGCCGCGACGAGGAAGTACCACGAGCGGAATCCGGCATGCGCCGACGCCTCGGCCATCGCGATCGACGCCGAGTACACCATCACGAGCCCGATGGCGAGGAGCAGGATCGCGGCCCAGGCGAGCGACGCGTCGTAGACCAGCATCGATCGCGGATTGCTGCGGCAGCGCGCCGATCGAGCCGAACGCCTTCAGCATGCCGAACGGACGCAGCACGCCGGTCGCCGCGGAGTCCCTAGGCATGGGCGTCCTCCGCCAGCTGCTCGCAGCACGAAGCGCCGGTACCGCTCGCCGCGCTCGACGTAGTTGGCGAACTGGTCGAGGCTCGCGCAGGCCGGCGAGAGCACGACGGCATCGCCGGGTCTGCGCCATCCGCATCGCGCGCGCCACGGCCACGTCGAGCGTTCCCGCGCATTCGATGACGGCCGCGGTTCCCGCGAGCGCGCGCTCGATCGCCGCCGCGTCGCGGCCGATCAGCACGACCGCCCGGCAGTGCTCGTCCACGGCCTGCCGGAGCGGCACGAAATCCTGGCCCTTGCCGTCGCCGCCGGCGATGAGCACGACGGGCCGCGAAAGGCCGGCGAGCGCCGCGCAGGTCGCGGCGACCGTCGTGCCCTTCGAGTCGTCGACGAACAGCACGCCGGCCGCATCGGCGATCTTCTGCATCCGGTGCGGCAGGCCCTTCGAAGCGCGTCGAGAGCGGCGAGCAGCGCGTGGTCGATCTTCGCGACCGCCGACGCGAGCGCCAGCGCGGCCAGCGCATTGAGCGCGTTGTGACGCCCGACGAGCGTCAGGTCCGATGCGGGAACGAGCAGCGCGCCGCCGCGCGCGAGCCACGTCTCCGGCTGCCCGTCGCGCGTCATGCCGCGATCGACGAGGCCCCAGGCCTCCTCCGATTCGGGCACGCCGTCGCCGAAGGTCTGCACGAGACGTCCGGGGATGCGCAGCGCAAGCGAGCGCGGGTCGTCACGGTTCAGCACCTGGATGCCGCCGCCGTGAAAGATGCGCGCCTTGGCGGCGGCGTACTCGTCCATGCCGGCGTAGCGGTCGAGATGGTTGTCGGTGACGTTGAGCACCGTGGCCGCGGTCGGCACGAGCGCGGACGTCGTCTCGAGCTGGAAGCTCGACAGCTCCAGCACGAAGACGTCCGGCCAGCGCACCGCCGCGCCGGCAGCGTGTCGAGCACCGCGTCGCCGATGTTGCCGGCGACGACGGTCGCGAGACCGGCGGCGCGGCACAGCGCGCCGGTCAGCGCGGTGACGGTCGACTTGCCGTTCGAGCCCGTGATCGCGAGCACCTTCTGCTCGGGCGGCAACGCGCGGGCGAAGAGCTCGATGTCGCCGACGAGCTCGGCGCCGTTGGCGACCGCGGCCGCGATCGCCGGCTGCTCCCTGGCGACGCCGGGACTGATCGCGACCAGGTCGGCGCCGGCGAACGTGGCCGCGGTGAACGGTCCCGCGGCCACCGGCACGTCCGGCAGCGCCGCGGCGAGATCCGCGGCGAACGGCGGCGCGGCCCTCGTGTCCGCGACGCGCACGATCGCCCCGTGCGCCGCGAGATGGCGCGCGAGCGAGAACCCGGTGAGCCCGAGTCCCAGCACGACGGCGTTGCGTCCCTTGTAGTCCATGGTCAGCGCCCGCCCGGCCGCCCGAAGGGCGCTGTGCGCCCCCTCGGGGGGCAGCGAACAGAGTGAGCGTGGGGGTCGTTCATCTCAGCTTCAGCGTGGAGAGGCCGAACAGCACCAGCAGCATCGTGATGATCCAGAAGCGGACGACGACCTGGTTCTCCTTCCAGCCCTTGAGTTCGTAGTGGTGGTGGATCGGCGCCATCCGGAACACGCGCTTGCCGGTGAGCTTGAACGAGGCGACCTGGATCATCACGGACAACGTCTCGACGACGAACACGCCGCCCATGATGAAGAGCACGATCTCCTGCCGGACGATCACCGCGATCGTGCCGAGCGCGGCGCCCAGCGCGAGCGCGCCGACGTCGCCCATGAACACTTCCGCCGGATACGCGTTGAACCAGAGGAATCCCAGTCCGGCGCCCGCCATGGCGCCGCAGATCACGGCGAGCTCGCCCGCACCGGGAATGTACGGAAACTGCAGGTACCGGGCGAAGATCGCGTTGCCGCTCACGTAGGCGAAGATCCCGAGCGCCGCCCCGATCATCACGGTCGGCATGATCGCGAGGCCGTCGAGGCCGTCCGTCAGATTGACGGCGTTGCTGGTCCCCACGATCACGAAGTACGTGAGCGCGATGAAGCCCCAGACGCCGAGCGGGTACGAGATCGTCTTGACGAACGGGACGATGAGGTCGGCCTTGGGCGGCAGCTCGAGGCTGAAGCCGCTGCCGATCCACGCGAAGAACATCTGGATGAAGCGCGCGTTGTCCGGCGCCGACACCGAGAACGCGAGGTAGACCGCGGCGATCAATCCGATCACCGATTGCCAGAGGAGCTTCGTGCGCGCCGACATGCCCTTCGGGTTGTTGTGGACGACCTTGCGATAGTCGTCGACCCAGCCGATCGCGCCGAAGCCGACCGTCACGAGCAGCGTCACCCACACGAAGCGGTTCGCCGAGATCACCCCACAGGAGCGTCGTCGCCGTGATCGAAACGAGGATCAGCGCGCCGCCCATGGTCGGCGTGCCGGCCTTCGCGAGATGCGTCTGCGGCCCGTCGCTGCGCACGGCCTGTCCGATCTTCATCCGGGTGAGCCAGGCGATGACTTTCGGGCCGACGATGAACGAGATGAAGAGCGCCGTCATGCACGCCAGCACGGCGCGCAGCGTGAGGTAGCCGAACACGTTGAAGGCGCGCACGTCCTTCGCCAGCATCTCGGTCAGCCAGAGCAGCATCAGTGCGCCCCTTCCGTCGCGGCGGGCCGCACAGCGCGGCGACCACCCGCTCCATCCGCATGAACCGCGAGCCCTTGACGAGCACGGTCGTGCCGGCCCGCGCGGTCGCGGCAACGTGCGCGGCGAGCGCATCGACCGCCGCGAAATGCTCGCGCGCCCGTCTCCGAACGCCGCCGCACTCTCCGCCGCCAGCGCGCCGACCGTCAGCAGCCGGTCGACGCCGGCGTCCCGCGCGTGCGCTCCGACCTCGCGGTGGAAGTCCGGGCCGCTCGCGCCGACTTCGCCCATGTCGCCGAGGACCAGCCAGCGCGGCGGCGGCGCCGCGGCCAGCACGTCGATCGCGACCCGCACCGAATCCGGGTTCGCGTTGTAGGTGTCGTCGATCACGGTGGCGCCCGCGCCGGATAGCAGCGCGACGAGCCGGCCGGCGACGGGACGAAAGGCCTCGAGGCCGCGCACGACGGCGGGAAGCGGAACGCCGATCGCATGCGCCGCCGCCGCGGCGGCGAGCGCATTCGACACATTGTGGCGCCCTGGCGCCGCGAGCCGTGCCGTCGCGTCGCCCGCAGGCGTGGCGAACGCCACGCGGCCGCCGGCGGGCGCGCACTCGCCGCGCAGATGGATCGCCGCGGGATGGTCGAGCGCGAACTCGATCACGCGCACGCCGTCGCGCGCGCGCGCGGCGGCGCGCCACACCTCGACGCTGGGGTCGTCCGCATTCAGCACCGCCGTGCCGCCGGCGGACAGCGCGCCGACGAGCGCGGCGTGCTCGGCCGCGACCTCGGCGATGCTCCGCATGAATTCCTGGTGCTCGCGCTGCGCGTTGTTGATCACGGCCACGGTGGGCTGCGCGATGGCGGCGAGCTCCGCGGTCTCGCCGGGATGGTTCATGCCGAGCTCGATCGCCGCCACCGCGTGCTCGGCGCGCAGTCCGCAGCAGCGTGAGCGGAAGGCCGATCGCGTTGTTGAGGTTGCCTTCGGTCGCGAGCACCTGCGCGTCGCCGTAATGCGCCCGCAGGATCGCCGCCAGCATTTCCTTGACCGTCGTCTTGCCGTTGCTGCCGACGATGACGATGACCGGAACCGCGAATCGGGCACGCCAGTGCGCAGCCAGCGCGCCCAGCGCCGCGAGCGAGTCCGGCACCGCGATGAGATTGCCTTTGATCGCGTCCGCGCGGTCCGCGGCGACGAGCGCGGCGGCGGCGCCGCGCTCGAACGCGGTGCCCACGAAATCGTGCCCGTCGAAGCGCTCGCCCTTGATCGCGACGAACAGGTCGCCCGGCGCGAGCGTGCGCGTGTCGGTGGCCACGCGCGCGAAGCGCACGTTCGCGCCGAGCATCCGGCCGTGCACCGCGCGTGCGGCCGTCGCCGTGTCCATCATGCGCCCGCCGCGCTCATTCGCCCCTCCACGCCCGCAGCGCGGCGGCCGCGGCGGCGGCATCGGAAAACGGCGTGCGTTCGCCCTGGCGCTCCTGATAGTCCTCGTGCCCCTTGCCGGCGACGAGCACGACGTCGCCGCCCTGCGCGCTCGCCACCGCCGTGCGGATCGCCGCGGCCCGGTCGAGCTCGAGGGTATGGTTCCGGTGCCTCGTATCGCGAATCCCGGCGACGATGGCCGCCGCGATCGCGGCAGGGTCCTCGCTGCGCGGATTGTCGCTGGTGACGACGATGCGATCGGCGCCGTTCCCCGCGACGCGCCCCATTTGCGGCCGCTTGCCGGGATCGCGGTCACCGCCGCATCCGAACACGCAGATCAGCTCGCCGCCGCGGGCGACCGCGGGCCGCAAAGCGGCGAGCACCTGTTCCAGCGCGTCGGGCGAATGCGCGTAGTCGATGACGACGAGCGGCTCGAACCCGCCTCCCAGGCGCTGCATGCGGCCGGGCGGCGGCGTGACGCGCGCGAGCGCCGCGAGCGCCGCCTCCAGTCCGATGCCGCACGCGAGCAGGACGCCCAGCACGCCCAGCGCGTTCGACGCGTTGAACGTGCCCGCAAGACGCGTCGCCACCTCGCCGCGCCCCCATGGCGTCGTGACCGACAGCGCGATCCCGTCCCTTGTGCTGTCGACACGCGTCGCCGCGATATCCGCGCTGGCGAGACCGTAGGTCAGCACCCGCTGCCCGCGGGCTCGTGCCGCATCGGCGAGCCCGCGGCCGAAAGGATCGTCCGCGTTGAGCACGCACGCGGGATGCGTCGGCCAGGAGAACAGCTTCGCCTTCGTCGCGCCGTACGCCGCCATCGTCCCGTGATAGTCGAGATGGTCCCGCGTGAGGTTCGTGAACAGCGCAACGTCGAACTCGACTTCGTTGACGCGTCCCTGGTCGAGCCCGTGCGACGAGACTTCCATGGCAACCGCCCGCGCGCCGGCGTCGCGCAGCCGACCGAGCGTCTCGTGGACCGCCGCCGCGTCCGGCGTCGTGCGTGCCGCGGGTTCGAGCGCGCCGACGAGCCCGTCGCCGAGCGTGCCGATGATCCCGCTCTTCCGGCCGCAGCCGTCGAGGCACTGCGCGATCCAGTGCGTGCAGGATGTCTTGCCGTTCGTTCCGGTGACGCCGACGACGCAGAGCGGAGTGCGAGGGGCGGCCATAGATGTGATGGGCGATCGCGCCGAGCTTCGCCTTGAGATCGTCGACCGCGACATTGGAGACGCGCCACGCGGCGTCCCAGCGAAAGGAAAGCGCCTCCCACAGCACCGAGCCGGCGCCGCGCGCGATGGCGTCGGGGATGAACGCGCGGCCATCGGACTGCTGTCCGGGGTACGCCGCGAACGCGTCGCCCGCGCGCACCTGCCGGCTGTCGGCCGTGATCCGGCGCGGCAGGACCTCGAGGCGCGCGAGGAGCGTTGCCGCGTCGAAGGCGGGGGCGAGCGCGGCCGCCATCACGTTTCCTCGCGCACCGCGCTGCCTTCCGGCGGCAGGATCACGTTGTCGCCGGGCGCATCCGGCGGCGTGCCGAGCGTGCGCAGTGCTGCAGCCCATCACCGTGGAGAACACCGGGGCCGCGACCTCGCCGCCGTAGTGTGCGCCGGCCGACGGCTCGTCGATCATCACCGCGACGATGAGCCGCGGGCCGGACGCCGGCGCGAAGCCCACGAACGACGAAACGTACTTGTTCGTGTAACCGCGGCCTTCGAGCTTGTGCGCGGTGCCGGTCTTGCCGGCGACCCGGTAGCCGGGGACCTGCGCTTTCGGCGCCGTGCCTCCCGGACGCACCGCGAGCTCCAGCATGTGCCGCACGGCGAGCGCCGTTTCGGCCTTGAGCACCGGCCGGCCGGCAACGGCGCCGCCGCCCTTGAGCAGCGATGCCGGCTTCAACTCGCCATTGCTCGCGAACAACGTGTAGGCGCGCGCGAGCTGGACGAGGTTCACCGAGATGCCGTGGCCGTAGGCCATCGTCGCCTGCTCGATGGGCTTCCAGGTCTTCGCCGGCCGCAGCCTGCCGGCGACTTCGCCGGGGAAACCGGTGTTCGGCGCCGTGCCGAAACCGGAGTCGGAAAGCATCTGCCACAGCGTCGCCGACGGCAGCGACAGCGCGATCTTCGCGGCGCCGACGTTCGACGACTTCTGGATCACCTGCTCGACCGTCAACGCGCCGTTGGGATGCGCGTCGTGAATCGTGTTCGGGCCGAGCGTGAGCGAACCGGGCGCCGTCTGGATCACCGTGTCGGGACGGATGGCGCCGCTCTCGAGCGCCGCGGCGATCGTGAACGGCTTCAACGTCGAACCCGGCTCGAAGACGTCGGTGAGCGCCCGGTTGCGCATCCGTTCGCGCGCGACGCGGTTGCGCGCGTTCGGGTTGTACGTGGGCCAGTTGGCCAGGGCCAGGATCTCGCCGGTTTGCGCGTCGAGGATCACGAGGCCCCCGGCTTTCGCCTTGTGCAGCTCGACCGCCGCCTTGAGCTCCCGGAACGCCAGATATTGCAGCCGGGCGTCGATCGCGAGCGACAATTCGCGTCCCGCCTGGGGCGCGCGTATGGACTCGACGTCCTCGACGACGTCGCCGCGCCGGTTGATGATCACGCGGCGGCTGCCGAGCTTCCCGCCGAGCCATTCCTGCTGCGTGAGCTCGATGCCTTCCTGCCCGACGTCGCGATCGCCCGTGAACCCCACGATATGGCTCGCCGTCTCGCCCGCCGGATAGAACCGCCGGTACTCGTTCTGGTCGTGGATGCCCCTGATCTTCAGCGCGGCGACCCGCTCGGCGACTTCCGGGCGGAACCTGTCTTCGCGAGGAAGACGAAGTCGTTGCCGTCGGCGAGTTTTTTCGCGAGCGCCTGCGGGGTCGTCTCGAGTGCCCGCGCGAGCAGCGCAAGCTTCTCCGGCGTGACCTCGACCTGGCCGGGGAACGCCCACACCGACTTCACCGGGGTGGAGATGGCAAGCGGCTCGCCCATGCGATCGACGATGCGGCCGCGATGCGCAGGGCACGTCGATTTCGCGGCTGTAGCGGGAGCTTCCCTGCTCCTGCAGGAACGCGTTGTCGATCCATTGCAGGTAGAGCGATCGGGCGATCAGCACCGCGAACAGCAGCAGCATCATCCCGAAGACGACCGGCGCGCGAAACCGCGGCAGCTCCGGCACCGGTGCCGCGCGCTTCAGCGCGGCGGACACGCCCCTCATCGCGCCACCTCGCCGGGAACGACTTCGATGCGCCGCGGTCCGGGAATCTGCATCCGGAGCTGCTCCCGCGCTATCTTCTCCACGCGCACCGGCATCGCCCAGGTCGACTGCTCGAGCTGCAGCTGGCCGAACTCGGTTTCGTAGTCGCGCGCGCGTGCCTGCTCGCGCTCCAGCTCGACGAAGAGCTTTCGCGCCTGGTGCCGTGACGTGACGAGCGAAAGCGCGCAGAGGACGAGCACGGCGAGCAGCAGCAGGTTCAGGCGAACCATGGTCCGGCTCACCGGCGCGGTGCTGCGCCGAATCCCGCGGGCACGGGATGCGGCGTGCGCTCGGCAATGCGCAGCGTGGCGCTGCGGGCGCGGGGATTCGCCGCTACCTCGCGTTGCGTCGGCCGTATCGCGCGACCGACGAGCGCGAGCGGCGCGGGCGGCAGCGCGTCGGTCCGGATCGGCAGCCGGGCAAGGCGCGGATCGCCGCCGAACGGCTGTGACGCCGATGCGAGAAAGCGCTTCACGATCCGGTCCTCGAGCGAATGGAAACTGATGACGGCGAGCCGGCCCCGGGTGGCGAGCAGCGGAACGACGCGAGGCAGGATCAGCGCGAGCTCCGCGAGCTCGCGATTGACGAAAATCCGGAGAGCCTGGAAAGTCCGCGTAGCCGGATCCTGACCCCGATCACCCCGCGGGCGCGCGCCGACGGCTTGGGCCACGATCGCCGCAAGCTGCCGCGTGCCGACGATGGGTGCGACCGCGCGAGCCGCAGCAATTGCTCCTGCAATCGATTGAGCAAACCGTTCTTCACCATAGTCGCGTATCACCTCCGTCAATTCGCGCACGGTCGCGCGCGCCAGGAACGCGGCTGCGGTTTCGCCGCGCGCGGGATCCATCCGCATGTCGAGCGGGCCATCGGCGCGAAACGAAAAGCCGCGTGCCGGGTCGTCGATCTGCGGAGAGGAAATGCCAAGGTCGAGGAGAATGCCGTCGACGCGGTCGACGCCAAGCGCTTTGACCTCGTCGGCAAGCTGCGAGAACCAGCACGACCGGAAGACGAAGCGCGGGTCGCCGATGGCGCGCGCACTTGCCGCAGCCTCGGGGTCGCGATCGAACGCGAGGACCCGGCCCGCCGGGGCGAGCCGCGCGAGGATCGCGCGCACGTGGCCGCCACGGCCGAACGTGGCGTCGACGTAGGTGCCGTCCGGGCGGACCGCCAGCGCGGCGACGACTTCCTCGAGCATGACGGGGACATGTTCGCCGTCGCCCATCAAAGGCTGAAGCCGTCCAGCTCGGGCGGCAGGTCGCCGGCGGGAAACGTGATGGCCCGGGCCGTTTCCTGCTGCCACTTCGCTTCGTCCCACAGCTCGAACTTGCTGCCCTGCCCGACGAGCACGACACGATGATCGAGTCCCGCGTACTGGCGCAGCGCAGGCGGGACCAGAATGCGGCCGGCGCCGTCCATGTCCACTTCGTCGGCATGTCCGACGAGCAGTCGCTGCAATCCGCGGATCTGCTCGTTGAACGACGACAGGGCCATCAGTCGCGCCTGAATCGGCTCCCACGTCGCACGCGGATAGACGAGCAGGCAGCGGCTGGGGTCCGCAGTGACGATGAGCGTTCGCTCGGGGCTGTCCGCGGATCCCGCCAGCGCATCCCTGTGCTTGCCCGGGACCGCAATACGTCCCTTGGCGTCGAGGGCGAGCTGGGTCACGCCGCGAAAAACGGCTGCCCCGCCTGCCGGTCCCTCCCCTCGCTCGCCCACCGCGCCGCTCCCGCCGACCGAAGTGATAGTGAGTACTTATAAACAGGAGTCGCACGTTTTCGATGACGACGCCCGCAAAACACCACTTGCACCCACTTTTTACCACCTGGCGCCACTATAAAGGAACAAAATCCCTGCGGTCAACTGCTTTTGGTTTCTGAACAGGAACTTAACGACAGTGTTGTATCCATTATTCACTTCATTAATAAACAATTACTTATTTGCGTAAGTAAATGTAAAACACCAGATATTAAGCTGATCTGCGACAGCCGGTCGTACGATCGTTCTACGATGGATTCATGGCGTACCCGCGATCGGTGCGGAGTCCGACCTGCCCGTCCTGGCCTGGAAAATCGCGTGAATGGGCCGAACCCTTTGCGCGATGCTCTCCGCGCAACCCCGTGCGGCGGTATCGGATCCTTTCCCGCGAACCGCCGCCTTTTATGCCATTGGAATGGCGTTGCTCGATTGCCGAATCGAATGATTACAAGGGCTTGGAGCGATGTTGCGAACGCTTCGCCATGCCTCGCGTTGCGCTAGAAGCGCCGCGGCCTGGCGCGTCCGGTGGGCTCCGGACGCTTGTCGCGGTCAGGTAGAATCGCGGCGCCTCGAAACGCCGAGCGACGTCGAGCGCACGACCCGCCACCGACCGAATCGGAGTCCCGCATGCCCTGTAGCGTCGTTTCCCGCAGCTCTGTCATCGCGATGCTGACGGCCGCTTTCCTGCCGATCACGCTGCTCGCACAGATGCCGCAGCCGGGCGTTGTCAGCGCATCGGCATCGCTTTCCGGCATCCATCAGTTCGACACCGACCTCGACCACGACGGGGATTTTCGCTGGTCCGGCGCAATCGCGAGCGGCAGCGTCGCACGCCAGATCACGCCGCAATTCTCCGCCGGGCTCGCGCTGCGCTACGACTACGAGGACTGGAGATTCTCGCACCCCGTCGCGTTCGGAGGGATCGCGCCGTGGACTCGCCTCAACGCGCCGAACATTGCCATCAATCTGAGCTACGCGTTCGATTCCGACTTGCTGCTCGGCGTCTCGCCTCTGTTCGGGTGGGCGTTCGAGTCCGGCGCGAAGGCGAGCGATGCGCTGACCTACGGCGCGCTTTTCGCCGCGACCAAAGTGTTCTCGCCGAGCCTGACGCTCGGCGTGGGCGCCGGCGTCGTCCGGCAGATCGATGATACGAAGGTGTTTCCGTTCGCGATCGTGCGCTGGCAGATCGACGATCGGTGGCAGCTCGGCAATCCATTTCCGGCAGGCCCCGCCGGCGGCGCGGGGCTCGAACTGACCTATGCGCCCGACGACCAATGGGAGTTCGCCGCCGGCGGCGCGAGACGTTCTGCCCGGTATCGACTGGATGACGCCGGCACCACACGCGGCGGACTCGGCGAGAACCGTGTCTTCCCGGTGTTCGCGCGCGTGGCGCGCAACTTCGGTGCGCACACCCGATTCGATCTTTACGCGGGCGTGGCGCTGCGCGGCCGGCTGCTGCTGGCCGACAGCAGCGGCGACACGGTCGCCAGGGATGACTATTCCACGGCACCGCTGATCGGGCTCACGCTTGCGCATCGCTTCTGACGCAATGTCACCCGGGGCGCGCGGCCTGGCGATCGCGCTGACCGTGCTTTGCGGGGCCGGCTGCTCGATCCGGCAGGACGCCACCGGCGTGACGCGCACCGGCGTCGGGCTATGGGGATTCGGCGATCCGCCGGGCGTGCACTGGAATCTCGACCGGCCGCGACGCGAAGTGCCCGATCTGCCCGCGAGCCGGCACCCCGAGCTCCCGCCGCGCGCCGTCGATCCCCGATGGCGGAGCAGCGATGAGCGGACTGCAGCGCCGCAGGCGAGCGCCTTCGATCGGCGCGAATGCGCAATCGGGGATAATCGCGCCTGTGTCTCGCCCAAACTCCCGCAAGCCTCCCGCCCACTGGCTGTTCGCGCTATCGATCGCCCTTTCGTGCCCGTTCGCGGCTGACGCGATCGCGTACGATTCCTCGCCGGCTGCGCCCCGGGCCGAGGCCACCGCCCGGCCGCCGGCGCTCACCTACCGTGTCGAGATCGTCGCGCCGTCGCCGCTGAAGGAAACGCTGGAACGCGACGTCGGCCTGCTGCGCTGGCAGGCGTATCCGGAGATGACCGTCGAGCTACTCGATCGCCTGGCACTGGAGGCGATCGACGAGGCGCGCAGCGCCGCGGCTGCTGCGGGCTTTTTCTCGGCCGAGGTCGACGTCAGCATCGACCGCAGCGCGGACCCGGCGGCGGTGACACTCAAGGTGGATGCCGGCGCCGCGACGCGCGTCGCGTCCGTGCGCATCGTGGTGACCGGTCCCGCCACGACCGACGCGCCCCGGGGGACCGCCTTGATTGCCGGACTCACCCGCGACTGGAGCCTCGCGCAAGGCGAGGTGTTCCGGCAAGCCGCGTGGACGATCGCCAAGGAGCGCGCGCTGGCCGCGCTCTCCGGCACCGTGTATGCGGCCGCCCGCATCGAGCGCAGCGAAGCCCTGATCGATCCCGAATCCAGGAGCGCGGACCTCGTGGTCGAGCTCGCCAGCGGTCCGGCGTTCCGGTTCGGGAGCTTCGACATCAAAGGGCTTGCCAAGTACGACGAATCGCTCGTTCGCAATTTCAGCACGATCACTCCTGGCGAGCCTTACAGCGTCGTAACATTGAATCAATACGTGCGGCGCCTGAACGCGTCTGGCTATTTCGCGAGCGTGCAGGCGAAGATCGATCCGGACACCACGCACCCCGAAGAGGCGACGGTCGACATGGCGGTGATCGAGGGCCGCACGAAGCGATTCGAAGGCGGCGTCGGCTATTCGACCGACGTGCAGTGGCGCGCGAACGCCAGTTACCGCGACGTGAATTTCGACGGCAACGGGCTCCAGTTCCTGGCCGACGGTAGGGCCGAAACCAAGATTCAGCAAGGGTCGCTCCGGTTCTCGCGCCCGCCCAACGCCGCCGGCTGGATCGCGACGTTCGGCGGCGGGTACGAGCGCACCGACATCGAAGACCTGATCACGCGGACGGCAATCGCGGGCACGCGCTGGAACACGGTCGAGGAGCGCGACGAAACAGCGCTTTCCGCGTCGTACTACCTCGACGAGCAGACGCCCTTCGGCTCGCCCGGCGAAACGGCGAACGCCCTCTACGCCGAGTACGAACGGCACTGGCGCCGCGCCGACGACCTCATCGCCCCCACCACCGGCTGGATGGCGAGCGCGTTCGCCGGCGGCGGCATTCCCGGCGTCTCCACGCGCACCTTCGGCCGCCTGCGCGGCCGCTTCGTCTGGTGGTTGCCCATCGGGCGGTCGAACGAGCTCAACGTGCGCGTCGAAGGCGGCGCGGTGCTCGCCGGCAGTCGCGACGGCGTCCCGTCGAAGCTCCTGTTCCGGACCGGCGGCGCCACGACCGTGCGCGGTTACGATTTCGAAAGCCTCGGCGTGGCGGACGGCGCCGCCGTCGTTCCCGGCCGCTATTACGGGGTGGCGAGCGTCGACGCCATCCACTGGTTCAGCGAGCTGTGGGGGCTCGCCGCGTTCATCGACGCGGGCAACGCCGTCGACTCGCTGTCCGGAGCACGCCTTGCGCTCGGCTACGGTGTCGGCGGACGTGTGCGCACCCCGCTGGGTCCGTTCCGCCTCGACGTCGCCTACGGACAGGACGTGCACACGGTGCGCGTTCACTTTTCGGTCGGTCTCACGTTCTGATCGATGCCCAAAGCGGACCATGCCTGACGCAAACGGGAAATCGCCCGAGACCGCATCGGCGCCGCGTGCGCGCCGATGGCGGATGCGCGCGCTCGCCGCGACGTGCGCCCTCGTGGCCGCGCTGGTCGTCGCGGGCTATGCATTTCTGTCGGGACAGGCCGGCCTCGACTTCGTCCTGCGTGAACTGGTCGCGCGGAGCGGCGGCGCGCTCGACGTCGAAGGCGCCACCGGCTCGCTGCTCGACACCGTGCGCATCCGGCGCGTCACCTGGCGCGGGCCCGACACCCACGCGAGCGCGGAGGAGGTCGCGCTCACGTGGAATCCGACCGCACTCCTGTCGCGCGGCATCGTCGTGCGCGCACTGGGCGCGCAGCGCATCACGCTGGAAACGAACGCGGCCACGGCCGACGTTCCGCTGCCGCGGACCATGGCCCTGCCGATCGAGGTCAGGATCGAAGACGTCGGCGTCGGGCAGCTCGACTGGCGCGTCGGAACGAGTCGGGGCGCCATTCGCGGCCTCGCATTCGGCTACGCCGGCGACATGAAGGGGCATCGGATTTCCGATGTCACGTTCGCCGCGGCCATGGGAACCCTCACCGGCAGCGCGACGATCGGCGCCAACGCGCCGTTTCCGGTCGCCGGACGCGTCGCCGCGAAAGGGGACGGCGCGCTCGCGAGCGCCGATGCCGACATCGTCCTCGGCGGGTCGCTTGCCGCGCTTACACTCGACGGCAGCGGCAAGGCAGGCGCCGCGCGTTTCAGAGGACGCGCGTCGCTCGCGCCGCTGGCCGCGGCCCCGTTGCGCGAGGCGACCCTCGACGCCAGCGGCATCGACCTCTCCGCTTGGAATCCGGCGCTGCCGGCGACGGAGTTGACGATCGTCTTGGACGTCCGTCCGGCGGATGGCACGATCGCCGGCACGATCGACGCGGCCAACGTCGCGCCCGGCAGCATCGACGGCGGACGCATCCCGCTGCGCACCCTGGCGACCCGCTTCACGTGGCGTGACGATGCGCTCGCTCTCGATTCGATCACCGCGACACTGGCCGGCGGCGGCACGCTCGCGGGGCAAGGGCGCATTCCACTCGGCGCCGGGACCACCGCCGGGTCGTGGACCCTCGACGTGCGCGACGCGGATCTGAAGCAACTCTACGCGCCGCTGGTCACGACGCGGCTATCGGGAAAACTCGTCGCGGATCTCGACGTCCGGCAGCAAACCATCCGCGGCGACGTCGCAGATCGCACGATCGCCGGTGGCGTCGCTCTCGATTTCGCCGCGGTCGTGGCGGACGGTGCTGTCGTCGTCGACCGGTTCCGTGCCCGATCGGGAAAGGGCGAACTCGCCGGCAGCGGCCGCATCGCGCTTTCCGGCGAACGCGCCTTCGCGTTCGACGCAACCGCGCGGCAGCTCGATCCCGCAAGCTACGGCGCATTCCCCGCCGGCGCGCTCGACGGCCGCATCGTTGCGTCCGGCATGCTGACACCCGCGTGGCGCGTACGCGCGGACATCGCGCTCGCGCGCGGCAGTCGGCTTGCGGGCGTCGCGCTGGCGGGCGCGGCACGCGGCTCCTTCGCGCCCGGCTCCATCCGCGAGCTGGCGATCGATCTTTCCGCCGGCAGGTCGAAGCTCACTGCAGCGAGTGAGGCAGACGAGCGTATCGCCGTCGTGCTCGAGGTGCCGAATCTCACCGAGCTGGCCCCCCTGTTTCCTGCCGGACTCCCAAGGTCGATATCGGGTGCGCTCCGCGGCAAAGCGACCTTCGCCGGCACACCTGCGCAGATCGGCGTGGATCTGGAAGCCAGTGCCGAGCGCCTGAACCTTCCCGGCGGCATCGCTTTCGGCACGCTCGGCGTGCGCGCCCACGTCGCACCGGGAAGCACCACCGACGTTCCCCACGATTTCGCGGCACGAACGATGCGGATCGACCTCACCGCGACGGGCGTCGTCGCGCCGTCTGCAACGTTCGGCACCATGCGCGCGGGCTTCAACGGAACGCTCGCGCAGCATGTGCTGACACTGGCGATGAAAGGCGAGGACATCGACCTCGACGCGTCCGCCCACGGCGGGATCGACACGGCGCGCGGGGCCCGCGATATCGCATCGCTGGGGTGGAACGGTTTCGTCGACACGCTGGAAAACCGCGGGCCCTGGGCGCTGCGACTGGCGGCGCCGGTCGCCGTGGAACTGGCGCGAGCGCGAATTCGAATCGGCGCGACGCGGCTTGCGGTGGCCGACGGCAACGTGCACGTCGCCGAATTCGCGTGGGACGACGGCCGGATCACGACCTCGGGCAGCTTCAACGCCGTGCCGCTCGCAACCGCGGCGCGGCTTGCCGGTGGTCCGCTTCCCTTTGGCTCCACGGTCACGCTGGGCGGCGAATGGTCGCTCGCGGCAGCGCCGCGCCTCACCGGTCAGTTGACAATCCGGCGCGAAGCCGGCGACATCTTCTTCAAGCGCGGCGGCGCCACCGACGCCACGATCGCCGCGGGCATCACCACGCTCGCGGCAATTGCGCGGTTCACCGACGGCGCGCTCGACGCCACCGCGTCGCTGCGTTCGGCGCGGGGCGACGCGGCCGATGCGAAGCTCGCCATCGGAACGGTGGCCGGCGCGTCGGACGGACGCATTGTTCCCGATGCGCCGCTCGAATTCTCCGTCGCTGGCGACATTCCGTCGCTGCAGGTCCTGCAACCCTGGATCGGCAGCGCCGCGGTGGTTTCCGGACGGGCCCACGTCGACATCGCCGCACGCGGGACCGTGGGGCACGCGGCAATCTCCGGCACGCTCAGAGGCGAGGGTCTGCGCATCGACGCGCCGCAATATGGCCTTCACTTCACGGATGGCCGCATCGTGGCGCACGCGACCGACGGGCGCGTCGTGATCGACGAGATCGTGCTGGGTGCGGGAGCCGGCACGTTCCGCGCCTCCGGCGAGCTTGCCGGCCTCGGGCCCGGCGGTGAAGCGCCTGTGGCGCGACTGGCCTGGCGCGCGGAAAAATTCCGCGCGTTCAACCGGCCGGACCTGCGCCTGGTCGTCGGGGGCGAGGGCACGGCCGTGGCGAAAGACGGAAAGATCACGGTTTCCGGCAAGCTGCGTGTCGACGAGGGCGCCATCGTCTATCTCGCGACGCCCGATGCCAGGCTCGGCGACGACGTGGTCGTAAAGGGCCGGCTGCGCCCGGCCGCCGAGAAGTCGCGCATGGAGAACGTTCCGCTGGCCCTGGACCTGACCCTCGATCTGGGTGACAGGCTCACGTTCTCGGGCGAGGGAATCGAGACGGGACTGGCAGGCGTCGTGCACGTGACGACCGGCCCCGGCGGGCTTCTCGGAACGGGCACGATCCGTACGGTGCGTGGCACCTACTTCGCATTCGGCCAGCGCCTCACGATCGACCGCGGGCGGCTCGTCTTCGACGGTCGCCTCGACAATCCGGGACTCGACATCGTGGCGCTGCGCAAGAATCTCGCCGTGGAGGCGGGCGTGACGATCACCGGCACGGTCAAGGTCCCGGTCATCCAGTTGACGTCCAACCCGCCTGTACCGGACAACGAGAAGTTGTCCTGGCTGGTACTGGGACAGTCCCTCGACGGGACGTCGGGCGCGGACATCGCGGCGCTGCAGGCCGCCTCCGCGGTGCTCCTCGGCTCCCACGGCAAACCGGTATCCGCCACGATCGCCCAGCGAATCGGGCTCGACGACATCTCTTTCAAGAGCGCCGCGGCCACGGAGAGCGGCGTCCGGCCCGGGACACCGGGCGCCGAGGGGCAGGTCGTCGCCGTCGGCAAACGGCTGACCGATCGCATGTCGCTCGTCTACGAGCAGGGCCTCACCTTGGCGACCAACGCGCTGCGGCTCGAGTACGAGCTGACGCGGTCGCTGCGGCTGCGCGCCGAGGCGGGCACGATCAGCGGAGTGGGAATCTATTATCGGCGGTCGTTCGACTAGGACCCGTTTGGCCCGGCTCCACCGGGGCGCAGACGTACCGGAAGCGATCCCCCCCATCCGGGTAGCGGGGCCACCCCCCGTCGCGGTTATAGACGCGAAGCGCCTCCCCTCCGCCTAATGCTGGGGTTTTCGCGGGGAACCCGGTGGCATATTCGCCACCGTCGCCACCGGAACTTGACCGGCAACAAGGTCGGGTTTCGGTCAGGGCGGATAATGCCTCCGTGGGCCCTTGGGGAGATCGGCATCACGCAGGATACGGCGTCGATGCCGCCTTCGCGGGGTCGAGTTCAAACCTACAACGGAGACTTCCACCGTGGATTTCGACAAAGAACTGGATGCGCGCGGGTTGTCGTGCCCGTTGCCGATTCTCAAGACCAAGAAGTCATTGAACGAGCTGACCTCGGGTCAGGTGCTGAAGGTCGTGGCGACGGATCCGGGGTCGATCAAGGACATGCAGGCGTTCGCCACGCAGACGGGCAATCCGTTGCTCTCGACGACCGAGGAAAACAAGACCTACGTGTTCTTCCTCAGGAAGAAATAGCCCGGCCGCACGCAACGACCTCGAATCCACTTGGATTGACAGCCCTCATGCTCGCTTTGCTCGCTGCTCCCCCGAGCGGGGGCGCAACGCACTTCGGGCAGCCGGGCGGGCACTGACGCAAAGGAGTCCCCATGGCAACGCTGACTGAACAGATGCCCCTTGTCGCGACCGACGCCGCGCTCGACCGAGCCATCAGCGAACGCATCGACCGCCTGCTCGATCAGAGGCTGGAGGCCAAGCTCGCGGAGCTGAAAGCGGCGAAAACGCCGTCGATGACGATCATCGCCACCAAGGGCACCCTCGACTGGGGCTATCCGCCGTTCATCCTGGCGTCGACCGCGGCGGCACTCGGCTGGGACGTGTCGATGTTCTTCACGTTCTACGGCCTCGAACTGCTGAAGAAGGACCTGCGGAAATTGAAGGTGAGCCCGCTCGGCAATCCCGCGATGCCCATGAAGATGCCGATGGGTCCCGCTTGGTTCAAGTCGATCCAATGGAACATTCCCAACGCCGTGCAGTCGCTGATACCGACCTATGAGGCGTTCGCCACCAAGATGATGAAGAAGACGATCAAGAACAGCGGTGTGGCCGACCTTGGCGAACTGCGCGGCCTCTGCGTCGAAGCCGGCGTGAACCTCATCGCGTGCCAGATGACCGTCGACCTCTTCGGCTACAAGCACGAAGATTTCATTCCCGAAGTCAAGGATTACGTCGGCGCCGCCACCTTCCTGCCGATGGCGAAGGACGCCGACGTCAGCCTGTTCATTTGAGTCACGCCCGGCGGTAGCACGCGACCGGAGATCGAAAAGACAAATCCAGAAGGGAGCCAACATGAAAGCAAGACTGATCCTGGCGCTCGCCGCCGCCACCCCGCTCGCAGCACAAGCGACCGACGGCTATTTCGCCAACGGTTACGGGATGAAAGCGATCGGGATGGGCGGTGCGGCCGTTGCCGTCGCGCAGGAGCCGTTCGGCGGCGCGGTGAACCCGGGCGCGATGTCGTTCCTCGGCAACGAATGGCAGCTCGGCGCCGCGTGGTTCTCCCCGCTGCGCGAGGCTTCGCGCACCGGCTCGGGGCTGGCCGGCCTCGACGGAGCCGTCGGCAGCGAGAGCCGGAGTTTCATCATCCCCGAGTTCGGCGTCAACTGGAAGTATCGGCCCGACCTCGCGTTTGGCGTGACGGTCTTTGGTAACGGCGGGATGAACACCGATTATCCGGGCGGCCAGCTCTCCGCGCAGAGCGCATGTGCGGGGTTCAATCCCAATCCGGGCCCATACAACCTGCTTTGCGGCAGCCCCGCTCCCGGTGGGGACAGCAGCGACAAGCTCGGCGTCAACATGTCGCAGCTGATGATTGCACCGTACGCGTCCTGGCAGTTCGTGAAGGGGCATTCGGTCGGCGTCGCGCCCGTCATCGCGTACCAGCGCTTCGAGCTCAAAGGAATGCAGGCGTTCGACAACCCGTTCCTGTCCACCAGCCCGGGCAACGTCACCAACAACGGCACCGACAGCTCGTGGGGCTTGGGCGTGCGCGTCGGTTACATGGGCCAGCTGACCGATGCGATCGCGGTCGGTGTCGCGTATGCGAGCAAGATCAACGGAAAATTTGACGACTACAAGGGAATCTTCGCGCAGAGCGGCGGCTTCGACATCCCGTCGAGCTTTTCCGCCGGCATCGCGTTCAAGCCGACGCCCCAGTGGCTCCTCGCCTTCGATTTCGAACGGATCTGGTACGACGACGCAAAGTCGGTCAACAATCCCGGCGCGCTGATCTTCAACTGTGCCGGCGGGCAGCCCGATGCGTGCCTCGGCGGCAGCAATGGCGCCGGCTTCGGCTGGCAAAACGTCAACGTGTTCAAGGTCGGCGCCCAGTACATGCTGAACGACCGCTGGACGCTGCGCGCGGGCTACAACCACACGCAGAATCCGATTGGGCCCGAAAACGTCACGTTCAACATCATCGCGCCGGGCGTCGTGCAGGACCAGTGGTCAGTGGGGACGACCTACCGCATCGACCAGCAGTCGGAGGTGACCGGTTCGTTCATGTTCGCGCAACACAACGAGGTGACCGGCCCAAGCCTGTTCGTCGGCTTCGGCGCGCCGCAGACGACGACGGAAACCATCGGCATGAAGCAATACCTGGCGGGTCTCGTCTACTCGCGCAAGTTCTGACCGAGGCAGCCCCGCAGACCGGGGAGCATGGAAACAACCACGCGGCGGGCGCACTCGTTCCCGCCGCGTTTTTCTTGGGCGACCTGCGCTCCACGTCATCATCCCATGTCACAAATTCGCGAAGGAGAGAATCCATGTGCAAAAAATCATTGATCGCCGCGCTGATCGCGATCGCATGTTCGGCGCCTGTCCTTGCCGCGCCGGTCCTGATGACTGGCGACTGGGGCAAGGACGCCTGCGCCGCCTGGAACAGGGACCCGGTGCTCACCGACAAGCTGGTCGAGAGCGGCTGGGTGAAGAACGACAAGGGCCGCGGCTACAAGGTGATGCAGGTCTATCGTTCCGACTGTGGCGAGCGGCCCACGGTGGAAATGCGGATTGCGCTGAAGGACGGCAAGGCCCAGTGTGTCTACGGCGGCGTGCCGGAGGCGGGCAAGCTCGACGACGGCTCCGATTACGTCATGAAGGCCGAGACCGCGCGCTGGGTCGAGATGGGCAAGGGTGAATACGGCCCGATGGCAGCCATGATGTTCGGACGCCTGGGCTTCGACGGGCCGATGATGGAAGCCATGGGCAACATGGGCCCGTTCGAGAATTTTCTCCTGCTCGTAGGCAAGGTGCCCTCCGAAACCGGATCGTGTCCTGCGAAATAGGGGAGAATCGCGTGCATCCCTATCCGCACCTGTATGTCGCCAGCGCCGCCGGGCAACCGACCGGTCCTGTCGACGTGACGGCGCCCCGCCTGCCGGCGATCACAACGGCGCCCCCGGCCGAGTTCGGCGGTCCGGGCGATGTCTGGTCGCCCGAGACGCTGTTGTGCGCATCGCTCGCCGATTGCTTCATCCTCACGTTCCGCGCCGTTGCCAGGGTGTCCAGGCTCGAGTGGACGGGGCTCGCCTGCCGTGTCGAGGGCGTGCTCGAGAAGGTCGACGGCGCGGCGCAGTTCACGCGGTACACCACTTACGCGACGCTCGAGATCCCGCCCTCCGGGGACGCCGCGAAAGCACGCACGCTGCTGGAAAAGGCCGAGCACGGGTGTCTGGTGGCCGCGTCGTTGCGTGGCACACGAGCGCTGGTGGCAGAGGTCGTCCACGTCCCCCCGGGTTGAACGACCGCCACGCTCACGTCGCCCGCTGCCCCCCCAAAGCGGCACACAGTGGCCTTCGGGCGGCCGGGCGGACCCTGAACGGTCAACCCAGCAGGCCGCGCGCCAGCATCCTCTCGCACGCATTGCCAGATTGCGGCGCCACCGTCACCCTCTCAATGCCCCGCGGCGGCCGCTATCCGCTGCGCGGAGGTTCTCCTGAGATCCCAGGCGAGGCCGAGCTTCGACAGGAGGTAGATGCCCCACTTCGACGGATCCCAGTGATACCAGCGATAGCCATTGCGGTAGTCCATGGGGAAACGGTGATGGAAATTGTGGAAGCCTTCGCCATTGGTAAGAAGTGCGCATAGCCAGTTATCGCGCGCGGACTGGGAGGCGTCGTAGGGCCTCTTGCCAAAGGTGTGCGCGAAGGAATTTATGAAGAACGAGGAGTGGAGGACGACGACTATGCGCAGGCAGACCACCATGATGAATCCTCCCAGCAGATGCCCGATCCACCAGGCGACGAGCATGGGAAGAACAACGCCTCCGCCGACCGACCACCATGCGTGATGGTCGTGCTGGTGCGCCACGAGCCTTGATCTGCGCAGGTCTTTCACGTTGTTGTAGTTGGTGCGATGACGCCAGAACATGATCCAGCCGATGTGGGCATGCCAGAACCCCTGGTTGACGCCGTAGGGATCGTGCTCCGTATCCGTGAAGAGGTGGTGCTGGCGGTGCTGCGACGACCATTTCAACGCCGACTCTTCGAACGTGGCCGCACCAAAGAGCAGAAAGAAGAACTGCACGACAGGCGAAGCCTTGTAGGTCGGATGCGCGAACAGGCGGTGGTAACCCATCGTGATCGACATCCCGGTTGCCGCACAGAAGAAGAAGAACAGCGCGAGCTCGGGGGCCGTGATCCCGCGGTAGTGGATGTAAAGCGGCGTGCCGACGATTCCCACGACGTGAAGGACAACAAAAAAGACGAGCCCGAGCCAGCGAACCTTGCGGCGGGGCAAGGGATAGTCGCTGGCGACGGTGCTCGCACTCGTTGTCATGGGGTTCCCGAAGCTGCGGGCGCTCGACAGTCGCTGCGCCGAGAAATCGTGGTCTGCCGCCGACGCCGCTGCGCATCCCGGGTCTTCGCGGGTCGGCGTCCCTTCGCGGCGCATCCTCGACGGATGCGAAATCGGGCCGGCCGAGGGGCCTGTCGCTACAGCGTATCACGGGCAGGCGCGGCGGGGCGAATCGCCGGATCCGGACCGTCGCGCGGCGCTCGTCGTCGCGCGGGTCCTGTGA
Organism: uncultured beta proteobacterium; assembly: GCA_963708855.1. Lineage (GTDB taxonomy): Bacteria > Pseudomonadota > Gammaproteobacteria > Burkholderiales > Casimicrobiaceae > CAIWHR01. The sequence continues at coordinate 124,922 of CAVPUM010000006.1, read as the reverse complement.
TCTAATTTGCCGGTAACCCGTTCGTCCGCGCGAACCCATCGCCGCCGCGAGGAGACACCCCGATGCCACCCCAGGAAACCAGTCCGATCATCGTGCACGCGATTCAGCTTGCGATCGCGCCCGTGTTCCTGCTCACGGGCATCGGCGCGATGCTCGGCGTCATGGCCAACCGATTGGCCCGCATCATCGATCGCGCGCGCTCTCTCGACAAGCTCTGGGTGGAGCTGGACGAAACGGCGCGGACGGCAGCGCGCGCGGAATTCAGCTACCTGGAGCGCCGGCGTCATCTGGCGAGCTGGGCGATCAATTTCTGCACGAGCGCGGCGCTCCTCGTGTGCCTCGTCATCGTGACGCTCTTTGTCGAAGGGATCTTCGGCAAGGACCTCAAATGGCTCGCCGCCGCGCTGTTCATCGGGGCAATGATCGCCCTGATCTGCGGCCTCACCATCTTCCTGCGGGAGGTGTATCTGGCGACCCACGCGGGCCGCTTCGAGACACGAAGGATCACCCGCTGACGTGTCCCGGCCGGGATGCCGGGTGCGTTTCCGGAGCTGCTCGCTGCGCTAGAGCCGCGTCGCGCCGGCGGTGGCGAGCGCCGCAACGGCATGTTCGGCATCGCTGCCGCCGCCCTCGGCGAGTGCGAGCGCCTTGTCGCAAACGCGCCTCCAGTGGATCGCGCCGTCCGCCGCCGCAGCGACGAGTGCGCGCCCGTCGTCCCCCCGGCGCCAGGAGTCGTACGCCGTGCGCGCGCGAGGGAAGAGCTCCCCGCGCAGCCCGTCGAGCCCGGCAAACCAGAAATGGATCGACGCCGACGCGCCGCGCGCCACCAGCGCGGGAAGCGTCACCGTGCAATCGGCCAAATGGTCGCGCACGGCGCGCGCGAAGAGCTCCGCACGGCGCTCGACGAAGCCGTCGAGCATGCACTCCCATGCCGGGGAGAGCGAGACTCCGGCAGCATGTTCGCCCAGTTCGTGCAGGACCAGCGTCTCGATTTCGGCCTCGACCATTCGCTCGAGCGCGCACATCGGGTCGTCCGCGAAACCGCAGGCATCGAGCGCGGCCTTGAACGCTCCGCCGGCCCGCCGCTGCGTCCACAGCGCTGCCCGTTGCCAGAGCAGGCGCCGCAGCACGTCCGTACGCACGTGGATCGTGTCGGCGTGCAGCGCCGCCGGGGCGGGCGCCAGGTCCCGCGCGTGCTCGCGCCCGGCGACCAGGACGCGCACGCCGTTGCGCCATTCTTCCCGCTCGAGCTCGGCCAGGAAGAACTGGGGCTTGCCGAACCGGCCGACGCCGGCTCCGTACACCCACCCGCGCGGGACCAGCGTGCGATTGACTGCTGCCGCGGCAAAGGGATCGACCTGCGCATCAGCGCTGGGCAACGGCAGATAGTCGCCGTGCTCGAGGGCATCCCATTGCGCCTCTCGCTCGGACAGCCACGCGCCGACCTCCCCGCGCGGCAGCACCGCATCCAGTGCAACGCCACGTTCCCATCGATACTGCTCGCGCATCTCGAGCAGGTAGGTGCACATCGTCATGTTCCGCGCATGCCGCGCGTCGCTGGTCTGACAGTTGGACCGCACCGCCGCGACGAGCCGATCGCAGCACGGATGGAGTCCCGGACCGGGCGCCGCTGCGCGCGGATCGGCCACGATGCTCGCGTCAGTGCGCGGCATTTCGCGCCTCACCGTTCGCTGCCGCGTCCCGTCGCCGCCGGTCACTCATCGTCGGCGAGTCCGGGCTTTTTCTCGCGGGCCTGCATCAGCAGCTGCTCGGCCTCGGTCGCGGTCGCGGCAAAGACGACCTTGATCGCGCAATCGGCCGGATGGTCGGGGCTCGCGCGCAGCGCCTTGGCCTGCCCCGACGCCTCGCCGAACGAGCGCGTGTCCGTCACTTTCTCGAGACGGTGCAATGGAAACACGCGGTAGATGAAATACGGCACGACGTCCTCCGGTGGCAATGGGCCGTTCGTCAATCCACGTAACGCTTCATCGAGCGCCGGCGTCCCGGCCGGCTCTTCTGGATGACAACGCCGCGCACGGCGGCGAGATCGGCGAGCGCGGTGGCCGCGTAGGCCGGGTTCAGCGCGCGGAGCTGCCAGCCGGTGTCGCAACGAACGAGTTGCCGCATCGTCCAGCCGCCTTCGACCTCGGCCACGACGTAGGAGCCGTCCGTCGCATGGCCCTCCGGCTCGACGACGATGACCTCGCCTTCGACGAACTCCGGCGCCATCGCGTCGCCCAGCACCAACAGCGCGAACGGCTCCGCTCCCGCGCAGTCGCCGGCGGCAGCGGGCAGGATGGGTATCTCCGGGCGCTCGCGCATTGCCGTGCGGTCAGAGGACGAGGGAGAAGATCTGCGGCGCGGGCACTCCCGCCGCCTGCAATGCCGGCGCGATCGCCCCGACGAACGCAGCGGGTCCCGCGACATAGACGTCGGATCCGGCGAGGGGCAGCGCCGCGGCCATCGCAGCGGTCACGCGCCGCGCGCCGGCAACGGGGTCCGTGTCGGCGTGCGCCACGTAACGGAAATGATCGAATGCAGCCGCCCAGGCACGGCACTGGTTCGCGAGGTAGTGCCCGTCGGGACGGGTGGCAAGCCAGTCGAGCGAATACGACTCGACTGCATCGACGGCCATCGCGTGCTCGATCAGGCTCTTGATCGGCGCGAACCCGGTGTCGCAGGCAACGAAAGCGAGCGGGCGGCCGGTATCGGCCAGCACGAATTCGCCGACCGGGCCCCAGACCGTCAGCGGATCGCCCGCCTTCAACGTTCGGTCGAACAGCATCTGGGCAAACGCGTCGCCGTCATCGCGGCCGACGTGGAAGTGCAGGTTGCGGTCATCGCAGGGACAGCTCGCGATCGGGTAGACACCCTGCGCGTCCCGGCCACCCGTGCCGCCGAACAGCGTCACGCTCTGGCCGGCAAGGAAACGCAGCCTGCCGTTGCGCGACGCCTGCAGGTGCAGCAGCCGCGTGTCGGGCGCGAGCGCCGTGACGCCGCGGATGCGCACGCCGATCTCCTGCTCCGGAATCTCGCCCGGGCCCAGCGCCTCCAGCGTCTCGATCGCAATCTCGCTCGAGCCCGCGGAATGCGCGCACAGCAGCGTGTAGCCCTGCAGCCGTTCCGCCTCGGACAGCGGGTAATCGGACGGCATCGTCCGCACGACCTCGCCGGCCACGACGCGCGCCTTGCACAGCCCGCAGGTGCCGTTGCCGCAGCCGTAGTTGAGCTTCAGACCGGCCTTCAGGCCGGCCTGCAGCAGCGAGTCGCGCCCGTCGACGAAGAATTCGTGGCCACTCGGACGCAGCGTGACGTGCGCGGACACGATCTTCAGCATGTCGTCCATGATCGACACAGCGTCGGCGGATTCGGTGGCGAGGACTTCGGCCAGGCCGCGCTCGAGCGCCGCGGACAATTGCGCGAGGCCGGGCTCGGATGTCGCGGCGGCGAGCTCATCGATGCGGCGCTGCGTGGTCACGACGAGCTCGTGATACCGTTGCAGGTGCCGGCGGACGTCGGCCAATTCCTGGCTTTGCGCGAAGAGCCGCTGCGCCATCACCGCCTGGCTCGGCAGGACGTGCTCCAGCACACGCCGCCCGAACGCCTCCTCCTTGAGCCGCGCGACGCGCTCGAACGCGCCGGATTGCTCGAGGCTGAAATCGGGAAACAGCGCGCCGAGACTCGCCGTGGAGATCAATCCGTCCGCCGTCGCGAGACGGCCCTCGCGGATCTCCTTCTGCAGCACGCCGCGCGCGACCCCGACGATGCGCGCGGCGCGGGACAGGGAAAGCCATTGCGTCATGCATCGCTTCCGGGCCGGCCGCGTTCAGGTTCCCGCGACGCGGTCGTAATAGCGCGCACGGTAGAGCAGCCGCGGCGCGTTGGTGTCGTCGACGAATCCGGTGCGCTCGTGCAGCACGTTGTTGCACAGGATTCCCATGCCCGGCTCCAGCGTAAGGCGGTGGTGGTGCGGCGAGGGGGTGGCGAGCACGCGCGCGAGCGCGGCGACCGCGGCCCCGACCGAGGAATCGCGCTTCCATTCGATGCTCTTCGACCGCGCGGTGTAACGCATCTGCAGCGCTCCGTTCTGCGACTCGACCGAGAACACGGGACCGGTCTCGGCCTGCCGCGCGATGCCATCCTCGTCCTCCCGCGCGGGGATCGTCAATGCGTCCGGCAGCATCAGCGCGCGCACGTGCTCGGGGTCCTCGTCGCGCAGCCGCAGATAGGCGATCTCGTGGTCGAGCAGCGTGTTCTCGCCGCCTTCCGCCGCCCGGCGGACGCAATGCAGCAGCATCGCCCGGATGCGTCGCTCGGGCGGGTTGTAGTAACCATCCGTATGCCAGCCGATCGGGCGGTTGGTGTAAGGGATGAACTCGCCGCGCGTGGTCGCGCCGGCCACGGTCACCCGGCTCATCCCGTCGTCGTCGGCGAGGTAATTGCGGTCCAGACGCGTGAGGCCGAATTGCCGCCCCAGCGCGCGCGGAATGTCGGGATCGGCCGCGCGAATTCCGCACGCATAAACGGCCAGGTTCGCGCGGCGGACCGCGGCGAGCAACGCTGTGCGCTCGGTCGAAGTCAACGCGCGCGGGTCGCCAATCTCGACCGTGACCGCCGACAGGCTCGACGGATAACGGGCCAGCTTTTCGTCGCGCCAACGGCGGTAGCCGACGGCATTGTCCGGATCGAACGGGCTTGCCGCCCGCGCAACGGCGTGCGATGCCGCGCTCATCCCTGCGCCAATGGAGAGGTCGCCCGCACGCTCATGACCTCATTCGCCCCGCGTCGCGGAGCCGCGGCGCGGGGGCCGCGGCGCGTCGTCCAGCAGACCGGCCATCGCCCGCTGCAGCGTCTCAGTGGCCTCCGGGGCTTCGCTGTCGATCACCTGCGTCACCGCCCATGTCCACTCATGCCCTGCCATGACTTCCGCGACGCGATGGCCGAGGCAGCGCAGAAACGCGTAATCGGGGCCGGCGTCGCTCCACCGGCAGTCCGAGTAGTCGGCCGACCGCTCGTTGACGAGCGCGACGAATCGCCGCTTGATCTCCTCCGGCGCATCCACGCCCAGCAGGCTCGACTCGTTGTCGGCGAGGAATGCGCCGACGCGATTGGCCAGCGTTGTCGTGAACTCGATACGCCACGCTTCGTCGCCCCGGCCATGCGCGATCCGATCGCCGATGAGCGTGAGGAAGGCGAGAAACTCGGCAAGGAACGCGAAGTACGGCGCGCCCGCCGGCAACTCGAAGCGCGCGTTGCGCATGTTCTTGAGCGAGTTCTGGGCGATCCGGAACACGATGAACGCAGCGGCACCGGCGATCTCCGTCGCGCTCTTCGGCGTTTCGGACTTGAACCATTGGCTCTTGACGCGCATGGACGAGCGGATGGCGGTCGCGTATGCGGTCACTTGCCGATGTAGAACTCGAACTCGCCGGGCCCGGTCTCCTCGGAGGCGAGCAGCGAGAGCCCCGTCGCGCGAACCCAATCCGCGACGTCCGCACTGATCCCCGGACAGTTGCTGACGAGCTTCAACGTTTCGCCGGTGCGCATGCCGTTGAGGAGCTTCTTGGCTTCGACGATCGGACCGGGGCACACGACGCCGCGCAGATCGAGGGTCGCATTCGCGACCAGCACGCGCGTTCGCCCCTTGCGTATGAAAAAGCCGTGGCCGCCGTCCGGGCGTCGCTCGGTCTTCACGATGTGGTTGTCCGTGAACTTGATCCACGCGAAAAGATCGTCCGGCGTGCCGGGGCAGTCCGAGAGCAGCAGCAGCACCTGGCCGGCCGTCATGTCGTCGATCAGGCGTTTCGCGCCGATGAGGGGGCCGGGGCAGCTCAAGCCGCGCAGATCGAGCGTCACGTCCGCCCGGCCATCGGTGTCGTCGCTCATGTCCATTTCCTTCTCGTCATCCGGCGCCATCCGGGTTGGACGCGGTTCATCAGTATCCGCCCTTGCCAAAAGGCTGTGGCAGACCGGCCATCCGGGCGCCCTGCTTGGCCGGGCCCAGCGGAAAGAGATCGTAGAGGAATTTGCTGTCGGCCTCGGGGCGGATCGCCTGGAAACCCTTGAGCATATTCCGGAAATTCGGCGTGTGGCCGTTCTCCTGATACTCGTCGCGAAGGAACCGGATCACCTCCCAGTGCCCGGGTGTGAGGGCAATGCCTTCAACCGCGGCAATGGCCTCGACGACCTCGTCGGTGAAATTGGCTTCCAGCAGATAGCCGTCGGCATCCGTTTCGAGCTCGACTCCCTGAACAACGTACCCCATTGCGTGCCTCCTCGTGCCCGGCAAACCCGCCGGAATTCCTGCCTTCCACCCCGTGGGGAATCAGGCGACGGCGGCAATCGACTTGTACGGAACGAAAATTCCGCAGCCCAGCCCGCGGTCGCCCCCCATGCCCTCGGCCTGCATCCTGAGCGACCCGTCGGGCGTCAAGCCGTGCAGGACGACGCTGAATCCGACGATCTCCCGCGCTCCCGCCGCCACGGTTTGCCGGCGGCCGGTGATGAACTGGCAGGTCACACCCCGCGCTTGCAGCGATGCCGCAACTTCGTCCTGAAACGCCGCTTCATCCCCGGTGGCCGCGGCCACCTGCTGCGCATGTAGCGTCGCCCAGGGCCGCAACGGCCGGGCCCCTCCGGCGCCGACGGCAAGCAGGCTGCCGCCGACATCGAGCGTCTTGTCCGACAGCGTGAGCGTATCGCCGACCCTTCGCAGCGGCACGCGCAGCGCGAGCTTGGCGCGTCTGGCCAGAAGCGCCACGCCGTACCCGGTCGGCGCGGTGCGCAGCCGATGGATCCCTGCGCCGGCCTCCTCTTCCAGCCATCCCAGCCACGGCACGGTTGCACGCCACAGGCCGAACGCGTATTCGGCCGGGAGAGTCGTCCCGGCGACGTCGAACACCACGTCGACCATCGGCTCGCCGTGCTCCATGGGGGTTCAGTGCCCGCCCGGGGGCCCGAAGGGCACTGAGCGCCCACGCGGGGGGCAGCGAACACCAGGCCGAAGGCCGCAGGACAGCCGAAGGCTGGTCCCGCGCAGCGGGATGCGGCGCAGCCGCACACAGTGAGCGCGGGGGCCGTTCATTCGCGCGCGCCCGCGACCGGATCGACACCGGTCGGCTGGTCGCTGCTCCAGCGCCGCATCGCGTCGGCCCAGCGCCGTGCCGTGAGGGGGTCGACGTCGAAGATCGTGAACCTGCTCTTTTCCCTGATGCGCACCCGCAGCAGATGCATCCCTCCGGCATCGTGGACGATTTCCTGCAACTCGATTTCCTGCCCGCCCAGCGGCACCTGAAAGCGGGTCAGGCTGGTGATCTTCGGCATGGGATGCTCTCGTCGGGTCCGGGTGAACGGGCGTGGTCGCAGAATGCGAGTGTGCGCCTCGGCGCCGCCCGCCGAAAGCGGCCTGGCGGAGGCCGTATTGGGCGATTCCGGCGTCCTGCGCGTCCATAGCCAATGCGGGCTATGGGCACGTACTCCATCTGGGTGATTCCGATTCCCCGCTATCCGGCTTATTCAGGTAGCCGGGCAGAGGGATAGCGGGAGATGCGAGGCGGCTGTAGCATCGCAGCCTTGTGCGCCGACCTTTGTGCGCCGTCAACATCAGCCGGCCCGGCGCCGGTCACAATGTCTGTGTGGAACCTTCCGGCGACGAGGCAGGGTGGTCGTCTGTTTCGTTCACCGCATGTGCGAGGAGATAGCTGACATGGCGAAAGAAATGCGTCCCACTCCCATGCTCGACCAGCTCGAGAGCGGTCCATGGCCCAGTTTCGTCACCGGCCTCAAGCGGTTGGCGAAGGACAAGGACTACATGGTCGACCTGATGGGTCAGCTCGAGCACTCCTACAAGACGCGCAAGGGATACTGGAAGGGCGGCACGGTCGGCGTGTTCGGGTATGGCGGCGGCGTGATCCCGCGCTTCACCGAGGCGAAGGACGCGGACAACAAGCCGCTGTTTCCCGATGCGGCGGAGTTCCACACGCTGCGGGTGATGCCTCCCGCTGGGATGCACTACAACACCGATGTGCTGCGCAAGATGGCCGACATCTGGGAAGAGCACGGGTCCGGCCTCATCGCCTTTCACGGCCAATCCGGCGACATCATGTTCCAGGGCGTGACCAGCGCCAACGTGCAGCCGGCCTTCGACGCGATCAACGAGCTTGGGTTCGACCTGGGCGGCGCGGGCCCGGCCGTGCGCACCTCGATGTCCTGCGTCGGCGCCACGCGCTGCGAGCAATCGTGCTACGACGAGGCCAGCGCGCACCGCACGGTCATCAACAGCTTTCTGGACGACATCCACCGTCCTTCGCTGCCGTACAAGTTCAAGTTCAAGTTCTCGGGCTGCCCGAACGACTGCATGAATTCGATCCAGCGCGCCGACATGGCCGTGATCGGCACCTGGCGCGACAACATCCGCACCGACGAGGAACTGGCGAAGAAGTGGTTCGCGAAGCACGGCATGAACGAGCTCGTCAACGACGTCATCGCGCGCTGCCCCACCAGGACGATCCAGCTGAAGGAGCTGAAGGACCTCGCGCCGGGCCCGACCGTGTCGACGGTGGCGCTCTCCGACACGCACGGGCTGGCGATCGACAACCGCGACTGCGTCCGCTGCATGCACTGCATCAACGTGATGACCGGCGCGCTCGCGCCGGGCAAGGACAAGGGCGCGACGATCCTGGTCGGCGGCAAGCGCACGCTGAAGATCGGCGACCTGATGGGCACGGTCGTGATCCCGTTCATGAAGCTCGAAACGGACGAGGACCGCGCGAAGCTCGTCGAGCTCGGCCAGAAGATCATCGACTTCTTTGCCGAGAACGCGCTCGAGCACGAGCGCACCGGCGAAATGATCGAGCGCATCGGCATCGTCAATTTCCTCGAGGCGCTCGAGATTCCGATCGATTCGAACATGGTGGCGGCGCCCCGCACGAATCCCTATGTGCGGATGGACGGCTGGGACGACGAAGTGGCCAAGATCAACGCCGCAAAGCAAGCGGCCTGAGGAGATCGCATATGGCTCAACCGCAGATGCGCCGGGCAACCGAGAGCGGCGTCCCGGACGAAGGGCAGTTCCTGCACCCGCTGCTCGCCAAGAACCGCGGCAACTGGCGCTATCACGACCGACCGCGGCCGGGCGTGCTCCACCACGTCGCGCACGGCGGCGACGAGGTGTGGACGGTGCGCGCCGGCACGCAGCGGCAGATGGACGTCTTCACCATCCGCAAGCTGTGTGACATCGCCGACCAGTACGCCGAGGGCCACGTCCGCTTCACGATCCGGTCGAACATCGAGTTCATGGTGTCGGCGGCGGCAAAGGTCGGGCCCCTGATTGCCGAACTGGAGAAGAGCGGCTTTCCCGTCGGCGGCACCGGCAACTCGGTGTCGATGATTGCGCACACGCAGGGCTGGCTGCACTGCGACATCCCCGGCACCGACGCTTCCGGCGTCGTGAAGGCGCTGATGGACGACCTCTACGACGAGTTCCGCCGCGAGGAGATGCCCAACCGCGTGCACCTGTCGACGTCCTGCTGCGAGATCAACTGCGGCGGCCAGGCCGACATCGCCATCATCGTCCAGCACACGAAACCGCCGGTCATCAACCACGATCTGGTCGCCAATGTCTGCGAGCGGCCCGCTGTCGTGGCGCGCTGCCCGGTGGCCGCGATCCGTCCGGCGCTGGTCAACGGCAAGCCGTCGCTCGAGATCGACGAGAAGAAATGCATGTGCTGCGGCGCGTGCTATCCGCCGTGCCCGCCGATGCAGATCAACGACCCCGAGTACTCGAAGCTCGCGATCTGGGTCGGCGGCAAGAACTCCAACGCTCGCGCAAAGCCGACGTTCATGAAGATGGTCGCGGCCGGCCTGCCGAACAATCCGCCGCGCTGGCCCGAGGTGTCGGACGCGGTGAAGCGCATCCTCTACGCGTACAAGGCCGATGCGCGGCCCTGGGAACGCCTGTCCGACTGGGTCGAGCGCATCGGCTGGCCCCGCTTCTTCGAGAAGACCGAGCTCCCGTTCACCAAGTACCTGATCGACGACTGGCGCGGCGCGCGGGCGAACCTGAACGCATCGACCCACATCCGGTTCTAGCATGAAGTTCGGCATCCTCGTCAACGAAGGGCCCTACCAGCACCAGGCGAGCGATTCGGCTTACCTGTTCTGCAAGGCCGCTCTCGCGAAGGGGCACGAGATCCACCGCGTGTTCTTCTATCACGACGGCGTCAACAACTCGACGCGGCTGACCGAGCCGCCGCAGGACGATCGCAACATCGTCGCCCGCTGGTCGAAGCTCGCCGCGGACCACGGCGTCGACCTCGTCGTCTGTGTCGCGGCGGCGCTTCGGCGTGGCATCAAGGACGAGAACCTCGCGCCGGGCTTTCGCATTTCCGGGCTGGGGCAACTGGTCGAGACCGGCATCCAGGCCGAACGCCTGGTCACCTTCGGCGATTAGATGCCCCCCCGGAAGCTCACTGCGTTCGCCTCCCCCCGGGGGGCGCTCGGCGCCCTTCGGGCCGCCGTGCGGGCGCTGAGGAAACGCCATGACCGCCACCGCCCCCAAGAAGTTCATGTTCGTCAACCGCAAGGCGCCCTACGGCACCGTCTACGCGCTGGAGTCGCTCGAAGTCGTGCTGATCTCGGCTGCGTTCGAGCAGGACGTATCGCTCGTGTTCGTCGACGACGGCGTCTACCAGCTGAAGAAGGGCCAGCAGACCAAGGGGATCGAGACCAAGAACTTCTCGCCGACCTACCGGGCGCTCGACGGGTACGACGTCGAGAAGCTCTACGTCGAACGCGAGTCGCTCGAAGCCCGGGGGCTCACCGAGGGCGACCTCATCGTCGACGTCACCGTGCTCGGCGCCGGCGAGCTCGGCGCGCTGATGGACGAACAGGACGTCGTCCTGTCCTGCTGACCACGCGGAAATCCGATGCTGCACATCGTCAACAAGTCGCCTTACGAACGCAACTCGCTGGACGCGGTCCTGCGCATCGCGCAATCCGGGAGTCTGCTCCTCATCGAGGACGGCGTGTACGCCGCGACCCGCGGCAGCGCGGCGGAAGCCAAGCTCGCGGCCGCCATTTCGAGACTCAAGGTGTACGCGCTGCTGCCCGATCTCGAGGCGCGCGCAGTCGCCGACCGCGTCATCGCCGGCGTCACCACCGTCGATTACGACGGCTTCGTGGATCTCGTCGCCGCGCACAGGAACTGCCAATCCTGGCTTTGACCCCCCCAACTACCTTCAATCGCAAGAGGAGACGCTCATGCCCATCATCGAGGTCAACGGCAAGTCGTACGAAACCGACGAGGAAGGCTATCTCGTGAATCTCGGGGAATGGACCGAGGACGTCGCCAAGCACATCGCGCAGACCGAGAACGTCGAGATGTCCTCCAACCACTGGGAGGTCGTCAACTTCCTGCGCAACTACTACGAGGAATATCAGATCGCGCCCGCCGTGCGCGTGCTGACGAAGGCGATCGGCAAGCAGCTCGGCCCGGAGAAGGGAAACAGCCAGTACCTGTACGAGCTCTTCCCTTACGGCCCGGCGAAGCAGGCCTGCAAGATCGCCGGATTGCCGAAGCCCACCGGCTGCGTCTGACCGCCCAGCCGGGCGTGGTGCACCCGCGGACGGGCGCACCACGCCCGCGGTCGCTCGTCACGATCGCCGTCCATGACCGCCGCGACCATCGCCTACGCCCTGCTGTTCTGCGGCGCGAGCCTCGTGTTCGCGGGCGGGCTTGTCTACCGGATCTACGACTACGCGCGCACGCCGGCGCCGCTCAAGATTCCCACCACGCCGGCGCCGACCACGCAGCACGGCGTGGCGCTGCGCCTCCTGCGCGAGGTCGTGCTGTTCGAGAGCCTGTTCAAGAGCAGCCTCTGGACCTGGGTATTCGGCTGGCTGTTCCACGCGGGCCTGGCGCTGGTGCTGGTCCGTCATCTGCGCTACTTCACGGAACCCGTGTGGTCGTGGGTCGCCTTCGCGCAGCCGTTCGGGATCTACGCCGCGTTCGCGATGGCGGCGGGCCTCGCGGGACTCTGGGTGCGGCGCTTCGCGGTCGCGCGGGTTCGCTACATTTCGACGCCGTCGGATCACCTGATGCTGGTGCTCCTGCTCGCGATCGCCGTCTCCGGCCTCGCCATGAAATACTTCGCGCACACGGACGTCGTCGCGGTGAAGGCGTTCTTCCTCGGGCTCATGGTCGCCGACTGGCAGCCCCTGCCCGACGACGGGCTCCTCTACGTGCATCTCGCGCTGGTCGCGCTCCTGATGCTGATCTTTCCGTTTTCCAAACTGCTGCACGCGCCCGGCCTCTTCTTCTCGCCGACGCGCAACCAATCGGACAATCCGCGCGAGAAGCGGCATCTCTCCGCGTGGGCCGCCGGACTCGAGCCGAGGGAATGAGAAGATGAGCGCCCGCGCTCACGACGTTCGCTGCCCCTCGAGGGGGCGCTAAGATGGCCGCCGACGTCAAGGCCCCTGAGCTGCGCGACTTTCCGGGCGCCCCGCAGACGCTCGCGCCTGGCGCGATGGTGGCGTCGAAGCCCTACGTCGCCACGGACAAGATGCAGCAGGCGCTCGGCTTTCCCGGCGAGCTCGCCGACGACTGGCAGGAGAAGGCGCTCGGCCGGATGGGCGAGCTCCTCGGCAAGTACCGCTCGCTCAAGGTCTACATGGACAGCTGCGTCCATTGCGGGGCCTGTGCCGACAAGTGCCACTACTTCATCGGTACGCAGGATCCGCTCAACATGCCCGTCGCGCGACAGGACCTGATGCGCAGCGTCTACCGGCGGCACTTCACGGTGGCCGGCAAGCTGTTTCCGAAGCTCGTCGGCGCGCGGGAGTTGACCAAAGGCGTGCTCGACCAGTGGTACACGTATTACAACCAGTGCTCCGAATGCCGCCGCTGCTCGGTGTTCTGCCCCTACGGCATCGACACCGCTGAAATCACGATGGCCGCCAAGGAGATCCTGGACTCCGTCGGCTACGGCCAGAAGTACTCGAACGAGATCATCGGCAAGGTCCACCGGATCGGCAACAATCTCGGCCTCCCCGGACCGGCGCTCGCCAATACGCTCGAAGGCCTCGAGGAGGATGTGAAGGAGGAGACCGGCGCCGACGTCCGCTTCCCGCTCGACGAAAAAGGCGCGGAGGTGCTGCTCGTCACGCCGTCGGCCGATTTCTTCGCCGAGCCGCACGTCGACAGCCTGATCGGCTATGCCAAGGTGTTCCACGCCGCCGGCATCCGCTGGACGCTGTCGTCGCACGCGTCCGAGGCGGGCAATTTCGGGCTCTTCATCGGCAACTACGAGCAGTTGCAGAAGATCGCGCTGCGCATCCGCGAGGCGGCGCTCGAGCTGGGCGTCAAGCGCATCGTCGTCGGCGAATGCGGTCACGCGTGGCGCGTCGCGTACAGCATGTGGAACACGCTCGCCGGCATCGGCGCGGGCGCCACCGACCCGTTCGCGAAGGCGCTGCAGAGCCAGCTCGACCCCCGCTACAAGCAGCCGATGCACATCTGCGAGCTGACGTGGGATCTGATCGAGCGCGGGGCTCTGACGCTCGATCGCGAGGCAAACGACCACCGGGTCGTGACGTTTCACGACTCGTGCAATGTCGCCCGCGCGTCGAGGATGGGCGACACGCCGGGCGGCCAGTTCGAGATCCCGCGGGCGATCATCCGGGCCGTCGCGAATCATTACGTCGAAATGCGCCCGGGCACCACGCGCGAGGCGACGTTCTGCTGCGGCGGCGGCGGCGGGCTGCTGACCGACGAGCTGCTCGACCTTCGCGTCAAGGGCGCGTTGCCGCGCATGGAAGCGCTGCGGCAGGTGGCGGACGGAGGGGGCGTCAACTTCATGGCCACCATCTGCGCGATCTGCAAGGCGCAGTTCACGAAAGTGCTGCCGTACTACGGTTTCAAGATGGGCATGGTCGGCGGGATTCACCAGCTTGTCAGCACGGCGATCCGTCTTTCCGCCAAACAGTAACGACCCGCAGGTCACCCCAGCATTCCGGAGAGCAACCGATGTCGTCAACGACCGAACCACGCACCGAAAAACTCACGTTCCGCCGGTTCAAGGAAGGCGACACGAAGTGGAAATCGTGGCGCGACCAGATCTTCCAGGCGAGCTTCACTCACAAGTGCCCGACCTACATACAGTCGACGCCACCGTGCCAGGGCAGCTGTCCGTCCGGCGAGGACATCCGCGGCTACCTCAACATCGCGCGCGGCATCGAGAAGCCGCCCGCCGGGATGCCGTGGCAGGAATACGCGTTCCGCCGCCTGACCGAGGCGAACCCGTTCCCGTCGGTGATGGGCCGCGTCTGCCCGGCGCCCTGCGAGACCGGCTGCAACCGCAACGAGGTCGAAGACCACGTCGGCATCAACTCGGTCGAGCATTTCCTCGGTGAGTACGCGATCGCGAACCAGCTCAAATTCGTCGCGCCGCAGGCAAAGACGGGCAAGAAGGTCGCGGTGATCGGCGGCGGGCCGGCCGGGCTGTCCTGCGCGTACCAGCTCGCGCTCAAAGGCCACGCCGTGACGATCTTCGACGAGCACGAATTGCTCGGCGGCATGATGCGCTACGGCATTCCTGGATTCCGCACGCCGCGCGAGGTGCTGGACGCCGAGATCAAGCGGATCGTCGACCTCGGTGTGGACGTGCGCCTGAATTGCCGGATCGGGACCGACGTGACGCTCGAGCAGCTGCGGCAGGACTTCTCCGCCGTCTTCCTCGGCATGGGCGCGCAATCGGGGCGTCCGCTGCCGGCGCCTGGCGGCGACGCTCCCAACGTCGTCACCGCCACGTCGTTCCTCAAGGCGTTCAACGACGGCAGGCTCCGGCACGTCGGCAAGCGCGTCGTCGTCATCGGCGGCGGCGACACGTCGATCGACGTCGCGACCGTCGCGCGCCGCCTCGGCCACATCGGGCACGCGAAACCGACCGACTTTCCCGAGCTCGCGATTGCGGGGCACATGGCGCACGACGTCGCGTCGGTGTCCGCAAAGCAGGGCGCCGAGGTGACGCTGACGTCGGTGTTCGACGTCAACAGGATGCAGGCCAACCAGCACGAGATCGAGCAGGCGCTGGCGGAGGGCATCGCGATCCGCGGCGGTCTGGCGCCGGTGCGGGTGGTCAAGGACGCGAATGGCCGTGCGACCGCGCTGGTCGTCGCGCGCTGCGAGGCGAAGTTCGTCGGCCCCCGGCTCGAGATCAAGGTGATCGAAGGCACCGAGGAGGAAATCCCCGCCGACCTCGTCGTCTCCGCGATCGGCCAGGCGGTCGATTTCACCGGGCTCGAGGAATTCGACATCGGCAAGGGCGCCGTGGCCACGGACAAGAACTACCAGATCCCGGGCAAGCCGGGAACGTTTGCCGGTGGCGACGTCATCCGGCCGCACCTGCTCACAACGGCGATCGGCCACGGCGCGATCGCGGCGGACGGCATCGACCGCTTCCTTGCCGGCGAGGGCCCGGAGAAGCGGCCAAAGGTCGATGTCCACGTGTTCGATCTGAAGCGCAAGATGGTCGAGAAGGGGCTCGCCTTCACCGAAGCGCACGAGCCGCTCCGGGGCACGGACGCGAGCAAGGCCGCCATTCACAACTACGACAACCGCTCCGACCGCTACGTGATTCCGCACGACGAGCTCTTCCTCGGGCACTTCAACTACGTGCCGCGCTTCCGGCGCAACGTGATCACGCTGACCCGGGAATCGGCGCTCGGCAACTTCGAGGAGCGACTGGAGGCGCTTGCCGAAGCCGACGCCGTGGCCGAGGCCAAGCGCTGCATGAGCTGCGGCCAGTGCTTCGAGTGCGACAACTGCGTGGTCTATTGCCCGCAGACGGCGGTGGCGCGGGTGCCGAAGAAAGAGGCCACGATGGGCCGCTACGTGTACACCGATTACGACAAGTGCATCGGCTGCCACATCTGCGCCGACGTCTGCCCGACCGGGTACATACAAATGGGGCTGGGGGAATAGGACGACGCGCATGGCCGACGGATCTCGCGCCCGGCGCTGGCCGAAGAGCACGCTCTTCGCCATGGCCTTCCTCGCGGCGGCCGCGTCGCTCGCGGCGCCTGAAACCGCGCGCGCGCCGTCGCGCGTCCCGCTGCCGGCGATCGAAGCGGCTGCGGGCGAGCGTTGCGTCGAGGACACTGCGTTCATGCGCCGCAACCACATGGAACTGCTCAAGCATCAGCGCGACCGGACGGTGCACGAGGGCATCCGTACGACGAAGCACAGTCTCGCCAACTGCGTCACCTGCCATGCGGGCAAGAAAACCGGCCGCGTCACCGGCGCCGACGGCTTCTGCGCAACCTGCCACCGCTACGCCGGCGTGAATCTCGACTGCTTCGAATGCCACGCCGACAAGCCCGCCAAGACAGCGGCCGCGGCCCGACCATGAGCGTGAATCACGGCCGCCGGAAGTTCCTGTGGGAGACGGCCGCGCTCGCCGGCGTCGTGCTCGCGCCGGGCATCACTTTGTACGAGCTCGCGCAGGGCCGGGCGCCCGAAGCTGCGGCGCCGGCGACGGTGCGCTGGGGACTGCTCGTCGACATGAACCGCTGCGCGGCCGGTTGCGACGCCTGCGTGACCGCCTGCGACAGGGAGAACGGGCTCGGTGGCGGCAAGGCGGTCACCGACGCGCAATGGATCCGCAAGATCGACCTCAAGGACGGGCGCGGCCGCGCGCGCTCGCTGCCGATGATGTGCCAGCACTGCGCGGAGCCGCCCTGCGTCGACGTCTGCCCGACCGGCGCCTCGTTCAAGCGCGCGGACGGCATCGTGCTGGTCGACAGGCACACCTGCATCGGCTGCCGCTACTGCGTGATGGCCTGCCCCTACGGCGCGCGCTCGTTCGTGCACGAGCCGGTCACGAACCAGAAGCCGGACGTGCCCCGCGGCAAGGGCTGCGTCGAATCGTGCACGCTGTGCGTGCATCGCGTCGACCGCGACCGCATTCCCGCGTGCGTTGAAGCCTGCGCCGCCGAAGGGCACAAGGCGCTGCTGTTCGGCGATCTGAACGACCCGCAAAGCGAAATCTCGCAGCGGATCGCCGCGGTGGCCACCACGCAGGTCCGCGCCGACCTCGACCTGGACACCGCGATTCGCTACCAGGGCCTCTGACCCCAGCCGCGCCATGATGCCCGCGCCCTCCGTTTCCGCCGCACGCCGCTTCTGGGCCGCGTTCGCCGTCGCCGCCATCGTCGTGCTGGCCGGGCTGTACGCCGCGCACGTGATGGAAACCCACGGCCACATCGTGACCGGCATGAACAACCGGATCGTCTGGGGCCTCCCGCACGTGTTCGCGATCTTCCTCATCGTCGCCGCGTCGGGCGTGCTCAACGTGGCGTCGGTCGGCTCGGTGTTCCGGCAGACGGCGTACAAGCCGCTGGCGCCGCTGTCGGGCCTGCTGTGCCTCGCGTTGCTGGCCGGCGGACTTGCCGTGCTGATGCTCGATCTCGGCCGGCCGGAGCGCATCGTCGTCGCCGCGACGCACTACAACTTCACGTCGGTGTTCGCGTGGAACATGTTCCTCTACTCCGGCATGGCTGCGATCGTCGCCGTGTACCTGTGGACGCTGATGGCGCCGCGCCGGGTCGACCGGTCGCGCGCCGCGGGCATCGCGGCGTTCGCGTGGCGGATCATTCTGACGTCGGGGACGGGATCGATCTTCGCGTTCCTCGTTGCGCGGCAGGCGTTCGGCTCGGCCATCCTGATCCCGCTGTTCCTCGCGATGTCGCTCGCGTGGGGGCTCGCCGTGTTCCTCGTCATCCAGTCCGCGTTCTATCGGTGGAACGGACTGACGCTGCCCGCGGAGCTGCGGCGCCGCATGCAGAACCTGCTCGCCCTCTTCGTCGTCGCCGTGCTTTTCTTCGTGCTGGTCTACCACCTCACCAACGGGTATTTCGCGAAGCAGGCCGCCTTCGAGCGTTTCATACTGCGCGACGGGGGGATCTACCCGCAGCTCTTCTGGTGGGGGTACGTCGTCGCCGGCAGCCTCGTGCCGCTGTTCCTGCTCTGGGGCCCGCCGTCGGCGATCGCGCGCGGCGGGCTGGCCGCGCCGTGGCTCGTCATCGGCGGCGCCTTCGCGCTGCTGTACGTGTTCATCATCGGCGGACAGGCGTACCCGCAGGAGCTCTTTCCCGGATTCACCATCAGCAGCAGCTTTGCGGACGGCGTCGTGCAGGCCTACACGCCGAGCGCGCCGGAATGGGCGCTGGGGATGGGCGGGGTCGGCATCGCCTTCCTGGTCGCTCTGGTCGGCGCCCGCGTGCTCGACTTCCTGCCGGTCGACGCAACGGCTGCGCCGCATGGCGCCGGCGCCGATTGAGGTCGATCCGAATGCGCCGGTTCCTCGTCTCCGCAGCACACAAGTCTTCGGGCAAGACGACGGTGGCCATCGGACTCGTGGCCGCGATGCGCGCGCGTGGGCTCGCCGTCCAGACGTTCAAGAAGGGGCCGGACTACATCGACCCGATGTGGCTCACGCAGGCGGGTGGCCGGCATTGCCGCAATCTCGATCCGTACCTGACCGACGAGGCCGAGATCCGCGCGGTATTCGAACGCCACGCCGCGGGCGCCGATGTCGCGCTCGTCGAAGGCAACAAGGGCCTCTACGACGGGCTGGCGCTCGACGGGAGCAACAGCAACGCCGCGCTCGCCAAGATGCTCGGCCTGCCGGTGGCGCTCGTCATCGACGCCCGCGGCATGACCCGCGGCATCGCGCCGCTCGTCCTCGGGTACCAGGCGTTCGACCGCGACATCCGGATCGCCGGCGTGATCCTCAACCAGCTCGGCGGCAGCCGGCACGAAGCGAAGCTCCGCGCGGTGATCGGACACTACACCGACGTCCCGGTGCTGGGCGCGGTCCACCACGATCCGCGACTCGCGATCGTCGAGCGTCAACTCGGCCTCATGCCGTGCAACGAAGCCGGCGACGCGGCGGCGCATATTGCGGAAATCGGCGCCGCCATCGAGCGCCAGGTCGACATCGACCGGCTGCTCGAATTGGCCGCAGGTCCGCTTCCGCTCGTGGCCGAACCCGATCGCATGATGCACCCGAGCTCCGTCATCGCCTCCGACATCCGGATCGGCATTGCGCAGGATCGCGCGTTCGGCTTCTACTACGGTGACGACCTCGACGCGCTCCGCGCCGCCGGCGCGACGCTCGTCCCGTTCGACACGCTCGCGCACACGCATCTGCCGGACGTCGACGCGCTGGTCATCGGCGGCGGATTTCCCGAGCTGTTCGCGCGCGAGCTCGAGGCCAACGGCGCGCTGCGCGCCCGGATCGGCGCGGCGATCGACGCGGGCCTCCCCGTGTATGCCGAGTGCGGCGGGCTCATGTACCTCGCGCAACTCGCTGACACGGGAAGGGCACAGCTACCGCATGGTCGGCGCGATCGGCGGCGATGTCGTGATGCACGAGCGGCCGATCGGACGCGGCTACGTCGTGCTCGACGAGGCGCCGGCGTTTCCCTGGCCGGCGGATGGGCAGGCGGGCACCGGCGTGCGGGCGCACGAGTTTCACTACGCCAGTCTCGACAACCTGCCGGCCGCGACGCGCTTCGCGTATCGGATTCGGCGTGGCCACGGCATCGATGGTGAGCGCGACGGTATCGTGACGAAGAACGTGCTCGCGTCGTTCGTGCACCGGCGCAGCACCGGGCGGGACAACTGGGCGGCGCGCTTTGTCGCCTTTATCCGCGCGAGCGGCTACCCGCAGCGTCGTGCCTGCAATCCAGCCTGGGCCCGCACCGCGCGAGAACGCGAGGCAATCGATGGCTGACGTCGCGGCGATCCCTGAACCGGCACGGCGTCCCGCTCCGGCCGCGCCGCACACGCTCGATGTGAACGGCGTCGCGATCGAGACCGACGCCGAAGGCTATCTCGTGCGTCGCGAGCAATGGTCCGAGGACTTCGCGCGGGCGCAGGCCACCCGCGAGGGGCTCGCGCTGACCGGCGAGCACTGGGAGGTCATCCGCTTCCTGCGCGACCACTTCGATGCGCACGGCGTGCAGGCGCAGGTCCGGGTGATGATCCGGCACTTTCGCGAGGCCTGGGGATCCGATCGCGGGACCAACCACCATCTGCACGACCTGTTTCCGCGTGGCGGCCCGCAGAAGCAGGGCAACCGGCTCGCGGGACTCCTGAAGACCAAGGGCGAGCACTGATGAAGCGTCCCGACATCGCCACCATTACCTTTCACAGGCGGATGCCGCGGGCGACGCCGTTGATCGTCGTCACGCCGGACGCCGCACGGCAGATCCTGACCGCCGCCGGGTCCTCCGACGCCGACGGCCTCGCGCTGCGCATCGCCGCGAGCATCGACGCGGACGGCTCGCTCGACTACACGATGGGCTTCGACAATGTGCGCAAAGGCGACATTGCACTCACCTCCGAAGGCATCGCGCTCGTCGTCGCCGGGGAGCACCGCGAACTCCTCACGGGAATGACGCTCGATTTCGTCGAGTACGAGCCGGGCGACTTCCGGTTCATTTTCATCAACCCGAACGACGCGGCCGCCGCGAACCCGCCGCCGGTATCCGACGGCGATGCGTGACGCCGTGCGCAGCTCGTCCCCCAAGCCCGCGCCGGGAGCTCCCGCGAAGCGTCGTGCGGCCCGTGGCGAGGTCTATCTGGTCGGTGCCGGGCCGGGCGACCCGGACCTGCTCACCGTGCGCGCGCGTAAACTGATGCGGCGCTCCGACGTCGCGCTGTACGACAGCCTGATCTCGCCGGAGGTCCTGGCGCTGCTGCCGGCACGCACCGAGCGCATCTATGTCGGCAAGCAGCGCGCCAACCACACGATGCGACAGGAAGCGATCAACGCGCTGCTGGTCGAGCACGCGCTCGCGGGAAAGCGCGTGCTCCGCCTGAAGGGCGGCGACCCGTTCGTGTTCGGCCGCGGCGGCGAGGAAATCGACACGCTGTCCGAGCAAGGCATCCGGTTCGAGGTCGTCCCCGGCATCACCGCGGCCCTGGGCGCCGCCGCGTACGCCGGCATTCCGCTCACGCATCGCGATCACGCGCAATCGTGTTTGCTGGTGACGGGTCACCTGAAGGACGGCAGCGTGGATCTCGACTGGCCCGCGCTGGCGCGGCCGCGGCAGACGGTCGTCGTCTACATGGGGCTCCTGAGCCTGCCGACGATCTGCCGCAAGCTCGTCCAGCACGGCCTGGCCCGTGATACCGGAGCGGCCGTCGTCCAGCAGGGGACCACGCGGACACAGCGCGTGGTGACCGGCACGCTCGGGACCTTGCCGGCACGCGTCGCCAAGGCGAAGCTCCACGCCCCCACGCTGATCATCGTCGGCAACGTCGTGCGGCTGCGCGAGAAACTCAACTGGTTCGTACCGGACAAGGAGCCATAGGCTCCGGGCGCGCCGCAGGCCGACGCGTCAACCCCGCGCGCGTTCATTGCCGCCGGCCTCCATCGACACGCGATGCTCGACCGCGAAGACCGCAGCCTCGACGCGCGAGGTCAGTCCCAGCTTGGACAGGATATGGCGCACGTGCAGCTTCACCGTGTCGTGGCTGATGTCGAGTGCCTGCGCGATCGCCTTGTTGCTCTTGCCGCTCGACAGATGCTTCAGGATTTCGCGCTCGCGCACGGTCAATTGCCGAAGGTAGTCGTCGCGGGTCTTGCCTTCCTTGCCGGGGACCAGCAGATCGACCAGCTTGGCGGCCATCAGCGGCGCCACGACAATTTCGCCGCGGGCTATGCGGCGGATCGCATCGATCACGTCATCGGGGTCCATGTCCTTCAGCAGATAGCCGCGCACCCCGGCGCGAAACGCACGGGCGAGGTCGTCCTTGAGGTCGCTCATCGTCAGGACGACGACCGGCGCGTCAATGCCTTCGGTGCGGATGCGCGCCAACAGCGTAAAGCCGTCGACGGGCGCCATCCGCAGGTCCATGATGACGAGATCCGGCCGCCCGTCGCGCAGCAGCCGGACCGCCTCGTCGGCGTTGCCGGTGGTGCCGAGCACCTTGATGCCGGCGCGCTGCTCCAGGAGCTCGGCGAGGCCGCGGCGGCAAAGTCCGTGATCGTCGATCAGCACGACGCGGATGGGCTCGCTCACAAGACGACCCCCACGCTTGCGGCGTACGCCGCTGCGCTGCTCCCCGAGGGGGCCCGGCTCGCGCCTTGGGACGGCCCGGCGGCGCTCACCGTACGGACCCCCACGCTTGCGGCGTACGCCGCTGCGCTGCCCCCCGAGGGGGCCCAGCTCGCGCCTTGGGACGGCCCGGCGGCGCTCACAGCCCGCTCCCGGTTTCGGGTTCCATGGCCGGGAAGTATAACCGCACGCGCGTCCCGGTCCCCGGCGCGCTGTCCAGGGCCAGCTCGCCGCCGAGTCGGAGCGCTCGTTCGCGCATGATCGCGATGCCGTAGTGGCCGGCCTCGCCGCGCTCGCCGGCCGCGTCGACGGTCATGCCCACGCCGTCGTCTTCGACCACGATCTCGTACCCGGCCCCCTTGCGTTCCAGCGTGAGGCGCGCTTGCTTGGCATTCGCGTGCTTGCAGACGTTGGCCAGCGCTTCCTGCACGATGTGGAAGACCTGGACCTCGCGACCCACCGGCAGGTCGAGTTCGCCAACGCGGTTGGCGAACTCCAGTGCGACGCCGGTGCGGTCGAGGAAGGTCTCGGTCATCGCCCGCAGCGCATGAAGCAAGCCATGCGGGTCCATCCGGCTGCGAAAATAGGTGATGAGCTCGCGCAGCCGCCGGTGCGCATTGGTGAGCGAGGTGTCGACGTCGCTCCAGTACTTGAATGCCCGCGCGTCGTCGCCGTCGCGAATCGCGTCGCGCAGGAGGCTCATCCGCATGCGCATGTACGTGAGCCCCTGCGCCAGCGAATCGTGCACCTCGTTCGCCATCATCTGGCGCTCGCTGGCCAGGGCTGCGCGCAGGGCCTCGCGCTCGATTCCCCCGTATGCGGATACCGCACCGGAACCGGGCGCGGCGGCATCGCCAGCGGGCGGGCCGAACCCGGCAACTGCCCCAGGGGCAGCGAAGGCGTCCGCGGGCGGATCCGCCGCCGTGTCGGCCGCGATGGTCGGCCGATTCCCGTGTTGTGGCCCCAAAGGATCTCCTCGATGCGCTGCGACGAGGCACCCGCCCGCAGGCCTGCCGGTTGCCCGCCGGCAGGGGCGGCAAATTATCGGTCCTGTCCGGGCAACCCGCAAGCGACGGCGCCCCTATCCCAACGGAGTATCCTCCTTCCCCCCATCTTGGTAATGGACACACCGTGGCCAGTCTGGGGTAAATGACGGTACTCTGCGGCATCCGGGCGCCGTCGCCACCACCCCGTTTCCCCGCCGCGATTCGCACCCCGTTGCGCAGTGATGCCGGCCTGAACCCATGCCCTCGACGCCTCTCCACGACCCGCGCGCCGAACCGCTGCCTGGCGCCGCGACGGAAATCCGGAACACGACGTGCTACATGTGCGCGTGCCGCTGCGGGATCCGCGTGCACGTGCGCAACGGTGAGGTCCGCTACATCGAGGGCAATCCCGATCACCCGCTGAACAACGGCGTGATCTGCGCCAAGGGCAGCTCGGGGATCATGAAGCAGTACTCGCCCGCCCGGCTCACCAAGCCCCTCATGCGCAAGCCCGGCGCCGAACGCGGCGCCGGCGAGTTCGTCGAGGTGACCTGGGACGAGGCGTTCCGGGTGCTCGAAGAGCGGCTGGGGCGGATCCGCGCGACCGATCCACGGCAGTTCGCTCTCTTCACCGGCCGCGACCAGATGCAGGCGCTGACTGGGCTCTTCGCCCGTCAGTTCGGCACACCCAACTACGCGGCGCACGGCGGGTTCTGCTCGGTCAACATGGCGGCCGGGATGATCTACACGATCGGCGGGTCGTTCTGGGAGTTCGGCGGCCCCGACCTCGACCGGGCGAAGCTGTTCGTGATGATCGGCACCGCCGAGGACCATCACTCGAACCCGCTGAAGATCGCGATCTCGAAGTTCAAGCGCAACGGCGGGCGATTCATCTCGATCAATCCGGTCCGCACCGGCTACTCGGCGATCGCCGACGAGTGGGTGCCGATCCGCCCCGGCACGGACGGCGCGCTGCTGCTCGCGCTGATCCACGAGATCATCGCGCTCGGGCTCTACGACCGCGACTTCCTGGTCCGCTACACCAACGGCGGGCAGCTCGTGAACCTCGATGCGAAAAGCGACGAGTTCGGGATGTTCGTGCGCACCGAGGTGCCCAAGGAGGAAGGCTGCTTCGACCCGCAGAACAAGCTCTGGTGGGATCGCGCGACGAACCGGGCGGTGCTCACGCACTCCGAGGGTGCGGATCCCTTCCTGCTGGGCGAGTTCGCGCTCTCCGACGGCACGCCGGTGAAGCCCGCGTTCCAGCTCCTGAAGGAGCGCGTCGACGCCTATACGCCGGAGTGGGCGGCCGGCATCACCGGGATCCCCGCCGAGGCCATTCGCCGCCTTGCGCACGAAATGGGTGTCACCGCGCGCGACCAGAAGATCGAGCTGCCGATCCCCTGGACCGACGTCTGGGGCAACGAGCACGAGACGGTCACCGGCAACCCCGTCGCCTTCCACGCGATGCGCGGACTTGCCGCGCACTCCAACGGCTTTCACACGATTCGCGCGCTTGCCATCCTGATGTCACTGCTGGGCACGATCGACCGGCCCGGCGGCTTCCGCCACAAGGCGCCGTTCCCGCGCCCGATCCCGCCCTGTGCGAAGACGCCGAACACGCCCCTCGCAATCCGCCCGAACACGCCGCTCGACGGTCTGGCGCTGGGCTGGCCCGCCGAGCCCGACGATCTCTTCGTCAACGACGACGGCACGCCGGTGCGCATCGACAAGGCGTTCTCGTGGGAGTACCCGCTGTCGGTGCACGGGATGATGCACAACGTGATCACCAATGCGTGGCGCGGCGACCCCTACCCGATCGACACGCTGCTGATCTTCATGGCGAACATGGCGTGGAACTCGACGATGAACACCTCGGAGGTCCGCCGGATGCTGAACGACCAACGGGAGGACGGGGAGTACAAGATCCCCTTCCTCGTCGTCTGCGACGCGTTCCAGTCCGAGACCACCGCGTTCGCCGACCTGGTGCTGCCCGACACCACCTACCTCGAGCGCCACGACGTGATGTCGATGCTCGACCGGCCGATTTCGGAGTTCGACGGGCCGGCCGATTCGGTGCGCATCCCCGTGGTGCCGCCCACGGGCGAGTGCAAGCCGTTCCAGGAAGTGCTGATCGAGCTCGCGTCGCGGCTGAAGTTTCCGGCCTTCGTGCGACCCGACGGCGCGCGCAAGTTCCGAGACTATCCGGATTTCATCGTCAACTACGAGACCGACCCCGGCTCGGGGATCGGCTTCCTGTCCGGCTGGCGCGGCAAGGGCGGCGAGAAGTTCATGCGCGGCGAGCCCAATCCGCGGCAGTGGGAGATGTACGCACAGAACAACTGCGTCTACCACCACAAGCTGCCGCCGTCCTACCAGTACATGCGCAACTGGAACAAGGGCTACCTCGAGTGGTCGCAGCGCAACCGCATCCAGCGCTACGCCGAGCCGATCCTCGTCCATCTGTACTCCGAGGTGCTGCAGAAATTCCGCCTGGCCGCGCAGGGCAAGGGGATCTCGCGCAAGCCGCCCGAGCACCTGAAGGCGCGCATCGCCGAGTATTTCGATCCGCTGCCGTTCTTCTACGAGCCGCTCGAGGCCCAGCAGACGAATCTCGATGCCTACCCGCTGCGCGCCATCACCCAGCGGCCGATGGCGATGTACCATGCCTGGGACTCGCAGAACGCGTGGCTGCGCCAGATCCACGCCCACAACCACCTGTTCGTCAATCCGGGCGTGGCGCGCGCGGCCGGCATCGAGGACGGCGGCTGGATGTGGGTCGCCTCGCCGTGGGGCAAGGTGCGCTGCATGTGCAGCTACTCGGAGGCCGTCGAGCCCGGCACCGTCTGGACATGGAACGCGATCGGCAAGGCCCCGGGCGCGTGGCGCCTCGCGCCGGACGCCAACGAGTCGCAGCGCGGCTTCCTGCTCAACCACCTGATCGCCGACGAACTGCCGACCGCCGGCGGCGAGCCCATTTCCAACTCGGATCCGGTCACCGGGCAGGCCGCGTGGTACGACGTCCGCGTGCGCATCTACAGGGCGGAGGCCGACGAGCCCAAGACCACGTGGCCGCAGTTCGAGGCCGTGCCCGCGGCGCCTGGGACCGCGACCACGCGGCCGCGCTGGCTGGCGTACTTCGCCGGGCGGGGGAGCTCGAAGTGACGCCGCTCGCGGACGTGGCAGGGAGCTCGCGGTGACCCAGCTCGCGTTGGTCATCGACCTCAACGTCTGCGTCGGCTGCCATGCCTGCGTGACGAGCTGCAAGCAGTGGAACACGTCGGGCTCGGCGGGCCCGCTGGCGGACTTCAATCCGTACGACCGCGACCCGACCGGCACCTTCTTCAACCGCGTGCAGACATTCGAGGTCGGCGAGTTTCCGAACACCCAGACCGTGCACTTTCCGAAGTCGTGCCTGCACTGCGAGGATCCGCCCTGCGTTCCCGTGTGTCCGACGGGCGCCAGCTACAAGCGGGCCGAGGACGGCATCGTGCTGGTCGATTTCGACAAGTGCATCGGCTGCAAGTATTGCGCGTGGGCATGTCCCTACGGCGTGCGCGAGCTGGACGAGGAGCGCAAGGTGATGACCAAGTGCACGCTGTGCGTGGACCGCATCACCGACACGGCGCTGCCGGAGCGCGAGCGCAAGCCCGCCTGCGTGCTCGCCTGCCCGACCAGCGCGCGCCTGTTCGGCGACATCCACGACCCTGACTCGGAGGTGTCTGTCGCCATCCGCGATAGCGCCGGCTACGCGCTGATGCCGGAATGGGGAACGCACCCGGCGAACCACTACCTGCCGCGGCGCAAGACCGAGCGGCACATCCACGCCGACGAGCTCGAGCGCGCCGACAATCCGCTCAAGGTCGACGGGCTGCTGCCGAAGCCGGCGAAATCGGATCCCTCGCTCGACGACGTCATGTCCTGGTAGGACCCAACCCGTGCATCCGCAATTCTCCGTCCTCTTCCTCACGACGCTGATCGGCGCCGGGCAGGGCCTGTTCGTTGCGCTGGTCACCGTCGAGACCGGCGCGCTGTTCGAGCTCCTGCCGTCGCCGCATCGGCCCTGGTTCTATTTCTACGGCAGCCTTACCGCGTTCCTGTTCACCGGCGCCGGGCTGCTCGCGTCGTTCTTCCATCTCGGCCGGCCGGAGCGGGCATGGCGATCGGCGGCGCGGTGGCGCACGTCGTGGCTCTCGCGCGAAGTGATCGTCCTGCCGGCATTCATGTGCGCGGCCCTGCTGTACGCCATCGTGCATTTTTTTCACCTCGGAGAAGCGCTCGCCACGCTGCCCTCCGGCGCAGCCATCGACTCGACCATCGTCGTCGGGCTGGCCGGAGTCGTGCTCGCGCTGGCGCTCTTCGTCTGCACGGGGATGATCTACGCGTGCGTGGCGTTCCTGCGCGAATGGGCGACGCCGCTCACGGTCGTCAACTTCGTGCTGCTCGGATGTGCGTCGGGGTTCGCGCTCGCCGCCGCCTACGCCACGTCGGCCGCGCCGGCGCTCGTCCGGTTCCTGGCAACCCTCGCGCTCATCCTAACCCTGCTCGGATTCGCCGGCCGCGTCGCTTCGCTCGTCCGCAATGCCCGGCTGCGCCCGAAATCCACGCTGCAGACGGCCATCGGAATCAAGCATCCGCGAATCGTCCAGAAGTCGCAGGGGTTCATGGGCGGCTCGTTCAACACCCGCGAGTTCTTCCATGGCCGCAGCGCGCCGTTCTTCCGCTCGATCAAGTGGCTCTTTCTCCTGGGCGCCTTTGCGCTGCCGGTGCTGCTCCTCGCGGCGGGGCTGGCGGGAGGGTCGACGGTGACGATCATCGTCGCGTTCGGTGTCCAGTACATCGGCCTCCTCGCGGAGCGCTGGTACTTCTTCGCGCAATCCAACCACCCGCAGAATCTCTACTATCAGTCGATCGCGTGAATCCGCGATGCCGAACGCCCTCCGCAGCCCGCTTGCCATTGGTTATAATGTTATACCGTTTCGGAATAATGGCCACGCCTGAAATCGCCCCTCTGCGTTCCGCCCCGGCCCTTTGCACATGCCAACATCCGTGAACATGCCGCTCGTCAGCCCCCACGGTGGCATAGGGTTGCGCCCGCTGCTGCTCGAGGGCGAGGCCCGGGTCGCAGAGCAGCGCCGCGCGGCGGCGCTGCCGCGGCTCACCGTCAGCTCGCGCGAAAAGGGCGACATCATCATGCTGGGCATCGGCGGGTTCACGCCGCTTCCGGGTTTCATGTCGCACGCCGACTGGCAGGGCGTCTGCGACGGGATGCGCACGGCGAGCGGCCTGTTCTGGCCGATACCGATCACGCTGTCGGTGGACGCAGCGCGCGCCGCCTCGATCAGCATCGGCGGGGACATCGCGCTCGTCGATGCCGACAGCGGCGAATTGCTGGCGACGATGCTCGTCACGGAGAAGTACGCGATCGACAAGGCGCACGAATGCGCGACCGTGTTTCGCACGACCGACCCCGCGCATCCCGGCGTCAAGCTCGTGCTGGAGCAAGGCGAGGTCAACCTCGCGGGCACGCTCCGCGTGCTGTCGACGGGCGGGTTCGCCGAAAAATACGGCAACCTCTTCATGACGCCGGCCCAGACGCGGGCACTGTTTACCACGCTCGGCTGGTCGAAGGTCGCGGCATTCCAGACCCGCAATCCGATGCACCGTTCGCACGAGTACCTCGCCAAGGTCGCGATCGAGGTCTGCGACGGCGTGCTGATCCACTCGCTGCTGGGCGCGCTCAAGCCGGGCGACATCCCGGCCGAGATCCGGACCAGGACGATCGCAGTGCTCGCCGAGAAGTACTTCGTGCAGAAGACGGTGGTCCAGGCGGGCTATCCGCTCGACATGCGCTATGCAGGCCCGCGCGAGGCGCTGCTGCACGCGCTGTTCCGCCAGAACTACGGCTGCTCGCACCAGATCGTGGGCCGGGACCACGCCGGCGTCGGCAGCTACTACGGCCCGTTCGACGCGCACCACATCTTCGACGAGATCCCGCGCGACGCGCTGCAGACGGTGCCGCTCAGGATCGACGTGGCGTTCTGGTGTTACGCCTGCGGTGGCATGGCCTCCGGGCGCACCTGTCCGCACCCCGACGCCGACCGGCTCCAGGTGTCCGGAACCCAGCTGCGCAACTGGCTGGCCGAGGGCGCCGCCGTGCCGCCCGAGTTCAGCCGCCCCGAGGTGCTCGCGATCCTGCGAGAGTATTACGCGGCACTGGACGTCGCGCGCAAGCCTGCGGGGACGTCCGCGACTCAACCCGCACGCTGAGCGGTCCGGTAAGAACTTCCGACGCGGCACGCCTAGGCGTGCGCGCTTTCCGCCTCGGCGACCGGCATCGTACCGAGATTCTGCTTCGCGAACTCGACGAAGCTGCTCACCATTTGCGAATGGATCCGTTCCTTGGGGTAGACGACCGACATGCTGCGGACGAGCCGCGGCATGAGCGGGACCTGCACCAGCTGCCCGAGACGTATCTCGTTGGCCACGGTCGCGCGTGACATGATGGCGAACCCCAGCCCGGTGGCGACCAGCCGCTTCAGCGCCTCCGGGCTGCCGAGCTCCATCTCCCGCTGCAGCGTGTCGGGGGCGATTCCTGCCATCTGCAGGTAGTGGTCGATGACCTCGCGCGTACCCGAACCCAGTTCGCGGCTGATGTTGGCGTGGCGCATCAGCGAATCGGGCGTCGCGGATTCGAGCTTCGCCAGTGGATGCGAAGGCGCGCAGGTGACCAGCAGCTCATCCTCGCAGCAGACGGCGGTCACGAGCACGGGCAAATGCGAGTCGCCCTCGATGAAGCCGACGTCGAGGCTGCGCTCGGCGACGCGGCTCTGCACCGCGTCCGAGTTGGCCACGAAGAGCCGTAGCACGACGGATGGAAAGCGCGCCTTGTAGGCGCCAAGCACAGGCGGCAGCAGGTAATCGGCAATGGTGGTGCTGGCGCCGATGAGCAGCGGACCTCCGAGTTGGCCGCTCATCTCGTGCAGGCGCGTGTCGAGCTCGGCCGAGACCTCGAGGATACGCTCGGCGTACTCCAAGGCCAGATTGCCTGCGGCCGTGAGCGAGATGCGCCCGTGCACGCGATCGAACAGGCGCGTGTTGAAGTGCTCCTCAAGCTGGCGAATCTGGAACGTGACCGCGGGCTGCGTCATGAAGAGCGCCTCGGCCGCCTTGGTGAAGGACAGGTGTTTTGCGACCGCGTGGAATACCTGGAGACGGCGATCCGCCATCGATCCATCCGGAGGTTGACTGGGTACCTTCCATTGAAGCACAAAGCCGGCCGGTCATAAAGAACCCGCACAGGTGCGCTTATGACCCACGGAACGCCGATGGAATCATTGGTGCGTGCGACATGCCCGGGGGTCCGGTCCCAGGCTGACGCTGGGCCGGTGGCCGCGATATCTGCCGCGAACGCGAGGGGCTCCGGGTGGAGCGCGGTCAGTCGATGATGTGGTGGACCGGCGCCTTCTCCAATTCCCACTTGCCGGTATGCCGATCGTAGCGGGACAACGTGAAGCAATGCCAGTTGCGCCCGCGGAGCGCCCGAAGGGCGAATGCCGTTGTGCGCAGCACGAAGATACCCGAATGAGCCAGCCGCGTGCTGAATCCGCGCCAGCCGACGTTGCGTTCCCCGGCAGTCCGGTGCTGCCGCAAACGTTCGACGAGGACAAGACGATCCGCTTGCGCTGTCATCGCGGCATCGCCTGCTGGAACGCCTGCTGCCGCAACATCGACATCTCGCTGACCCCGTACGCCATCCTCCGGCTGAAGGGGCGGCCGGGACCGACGGCGTCGGAGTTCCCCGAGCGCTACACGGTGCCCTACGGGATGGAGAAAGACGGCATCGCCGGCGTCAAGCGCAGGGCTGTCGCCGAGGGCACGGCCTGCCAGTACATGGTGCTCGAGGACTGTGCCGTCTACGGGGACCGTCCGACGGCATGCGGCTATTGTCCGGTCGCGCTGCATTCCCTGCGCCGCCAGGAGGAGAGCACCGGCCGCGATTCGTACGCGCTCGTGAAGGCGCCGCACTGCCTCGATCACGACGAGCCGCACGAAATCACGATCGGCGACAATCGTCGCGAACAGGGTCTGCCGGAGTACGCCGAACTCGCGCGCGGCTGACGCCAGCT
The DNA here is from genome assembly GCA_963708855.1 of uncultured beta proteobacterium. Taxonomy (GTDB): domain Bacteria; phylum Pseudomonadota; class Gammaproteobacteria; order Burkholderiales; family Casimicrobiaceae; genus CAIWHR01. Next base: position 93,679 of record CAVPUM010000006.1, on the reverse strand, counting down.
CATTCTGAAGAAGAAATCTCCGGCCCGACGATCGGCTAGCCCTCGAAGCGCAGCCTTCAGCTATTCTTCATGGCCTGCTGCGACCTCGACCGGTTCGGTGCATTCGTCGCCAGCGAAGACTTCGCCGACGTCTACGACGTCCCGCGGAGGAGCGCGAGGCGGCGAAGCGGCAGGCACGCGATGCGGACCTGATGGACACAGCGCCCGACGGATAGGATGCTCGCGGCGACGGAACAGGACAATAGGTGGCGACATGAAATGGTCGGTGCTCGATCAGTCTCCCGCGGCACAGGGCCACCCGCAGGATGCAGCCATCCGCGACTCGCTTGCACTGGCGCGCCGGTGTGACGCGCTGGGCTACCACCGCTACTGGGTGTCCGAGCACCACAACAGCGCCAGCATCGTCGGCACGGCACCGGAGGTCCTGATGGCCGCCATCGCCGCGACCACCCGGCGCATTCGCGTCGGCAGCGCCGGCGTGATGCTGCCGCATTACTCGGCGCTCAAGGTGGCCGAGCAGTTCCGGGTGCTGGAGGGCATCGCCCCGGGCAGGATCGACCTGGGCGTGGGCCGCGCGCCGGGCTCGGACCGGCTGACCGCCTTCGCGTTGAATCCTCACGCGAATGCCGCCGACGAATTCCCGCGGCAGGTGCAGGAGCTGCAATGCTGGGTCGCGGGCGTTCCTTTGCCGGAAGACCATCCGTTTCGAAACATCGCGGCGCACCCGCTGGGACCGACCAGCCCGGAGATCTGGATACTCGGCAGTTCGGACTATGGCGCGCGACTCGCTGCGCATTTCGGCCTGCCGTATGCGTTCGCCTATTTCTTCAGCGACGGCCGGGGCGTGGACGAGGCACTGGCGCTCTACCGGCAGAACTATCGCCCGAGCGCGCGTTATCCGGCGCCGATCGCGACGATCTGCGTCTGGGCGCTCGCGGCGGACACGGAAGCCGAGGCGCGACGGCTCCTGCAGACGCGGGAATTCTGGCGCGTTGGCTTCGAGCAGGGCCTGCGCAATCCGCTGGTGTCGCCCGAGCAGGCCGCCGCACATCCGTATACAGAATCCGAGCGTGCGCTCATCGCAGCACTGCGCCGGAAGTCGCTGGCTGGCAACGCGAAAGACGTGGCCAGCAGGCTGCTCGAGCTGGCGGGGCGGCTCGAACTGCAGGAAATCGTCATCAACACCTGGACCTACGACCCGGCCGCGCGGCGCCGCTCCTACGAGCTGCTCGCCGCGGAGTTCGGACTCGCGCCTGCCGCGCACTGTTCCTCGCCGGCGACATCAAGCGATCGCTTGCCGACTGCGACGAGGTGATCAAGCGCACTCCGGACCACTTCGGCGCGCTCGCGGGCTACTGCCGGATCTCAGCCCGGGCCGCTACTGTTTCGGCCCATCGCGCAGTTCGCGCCGCAGGAGGATGTTGCGCGGATGAAACGCAGCCCGACGTTGCGACGCCGCGATGGCAGCGCGACATGTCACGTCGGCACAGGGTCTCCAGCCACGCCGGCCTCGTCCATCGCCTTGCGGATCACCGGCAGCAACGCCGGCGGCGGCGAGATCAGCGTCAGCGCCGCCTCGCGGCCCCGTGCCGACATCTTCCGTCCCGTTTTCTTCAGGATGTCGACGAATTTCGCCTCGTCGTAGCCAGGATGTTCGGTGACGAAATCCGCCAGGTAGCTCTCCAGGAACACGAGGTCGACGACGTCCTCGAGCGCCTGCGCTTCGGCATCGGTCTTCAGCGCCTCCTTGCGGATCAGTGAGCCCACGCGCGCGATCGTCGCGTCGTCGTAACCGGCTTCGCGCAGGATCCCGCCCGCCAGTCCCGCATGAAAATCGCGCAGGCGCACCCGCCACTGCTGGTAGCCCGCGCGTGTCATCGGGTAGTCGGCGCGCGGTATCTTCCAGCGCCGGATGTGCTGACAGCGCGCGGCGAGGCGCAGCGGCTCGGATGCCTGTGGCGCAAAGCGGGCGAGCATGGCAGTCATCCGCTCGGCGTAGAGCAGCTCCTTCGGCCGCACTCCGCCGCCGTCCGATTCCCGGTTCGGATCCTCGCCGTTCGCCGCGTCGAAGTAAGCGATTGCCCGGGCAAAACGCGCGCTGTCGGCGCCCGTCATGCCTGCCCAACCGCCGCGGGGCCGGCCGCGCTGCGAACGACTGCCACCGCTGCCGGTCCGGTCACTTGGCCTTGCGGTCGACAGCGCCCTGAGCCGCTTCAGATCGGCCGGCTCCAGCTGATCGCATTGCTTGCGCCAGGTGTGGATCGTCTGCTCGCTGACTTTTGCTCTTCATGGCGGGCTCGGCAACCGAGGTTCGATCCGCCTCGCGGAGGATCGCGACTATCTGCTCGTCGGTGAATCGGCTCTTCCTCATCGGCTCTTTCTTTGCGTCGGAGAGCCATCTTTCAAGAAATCAAACGTTCGAAAAAGTCGGGCCGGTCAGTCCCGTCATTCCTGTTCGCTGACCTGCGGCTGGTCGTCCCACATGTCCTTCACGTAACGGACCGCGGCCTTGGCGGCGATCCGTCCTTCGGTGAAGGACACTGACGAGAACTTGTGCGCGCTGCGGCCGATAGTATCACCGGCGCCGAACAGCCCGTCGACCCTCATCATTCGGTCGTATTCCCACTGCTATTCGGCGGGGGCATGGTCTTCCGGTCCGCTCGCCCAGCCGCCGGAGCACGTGGCGGGCGAGCTCATCACGTAGGGCTCCTAGGTCGTCAGCTCGGAGCCGATGTGCCTGGGGTCGATTTGCTGCGAGGTCCACACCACCCACCATCGCAGAACGTGAAACAAGCAATCGCCGCTGATGCAATCCCCTTTATCGGTTCGCATCCAAACCGCGCGATCCGGCTCGTCAATACTACGGCATTACCCCTACGGCTGTTTCGGTGTCTTGTATTCGACTTCCTTCTGGAACGGTTTCCAGACAGTTTCGTAACCAACGAATCCCTTTTCGTTTGGCGCCATCTGGCGCGTTGTAAAAAAACGCGTATGGCCGTCAGGAACCTTGGTCGTGGGCTTTTGTTCGCTCATGAGTCGCCTTTCTTGCCGTGAAGTCAGGATTGTAAGTGCAAGTAACTAAAGCCGAAATTTGTCCGATGCCATTCAGCACAGCTGCTTAGACAGGTCTCATGAGTGACGGGTCGATATCCGCGTTCGCAATGATCGCCCCGCCCACTCTTGTCTCTTCATCAGTTGCGTCGCGCACGGTGAGTATCTCGAGCGTAAAGACGACCTCTCTGCCGCAAAGCGGATTGTTGCCGTCGACCGTCAGTTTCTCGTCGTCCATCCACGTCACGATAAAGCTGCGGGTCTGGCCCTTGTCGTTTTCCATGAGGATGGAGCCGCCGACTTGCCGATACTCCTCGGGGACATTCTCGATGTGATCGGTAAAAACCAGCGACTCGTCTCTGGGGCCGAAGATCTGATTGCCATCGATTGGCACCTCGATCACGTCGCCAACGGACTTGCCCTCCAGCTCCTTATGGACGGAAGGGGCCAGAATTTCATTGTGTCCGTGAACATAGCCCAACGGGAAATCGACCCTGGTGAGGACATGCCTCGACTTCCTGTCGGTCACCTTGTAGGTCAGTTCGACAAACTTGCCGTCCTGGATGGTTTCACTCATGTCGAATCCGAACGAACTGCTCAGAAGATGGATGCACCAAAGATCCTGACCTCTCCGTTTTCATGGCCGAGGACAAGTCGGCCAAGCCATTCGCCTTGCTTCTTGGTGCTCCGCTGCCGGTAAAGAACCGTCACATGTTCGCCCCGGCGGATGATGCCGAGCGAGTCGACGTCTTCAGACAGGCTTCTCGCCAGTTCACTGTTTGCGAACTGGTGGCCCGCCACGACTTGATCCATGGCAAGCGCCAGGGAACTGGAGAAGTTCTTTGCGAACTCTCCGTACTTGCCTTCGTTCGAATGTCTGACGAGGTCGCGCCACAGGGGGTCGGCAATGGCCCGAATCTCCTCATCGGTTTTTTCGATGATGTTCACGCGCGGCTATCTGCGGCCGGAAGAGACCAGCTTCATAGGGCTCACAACCGACGACGTGCCGGTTTCTCTTGCGCCAGGCAGACGGTCAACGCGAGCTCTACGCTGGAGATATTGCTACTCGTCATCCGCAACCAGGTGATAACAAGGCGCCTTCTCCATGGTGTATTCGCCGGTTTGCGGATCGCGACGCGAAACAGTCAGCACGTGCCAGTTTTCATCGTCCACCTTCATGGCGTCGCCCCGGTAGTAGTAACCCGGCCAACGGGTCTCCTTGCGGAACAGCGTGTGCTGCGTGACGCACTCTGCAGCGCGATGACGGTGCTTCAATTCCCACGCACGCAGCAATTCGTGAATATCCTCGGCGGCCAGTTTCTCGAGGTCTTCCTCCATGATCTCGAGCTTCTTGAGACCGATATTCAGGAGCTTCTCGTTGGTCATGTAGTTGACGGTCACTCCGCCGCAATACTCGTCCATCAGCTTCTGCAGACGGTCCAGGCCCTGCTTGGGATTGATGTAGTGCGGATTGACAGAGCCCGCCACGATCGCATTGCGGTAGGTCTTGTAGTGCTCCAGGGGCTTGTAGATCTCCTTCCTGCGGCGGTTGATCTGCTCATCGGATACGACAATGCCTTCGGCCTTTCCGTCGTCGATGTACTTGCAGGCGGCCTTCGCGGCGAGACGACCTTCGGTGAACGAGCCGGACGAGAAGGCGTGCGGCGTGCCGCCGACCGCGTCACCGGCGCCGAACAGACCTTCGATCGTCGTCATGCGGTTGTAGCCCCAGAAATACTCGGGAGGGGAGACGTCCTCGGGACCCGAGCACCAGGCACCCGAGCCGGTCGCGTGGGAGCCCATGACGTAGGGCTCGGATGTGGTCAGCTCGGGATTCTCGTTCTTGGGATCCACATCGGTGGCGGCCCACAGAACCGCCTGGCCGACGGTCATGCCGAGGAAGTTCTCCCAGCCGACCTCTTCCAGATGGGGATCCTGGAAGGCGCGCATGGTCACCATGTGAATGGGGCCGCGGCCGGCATTCACTTCGCTGATGATGCAATGGTTGCGCAAACAGGTCGGGATCGGCCGATGGGTCAAGTGCGAAGCTTCCGGATCGAGATATTCCTTGCCGACCATTTTCTGCAGTTCGGGGAACCACTTGGATTCGTACTCTTCGCCCAGACCGTTTTGCGTATAGGTCTTCAGGTGCAGGAAGTAGGCGCCGACCGGGCCATAGCCGTCCTTGAAACGCGCCAGCACGATGCGATTTTCCATCTGCGTCATTTTGGCGCCGGCGTCGATCATGAGCCCGTAGGCCGACGCGGACGACCAGGGCGCATACCAGGTGCGGCCGGAACCTTCGCCCACGGAACGCGGTTTGAAGATGTTGGAGGCGCCGCCCGCGCCGCAGATCACGGTCTTGGACTTGAAGACGTGGTAGTTGCCGGTGCGGACGTTGAAGCCAACGGCACCGGCAATCCGGTTCTCCTTGCTTTCGTCCATCAGCAGGTGGGTGACGCAGATGCGGTTGAAGACCTTGTCCGCCGATTTCTTGGCGGCCTCGGCCACGATGGGCTTGTAGGACTCGCCGTGAATCATGATCTGCCATCGCCCTTCACGCAGATAGCGCCCGGTTTTCGGGTCCTTCATGATGGGCAGGCCCCACTCTTCGAACTGATGCACCGTGGAGTCGACGTGACGGGCCATGTCGAACAGCAGGTCTTCCCGCACCATCCCCATCAGGTCGATGCGAGCGTAGCGGACATGGTCCTCCGGCTTGTTTTCGCCCCAGCGGGTGCCCATGTAGCAGTTGATGGCGTACAGACCCTGGGCGACCGCACCGGAGCGATCGATATTGGCCTTCTCGGCAATGACGATCTTCTTGTCCTGACCCCAGAATCTGGCCTCCCATGCGGCACCGGTGCCGCCAAGGCCTGCACCGACGACCAGAACATCGATGCCGTCTTCGACGATCGTTTCGTAAGCCATCAGTAGTACACGCCTTTCTTCATCTTGAGACCAGCGGACTCGAGCGTATGCAGACCGCCGTCGTCCATGCGGATATATTTCGGCTCGCTGTACAACAGCTGTCCGTCGCGCATTTCCTTGCTGGGTCCGGGAACATCCGCGAGCTTGGGGATCGCCGTGCCCCAGGGCTTGGTGGTGATGGGCGACAGGAAGTTCTTTTCCGTGCCGTTGCGGAACTTGATCTTCCAGGCGATCGTGCCTTTCTGCTCGTCGCGGTGGACACGAACGCTGTGACCGAGCGGGGCAAAGTCGGCATATCCGCGCACATCGATCGCATTCTGCGGGCAGGCCTTGACGCAGGAGTAGCACTCCCAGCACATGTTGGGCTCGATGTTGTAGGCCCGGCGATAGGTCTTGTCGATGTGCATGATGTCCGACGGACAGATGTCGACGCAATGTCCGCATCCGTCGCACCTTGTCATATAGACGAAGGTAGGCATAGTTCCGGCTCCTTGGCTGGTCCAGCAGAACTTGCGGGCTGCTTCTCGATTCAATAGTGGCGGGGCGCTTCGCGCTTGATGCCGAGCCCCATGTTCATCGGAGCGTCCCGCAACAGTTCCATGGAGTGTCTTTGCTGTTGCTCGGGATCGTCACGCGTCTGCGTCGGCAGATTCTCGACCGTGCCATTGGCCTCGGATACCCGTTTCTCGAAGGCCGCCGCGGGCTTGAAGAACATGTGCGCGAACTTGGACCAGGGCACGCCCGCGAACAGCACCGTCGTGGCCATGATGTACAGGCCGAAGAACACGCCGGCGCCGGCGCTGCCCTTCGATTGCAGGAAAGCCCAGATCAGGCCAAGCGTCACGCTGGCGAGCAGCGAGAGGATGAACAGGTCCGCGCGCACCAGGCGAAACGGCGAGTGGCCCTCGGCGGCGACATCGACGCGGATGAAGAACCAGAACCAGTATCCGCCGACGCAGATCATCAGGCCGCCGATCCACCACAGCAGCGGCAGGATGCCGGGCGCGGGTGTTGCCGTGGTCGGGTAGCCGAACATCAGGATGGCGGTGGTGACGACGTAGATCACGAATCCGTACATGCCCAGCAGGTGGGCGATCCGGCGCCGCGGGTTGCAGAACTCGCCGGAGGTGAGGACGTCGACCACGCCGGTCTTGACCGCGATCGACACCAGTTCGCCGCCGCCGAGCGGCTTGGCGTCCTTGCTTTTCGACTTGCGCCAGTTCTCGAAGAAATACCTGGCGCTTCCCTTGTGCACGACGTCGAACAACGTCCCTGCCGCGACCAGCAAGATCATGAGGACGACATAGGCCTGCATGACGGCAGGCGGAACGGACGCCGAGATCTCGGCAAACGGATTGCTGGCGAACACTGTTTCCTCCCTGCCCCGAGAACGGGGCACGCGCGCACGACTTGTGGCGAAGCTCATTCGGCTTCTTGCAGTCGATGATTCTACAGAGGGCCCCTGCGCCGGCCGACAAAAAAAAGCTATGGCGCCATAGATTCGATGTATCGGGCCATGCGTCGGGTCAGACGCCGGGGATTCAATGCGGTCCCGGACGGACATTGCGTGCGACGCCGCCGAACGACACGCCGCGCGGTCCCGCCTCCAATCCTTCGTGCAGGCACGCGTCAACGCGCCTCGAGTTTGCGGATGTCGAATTGCATCGACGCGAGGTCGCCGAGGATCCACGTCGCGGGCGCTGCCAGCGCTGCCACGGTGCCGGGGTTGGCGAGCCAGGTCTTCCCGCCCTTGACGTTGGCGACCTGCTCGATGCCGGCGCAGTGCGAATGGCCGCAGCACACGAGGTCCCACTCGCCTGTGCACGCCATCGCGTAGCCGTAGTCGGGATAGTGCACCAGGAAGATCTTCCGTCCGCCGAGTTCGATGCGCGCGTCGGCGCCGTGATATTCGAGCAGCCCGCCGCTCTCCCGCGCCAACCTGTGCAGCATGACCGAGTCGCCGAGGTTGTTGCCGTGAATCACGTGCACGGGCAGCCCGAGTTCGAGCAGCGGGCGCAACGTCATCGCGCCGATCACGTCGCCGCAGTGAACGACGGCTTCGGCGCCGGCCTGCTTTGCCTGCGCGACCGCGTCGCGCAGCATCGGCGCGCGGTCGTGGCTGTCCGAAACGATGCAGATTTTCACGCCCGGGACTCCTGTCTCGCCACGCCGCTGCCGCGCGGGGCGCCGCGACGGCAGCGTGGCGGGCAGGCGTGGAGTCGGGGAACGGGAGGGTCACGGCTTGACTCTGCGCCCGATTGCGCATCCGGGCGCGGCCTGCGTCGGGCGTCATCGGCGATGGCGAGATGTGCAGGGATTATCGGGCGTGCGTCATGCGCGTGCAAGCGAGGGCGGTCCGCGGCCGAGGCCCTACGCCGTCCGGGTGATGCGCAGCACGCCAATGCGGCTATTGACGGATGCCCTGCGGATTGAGTATTGATAGGTCGGCGGCTGAATTCGCCCCGACGCCTTCCGCGGCGTCGCCGCGCGGATGAGCCTGCGCGGCGCCCTCGACCTGCGAACCCCGGACCGCGCTCCCAATTGACCTCGATCGAGCCCGCGACCGCACCCATCGGCCGGGACCGCCTCCTGGCGCCGCGGTTCGTCGCGGCCTTCATTCTGCTCGCCACGATCGCGGCGCCGGCCGCCGCCACGGGCGCCGCGCAGGCCGACCTCGCGTGGTGGGTCTGGCCGCTCGCGCTGTTCGTCGTCTGTTTTGCTGCTCGGCATCGTCGCGGTGCCGGCGGGCGTCGGCGGCGGCGTGCTGTTCGTGCCGATCGTCAGCGGCTTCTTCCCGTTCCATCTCGATTTCGTGCGCGGCGCCGGGCTGCTCGTGGCGCTGGCGAGCGCGCTCGCGGCCGGACCAAGCCTGCTGCGCGGCGGGCTCGCCGACCTGCGCCTCGCGCTGCCGCTGGCGCTGCTCGCATCGGCCAGTTCCATCGCGGGCGCGATGATCGGTCTGGCGCTGCCCGCGCAGGTGGTGCAGGTCGCGCTCGGCGATCACGATCCTCGGCATCGTCGCCCTGATGGCGACCGCGCGCAAATCCGAGCTGCCCGACGTCGCGGCGCCCGATCGGCTGTCCGCGGCGCTCGGCGATCCACGGCGTGTTCCACGACGCCGCGAGCGGCCGCGCCGTCGCGTGGCAGGTCCATCGCACGCCGGCCGGACTCGTGCTATTCACGTTCATCGGCGTGCTCGCCGGCATGTTCGGCATGGGCGCGGGCTGGGCCAACGTGCCGGTGCTGAACCTGCTGATGGGCGCGCCGCTCAAGGTCTCCGCGGGGACGTCGAGCTTCATCCTGTCGCTGGTCGACTCGGCAGCCGCATGGGTGTACATGATCGAGGGCGCCGTGCTGATGGTCATTGCCGTGCCATCGGTCATCGGCATGATGATCGGCGCCCGCATCGGCGCCCGGCTGCTGACGGTGCTGAAGGCGTCGGTCGTCCGCAAGCTGGTGCTGACGCTGCTGCTGTTCGCGGGCCTGCGCGCGCTGCTGAAGGGCCTCGGGATCTGGAACTGAAGGACGCAGACGATGCCGCCCCCCGAATCCGCCAACCCCGTGCCGGTCGAGCAACTGCGTTACGCACGGCTGCTCGACATCACGTCGAAGCTCGGCTTCGTGGCGCTCGTCGTCGGCTACGTGGCCTACGTGATGGGCTGGCTCGACGAGCACGTGACGGTCGAGCAGCTGCCGCAGCTCTGGACGCTGCCGCTCGCCGAGTATCTCGTCCGGACCGACTCGCCGACCGGCTGGGGCTGGCTCGCGCACCTGCACAAGGGCGAGTTCGCCGGGCTCATCGGGATCGTCATTCTCGCGGGATGCTCGGCCGTGTGCCTCGCCGCGATCATTCCCGTGTACGTGCGCCGGCGCGACCGCGTGTACGCCGGCATCTGCGCGGCGGAGATCCTGGTGCTGCTGCTCGCCGCGTCCGGCATCCTCACCGCGGGCCATTGACGGGCGCGCACGCGATGATCCCCTTCACCCGACTGCTGCTCGCGACGGAGCACACCGAGTTCGACATCGGCGCCGAGCATGTCGCGCTGGAACTCGCGCGGCGGTGCGGCATGCCGCTCGCCGGCGTGGTGCCGATCGTCAGCAACGTCGAGTACGAGTCGATAGCGCCCGCAGTGGTCGCGCGCGTGGAAGGGGGCGTGCTCGTGCGGGTCGAGGCGCTGCGCGCCGACGCGGCGCGTGCTGGCGTCGACCTCGATCTCCGCGTGCGGCGCGGCGAGGAGCCCTGGCGCGAGATCGTCGCGGAGGCGAAGGATCGCAACGCCGATCTCCTCGTGATCCGCCGCCGCGGCAAACAGAGCTTCCTCGCGAAGCTGATGGTGGGCGAGATGGTCGGCAAGGTCGCCACCGCCGCGCCGTGCAGCGTGCTGATGGTGCCGCGCGCGGCACGCGTGTGGTCGCGGCGCGTGCTGGCCGGCATCGACGGCACGCGCGCAGCGCAGGAGGTCGCGCGAGCGGCGGCGCGCATGGCGGTGGCCGCCGGCCTGCCGCTGACCGTCGTGGCGGTCGCGGCGCACGACACCGATGAAGAGCGCGCCGCGGGGGAGCGCGTGATCGCGGCGGCCGTCGCCGTCGCGCGCGGCGAGGGCGCCGACGTCGCCGGGCAGGTGGTCGTGGGCCGGCCGGCGGATACGATCGCGGAACTTGCGACGACCGCCGGCGCTGATCTGCTGGTGGTCGGCCGCGGCGGCCCCGAGGTGCACGGCCGCCTCCACTTCGGCAGCAATGCGCAGCGGGTCGTCGGACTCGCTTCCTGCGCCGTCCTCGTCGTCAGGGCCTGACGCGCGGCCGCTACTTCGCGGCGAACAGTTTCACCATGTCGGACCGCGACACAATGCCGCGGACGTGCCGTTCGCTGTCGGTGACCACGAGGCGCTTGACCTTGTTCCGGTCCATGCGCTGCACCGCATGCTCGAGGGAGTCCTCGGCGCGGATCGTGATCGGATCCGGCGTCATGATGTCGTCGACGATCGTGCCCATGCCCTTGCGGGCGCGCCGCTTGCGCACGAGCGTCTCCAGCGCGTTCGCGACGCCGCCACCTTCGATGTTCATTGCCGACATGAAGTCGGCGCTGGTGAGGATCCCGACCAGCCGGTCCTCCGCGTCGAGCACGGGGAGGCCGCTCACTTTCTTCGCGACCATCAGCTCGGCGGCGGCCGGCAGCGCCGTGCCCTTCCGCACGGACACGACGTCCTTCGACATCACGTCGCGCACGTGCATCGCCCGCGCCACGCGGATCTGCGGCGCCGTGCTCAAGTCCTTGCCGAGGAAGCTCATGTGCGCGGGCAGCAGCGGCACGTTGGGCAGGTGGCCCGGCAGCAGCATGTTCCAGTACACCCACTTGAACGCGAGCTTGCCCAGGTGGTTCAAGTGGCTCTCCTCGAGCAGCGAGAAGGGGCCGAGGTGCGGCAGCGGAAACGTCCCCTCGAGCGGCTCGATGTCGTAGTTGAAATCGAGCAGCATCGCCTTGTGATGGCCGGTCTCGACAAAGCAGTTCGCGTGCCCGTCGAAGGTCGAGAGCGGCGGCTTGCCGTCGATCTCGCGCAGCAGATTCTCGACCACCGTTTCGGCCTCGAAATGCGCGACCGATCCCGCCTTCGACGTGGCGACGTTCGTGTTGTCGCCCAGAAGAAAGATGCGCTCCGCCTTGCGGCTTTTCAGCGTGCGCGGATCGGTGACGCCGTAGCCGGCACCATCGCCCAACTCGGATCCGTCGATCACCGCCGGCCCCAGGTTGGGCGGAATCGCGCACAGCAGCTCGTAGTCGACCGTGCGGCCGTCATACGTGCGGATGCGCTTCCGGTCCACCTCGACGGCGGACGTCGCGAAGTTCGGCACGACACGGATGCCCTTGGCCTCGGCCACCTTGGACAGGATGCGGTTGGCGTTCGGCTTGGTGAAGGCGCCGGTATAGGGCGTGACGAGGGAGATCTCGATCCGGTCGCGGATGCCGCGTTCGCGAAAATGCCAGTCCGCGAGAAACGCGAACTCGAGCGGCGCAACCGGGCACTTGATCGGCATCTCGCAGATATCGATGACGAGCCGCCCTTCCCGCAGGTTCGCCAGGGCATCCTGCATCGCGAGCGCGCCTTCGAGCGTGTAGAAGGTGTGCACGCCGGTGCCCATGGCGGGCGCCATGGCCTCGATCTCGTCCGGCGCGGGGCGGCACCCCATCGCGCAGACCAGGAAGTCATACGGGAAGATGCCGGCGTCGGTGTCGACCTCGCGCTTGGCGTGGTCGATCAGGTACACCTCGGAGGGCACGAACCTGACGCCCGGCGGCAGCGGCGCCTCGATCGGCCGCACGACATCGTCCTGCGTGCGGTATCCATACATCCGGAACGGCAGGAACAGCAGTCCCGGCTGATAGACGTGCAGCAGCGAACGGTCGATCACGGTGATCGTCCACTCGCGCAGATCCAGGCGATGCGAAAGCAGGTTGGCCGTCAGCGCACCGCCCGTTCCGGCGCCGAGAATCACGATGTTCTTCATGGACCCTCCCGCGCGCGAAGCAGGGCGGCATCGCGAGAACAGCCGCGCAGGCGCGCTTAAAGGCAGTGTTGCATCGCCTTGGCGGACACCCGTTGACGGATGTCAACGGGGGCACGGATCGCCGCTACCAGTAGGCGAACAGGCGGCGCGCCTCGACCTTGTGCGGGAACTCGGTCAGCGGCCGATCGCCGTTGGCGATGCATTGACCGGACTCGATGTCGAACGACCACTGGTGCTTCGGGCAGGTGAGCGTCGTGCCGGAGAGCGCGAGGTGCGGGATGTCGGTGACCTGGTGGGGACAGCGACTGTCGTAGACCTTGATCGACTTGCCCTTCCGGTGCACGAAGAGATTGCGGCCGTCGCAGTCGAGATAGGTGGTCTTGCCCGGCTTCACTGCGGTCATCGGCGCGACGTCGCGCCACTTCGGCGCATTCGCCGCCGCATCGAGGCGGAACTCGGGGATGTCCATGCGCAGGATCACGTCGACCGCCCATACGATCCTGGCGAGGCCGAGCGCGGGGAACGCCATCAGCAGCGCGTCGAGGACCTCGTCGGCGGTCGCGCCTTCACGCAGCGCGCGGGTCAGGTACTGCCTGAGGCCGGGCTCGGTCTGAGCGTACACCTTGGTGATCACCGAGATGAGGTTCCGCGTCTTGGGATCGAGGTGCGATCCCGCGAGCTTCAAGAACTTGAAATACCCGCCCATGGCCTCGGGACGGGCCTTCAGGAGATAGGTCAGCGCATCGCTCATGGCTTAAGGTTTCCGGTCCGGTCGGCGGGGGTGCGGCATGCCTGCCCGCCGCGCGAGTATACAAACGTGTCGGCGCCTCATCTGCCGACCAGGTTCGCATTGACGACACGCAGAACGTCCTCGGACAGCTCGCCGGCGGCCCGTGCGAGCGCGATGCGGTCGAGCAGCACCTGGTATTGGGCCTGCGCCAGTTCGCGGACCGTGCGGAACAGGTCGGCCTGGGCGTTGAGGAGGTCGAGCGTCGTGCGTGCGCCGACCTCGTAACCCGTCTCGGTGGCATCGAGCCGCGAGCGTGCGGATTCGATCGCGCGCTCGTAGGCCGGGATGCGCGTCAGTCCGCCGGCGGCGCCCAGCCACGCGCGGCGGGTCTGCAGCGCGACCGACTTGCGCGCGGCCTCGACGTCGTAACCGGCCTTCTCCGCAAGGGCGATCGCTTCCTCGCCGCGCGCCGAGCGCATGCCGCCCGTGTAGAGGGGAATCGACAACTGCACCCCGATCACGCTGTTGTTCCCACTCACGATGCCGGAGGTGCCGAACGCCCCGTTGCCGGAAAGGCGATCGCCGCTGGCCTGTGCGATCAGCGACAGCGTGGGCGCTGCCTGCGCGCTCCATTTTTCCACTTCCTGCCGGGCAATGTCGCGTGCGATCGACTGCAGCGCCACTTGCGGATTGCCGTCGCCGGCCTTGGCCAGCCATCCCTCGAGGCGTCCTGCCTCGAACGGCCGCAGCGCCTTGTCGCGCTCCACGGTGCGGAGGTTCTCCGCCGGCAGTCCGGTGAGCTCCGTGAACGTGGCGCGGGCGAGTGCCAGCGCGTCGCGCGCACCGCTCTCGCGCGCGAGGATGCCGTCGTAGCGCGCCTGCGCCTCGTTGCGATCCGTGATCGGCAGCTTGCCTTCGTCGTAGCTCGCCTGCGTCACTTCGAGCGCGCGCGCCGTCGCGGACTTCTGTCGCACGGTTTCCTCGAGCGCGTCCTCGGCGGCCAGCACGGCGAAGTAAGTGCCCGCCGTGCGGAACATCAGATCCTGCCGGGCGAGCGAGAGCGCGAGCCCGGCGCGGTCCGCCGAAAGTTCCAGTTGCCGCGCACCGGCGCGACGCTCCGCGTTGTACAGCGGCTGCTCGGCCGTGATGCGCCACCCCGTGCTGGTGCCGCCGGTGATGTCGGTGCGGAAGTCCACGCCGTTCACGGTGCCGAATCCGGGCCCGGTGAACTGCGCGCCCGACGTGTCCTGCGTGGCGGCGCCGTACCCGACCGTGCCGCTGACGGTGACCGTCGGCAGCGACAGCGCCCGGCCCTGCCGCTTGCGCGCAGCGCCCGCGGCCAGCTCCGCGCGGGCGGCGGCGTAAGTGGGATCCTGCTGTTGCGCCGCTTCCCACGCCGCCAGGAGGTCGACGTCGGCGACCGCGCCGGTCGCCGTCGTGAGGAGCGCCACACCGAGAACGGCGACGAGTGTCCCGGCCCGGAGGCGCACCTTGCGACGCACGCAAGCACCAGCGCGCATCGGATTCATGCGCCTGCCGACACGCCCAGCTTGCGCAGGATGACCTCGAGCGGGCACCACTGCGTGAACCCGCTTTGCAGCAGGTTGGCCCCGACGAACGCAGTGAACGCGAGCCACCACGAACTCACGTACAGCGGGCTGCCCGGGATGCCGAGCGCGAGCGAGACCAGGATGAAGGATTCCGGCGAAGATGCGGACAAGTTGCCAGCTGGACATGGCGATTCTCCTTTAGGCTGCCGCGAACTTGCGGCGATAGGCGACGTAATAGAGCAGGGGGATCACGACGAGCGTCAGCAGCGTCGAGACCAGGATGCCGAAGATCGAGCGAGACGGCGAGCCCGTTGAAGATGGGATCGTCGAGGATGAAGAATGCGCCGAGCATCGCGGCGAGCGCCGTGAGCGCGATCGGCTGCGTCCGGATCACCGCCGAGCTCACCACGGCTTCGTCGAACGGCATGCCTTGCGCGGTCTGCAGGTTGATGAAATCGACGAGCAGGATGGAGTTGCGGACGATGATGCCGGCGAGCGCGATCATGCCGATCATCGACGTCGCCGTGAATTGTGCGCCCAGCAGCGCGTGCCCCGGCATCACGCCGATGATGGTGAGCGGAATCGGCGCCATGATGATCAGGGGTGTCAGGTACGAGCCGAACTGCGCGACGACGAGCAGGTAGATGAGGACGAGCCCGACCGCGTAGGCGAGGCCCATGTCGCGAAACGTCTCATAGGTCACCTGCCACTCGCCGTCCCACTTGATGCTGTAGCCCCGGTACGGATCGCCGGGCTGGCTGATGAAGTGCTCGGCGAGCATGCCGCCGCCGGGCATCGGCAACGCGAGAATGGCCGAACGCATTGCGAACATCCCGTACAGCGGGCTGTCGATCACGCCGGCCGTGTCACCGACGACGTATTCCACCGGCAGCAGGTCCTTGTGATAGCGCGGCTGATCCCGCGTGCCGTCCTTGTCGACGATCACCACTTCACGCAGCGGCACGGTCTTGCCGCCCGCGCTGCGCACGGAGAGCTGCAGCAGCGCCTCGAGGTCGCCCTGCGCCGATACGGGAAGCTGCAGGCGGATGGCCGCCGGATACTTCGAGGCATCGCGCAGGTAGGTGACGTCTTCGCCGGACAGGCCCGCCCGCAGCGTCGCGACGATGTCGTCCTGGCGCACGCCGGCGAGCGCAGCCTTCGAGCGGTCGACCGTGACCACCCAACGCGCGGCATCGGCAATCGCGCTCACGTCGGCGTCGACCACGCCTGCCTGCTTGCGGAACACGCCTTCGACCGCGCGCGCGACCGCGATGCGCCCCGCGTCGTCGGGTCCGTAGATCTCGGCCACGATGGGCGACAGCACGGGTGGTCCCGGCGGAACCTCGACCACCTTGACCCGGGCGCCATGGGCATCGGCGATCTTCGTGAGCGCGGGCCGGACGCGCGTGGCGATCACGTGGCTCTGGTCATGGCGATGCGCCTTGTCGACGAGGTTGACCTGGAGGTCACCCACGTCCGAGCCGCGGCGCAGGTAGTACTGGCGCACCAGCCCGTTGAAGTTGATGGGCGCCGACGTGCCCGCGTACGCCTGGTAGTCGGCGACTTCGGGCACGGTGGCGAGATAGCCGCCCATCTCGTGCAGCACCGCCGCCGTCCGCTCCAGCGCCGACCCCGCAGGCATGTCGACGACGACCTGGAACTCCGACTTGTTGTCGAACGGCAGCATCTTCATGACGACGAGCTGCAACACGGGCAGCGCGAGCGAGATCGCGATCAGTCCCGCGATGCCGAGCCACAACAGGAAGCGGTTGCGCCCGCCCCTGGCCTGGTCGAGAAACGGCGCGAACGAGCGACGGAAGAGGGGGGCGAGCCGCACGGCGATGCCGTCGGACGACCCGGCATGCAGATGCCCGAGCAGGCGCCGCGCGAGCCAGGGCGTGATCACGAAGGCGACCGCGAGCGAAATCAGCATGCCCATGCTCGCGTTGATCGGGATCGGGCTCATGTACGGGCCCATGAGGCCGCTGACGAACGCCATGGGCAGCAGCGCCGCGATGACCGTGAAGGTGGCGAGGATCGTGGGTCCGCCCACCTCGTCCACGGCCTGCGGGATGATGTCGGTCAGGCTGCGGTCGGGCGCAAGCAGCCGGTGACGATGGATGTTCTCGACGACGACGATCGCGTCGTCGACGAGGATGCCGATCGAGAAGATCAACGCGAACAGCGACACCCGGTTCAGCGTGAATCCCCATGCCCAGGAGGCGAACAGCGTGGCCATGAGCGTCAGCACGACGGCCGTGCCGACGATGACCGCTTCCCGCCAGCCGAGCGCGAACAGCACCAGGGCGACCACGCCGGCGGTCGCGAACACCAGCTTCTGGATCAGCTTTATCGCCTTGTCGTTGGCGGTCGCACCGTAGTTGCGCGTGACGTCGACCTCGACGGTCGGTGGAATCACCGCATTGCGCAGGCTGTCCAGGCGCGCGATCAAGGCGTCGGCGACGTCGACGGCGTTCTGTCCCGGCTTCTTGGTGACGCTCATGACGACCGCCGGATACTCGCGGGCGTCGTTGCCCGCGGTTCCGTACCACACGTAATGCTCGGGAACGGGCGGACCGTCGTCCAGCGTCGCCACTTGCTCCAGAAATACCGGCGCTCCGGCGCGCGTCGCGACGATCAGGCCGCCGATATCGCGGGCGTCGCGGAAGAACGGGCCGGCGTCCACCAGGACCGCCTGGTTGTTGGCGACGAGCTCGCCGATCGACGCGCCGTTGTTCGCCGAGAGCAGCGTGTTGCGGATCTCGCTGACGGTCACGCCGGCGGCATTCATGCGAGCCGGATCGAGCCGGACATTGATGGCGCGCCGCGGACCGCCAAGTGTTTCCACCTCGCGCGTGCCGGGAACGCGCTTGAGGTCGGTCTCGATCGCGTGCGCCACGCGCTCGAGATCGGCGCCCCCGATGTTCGGATCCTTCGAGCGCAAAGCCAGCGTGACGATCGGGACGTCGTCGATGCCTTTCGGCTTGACGATCGGCTGCAGCGTGCCGAGGTTGCGCGGCAGCCAGTCCTGGTTGGAAAGGATCGTGTCGTACAGGCTGACGAGCGCGGTGATCCGGGGCACGCCGACCTTGAACTGGACCGTGATCACCGCGAGCGCCGGGCCGCGACACCGACATCACGTGCTCGACGTTCGTGATCCGATCGATGACCTGCTCCGCGGGTGCCGCGACCATCTGCTCGACGTCGCTCGCGGACGCCCCCGGAAACGGGATCAGCACGTTCGCCATCGTCACGTTGATCTGCGGCTCTTCCTCGCGGGGCGTGACGAGCACGGCGAAAACGCCGGCGAGGAGCGCCAGCAGCGCCAGCAGCGGCGTGATCTGCGCCGCCTGGAAGTAGCGCGCGATTCGCCCGGAAACGCCGAGCGGCGCGGGTAGCGGTTCCGGCGTGGTCATTGCCGTGCCGCCGCGACAGGATCGACGGCAATGCGTTCGCCCGGCGCAAGCCCGGACGCGACCTCGACGACATCACCGGAGGCGCGGCCGAGCCGCACCTGGCGCAGCTGCGGGCGGCCGTTCCCGTCGACGACATAGACGGCCGTGAACTCGGGCCGACGCACGACGGCGCTGGCAGGGACGGTGATGCGTGGCGCGTCGACACGCGAAAGCGGAAACGTCGCGCGGGCGAACATTCCCGGCGATAGGCCCGTTGCCGCCGCCGGCAGGGAAAGGCGCGCGTCGCGCGTGTGCGTGGACGCATTGGCCGTGGGCAACATGACGACTTGCGTCGCGTCGATCGTGCGTTCGGCGCCGCTCGTTCCCGGGATGCTCACCTGCACCGGCTTTCCCGGCACGACGAGCTGGGCGTAGCTCTCCGGCAGCTGGGCGAGGACGCGCAGTTCCGTCGGGTCATACAGCACGAGGAGCGGCATGCCGGGCGAAGCCACGTCACCGACCTCGGCGGCGACACTGGCGACGATGCCTGCGTAGGGCGCCGCCAGTGTCGTGAAGGAGGATTGGGTCGTTGCAACACCCGCCTGGGCGATCGACGCCTTGGCTTGCGCTTCGGCTGCCTTGAACTGCGCCTCCGCCTGCTCCATCGCGGCCTGGCTGATGTAGCGCTTCTCGTTCAGGCGGCGATTGCGCTCGTAGTCGCGGCGCGCCGCCTCGAGCTGGGCCTGCGCGGCGGCGACCTGAGCCTGGCTGGAGGTCACCTGATCCACCGCCGTTCGCGAGTCGAGGCGGACGAGCACCTGGCCGGCCTTGACCGCATCGCCTGCGCGCACGCGCATCTCGACGATACGCGCGGGCACCTGGGCGGTAATCGTGCTCTGGCGCACGGCCTCGACCACCCCTTCGGCCACGTACGCAGGGCTTGCGGTGGCGGAAGCGACGGTCAATGTCGCGAGTGGCGCGGCCCCGGCCGGAAGCGTGAGCGCGATAGCCAGGGCTGCGGCTGCGGCGGGCAGGACAATTTTCATCGAAGAATCCTCGTAACCCGCCCCGGACGATTTCGCCCGGCCACGGGAAAAGCTCGACATCACGCGTGATCTATGGTTACTATATCACTACACAGTTATTAAGGCAAGCACTGCAAAAGCGCTAGACTATGAATATCGCAATGGTGCGGGGATGCTCGCTGATGGAAAATCTGGACGATCACGCGATCCAGCAGGTCGCTGATTTCTTCTCCGCGTTTGCGGTGCCGATGCGCCTCAAGATCCTCAATGCCTTGCGTAGCGGCGAGCGCAACGTTGGAGACCTGACGGCAGAGCTTGGCTGCAGCCAGGCGAACATCTCGAAGCATCTGGGCTTGCTGACCCAGAGGGGCCTCATCGAGAAGTCGACGCGCGGCACCAGCGCCTACTACCGGATCGTCGACCAACGAATCTTCGACCTATGCGACCTCGTGTGCGTACAGGTCGGCCGGCGCCTGACGCAGCAGGCGGAATCGCGGGACGCCTTTCTTCGAGTGCTGAACGCGGCGAGACCTGCACCGCGCAAGCGCGCGGCGCGGCGGTGAGGCCGTTGTCGGACAAGGCAGCCAGCGGCCCGAACGAAGGTGGCGAGTCGGCAGCTTGATCTGATCCCGTCGGCGCGTCAGGCGAACAACAGCGATTGATGATTCCCGCCGCAGCGCGGGCAGACGAACTCGACGATTGCAACGTCCTGCGCCACGGTGCCAGTGTCCAGTACTTCCACCGCACGGAAATCGTAGGGTTCGCCGTTGCACTCGAGCCAGACCTTCCGGCGTCGGTCAACATAAAGATGACCCACAACTCCAACAAAACGGATTTCAGTTTCCACTTTCATCCCGAGCCGTGAACTGGCCGACTTGTAGTCTATAAGGAGGACGCACTCCGACTGGCGTCGGTGGTCCAGCCCGGCACGCCCGCCGGCTTGTGCGCGGGCTCCTTCGCAGGCCGCGATTGCCGCCCATGACGTGGTCTCGGCATGAAGCAGAACCCGTTTCCGAAGAAGGCGCGCAAGGCACTCGACGCGGTGGGCGTGCCGTACAGGTATCTCGAATACGGCGGTTACCTGAACGGTTGGCGGCGGCGCAACGCACTGAAGATGTGGACCGGGTGGCCGACCTTTCCCATGGTGTTCGTCAAGGGTGTACTGGTCGGTGGCGCCGACGACCTGGCGCGGCTCATTCGGAGCGGGGAACTAAAGCCATGATGGACGGAAGTCCGCGCCGTCATGAAAGTCCTGCTCGAATCCGTGCTGACCTGTCCGCACTGCGGGTTTGCCGCGCGGGAGACGATGCCCACGGATTCCTGCCGGTTCTTCCACGAGTGCCGCAACTGCAAGACGTTGTTGCGCCCGAAGCCGGGTGATTGCTGCGTGTTCTGTTCGTTCGGCTCGGTGAAATGCCCGCCGGTTCAGGAACGGCATGGATGCTGCGGTTGACCTCGTGGCATAGGCACAGCACAGCCTTTGCCGCCGACCGCGGGCCGGTGTGGATGCGCAAGGCCCAACGCCTCTGGCCGCTGCCATTCGCCCATCGGTGTCATCGCCTGGGCGAGCTTGCGCGTTACTCGATGATCAACCACCGCCGAATTCATACGATGAGACGAATTATTTTCGCAGTGGGCATTGCAGCATCCGCTGTCCCCGCGCTCGCTGCCGATGTCGCGGTTTCGATCACGGCCGGACAGCCCGGCTACTATGGCCGCATCGACATTGGCAGCTTTCCGCAGCCGCAACTGGTGTACGCGCAGCCGATTGTGATCGAGCGGGTGCCCGTGGGTGTGGTGCTTCAGCCGACCTACCTGCACGTGCCACCGGGTCACGCGAAGAACTGGCGCAAGCATTGCGGCAAGTACAACGCCTGCGGTCAGCCGGTCTACTTCCGTGTCGGACAACTGGTACAACAATGTCTATGTCAAGGGTCATGCCAAGGGCCAGGGCAAAGGCCATGGCAAGGGAAAGAAGAACGATTGAGTGACCTCCGTACCAGGTTGCTGTCGTCCGTGCGAGCTCCACAGGATTGCGTGCGCGCCACGCGATGTTCGCCGCCCGATCGTCGATCGCCAGCGAATGAGCAGGCTCCGTTGTGCACGTGGTCGGCGGGCGAGGGCGCGCCACGCCGCGCCTTGCGCGGGCGACGACGTGACTGCGGTAAAATCGGGCCCGTGCTGAATACGTCACGCCCGTTCGCCGCACTTCGCCCGACCCGTACGCCGCGCGTATGATGGCCGCCGTCGCCGACCGCACCCGGATCCTCCTGGTCTGCTTCGGCAACATCTGTCGCTCACCCACGGCGGAGGTGGTCGTTCGCCGGACGGCGGCGCGTGCGGGGCTCGCGAGCCGCATCGAAGTGGATTCCGCGGGAACGGGCGAATGGTATGTCGGCAACCCGCCCGACTACCGCGCGATCGCGCATGCCGCGCGACGCGGCTACGACCTGCAACCGCTGCGCTCGCGCCAGGTCTCCGTCGCCGATTTCGACCGCTTCACGTTCGTCCTGGCGATGGACCGCTCGAATCTCGCCGATCTGCGGGCCGATGCGCCCGGCGCACTTCGACGGTGAACTCAAGCTCTTCCTCGACTTCGTGCCGGACGCGGCGTCGCGCGAGGTGCCCGACCCCTACGACAAGGGACCCGAGGCGTTCGAACGGGCGCTCGACCTGATCGAGCAGGGAAGCGATGCGTTCGTCGCCTACCTGACACGGAAACTTGCGACGCGCTGATCGCGCGGCGCCGCATCCGGATGCGGCAACGCGTCGCGCCTGCCTCTCGACCGCGCGCGCCGCGCCGGCACGCGCCGCGTTCCCGGTGTTATCGAATCGCGACATAATAGCCGCCATAAGGCGCACCGGCTTCTTGGCCGCGTACGCGCCGTCGATACGCGTCAAGGAGGAGCGATGAAGCCCAACGCGGTTGAACAGGACCGTCGCGCGGAGCGCCTGGACGAATTTGCGGCGCTCGTCCGCGCGAAGGTCGCCCCCGACCAGCTGGCCACGCTCGAAGCCTTCGTGCGCGCATACTACGGCCAGGTCGATCCCGACGATCTCGCCGAACGCGAGCTGGCCGACCTCTACGGCGCGGCGCTGTCGCACTGGAACTTCGCGCGCAAGCGCGAACCGGGACGCGCGCGCGTGCGCGCTTTCAACCCGACGATCGAGGAGCACGGCTGGCAGTCGACGCATACGATCGTCGAAATCGTCAACGACGACATGCCGTTCCTCGTCGACTCGATGACGATGGAAGTGAACCGGCACCGGCTCACGCTGCACCTCATCATCCATCCGCTGATCGGCGTGACGCGCGCGGCCGACGGCACGTTGACCGGCGTGGCGGCCGCCGGTGTGGGCGACGCCCGGCGCGAGTCCTTCATCCACGTCGAGGTCGACCGCATCAGTGGCGCCGCCGCGCTCGATGAACTCGCGCGCAACATCGAGCGTGTGCTGTCCGATGTCCGGTTCGCCGTCGCCGACTGGGGGCCGATGCGCGAGACCGTGCTCGCCATCGTCGGCGAGCTCGACAAGCGCCCGCCGCCGATCCCCGCGCCCGAGCTCGACGAAGGGCGCGAGTTCCTGCGCTGGCTCGCCGACAACCATTTCACGCTGCTCGGCTATCGCCGGCACGAGCTCGTGACCGTCGACGGCCAGGACGCGCTGCGCATCGTGCCGCAGTCGAGCCTGGGCATCCTGCGCGAGAAGGAGGGCAAGGACCTGGCGGCGAGCTTCGCGGCGCTGCCGCCCGAGATCCGCGCGTACGCGCGCAGGCCCGAGCTGCTGGTGATCACCAAGTCGACGTCGCGGTCGACGGTGCACCGCCCCGGCTATCTCGACTATGTCGCCGTGAAGCGCTTCGACGATGCCGGGAACGTCGTCGGCGAGGACCGCTTCCTGGGGCTGCTCACCTCGACCGCGTACAGCGCGAATCCGGCGGAGATTCCGCTGCTGCGCCGCAAGGTCGCCAACGTCGTCGCGCGGGCGGGCCTCGCGCCGGGCAGCCATGCCGGCAAGGCGCTGCTCAACATCCTCGCCACCTACCCGCGCGACGAGCTGTTCCAGATCGGCGAGGACGACCTGTTGCGCACGGCGATGGGCATCCTGCACCTCTACGACCGCCAACGCTTCCGCCTGTTCGTCCGGCGCGATGCATTCGAGCGCTTTGTCTCGTGCCTGATCTACGCCCCGCGCGAGATCTACTCGACCGACATGCGCCAGAAATGGCAGGCGATCCTGTTGCAGGCGTTCAACGGGGTGAGCTCCGAGTTCAACGTCAGCCTGTCCGAATCCGTGCTCGCGCGCGTCCACATCACCGTGCGGACGACACCGGGGGCGATCCCCGACTTCGACGTGCGCGAGATCGAGAAGCGGCTGATGGACGCCGCGCGCCGCTGGACCGACGACCTGAAGGCGGCGTTGATCGAAGCGCTCGGCGAGGCGGCCGGCAACGAGCGGTTCCGGCAGTTCGGCAACGGCTTCCCCGCCGGCTACCGCGAGGAGTTCCCCGCGCGCGCGGCGGTGCCCGACATCGAGATGATGGCGCGGCTCACCGATGCCGAGCCGCTGGCGATGAGCCTGTACCGCCCACTCGAGGCCGCGCCCGGGATGCTGCGCTTCCAGCTGATCCATCGCGGCCGGCCGGTCACGCTGTCGGACAGCCTGCCGATGCTCGAGCACATGGGATTGAAGGTGCTGGACGAGCATCCGCACCGCATCGCGCCGGACGGCATGGCGCCGATCGCCATGCACGACTTCGGGCTGCAGTCGGCGCTGCCCAATGCGGACATGGAAGTCGGCACGCTGCACGAGGTGTTCGAGGACGCGTTCGGCCGCATTTTCCGCGGCGAGGTCGAGAACGACGACTTCAACCGGCTGGTGATCGCCGCGCGCATTCCCGCCGACGAGATCGTCGTGCTGCGCGCGTATGCGAAGTACATGCGGCAGATCGGCTTTGCCTTGTCGCAATCGTTCATCGAGACGACGCTCGCCGCGCACGCCGGCATCGCGCGCCAGTTGATCGAACTGTTCCGCGCACGGTTCGACCCGGATGGCGGCGCGGGGGCCGGCGCGCGGAGCGCAGAGCTCGAGCGGGCGATCGAGGCGGCGCTCGAGGACATCCAGAACCTCTCCGAGGATCGCGTGCTGCGGCAATACCTGGCGCTCGTCCGCGCGACGACGCGCACGAATTTCTGGCGCCGCGACGCCGCCGGCAGGCGCCGCCCGTTCCTGTCGTTCAAGTTCGATCCGTCGAAGGTGCCCGGCCTGCCGGAGCCCAAGCCGATGTTCGAGATCTTCGTCTATTCGGTGCGCTTCGAAGGCGTGCACCTGCGCGGCGGACGCGTCGCGCGCGGCGGCCTGCGCTGGTCCGATCGCCCGGAAGACTTCCGCACCGAGGTCTTGGGCCTCGTGAAGGCGCAGATGGTGAAGAACATCGTGATCGTGCCGGTGGGTTCGAAGGGCGGCTTCGTGCTGAAGCGCGCGCCCTCGTCCGCCGATCGCGAGGCGTATCTGAAGGAGGGTATCGCCTGCTATCAGGATTACCTGCGCGGGCTGCTCGACCTCACCGACAATCGCGTCGGCGACAGGATCGTGCCGCCGCCGGAGGTCAAGCGGCATGACAGCGACGATCCGTACCTCGTCGTCGCGGCGGACAAGGGCACCGCCACGTTCTCGGACCATGCCAACGCCATCAGCGCCGAATACGGCTTCTGGCTCGGCGACGCGTTCGCGTCCGGCGGGTCCGTCGGCTACGACCACAAGGCGATGGGCATCACCGCGCGCGGCGTGTGGGAATCCGTCAAGCGGCATTTCCGCGAGATGGCCATCGACACGCAAACGACCGACTTCACGGTGGCCGGCATCGGCGACATGTCGGGGGACGTGTTCGGCAACGGCATGCTGCTGTCGCCGCACATCAGGCTCGTCGCCGCCTTCGACCATCGGCACATCTTTCTCGATCCCGCGCCCGATCCCGCCGCCGCGCTCGCCGAACGAGAACGGCTGTTCCGGCTGCCGCGGTCGTCGTGGGCCGACTACGACTTAAGGCTGCTTTCCGCGGGCGGCGGCGTTCATCCGCGCAGCCTGAAGTCGATTCCGCTGACGCCCGAAGTCAAGGCGGCGCTGGGCGTTGCCGCCGATGCGCTGACGCCGACGGAACTCGTCAACGCGATTCTCAAGGCGCCGGTCGACCTGATCTACAACGGCGGCATCGGCACGTACGTGAAGGCCGCCACCGAGTCGCACGCGCAGGTTGGCGATCGCGCCAACGACGCCTTGCGCGTGAACGGCCGCGAGTTGCGGTGCAAGGTTTTTGCCGAGGGCGGCAACCTGGGCTGCACGCAGCTGGGCCGCATCGAGTATGCGGCGGCGGGCGGGCGCATCTACACCGACGCCATCGACAATTCGGCGGGGGTCGACACGTCCGACCACGAGGTCAACATCAAGATCCTGCTCGGCCTGGCGGTGGCCGACGGCGAATTGACCGGGAAGCAGCGCAATTCGTTGCTCGCCGAGATGACCGGCGACGTGGCGGCGCTGGTGCTGCGCGACAATTATTTCCAGACGCAGGTGCTGTCGGTGACCGACCGCATCGCGCCGCAACTGCTCGACGCGCAGGCGCGCTTCATGCAGTACCTCGAGAAGGCAGGCAGGCTCAACCGCGCGATCGAGTACCTGCCGACCGACGAGGAGATCGCCGAGCGCCGCAGCGCGGGACGGGGACTCGAAAGCCCGGAGCGCGCCGTGCTGCTCGCCTACAGCAAGATCTGGCTGAACGACGAGCTGATCGCGTCGACGCTTCCCGACGATCCGTGGATCGCCACGGCGCTGCATCGATACTTTCCGGCGGCGGTGCAGGACAGGTACGCGAGTTACATGGCGCGGCATCCGCTGAAGCGCGAGATCATCGCCACGCACGTCCTGAACAGCATGATCAACCGGGTCGGCAGCACGTTCGTGCACCGGCTGGCCGAGACGACCGGTGCGCGCCCGCACGAAGTCGTCCGCGCCTACCTGCTTTCGCGCGAGATCTTCGGCCTCGTCCCGCTGTGGAAGGCGATCGAGGCGCTCGACAACCAGGTGGGCGACGCCGTGCAGTCGTCGATGCTGATCGACACCAGCGCCCAGCTCGAGCGCGGCACCACGTGGTTCCTGCGCTCCCGCCGGCTCGCCGACGACATGGCGGCGACGATCGCGTACTTCAAGCCGGGTGTGGAGGCGCTGTCGGCGCGGCTGCCCAAGCTGCAGGACGCGGCCGAGCGCGCGCGCGTCGACGCCAAGGTCGCCGAACTGACCGCGGTCGGCGTGCCGCGCGAACTCGCCGAGCGCGTCGTCACGTTCGACACGCTGTATGCGGCGCTCGACATCGCGGAGGTCGCGGCCGACGCGAAGAAGCCCGTCGAACCCGTCGCCGCCGTCTATTTCGACGTCGCGAATCGGCTGGGCCTGGCGTGGCTGCGCGAAAGAATCGCGGCGCTGCCGGGTGACGCGCATTGGCAGATGCTGGCAAAGGCGGCCATGCAGGACGACCTGTCGAGCCTGTCCCGCACCGTGACCGCGCAGGCGGTGGCAGGGGGCGGTGACGTTGCCGCCACGAAGTCCGTCATCGACGCGTGGCAGGATCGCAATCGGCGCGCACTGCAACGCGTGGCGCATTTGATGACCGAGTTGCGCACCGTTTCCACGCCCGACGCCGCAATGTTGTCAGTCGCGTTGCGCGAATTGCGCAATGTTGGGTAGTACAACCGGGCAGGTTGGATTTGCACGCACGTGCAGTTCTCCAGCTGACGAGTGACGTGCTGTTGCATTTTCGACAATACATGTGGCCCTACATATACGTAGGCATACTTATTGCGACGCATCCTGCGGTAGAGTACCCGTGGCTCGTGTCGGGGTATTGAAGCGATCGTTTGCGACGGATGGCGTCGTGCAGCGACCGATCTTCCCCCGAGTCGAAGCTGCTTGGTAACGAGCACGACCGACGATCGCGCCAGCGATCGTCCCCGCAAGACCAACAATTCGGTTGTCGACCCAATGATCAGATCGTGTGTGTCGCACGTGCGTGCGCTTGCGTCCCGCTTGGCCGTTTCCGCAACGGCAGCCTCCTGGACTCCCCGCGGATTCGCATGCGATCCGTCCGCGCGGGCGCCACGGCAATGGCGCGGGCATCGGGCCGCTGCGGTATTTCGCCGTCGGCCTGATCGCGCTGTTCGCCGGTGCGCTGGCGTCGGAAGCTCTGGCCACCGCCACCGTCAACAAGCAATTCACGCCCGCCACCGCGGACCCGGGCGAGACCAGTCGCTTCCGCATTTCGTTTTTCAACAGCTCGCTGGTGCCGCTGACTGCCGCCGCGGTCACCGACAACCTGCTGGCGCAGGTGACCATCGCGGCGGTGCCCAACATCGTCGACACGTGCGGGTTCGGGACCGTCGTCGCCGCCGGTGGCACGTCCACGATCCGCGCGAGCGGCGGCACGATCCCGGCCGGTAGCGGCATCACCGACGGCTTCTGCTATTTCGAGGTCGACGTGGTGTCGATCGTTCCCGGCAACTGGCAGAACACGATTCCGGCGAATGGTCCGACCAACGGCTTCACGCCGGACGGCGCGACCGCGGGCTTCCAGGCGACGGAAGTGGCGAGCGTCGTGACCAACACCACGCCGGCGGTGGCCACGCTGTCGATCAAGTCACTGACCAACCCCACCGGCGCGAAGACATTCGCGCCGTCGCCCGCATTGGCCGGCGAGCCCATCACGCTGTCCATCGTGCTGACGAACGCCAACGCCGGCTCGACGATTCCGCTGACGACGTTCACCGACACGCTGCCCGCGGGCATGGTCGTCGCGCCGACGCCGCTGCCGACGATCGTCTGCACCGGCACGGGCGCCGCCAACGGCGTCGTGACCGCGAACCCCGGCGACCCGGGCATCACGCTGACGGGAGGCACCATCGGGATGGCGGGCGCCTGCACGGTCACCGTCCGGGTCGTCGCCAACACGGTCACCGGCACCTCGCAGGTCTTCGCCAACGTCGTTCCGGCCAATGCCATCGGCAATACCCGTGGCCTCTCCAGCGCGACGTTCAACCGGTCGGTCACCATCAACTCGCCCATCACGCTGGCCAAGTCGTTCGTGGCGACGGTGGGCGGCACGGCGCTCGGCGCGACGCCGATCGTCGCCGGGCAGGAAGTCTACGTGCGGATCGACATCGGCAATGCGTCGACCGTCAATCCGCTGACCATCACGAGCTTCACGGATCCGCTGCCAACAGGCCTGGTCGTCGGCAGCACGTTGCCCGTCGTCATCGACTGCACGACCAACGGCGGCGGCACCAACGGCACCGTCACCGCCGTGCCGGGATCGACGTCGTTCACCGTCGCGAACGCCGTCGTCGGCATCACCGGCGGCACGCGTCGCTGCCGCATTTCGGTGCCCGTCGTGGCCTCCGCGTCCGGCACGTACCTCAACAGCATTCCCGCCAACGCCGTGACCAACCCGGCCAACCTGGGCAGTCCCGTCGCCTCGGCGACGCTCAACGTCAACAGCCAGCTGACGGTGGAAAAGACGGTAAGCCCGGCCAATGCCGCCCCGGGCCAGCCAGTGACGTTCACCGTCACCATCCGCAATTTCTCGACCGGTCCCGTGACCGGCGTGCAATTCACCGACACCTTGCCCCTCGTCGGCGGCGACCAGATGGTGATCTCGAACCCGAACAACTTCCTCGCGTCGGCCGGCTGTTCGGGCGGAACGTTCTCCAACACGCCGGGCGCTTCGTCGCTGTCCTGGACCGGTGGCACCATCACCGGTGGCATCGGTGCGGCGCCGGGCGTCTGCACGATCAGGTTCAATGCGAACACGCCGATTGGCACGCCGCTCGGCGCCACGTTCACCAATGCGATCGCGGCGGGCGGCATCACCGGCGACGGCGGCATCACCAATCCCGGGGGCACTTCCGTCAACGTCGTCATGATCGCCGCGGCGTCGGTGAGCAAGGCGTTCCTGCCGACCACGGTCGTCCAGGGCGGAACCTCGGTGCTCACCGTCACGCTGTCGAATCAGACGGCGACACCCCTCACCAATTCGTCGCTCACGGACACGCTGCCCGCAGGCGTCATCGTCAGCGCGACACCCGGCACCACGACCACCTGTGCCAACGGCGTAGTGACGGCCGCCGCGCTGGGCAATACGGCGTCGATCGCCGGCGCCACGATTCCGGCCAACGGCAACTGCAACTTCCGGGTCAACGTCGTCGGCACGCTGGTGGGTACACGCACCAACACGATTCCGGCGCTCGCGCTCGCCAACGACCAGAACGCGCAGAATCCATCGCCGGCCAGCGCCAACCTGGTCGTCACGTCCGGGCTCACCGCGACGAAGCAGTTCACGCCGACCAGCGTGGCCAATGGCGGCGTTTCGCGGGTGACCGTGCGTGTCACCAATCCGTCGGTCACGCCGCTGACCGGTGTCGCGATCACCGATGGCCCGATGCTCAACCTGGTAGTGGCCAATCCCGCCGACGCCAGCACGACCTGCGCCGGCTCGCCGGTCATCGTGGCCACGCCGGGCAGCAATACGGTCACGCTCACCGGCGCCAGCGTCGCCGCCGGCGGCAATTGCGACCTGCTGTTCAACGTGCTGACGAGCAACAACCCGACCAACTGGCCCAACACCATTCCGATCGGGAACATCACGTCCAACGAAGGCGCCTCGAACACCGCCGCCGTGTCCGCGACGCTCGGCAAGGTGACGACGATTTCCATCGGCATCAACAAGAGCTTCAACCCGGTCAGCGTGTCGGGAAGCCAGCCGTCGGTGCTGCAGATCGACCTCACCAATCCCGTCGGGTCGCCGTCGGCAGTGAACAACCTTTCGTTCACCGACAACCTGCCGAACGGCATGGAAGTCCATGCGGTCCCCAACATCAGCACCACCTGCACCAACGGCACGGTGACCGCCGTGCCGGGCACCTCGACGATCACGCTGACCGGGGCGACGCTGCCCGCGGCGTCGACATGCTCGGTGTTCGTCAACGTCACGTCCATACGCTTCCTGAACCTGGTGAACACGATCCCGATCGGCGCCGTCACGACGACGCAGGGCATCACCAACAGCCTCGCGACGACGGCCACGCTGTCGACGCTGCAGGGGCTGGGCGTCATGAAGAGCTTCAATCCCACCAGCGCGTCCGTCGGCCAGCCGGTGCTGATGGACATCCGCGTGCTGTCGACGCTCAACCCGACGGCGCTGCCGCCGGTGACGCTGCACAACGTGTCGTTCACCGACACGCTGCCGCCCGGCATGACGGTCGCCAATCCGCCGAACGCCAGCACCACCTGCGTCAACGGTTCCGTCAACGCGGTGGCGGGTGCGAGCACGGTGACCGTGACCGGCGCGGACATCAATCCCGAAGCCAACTGCCACGTCTACGTCGACGTCGTCGCGGACAGCCTGGGCGCCTTCACCAACACGATTCCGATCGGAGCGGTGACCTCCACCGAGGGCTACCAGAATCCGAATCCGGCATCGGCGACGCTCAACGTCGTGACGTCGCCGCCGCTGTCGAAGGCGTTCAGTCCCAACCCCGTGCTGCCCGGACAGAGTTCGGTGCTGACGATCACGATCGGCAACCCCAATGCGCTGGTGCTGACCAATGTCGCGCTGACCGACACGTTGCCGCCCGGTCTCGTCACCTCCACCACACCCAACCCGCTGACGACCTGCACGGGCGGTGCGGTCTCCGCCCTGGCATCGGGCAACACCATCGCCCTCACCAACGGCACCATCGGCGGCAACGGGTCGTGCACGATCACCGTCAACGTCCTGTCGAACACGCCGAATGGCTACACCAACACGATTCCGGTCGGTGCGCTGACCACGGCGCAGGGCGTGAGCAACGTCGATCCGGCGTCGAGCACGCTGATCGTGCTCGGACCGCCGGGCGTCAGCAAGAGCTTCACGCCGACGACCATCGGCGTGAACATGACGTCGCAGCTCACGCTGACGCTGAGCAACGGCAACGCGGTGGCGGGAACACTGACGGCGCCGCTCGTCGACACGCTGCCTGGCGGACTCGTCATCGCGAACCCGCCGAACCTGTCCGGCACCTGCACGCTCGCCAGCGTCACGGCGACGGCGAACAGCGGCACCATCACCTATGCCAGCGGTGCCGCGCTGCCCGTCGCCGGCTGCACGATCGTGGTGGACGTCACGTCGCCGACCCCCGGCACTTACGTCAACACGATTCCGGCGGGAGGACTCGTCACCGACGCCGGAACCAACGCCGCGCCGGCGACGGCCACGCTAATCGTCAACACGCCGCCCACGCTGGCCAAGACCATGCTGCCGGCGACCATTGCGCTGGGCGGCTCGTCGACGCTGACGCTGACGCTCGGCAACGGTAACGCGGGCGCGATCACGCTGACGTCGGCCTTCAACGATCCCATGCCGGCGGGCGTCGCCACCACCGGCGTCGTCACCAACACCTGCGGCGCGGTGGTGACCGCCAATGCGGTGACGGTGCCCTCGGGGACGAGCATTCCGGCCGGCGGCTGCACGATCGTCGTCACGATCACGTCGAGTACGCCGGGCGCGGTCGTCAACCAGACCGATCCGCTCTCGACGACGACCGGCACCGCGCCGGCCGCGCAGGCACCGCTGACCGTCACCGCGCTCGCCCCGACGCTGGCCAAGTCGATCGCGCCGTCGACGATCGCCGCCGGCGGCCCGGCGACGCTCACGCTGACGCTCGGCAATCCGAATGCGGTGCCGATCACGCTGTCCGCGCAGTTCACGGACCCGATGCCGGCCGGCGTGTCGATCACCGGCCCCAACAGCGGCACGTGCGGCGGCGTCACCGTCACGGAAAATTCGGTCGCGGTCGCGGCCGGGACGGCGATTCCCGTCGGCGTCTGCACGATCGTCGTCGCGATCACGTCGTCGACGCCGGGCACGGTGACCAACACGACCGGAACCCTGACCACCAATGCCGGCGACGCCCCGGCGGCATCGGCCGACCTGACGGTCAGCGCCCCGCCGACGCTCGCGAAGTCCATCGCGCCGGCGAGCATCGGCATCGGCGGTACGTCGACGCTGACGCTGACGCTCGGCAACGGCAACCCGACGTCGATCACGCTCACGTCCGCGTTCGGCGACACGATGCCGGCGGGGGTATCGACCACCGGCGTCGTCACCAACACCTGCGGTGCCGTCGTGACCTCGGGCGCGATCACGGTGGCGTCCGGCACCGTCATTCCCGCCGGAGGCTGCGTCATCGTCGTCACGATCACGTCGAGCACGCCGGGCACCGTGACCAACGTCACCGATCCGCTCGTCACGTCGACGGGCACCGCGCCGTCGGCACAGGCGCCGCTGCTCGTCACCATCATCAGTTCGGCGCTGACGAAGTCGATCCTGCCGTCGACGATCACGGCGGGCGGCGCGTCCACGCTGACGATCGCGCTGGCCAATCCCAACGTCGCGCCGTTGGTCCTCACCGCGGCATTCATCGACGCGATGCCGGCGGGCGTGACGACCACGGGCGCAAGCACCGGCACCTGCCCGGGCGTGACGGTGACCGCAACGTCGATCACGATGGCCTCCGGCTCCGCCATCGCGCCCGGCGGGTGCACGATCGTCGTGCCCATCACGTCGTTCACGCCAGGGACGGTCACCAACACGACCGGGACGCTGCAGACGACCGGCGGCACCACGACGCCCGCCAGCGCGCCGCTGGCGGTGACGGCCAGCATACCGACGCTGACCAAGACCATCGTGCCCGGCACGATCGCGGTGGGCGGCAGCGCGACGCTGACGATCACGCTGGGCAACATCAACACGACCCCCGTCACGCTGACGGCAAGCTTCTTCGATCCGATGCCTTCGGGTGTCACGACGACCGGTGCCAATACCGGTACGTGCCCGGGCGTGGCCATCAATCCGTCCGTCGATCGCGATGGCCAGCGGGTCGGTGATACCTGCGGGCGGCTGCACGATCGTCGTGACGATCACGTCGTCGACGCCCGGGACGGTCACCAATACAACGAGCTCGCTGCAGACGAGTGCCGGCCTGACACCGCCGGCCAGTGCGCCGCTCACCGTGGGCCCGGGTACGGGACCGACGCTCGTCAAGACCATCGCGCCCGCGACCATCGCCGCCGGCGGCACGGCCACGCTGACGATCACGCTGGGCAATCCGGGGCTCGTCCCGCTGACGCTGACGTCCGCCTTCACCGACACGATGCCGGCGGGGGTCACCACGACGAGCGGCAACACCGGCACGTGCGCCGGCGTCACCGTCACGCCGACGACGATCACGATGGCGAGCGGCTCGACGCTGCCGGTCGGGCGGCTGCACGATCGTCGTGACGATCACGTCGTCGACGCCGGGGACGGTGACCAACACGACCGGATCGCTTGCAGACCAGCGGCGGTACCGCGCCGCCGGCAAGCGCCCCGATCACCGTGGGTTCCGGTTCGGGACCGACGCTTGCGAAGACGATCGCGCCCGCGACGATTGCCGCGGCGGCACGGCGACGCTGACGATCACGCTCGGCAACGGCAATGCAACGCCGCTGACGTTGTCCGCGGCGTTCACCGACACGATGCCCGCGGGCGTCACGACGACGAGCGGCAATACCGGCACCTGCAGTGGCGTGTCGGTGACGTCGACGACGATCACGATGGCCAATGGCGGAACGATTCCGCCCGGAGGCTGCACGATCGTCGTGACCATCACGTCGTCGACGGCGGGCACGGTCACCAACACGACAGGCCCGCTGTCGACCAGCGCCGGCGGCGCGCCGCCGGCGAGCGCGCCGATCACGGTCACCGGCGGCGGGGTTTCCCTCGCGAAGGCGATCGCGCCGGGTGTGATTGCGCAGGACGGCAAGGCCACGCTGACGATCACGCTGGGGAACGCGACGGGCGCTCCGGTCGTGCTCACCGCACCCTTCACCGACCCGATGCCGGCCGGCCTGACGGCCACCGGCGGCAACACGGGGACGTGCACCGGCGTGACGATGACGCCCGCGCTGATCACGATGGCGACGGGATCGTCGATCCCGGCCGGCGGCTGCACGATCGTCGTCA
Organism: uncultured beta proteobacterium; assembly: GCA_963708855.1. Classification (GTDB taxonomy): domain Bacteria; phylum Pseudomonadota; class Gammaproteobacteria; order Burkholderiales; family Casimicrobiaceae; genus CAIWHR01. Next base: position 59,405 of record CAVPUM010000006.1, on the reverse strand, counting down.
GCGTCACGTCGTCGTCGCTGGGGCCGGTGACCAACGTCACCAGTGCGCTGCAGACGACCGGCGGCAATGCGCCGCCGGCGACGGCGCCGGTGAATGTGGTGACGCCGCTCGATCCGTCGGTGCCGATCCCGGTCGACTCGCCGGTCGCGCTGCTGCTGCTCGCCGCCTTCCTGGCGCTGTTCGGCGCGGGGCGCCTGCAGTTGCAGCGTCGGCGGTGACGGGCTGGCGGCGGGCGCGGACCGATCCGGAGGGCACGGGGACGACGAAGGGGACGCTGCGCGGACGCCCTCGAAGCCGGGTGTTCGATTCTCCGGGTTCGGGCTGGTGGACGGGCGTTGATGGCGCCGGCCGCGGCGCGCGCCGACGAGCGGCGGCGCCCTGTCGGATAGACTGGAGATCGCCGTCCATCGCGGAGTCGCTTTTGCCAGCACGGACATCGATGCAGCACGGCCTTCGTGGCCTCGTCGGCCACCTGTTCCTGCCCCCCGGCAACGAGAAGGTGCCGGCCGTGGTGCTGGTCCACGGGTCGGGCGGCATCTACAAGGCGTTGCTCGACTACTGGCCGCAGCAGTTCAACGCTGCCGGCATCGCGGTCTTCACGCTCGACATGTTCGGCCCGCGCGGCGTGCAGAGCACCGCCGAGGACCAATCCCAGGTGCCGTTCGCGGCCGACGTGGCCGACGCGTTCGCGGCGCTCCGGGTCCTGGCGACACACCCGCGCATCGACCCGCGGCGAATCGCCGTCATGGGCTTTTCGCGCGGCGGTATCGCGACGCTACGCGCCTCGGTCGAAAGGAATTGGCGAATTGAGGCTGAACGCGGTCGCGGGCGCGTGACGACGGCTACGCGGGCACCGCGATCGCGTCGTTGCCGCCGCACACCCGATGTATCGCCTGCATGCGGATGCACCGCTGCGGGAAAGCGGAAAGAGGGAAAAGAAAAAAGCCGGGCGAACCCGGCTTCTTTCCTGCTGCTGTTGCTTTAAGGGTCAGGCGCCTTGGATGTTGCTCGCCTGCTTGCCCTTCGGGCCCTGCGTGACTTCGAAGGAGACCTTCTGGCCTTCCTTCAGAGTCTTGAAGCCCGGCATGTTGATCGCGGAGAAGTGCGCGAAAAGATCTTCGCCACCGCCGTCCGGCGTAATGAATCCAAAACCCTTCGCGTCGTTAAACCACTTCACGGTACCTGTTGCCATTTCTGTAATTCCTCAAGATAAATAATCGGCGGGCGGGTGCCCGCCCCATGTTTCATTCTCAAGGACAGAAAAGTACGGTACCGCGATCGTGTAAAACGACCGGGCTTGATCGTGCTCTAGTACTTGAAACAAAACACCTTTGGGAGCATACACCGAACGCGGGCATTTGGGAATACCCCTACCCGGACCGTGATCTCCCGCGTTTAGGACCGGTCAGACGGCCCCAAGTTCCCTGCGGACGAGCCCCGCGCCCGCAGCGAGGGCGGAAAGCTTGCCCCGGGCGACCTCCCGGGACAGCGGCACCATCCCACAATTGGTGCAGGGGTATAGGCGATTCGCCGGCACGAACGCCAGGGCCGCCCGAATCGTCGCGGCCACGGCTTCCGGTGTCTCCACCTGGTCGCTCGCCACGTCGATCGCGCCCACGAGGACGTCCTTGTCCCCGAGCAACCCGATCAGGTCGATCGGCACGTGGGAATTCGCGCATTCGAGCGACACCTGGCGGATCTTCGACCCGGCAAGCAGCGGGAACGTCTGCTCGTACTGCCGCCATTGCGAGCCCAGCGTCTTCTTCCAGTCGTTGTTGGCCTTGATGCCGTAGCCGTAGCAGATGTGGACCGCCGTCGTGCACCGCAAACCCTGCGTCGCCCGTTCGAGGGCGGCGATGCCCCAGTCGCGGACCTCGTCGAAGTAGACGTTGAACGCCGGTTCGTCGAACTGGATGACGTCGACGCCGGTGGCCTCGATCGCCAGCGCCTCCTGGTTCAGGATCTCCGCGAACGTCAGCGCGAGCTTCTCCCGGCTCCGGTAATAGCCGTCGTAGAGCGTGTCGACCATCGTCATCGGACCGGGCAGCGTGTACTTCACCAGGCGCTCGGTCTCGGTGCGCAGGAAGCGCGCGTCGTCGACGTAGATCGGGTGGCGGCGCGCCACCGGGCCGGTGACCATCGGGACGTCGGCGTCGTACCGGTTGCGGATGCGCACCGTCTTCCGGTTGGCGAAGTCCACACCCTCCAGGCCCTCGATGAACGTGGTGACGAAGTGCCGCCGCGTCTGCTCGCCGTCGGTGACGATATCGATGCCGGCATGCTCCTGGTCGAACAGTGCCAGGCGCACGGCGTCGCGCTTGCCATCCGCCAGCGCGGTGCCCTCCAGTTTCCACGGCGCCCACAGCTGGTTCGGCTCGGCGAGCCAGGCCGGCTTGGGCAGACTGCCGGCGATCGTCGTTTGCAGAAGCGTGCTCATGGAGGACTTCCGGCGGGGAGACCGCGCGATTATAGAGCCAATCGGTCAGGCCACTTGACCACCGCCGCGGTTCGCCCGTACGCTTGCGGGCGCCTTGCTCGCCCGGCTCTTCCGTTTTCCGCCTCCCCCATATTCCGCATGCCCACGATCCTCTACGCCGACAACGATTACACGGACATCGACCTCGAACGCGGGATCTTCGGCCCCGCCGGCATCGACGTGGTGGTGGCGCAATGCAGGACCGAAGACGACGTGATCGCCAAGGCGCAGGGCTGCCGCGCGATCCTGCTGCAGTACGCCCCGATCACCGCCCGCGTGATATCGGCGTTGCCCGACCTGGGGCTAGTCAGCCGGATCGGCGCCGGGTACGACACCATCGACCCGCAGGCCTGCGAGGACGCGGGCGTCTGGCTCGCGAACTCGCCGGACTACGGCGTCGGCGAGGTGGCCACGCACGCGCTGGCGCTCGCGCTGGCATCGGTGCGCAACATCGTCGCTTACCACCGCGACATCGGCGCGGGCACCTGGTACTTCATGTCGTCCGGCAAGCTCATGCGCCCGGCGCAGCTCACCCTCGGCATCGTCGGGCTCGGCCGCATCGGCAAGCGGATGGCGCATATCTCGCGCAACGTCTTCAAGCGCGTCGTCGCGTACGACCCGTACCTGATCGACGGCGACTTTCCCGCGTACGTCGAGCGCGCCGCCTCATTGACGGAACTGGCGCAGCAGTCCGACGTCGTCTCGGTGCACACGCCACTCACCGCCGAAACCCGCGGCATGCTCGATGCGCAATTCTTCGGCGCGCTGAAACCCGGCGCCCACTTCGTCAATACCGCCCGCGGCGCGATCGTCAACATTCCGGATCTCGTGGCGCGCGCTCGACGCCGGCACGCTCGGCGGCGCCGGGCTCGACGTGCTGCCGGAGGAGCCCGTAGCGCGCGATTCGGCGCTGCTCGCCCATCCGCGCGTGATCCTGACGCCGCATGCCGCCTTCTATTCGGTGGAGGCCGAAAAGGAGTTGCGGCGCAAGGCGGCGCAGAACATCGTCACCTGGTTCGCGACCGGCAAGCCCGAGTACGTCGTCGTCAGGGGGACGCGCAAGCCTTAAATCGCCCGAGGGCGAAAAACGGCACCGCCAGTACACAAGCGTCGCGCCATTCGCCCAGCGCGCCGTCGAGCGATACCGACAAGGGCGCGGAGGCACCATGGCCGCGGTGAACATCGCCGGCGTACAGAGGTGCCTTCGGGATCCTCACCTATCCGACGTTTCTCATCCCCTTCTGCACGCGGCTGCTGAAGGGGTACTTCAAGTCTGGAACGAATTCATACTACGTATCGGGCCTCACGGGGGCGGTCAAGGAATGACCCCGGTCATGACCCTGGTACGACCCCCAGCGCTGCGGCGGGCACCGCCGCAACAAGAGTAATATGCCGCTTTGCGCCATCCGCCGGAGACCGACACCATGAGCACGACCGAAGACACGATCCGCGACCAGGTCACCAAGCATCCGGTCGTTCTGTACATGAAGGGCACGCCGCAGTTTCCGCAATGCGGTTTCTCCGCGACCGTGGCGGAAATCCTGAAGCGCTGCGGGGTGAACGAGTACTTCTCGGTCAACGTCCTGGCCGACGCGGAGATTCGCGAGGGCATCAAGCAGTATGCGAACTGGCCGACGATCCCGCAGCTCTACGTCAACGGCGAATTCGTCGGCGGCTGCGACATCGTTCGCGAGATGTACAGCACCGGTGAACTGCAGAAGGTGCTGGCGTCGCAAACCGCGTAAAGCCGATTCGCCGGACAACCGTAGTGACCGGGGCCGCCCGCAAAGCGGCCCTATTTCTTGGTGCGCTGCCAGAAGGCCGGAGGTGTCCCGCGTACCTTTGCCGCGGCGATTCCGGCAATCGTGTCGGGCGGGATCGCCGAACGCGCGAAGTTCAACCCGCAGCTCGCGGCGACGTTCCTGCTCGTCGGTTTCCTGTATCCGTTCTTCGAGCGCATCGCGTGCAGCCAGCACTTCGGAATCCAGGCGTGGATGAAGTCCACGTTCGGTGCCGAGTCTCACGATTTCGCAGGCAGCGTCGTCGTGCAGGCGTTCGGCGGCTGGGTCGCCCTCGTGGCCGTGATCGACAAGATCTCGGGCCTGCCGAAGAGGAATTCAACGGCGCCGACCTGACGATCCACAAGATCGGCGCGACGGCGGAGCGGGAGACGGCGTGGTGAAGCGGCGCCGGACGCTCAGTACAGCACCGTCCTGATCATCACCTGGCGACCGGCATCGTAACGGACGTCGTATTGCGGCTGCGACCTTCCGGCGCGGTTCGCCGAGTCGCGGACTTCTGCGCCACCAGCACCTTGCCGTTTTCCGTCGACCAGGATTCCTGCGCCGGTGCGCACGCGCGAATGCGCAGCCGCTGCTGCGCCGTGCACTGCACTTCCAGTACGGTGGCGTTGAGGGTGACGGTCGCCTGCGCCCCCTGGGCCATTGCCGATCCGCCGGCAAGCAGCGTCGCGCACGCGACCAGCGCCAGCGCAGTGCGCATGGTGGATACGGCGACGGGCGGAGGCAGGCGGGCGTGGTTCACGACGATGATTCTCCGCGCCACGGTATGCCGTGCCTATCCGTAGGAGTACGGGAAAACGACTCCGCGTTTGACCTACATCATTCGCGCCGTCGCAATCCTCGCCGCTCGCGGCTCGTGACGCCCGCCAGGTTCGTGGACACAAGTCCGGCGGACGCCTTCCGCCGCGCCGGTCTTTGCCCGGATTGAAGTTGGGGTCCGGTCGGCCGTAGCGGCGACTGCCACCGGCGGAATTGTTGTCTGTAACTAATTGATTTATAATATAAAAAAAGTAAATTCGCCATCATGTTCCTCACCGGACCGTGTCGTTGGCATACGTATTGCTACCTAGGACCCCAGCAGGGGGTGTCGCCGTAATCGAAACCCGGACCAGGGTCCCCCAACCCATAACAAGTGGCCAATACACGGAGAGGGAACAACATGAAGACCAATGTCATCAAGCATGCAGCGCTGATTGCCGCCGTCGTGGCGTCGTTCGGCAGCACCGGCGTCCAGGCCAGCGACAGCCTGCACGCGTCACCGTCAACGCCACGATCGTCGGCGTCTGCAAGTTCTTCACGGCGGCGCCGGTGGCGAACCTGACCAACACCGGCACCGGCAGCAACATCGATCCGAGTTCCGCGACGTCGGCCACCGGCAACGCGGCGATCATCTACAGGTGTTCGAACGGCACGACCCCGACCTTCACGGTGCCGGCGACGGCAACGGTAACCTGTTCGTCGTGTTCGGGCACGCCGACGATGACGCCGGCCATTACGTCGACCCCCGGCGGCGCCGGCACCGGCATGGGCAGCGGGCAGGACAAGACGCTGACGGTCACCGGCACGATCCTCGCCGCCAACTTCGAGAACGCGGCGGCGGGCGCCTACACCGGCAACATCACCGTCAGCGTTTCGCCCTGACCTCGTCCGCTTCCGGGCGGCGCGCGAAGGCTGCGAAGTGACGCGGCCTTCGCGGTGCGACCACGCCGACCGGGCCGACGGCATTCATGGTTCGCCTCGCACTCTTCGTCGTGGCCATGGTTGCGTGCAGCGAGGCGAGACGCACGCGGCGGCCAATGTCGCGGTGTCGCTCAACGCGACGGTGATGCCGGTCTGCCGCTTTTTCACGGCGGCGCCGGTCGTCAACATCCGTAACGTCGGCACCAGCGGGCGCAATATCGACCCCAGCTCGGCCGTTACGGCGACGGGCAGCGCTGCAATCACGTATCGCTGCACGAACCAGACGATGCCGACGTTCACCGGTCCCGCCAACGGCCACGCTCACCTGCAGTGCGCTGCCCGGCACGCCCGACGATGTCGGCCGTCATCCTGTCGACGAACAATGGCGCAGGGCGCGGACTCGCGCGCGGGCGGCGGGCGCAACCGTACGCTGACCGCTCACGGGCCAGATTCCCCGCGGTGTTCCAGAACGCACGCGCTGGGCGCGTACTCGGGGACGATGACGATCACCGTCACACCGTGACGGGCTCGCGAAAGCGCGCTCGTCCCACGGCGCTTTGATTCGCCGCCGGATGGTGGTCTAATCGTGGCGCCCTTCAACTCATATGATCGCTTCGAATCCTATCACCGTCTTGCGCAGGGATGCGGTGCCTGGCCGCCGCGGTGGCGCTGGCCGCGTGCCGGGGGCGTGCAGGCGCAGAACTGCACATTCCGCACCGCGGGCAGCCCGATCAACTTTCCCGCGCTCGATCCGTCGGCGGCCGACGACCGTCACCGCGTCGATGAACATCCGGCGTCCGCTGCACTCCCGCCAGCCTCGTCGCCGACGTGGGGCTTTTCCGGGGCCAACGGCAGCGCGCCGTTGCGCATGAAGCACGCGACGCAGAACGCGTACATTCCCTACACGATCACGGCGACGTTCGTCAGCGGCTCGGCGCCAACGAAGACGTGGCGGATCACCGGGACGCTGCTCGGCGCCAACTACGTCAACGCGCGCGTCGGTGCGTATTCCGACATCCTGACCGCGACGGTCACGCCCTGAATGAACGCCGCGGCGCCCATGGTGGATGCCGTCGTCGCGCTGGCTGCTGGCCGCGCTGGTCGTGTCGACGTCCGCGCACGGCGGGTGAATTCGTCATCAACCCGCTGCGGGTGACGCTCGACCGCGCGACACGCGCCAGCGAGGTCGTCGTCCGCAACGACGACACGACGCCGCTGCGAATGCAGGTGCAGGCGATGAGCTGGACGCAGAACGCGGAAGGCGTCGACCAGTACGAGCCCACCGATACGCTCATCTATTTTCCGCGGACGATGGAGATCCTGCCGGGCGAGTCGCGCATCGTGCGCGTCGGCGTGCGGGCCGCGCCGGTGACGCGCGAGGAAACGTACCGGCTGTTCATCGAGGAGTTGCCGCCTGCCACGGCGCCGGACGAGCCGGCGCAGGGGACGTCGCTGCGCATCTTCCTGCGCGTCGGCGTGGGCGTGTTCGTGGCGCCGGCGCAACCCGAGCGCAAGGGCGAGATCGCGCGTCTCGGCGTCGCCGGCCGGCAGGTCGACTGGGCGGTCGCCAATACCGGCAACGTGCACATCCGCGCCGACGAGGTCGAGCTTGCCGGCATCGCGCGCGACGGCAGCCGCCTGTTCACGCAGACGTTTCCCGACCGCTATTTCCTGGCCGGCGCCACGCGGACGATGCGCTTCGACATCGCGCCCGAGGTCTGCGGCAGGCTCGCCGCGGTCGAGGCGGTCGTCGTCGCCGAACGCGTGGACTTGAAACGCAAGGTCGATGTCGATCCCGGCGCCTGCAAATAGGCTGGGCCCGCTCGCCGTCACCGCATCGGTCGTCGCGTTCCTGCTCATTTTGGAAGTGCCGGTGGTGGTCGCGGCCGCGGGCGAGACGGCGCCCACGCGCCGGAGACGATGGACGCGGCGAGCACGGCCCGACGATGCTGATCGCCCGCGTGCTGGTCAACACGGTCAACAAGGGCGATCTCGCGATCCTGCGCGACGATCAGGGACACCTGCTGGTGCCGCTCGCCGAGTTTGCCAAGTGGGGTCTGGCCCCGGGCGCGTACGGCCGGTCGTCGTCGATGGCGAGTCGTACATCGACGTGTCGGCGATGCCCGACCTCGACGTGAAGTTCGACGCCGCGTCGGTGACGCTCGACCTGCGCGTCCCGGCGCGCGCGCTGCCGGCGACGACGATGAACCTGGGGCCCGACCGCCGCACCGGCGTGCTCTTTCCCGCCGACAGCAGCTTCTTCGTCAACTACGGGTTGAACGCCAACGGCGACGAATCGTTCGGACAGCGCCAGTACCAGTTCGCCACCGAATTCGGCGCGCGAACGGGCAACTGGCTTCTCTACAACACGACGAGCCAGCAATGGGGCAGCGGCACGCAGAACGGATTCACGCGCCTGCTCACCAACGTGCAGTACGACGAGCGCGGCCGACCTGCGTCGCTGGACGCTCGGCGACTTCTTCACGCCGGGCTTCGACCTCAATGGATCGGTGCCGCTCGGCGGCGTGAGCCTCACCAAGTTCTATTCGATGGACCCGTACTTCGTCCAGTATCCGACGGCGTCGTTCGCCACGGAAGTCGCCTTTCCGTCGACGGTGCAGGTGCAGGATCGATGGCAACCTCATCGCGCAGCGGCAGGTGCAGCCGGGTCCGCTCGACATCACCAACATCACCAACGGCCTGACCGGCGGGCAGAACGTGGCGGTCGTGCTCCGCGATCCGTTCGGGCGCGAGCAGACGCTGCAGCAGCCGTTCTTCTTCGCGACCAACGTCGGGCTCGCCGCCGGACTGCACGAGTACAGCTACAACCTGGGTTTCCTGCGCCGCCAGTACGGCGTCGTCAGCGACGACTACGGCGACCTGGCGGCGTCCGCGTTCCATCGCTACGCGTTGAACAACCAGTTGACGCTGGGCCTGCGCGGCCAGGCGACGGAGGACCTGTACAACATCGGGCCGTTCGGCACCTATCAGTCGCCGCTCGGCATCGTCGGCGCCGGCGTCTCGATCGGCGGACGCAACGGCGGCTCGGCCCCCGCGGCATCGGTCGCCTACTCGTACACCGGCACCAACTTCAGCGTCAACGTGGGCTCGCTCTATCGCGCGCGCGACTACGCGCAGCTGTCCGATCTCGTCGCGGACTTTCGCATCCGCAGCACCCAGTACGCGTCCGGCTCGCTGTTCTTTCCCAGCCTCGGCACGCTCACGGCGACGTACAACGGGCTGACGAGCTACGAGGGTCCCGACGCGAAGATCACGAACGTGACGTACACGCGCAGCATGCTCGGCGGCAAGGGCCTCCTGTCGCTCAACTACGTGCGGACGATCGAGCCGCAGACGTCCAACAACTGGCTGCTGTCGTTCCGCTATTTCTTCGACACGACGACGTCGGTGGTCGCCGCCGCCGGCGGCTCGAGCGAAGGCAGCTCGCAGGCCCTGTCGCTGCAGAAATCCATTCCGCAGGGCGAGGGACTGGGCTACGAGCTGACGGCCGGGCGCTTCGACAGCGACGCGCCCGACGCGATGTTCGGGCGCGCATTCGTGCAGGCCAACGCGGAGCACGCGACGTTCGGCGCGGAGTACGCGCGCGCGAGTCGCCCCGAAGGCGGACCCGGCCTGACGCGGCTTTTCGTCGCCGGCAGTTTCGGCGGCGTCGGCGGCAGGCTGTTCGCGTCGCGTCCCGTGCAGGACAGCTTCGCGCTGGTCCGCATCCCCGGCCTCGAGGACGTCCCGGTCTACGCCAATGGCTGGTATGTCGGCAATACCAATGCGCGCGGCGAGGTCGTCGCCACCAACATCGCGGCCTACTACGACAACTTCATCGCCTTCGGCACGAAGGAATTGCCGCTCGACTACGTGTTCCCGACCTCGGAGATCGTGATCTCGCCGCCGACGCGCAGCGGAACGCTCGTCGCGTTCGCCGTGCGCAAGAACCACGCGATCGTCGGCAGGCTGGTCGAGTTGCGGGACGGCAAGGAGCAGCCGCTCGAATTCCGCGAGTTGCGGCTCGAGCGCGACGGCGTCGTGCTGCGCAGCTTCACCGCCCGTCGCGGCGAGTTCTACGTGGAGGGTGTCGAGCCCGGCGAGTACGTGCTGCGGCAGGACACGGGGGCGGCGTGCTCGGCGCGCATCGTCGTGCCGGAGGACTTGGGCGCGCTGACGGAAGTCGGCACGGTCGTGTGCGGAGCGGCGGCGCGCTGATCTCCTCGCGGCGCGTCGGCGCGGTTGCTAGGTCCGCGTGCGCTGCGCCCGCTTGCACGTCGGGCACGCGGCGCAGCGAGCGCAGCACCTGCGCGAGATGTCGGCGGTCGCGCACCTGCACGCCGAAGAACATCGCGATCACTTCGGCGCCGTCCGGGCGCTCCATCGACACGGTGTCGATGTTGGCGTCGGCGTCGGCGATGGCCAGCGCGAGATCGGCCAGCAGGCCGCGCCGGTCGGCGACGAGCAGGCGGATGCCGGTCTCGAACACGCCCTCGACATCGACCGCCCATTCGACGTCGACCAGCTCCGACGGGTCGAGCCGCTGCTTCTTGAGCGTGATGCAGTCGCGCGTGTGGACGAGCAGGCCATGGCCGCGGCGGAACTGGCCGATGATGTTGTCGCCGGGCACCGGCCGGCAGCACTTGGCGTACTGGATCGCCACGCCTTCGACGCCGCGCAGCGTCAGCGAACCGAGCTTGGCGTTCGACGGCGCGGGCGCTTCGTCGGGCTTGCCGGGCGCGCGGGTGAGCGCCTGCGCGACGACGAACGACAGCCGCTTGCCCAGGCCGATGTCGGCCAGGATGTCGAGTTGCGTCTTGGCTGCCGTATTCCTTCGCCAGCGCCTCCCAGCGGTCCCACGAGATCGCGTCGGGCTCGACCTTGAGTGTCGCCAGCGCCTGGTTCAGCAGCCGCTCGCCGAGCGCCGCCGATTCCTTCTGCTGCAGGCCCTTCAGGTAGTGGCGGATGCGCGAGCGGGCCTTGCCGGTGGCGACGAACGACAGCCACGACGGATTCGGGCGCGCGGTCGGGCGACGTCAGGATCTCGACGTGGTCGCCGTTCTTCAACTCGGTGCGCAGCGGCAGGAGCTCGTAGTTGATGCGCGCGGCCACGCAATGGTGGCCGATGTCGGTGTGCACGCCGTAGGCGAAGTCGACGGCGGTGGCGCCGCGCGGCAGCGCCATGATCTTGCCCTTCGGCGTGAAGACGTAGATCTCGTCGGGGAAGAGGTCGCCCTTGATGTGCTCGAGGAATTCCTTCGAGTCGCCGGATTCGGACTGGATCTCGAGCAGGCTCTGCAGCCAGCGCGACGTCTCCTTCTGCGCCTCGGCCAGGTCGAGCTCGCCGCCGGCCTTGTACAGCCAGTGCGCGGCCACGCCGGCTTCGGCGACGCGGTGCATGTCGTGCGTGCGGATCTGCACTTCCAGCGGCGTGCCGAACGGGCCGAACAGCGTCGTGTGCAGCGACTGGTAGCCGTTGGCCTTGGGGATCGCGACGTAGTCCTTGAACTTGCCGGGAATCGGCTTGTAGAGCTCGTGGAGGACGCCCAGCGCCGCGTAGACGTTGGTCTTGTCGGCGACGAGGATGCGCACGCCGTAGATGTCGAACACCTGCGCGAACGAATAGCGCTTCTCGCGCATCTTCTTGTAGACGGAGTAGATCGTCTTTTCGCGGCCGCTGACGACGGCCAGCACATGATCCTTGGCGAGGCCCTCGCGGATGTTGTCGAGCAGCCGGTTCATCACCTCGCGCCGGTTGCCGCGCGCCGCCTTGATCGCGCCCGCGAGCACGCGATAGCGCGCCGGGTAGAGGTGCTTGAACGACAGGTCCTGCAGTTCGAGGTACAGCGAATTGAGGCCCAGCCGGTTGGCGATCGGCGCGTAGATGTCGATCGTCTCGCGGGCGATGCGCTTGCGGTGCGCCGGCGCCATCGCGTCCAGCGTCCGCATGTTGTGCAGGCGGTCGGCGAGCTTGATCAGGATGACGCGGACGTCGCGCGCCATCGCGAGCAGCATCTTGCGGAAGCTCTCCGCCTGCACTTCCTCGCGCGACGTGAACTCGATCTGGTCGAGCTTGGACACGCCGTCGACCATGTCGGCCACCGGCTTGCCGAAGCTCTTCTCCAGTTCGGACTTGGTGACGGAAGTGTCCTCCATCACGTCGTGCAGCAGCGCGGCGGCGAGTCCCTGCGCGTCGAGCCGCCACTGCGACAGGATGCTCGCTACGGCGAGCGGGTGCGTGATGTACGGCTCGCCCGACTTGCGGAACTGGCCGCGGTGCGCGGATTCCGAGAACTCGAACGCGCGCGAGACCAGCGCGACGTCCGGTGCGGGGAGGTAGTGCCCCAGATGCTTGGTGAACTCCGCGATCTCGGACATACGCGGTTACGTGGGTCCGAAACCTGGGGGGTCAAGGCTGCGGGTTGGTCGGCAGCGTCGGCCCGGTCTTGAGCAGCATTTCGATGCCGATCTTGCCCGCGGCCATCTCGCGCAGCGCGATGACCGTGGGCTTGTCGCGGTCGGCGTCGACCATCGGTGCCGAGCCGGCGGTGATCTGCCGCGCGCGGTTGGTGGCGGCGAGCGTCAGCTCGAAGCGGTTGGGAATCCTGGCAAGACAATCTTCGATGGTGATGCGCGCCATGGCGTGACTCCGGATTTTCAGGGGTTCAGCAGTTGGGCCATCAGGGCGGCATGCCGCGCCTGCTGCCGCGGCGCCGCAAGGCGCGCGGCGCGGACGATCACGGACAAATCGTCGACGGCCCTCGCAAAGTCCTGATTCATAATAACATAATCGAACTCGCCGCAGTGCCGCATCTCCTCGCGCGCGGCCTCCAGCCGGCGGGTGATCGTTTCGGGACTGTCCTGTCCGCGCTTTTCGAGACGCTCCTTGAGGGAGGCGAGCGACGGCGGCAGGATGAAGATGTGGACGGCCTCCGGCATCAGCCGGCGGACCTGCCGCGCGCCCTGCCAGTCGATTTCGAGCAGCATGTCGTGCCCGGCCTGCACTTCCTGGTTGAGCCACGTGGCGGACGTCGCGTACCAGTGGCCGTGGACGAACGCATGTTCCAGGAATTCGCCGCCGCCTTCAAGCGCCATGAACTTCGTCTCGTCGACGAAGTGATAGTCGATTCCGTCGCGCTCGCCGGGACGCGGCAGTCGCGTCGTGTACGACACCGACAGCCGCATGCCCGGCTCGCGCTCGAGCAGCGCGCGCACGAGGCTCGTCTTGCCGCCGCCGGACGGCGCGGCCAGCACGAACAGGCACCCCGACGCGGGCGGCGCCTTGGTGGCGATGACGGTGGATTGGCTCATCCTGTCGCACGTCCCCGAAATGGATGCGGACTGCCAGAAGTCATCGTTGGATACGGGCTCTCGGGAATCACCGTCGTCCCCGCGAAAGCGGGGACCCAGCGGCGTCCGTCAAACGACACTGGGTCCCCGCTTTCGCGGGGACGACGTAAGCGGAGGACGGAGTTACCCCTGCGCGCGGTTGTGGGCGAACATGTACTCATTCGACGTTTTGAACCTGCTCGCGCATCTGCTCGATGAGGATCTTGAGCTCGAGCGCGGCCTGCGAGACTTCGGGATCGACGGACTTGGCGCCGAGCGTGTTGGCTTCGCGGTGCAGTTCCTGCGCGAGGAAATCGAGCCGCTTGCCGGCGCTGCCGCCGGCGCGCAGCACGCGGCGCACTTCGGCGACATGCGCGGTGAGCCGCGTCAGTTCCTCGGCGACGTCGACCTTCGTCGCGAAGAGCGCGAGTTCCTGCTTCAACCGGTCCTCGTTGGGGTCCAGCCCCGCGTCGCGCAGCCGCGTGGCCAGTTTCTCGTTGTAGGCCGCGTGGATGACGGGCACCCGCGGCAGCACGCGCGCGACCTGCACCTCGATCCCGGCGCAACACGCTTCCAGCACGGCCGCCGTCTTGGCGCCTTCCCGGGCGCGCGCGGCCGCCAGGTCGGCGAGCGCCTGCCGCACGAGGTCCTGCGCGCGCTGCGCAAGCTCCGCGGGCGGCACCGTGGGCTCGGCCAGCACGCCGGGCCAGCGCAGGATCTCGTTCACCGACAACGGGGCGGCGTCGGGGACGGTCCGCGTCACTTCTGATGCCGCAGCGGCCAATACGGCGATCCGTGCCACGTCGACCGCCATCGACGTCGTGCCCTGCTGGTTGCGGTTCAGCGCGATCCGGCACTCGACTTTGCCGCGTTTCAACTCGGCGGCCAGCATTTCACGCAATGTGGTTTCCGTGGCGCGCAGCTCGTCGGGCAGCTTGAGCGTCAGGTCCAGGTAACGGTGATTGACCGAGCGCAGTTCGACGGCAAGCGAAACGCCCGGCAATTCCGCGGCGACGGCCGCAAAGCCGGTCATGCTGAGAATCATGGGAAATCCCTGGAACGTTCCGTCGCCTACGGAAGGCGCGGACGCGTTTTCTGACACGTTTTCCGGCGTTCGGCGCGTTTTAGCGGCCGCAGCGGCCACAATGGCACGCGTTTCCTTTACTTTGCCCGCCGGGTTGTCGAGAATGTATGCGTTATCCGACGCCCGCGCAACCCGCGGCAATCGATGCTGGCATGCGAATTGCCAGCGTTTCGCCTGATCGGGCAACGCCGTTCCCCGTTGATTGCCCCCCAACAGACGAAATCCACTGCCATGGCCGTCACCAACCAAGCGCTCGCCAGCGGGTACCAGCTGCTGAACTACCGGATCGACCGGCAGATCAGCCGCGGCGGCTTTTCGATCGTCTACCGCGCGTTCGACGAGGAGGGCGCGCCGGTGGCGATCAAGGAGTACCTGCCGTCCTCCCTGGTGCTGCGCACCGAAGGCGACATCGTGCGCGCCAGCTCGGCCGAGAACCTGACGTCGTTCCGGTACGGGATGAAGTGCTTCTTCGAGGAAGGGCGCGCGCTGGCGAAGATCAACCATCCGAACGTCGTACGGGTGCTGAATTTCTTCCGCGCCAACGAGACCGTCTACATGGTGATGCGCTACGAGCGCGGTCGCACGCTGCAGCAGCAGATCCAGATGCGGCAGGACCAGATGTCGGAGCGGCTCGTCCGCCACGTGTTCATGCACCTGCTGAACGGGCTGCGCGAAGTGCACACGCACAAGCTGCTGCACCTCGACATCAAGCCCGCCAACATCTATCTGCGCACCGACGGCACGCCGGTGCTGCTCGACTTCGGCGCGGCGCGGCAGACGCTGACCAGCGCGCGGCCGAAGCTCGCGCCGATGTACACCCCCGGCTTCGCGGCCCCCGAGCAATACCGCGATCCCGACCGGCTGGGCCCGTGGACGGACGTCTACGGCGTCGGCGCCTCGATGTTCGCGTGCCTGGCCGCGTTCGCGCCGCAGGCCGCGGACGCGCGGGTGCAGGAAGACCACCTGGTGTCGGCGAAGAAGATCTGGGCGGGCCAGTACTCGGACAACATCCTCGAGGTCATCGACTGGTGCCTGCGGCTCGACCCGCTGGAGCGGCCGCAAAGCGTGTTTGCGCTGCAAAAGGCGATCCGCGACATTCCGCAGACCAAGAAGAAGCTCACCTTCTTCGGCAGCATCAAGAAAATGCTCTTTTCGGAAGTCGGCGCTTAGGTTTCCCAAGCGCCATAAGTCGTACACTTCGCCGCATGCGTTTCACGATTTTCCAGGAATCCCGCAAGGGTTCGCGCAAGGTCAACCAGGACCGCATCGCCTACACGTTCAGCCGCGATACGCTGCTGCTGGTCGTCGCGGACGGAATGGGCGGACACGCGGGCGGCGAGATCGCCGCGCAGATCGCCGTGCGGCTTTTCATCGAGCGCTTCCAGCAGGAAGCCAAGCCGATCCTCAAGAACCCGCTCAAGTTCATGCAGGACACGATGGTGCGCGCCCACGCGGCGCTCGGCTCCTACGCCAACCAGTTCTCGATGCTCGAAACGCCGCGGACGACGTGCGTCGCCTGCGTCGTGCAGGCCGGGCACGCGTACTGGGGGCATGTCGGCGATTCGCGGCTGTACCTGTTCCGCCAGGGCGGCCTGATCGGCGCGACCAAGGACCATTCGAAGGTGCAGTACCTGGTCGACCAGGGCATCATCGGTGCCGACGAGGTGATGTCGCACCCGGACCGCAACAAGATCTTCTCCTGCCTGGGCGGCCTCGTCGACCCGGTGATCGACCTGTCGCGGCGCACGCCGCTGCGCAACGGCGACATCATCGTCATGTGCACCGACGGCCTGTGGAGCGTATTCGACCAGCGCGAGATCGCGACGTGGCTGACGTCGACGCCGATCCTGACGACGGCGCCGCAGATGTTGCGCGAAGGCGAGAAGCGCGGCGGTGCCGAAGGCGACAACCTGTCGGCGATCATCGTCCGCTGGGGGCCGGAAACGCTCACCGACGAGCAGACGACCACGATCACCGAGACGCTCGGACTCGGCGAATTCCAGACGCAAATCGACCGCACGCTGACGCTGACGGACCGCACGGGCGCGCAGCGCGACCTGACCGACGACGAGATCGAGCATGCGATCGAGGAAATCCAGTCCACGATTCAGAAATACCGGCGCTGACGCGCCTGTAATCAGTTGGCAGTTGGCAGTAGCGACGGCGATTGCGGTGGCGGCGCATCGAGCGCCGGAACGCGACTGCGAAGGACCCGCAAGTGCCGGCCGGCGCGCGTTTGCACACATCAGCGCAGTTCCCGGCTGCCAATCTGATCCCGAATCGGCGACAATCGTACCCGGCGCTCAACGCGCCGCCGCTGAGAGCGCAGACGGCACTGCCAAGCGTCAACCGTCAACTGTCAACTGATCAACTGAATGCGTCAACTCATCATCGACACCGAAACGACCGGACTCGATCCGAAGCAGGGACATCGCATCATCGAGTTCGCTGCGCTCGAACTGGTCGACCGCCGTCCCACCGGCCGCAGCCTGCACCTGCACTTCGACCCGGAGCGCGAGATCGACGCCGGCGCCACCGAAGTGCACGGCATGACGTGGGACGACCTGAAGTCCCGCCCCAAGTTCCGCGACCACGCGGAGGAAATCCTCGAGTTCACGCGCGGCGCCGAATGGGTGATCCACAACGCGCCGTTCGACGTGGGATTCCTGAACGCCGAGTTCGAGCGCGCCGCGCTGCCAGCCTGCGCCGCGGTGCATGGCGGCCTGATCGACACGCTGGCGCTCGCGCGCGAGGCCTTTCCCGGCAAGCGCAACAACCTCGATGCGCTGTGCGAGCGCTTCGGCGTGTCCAACGCGCACCGCACGCTGCACGGCGCGCTGCTCGACGCGCAGCTGCTGGCCGAGGTGTACCTCGCGATGACGCGCGGCCAGGAAACGCTGACGATCGACATGGGTGGGCCGCCGAAACTGGTCGTCGTGCTGGCCGGCGGGCAGGGCGAGCGGGGGGCGCTGATCGTGCTCGCGCCGACGGCGGAGGAGCAGGCGGCGCATGCCGCCTACCTCGCGGCGCTGGACGAGGAATCGCGCGGCCGCTGCCTGTGGCTGCACGGCGCGGCGGCGGCCTGAACGCCGGGAACGGCACGTTCACGGCACCGTAACGAACTGCTGCGATACTGATGGAGTCTTCCACCAAGCCGACCTTCGTGCCGCAGGCCAGCAGTCATGGCATCGAAGGCGTCGCCTCCGTCGTGCCGCCTCCCTCCGTCGTCCCCATCAATCGCGAGCTGTCGCTGCTCGAATTCAACCGGCGGGTGCTCGCGCTGGCGGAGGACCCGGAGGTGCCGCTGCTCGAGCGGCTGCGCTTCCTCTGCATCGTCGGCAGCAATCTCGACGAGTATTTCGAGATCCGTGTGGCCGGCGTGAACGAGCAGCTGCGGGCCAAGGTGCCGCCGCCGGGAATGACGCTGCCGGAGGCGCGCGAGCTGGCCACCCGCATGGGGGACGAGGCGCGGACGCTGATCGCGAACCAGTATCGCGTGCTCAACCAGCAGGTGCTGCCGGCGCTGGCCGATGCGGGCGTGCGGCTCGTGCGCCGCACAGAGTTCACGCGCGCGGAGCGCGAATGGGCGGCCCGCTATTTCGCGCAGGAGGTGCGGCCGCTGCTGACGCCGATCGGGCTCGATCCCGCGCATCCGTTTCCGCAGGTCGTCAACAAGAGTCTCAACTTCGTCATCGAGCTCTCCGGCAACGATGCGTTCGGCCGCGCCACGGGCATCGCGATCGTCAAGGCGCCACGCGTGCTGCCGCGCGTCATCAAGCTCCCGCCCGAGGTCGCGGGCGACGACCACGCGTTCGTCATGCTGTCGTCGATCATCCACGCGCATCTGGCGGAGCTGTTCCCGGGGCGGGAGGTCGTCTCGTATTCACAGTTCCGCGTCACCCGCGACGCGGACCTGTGGATCGACGAGGAAGAGGTGAAGAACCTGCGGCAGGCGTTGCAGGGGGAGTTGCCGCAACGGCAGTTCGGCTCCGCCGTGCGGCTCGAGGTGGCCGCGGAGTGCCCGCCGCCGCTCGCGCAGTTCCTGCTGACGCAGTTCGGCTTGACGGAGGCCGATCTCTACCGCTGCGACGGTCCCGTCAACATCGCGCGGCTCTCGTCGCTGATCGAGCAGGTCGGCATCGAGTCGCTGACGTACGAGGCGTTCGCGCCGGGACTGCCCGACCGCCTGCGCGACGCCCCCGACATCCTGGCCGCGATCCGCGCGCACGACATCCTGCTGCATCATCCCTACCAGTCGTTCGAGCCGGTCGTCGAGTTCATCCGCCGCGCGGCGGAGGATGCCGACGTCGTCGCCATCAAGCAGACCGTCTATCGCACCGGCGTCAACTCGGTGCTGATGGAGGCCCTGATCGAGGCGGCGCGCCGCGGCAAGGAAGTGACGGTCGTCGTCGAGCTGATGGCGCGCTTCGACGAGGAGGCGAACATCAACTGGGCGGAGCGGCTGGAGCGCGCCGGCGCGCAGGTCGTCTACGGCGTGTTCGGCTTGAAGACGCACGCGAAAATGGCGCTGCTGATCCGTCGCGAGCGCGATGGCCGCGGCCGCGCGCGACTCGTTCCCTACGCGCACCTGGGCACCGGCAACTATCATCCGCGGACCACGCGCCTGTACACCGACTTCGGACTGCTGACCACCGATCCCGACATCTGTGCCGACGTGAACGAAGTCTTCCTGCATATCACCAGCCTGGCGCGCGCCGGGCGGCTGAAGCGGCTGCTGCTGGCGCCGTTCACGATGCACCGGCGGGTGCTCGAGCTCATTCGCCGCGAAACGCGCAATGCGCAGGACGGCAAGCCGGCGCGGATCATCGCCAAGATGAACGCGCTGGTCGAGGAAGGCGTGATCCGCGCGCTGTACGCGGCGTCCGTCGCCGGCGTGTCGATCGACCTCATCGTGCGCGGCGCCTGCGCGCTGCGGCCCGGCGTGGCGGGCGTGTCGGAAAATATCCGCGTGCGCTCGATCCTTGGCCGCTTTCTCGAGCATCATCGCATCTGGTACTTCGAGAACGAGGGGACGCCCGACGTCTGGCTCGCGTCGGCCGACTGGATGGGGCGCAACCTGTTCCGGCGCGTGGAGGTGGCGTTTCCCGTCCGCGATCCCGTGCTGCGCAAGCGCGTGGTGGATGAGGGATTGAAAGCCTATCTCGCCGACAATCGCCAGGCCTGGGAACTCGACGCCCAGGGTCGCTGGTCCAAGGTCAAGCCGCGGCGGCGGGCGAAGCGCCGCAGCGCGCAGGACGAGCTGCTCGCTCAGCTTTCCGACACCGACGAACCGAAATAAGCGGCGACATGGACCTCATACTGTGGCGGCACTGCGAGGCGGAACCCGGCGAACCGGACCTCGGGCGCCGGCTCACGTCCAAGGGTGCGAAGCAGGCCGAGCGGATGGCGGCCTGGCTCGACGCGCATCTGCCCGACACCTGCCGCATTCTCGTTTCCCCCGCCGATCGCGCGCAGCAGACGGCGCTGGCGCTGCAGCGCAAGTTCAAGACGGTGCCGGAACTGGCGCCCGGCGCGTCGGTGGCGTCCGTGCTGGCCGCCGTGAACTGGCCGGATTCGCGCGAGCCCGTGCTGGTGGTCGGGCACCAGCCCACGATCGGTGCCGTCGCGTCGTTCCTGCTGTCCGGCGAGGAAGCCTATTGGTCGGTGCGCAAGGGGGCCGTGTGGTGGCTCACCAACCGCGCCAAGGACGGCGGGGCGGCCGTCGTGCTGAAAGTCGTGCAGGGCCCCGACTTCGTCTGACGTTCCGGCGGCGGACGCCGCTGCCTGCGTCAGCGGATCGCGCGCCACGGGCGGCGGAGCGACTTCCATTCCTGGTACTCGATCTCCAGCAGGTGCGCCGTCAGCGGGTGCGCCTTCAGCCAGCGTTTGGCGATGCCGAATTTGATCGCGCGGCCGACCTCGAGGCCGATCCGCGGCACGTCGATCGCGCGCCGGGCGTGGTGAAACAGGACGGCGAGTCGCAATACGAGCACCTGGGCGGCGAGGTCGTCGTTGCCCAGCACCTCCGCCATCTTCGACAAACCGCCGCGACAGCCCAGCACCAGTTGCGCGAGCTGCCGCTGCTCCTGCGCCGAGAAACCCGGCATGTCCGCGTTCTCGAGAATGTAGGCGCCGTGCTTGTGATAACCGATGTGCGAGACCGTGTAGCCGAGTTCGTGCAGCAGGCCCGCCCATTCGACGCGCTGCGCGGCCTCCGGGTCGGGATTCGGCGCCGCTCGCAGGTACAGCGCCTTGGCCATCGCCGCCACGCGCTGCGCGTGGGCGCGGTCGATGTGATAGCGCTCCGTCAGGTTTTCCACCGTGACCGCGCGACTGTCGCCCTTGCCGGTGCGACCCAGCAGGTCGTACAGGACGCCGAGCCGCAGCGCGCCGCCGACCGGATTGATCCGCGGCACGTCGAGCTCGGCGATCGCGGCCACCATGATCGCGAAGCCGCCCGCGAGCACCGGCGCGCGTTCCGGCTTGACGCCGGCGAGCTGCAGCCTCGACATGCGGCCGGCGCCGATCATCCGCTTGCGCAGCCTGGCCAGGCCCTCCCGCGTGATACCGCCTGCCGACAGGCCGTTTTCCTCGAGGATCGCCGCGAGCGCCAGCGCCGTGCCCGACGACGCGAACGCTTCTGTCCAATGCTCGGGGCCGAACTCGCGCGCGATGGCCTCGATTTCCGCGCGCGCGTGGGTTTCGGCGGCGGCGAACGCCTCGGCGCGCAGATCGCCCGCCGGAAAGAAGCGCTGCGACATGCTGACGCAGCCCAGCTTCAGCGACTCGAGGCGCTCGGGCGTCATGTTGCGGCCGATGATGAACTCGGTCGAGCCGCCACCGATGTCGATGACGAGGCGCGGCTGGGCCGACGCCGGCAGCACGTGGGAGACGCCGAGGTAAATGAGGCGCGCCTCCTCGTGGCCGCCGATGATGTCGATCGGGAAGCCGAGCGCCGCCTCCGCCTGCGGCAGGAAATTGCCGGCGTTCTTGGCGACGCGGAACGTGTTGGTGGCCACCGCCCGCACCCCCGACGGATGCAGGCCCGACAGGCGTTCGCTGAAGCGCGCGAGGCAGGCGAGCGCCGCCTTGCGGGCGGCAAGCGTCAGGTTCCCCTTGTCGTCGATGCCGGCGCCGAAGCGGATCGTTTCGCGCCACGTGTCGAGCCGGAAGATCTGGCTGCCCTCGACGCGGCCGATTTCCAGCCGGAAACTGTTCGAGCCCAGGTCGACGACGGCAAGCGTCGTCGGATTGGCGTGGGATTTCAACGAACGGGAAAGGGCGCGCAGCATTGGAGGAGGACGGCGACGCAATGCGTGGAGGCGGCGGCAAGCCTAGCATGGGGAAGAAGAATGAGGGTCACACGCTTAGGGGTCAGAGCCGAGCCGCTTAGGGGTCAGAGCCACAATTTTCGGCGCGCGCTCACGCTTAGGGGTCAGAGCCGTAATTGTCGGCGCGCGCTCACGCTTAGGGGTCAGAGCCGCAATTTTCGGCGGCGCTGACGCCGTGATGTCGATCGACAGCGCGCGCCGAAAATTGCGGCTCTGACCCCTAAGCGTGAGCGCGCGCCGAAAATTGCGGCTCTGACCCCTAAGCGTAGCGCGCGCCGAAAATTGTGGCTCTGACCCCTAAGCGGCTCGGCTCTGACCCCTAGGGTCGGATTAACCCCCTCGGTCCCCGTGCCGGACATTCCTGCTAACCTCCCTTCGCTATGGCAATCGACTACCTGCAGAAAATCCTGACCGCGAAGGTCTACGACGTGGCGAGCGAGTCGGCGCTGGACGAGGCCACGACCCTGTCACGGCGCCTTCACAACCGCGTGCTGCTGAAGCGCGAGGATCAGCAATCGGTGTTCTCGTTCAAGCTGCGCGGCGCGTACAACAAGATGGCGCACCTGACGGTGGCGGAGCGCGCGAAGGGCGTCATCGCCGCCTCCGCCGGCAATCACGCGCAGGGTGTCGCGCTGGCCGCGCAGCGCATGCGCTGCCACGCGACGATCGTGATGCCGGTGACGACGCCGCACATCAAGATCGCCGCGGTGGAGGCGCGCGGCGCGGCCGTCGTGCTTCACGGTGACTCCTACAGCGACGCGTATGAAGAGGCGCAGCGGCTGCAAAAGACCAACGGCGCCGCGTTCGTCCACCCGTACGACGACCCCGACGTCATCGCCGGCCAGGGCACGATCGGCATGGAGATCCTGCGCCAGTGCCAGGGCCCGATCGATGCCATCTTCGTCGCCGTCGGCGGCGGCGGGCTGATCTCGGGCATCGCGGCCTACGTGAAGCACGTGCGGCCCGAGATCAAGGTGATCGGCGTGCAGCCGGTCGACTCCGATGCGATGACGCGGTCGCTCGCGGCCGGCCGCCGCGTGGCGCTGCCGCACGTTGGCCTCTTCGCCGACGGCGTGGCCGTCAAGCAGGTGGGCAAGGAGACGTTCCGGCTCGCGCGGCTGTACGTCGACGAGATGATCACCGTGGACACCGACGCGATCTGCGCCGCGATCAAGGACGTGTTCGAGGACACGCGCTCGATCCTCGAGCCCGCCGGCGCGTTGTCGGTGGCCGGCATCAAGACGCTGGTGCGAGCGCCATCGCGTCCGCGACCGCACGTTCGTCGCGATCGCCTGCGGCGCGAACATGAACTTCGATCGCCTGCGCTTCGTCGCCGAACGCGCCGAGCTGGGCGAGGCGCGCGAGGCGATCTTCGCCGTGACGATCCCGGAGCGCCCCGGCAGTTTCCGCGAATTCTGCGGCCTGCTCGGCAACCGCAACGTCACCGAGTTCAACTATCGCTATTCCAACGCGTCGGCGGCGCACCTGTTCGTCGGCGTCGAAGTGGCCGACCGGCGGGCCACGGCCGAATTGCTGGCGTCGTTCCGCAAGCACCGGATCGAGGCGTACGACCTGTCGGACAACGAGATGGCCAAGCTGCACGTCCGGCACCTGGTCGGCGGCCACGCGCCGGAGGCGGAGCACGAGATCCTCTACCGTTTCGAGTTTCCCGAGCGTCCCGGCGCCTTGCTGCGCTTCCTGGACAGCATGAGCGCCGGCTGGAACATCAGCCTCTTCCACTATCGCAACCATGGCGCCGATTACGGGCGCGTACTGGTCGGGATGCAGGTTCCACCGTCGGACAAGGCAGATTTCCGGCGTTTTCTCGATCGTCTTGGCTACACGTACGTTGACGAATCCGCGAATCCTGCCTACCGGCTGTTTCTTGGCCGCTGACGGCGGTTTGGCTTCGCCGCCACACGGCATTCCTTGCCGCAACGCGGCACTTTTCCGGCCCGAAATTTTCCGCAGTGTTGCTTTTTTTGCGATTTGGGCCCGGCAAGCCTATTCCGGCAAGCTTTATGCTCTAGGCACAACGCTTGTGCCGTGGCAGACTTGAACACGACAAGTGCGGGCGCCAATGGGCGCGCCGCTACTGCAGTCGGATGGGGCAGGGGGCATCACGTGGCAGAACAGATCCCGTTGCAGGGTGTAAAAGTGATGGTGATCGACGACTCGAACACGATTCGCCGCAGCGCGGAGATCTTCCTGCTGCAGGCCGGATGCACGGTCATCCTCGCGGAGGACGGCTTCGACGCGCTGGCCAAGATCGCCGATCACCAGCCCGACCTCGTCTTTGTCGACATCATGATGCCGCGCCTCGATGGCTACCAGACGTGCGCGCTCATCAAGAAGAACACCAAGTTCCAGCGGACGCCGGTCATCATGCTGTCGTCGAAGGACGGCCTCTTCGACCGCGCCCGCGGACGGATGGTGGGATCCGACCAGTACCTCACCAAGCCGTTCACCAAAGAGAGCCTCCTCAAGACCGTGGCCGCGCACGTGAACCGTGCCGCCGCGTGAGCGAAGGAGGCCCGAAGGCGTCCGCGCGTCGACGTTGGCGCGCGAATTTGTCGGGGCGAAAGAACAGGGTAGGAAAATGGCAATCCGCAAAATACTTATCGTCGATGATTCGCCGACCGAGCGGCATGTGCTGAACGACATGCTGACGAAGTCCGGTTTCGAGGTGGTGGCGAGCGACAACGGCGAGGACGCCATACTGAAGGCGAAATCGCTCAAGCCCGACCTCATCCTGATGGACGTGGTGATGCCGGGATTGAACGGCTTCCAGGCCACGCGCGCGATCAGCCGCGATCCCGACACCCGGTCCATCCCGATCATCCTCTGCACGTCGAAGAGCCAGGAAACGGACAAGATCTGGGGCATGCGCCAGGGTGCGCGCGACTACATCGTCAAGCCCGTGAACCGGGACGAGCTGCTCGAGAAGATCGCGGCCATCGGCTGACGGCGACAGCGCACACGACCATGGCCCGCGCCGCGAAACTCGACCTCCGCACGTTCCAGCAGGAACTCGCGGCACGCCTCGCCACCAAGACGGCGGCGCAGGTGGAGTCGTCGCGGCTCGGGTTGTCCGCCGGCGGCGATCGCTGGCTGATCAAGCTCTCCGATGCCGGAGAAGTGGTGACGCTGCCGGAAATCGTGCCCGTGCCGCTGACGCGGCACTGGTTTCTCGGGGTCGCCAACATCCGCGGCAACCTGTACAGCGTCGTCGACTTCGCGAAGTTCCTGGCGCGCGACACGCCGCCGGGCGGCGGACAGGCGCGGCTCGTGCTGTTCGGGCCGCGGACCGGCGATATGCACGTCGGCGTTGTCGTCCATCGCGTGCTCGGCCTGCGCAACGTCGCCGAGCTGGCGCCGGCAGCGCCGCCGCAGGACGTGCCGGCCTGGTACGCGCAACGGTGGATGGACGGCGACGGCAACGCATGGCAGGAAATCGATCTTGCGGTCCTTGCGCGGGACCCCGCGTTCCTGCAAGTCGGAACATAGGCACGAGGGCGTGACGACACGTTACGCACCAGGAGACAAGCAATGGCGCTGAAATTGGGGAATCTTTTCGGCGGCGAGAAGGCGAAGCCTTCGGACGCCGCGCTCGACATGCCGACCACGCAGGTCAAGATGGGCCAGGCGCAGCCGGGGTACGACCCGCTGGCCTCGGTGTCCATCATGGAGCAGCTGCGGTCCGCCACCGCCAACATGGCGATGCCGAAGCGGCTGCCGCTGATCGGCAACCTGCCCGTCACCAAGCAGTTCCAGACGCTCGGCGTGCTGATGGTGACGTTCCTCGTGTTCGCGGCGCTGATGGTGTTCCTGGACGGCCGCCAGTCGACGCAGGGGAGCGCGGCCTCCTCCACGGCGACCGAAATGCAGATGCTGTCGCAGCGCCTGGCGCGCGGCAGCGCGCTGGCGGCGCAGGGCCAGGTCGCGGGTTTCACCGCGGTCAAGGACAGCCGGGAGCGCTTCAAGGCCAACCTCGACGCGCTGTTGAACGGCGGTACCGTGCGTGGCGTCAGTCTCGACGTCGCGCAGGACGAGACTTCCGTCAAGCTGCTGACCGACGTGAAGCAGCGCTGGGAGCGCGTCGACGTCGCCGCCGACCGGCTGATCGCCAACGAAACGAGCCTGACGTCGCTGGCCAAGGGGCTCGACGCGCTCAACTCGGGGAACAGCGCGCTGCTCGAACTCGCGCAACAGGCGGCGGCGCAGATCGGGCAGAGCGGCGGCAGCCTGCGCGAAATCGACTACACGAACCAGCTTGCCGTGCTGTCGCAACGCATCGCGAAAAATGCCAACACGCTGGCCTCGTCCGATGAAATCGATCCGGAAGTGGCGTTCCTGCTGGGCAAGGACGCCGGCACGTTCCGCGACATCCTCGCGGGCCTGACGAAGGGCAGCGAAGCGCTGCGTCTCCCGGCCGTGCGCAGCGAGGACGCACGTGCGACGCTGGTCGACCTGCAGAAGCGCTTCGCCGCCTACGAGGGCGGCATCAACGCGATTCTCTCCAACATGCCGCGCCTCGTCGTCGCCAAGCAGGCCGCCCGCGGGATCAACACCGAGGCCGAGCCGCTGCTGATCGACACGACGAAGCTCGCCGAGAATTACGAGGCCAGCCCGGCGCGCAAATGGACGCTGGGGGTGGCCATCCTGTTCGCGGTGCTGGCGCTGGTCGCGCTGCTGCTGCTCGGCAAGGTATTCCTCGACGACGCGCGGGTCCGGGCGCTGGAGAGCGAAGGCGAGAACAAGCGGAACCAGGAGGCCATCCTGCGGCTGCTGAACGAGATGGGCAACCTGGCCGACGGCGACCTGACGGTGCAGGCCTCGGTGACCGAGGACGTGACGGGCGCGATCGCCGACTCCATCAACTTCACGATCGAGGAGTTGCGCACGCTGGTGCGCGGCATCAACTCGGCGACCGACCAGGTGACGAAGGCGACCCAGGAGACGCAGGCGATCTCCAACCGGCTGTACGAAGCGTCGCAGCGGCAGAACCGCGAGATCCAGCAGGCGTCCGCATCGGTGCTGCAGATGGCGCAGTCGATCAACGAGGTGTCGCAGACGGCGAGCCAGTCGGCGCGCGTGGCGCAGCAGTCGCTCGCGGCCGCCGAAAAAGGCGGCGTGGTCGTGCAAAGCCAGATCGCCGGGATGAACGAAATCCGCTCGCAGATCCAGGATACGTCCAAGCGGATCAAGCGCCTCGGCGAATCGTCGATGGAAATCGGCGAGATCGTCGAACTGATCTCGGACATCACCGAACAGACGAACGTGCTCGCGCTGAACGCCGCGATCCAGGCGGCGTCCGCCGGCGAGGCGGGCCGCGGCTTCACGGTGGTGGCCGAGGAAGTGCAGCGCCTCGCGGAACGCTCCGGCGAGGCGACCAAGCAGATCGAGGCGATCGTGAAGACCATTCAGGCGGACACCCAGGATGCGGTCGCCGCCATGGAGAAGTCGACGGTCGGCGTGGTCGAGGGAACGAAGCTTTCCGACGCCGCCGGCCAGGCGCTGACGGAGATCCAGAAGGTGTCGCGCGACCTCGCCGACCTGATCTCGCGGATCTCGGCGCAGACGCAGATGCAGTCGACGTCCGTCACCGACGTGACGCGCGGCATGCAGGGCATCCTGAAGATCACCGAGGAAACCACCGAGGGCACGAAACAGACGAACGTGTCCATCGGCCAGCTCACCAAGCTCGCCGCCGAGCTGCGTTCCTCCGTCGCCGGCTTCAAGGTGTAGACAGGGATCGAGGAATCAGGGATCAGTGATCAGATGGAAACCGGTGGCGCGCTTCCTGCTGTGGGTTTGTTCGCGATCCCTGATCCCTGATTCCTGAATACTGATATGGCCAACGACCCGATTCCCGAATTCGACCTGGGCCCGCTGTCATGGGTGCAGGGCGAAATCGACCAGGCACTGTCGCGCGGGCTCGAGGCCCTCGCCCTGTTCCGCGCCAGTCCCGAGGACGCAACGCCGCTCAAGCACGCCCGCTCGCACGTGCACCAGGCGGCCGGCGCCATCCAGATGGTCGGGCTGGACGCCGTCGTCGCCTTCACCGACGAACTCGAGCGCCAGCTCGTGCGCCTCGAGGACCTGCCGCCGCGGGAAGCAGCGGCGGGCTGCGACGTCGTCGATCGCGCGTGTCGCAAGCTCAAAATCTTCCTGGACGAGCTCGTCAACGGCGTGCAGCCGGTGCCGCTCAAGCTCTATCCGGAATACGAGGCGATGCAGGGCGCGCGCGGCATCAAGGCCGTCGCGCCCACCGATCTCTTCTATCCCGACCTGTCGCCGCGGGCGCCGCGCATCGCGCCGCGCGAAGCGATCTCGCCCAACCGGCTGCCATCGTTCCTCGTCAAGCAGCGCCGGCTGTACCAGCGCGGACTGCTCGCGTGGCTGCGCGGCGACGAAGGTGGCGCCGCCACCATGCGCGACGCGATCGCCGGCATCGAGGACGTCACGACGCAGGGCAGCCTGCGCGCATTCTGGTGGACCGTCGGCGCGATGTTCGAGGGCCTGGTCGAAGGTGGTCTCGACAGCGGCTTCGGCGTCAAGCAACTTTCCGCGCGCGTCGATCTGCAGATCCGCCGCGTGTCCGAAGGCAGCGCCAAGGTCGCCGACCGCCTGCGTCGCGAAGTGCTCTATTTCGTCGCGATCTGCGCGCCGGTCGGTCCGCAGGTGCAGGCGGTGCAGCGCGCGTTCAAGCTTTCCGGACTCATCCCGTCGGCCGAGGTGCTGTCGGCCGACGTCGTACGCCTGCAGCCGCTGCTGCGCGAAGCGCGCGAGCAGCTGACGGGCGCCAAGGACGCGTGGCTCAAGGCGGCGTCGGGACGCGCGGAGAACCTGCCGAAGCTGAAGCAGACGCTGGCCTCCGTGCATGCCAAGGCCGCCGAGATTCACAACGGCGCGCTGATGAAGTTGACGGCGGCGCTCGTCGAGCGCCTGGACAAGATGCCGGCGACGGGCGTTTCCGAACCGGTGGCGATGGAATACGCGACCGCGTTGCTGCTCGCCGAGAGCGCGTTCGAGAACTATTCGAATCTGTCGCCGGAGTTCCCGAGCCAGGTCGACGCGATGCTGGGCCGGCTGGACGCGGCGCGCCAGGGCCGCCTCGCGGCGACGTCGGCGCCGATGCTCGACGAGATGAGCAAGCGCGCGCAGGAGCGCGTGCTGCTGGCGCAGGTCGGCCGCGAGATCCAGGCCAATCTGCGCCACATCGAACAGGTGCTGGACGGCTTTTTCCGCGACAACACGAAGCGCGCCGATCTCGCCACGCTGGCCAAGGACAGCGCGCAGATCCGCGGCGCGCTGCGCATCCTGGGCTTGAACGAAGCCGACCGCCTGCTCGAGCTGTGCGAGCAGCAGATCGCCACGTATGCCGATCCGGAAGCGCCGGTCAGCAACGACGATCTCGAACTGCTGGCGGAATCGCTGTCCGGTCTCGGCTTCTACATCGAGGCGGTCGAGCAGCAGCGTCCCGATCGCGACCGGCTGATCGCGCCGCTGATCGCCAAGCGACTGGGCGAGGCGCCGCCGCCAACGCATCCCGAGCGCGACTCGGTCGAGGCCGCCGTCGCGGAATTGCGCGCGGCGCTGCCGCAACTCGTTGACGAAGTGCATCGCGCGCCCGCCGACGCGGCGGCACGCGACGGCTTGAAGCAGCAGCTCGCGAGCCTGCGCGACGACGCGGAACTCATCGGCGACGCCGAGCTGGTCGAGCAGGCCCGCGCGGTGCTGGCCGAGCTCGAGGCCGGCGATGCCGCGCGGCTGGCGGCGGCGGTCGAGGCGATCCGCGATACGTCGGCGCCCGTCCCGGAAATTTCCGAGGAGACGCAGCGTCTGCTCGCCACCGACGCGAGCGACCTCGATCGCGAGTTGCTCGAAATCTACCTGTTCGAGGCGGCGGAGGTATTGGACGGCGTCGCCGAGAATCACCGGACGCTCGCGCAGAATCCGGGCGATCGCGAGGCGCTGCGCACGGTGCGCCGCGGCTTCCATACGCTGAAGGGCAGCGGGCGCATGGTGGGCCTCCACGAGCTGGGCGAGTACGGCTACGACGCGGAGAAGGTGTTCAATCGCCTGATCGAGGAAGAGCGCCCTGTCACCACGGCCGTGCTCGCGTTGGTCGACACCGCGCATCGCAGCTTCAGGACCTGGGTCGACGCATTGACGCACGACGGCCGCGTGATCGCCGATCCGCGCGAATTGCATGCGGCCATCGCGGCCGTCGAGCGCGAGCTGCCCGGTGGTGCACCGCCGCCGCATGTCGTCGCGGCGCCGCCCGCCGAGCCCGTCGCCGCTCCTGCGCCGCCGGCGGCGATCCCGTCGAACGTCATCGAGCTGCCGCGGCCCGCCGCGCAGGTGGCCGGTGCGCCGGTCGCGCCGCCGTCGCCGCGCGCTGCCGGCGCTGGAACTGATCGAGCTGCCCGAACTCGGCTTCGAAGCCTCCGACGACGCGCCGCTGGCCGCCGGAGACGCGTTTACCGAAACGATCGAAATGGCCGACGTGCCGGCGGGGGTGACGACTGCGCCGTCGACGCTGCATCTGATCGACGGACTTCCCGCCCTCGTCGCCGAAGTTTCGCCGATCGTCGCGCCGGACGTGGCGGCGCCGGCGGCGGAACCGGAATCGGCGCCGGTGATGGCCACGGAGTCCGACGACATCACGATCGGCGAGGTCACGCTGTCGCGCTCGCTGTACAAGATCCTGTCCGACGAGGCCGACCAGCACATGGCCACGCTGGAAAACGAACTGTCGATCCTGCAGTTCGACTCGCAGGCGGTGCCGCGCGCGGCGATGGTCCGTGCCAGCCATACGCTGTGCGGCATCCATCGCACCGGCGGCTTTCCGCTGGTCGCGACGACTGCGAAGGGTCTCGAGCAGACGCTGATCGCGCTCGAGCAGCGCGGCGCCCCGTTGCCGGGCACCGCGCAGCCGATCCTCGCCCGCGCGATCGCCGGACTGGGCGAAATGGTCGCGCGCGTGAAGGCGCAGCACGCCTTCACCCACGGCGACAGGGACGAAGCGCAGGCGATCCAGCGCGAACTCGAGGAACTGCGCCACGAAGCGGCGACCGAGGTGGACGACGCCGAGGCGGCCGCGCTGGTTGCGGCGCGGCTCGACGACGAAGCCCTCGCATTGCCGGCCGTCGCCTCGACGCCGGCGCGGATGCCGCTCGCGGCCGTGCCGGCCGAAGCCATCGCCGAGCCGGACGCGCACGCGACGGCGGCACCCGCGGCGACCGCGATCGACGAGGCCGACATCGCGTTGCCGACGCCGCAGGCCGATCCGCTGGCGGATATCCGCGACGACGTCGATGCGCAGGTGCTGCCGATCTTTCTCGACGAGGCGGCCGAGTTGTTCCCGCAGGCAGGCGAGGAGCTGCGTGCATGGCGGCGCAACCCCCCTGACGTCGAGCCTGCCGCGCAGCTGCGACGCACGCTGCACACGTTCAAGGGCAGCGCGCGCATGGCCGGCGCGATGCGCTTGGGCGAACTCGCGCACCTGATGGAATCGCGGCTGCTCGAAGGCGAGGCGCCCGCGCGACCATCGCCGGCGCTGTTCGATGCGTTGGACGAGGACCTGGACAACATCGCCTTCGTGCTCGACGGCCTGCGCCAGGGCCGGTTCGACGTGCCGCTGCCATGGGTCACCGCTGCCGAGGAAGTGGCGGAGCCCGCGCCGCGAACCCGAATCCGAGGTGCAACTGGCGGCCGTGCCACCGCAGCCGGTGGCGCTCGCCACGCCCGCGGCGCCGCCCGTGCCGGAGCGCCCGATCGTCGTACCGCTCGCCCCGCGGCGTCCGCGATCCCCGCGCCTGCCGCGATGACGACACCCGCGGCGGCGCCCGTCGCGCCGCGCACGGAACCGGTGCCCGAACTCGAAACCGGCGCGCGCGCGCAGTTGCGCGTGCGCGCGGACACGATCGACCGCCTGGTGAACGAAGCCGGCGAGGTGGCCATCGCGCGCGCCCGCGTCGAAGGCGAGCTGCGCGCGCTCAAATCCAACCTGCTGGAATTGACCGGCAGCGTGATCCGCCTGCGCAGCCAGGTGCGCGAAATCGAGATCCAGGCGGAATCGCAGATCCAGTCGCAGATGCACCTGCAGGAGCAGGACGGCGAGTTCGACCCGCTCGAATTCGATCGCTACACACGTTTCCAGGAACTGACGCGTTCGCTGGCCGAAGGCATCAACGACGTGTCGACCGTGCAGCAGTCGCTGCTCAAGAATCTGGACGATGCGGATGCGGCATTGCTGGCGCAGGCGCGGATGTCGCGCGAGGTGTCGCAACGGCTCTTTGCGATCCGCACGGTCCCGTTCGGCAGCCTGTCGGAGCGCCTGTACCGCATCCTGCGGGCGACGGCGAAGGAGCTCGACAAGCGCGCCAACCTGGAGATCAAGGGCAGCCAGGTCGAGCTCGACCGTTCGGTGCTGGAAAAGCTCGTCGGTCCGCTCGAACACCTGCTGCGCAACGCGCTCGATCACGGCATCGAGTCGCGCGAGGCGCGCCGCCGGGCCGGCAAGCCGGAGACCGGCGAGATCACCGTGACGGTGCGTCAGGTGGGCAACGAGGTGGTGATCGAAATCGCCGACGACGGCGCGGGCGTCGATTTCGAGCGCGTCCGCAATCGCAGCGTCGCGCTCGGGCTGCTGCCGCCGGATGCGACGCCGACCGACGCGCAGCTCGTCGAATTCCTCTTCGCCGCCGGCTTCTCGACGGCGGCGAAGGTCACGCAGATTTCCGGACGCGGCATCGGCATGGACGTGGTCCGCAGCGAGATCGCCGCGCTCGGCGGACGGGTGGAGGTCGCGTCGAACGCGGGACAGGGTACGCGCTTCGTGCTCATGCTGCCCCTGACGCTCGCCGTCGCGCAGGCGGTGATGGTGCGGGCGGGCGGGCGGCTGTGGGCGCTGCCCGCGCCGATGGTCGAGCAGGTGCAGCAGATGAAGTCGCAGGCGCTGCTCGACATCTACATCCAGCGCAAGGTCGAATGGCAGGGACGCACCTACCCGTTCCACTACCTGCCGCGCCTGCTGGGCGACAACACGCACAATCCGGAGACGAAGCGCTACAACTCGGTGCTGCTGCTCCGCAGCGGCCAGAGCTACGCGGCCGTCCACGTCGACGAAATGATCGGCAACCAGGAAGTCGTCGTCAAGAACATCGGCCCGCAGCTCGCCCGCGTGTCCGGCATATCCGGGGCCACGGTGCTCGGCACCGGCGAGATCGTGCTGATCATCAATCCGGTGCAGCTCGCGACACGCGCGGACGTTCCGAAGTTCGACGGCGGGAGCGACGAGCGCGCGGTCGGCGACCGCCCGCGGGCCCACGTGGCGCCGGTGTCCACGCAGCCGATGGTGATGATCGTCGACGACTCGCTGACGGTGCGCAAGATCACGAGCCGCCTGCTGCAGCGCGAGGGCTTCGCCGTGTCCACCGCCAAGGACGGCGTGGATGCGCTGCAGTTGCTGGCCGAGCAGACGCCGGACGTCATCCTGCTCGACATCGAGATGCCGAGGATGGACGGATTCGAGTTCGCGAAGACGATCAAGGGCGACGCCAGGTTCGCTTCCATCCCGATCATCATGATCACGTCGCGCACCGCCGAAAAGCATCGCAATCGCGCCGCGGAGCTCGGCGTGGATATGTTCCTCGGCAAGCCGTACCAGGAAGACGAGCTCCTGAAGCACCTGCGCGAGATGACCGGCGTCGGCGCCACGCACTGATTTCCCGAGACGGACTTGGCGCGGGTGTAGCACTTCGCCGATGACGGTGCGTGCGATGCATGAAGTCAAAGCCGGCGGCCCTGCGCCGTGCCTCCCGATGGTGGCCCCTGCGAGTGCGACGCGCCCGCTCGTGTTGCCATTCCCGTGCGCTCCCCGCCGAACGCGCGCGATTCGCGCTTGCCGTCCTTTCCACCCGGGTCGGCGCCGCGGCAGCGGCTCAATTGCCAACTCCGGCTTCGAGCCTCAAGCGCCGTCGACGCCCCGTTCCATGTCGAGTATTGCGCCGCAGCAAGGTGGGCATCGAAGAAATAGGCTAAATTTGCCATTCACGCGGGAGGAGAAACGATGGCGAACTACGCCACGGAGCACATTCGTACGGTGGCCCTCGTCGGGCATGGCGCATCGGGTAAGACGACGTTGGCCGAAGCGCTGCTGCTGAAGGCCGGGGCCATACAGGCAGCAGGAACGGTGGAGCGGGGGACGACGACCTCCGACTTCGATCCGATGGAAAGGCAGTACCAGCATTCGTTGCGCTCGTCGCTGCTCCATTGCGACACCCACCAGTCGCGCATCCACCTCATCGACACGCCGGGTTTTCCGGATTTCATCGGGCAGGCGATCGGCGCGCTCGATGCCGTCGAGACCGCGGCGGTCGTCGTCAATGCGCAGTCCGGCATCGAGATGATCACGTCGCGGATGATGGAGTGGGCGGGCAAGCGCAAGCTGTGCCGGCTCATCGTCATCAGCAAGATCGACGCCGAGAATGTCGACGCGGAGGCGGTGCTCGCGGCGGTGCAGGCGGCGTTCGGCAAGGAATGCCTGCCGATCAACCTGCCGGCCGACGGCGGCAAGCGCGTCGTCGACTGCTTTTTCAACCCAGCGGGCAATGCCGACTTCTCGTCGGTGGAGGCCGCGCACCGCGCGCTCGTCGACCAGGTCGTCGAGGTCGACGAGGAGCTGATGGCGAAGTACCTGGAGCAGGGCGATATCGAGCCGGAGCAGCTGCACGCGCCGTTCGAGAAGGCGCTGCGCGACGGCCATTTGATGCCGGTGTGCTTCGTGTCGGCCCGCACGGGCGCCGGCATCGGCGAGCTGCTCGAGATATTCGACAAGCTGTTGCCCAATCCCGCGGAAGGCA
The DNA here is from genome assembly GCA_963708855.1 of uncultured beta proteobacterium. Classification (GTDB taxonomy): domain Bacteria; phylum Pseudomonadota; class Gammaproteobacteria; order Burkholderiales; family Casimicrobiaceae; genus CAIWHR01. Next base: position 24,831 of record CAVPUM010000006.1, on the reverse strand, counting down.
ACCCGCCACTCTTTACCAAGGGCGAAGGCGACGGCGCGACGGACTTCCGGTCGGCTCCCGATTCCGCCAAGCACGTGCTCGCGCACGTATTCAAGGTCGTCATGGACCCGTTCGTGGGCAAGCTCGGCATCTTTCGCGTCCACCAGGGAACGGTCACGCGCGACACCCAGCTCTTCGTCGGCGACGGCCGCAAGCCGTTCAAGGTCGGCCACCTGTTCATGCTGCAGGGGAGCAAGAACGTGGAGATCGACCGCGCGGTTCCGGGCGATATCGCCGCCATCGCGAAAGTGGACGACGTCGAGTTCGACTGCGTGCTGCACGATTCGCACGACGAGGACCACATCCACATGGCGCCGCTCGAGTTCCCGACGCCGATGCACGGCATCGCCATCGAGCCCAAGCGACGCGGCGACGAAGGGCGCATCTCCGAGGTGCTGAACCGGATGATCGCGGAGGACCCGACGCTCAAGGTCGGGCACGACACGAATCTCAACGAGACGGTGCTGTGGGGCTTGGGCGACCTGCACCTGCGCTCGGTCCTCGAGCGCATGGCCGGCCAGTTCAAGCTCGAGGTGACGACGCGCCCGCCGCGCATCCCGTACCGCGAGACGATCACCGTCGCCGCCGAAGGCCACAGCCGGCACAAGAAGCAGACGGGCGGCGCCGGCCAGTTTGGCGAGGTCTATCTGAAGATCGAGCCGCTGGCGCGCGGCACCGGGTTCGAGTTCGTCAATACGGTGAAGGGCGGCGCGATCCCGACCTCGCTCATCCCCGCGGTTCAGAAAGGCATCGAGCAGGTGCTGGCGGCCGGTCCGCTCGCGGGCTTTCCGCTGCAGGACGTGCGCGTGAACGTCTACGACGGCAAGTACCACCCGGTGGACTCGAAGGAAGTCGCGTTCGTGTCGGCCGGCCGCAAGGCGTTCCTCGACGCGATCGCGAAGGCGAAGCCGATCGTGCTGGAGCCCGTCGTCGGCATCGAAGTGAACTGCCCGGCGGGAAACATGGGTGACGTGACCGGCGACCTGTCGTCGCGGCGCGGCCAGGTCACCGGTACGAAGACGATGCAGGCCGGCGTGCTGGCCGTGACCGGCCTGGCCCCACTGGTGGAGCTCGATGGCTACGCGGCGCGGCTGAAGTCGATGACGGGCGGGCAGGGGGCGTGGTCGATGGAGCTGTCGCACTACGAGCAGGCGCCGCCGACGTTGCAGCAGCAGCTTTCGGCCGAGTACGCCAAGCATCGGCGGCACGAGGAGGAGTAGCTGCAGTCAGCAAGAAAATCTTCGGGCGGCCGGGCGATTTTCTTGCAGAAAGGGCACGCAGCGCGCCGATCACAGGCGCGCTTCGCGCGCGGTTCAGTAGCGCGCTATGCGCACTGACAGCCTGCGTTCAGTTCCGCCGGGTGCGCAGCGCCTGCGGTCACGCAATTTGCGCCCGTTGTCGCCACTCGAATTTCTCGGCGGGCCAGAGTCTGTCGATCAGCGGCACGAGCGGCGTGCACAGGAACAGCGCCCAGACGAGACCGTTGGTCTTGAACAGCGCGAAGTGCCACAGGAACGCGGCGATGGCGACGACGATCGCGTAGGCCTTGCCCGAGAGGATCACGATGTCGTACTCGCCGACCGTGTAGCTCGCCTCGACCGTCACCCCCAGCGCCTGGTCGCGGCGTGTTTCCCGCGCGACCCCCGCGGACGCGGGCAGCGGCGCCTGCATGCGCAGCGCGTCGGACCTGGCGACGCGGCACGGGTCGGGATCGAAGTACTCGGCCAGCCGCGGCGCGCTGTAGCTGTCGATGCGCTCGAAGAGCTTGCGGTCGCCGATGCGGATCTGGCCGCGCTCGAGGACCGTCGGCACCGGCACCACCAGCGCGAAGTCGGTGAGCTCGCCGCGATAGTCGTTGGCCATGCTGATGACCGTGCGGTTGTCGCGCCGGACCAGGATGACCTGCGATGCGTCGTTGAAGAGGCCGGCGTCGGCCTTGCCGACGAAGAAGCCGCAAAAGGCCTGCGCGGGCGTGGCGCCGACGACGGAAAATAAGAGCGCGAGTGCGATGGCCACAAAACGCGCCGCCGGGCCGCCCCAAGGCGCGTGCCCCTTGGGGGGAGCGGCGCGAAGCGCCGTTCGGGGGGAACACGCCGCCGGGCCGCCCCAAGGCGCGTGCCCCTTGGGGGGAGCGGCGCGAAGCGCCGTTCGGGGGGAACAATCCGGCCACGCACCCGCGCGTGCGGCAAACGATGACATGGCGACCTCCGCCGGTTGGACAATGCCGCTACGAACGCGACCCGCTCGAATGCACGCGTGATCGGACGTTTCATTGTGGCGCACCCCCCAAGTGTTTACAATTCGACGCAATGGGCGAATCCGTGAACCTCACCCACCATTTCCTCATCGCCATGCCCGCCATGGCCGATCCCCATTTCGCGCACACGCTGACCTACGTCTGCGAGCACAACCAGGACGGCGCGCTGGGGATCGTCGTCAACAAGCCGATCGACATGACGCTGTCCGCGCTGTTCGAGCAGATCGACGTGCCGCTCGCCGACGACGTGCTGCGCGTCGCGCCGGTTCACTTCGGCGGCCCCGTGCAGATCGATCGCGGCTTCGTGCTGCATCGGCCCCTCGGCAACTGGCAATCCACGCTCGCGATCAGCGACGATCTGGGCCTCACGACGTCCAAGGACGTCCTGGAGGCGGTCGGCCGCGGCGACGGGCCGAAGGACGTGTTCGTCTCGCTCGGTTACGCCGGCTGGTCGGCGGGCCAGCTCGAGCAGGAGCTCGCGCAGAATGCGTGGCTCACCGTCGAGGCCAACGCCGACCTGCTGTTCGGCATGCCGGCCGAGCGGCGCCTGCCCGCCGCGATGCGGCTGCTCGGCATCGACTTCTCGCGCCTGTCCGAGGATGTCGGGCACGCGTGACGCGTGACCGCGAAAGCCGCCCCCGCCACCGTGCTTGCGTTCGATTTCGGCACGCGGCGCATCGGCGTCGCCGTGGGCAATACGATCCTGCGCGCGGCGCAGCCCCTCGCGACGATCGTGGCGGAGCGCGATGCCGACCGTTTCGCGGCCATCGCCGCGCTGCTCGCGCAATGGCAGCCGCAATTGCTCGTCGTCGGCATCCCCGTGCACGCGGATGGCGCGGCGCACGCGATGACGGTGCGCGCGCGGAAATTCGCGCGCCAGCTCGCCGGGCGCTTCGGGCTGCCGGTGGAGCCGGCCGACGAACGCCACACGACGGAGCTCGCGCAATCGGCGCTGGCCGCGGCGGGGGCCGGCCGCGGCGGACGCGACACTCGCGATGCGGTCGCGGCGCAGCTGATCCTCCAGGGATGGTTCGATGAGCGCCGCGCAGATTCCTGACGCCGAGGCCACGCTCGTCGCGCTGGCCGACCGGATGCGCGGCGCAGTCGCGTTCGACGCGGCGTTCGTCGGCATCTACTCAGGCGGCGCGTGGCTCGCGGAAAGGCTGCCGGCGCTGGTGCCGGGCAACCATCCGGTCGGCTTCATCGACGTGTCGTTCTATCGCGACGACTATTCGCGCAAGGGACTGAAATCCGGGGCCAGGCGCACCGAGCTTCCGTTCGACGTGGACGGCGCGACGATCGTCCTCGTCGACGACGTGCTGTTCACCGGCCGCAGCGTGCGCGCCGCGATCAACGAGCTGTTCGACTTCGGCCGGCCGTCGCGCATCGAGCTCGCCGTGTTGATCGACCGCGGCGGCCGCGAGCTGCCGATCGAGCCGACGTATTGCGGCGCCCGGCTGACGGTCGCTCGCGACCTGTCGGTCGTGCTGTCGCGCACCGACGACCGCCTGCAGCTTGGCGTCGAGAAGCAGGCGAGCTGACCCCGTGATGCGCAATCCGCAGCTCAACGCCAACGGCGAACTCACGCACCTGCTGACGCTCGAGGGACTGCCGCCGGCCGTGATCCGCAGCATCCTGGACACCGCCGATCCCTTCGTGTCGATCGCCGAGCGCGAGGTGAAGAAGGTGCCGCTGCTGCGCGGCAAGGCGGTGTTCAACCTCTTCTTCGAGAACTCGACGCGCACCCGGACGACGTTCGAGATCGCCGCCAAGCGGCTGTCGGCCGACGTCATCAACCTGAACATCGGCGCGTCGTCGACGAACAAGGGCGAGACGCTGCTCGACACCGTCGACAACCTGGTCGCGATGGACGCCGACATCTTCGTCGTCCGCCATGCGCAGTCGGGCGCGCCGCACCTCATCGCCCGGCACCTGAACGCGCACGGCCGCACGCACGTCCATGTCGTCAATGCCGGCGACGGCCGCCACGCGCATCCGACGCAGGGGCTGCTCGACCTGTACACGATCCGTCACTACAAGAAGGAGTTCCACAACCTGACGGTGGCGATCGTCGGCGACGTGCTCCACTCGCGGGTCGCGCGTTCGCTGATCCACGGGCTGACGACGCTGGGCACGCCGGAAGTCCGCGTGATCGGCCCCAAGACGCTGTTGCCGGCGAAAGTGGAGGCGATGGGCGTGCGCGTGTTCCACGACATGCGCGCGGGCCTGGCCGGATGCGATGTCGTCGTGATGCTGCGCCTGCAGAACGAGCGGATGAAGGGCGCGCTGCTGCCGTCGGCGGGCGAGTTCTTCAAGCACTACGGACTGACGCAGGAAAAGCTGGCGCTGGCCAGGCCCGACGTGATCGTCATGCACCCCGGACCGATGAACCGCGGCGTCGAGATCGACTCCGCGGTGGCCGACGGCGAACGGTCGGTGATCCTCCCGCAGGTGACGTTCGGCATCGCCGTGCGGATGGCGGTGATGAGCATCATCGCGGGGAACTGAAATGCATTCACAGCCAAACGCCGAGACGCCAAGCACGAACCGCGGCTTTCTCGTCGTCTCCGCGCCTCCTGCGAGGTCGGCTTGAAAATCGAGATCGCCAACGGCCGCCTGATCGATCCCGGGAGCGGGCTCGACCGCGTCGCGTCGCTGTTCGTCGCGGCGGGCAAGGTCGCGGCCATCGACGTCGCGCCTGCCGGCTGGCATCCGAACCGCGTCGTCGATGCGCGCGGACTCGTCGTCGCGCCCGGGCTCATCGACCTGTCCGCGCGCCTGCGCGAGCCGGGCTTCGAGTACAAGGCGACGCTGGAGTCCGAAATGGCGGCGGCCATCGCCGGCGGGGTCACGAGCCTCGCGTGTCCGCCGGATACCGACCCGCCGCTCGACGAGCCGGGCCTGGTGGAGATGCTGAAGCACCGCGCCCGGTCGCTCAACCAGGCGCACGTGCATCCGATCGGCGCGCTGACGGTCCAGCTGAAGGGCACGACGCTGACCGAGATGGGCGAGCTCGCCGAGGCGGGGTGCGTGGCGTTCTCGCATGCGGACGTGCCGCTCGTCGACACCCAGCTTCTGTGGCGCGCGATGCAGTACGCATCGACGTTCGGCTACGCGTTGTGGCTGCGCCCGTCCGATCCGCATCTGGGCCGCGGCGGCGTCGCCCACGACGGCGAGGTGGCCACCCGCCTGGGCCTCGCGGGAATCCCGGCGATGGCGGAGACGATCGCGTTGAGCACGATCCTCTCGCTGGCGCGCGACACCGGCGTCCGCATCCACCTGTGCCGGCTTTCGTGCGCGGAAAGCGTGGCGCTGGTTCGTGCCGCCAAGCGCGATGGCCTCGCCGTCACGGCCGACGTCGCCGTCCATCACCTGCACCTGTCGGATGTCGACATCGGCTGGTTCGACTCCGACGCGCACCTCGTGCCGCCGCTGCGGACGACGCGCGATCGCGACGCGCTGCGCGCGGGTGTCGCCGACGGCACGATCGACCTCATCTGTTCCGATCACGCGCCCGTGGACGACGACGGCAAGCAGGTGCCGTTCGGCGAGGCGGAGCCCGGCGCCACCGGACTCGAACTTCTGCTGCCGCTGACGCTCAAATGGGCGGCCGAGGACGGCATCGCGTTGCCGGCAGCGCTGGCGAGGATCACCAGCGAGCCCGCGAAGCTGATCGACGCTGGTGCGGGGGCGCTGGCGGTCGGCCGCGCGGCGGACCTGTGCATCTTCGATCCGCAGGCGTGGTGGAAGGTCGAGCGCGGCGTGCTGCGCAGCCAGGGCAAGAACACGCCGTTCCTCGGACTGGAGGTGCAGGGAAGGGTCCGTTACACGCTGGTCGGCGGCCAGTTTGTCCATGAGGCGTGAGGGCGGGGCCGCCGCCCGGTCGTAGTAGAGTCACGATCATTCGAGCGCTCGCGTCGCGGGAGCGATATCTGGCCAGGAGAAAAGCGTTGAACGACATCATCAGTTCGGAAATGAAAAGCCTGCTCGGCGAGCGGAACGTCGACCGGCGCAGCTTCGTCGTGACGTCGCTGGGCGCGGGGTTTGCGCTGGCGGTGCTGCCGGTCACGGCGCAGACGATCACGACGTCGACGGAGGGTCTGGTCGCCGGCGAGGTGAAGGTGCCGACGAAGGACGGCGAGATGCCGGCCTACCGCGCGATGCCGGCCGCTGGCGGCAATTTCCCGGTGGTGCTCGTCGTGCAGGAAATTTTCGGCGTGCACGAGCACATCAAGGACGTCTGCCGCCGGCTGGCCAAGGCCGGCTACTTCGCGATCGCGCCCGAGCTTTATGCACGGCAGGGGGATCCGTCGAAGTACTCCGACATCCCGAAGCTCATGTCGGAAATCGTCGCCAAGGTCCCGGACGCGCAGGTGATGGGCGACCTCGACGCGTGCGTCGCCTATGCGAAAGGCACGGGCAAGGCCGAAACCGCGCGCCTGGGCATCACCGGCTTCTGCTGGGGCGGCCGCATCGCGCTGATGTACGCGGCGCACAACCCGAACGTCAAGGCCGCGGTGCCGTGGTACGGTCCCACGGCGCGCGCGTATGCCGCCGGCGACAGGACGCCGCTCGACGTGGCGCCGCAGATCAAGGGCGCCGTGCTTGGCCTCTACGGGGGTGCCGATGGCGGCATTCCCAACGATACCGTCGACAAGATGTTTGCCGCAATGAAGGCCGCCGGCAATTCCAAGGTCGAATACACGATCTACCCGGACACGCCGCACGCCTTCAACGCCGACTACCGTCCGAGCTATCGCAAGCAGCAGGCGGAGGACGCGTGGAACAAGATGCTCGCGTGGTTCAAGTTGAACCTGTGATGGCATGACACTGGATCGGGCGGCTGCGGCCGCCCGACCTGCGGCGATGGGTGTGCTGGCGCGCCGATAGCGTCATGCATCGGCGTTTGCGAATTGGAGGTCTCGGGTGAAGTTCGCGTGGTTGGCGGGTTTGGCACTGGGTGGGGCAGCGGCGCCACTGGGCGCGCAGGCGCTTCCCGAAGACACGCAGGTGCGCATCGTCGCCAGCGGCTTGGGCAATGGCGGCTGGCTCGACGGCCGGGTGACGCTCAACAAGGGCTCGGGCTGCACGATGGTCGTCCTCGCCAGGAAGCAGCCCGGCGGCTACACGATGGTCGCGCTCAATTCGGTCGCGAAGCTGGAGCGCCAGGACAAGGGCGCGTGGGTCGACACGCCCGTGAAGCCCCTGCTGGCCAAGGAAACCAAATCCTGCCGCGAGGCGGCAAACGACTAGCGGCGTGCCGGCGTCGGCAAGCGGCGCCTAGCGCCGGGGCACGCGTCCCAGCAGGAAGAATTCATCGTTCGGCCGCATGCCGATCAAGTTGGCCATCCGGTTCGACAGCGCGAAGAACGCGGCGATCGCGCCGATGTCCCACGCGTCCTCCTCGCTGAAACCGTGCGCGGCGAGCGCGGCGAAATCGTCGTCGCCGATCTCGCTGCTCGAAAGCGCCACCTTGAGCGCGAACGCGAGCATCGCCTTTTGCCGCGGCGTGATGTCGGCCTTGCGGTAGTTGGCGGCGACCTGGTCGGCGACCAGCGGGTTCTTCGCATAGATGCGCAGGATCGCGCCGTGGGCGACGATGCAGTAGAGGCATTCGTTGGCGCCCGACGTGGCGACGACGATCATCTCGCGCTCGGCCTTGGACAGGCCGCCTTCCTTTTCCATCAGCGCGTCGTGGTAGGCGAAAAAGGCGCGGAACTCGTCCGGGCGATACGCCAGCGTCACGAACACGTTGGGGACGAACCCGGCCTTTTCCTGAACGGCGAGAATGCGCGTCCGGATATCTTCGGGCATCTCCGCGAGGTCGGGGACCGGGTAGCGGCTGATCGCGGGTGCGTTCATAATGATCGGAGGATTAGGTGGGGGTTCAGCGGCGGAAAGCGACGCTCGACACCGGTGTCGTCGACCGCCATTGTAAGTCCCGGGCGACTGGATACTCCACCTTCACGGCGCAGCCCGCGGGCCATGCCGGTCATCGGATGGATGTCCGGGGTCGCTTTCGATTTCCCCCGCTGGTACCGGGCCACGCCGGCCAGTCCGCTCCTGTGGATACATCCACCTTCGCCTTTGTCACATCGCTTCCGCGGCGGCGCGGGCGACGAACGGAGGTCATCTGAAGGCCGGACGCGAGATGCGCATGCCGGCGGTCGCGCCGGAGGGCGCGTTCTGGGGCAACGATGCGTCGGCCCTGCTGGCCGCGCTCGCCACGAGTCCCCGAGGTCTTTCGTCGAGGGAGGCTGCCGAACGCCTCGCGCGCCATGGCCCGAATGCCGTCGAGGAACAGCGTGACGTCGCGGCGGTCCGGCTGCTGCTCCGCCAGTTCGCGAGTCCGCTCATCCTGATCCTCGTCTTCGGCGCGGTCATCTCCCTCTTCGTTCGCGATTGGATCGATTCCGCCATCATTCTCTTCATCGTGTTCGGCAGCACGCTGCTCGGTTTCACGCAGGAGTACCGTGCTTCGGCGGCGGTCGCGGAGTTGCGCAAGCGCCTTTCACTGACGGTGCGCGTCCTGCGCGACGGCACGGTGCAAACGGTCGCCGCAAGCCGGATCGTGCCGGGCGATGTGATCGAGCTCGCCGCCGGCAATCTCGTGCCTGCCGACGGCGCGATCCTCGCCGCCAGGGATTTCCTGGTGACCGAAGCGAGCCTCACCGGCGAGTCGATGCCGGTCGAGAAGCAGCCCGGCACGGTGAAGGCCGACGCGCCGATGGCGGGTCGCACCAACTGCGCGTTCATGGGAACTTCCGTGCGCAGCGGGACCGCTACCGTGCTGGTCGTGAGGACCGGTCGCGCCACGGCGTTCGGCGAGGTGGCCGCGCGGCTCAAGGCGCATCCGCCGGAAGGCGAGTTCGCGCGCGGGGTGCGGCAGTTCGGCTACCTGCTCGTGCGCATCATGGTGGTCATGGTGTTCTTCGTGCTGGCGGTCAATCAGATGCTTGGGCGCCCGGCGATCGAGTCGCTGCTATTCGCGGTGGCACTGGCCGTCGGCATCTCGCCCGAACTGCTGCCCGCGATCGTCAGTGTGACGCTCGCGCGCGGTGCGCGAGCGATGGCTCGCCGCGGCGTGATTGTCCGCCGCCTCGAGGCCATCGAAGACCTGGGCAGCATGGACATTCTGTGCACCGACAAGACCGGGACGCTCACCGCGGGCGTGATGGCGCTCGACGCCACGGTGGATGCGGAAGGGACGGGGTCGGCGGAGGTGCTTCGGCTCGCCTACCTCAATGCGGCCCTCGAAACCGGCATCGCGAACCCCTTGGACGCGGCGCTCGTCGCGACGGGCGAGAAGGCCGGCCTGACCACCGCGGGTTGCGTGAAGGTCGACGAGATCCCCTACGACTTCATCCGCAAGCGCCTCACCATCGTGATCGGGGACGACCGAGATCCCGGGCACCATCGGATCATCATGAAAGGGGCGTTCGACAGTGTGCTGGCCGTCTGCACGGCACGCGCATGCGCGGGTGCCGCCGTGGCCCTCGACGAGCGTACGCGCCAACGGCTCGAGACCTTCTATCGCGCGAAGGGCACGGAAGGGTTTCGGGTGCTCGCGGTCGCGACCAGGCGCGTGTCGGCGCGGGAGCGATACGCGCAGGCCGACGAGGCAGGCATGGTGTTCGAGGGGTTCCTGCTCTTCTTCGATCCGCCCAAGGCACAGGCGGCGCAGGCGGTGCGCGATCTCGCGGCACGCGGCGTGCAGGTCAAGGTCATCACCGGCGATAACCGCCACGTGGCCGCCCACGTCGCGTCCACGATCGGCCTCGATCCGAAGGCGATGCTGACCGGCGAGGCGATCGCGAGGCTCAAGGACGAGGCGCTGTGGCATCTCGCGCCGCGGACCGATCTCTTCGTCGAGGTCGATCCGCAACAGAAGGAACGAATCATCCGGGCGCTGCAGCGCACCGGTCATTCGGTCGGCTACCTGGGCGATGGCATCAACGACGCCCCGGCGTTGCACGCCGCGGATGTCGGCATCTCCGTCGACCAGGCCGCGGACGTCGCACGCGAGAGCGCCGACGTCGTGCTGCTGCGACCCGATCTGGACGTCCTGCGGCGCGGCGTGGACGATGGCCGCCGCACGTTCGCCAATACGCTCAAGTACATCTCGATCACCACCAGCGCGAACTTCGGCAACATGGTGAGCATGGCCATCGCGACGCCGCTGCTGCCGTTCCTGCCGCTGGCCGCCAAGCAGATCCTCCTCAACAACTTCCTGTCCGACCTGCCGTCGATCGCCATCTCCACGGACAACGTCGACGCGGAGCGCGTCGCGCATGCGCAACGCTGGGACGTGGCCGCCGTTCGACGGTTCATGGTCGTGTTCGGCCTGATCAGCACCGCGTTCGACCTCCTGACATTCATGGTGCTGCTCCGCGTCTTCGGTGCGACGGAATCGCTATTCCAGACCGCGTGGTTTGTGGTCTCCCTGCTGACGGAACTGGCGGTCCTGCTGCTGCTGCGCACGCACGGTCCGGTCCTGCGCAGTGTCCCGGGCCGTCTCCTCATGTGGACGACCGTCGCCGTCTCGGCCATCGCGGTCGCGGTCCCGTTCGTCGAGCCGCTTGCCCGGGCGTTCGGCTTCGTCGCGCTGCCGGCGCCTCTGCTGGGGGCCATGCTCGCCATCGTCATCGGCTACTGCGTCGCGACGGAGCTTGCGAAACGGTGGTACTTTCGCAGCCCCACGCGATAGCGAATCGCGCGTCGCCACGCGGCTTCAATCCATCTGCGTGACGAACTTGGTCGTCAGGTAGCCAGCGAACGTTTCGCTGCCGCCCTCGCTGCCGATGCCGCTGTCCTTGATTCCGCCAAACGGGGTTGCCGGCAGCGATTGGCCGAAGTGATTGATGTTGAACATTCCCGACTGCAGGCGGATGATCTGAAGCGAGATCCGCGTGGTCAGGACATCTATCTCGGCGTGACGGCGACGGGCGCCAAGCGATAGCTCGATCCTTCACAGGTGGTAGCTGAACGTCAGTGCCTGAATCCCGAACGTGCCGCGATCGAGGATCATAGAACAACCCGCGTTGCCGGTCGTGGAACTCGTCGAGACTGCGTGTGGTCACGGAGCCATCATCGTTGGTCGATGACGTGCTTGCCGTCAGGACGACGGTGGCACGTACCCGGAAGGCATCTCGGCCCCGCCGCCGAAGAAGTGCTTTTCCATCTGCTCGGCGAGCCACTTGCGGGCGCGCGCGTCGGCCAGGCTCAGCCGATTCTCGTTGACGAGCATCGTCTGGTGGCGCAGCCATTGCGCCCACGCTTCCTTCGACACGTTTTCGTAAATGCGCTTGCCGAGCTCGCCCGGATAGGGTGCGAAATCGAGTCCCTCGGCTTCGCGGCCGAGCTTGACGCATTGAATCATGCGGGCCATGTGAATTTCCTTACAACGGCTTGCGGTAAACCAGCGACTTGCGCTGGAAATTGTAGAGCGCCTGCTTCTGCTGCGGCAGCTCCGCGATGGTGGCCGCGCGGAACCCGCGCTCCAGGAACCAATGGGCGGTCTTGGTGGTGAGCACGAAGAGCCCGGTCAGCTTGAGCTTGCGCGCCCGGGTCTCGATTTCGCGCAGCAACGCCTCGCCGTAGCCCTCGCGGCGGAAATCGGGCTGTACGGCGAGCGCGGCGAGTTCGCCGACCTTTTCATCGGGAAACGCATACAGCGCGGCGCAGCCGACGATATGGCCGTCGTACTCGGCGACGGCGAAGCGCTCGATCTCGCTTTCGAGGCGCTCGCGCGAGCGCCGCACCAGCACGCCCTGTTCCTCGAGCGGCTCGATGATCGCCAGGATGCCGCCGACGTCGTCGATCGTGGCGCTGCGGATATGGGCGAGCGCGGTGGCGGCGACCATCGTGCCGACGCCGTCGCGCGTGAAGAGCTCGAGCAGCAGCGCGCCATCCAGCCGCCGCGAAATGAGGTGCGCCCGCTTGACGCCGTTGTTGCATGCGCGGATCGCGGCGGGCAGGTACATGCGGATGTCCAGCGCCAGCTTTTCGCCCTTGGTCAGCAGCGCCTCGGCGTCCGTCGTCGACAGGTCGGGCAGCAGCTGCCGGCGGCCATTGCGGACGCCGTCGGCATCCATCAGGAAGACCAGCTTGGTCGCTTCCAGCCGGACCGCCACCTGGGTGGCGACTTCCTCGACGGTCAGGTTGAAGATCTCGCCGGTGGGCGAGTAGCCGATCGGCGAGATCAGCACGATGTCGCCGTCGTCCAGCCGCTGCTGGATCGCCTCGGTGTCGATGCGCCGGACTTCGCCGGACAATTGCATGTCGACGCCGCCGACGATGCCCATCGGCTTGGCCGTCAGGTAGTTGCCGCTCGACACCCGGTTGCGCGCGCCGGCCATCGGCGAGTTCGCGAGGCCGAGCGAAAGCAGCGCCTCGATGCGGGCGCGGACTTGGCCCGCGGCTTCCAGCACGCAGTCCATCGCGTCCGGGTCGGTGATGCGCACACCGTGGGCATAGTTGCTCGGGATGCCTTGCGCTTCGAGGATCGCCTCGACCTGCGGCCGGCAGCCGTGGACGACCACGAGGCGGATGCCGAGGCTGTGCAGCAGGTTCAAATCGTGGATGACGCCCAGGAACTGCTCGTCGGCGACGACTTCGCCGCCGAACGCGATGACGAACGTCTTGCCGCGGAACGCGTGGACGTACGGCGCGGCGGAACGGATCAGGTGGACGAACGCGCGCATCGTCGCCGAATTGGCGGCGGGCGTGGCGTCGGGGGTGCGGGGCATCGTGGTCGGAGGTTTGGCGAGTGCGCGCGATTATAGCGGGCGGGCGCGGCGCCGTTGCTCAACGCGCGCGGGTAGCAGGTTTGGCGCCGGGGCGCCGGCGCCCGGCAAGGCGTATCCGACCCCATATCCCGAGCCCGGTATCATCCACGTTTCGCCGGATCGCCGCGCATGTCGTCCAAACTCCTGGAAAACCTGAATCCCGAGCAACTGGCGGCAGTGACGCTGCCCCACGCGTCGGCGCTGATCCTGGCCGGGGCCGGCAGCGGGAAGACGCGCGTGCTGACGACGCGGATCGCCTGGCTGCTCGCGACGGGGCAGGCGGGCCCGCTGTCGATCCTCGCCGTCACGTTCACGAACAAGGCGGCGAAGGAAATGATGCTGCGGCTGTCCGCGCTGACGCCGGTCAACACGCGCGGGATGTGGGTCGGCACGTTCCACGGGCTTTGCAACCGCATGCTGCGGGCGCACCATCGCGAAGCGAACCTGCCGCAGCTCTTCCAGATCCTCGACACGCAGGACCAGCTGTCGCTGATCAAGCGGATGTACCGCGCGCACGACATCGACGATGACAAGTATCCGCCCAAGCAGCTGCAGTGGTTCATCGCCAGCGCGAAGGAAGACGGGCAGCGGCCGAACATGGTCGAGGCGGGCGACGAGATCACGCGGCGCCAGGTCGAGCACTACGCGCTCTACGACGCGATGTGCCAGCGCGAAGGCGTCGTCGATTTCGCGGAGCTTCTGCTGCGCAGCTACGAACTGCTCGCCGGCCACGACGTCCTGCGCGAGCATTACCAGCGCCGGTTCTCGCATCTGCTGGTCGACGAGTTCCAGGACACCAACACGCTGCAGTACAAGTGGCTGCGGATGCTGGCCGGACCGCACACGGCGGTGTTCGCCGTCGGCGACGACGACCAGTCGATCTACGCGTTCCGCGGCGCCAAGGTCGCCAACATGCAGCAATTCGAGCGCGATTTCGCCACGCCGGAGCAGCCGGTCAAGCTGATCAAGCTCGAGCAGAACTACCGGTCGCACGGGCACATCCTCGACGCCGCCAACGCGCTCATCAAGCAGAACCAGGCGCGCCTCGGCAAGAACCTGTGGACGAGCGAAGGCAAGGGCGAGCCGGTGCGCGCGTTCACCGCGCCGAGCGATCGCGACGAGGCGGACTTCATCGTCGACGTGGTCCGCGGCATCGCCGGCGACGGCGTCGCGCTGGACGAGGTGGCGCTCCTCTACCGGTCCAACGCACAGTCGCGGGTGCTGGAGCACGCATTGTTCGGCGCGGGAATTCCGTATCGCGTCTACGGCGGCATGCGGTTTTTCGAGCGCGCGGAGATCAAGCACGCGCTCGCCTACCTGCGCCTCATCGCGGCGCCGGCGGACGACGGCGCGTTCCTGCGAATCGTGAACTTTCCGCCGCGTGGCATCGGCGCGCGCACGCTGGAGCAGCTGCAGGACGCGGCGCGCACGCAGGACACGACGCTGTGGCAGGTCGCCGGCGGCGGCACGCTTTCCGGCAAGGCCGGCACGGTGCTCGCCGGATTCGTCAAGCTGGTCGACCGGTTGCGCGCGGAGACGAAGGCGCTGCCGCTGGCCGAAGCCGTCGAGCACGTCATCCACAAGTCGGGGCTGCTCGCGCATTTCCAGGCGGAGAAGGACGGGCAGGATCGCGTCGAGAACCTCGAGGAGCTCATCACGGCCGCCGACAGCTTCGTCCGCGAGGCGCAGCTCGCCACCGACGCGCCGATGCTCACCGACCGGGTCGACCTCGGCATCGAGTCGCCGGAAGCGGGCGCCGACGAGGGTGCCACCGATCCGCTGACGGCGTTCCTGGCGCACGCGGCGCTCGAGGCGGGCGACACGCAGGCGGCCGAGGGGCGGCCGGCATTGCAGCTGATGACCGTCCATTCGGCGAAAGGCCTCGAGTTCCACACGGTGTTCGTGACGGGGCTCGAGGAGGGCCTGTTTCCGCACGAGAACAGCCGCAACGAAGCGGACGGGCTCGAGGAAGAGCGGCGACTCATGTACGTCGCGATCACGCGCGCGCGCCGCCGCCTCTACATCACCAACGCGCAGACCCGGATGCTGCACGGCCAGATGCGCTACAACATCCCGTCGCGCTTCGTCGGCGAGCTGCCGCCGGACCTCGTGCAATGGCTGTCGCCGTTCCGTCGCCGGTCGATCGACGTCGACGAGGCCGAATGGGGCCGCGTGTCCGGCGCGCCGCAGGCGACGCCGCCGGCCTCGCAGTGGCGCATCGGCCAGAGCGTGCGGCACGCGAAGTTCGGGCTGGGCGTCATCATCGACGCCCGCGGCCGCGGGTCGGACACGCAGGTGCAGGTCAACTTCCGCGACGCCGGGGTGAAATGGCTGGCGCTCGACTACGCTAAGCTGGAGCACGCATAAGTGTCCGATGCAAAAGGCGTCCGCGGCCGCGGTGGATGACGTAGCGGCTGTGTTGCGCCTTTTGCATCGGAAGAAAAGTCAGGCGGCCGCGACGCTGGCCGATACAAAAGGCGTCCGTTCCGGCGGCGGATGTCGCAGCGGCTGTGCTGCGCCTTTTGCATCGGAAGAAAAGTCAGGCGGCCGCCTTGGGGCGGCCCGGCGGCGGCCGCTGAAAAGGCCTGGAAACTACGAGCATTTTGCACGCTGTTGAGCTTCTATTTGCTCGACTCTCTCGGCTGAGTTTCATTTGTCGCGCGCCGGGCGGGTCGCCAGGAAATCGTCTACGGCGGCGGACGCCGACGGAAAGAAACGCTCGCGGCCCATCGTGTCGGGGAACCAGCGCGACAGCTGCTCGCGCAGCGGACGGTTGGCGCGCGCGAAGCGGATGTCGACGCCTTCGCTTTCGAACTCGTCGTGCAACTCGCGCAGGACTTCCAGCGCCGACACGTCGACATGCGACACCGCCTGCAGGTCCAGCACGATGCAGCGCAGCGGCGGGCGGGCGGCATTCGCCAGCGTGCGCAGTCGTTGGGCGACGTACCGCGCATTGGCGAAGATCAGCGGCGCGTAGAGCCGATAGACGAGCACCGCCGGCGTCGTTACGCCGCCCTCGTCGTCGGCCAGGTCGTGAAATCGCCGGTCCGTCGGCAGCCGCCGCAGCAGCGCATCGCGCGGCCGCGCCACTTCGATCAACACCCGGGCAAGCGACAGCGCGACGCCGAGCAGCACGCCCGGCAAGACGCCGAGGAACAGCACGCCGAGCGTGACGGCCATCGCCACGCCGTACGCCTTGCGGTCGAGCTTGTGCAGCACGCGCAGTTCCCGCAGGTCGAACAGCCGCACGCCGGCGGCGATCAGGATGGCGGCCAGCGCGACACGCGGCAGCGCGTCGAGCGTCGGCGCGAGCAACAGCACGAATGCGGCCAGCAGCAGCGCGGCGATCCACTGCATCAACTGCGTCTGTCCGCCCGAAGCATCGGCCGTCACCGAACGTGACGTGCTCGCCCCCACGGGAAAGCCGCTGACCAATCCGGCGGCGACGTTGCCGGCGCCGAGCGCGGTGAGTTCGCGGTCGGGGTCGACTTCCTCGCGATGCTTGGCGGCGAGCGTGCGCGCGAGCAGCACGCCCTCGGCGAAGATCAGCAGCGCCAGCGCGATGGCGCCGGGCGCGAGCGTCTGCACGTCGCGCAACGTGAACCGGGGAATCGACGGCGCCGGGATCGCCGCGACCAGCGGCGTGCAGGTGCACGACGCCGAGCGCGGAGAGGTCAAGCGCCATCGACGCGCCGATGGCAACGGCGCACGCCAGCAGCGCCGCGGGCATCCGCGGGGCGAAACGCGACAGCAGCAGCATGCCGCCAATCAGCGCCGCGCCGAGGATGAGTGTCGGTACTTGCGCGTGCGGCAGCGCCAGCGCGGCGTCGTAGATGCGATAGAAGAACGCATCCCGCGGCAACGCGACGCCCAGCAGTACCGGCAGCTGCGTGCCGAGGAGAATGAGCGCCGCCCCGTTGGCGTAGCCCACGAGCACCGGCGTCGACAGCAGGTCCGCGACGTTGCCTAAGCCGATGCGGCCGGCGACGATCAGCAGCCCGCCGGCCATCATGCCAGCATGGCCGCCAGCGCCGCGGCGCGCGTCGGGTCCCCGAGCGCCAGCGGCGCGATCACCGAGCCGGCGAGCAGCGCGATCGTCGTATCCGGGCCGACGATGATGCGGCGATTGGGCGCAAACAACGCGTACACGATCATCGAGGCGAGCGCGGCATACAACCCGGCCTCCGGGCGCACGCCCGCGAGCTCGGCGTACGCGAGCACCGACGGGATCATCACCACGCATACGGACAGCGCGGCGAGGACGTCGCCGCGCAACGCGCCGGGCGGATAGTGCGTCAGCTGCGCCAGTCCGGGCAGCCAGCGTAAGAGGCGGCTGTTGGGAGAGGGTGCCGACGGGTCCGCCATGGCATCACCGTGCCGGTGTGTCAGGTTCCGCGCGTCAGCGGCGCGAGCGTCTCGCCGGAATGGAAGACATCGCGGTAGCTCACGTAGTCGGACACGTGCAACGTGGCGGCGAAGAACAACGAGTACGGGAGCAGCAGGGCGATCACGATCAGCTGGCCGGCGGGCGGCGGCACGACCATCGCGATGACCGCGATGATGAGGCCGGGGACGACGACGCCGTAGAAGAACACGCCGAGCCCATAGAGGAGGAGCGGCTTCCAGTTCGCGACCGCCGCGCGCAGGCTGGCGGCCAGCGCCGCGGCGGCGCCCGCGTCCTGGAAGACGACCAGCGCCGGCGCCCACCAGGTGGCGATGAGAACGGGGATGGACAGCAATGCCGAAAACAGCATGCCGAGCTGCAGCGCAGGATCGGCGAGGCTTGCCGTCAGTTGTTCCTCGGTCATCGCGCTGCCCGAACCCATCAACTCGAGCAGCTTGCCGCCGTCGACCAGCGACGATGCGAACACCGCCAGCGTGACGCCCGCGACGAAGAACACGCCGATCGCCAGCAATGCCCAGAGGTTTGCCCGGAACCCCTGCAGCAACTGGCCGAGCGCGGGCGTGCCTCCGCGCTCCTGCGTCCACGCGGCGGCCAGCAGTCCGACGGCGAGCACCGGCTTCATCACCGTCATCGCGTAGGGGCCGACGAACGGCACCACGCGCAGCATGAGCAGCGCGAGGAAGTAAGCGAGCACGAGCACGACCCACGCGAGCCGCTGCGCCTTGAACATCGAGTACGCGGCCGCCAGCCACACGAGGCCCTGCCGCGCCGGGTAGCGGGTGAATACGAACTCGCGCGGAATTGCGCTCAACGGTCGGCCCGTTCCGGAAGCGGACAGCGCGCGGGAGTGCTCGCGCGCTCGCGCAGGATGCGCTCGAAATGCGCGGGATCGTGCGCGTGCGTGAGTTCGCCGGGGCGCGGCAGGTGGAGGTCGTACAGACGCGACAGCCAGAAGCGCAGCGCCGCCGCGCGCAGCAGCGCCGGCCACGACTCGCATTCGTCGCGCGTCAGCGGCCGCAGCGAATCGTAGGCGGACATCATCGCCGCCACGAGGCCCGGATCGAGGCGACCGCTGGCATCGGCGAGGCACCAGTCGTTGACGGTGATGGCCAGGTCGTACGCGAAGAAATCCGTCGCCGCGAAGCCGAAGTCGATGATGCCGGCCACGCGTTCGCCGTCGAACAGCACGTTGTCGCAGAAGAGGTCGCCGTGGATCGCGCCCTTGGGCAGCTTGCCGCGGCCGAATCCCGTCTGGAACTTGATCTCCGCGTCGAGCAGCGCCGCCTGCGCATTGGTGAGATGCGGCCGCACGGCGCGCGCCGCCTGCCGCCACCAGGCGGGCCCGCGACGGTTGGTGAGCCGCGCGCGATAGGTCTGCGACGCCAGATGCAGGCGCGCCAGTGCGGCTCCCACCTGCGCGCAGTGCGCGGCGTCGGGCGTTTCCACCGGGACGCCGTCGACGCGCGCCACGAGGCCCGCCGGCTTGCCGTTGAGCAGCGAGAACAGCGCGCCGGTGCGATCGGGCACGGGCGCGGGGACCTCGACCCCGGCGCGCGCCAGATGCGCCATCAGGTTCAGGTAGAACGGAAGCTCGGCGGCGGGCAGCCGTTCGTACAGCGTGAGGACGTAGCGGCCGCGCTCGGTCGTGACGAAATAGTTCGTGTTCTCGATGCCCGACGCGATCGGCGCGAGTTCCGCGAGTCCACCGACCGCATAGCGCAGGAGCCAGGCGTCGAGATCGAGGGCGGTTACCGGCGTGTAGACGGACATGCGTGGTCGCGGCGGGCGTTGCGGCCGCACCGGCATTCAACGTTAAAGTGGCAGGGTCAGTTCACCAGGAAAACAGAAGCCACATCGGGGGTTTCAACCCGAAGTCGAGCGAATCGTAACGCAGAAACGTCTGGCCGTTGCCGCTGGGAACGAGGTAGTACGGCGGCCCGAGACGCGGCGTCACCTTGACGTAGCGCAGTTCGCCCCCGACCCGGACTTCCTCGACGGTATCCGTCGCGCGCCGGATGATCGTGACCTGCGGCTCGAGTTCCGGGTCGCCGGCGACACCGGCGTCCGGCATGGGCGGCGGCGCCGGAATGTACGGCTCGGGCTTCGGCGGTGGCGGCGCGGGCGAAGGCGCCGGCTGCGCTTGCGCGCCCGCGGCCAACGCGATCGCAACAAACACCGGCAGAACGGAGCGCAGCACCATGCTTCCATTCTACAGCGAGGGCGAAGCGCGAACAAATTGCGTCACCGGCGGCCGCTGCGCGGCCCGCCGCGCAATTTGGTCCCGGCGGGAATGAAACCGTGAGCGGCAACCGCTGCGCGGGGTTTCATTCGACGCGCGATGGACATCAAGCTCCGGGCGCCGACGCTTCCGGTAGCAACACGCCAGCGCGCCGCGGCCGGCGGCGAACATGCACGAAGACGCAAGGGCTCGCGGAGGCCGGCATGGAACTCGATGTCTACCAAGCGGCAGCGCGCTGGCTGCGTGATGCGGCTCGGGCTCCACATGACCGTTCGAGGTCAGCATCTTCTCCCGCTCTTCGCGCGTCGGAACGAAGCCGCGGCTCTCGTAGAACTTGAAGATGGCCTCGACGATCGCCTCGGGCTCCTCGATGATCTGCATCAGGTTCATGTCCGCGGCGCCGATCATGCCTTCGCCGACGAGCTTGTCGCCCATCCATTCCAGGAGTCCGCGCCAGAAATCGCCGCCGACGAGGATGACCGGAATCGTCCGGCTCTTGCCGGTCTGCACGAGCGTCAGCACCTCGGAGAGTTCGTCGAGCGTGCCGAAGCCGCCGGGCAGGATGACGTAGGCCGACGCGAAGCGCACGAACATCATCTTGCGCGCGAAGAAATACCGGAAGTCGACCGAGACGTCCTGGTGCTCGTTGCCCGACTGCTCGAACGGCAGCATGATGTTGAGGCCGATCGCCGGGGACGCGCCGGCGTGCGCGCCCTCGTTGGCGGCCTGCATGATGCCGGGGCCGCCGCCGGAGATCACCGAGAAGCCGGCATCCGAGAGCAGGCGGGCGATGCGCTTGGTCTTTTCGTAGTACGGATGGCCGTCCTTGATGCGTGCGCTGCCGAAGACGCTGACGGCGGGCCGGATGCCGCGCAGCCGTTCGGTGGCGATGGCGAACTCTGCCATAATCCCCATGACCCGCCACGCCTCCTGGCCGTTGCTCGTGTTGAGTGCGTGCGGATCGATGAGTTCCGGAATCTTGTGGGTCTGACGCATGCCTACGCTCGTGCTGGTGGACGGGTCTTCGTACCTGTACCGGGCATTCCACGCGCTGCCTGATCTGCGCACCCGAAAGGGTGAGCCGACGGGCGCGCTGCGCGGTGTGCTTTCGATGTTGCGCCGAATGGTCGAGGACGGCAAGCCCGACTATTTCGCCGTCGTGTTCGACGCGCCCGGCAAGACGTTCCGCGACGATTGGTATCCCGCGTACAAGGCGAATCGGCCGCCGATGCCGGAGGACCTCGCGCGGCAGATCGAGCCGTTGCACGAACTCGTCCGCGCGCACGGCTGGCCGCTGCTGATGGTCGAAGGCGTGGAGGCCGACGACGTCATCGGCACGCTCGCCGCGCAGGCGGCCAACGCGGGCATCGACACCATCATCTCGTCGTCCGACAAGGACCTGACGCAACTCGTGACGCCGCGGATCACGATGGTCAACACGATGAGCAACGAGACGTTCGACGAGGCCGGCGTGCGCGCCAAGTTCGACGTGCGCCCGGACCAGATACTGGACCTGCTGACGCTCACCGGCGATACGGTCGACAACGTCCCCGGCGTCGCGAAGGTCGGTCCGAAGACGGCAGCGAAGTGGCTCGCCCAGTATGGAACGCTCGACAACGTCATCGCGAACGCGGACGCGATCGGTGGCGTCGTCGGCGCCAACCTCCGCGAAGCGCTGCCGTGGCTGCCGCAGGGCAAGCGCCTGCTGACCGTGAAGACCGACTGCGAACTGCCGATGGCGGTGTCCGGACTCGCGATCGCCGCCGCGGATGCCGCGGCGGTGAAGGCGCTGTACGAGCGCTTCGAGTTCAAGAGCTGGCTGCGCGACGCGCCCGGCGCCACCGACGCGGCGCAGATTCGGCGCAGGATGCGGCGGGCGCGATCGCCAAGCGCGCGGCCACCGACGACGCCGGGCGCCGGTGGGACGTCGCCACGGAAGCGGCGGAGGGCGACGTGCCGGCGCCTCCGGCTGAAATCCACTACGAGACCGTGCTGGACGAAGCCGCGCTCGCCCGCTGGCTCGCGGCCATCGACGGCGCGGAACTGACGGCGGTCGACACGGAAACGACGAGCCTCGACCCGATGCAGGCACGGATTGTCGGCGTGTCGCTGGCGATCGAGCCGGGACGCGCGTGCTACATCCCGCTCGGCCATCGCTACGCCGGCGCGCCGGACCAGCTGGACCGCGACGCCACGCTCGCGCGCCTCGCGCCGTGGCTCGCCGATCCCGACCGGAAGAAGCTCGGCCAGAACCTGAAGTACGACGAGCACGCATTCGCCAACGACGGCCTCGTGCTGCGCGGCGTGGCGCAGGACACGCTGCTCGAATCGTACGTCATCGAGTCGCACAAGCCGCACGACATGGACAACCTCGCGTGGCGCCACCTGAACGTCAAGACGCTGACGTACGACGAGGTGACCGGCAAGGGCGTCAACCGGATCGCGTTCGAGCAGGTGGCGCTCGACCGCGCGACGCAATACTCGGCCGAGGACGCCGACATCACGTTGCGGCTGCACCGGGCGCTGCATCCGCGCATCGCCGCCGACGACAAGCTCGACTTACGTCTACACGCAGCTCGAGATGCCGGTGCGCGAAGTGCTGTTCCGCATGGAGCGCAACGGCATCCTGATCGACGCGCAATTGCTGTCGCAGCAGAGCCGCGAGCTGGGCGAGCGCGTCGTCGCGCTCGAGCAGCAGGCGCACCAGTTGGCGGGCCAGCCGTTCAACCTGGGGTCGCCCAAGCAGCTGGGCGAGATCCTGTTCCAGCGGATGAACCTGCCGGTGGTCAAGAAGACCGCGACCGGGCAGCCGTCCACCGACGAGGAAGTGCTGCAGGAGCTGGCGGCCGACTATCCGCTGCCGAAGGTGCTGCTCGAGCATCGCTCGGTGTCGAAGCTCAAGTCCACGTACACGGACAAGCTGCCGCAGATGGTCAACGCGAACACGGGCCGTGTCCACACGACATTCGCGCAGGCGACGGCGGTCACCGGACGGCTCGCCTCCAGCGATCCGAACCTGCAGAACATCCCGGTGCGCACGGCGGAAGGCCGGCGCATCCGCGAGGCGTTCATCGCGCCGCCGGGCCACGTGCTCGTGTCGGCCGACTACTCGCAGATCGAGCTGCGGATCATGGCGCATCTGTCCGAGGACCCGGCGCTGCTGCATGCGTTTCACGCGGGACTCGACATCCATCGCGCCACCGCCGCGGAGATCTTCGGCTGCACGCCGGCGGAGGTCACGTCCGACCAGCGGCGCTACATCAAGGCCGTGAACTTCGGCCTCATCTACGGCATGGGCGCGTTCGGGCTCGCGCAGCAGCTCGGGATCGAGCGCGGTGCGGCGCAGCAGTTCATCGACAAGTATTTCGCCCGCTATCCGGGCGTGGCGGAGTACATGCAGCGCACGCGCGAGCTCGCGCGCGAGCACGGTTACGTCGAGACGGTGTTCGGCCGCCGGCTATGGTTGCCCGACATCAAGGCCGGGGGCGGGCCGCGGCGCGCGGGCGCCGAGCGCGCGGCGATCAACGCGCCGATGCAGGGCACGGCGGCCGATCTCATCAAGCTCGCGATGATCGCCGTGCAGGGCTGCGCTCGACCGCGAGCAGCTCGCCGACCAGGCTGGTGCTGCAGGTGCACGACGAGCTCGTGCTCGAAGTGCCGGACGCCGAGGTCGAGCGCATCAAGCGCGACCTGCCCGGATTGATGACCGGTGTGGCCGAGTTGCGGGTGCCGCTCGTCGTCGACGTCGGGGTGGGCGCCAACTGGGAGCAGGCGCACTAGCAGTTCGTTGAAAAACGCGGGAGGACAGCTTCCCCGCGTTTTTCAACGAGGACGAGCAATGCAAGATATGAGCGGCGACTTTGGGCGGCCGCGCGCCGCCGCTTTGAAAAGGCCACGAAAGAACGAGCGGCGTGCCGGCAGCAAGCGAATTTCAACATACTGCTAGGTGTGGTCAGTGATACGCGGGATTGCCGATGTCGGCGTCCGCCACGCCGAGCGTGTCCTTGTAGCCGGCGTAGGTCGTGCCGAACACGACCGGCCATACGAGCAGCGCCGCGATCATCGCGAGCACGAAGAACAGCACGACCAGCCCGATCACCGCGCCCCAGCCATTGTTGCCGCCGCCCATCAGCGCGCCCGCCCCCAGCAGCAGCGCCAGGCCGCCGAAGCAGCATGAAGGCGGCGACGACGATGCCGATCCCGATGGCGCCGTAGACGAGAAACGGCGCCCAGTTGCGCAGGCTGGACATGAACGACAGCTTCATCGCCTCGAAGGCCGTGGCGCCGCGCAGCGCGACCAGCGCCGGCGCGAACCAGTTCAGCATCGCGAACACGGCGGCGATGACGAGGATCAGCAGCATCGTCAGCAGGCCGGTGCCGGTCATCGCGCGCGCCGATCCCAGGAATGCCTCGAACGGATCGCCGATCGCGCCCATGCGGGCGACGTCGGCCAGCTTCATGCCGCCCATGACGCCGGCGACGGCGAGCGCGCCGATGCCGAGCGACAGCGCGATGTTGACGGCACCGATGATCATCAACGGCACGAAATGCACGCCCTGGAAGCCCTCGAAGAGGTGCGCGACGCGCAGCGGTTCGTTGCGTTCGATGGCCGCGCATCCCAGCATGAGGCCGCCCATGAACACGGGTGTCAGCAGCCAGTGGCCCACGTCGCCGACATACGGAATCTGGCTGATCAGCACCGTGATGATGATGTAGATGATCATGATGCCGATCCACGTCCAGAAGTTCGACGTGAAAAGCCGCCAGCCCGTGCCCCACCACGCCGCCCCGCGACCGGCCTCGACCACGCGCGGCTCGCCGATCATGCTTTTCATCGCTTCGTTCTCCCGGAATGGTTGGTCGGCATGGGCGCCCGCGGCGTCACGCCATCGCGTGCCGCTCGAGATCATCGAGAGCGACGACCGCCAGCGTTTCCTCGTGCGTGGCCGCGAGCACCACTGGCGGCGCGGCGCCGGCGGCGAGCGCCTCGCGCCAGCGGCCGACGCACAGGCACCAGCGGTCGCCGGCGCGCAGGCCCGGGAATCCGGACTCGGGATGAGGCGTCGACAGGTCGTTTCCGGCCAGCCGCGAATAGACGAGGAAC
>CAVPUM010000005.1:0-146590 GCA_963708855.1 uncultured beta proteobacterium | reverse complement strand
AGCGCTCGAGGTCGATGTCGATCGCCAACGAGCGGATTTCCTTCACCAGCACGTTGAACGACTCCGGCATCCCGGCCTCGATCTTGTGCTCGCCTTTGACGATGTTCTCGTAGACCTTGGTCCAGGCCGTTGACGTCGTCGGACTTGACGGTGAGCATTTCCTGCAGCGTGTACGCGGCACCATAGGCTTCGAGCGCCCCAACTTCCATCTCGCCAAAGCGTTGGCCACCGAACTGCGCCTTGCCACCGAGCGGCTGCTGCGTGACGAGGCTGTAGGGACCCGTCGAACGCGCGTGCATCTTGTCGTCCACTAGGTGGTGCAGCTTCAGCACGTGCATGTAGCCCACGGTGACCTGGCGATCGAACGCCTCGCCGGTGCGACCGTCGTGCAGCACGACCTGGCCGCTGCGCGGCAGGCCGGCGAGGTCGAGCATGCCCTTGATCTCCTCCTCGTTGGCGCCGTCGAACACCGGCGTGGCGAACGGCACGCCGCCGCGGAGGTTGTTGGCGAGCCGGAGGATTTCGCCGTCGTCGAACGCCGCCAGGTCTTCGGGCTTCCCTGTCGTATTGTAGATGCGCTCGAGGAACTTGCGGACCTCCGCGACCTTCGCCTGCGCCTTCAGCATCTCCTCGATCTTCCGGCCCAGGCCCTTGGCGGCCCAGCCCAGGTGCACTTCGAGGATCTGGCCGACGTTCATCCGCGACGGCACTCCGAGCGGATTCAACACGATGTCGACGGGGGTGCCGTCGGCCATGTACGGCATGTCCTCGACCGGGACGATCTTCGACACCACGCCCTTGTTGCCGTGGCGGCCGGCCATCTTGTCGCCGGGCTGCAGCCGGCGCTTGACCGCGACGTACACCTTGACCATCTTCTGCACGCCGGGCGGCAACTCGTCGCCCTGCGTCAGCTTGCGCTTCTTCTGCTCGAACATCGCGTCGAAGCTGACGCGCAGCTGGGCCAGCGAGTCCTTCATCGCCTCGAGCTGGCGCGCCGATTCCTCGCCGGAGAGGCGGATGTCGAACCAGTCGTAGCGGCTGACGCCCTCCAGATACTCCTTCGTGATCTTCGTGCCCTTGGCAATGCGCTTCGGGCCGCCGTTCACGGTCTTGCCAAGAAGCAGCTTCTCGATCCGCGCGAACGCGTCGTTCTCGACGATCCGCAGCTGGTCGTTCAAGTCCTTGCGGTAGCCCTTCAATTCGTCGTCGATAATCTGCGCCGCGCGCTTGTCACGTTCGATGCCTTCGCGCGTGAACACCTGCACGTCGATCACCGTGCCGGAAATGCCCGAGGGCACGCGCAGCGAGGTGTCCTTCACGTCGGACGCCTTCTCGCCGAAGATCACCCAGGAGCAGCTTCTCCTCCGGGGTCAGCTGCGTCTCTCCCTTCGGCGTGACCTTGCCGACCAGCACGTCGGCCGCCTCGACTTCGGCGCCGATGTAGACGATGCCCGCTTCGTCGAGCCGCGACAGCTGCGCCTCGCCGAGGCTCGAGATGTCGCGCGTGATTTCCTCCGCGCCGAGCTTCGTGTCGCGGGCGACGACAGTGAGCTCCTCGATGTGGATCGACGTGTAGCGGTCGTCCGCGACGACGCGCTCGGAAATCAGGATCGAGTCCTCGTAGTTGTAGCCGTTCCAGGGCATGAACGCGACCAGCATGTTCTGGCCGAGCGCGAGCTCGCCGAGGTCGGTCGACGCGCCGTCGCCCCGATCACGTCGCCCTTGGCGATGACGTCGCCAACGTGCACGAGCGGCCGCTGGTTGATGTTGGTGTTCTGATTGCTCCGCGTGTACTTGGTCAGGTTGTAGATGTCGACGCCGACGTCGCCCGCCGCCGTCTCGGTGTCATGCACGCGGACCACGATGCGGTTGGCGTCGATGTAGTCGACCTTGCCGCCACGGCGCGCCTGCACCGCGGTGCCGGAGTCGACGGCCGCCGTGCGCTCGACGCCGGTGCCGACCAGCGGCTTCTCGGCGCGCAGGCACGGTACCGCCTGCCGCTGCATGTTCGAGCCCATCAGCGCGCGGTTCGCGTCGTCGTGCTCGAGGAACGGGATCAGCGATGCCGCCACCGACACGATCTGCGCCGGCGCGACGTCCATGCTGCAGTCGACCTTGTCAGCCGTCGACAGCATGAACTCGTTCTTGCTGCGGCAGGAGACGAGCTCGTCCTTCAGGCGCCCGGTCTTGTCGAGCTGGGCGTTCGCCTGCGCGATCACGAACTGGCCTTCCTCGATCGCCGACAGGTAGTCAATCTCGTCGGTGACCTTGCCCTTCACTACCTTGCGGTACGGAGTCTCGAGGAAGCCGTATTCGTTGGTCCGCGCGTACAGCGCCAGCGAGTTGATGAGGCCGATGTTCGGGCCTTCGGGCGTCTCGATCGGGCACACCCGGCCATAGTGCGTAGGGTGCACGTCGCGCACTTCGAAGCCCGCGCGCTCGCGCGTGAGCCCGCCCGGCCCCAGCGCCGAGACGCGACGCTTGTGCGTGATTTCGGACAGCGGATTCGTCTGGTCCATGAACTGCGACAGCTGCAGCTGCCGAAGAACTCCTTGATGGCGGCGGAGATCGGCTTCGCATTGATGAGATCGTGCGGCAGCAGGTTGTCGCTCTCGGCCTGGCCGAGGCGCTCCTTCACCGCGCGCTCGACGCGCACGAGGCCCGAGCGGAACTGGTTCTCGGACAGCTCGCCGACCGAGCGCGCCGCGCCGGTTGCCGAGGTGGTCGATGTCGTCGATCTCGCCGCGGCCATTGCGCAGGTCGACCAGGATCTTGATGACCGCGATGATGTCGTCATTGGTCAGCGTGGCCAGGCCCGTGAGTTCGGCGCGACCGACGCGGCGATTGAATTTCATCCGGCCCACCGCCGACAGATCGTAGCGTTCGGCGAGAAGAAGAGGCCGTTGAACAGCGACTCGACCGAGTCCTCCGTCGGCGGCTCGCCGGGACGCATCATCCGGTAGATCGCGACCCGGGCGGCGGTCTGAGTGCCGGCGTGTCGTCGGCGCGCAGCGTCTGCGGATGTAGGCACCCTGGTCGAGGTCGTTGGTGTAGATCGTCTCGATCGAGGTGACGCCGGCATCGTGCAGTTTCTGCAACAGCTCGTCGGTGATCTCGTCGTTCGCCTTGGCCAGCACCTCGCCGGTCGCCTTGTCGACGATGTTGGTCGCGAGCGCGCGGCCAACGATGTAGTCGTCAGGCACGGCGATCTTCTTGACCCCGGCTTCGACCAGCTCCCGGATGTGCTTGGCGGTGATTCGCTTGTCGCGCGGGACGATGACCTTGTGGTCCTTGCCCAGCACGTCGAAGCGGGCCATCTCGCCCTTGAGCCGCTCGGGCACGAACTCCAGGTGCGCGCCCTTGGCCGAGAAGTGGAACGTGTCGAACACGAAGAACTGGCGGAGGATCGCCTCGTTGGTGAGGCCGATCGCCTTCAGCAGCGTCGTCACCGACATCTTGCGCCGGCGGTCGACGCGGAAGAAGCGGAAATCCTTCGGATCGAATTCGAAGTCGAGCCACGAGCCCCGGTAGGGGATCACGCGGGCCGAGAAGAGCAGTTTGCCGGAGCTGTGCGTCTTGCCGCGGTCGTGCTCAAAGAGAGCACGCCCGGCGATCGGTGCAGCTGCGACACGATGACCCGCTCGGTGCCGTTGATGACGAACGAGCCGTTGTCGGTCATGAGCGGAATCTCGCCCATGTAGACCTCCTGCTCCTTCACTTCCTTGACGGTGTCCTTGGGCGCTTCCTTGTCCATCAGGATGAGCCGCACCTTCGCGCGGAGCGCCGAACAGTATGTGAGACCACGCTGCTGGCATTCCGTGACGTCGAACGCGGGCGGCAGCAGTGCGAAGCTGACGTACTCGAGCCGCGCGTTGCCGGAATGGCTGGAGATCGGGAAAATCGAAGTGAACGCGGCCTGCAGGCCCTCGTTCTTGCGCGCTTCCGGCGCGGTTTCCGCCTGCAGGAACGCCCGGTAGGACGAGAGCTGCGTTTCGAGCAGGAACGGCACCTTGAGCACGCTTGCCCGTTTGGCAAAGCTTTTGCGAATGCGCTTCTTCTCGGTAAACGAGTACATTGCTGCGGTCGTCACTTCAGTCGCCATTGACTTCTCCGATTCACGGAAATCGTCGCGAGCCCGCCGCGCGCCGGGCTGGCGGCGCGTCGGCAACGGTTCTCGATCGATTTCTAAGGCGCGCACGGCGCCCCATCGCGCTCGACTGGTCGGGAGCGTCGCTCTCCCTGGCGTGGTGGCTGGCCTCTACCAGCCGCTGGCGGACAACGGCACGCTCGCACTTTCACATGCAGGCGCCGTCCGACCATGCCCGTCCTCTGCAGTCGCTTCAGAAGACGAAGAAGAAGCATCTGCGGCCAGTCCGCTCGTCTTCGCCCTCGCCAATCAGTGTTGCTGGTCGGTGTGGCGCGAGGGCAGAGCCCTTCGGGCTTCAAACCCCAGGCGCCCGCCGGGCTCCGCCCTCGCGCCACACCGAATCCTGCCAACTCCGCAGGCCTTACTCGACCCCGCACAACCGCGAATCGCAGGGCCGCGGGCGGCGCGGGCCGGCGGGCGCCTGAGTATGAAGCCCGACGGCCCGCGCCGCCCGCGGCCCCGCACCGCGAATGCTGCGGTATGCGCTGCGTTACTTGACCTCGACTTTCGCGCCGGCTTCTTCGAGCTTCTTCTTCGCGGCTTCGGCGTCGGCCTTCGAGATGCCTT
The DNA here is from genome assembly GCA_963708855.1 of uncultured beta proteobacterium. Taxonomy (GTDB): domain Bacteria; phylum Pseudomonadota; class Gammaproteobacteria; order Burkholderiales; family Casimicrobiaceae; genus CAIWHR01. The sequence continues at coordinate 141,876 of CAVPUM010000005.1, read as the reverse complement.
CCTTGACAGGCTTCGGCGCGCCGTCGACCAGGTCCTTCGCTTCCTTCAGGCCCAGGCCCGTCAGCTCGCGCACGGCCTTGATCACGTTCACCTTGTTCTCGCCGAACGAGGCGAGGACGACGGTGAACTCGGTCTGTTCCTCGGCGGCGGCGGCGGGAGCGCCGAGGCCGGCCCGGCGACGGCAACCGCGGCCGCGGCGGAAACGCCGAACTTGTCTTCCATCGCCTTGATGAGCTCGGACAACTTCGAGGACGGTCAGCGAAGAGATCTTGTCGAGAATTTCAGTTTGGACTGCGGACATTGCTTTCTCCTGAATCGTTGGAGATGGTTGTTTCGGTAATCGTTTTGCGGCGAAGGTCTACGTCCCCTGCCTGGCGTCGCGCACCGCAGCGAGCACGCGGACAAGTCGCGACGGCACGTCGTTCAACGTGCGCACGAGCTTGGTGACCGGCGCCTGCAGCGTTCCCATCAGCTTCGAGATGAGTTCGTCGCGCGACGGCAGCGCCGCCAGTGCCCCGATCTGCCCGGCCGACAGCTTCTGGCCGGGCATCGCGCCGCCGGTGATCACGAACTTGTCGTGACCCTTGGCGAAGTCGTTCAGCACCTTCGCCACGGCGACCGGATCGGGACCGATGCCATACGCAAGCGGGCCGACCATCGAGTCCGCCAGCGACGCGAACGGCGTCTTCTCGACCGCCCGGCGCACCAGGGTGTTCTTGACCACCCGGAAGTACACGCCGGAAGCCCGTGCCTTCGCGCGCAGCTTCGTCATGTCGGCGACCGCCATGCCCCTGTTCTCGACCATGATGATGGCCTGGGCGCCCGCGACCTGCTTCGCGACTTCAGCGACTACCGCCTGTTTCTGCTCCAGATTAAGACCCAAGGTCTACCTCCATTCCTTGCTGCGATCCCGCACGCATGCCTGCGGGTTCAATTCGGTGACCTCAAGCCAGGAGAATCCTGCCATCGGGACACCATCTGCGCTGGGTCGGGAACTGCGCTCGAAGGTCGGGTACTCGCCCATCCCTGCCTTCGATCGCTCGTCCCGTTTTGAGCTCTCGCCCCCGCGGTCTTTGACGGTTCGCCGCGCGATGTTCCGCGCGGCGCTCCCTCAATTCGTTGCCATGCACCTCGCCCGCCGTTACGCCGGCGCCTGCTGCGCGAGGCTCGCCGTATCGACGCGCACACCCGCGCCCATCGTGCTCGACACGCTGATCTTCTTCAGGTAAATGCCCTTCGTGCCCTGCGGCCGCGCCTTGTTCAGCGCCTCGATCAGCGCGAGCAGGTTGGTCTTCAGCTGCTCGGGCTGGAAGGACGCGCGCCCGATCGTGCACTGGACGATGCCGCCCTTGTCGGTGCGATACTGGACCTGGCCGGCGCGGGCGTTCTTCACCGCAGTGGTCACGTCCGGGGTGACCGTGCCGACCTTCGGGTTCGGCATCAGTCCGCGCGGGCCGAGGATCTGGCCCAGCTGGCCGACGACCTTCATGGCATCCGGCGTCGCGATCACGACGTCGAACTCCATGAAGCCTTCCTTGACCTTCGCCGCCAGGTCGTCGAAACCGACGATGTCGGCGCCGGCGTCCTGCGCAGCCTTCGCCTTGTCGCCCTGCGCGAACACGGCGATGCGCACCTTCTTGCCGGTGCCGGCGGGGAGCACGACCGAGCCGCGCACCGTCTGGTCGGACTTCTTCGCATCGACGCCGAGGTTGACCGCGACGTCGACCGACTCGTCGAACTTGGCGACGGCCGTTGCCTTGACGAGCTGCAGCGCCTCGTCGAGCGGGTAGGCCTTGCCGTGCTCCACTTTCGCGCGGACGGTCTGCATGCGCTTCGACAGCCTGGGGAGTTTCTGCTGGGCGGTCATGATCACTTCACCCCTTCGACGGTGATGCCCATGCTGCGCGCGCTGCCGGCGATGGTGCGGACCGCGGCGTCCATGTCGGCGGCGGTGAGATCCGGCATCTTCGCCTTCGCGATCTCCTCGGCCTGCGCGCGGGTGAGCTTGCCGACCTTGTCCGTGTGCGGCTTCTGGCTGCCCTTCTCGACCTTCGCCGCCTTCATGATGAGCACGGTGGCCGGCGGCGTCTTCATGATGAACGTGAAGCTCTTGTCGGCGTACGCCGTGATCACGACCGGGATCGGCAGACCCGGCTCGACCTTCTGCGTCTGGGCGTTGAAGGCCTTGCAGAACTCCATGATGTTGAGACCGCGCTGTCCCAGCGCGGGTCCGATGGGCGGGCTGGGATTCGCCTTGCCCGCCGGCACCTGCAGCTTGATGAAGCCGACGATTTTCTTCGCCATTGCATTTCTCCTGATGGGTACGAGCGGGCGCTTGACGCCCTCCCCGGTTCAACCACTGACTACGCTTTTTCCACCTGCGAAAAATCCAGTTCCACCGGCGTCGAGCGGCCGAAGATCGTGACCGAGACGCGCAGCTTGCTCTTCTCGTAATTCACGTCCTCCACGTTGCCGTGGAAGTCGGTGAACGGCCCTTCCTTGACGCGCACGGCCTCGCCGCGCTCGAAGAGCACCTTGGGCCGGGGCTTCTCGACGCCCTCCTGCACCTGGCGCAGGATCGCATCCACTTCCTTCTGGGTGATCGGCGTCGGCTTGTTCGCCGTGCCGCCCACGAAACCGGTGACCTTCGGCGTGCTCTTCACGAGATGCCAGGAGTCGTCGGTCATTTCCATCTCGACCAGCACGTAGCCCGGAAAGAACTTGCGCTCGCTGATCGCCTTCTGCCCGGCCTTCATCTCGACGACTTCCTCGACCGGCACCAGGATCTTGCCGAACTGCTCGGCGAGGTCCGAGCGCTTGATGCGCTCGACGAGAGCACGCTGGACGCTTTTCTCGAAGCCGGAGTAGGCGTGGACGACGAACCACTTTTTGCTCATCACTCGCCCCGCCCGGTCAGAAGCTTCACGATCCAAGCCAGCGTCGTGTCGATGGAGAATAGGAACAGCGCCATGATCACCACGAAGACGAACACGATCCCCGTGGTCTGCATCGTTTCCTTGCGCGTCGGCCACGACACGCGGCCGGCTTCCTGCCAGGCTTCCTGCGCGAAGGCGAAGAACTCCTTGCCGGGCGTGGACAGCCACGCGACGCCGCCGGCAGCGACGAGGCCGCCCATCACCATCAGCACGCGGAGCACCAGCGCGGTATCGGCGAAGTAGTAGTACCCGGCGACACCGCCGACCACGCACGCCACCGCCAGGGCAATCTTGATGTTGTCGACCATATCCTTGGTTCTCGAAGTGCTGCCGCCTGCCACCGGATGCTGGCAGGCCAGGAGGGAATCGAACCCCCAACCTGCGGTTTTGGAGACCGCCGCTCTGCCAATTGAGCTACTGGCCTGTACTTCGGTCGATTACTCGATGACTTTGGCGACGACGCCGGCGCCGACCGTCCGGCCGCCCTCGCGAATCGCAAACCGCAGCCCCTCTTCCATCGCGATCGGCGCAATCAGCGTCACCGTCATCCCGATGTTGTCCCCAGGCATCACCATCTCCGTGCCCTCCGGCAGCACGCAGCTGCCCGTCACGTCCGTCGTCCGGAAGTAAAACTGCGGCCGGTACCCCGGAAAGAACGGCGTGTGCCGACCCCCCTCCTCCTTGGACAGCACGTACACCTCGCAGCTGAACTTCGTGTGCGGCGTGATGCTGCCCGGCTTGGCGAGAACCTGGCCGCGTTCGACCTCCTCCCGCTTCGTGCCCCTGAGCAGTACGCCGACGTTGTCCCCCGCCTGACCCTGGTCCAGCAGCTTGCGGAACATCTCCACCCCCGTGCACACCGTCTGCAGCGTCGGCTTCAACCCCACAATCTCCAGGTTGTCCCCCACCTTCACAATCCCCCGCTCCACCCGACCCGTCACCACCGTCCCCCGACCCGAAATCGAGAACACGTCCTCCACCGGCATCAGAAACGGCCCGTCAATCAGCCGTGTGGGCTGCGGAATGTAACTGTCCAGCGCCTCCGCCAGCTTGAATATCGACCCCGCCCCCAGCTCGCTCGTGTCCCCCTCCAGCGCCATCTTGGCACTGCCAATCACGATCGGCGTCTTGTCCCCCGGAAACTGGTACTTCGACAGCAGCTCCCGCACCTCGAGCTCAACCAGCTCCAAGAGCTCCTTGTCGTCCACCATGTCCGCCTTGTTCATGTACACCACGATGAACGGCACCCCCACCTGCCGCGCCAGCAGAATGTGCTCCCGCGTCTGCGGCATCGGCCCGTCCGCCGCACTCACCACCAGAATCGCCCCGTCCATCTGCGCCGCACCGGTGATCATGTTCTTGATGTAGTCCGCATGCCCCGGACAGTCCACGTGCGCGTAGTGCCGCTTCTCCGTCTCGTACTCCACGTGCGCCGTATTGATCGTGATCCCCCGCGCCTTCTCCTCCGGCGCGTTGTCAATCTGGTCGTACGCCTTCACCTCCCCACCGTACTTCTTCGACAGCACCAGCGTCATCGCCGCCGTCAGCGTCGTCTTCCCGTGATCCACGTGTCCGATCGTCCCCACGTTCACGTGCGGCTTCGTCCGTTCAAATTTGGCCTTGCCCATTTTTCAGACTCCTTCAGACGTCGTTCTTCGGATGCGGTGTTCGAAACCGGCAGTCAAATTCGTGGTGCCCATGGAGCGGATTGAACGCTCGACCTCTCCCTTACCAAGGGAGTGCTCTACCACTGAGCTACATGGGCGATGTCCGTTGCCGGTACAGCTCGCGACCAGCCCTGCAGTTCGCGTACTCCCTTTAGTCATGCCAAATCCCTTGGAGCGGGTGAAGGGAATCGAACCCTCGTCGTAAGCTTGGAAGGCTTCTGCTCTACCATTGAGCTACACCCGCGCGGTCAAGACAGAGCCAGGACGATTCGCAACGCGGCGCAGCACACGCCCGAACCGATCCCCGGTCTCCCTCAGCCTCGATCAATGATTGGTGGAGGGGGAAGGATTCGAACCTTCGAAGGCAGAGCCGACAGATTTACAGTCTGTTCCCTTTGACCGCTCGGGAACCCCTCCGACGAAACACGTAAGGATAGCAATTTCCATTCCCATGGTCAAACACCTTGCAGAACGCCGCGGCAGCACACTTGCCGAGGCCACGCCCGGATCGGGAATCATCGACCAAGTCATTGCTTGCAAAAGACAAAATTCGGTTTCGTCGCGCCCGGGCGGTCGACCCGAAAGAGTGAGCCCGGCGCCGGGAAACCGGCGCGGCGAGAGGAAGGAGACATCATCGCAACCAGTGGTCATGGCGATTGATTAGAATGAGGATTGAGATGAACGACCCCCAAACCCGGATCAGTGCATCCTCGAGCACCTGGGACTACGTGATCGTCGGCGCGGGCTCGGCCGGCTGCGTGCTCGCGAACCGGCTCTCCGCGGATGGGCGGCATTCGGTACTGCTGCTCGAAGCCGGCCCGCCCGATCGCTACCCGTGGATCCACGTCCCGATCGGGTACGCGAAGACGATGTTCAACCCGGTCTACAACTGGTGCTTCAAGACCGAGCCCGAACCGCAGATGAACGGGCGGGAAGTCTACTGGCCGAGCGGAAAGACGCTCGGCGGATCGAGCTCGATCAACGGCCTCATCTACATCCGCGGTCAGCGCGAGGACTACGAGCACTGGGCGGCGCTCGGCAATCCGGGCTGGGGCTATCGCGACGTCCTCCCGTATTTCCGCAAGCTCGAGCACAACGTGCGCGGCGAAAGCGAGTATCACGGCGTCGGCGGCCCGCTGTGGGCGTCGGACATCGGCGCCAAGCACGAGCTCGTCGAAGCTGCTGATCGCGGCCGGCGGCGAGCTCGGCATCCCCGCCAACCCCGACTTCAACGGCGCGACGCAGGAAGGCGCCGGCTACTACCAGCTGACGACTCGCCATGGCTTCCGCTGCTCGACGGCGACCGCCTACCTGCGTCCCGCGCGCCGCCGCGCCAACCTGTCCGTCGAAACCGGGGCGCAGGCAACCCGGATAGCGTTCGACGGCCGTCGCGCGACGGCAGTCGCCTATCGCCGGACGGCCGCGATGTCACCGCCACGGCGCGGCGCGAGGTGATCCTTGCGGCCGGCGCATTGCAATCGCCGCAGCTCTTGCAGCTGTCGGGCATTGGTCCGGCCGCTCTGCTGCGGGAATTCGGGATCCCGGTCGCCCACGAGCTTCCGGGCGTCGGCGAGAACCTGCAGGACCACCTGCAGGCACGCGTGATCTTCCGCTGCGCGAAGCCCATCACGACCAACGACGTGCTGAAATCGAAGCTGCGCACGCTGGCGATGGGCGTGCGCTACGTCCTCACGCAGACGGGGCAGATGGCGATCGGGATCAACCAGGGCGGCATGTTCGCGCGCACCGACCCCGCGCTCGACCGGCCCGACCTCCAATTCCACCTGGCAACGCTGTCCTCCGACATGGCGGGGTCGCCCGTGCACACGTTTTCCGGCTTCACGCTGTCGGTGTGCCAGTTGCGCCCGCAGTCGCGCGGGCACGTGCGGATCAAGTCGCCCGACCCGTTCGCGGCGCCCGCGATGCAACCGAACTACCTCTCGGCGCCCGACGACCGCGCGACGATCGTCCGCGGCGTGAAGCTCGCGCGGAAGCTCGCCGCCACGAGTGCGCTCGCGCCCTACGTTGCCGGGGAGTACCGCCCCGGCCCGGACGCCACCACCGACGAGGCGATCCTCGCGTTCGTGCGCGACAAGGGAGCGACGATCTTTCATCCGGTGGGCACCTGCAGAATGGGTTCTGCCGCGGAGCCGCTGGCGGTCGTCGACACCGAATTGAAGGTGCACGGCATCGCCGGATTGCGCGTCGTCGACTGCAGTGTCATGCCCACCCTCGTTTCCGGCAACACGAATGCGCCGGTCATCATGGTTGCCGAGAAGGCTGCCGATCTCATCCTCGCCGCCGCACGCTGACGCGACGCTTTCCAAGGAGTCGACCATGCCTTGCTGCCATGCCGATTTCGCTGCTGTCGAAGGCAGCGATCGCGGTTTCACCATCGGCATGCCGACGTTCACCTTCGGCCCGGGCGTTCTGGCGGAGGCCGGCGCCAATGCCCGCGAGCTCGGCCTGAAGCGCGTTGCGCTGTTCACCGATGCGCGCCTGCGGTCGGGCGAGTACGTCGCCACCGTCACGGCGTCGCTCGCCGCTGCGGGCGTCGACGTCGCGGTCTACAGTGAGTGCGTGATCGAGCCGACCGACGCGTCGTTCCAGGACGCGGCACGCTTCGCGTCCGCAGGACGGTTCGACGGCTACGTTTCGGTGGGCGGCGGCTCGGTGATGGACACCTGCAAGGCAGCCAACCTCTACGCGTCGCAGCCGGCCGAGTTCATGACCTACGTCAACGCGCCGATCGGCGCCGGCCGGAAGGTGCCCGGGCCCGTGCAGCCGCACATCGCCTGCCCGACGACCTGCGGCACCGGCTCCGAGACCACCGGCATCGCGATCTTCAATCTGCGCTCGCTCAACGCCAAGACCGGCATCATCTCGCGGCGCCTGATTCCGGACGTCGCCCTCATCGATCCGACAGTCACGGCGTCACTGCCGAAGAACGCCGTCGCCGCGACCGGCTTCGACTGCATGAGCCACGCGCTGGAATCGCTGACGGCGCGTGCCTATCCGCGACGCCTCAATCCGGCGCAGGGCATCGACCGACCGGTGTCGCAGGGTGCCAATCCGTTTTCGGACATGCTCGCGACCGACGCACTCAAAGGCGTCGGGAAATACCTGGTGCGCGCGGTCAACGACGCCTCCGACTCCGAGGCGCGCACCGAGATGATGTACGCGGCGATGCTCGCGGGCATTGCCTTCAACGCTGCCGGCTGCCACCTGCCGCATGGCCTGTCCTATGCGGTGTCCGGCCTGACGAAGGACTGGCACGTCGACGGCTACCCGGAGGGGAAGACCCTCGTCCCGCACGGCATGGCGGTCGTGCTCAACAATCCGTCGGTCTGGCGCTACACGGCGCCCTGCTGTCCGGAGCGGCACCTGCACGGAGCGCAATGCCTGGGCGCGGAAACCCGCGGCGCGGCGAACGGCGATGCGGGCGAGGTGCTCGCCCAGCGCGTGATCGAATTGATGCGGGCGACGGCGATGCCCAACGGCCTCACCGCGCTGGGTTTCGACGCGTCGCATCTCGACGCGCTCGCCACCGGCGCCGAGCCCCAGTACCGCGTGATTCGCAACGCGCCCAAGGACGTCGGGCGCGACGATCTGAAATCGCTGTTCCGGGCCGCGCTCAGCTACTGGTAGTGCTGGGCGCGGGCGCCGGCGCGGAGTCCGCGGTGGGTTCGGACGCCACGGCCGAGCGCACCCGCCGCGCCGGAAGGAGCACCGTGAACGTGCTGCCGTGGCCCAGCTCGCTGGTGACATCGAGTTCTGCCTGATGGCGCAACAGCACGTGCTTGACGATCGCGAGCCCGAGGCCCGTGCCGCCCGTCGCGCGGGACCGGCTGCGATCGACGCGATAGAAGCGCTCGGTCAGCCGCGGTATGTGCTCCGCCGCGATCCCGATGCCCGTGTCGGCAACGCTGAACGCGCCCCGCCCCTCCGCGTCGACGTGCCAGCCGAGCGTGATCGCACCGCCGTCCGGCGTATAGCGGATCGCATTGCTCACGAGGTTGCCGAAGGCGCTGGCCAGCTCGTCCCGGCTGCCCGTCACAGTTGCCGCGTCGCCGATGTCCAGAGCGATCGTGTGTCGGCCGCCAGAGAGCGCCTTCGCGTCGACTGACACTTCGAGCAGCAGCGGCACAATGGCGAACTCGGACTCCGCGACCGGATTCTGCTCGCTCTCCAGCGCCGACAGCGTCAGCAGATCGTCGACGAGGCGCCGCATGCTCGCCGCCTGCTCCGCCATCAGTTGCAGGTATCGCGTGCGCTGGCGGGGCTCGAGCTCCAGGTCCTGCAGGGTTTCAAGGAACCCGCTGACGACCGTCAGTGGCGTCTTGAGCTCGTGCGAGACGTTGGCGATGAAATCGCGCCGCATGCGGGCGACCGCTTCGAGTTGCGTGATGTCGCGGCTGATCAGCAAACGCTCGTCGGTGCCGAACGGTACGACCTGGATCGACAGCGTCGATCCTTTCCCTCGCTGCGAATCGATAATCACTGCATCGGCAAACTCCTGCGCCTCGAAATAGCGGACGACCTCGGGCTGGCGCAGCAGGTTGAGCAGTGGCCGGCCGGTGTCCTTCGCGAGATCGAGTCCAAGGTGCTCCTGCGCTCGCGCATTGGCCCACTCGATGCGATTCGCAGCGTCGACGATTATCATGCCCTCCGGCAGCGCCTCGACCGCGTTGCGAAACCGCTCGATCGTGGTGGCAAGGTCGCGGTGGCGCCGCGTACGCGTGCGTGCGCGGCGATAGAGGGCGGAGAATGCGACGCCCCATGCTCCGCCCGCCTCCGGGACCGGAGCGTCCAGTGCAGCGTCGGCCCAGCGCGTCAGCCGGTGGATCTGCCACAGGTGAAAGCCGATGATTGCACCGAGCCCGATGGCCAGCGCGCCAAAACCCCATGCCGCCCCGAACATCAGCCCGCCGAGCGCGGCCAGGACCAGGACGGCCAGAGGTGCGCCAACGCCGGCCACGACGAAGGGGATCATCGCCGCCCGCCGTCCTCGTCAGTGCGGCCGGGGCGCCGCGAGCCGGTAGCCACCGCCGCGAACTGTCTCGATCAGGGAAGCCTGCCCGAACGGTTCGAGCGCCAGCCGCAAGCGGCGGATGTGGACATCGACCGTGCGTTCCTCGATGTAGACATTGTCGCCCCACACCTGGTCCAGCAACTGCGCGCGTGAATGGACGCGCTCCGGGCGCGCGAGCAGAAAACGCAGCAAGCGGAATTCGGTGGGGCCGAGCGGAACGGCGTTTCCGCCGGCCGTCACGCGGTGTGTTGCCGGATCGAGGGCGAGCGTGCCCGCGAGGAGCGGCTCGTTCGCCGCCTCCGGCGCACGCCGGCGCAGCACCGATTTGATCCGCGCCTTGAGCTCGCGCGGCGAGAACGGCTTGGTCACGTAATCGTCGACCCACGCCTCGAGGCCGGCGACCTTGTCCGCCTCATCGGTGCGCGCGGTGAGCATGATGATCGGCAACTCGCGCAGGCGCGGGTCACCGCGCAGCTCTTTTGCCAGCGCCAGGCCCGACTTGCCCGGCAGCATCCAGTCGAGCAGAAGCAGGGCCGGCAGCGCCGTCGCAAGCTCCCGCTGCGCGGACTCCGCATCGGCTGCCAGGCGAACCTCGTACCCCGCGTCGACCAGGTTGACCCTGAGCAGCTCGCGTATCGCGGGCTCGTCCTCGACGACGAGCACGGTCGGCGTCATCGACGTGCCCCCACGCGTGCGGCTGGCGCCGCGACGCCGCCCACCAAGGCGGCGCATCCGCGCCCTGGCGCTGCGGCGCTCATTCCCCGGCCACCTCGGCGCGGATCTGGTCGGCGGACACGTGCCGAACGTCGATGCCCTTGACCACCTGCACCACGGCCTCGGCGATGTTCTTCGCATGATCGCCGATGCGCTCCAGCGACTTCGCGATAAACACGATCTCCAGAGCCGCCGTGATCGTGCGCGGATCTTCCATCATGTAGCTGATGAGTTGGCGCATGATCGCCAGAAAGGCGGCGTCGATCTCCTCGTCGCGATCGATGACCTCGGCCGCCGCCGCAGCATCGAGCCGGGCGAAGGTGTCGAGCGCCATCTGCAGCATCGTTCCCGCGCGTTCCGCCGTGCGGATCACGTCGAAATGCCGGACGTGGCTCAGGCGGACCATCCCGCGGATCTCGCCGGTCTTGTAGGCGATCTTCTTGACCTCGTCGCCGACGCGCTCCAGCTCGTTGACGATCTTGATGATCATCAGCACGAAGCGCAGGTCGACCGCCGCCGGCTGCCGCCGGGCGATGATCTGGCTGCACATCTGGTCGAGGTCGACCTGCATCCGGTTGATCTGCTTCTCGTCGGCCTTCACCTGGCCGACCGCGTCACGGTCATCGTCCTCGAGCAGGACGATGGCGCGAGTGAGCTGCGTCTCGACCAGCCCGCCCATCGCGAGAACGCCGCTGCGGATCGCCTCCATTTCGGCGTCGAACTGCTTGGATGTGTGGTCGCTCATCAATCCTCCTGACGTCATGTCCGACGCATGTCTCAACCGAACCGGCCCGTGATGTAGTCCTCGGTTTCCTTCTTCCGTGGCTTCAGGAAGATCGTGTCCGTGCGATCGAACTCGACCAGCTCCCCGATGTACATGTAGGCGGTGTAGTCGGAGACGCGCGCGGCCTGCTGCATGTTGTGGGTGACGATGAGAATGGTAACCCGGGTCTTGAGCTCGGTGATCAGCTCTTCGATGCTGGCCGTCGCGATCGGGTCGAGCGCGGAGGTCGGCTCGTCGAACAGCATGATCTCGGGGTCGGTGGCGAGCGCGCGGGCGATGCAGAGGCGCTGCTGCTGCCCGCCCGAGAGATTGGAGCCCACCTCGCGCAGGCGATCCTTGACCTCGTCCCACAACGCCGCGCCCCGCAGCGACTCCTCCACCTTGTCGTCCAGCGCGCGCTTGTCCGTCATGCCGCGAACGCGCAGGCCGTACGCCACGTTTTCGTAGATGGACTTGGGGAATGGATTGGGCTTCTGGAACACCATGCTGATGCGCATCCGCACCTCGATCGGATCCACGTCCCGGGCGAGCAGATTGGTGTTGTCCGGATACAGGATGATATCGCCGTCGTAGCGATTGCCCGGATAGAGATCGTGCATGCGGTTGAAGCAGCGCAGGAAGGTCGACTTGCCGCAGCCCGACGGGCCGATCAGCGCCGTCACCCTGCGGTCGTGGACCGGCATCGAGACGTTCTTCAGCGCGTTGAAGCTGCCGTAGTGGAACGACAGGTTGCGCGACTCCGCCTTGAGCGGCGGCGCCTCGCCCGGATCCGCGCTGGAGGCGGCGCGGGTCACCGCGAGCCCCGGCTTCGCGGCCAGGGTGGGAGTGTCTGCATGCGCTTCCATCGTCGTCACCATTTGATGTTCCTGCGGAGTCTGTAACGAAGCCAGATCGCGAGTCCGTTCATCAGCAATGTCATCGCGACCAGGATGGTGCCGGCGGCGGCGGCGTTGGCGTGAAAGGCCTCGTCCGGACGCGACGTCCAGTTGAACATCTGGATCGGCATCACCGTGAACGGCGCCTGCAGCCACTCGAACGAAAGGAACGGGAACTCCGCCGTCACCGGCGCTCGGCGGCAGGAAGGCGATGAACGTGAGCGCGCCGATGGTGATGATCGGCGCGGTCTCGCCGATCGCCCGCGACATGCCGATGATCACGCCCGTCAGGATGCCCGGCATCGAGTACGGGACGATGTGGTCCTTGACCGTCTGCCATCGCGTCGCCCCCACCGCGTAAGCTGCCTTCGCGGACGTTCGCCGGAATCGAGCGGATCGCCTCGCGCGTGGCGACGATCACGACCGGCAGGATCAGCAGCGCCAGCGTGAGGCCGGCCGTCAGGATGCTCTGCCCGAGGCCGAACCCGTAGACGAACAGGCCCAGCGCGAGCAGGCCGTAGACGATCGACGGCACGCCGGCGAGATTGGTGATGTTGATCTCGATGATGTCGGTCACCCAGTTCTTGCGCGCGTATTCCTCGAGGTAGATCCCGGCCGCCACGCCGAGCGGCACGGCGACCGCCGCGGTGACCAGCATGACCAGCGTCGTGCCGACCCACGCCGAAAGTATGCCGGCCTGGCCGGCGCGTCGCGACGGAAACTGGGTGAAGAACTCCGGTCGCAGGCGCGACCAGCCGTCGATCAGCATGTCGAGAAACAGCGCGGCGAAGGTGAGCAGCCCGATCCCGAGCGCGATGATGCCCAAGCCAACGAAGATCACGTCCCAGCGCTTCGCCGTCGCGATCAGCGCGCGCAGACGAACACTGTCGTGCGTCGCCGCCGTCATCAGTACGCCTCCCGGAACCGCTTGCGCATGTAGAAACCGATGAGGTTGAACGCCAGCGTCATCAGCATCAGGGTGAGCCCGGCGGCGAAGATGGTCTGGTAGCCGATGCTGCCGTGCGGCAGGTCGCCCAACGCCACCTGCACGATGTAGGCGGTAATCGTCGCCGCGGGCTCGAGCGGATTGAAGGTCAGGTTGGGCTGCATGCCCGCGGCCACGGCGAGGATCATCGTCTCGCCGATGGCGCGCGATATGCCGAGGATGTAGGCGGCGGCGATGCCGGACACCGCCGCGGGAACCACGACCCTGACCGCCGTCTGCAGCCGGGTCGCGCCCATCGCGAACGACCCCTCGCGCAGCGCCATCGGCACGGCGCGCATCGCGTCTTCCGATATCGATGCCACGTAGGGAACGATCATGATGCCCATCACCATTCCGGCCGCCAGCAGATTGAAGCCGGGCAGCGACGGAATCAGGATCTGCAGGATCGGCGTGACGAACAGCAGCGCGAAGTAGCCGTAGACGATTGTCGGCACGCCGGAGAGCAGTTCCAGGACCGGTTTCGCGATCTCCCGGGCGCGCGGCGTGGCGAACTCGGAAAGATAGATCGCAATGGTCGTGCCCAGCGGTATGGCGACGGCCAAGGCAACAAAGGAGCTGGTGATCGTGCCGGACAACAGCACCATGATGCCGAAATGGGCGTCATCGAACAGCGGCGTCCACTGCGTGTCGGTCAGGAAATCCCAGATCGGGACGTGCGTGAAGAAGAGCACGCTCTCCTTCAGCAATACGTAGACGATGCCCGCCGTGGTCAGCACGGACACGAATGCGGCGAAGAACAGCCCCGCCTCGATCGCGCGCTCCTTCAGATTGCGGGAGAATTTCTTCGACAGCCGTTCGCTGATCACGGTCGGCAGCGTGCCGGGAAAGGCGCGCATCGTGGACGCCGTTTGCATTATAACGCCCCCATTCGTGCTACCGGCGCGGCAGCTTGCGCCGCCCGCGCCGGCCTGGCAACAGAATCGCCGCGCTTCCCGTTCCGAAAACGCCGCGACGCGACTGTGCGCGAATCACATCTTGGCTTCGCGCGCCATCAGGTCATCGATCCGCACGCCGACTTCGGCGACGCCGCCGAACACCGTGCCCATCTTCTTCTTGGTCAGATGCTCCTTTGCCATGGTGTAGGCCTTGTCGGGCAGCGGGACGTACTTGACCTCCCGCGCGAGCTTCGCGCCGTTGGTGAGGTAGTACTCGACGAACTTCCTGACTTCGGGCCGGTCAAGGGCTTTGGCGTTGACGTAGATGAAGATCGGTCGCGCCAGCGGCTGGTAGCTGCCGTCAAGCACCGAATTCATCGACGGCAAGACCGCGGGCTTGCCCGGTTTCTCGACGATCGGAACGGCCTTCAGCTTGGCCTGGTTCTCGGCATAGTAGGCAAACCCGAAGTAGCCGATCGCATTGACGTCGCGCTGCACGCCCTGCACCAGGACATTGTCGTCCTCGGACGCCGTGTAGTCGCCACGGCTGGACTTTGCCTTGCCGACGATGGCTTCGGTGAAGTAGTCGAACGTTCCCGAGTCCGAACCCGCGCCGAACAGCTTGATCGGGGCATCGGGCCACGACGCGTCGATCTGGTTCCACTTCGTGACCTTGCCCTGTGCGCCCGGCTCCCACATCTTCTTCAGCTGGTCGACGGTAATGCCCTTGTCGAGAAACGTGTTCTTCGGATTGACGACGACAGTCAGCGCATCGAACGCGACCGGCAGTTCGTAGAACTGGATGCCCAGCTTGGCGCACTCTTCGATCTCCGCCTTCAGGATCGGCCGCGAAGCATTGGAGATATCCGTCTCGCCGCGACAGAACTTCTTGAAACCGCCACCCGTGCCCGAAATGCCCACGGTCACCTTGATCGCATTCTTCTCGGCCTTCTGAAACTCCTCGGCCACGGCCTCGGTCACCGGATACACGGTCGACGAACCGTCGACCTTGACCAACATGCCCTGGGCGCACAACGTCGTAGAGAGTGCCGTCGCGAGCGCGCCGGCGGCCAGCCTGTACGTCAACTTCATGGGGACCCCCCGTTTGATTGATCAGAGACGGAGCTTAGTGGATCGGCATTACAGCCTGATGACATCCCGCCGGCGGAGCTGGGCATTGGCAAGACTGCCACAGCGCAAGGCTGTTCGCTTTGAGGACAATCAATGACTTGGCGTCATCCGCCGTTGGTCCCGGTTGCTGGTTTGTTCTGGCGTTCCACGAGCGCGCACAGCAAACGCGACGCGACGTGGCGCGGGCCCGCGCCTACGCCATAGCAGCGGTGGGCGACACCTGCGCCATCGACCTCGACCAGCGTGTCGCCGGGCTCGATACGCGCGCCGCGCGCGGTGAGTCCAAGAAGGACGCCGCTGCCCGGCGCCTTGATGACCTCGTTGCCCAACCCGCCGACGACCTGGCCGACGCGCACGTACTCGCCGATTCGGCGCTCGGTGATGAACCGGCCGTGCCTTGGGGCTTCGACCGTGCAGGTCACGCTGCGCGCAACGCCGAAGGGCGGGTTGGCGTCCACCGCATCCGCGCTATCCGCCCGCGGCCCGCCGGATCCGCCTTCATTGTCCGCGCAAAGCTCCAGCGCCACGTCTACGTTCTCACCATCGACAAAGCCCGGACCGATGCCGATCGTGACCGGAACGTGGCCACGCAGGACCTCCGTACCGCGTCGTCTGCGCCCACGCGCATCGACCAGCAAGGCCGGATCCAGGCCTGCGGCCACGCCCGGCCACGACCACGTCGTCGCCGCGATCATCCGCCGCGCGAGAATGGACGGAATGCTCTTCAGCGATGCGCAGAAGCACGCCCCTTCGCCCTCGAGCTCGGCAGTGCCGACGTACCACGCGTTGGTGAACGCCATCCCGCGGCGGTGCCAGGCCGGGTCTGCCTCGTCCACCAGCACGACGGCGAGACCCGCCTGGTGAAGCGCCAGCGCCACGGCGGAGCCGACCTCGCCGCAGCCCAGCACGATAGCGGCGGACCGGGGGAAGGACGCTTGAATCGTCATTGGCGCAAACCTCGACATCGATGACACGCTGAGACTGAGCGGAGAATCCGATTGCACTTGAGGCGTAAGCATGTCCGCTCTCCTCGATTGGGGCCTGCACGATCAGCACATTGAATCGGAATGAGGTTACGGTTTGATTGCCGCAGGTGTTAACGGCTTGCATCGCGTCGCCGACGAAAGGCAGGAGTCGCGACGGGCGCGGACCGCTTTTCGCCAGCCCGGGCGATCTCGCGAAATCCGGTTGTAACAATTCGGGCGCAGTGTTGCGGTACGATGACAATGTCCGTTGACGGGGAGATCACATCATGGCTGGAGGCAAGAAGAAGGAGTTCGATCTTGGCAGAGATGGCAGCATTACCTGCCATTTGTCCGAAGACGCCAGGAGGCTGCTGATCGAGTTCGACGTGGACAAGGAAGGCTTGACCAAGACCGGGGTCAACGGCTTGATCGACGCCTTGAAGAAGGTTCGGGACAAGATGACGCGCTAGACATGTCCCGCGGCTTGCGGGTGGTGGCGCGCAGGGAAGGCGAAGCTTCTGTCCCGCGCCCTTCTCGAGCCTTCTGCCGGAAGCTTGTCGAGCGTTGCCGGCACTGCGCCGCGAGGTCGCTGCCTCCGCACGCCGGATGTCGCCGGCAAACCGTCTTCAATTTGAAACATTCGGACGGCAAGATCGATCCTCGGGCCAATAGCGCGTCCGGACACCGCATCGGAGTCCCAATCGGCGATCGGGGTCAATTCGTGGCGTTTGGCCGGTCGGGCCGTTGGCGTGCATCCTGCCCGCCACGGCCACCCCTGCACCCGAACATGGGTCGCAGGGATTTGATTTTCGGCCCGCAACGACGATTGCCATGTCCACATGAATCTCCTGCCGATGAAGTCGGTCCGATCGCCCCGCTCCGGGACCATCGGCGACACACCTCTCGATTTGACGCGCAAAGCGGACATTTGCGCCAAAGTCCTTGCCGAAGCACGCAAGCTCTCTCAGGCCGGCCAATTCGGTACGCTGCCCAATCAGCTGGTGGTTCGCGCCGGCGAACTTCTGGATGACATGGACGAGATTCTCGTTGCGCTCGATCCGGCGAGGAACCGGACAAGCTTCGCTCTCGCGGCGGCCTTGCATCGCGAACTCGAACAGGTTCAGGCGGCCCTCACGGATTTGCGCAAGCGCCGGGGCACGTCACGGAATGCCTCCAGCGAGCGTTAGCGTTCGCTCAGGCAGGTGATCGGCGTGAGTCCCCGATGACCGCCGGGCGACGCACCGAACGCGAAGTTGCCCAAACCCTGCGGCTCGACCGCGCGGCCCGCGGCGTCGACGAGCTGTACCGGGCGGCGCTGGCGGCCGAGCAGGAATTCGCTGCCGAGCTCGACGCCACGGCGCCGTCGATGCGCGAGAGTGCCTACAACCTCGTCCACTACCTCGCCGTGCGCCGGCATGACGTGCGCGAGCTGCAGGACGAGCTTACCCGGCTGGGCTTGAGCTCGCTGGGCCGCCTGGAGGCGCATGTCATGGCCTCGCTGCAGGCGGTGCTGGAGGTTCTGTGTGCGCTCCGCCGGCAACCGGTGCCGGCCGCGGTTGCCGTGGCGCCGCCGGTCACCTTCA
Source organism: uncultured beta proteobacterium (assembly GCA_963708855.1). GTDB lineage: Bacteria > Pseudomonadota > Gammaproteobacteria > Burkholderiales > Casimicrobiaceae > CAIWHR01. Next base: position 124,308 of record CAVPUM010000005.1, on the reverse strand, counting down.
ACACCGGCGACGCGCTGCTCGCCGCGCACGCCAACGCGATCCTCGGACCCGCGCGCGATGGACGAGCGACGCGGATCATGGTCACGATGCCCGGTGAAGCGGCGGAGCAGCCGGCGTTGATACGCGACCTGGTCGAGACCGGCATGGAGGTCATGCGCATCAACTGTGCGCACGACAGCCCAAAGGTCTGGGAGCGGATGGTCAAGCACCTGCGCCGCGCCGAGCGCGAGACCGGCAAGCGCTGCGCACTGTCCTTCGACCTCGCCGGTCCCAAGCTTCGCACCGGGCCGATCGAGCCCGGGCCTGCGGTTGCGAAATGGCGGCCGCACCGCGATACGATCGGCCGCGTGACACAGCGCGCGCGCGTGCGGCTGGTCGCACGCGTGCATGACGCCGATGCGGACGAGGTGACGATTCCGGTCGACGGCGATCTCCTCGCCAAGGCGAAGCCCGGCGACACCGTCGAGCTCGCCGACACCCGCCACCGCAAGCGCATTCTGCACGTGGTCGAAGTGCGTACCGGCGAATGCGTCTGCGAGACGGACACGACCGCGTACGTGGTGCCGGGGACGCGCCTGTCACTGCGGCGCAAGCGGCGGATCGTCGCGAAAGGCGCCGTCGGCGCGCTGCCCTCGGTCGAGCAGTGGATCGCGCTGCGGCCCGGCGACACCCTCGACCTGGTGCGCGGCGAGATGCCCGGCCGGGACGCAGTTCACGACGACGACGGCCGCGTGCGGGAACCGGCCTTCGTGTCCTGCACGCTGCCGGAGGTGTTCACCGGTGTGCGCGTCGGTGAGCCGATCCTCTTCGACGACGGCAGGATCCGCGGCACGATCCGCGGCGTAGCCGAGGATCGCCTGCGGGTCGAGATCACGGCGGTCGCCGGGGGTACCGCAAAGCTGCGGGCCGAGAAGGGCATCAACCTGCCGGAGACCGACCTCGACCTGCCGGCGCTCGACCGCGAAGGACATCGAGGACCTGGCGTTCGTGGCAAAGCACGCCGACATGGTGGCGATGTCGTTCGTGCAGCGCCCCGAGGACATCGAGGCCTTGCTGGCCGAGATCGAGCGGCTCCACGCGCAAAAGCTCGGAATCGTGCTCAAGATCGAGACGCAGGCGGCGTTCAACCGCCTCCCGATGCTGCTGCTCGCAGCGATGCGCCACCCGCCGGTGGCCGTGATGGTCGCGCGCGGTGACCTCGGTGTGGAAGTGGGCTTCGAGCGGCTGTCCGAGGTGCAGGAAGAGATCCTGTGGCTATGCGAAGCGGCGCACGTGCCCGTGATCTGGGCGACGCAGGTGCTGGAATCGCTCGCCAAGGGCGGCATGCCGTCGCGCGCCGAGGTCACGGACGCCGCGATGGGCAGCCGCGCCGAGTGCGTGATGCTGAACAAGGGGCCGTACATCCGCGAGACGCTGCGGTTCCTGACCGACGTGCTCGGGCGCATGGAGGAGCATCAGCACAAGAAGACATCGCGGCTGCGGAAACTGCGTGTGTCCGACGCCAGCCGGGTGCGCTCGCGGCCCGACGCGGCGCCTCACAGGGCAAGCCGTTGACGTTCTCCCCCCGGGAAACGCCACCACTCGCAGCGGGTTCCGCGCAGCGTTGGTATCCAGGGGCAGCAGCATCCAGAATCTTGTGTGCCCCCGCCATGAGACGATTGTCTTCCGCCGGCGGCGTGACCAGCCCCGCAGCCGGGTATGCGCGCCGATGGCCGCGTTCAGGTCAGGCGCAAAAGTCGCGCCGCGGGCGCGTGTAGCAGGTCACGACGGCGCCACCGCGAAGAGTGACCCTGCAGCGAGAGCTCCACAACGTCGTTGTCAGGCCGCACGCCCACTCGCTCCAGGAGCTTCAACGCACGCGCAGCGTCCACGGCATCAAACGAATTCGGGCGCGATGACCACCTTGACCACCGTGGACGAGACGCCATGGCGTACGCGATTGGTCAGCCACCACACCGCTCCCTTGCGCACGCTCCAGGACGCCTCGTCTTCCGTCAGCAGAAAGGCCGCGACCTCGCCCAGCGTGGGCTGATGGCCGACAACCAGTACGGGCTCGCGCGCATCGGGCCATCCGGTTGCAGCCAGGACCGCGGCGGCCGAGGCACCCGGCGCCAGATCCTCGACGACGCGGAATTTCCGCTTCAGCGCGCGCGCTGTCTGCTGCGCCCGATCGGCCGGACTGGACAGGATGCGCGTCGTTGCGGGCAGGTGCTGTTCGAGCCATTTCGCGACGCGATCGGCCTGCTGTATGCCCTTGGCCGTGAGGCGACGCCCGAGGTCGGGCTCGCCGGGTTCGGCTTCCGCATGACGCCAGAGTATCAGGTCCATGGTTTCGGCCTTCCTCTCAAATTGTTCCACGTCCGGGTGTTCCGCAAGGCGATCGACGAGCTCCTGCTGCGCGGTGCGCGGCCGCGATCGGCGCGCCACCTTCGGCTTGGCGTAGGTCCCGTCGCCCGCGAGCTCCCAGGCATCGCGATTGTCGGCGAGATAGGGCTTCAGCCCCTCGGCGATCACCCGCGCCTTCAACGCCGGATCGAGCACCGGGAACGCGACCTCGATCCGGCGGAAGAGGTTGCGTCCCATCCAGTCCGCGCTGGAAAGCCACACCTCCTCGCCGCCATCGTTGGCAAAGTACCAGATCCGGCTGTGCTCCAGGAACCGTCCGATGACCGAGCGCACCCGAATGTTCTCGGAGAATCCCTCGACGCCCGGGCGCAGCGCGCACGCGCCGCGGACGATGAGATCGATTTGCACGCCCGCCTGCGACGCCGCATACAGCGCGCGGATCACGGCCTCCTCGAGCAGCGCGTTCATCTTCGCGATGATCCGCGCCGGTTTTCCTTCGCGTGCATGGCGCGCTTCGCGCCGGATCGCGAAGAGCAGGCGGTCGTGCATCGTGAACGGCGCGAGCAGCAGGTGCTTCAGCCGCTTGGCCTTGGCCAGGCTCGTGATGTGCAGGAACACCTCGTTGACGTCGGCGCAGATCTCGCGGTTGGCGGTGAGCAGCCCGAAGTCGGTGTACAGACGCGCCGTGCGCGGATGATAGTTGCCGGTGCCCAGATGCGCATAGGCCTGCAGCCGCGGCGGCCCGTGCGCGTCCTTCTCGCGCCGGAGCAGCAGCGCGAGCTTGGCGTGCGTCTTCAGGCCGAACACGCCGTAGACGACCTGGGCGCCGACCTGCTCCAGCCTCTCGGCCCAGTTGATGTTGGCTTCCTCGTCGAAGCGGGCGAGCAGCTCGACCACGACGGTGACTTCCTTGCCGCGGCGCGCGGCCTCGATCAGCGCCTCCATCAGCACCGAGTTGACGCCGGTGCGGTAGACGGTCTGCTTGATCGCGACGACGTCGGGGTCGTCGGCGGCCTTGCGGATGAATTCGACGACCGGGTCGAACGACTGGAACGGGTGGTGCAGCAGGACGTCCTGCTGCCGGATCGTGGCGAGAAGGTCGGCGGAGTCGCGGAGCCGGTCGGGCAAGCCGGGAACGAAGGGCCGGTATTCGAGCCCGGCGACCGACACGGCATCGATCAGCGCCGCCATCCGCGCGAGATTGACGGGGCCGCCGACGCGATACAGGTCGTCGTCGGTCAGCTCGAACTGCCGGAGCAGGAATTGCGCGAGCTTATCGGGACAACCGTCGGCGACCTCGAGCCGGACGGCCTGACCGAAGTGACGCTGCGGCAGCTCGCCTTCCAGCGCCTGCCGCAGGTTCTTCACCTCCTCCTCGTCGAACCAGAGGTCGGCGTCGCGCGTCACGCGGAACTGCGAGTAGCCGACGATGTCGCGTCCGCCGAACAGCTCGTGCAGATGGGCGTGGATGACGCTCGACAGCAGCACGAACGCGTTGTCGGAGCCGGCGATCGCGCGCGGCAGCGCGATGACCCGCGGCAGGAGCCGCGGCGCCTTGACCGTGGCGATCGTGGTCTCGCGCCCGAACGCGTCGCGGCCGGAGAGCTCGACGACGAAGTTGAGGCTCTTGTTGGCCACCTGCGGAAACGGATGTGCCGGATCGAGGCCGATGGGCGTCAGCAGCGGTCTCACCTCGCGCTGGAAATAACCGGACACCCAGGCACGCTGACCCGCATCGAGGGCATCACGCCGCAGCAGGCGGATGCCGGCGGCCGCCAGCGCCGGGAGGATCGCTTCGTTGAGCAGGCGGTATTGCTCCGTCACCAGCAGGCGCGTCTCGTCGTTGATGACGCCAAGCAGTGCGCGCAGCCCCGGAAGGGTCATCCCCGGCGGCGGCAGGCGGGCGCGCAGCTGTTCCTTGAGGCCGGCAACCCGGATCTCGAAGAACTCGTCGAGGTTGTTGCTGACGATGCACAGGAAGCGCAACTGCTCGAGCAGCGGGGTCGCGGGATCCTGCGCCAGCGTCAGGACGCGGCGGTTGAACGCAAGTTGCGACAACTCGCGGTTGATCGGCGACGGACTCGGAAGTTTCATCGATTCGGCCATGCCGCGGCCGGCCCGGTTGGCAAACGCGACAGTCTGTCGCGCCCGCGTGACAGCGATATTACAACGCGGTCGGGACGGGGCATCCGGAGCCGGGTGTCGGGGCGCCGTTTTCTGCTACCCTTCGACTCTCGAACCGCAATCCGGTTCCGCCACATGCGCGAACGCAAAGCCGACCCCCTGCTGGCCGTAGTCGACCTCGGGTCGAACAGCTTCCGGCTCGAGATCGGCCGCGTCGAGGGCAACCAGATCTACCAGCTCGACACGTGGCGCGAGACGCTGCGTTTCGGCGCCGGGCTCGACGACAGGGGCCGCCTGAAGCGCTCCGCGATGGATGCCGCGCTCGCCTGCCTCGCCCGGTTCCGCGAACGCCTCTCCGGCCTGCACCCCACGGCCGTCCGCGTGGTCGCGACCAACACGTTCCGGGTCGCCACCAACGCGCAGGAATTCATCGCACTCGCCGAGCGCACGCTGGGATTTCCGATCGACATCATCAGCGGGCACGAAGAAGGCCGGCTGACCTTCTTCGGCGTGGCCCACGAGCTTCCGCGTTCCCCGGAGCCGCGACTGGTCATCGACATCGGCGGCGGCTCGACCGAGTTCATCATCGGCCGCGGACTCGAGGCGGAACGGCTCGAATCGCTCACGATCGGCTGCGTCGGCATGACCCAGCGCTTCTTCGGCGACGGCAGGCTCACCGCAGCCGCATTCGACGCGGCCGAAACGCTGGCGCGGGTCGAGATCGAAGCCATCGCGGGCGCGTTCGGCGCCGGCGCCTGGCGTGAAGCCTACGCCTCGTCCGGCACGGCAGTGGCGCTGGCCGACATCCTCGAGCAGAACGCATTCTCCGGCGGAGGCATCACGCCCGTCGGGCTCGCCCGGCTGCGCCGGCGCATGCTCGACGCCGGTCACGTCTCCCGTCTGAAGCTCAATGCGCTCAAAGGCGAGCGGGCGCCGGTGCTGGCCGGCGGCCTCGCGATCATGGCGGCGGCCGTTGCGGAGCTCGGTATCGAGCGCATCGACCCGGTGGGCGGCGCGCTGCGGCTCGGCGTGCTCTACGATCTGCTGGGGCGCACGACCGACGAGGACGCCCGCCCGGCGACCGCCGAGCGATTCGTCGTGCGCTACGGCATCGATCGTGCGCAGGCACTTCGCGTCAGCGGACTCGCTGCAATGCTCTTCCGTCGCGCGCTTCCCGCGCCGGATCCGGCGCTCGCGAAGCTGGTGCGATGGGCAGGCCTGCTGCACGAGATCGGGATGTCGATCTCCCATGCCAGCTTCCACAAGCACGGCGCGTACATACTGCAGAACGCCGACATGCCAGGATTCTCGGCCGGCGAGCAGAGCCGGCTCGCCCTCCTCGTCTTCGGCTGCCGCGGCGGTCTCGCGAAGATCGCTTCCGCCATCGGCGACAAGCAGGTGCTGGCCGCCCTGCTCGCCCTGCGCCTCGCCGTGCTTGTCCATCACGCCCGCTCGACCGTCGCCGTGCCGCGGATAAGGCTGGAGATCGCACGCGGCATCCGTTTCGGCATCTCGCAGCGCTGGCTCGCCGCGCATCCGCTGACGGATTATCTGCTCGCGAAAGAGCGGGCACAGTGGGCAGCGCTGGGCCATCCGTGGCGGGTGGTCGCCCCCTGAAGCTCCCGCTTGGAGCTGACCGTTCAGGAATTGACCGTCGACGCCGGCCACGATATCGGCCAGCGGACCCGGTCGGCCTCGACGCGCAGTCGCGCGAGCTCCTGCGTGCAGGGTCTGATCCTCAGGGCGCGACACGAGCCCGATAAGGATGCGGGCACGGGCGATCAGAAAATCCGTATAGGGCAGAGACTCGGCGCGCGTGTAGTCCTCGAGCGCTGCGGCGTGCTTCAGTCCGCGAGACCAGTCACCGCGCGCCAACGCGTCCTCGATGCCGTGGCGATAGAACAGGATCGAATTGTGGCTGGCGCAGCCTTGCGCGAGCAACGCTTCGGCCTCGGTTCGGCAATGCTCGCGTTCGTCCGCGTCATCGAGCATCCGCGCCTTGATGCCCGAGCACCAGCGGTCCGCAGAAGCCCATCCCGGTCTCGCGGGCCAGCGCGAGTGCACGCTCGATCCACTCGCGCGCGTCGTGCAAGCGTCCCGCCGCGAGCGCGCATGCCGCCAATCCTCCCAGGACGATCGACTGGAAGCGCCGCGCGCCAATCGTCTCGGCCAGCGCCAGTCCGCGCGCCAGCAACGGCTCGCCGTCCGCATGGCGATCGCAGAACGTCAGCAGCAGCCCCTGCGATTCCAGCGACATCATTTCGGCGTGCCGGTCGCCAACCTGGACGGCAAGCGTGCGCGCGGCCTCGATATGGCCGATGCCGGCGTCGAACTCCATCAGGTAGGAGCGGCAGAAGCCGATCAGCACGTGGTTGGGGATGGCGACGCGCGTCAGGCCGTGCGCGGCGCAGAGCTCGACGCATTGCTCGAAGCATGCGAGCGCGCTCCGCATCCGGCCGTCCGCATAATCGGCGTCGGCGAGGCCGCTCAGCGCGCGCGCCTCCCACATCGGGTCGTCGAGCGACCGCGCACAAGCCAGCGCCGCGTGATGCTCGGACCGGCACGCCGCGATGTCGCCGCGCGCGAAGTACAGATTGCCACGCGTGTTGTGCAGCTCGGACAGTTCGCGCGCGAGGCCGTCCGCGCGCGCGAGCGGCTCGGCCTCGGCCAGCGCCGCGAGCGCGGCGTCCACGCCGGTCAACAGTCGGTGCCCGGCGGCGATGCCGATCAGCGCGCGGCAGCGGTCCGCTGCTTTCCGCGTCGCAGCCAGCGCGACCTCATACGCGTCGACCGCCGGTCGACCCTCGCCCGATTCGCAGCGCAGCCTGCCGCGCAGCATGTTGAGTGCCACCACGTCGCCCGGTTCCCTGGCCAGCGCGGCGCCTCGCTCCACGAGGGCCAGCGCGCGCTCCGGCTGTAGCGCGGCCGATTGGGCGAACGCCGCGTCGAGATACGCACGCGGCGCCTCGGGCGCTTCGGCGCGGTCGAGGTGCTCGGCGCGCAGCGCAGGATCGCGCTCGCCGTACCAGTCCGCGGCCGCCCGATGCAGTTCGGCCCGGCGCGCGCGAGTCAGCGACGCATACACACCGTCGCGGATCAGCGCGTGCGCGAACAGGAACTCGTCGCCTTCCGGACGGACCAGAAAGTGCGCAACCGGGACATCGCACGAATAGTCCGGCAACCGCGCCAACTGGCGGACCAGCGCGAGCGGAAAGCGCTGGCCGACGACGGACGCTGCCCGCAACGCGGCACGGTCGCGCTCCGGCAACCGGTCCATCCGTGCCAGCACCAGGCTGTGCAGCGAAGCGGGCAAGGCGTCCTCGCGCTCGTCGGCCGCGCGCATCAGCTGCTCCAGGAACAGCGGATTGCCTCCCGAACGCTCGACGCACTGCTGAGCGAACGCCTGTGGCGCCGACAGGAAACCTCCCGCCAGCGCCAGCGCGTCCTTCGTGCCGAGCGGGCCGAGATCGAGCGTGATGAGAGGGCTCCCCTGCACTGTGCCACGCCAGGCGGCGTCGAGTGGATCGCCGGCGACGCGCGTGGTGAGCGCCAGGACGGCCGCCATCGTCCCGGCGCCACGCGTCAGAGCGGCGAGATAGTCCAGCGTCACCTTGTCGGCCCAATGCAGGTCCTCGACGATCACGAGAACCGGGGAAGAGGCGCACTTCGTCTCGAGCAGCCGAACGACCGCGGCCGCGCGACTGCGCTGGCGCGCCGCGTTGTCCATCGCCGCATACAAGGCACTGCCCGTCCGCCGGCTGCGGCAGGTCGAGAAGATCGAGCAGGAACGGCTCGTCCCGCGCAAGCGACGGGTGCCGCGTCAACAATTGCCGCAGCGACTCGCGGCGCGCTTCGGCGTCGGATCCGGGCGGCAGATCGAGCAGGCCGACGACGATTTCGCGAATGGCGTCGCGCCCTTTGGCCATCCCGAAATCGAGCACGAGCCCCGTGTGGCAGGCAAACCCCTCGGCGAGCGCGAGACGGCGCAGTTCGCCGACGAGACGCGACTTGCCGATCCCGGCATCGCCGCGCACGAGCACCGTGCCCCCGGTTCCGGCGGCGGCGCAGCTGCGCAAGGATGCGGCGAGCTGCGCCAGCTCGGCCTGGCGACCGACGAACGCATGGGCGCCGGAGCGATCCGCGGCGTCGGCGAACGCGACGAAGCGCCATGCCGTCACCGGTGCGTCGATCCCCTTCACTTGCGCGCCTTCGATCGGCGCGCACCGGGCGATCCGCTGCGCCGCAGCATGCACCGCCTCGTCGAGCACGGTTTCGCCGGCGTCGGCGAGCTTCAGCAGCCGCGCCGCGAGATTGACCGAGTTGCCGATCACCGTGTACGCGCGATGCCGGGCGCCGCCGAGGCCGCTGGCGACGACCTCGCCCGACGCGATGCCGATGTGCACCGCCAGCGGCTGCCCGACCCGCTGCCCAGCGAGGGCATCGTGCGCTGGATTTCGGCGGCGGCGCGCACGGCGCGAATCGCGTCGTCGTCGTGTGCGACCGGAGCGCCGAACACGGCCATCACCGAGTCGCCGATGTGCTTGTCGATGCTGCCGCCGAAGCGCTCGACGATCTCGTCGGCCACCTCGTAGAACCGGCCGAGCAGCGCATGCACGTCCTCGGGATCGAGCTGCTGCGAAAGCCGCGTGTAATCGACGAGATCCGCGAACAGGACGGTGACCGGCCGGCGTTCGCCGTCGCCGTTGGCCCGGTTGGCCTCGGCGGGCGCCGCCACTCCGGCAACCGTCGCGGCAAGGGTCGCTCCGCAACCGCCGCAGAATTTCTCCCCGGCCTCGTTGGCGAATCCGCACGCGGGACACGCGGAGGGCAGTCCCGGCGCCGCATTGCGCGCAAAAGCGCCGTCCGGCACGGTTCCCGGTGCCGCATCGTGGGCAATGCGCTGTCGTCATCGCGGACACTATGATGCTCGTGCCGATCAGGTTAGGACAAATCAGCGCTGTTGGGCAAATCGGCCCTCGCGCGACCTGCGTGACGGCGAACCGCAAGGGGATCCATGCACAACACGGACGATGCCGGGTCGATCAGCGCCAGAGCGCGCGCACGCGCGCCGAAAGGTCGACCCGCGTGGATGGGACGTCGATCCGTGGCTCGGCATCGACGGGGCCCGGGATCGCGACCGGCCAGGCGCGCGACTCGAAAAATCGCGCGAGCGCATCCGGGACGAAGCGGCTGCGCGACGCATAAACATGGCGGTCGCCCTGAGCCGCCTGCTGGTGCACGTAGAACCGTTGCGGAACCATCAAATGCAGATGGTCCTTCGCCCGCGTCATCGCGACATAGAGCAGTCGCCGCTCCTCCTCGATTTCCTCGCTCGTCCCGGTGCTCATGTCCGACGGAATGCAGCCGTCGACGACATTGAGCACGTGCACCGCCTTCCATTCCTGTCCCTTCGCGGAATGTATCGTCGACAGGATGAGGTAGTCGTCGTCGAGACCGGGCACGCCCGCCTCGGCGCTCGTGGCACCGGGCGGGTCCAGCGTCACTTCGGTCAGGAAGCGCTCGCGCGAGCGGTAGGTCGATGCGATCAGGGTGAGCTGCGCGAGGTCGCCCTGGCGGACGTGCGCGTCCTCGTAGATTCGCTGCAGGTGCGGCTCGTACCAGCGCGTGACGAGGTCCATGTCGGCGGGCCAATCCGCCTTTTCCCCGCGCAGGATTCCGATGAGCCGTACCAGTGCCCGCCAGTCATCGGCGGCCGCGCTCGGCACCGCGAACGCGGCCATGGCAGCCATCGGTTCCGGCGCCCGGTCCATGGCATCGAGCAGCTTCGCGGCGGTCGCGGGGCCGACTCCGGGCAGAAGGCGCGCGGCGCGGAAGCCGGCCATCCGGCTGCGCGGGTTCTCGGCCCAGCGCAGCACCGACAGCACATCCTTGACATGCGCCGCCTCCAGGAACCTGAGTCCGCCGAATTTCACGAAAGGGATGTCGCGCCGGGTCAGCTCCAACTCCAGCTGGGCGCTGTGGCTCGAGCTGCGGAACAGCACCGCCTGCGACTTCAGCGCGATTCCCTCCTCGCGGTACTCGAGAATGCGCCCGGCAACGCAGCTCGCCTGGTCGACTTCGTCGCGGACCGTGACGAGTTGCGGCTTTTCGGAGGACACGCGATCGGTCCACAGGTTCTTGGCGAAGCGCTCGCTCGCAAGGCCGATGACGGCATTCGAAGCCGCGAGGATGGGCTGGGTCGAGCGGTAATTGCGATCGAGCGTGACCACGCGGGCCGGCAGCGTGAACTGGCGCGGGAAGTCGAGCATGTTGCGCACGGTGGCCGCGCGGAACGAATAGATCGATTGCGCGTCGTCGCCGACGACGGTCAATCCGCGGCCGTCCGCCTTCATCGCGCGCAGGATGCTGGCCTGCAGCCGGTTCGTGTCCTGATACTCGTCGACCAGAACATGATCGAAACGAGCACCGACGTCCGCCGCCAGGTCCGGATCGGCCATCATTTGCGACCAGTACAGCAGCAAGTCGTCGTAGTCGAGCACGTTCTGGGCCTGCTTCGTGGCGACATAGGCGGCGAAGAGGTTGCGGAGCTCCGCCTCCCACTGGGCGCACCACGGAAAGGCCGCTCGCAGCACCTCAGCCAGCGGCGCCTCGCTGTTGACGACGCGCGAATAGATGGCAAGGCAGGTGGCCTTGGCCGGGAACCGGCGCTTGGTCGCCGACAACCCGAGCTCGTGCCGGACGATGGCGAGCAGATCCTCGGCATCGCCGCGATCGTGGATCGTGAAGGACGCGTGGAGCCCGATGCGCTCGGCGTAGCATCGCAGCAGCCGTGCACCGACGCCGTGAAACGTGCCGGACCAGGCAAGCGTCGGCGCCCGCTGCTCGTTGTGCCGACCCAGCGCGCGGCTCAAGATGCGCCCGGCCCGGCGCTCCATCTCGAGCGCCGCCCGGCGCGAGAACGTGAGAAGCAGAATCCGTTGCGGATCCGCCCCCCTCACCACCAGGTGCGCCACACGGTGCGCGATGGTGTCCGTCTTGCCTGAGCCCGCGCCCGCGACGACGAGCAGCGGACCCTGCGCGCCGTCGGCCCCGACCCCGTACTCGACCGCGAAGCGCTGTTGCGGGTTCAGCGCAGCAAGATGCGCGTCGGCGCGGTGGGCCGCCGGAGCGAACGGCAAGGAGTTCGGAGGCGCGGTCTTGGGCATAGAACGAACGTTCTGTGCGATCGTATCACGCGCTGCGAACGGCGCGGACGCCGAAACGCTACCCGGCATCAATCCTCGAGCAACGTTGCGCCGGGGGCGACGCGTGTGAAGCGCACCGGCACGGCTTCGGCATCGAGCCCACGATCGCGTTGCCGGACCCGCACGAAGGCCGACGTCGCGAGGTCGCCGGTGCCCGGGTAGTCGGAGCGATAGTGCGCGCCGCGCGAGTCCTCGCGTGCCTGGGCCGCACGGACGATCGCCCGCGACACCGCGATCAGGTTCGCCAGGTTGAGCGCGTCGTGCCACGTCAGGTTGAACGCGCGCTGGGCATCGGGGAGGCCGGTGCCGGCAAGTTCGGTGCCGAGGCGCTCCAGGGCAACAGCGGCACGCGCGAGGCCCGCCACGTCGCGGACGATGCCGGCGTCGTCCCACATCACGTCGTACAGGCGTTCGCGTATCGACTCGAGCGCGCCCGGATCGGTGCGTTTGCGCGCAAACGGCGCCTCGGCGCGCGCGACCGCCGCGTCGAGCGCCGCGGCATCCGGCTCGCGCCATCCGCCGTCGCGGGCGAGCCACGCCGCGATCGTGTCGCCGGCGATGCCGCCGAACACCGTCGAATTGGCCACGCCGTTGCCGCCCAGCCGGTTGGCGCCGTGCACGCCGCCGGAATCCTCGCCGGCGACGAAGAGCCCGGCGCGCTCCGTCGTGCAATCGGGCGCGAACTCGACGCCGCCCATCATGTAATGCGCGGTGGGCACGACCTCGACCTTGCCGGCGGCGAGGTCGAAGCCGCAGTCGGCGCAGCGCTCGACCATGCCCTTGAACTGCCGGCGCACGTTGTCCGGGCCGAGATGACCCATGCTGAGGTAGACGCCGCCGTTGGGCGTCGTGCGCCCGGCGCGCATCTCGGCATCGATCGCGCGCGACACGATGTCGCGCGTCGCGCGCTCGCCGCGCTCGTCGTAGCGCTCCATGAAGCGCCTGCCGCTCGCCGTCCTGCAGGTACCCGCCCGCGCCGCGCAGACCCTCCTCCAGCACGGTGCCCGTCATCCGCGTGTCCGGCCCGGCGAGGAGGCCCGTCGGATGGAACTGCACCATCTCCATGTCGCGCAACGGCAGCCCGAAGCGCAACGCCATCGCGAGGCCGTCGCAGCTCTTGTCGCCCGGACGGCGTGTGGAACTTGTACATGGTCGGGCCGCCGCCGGTGGCGAGCAGCACCGCCTTCGCCTGCACGAAGACGTATTCACCGGTGCGGACGTCGACCAGCAGGACGCCGGCCGGCGCGCCCGCATTCTCGCTTCCGGCGCGCCGCGACGAAATCGAGCGCGCGGTGCTCCTCCAGCCGATGGATCCCGCGCGCCCACACCTGCTCGGAGAGCCGGTTCATGATCTCGATGCCGGTCAGATCGCCCTTGTGCACGGTGCGGTCGAAGGTCTGCCCGGCGAACGCCTTCTGGTGGATCGTGCCGTCGGGATTGCGATCGAAAAAACAGCCGAGCTCGTTCTCGAGCTCGTGGATGCGCTCGATGGCGCCCGTCACGAGCGTCCACGCGAGATCCTGGTCCGGCAGCCACTTGCCGCCCTCGATCGTGTCCATGAAATGGCGCTCGACCGAGTCGCCGGCGGCCAGCGCGACGTTGTAGCCGCCCTGGACCATCCGCGTGCAGCCGCACTTGCCGAGCAGGCCCTTGACCGCGATGGTGACGTGCAGCGCGGGATTGGCGGCTGTGCGCGTGCAGCGCGGCAAAGAGTCCCGCGCCGCCGGCGCCGAGGATCAGCAGGTCGGTGCGCAGCGTTCTCAAGAGCGAGGAGGCGAACCCGACCCGACGCCGAGCGCCGCAAGCGCCGCCGCGCGATTCGCCTTCGCGCCGGCATCGACCGCCGCGTAGAGATTGCCGCCGCGGCTGTCCATCGCGACGCGCAGCGGGCCGAAGCCGCGCACCCGGAACTTCCACAGGCTCTCGGGATTGAGGTCGTCGAGGTCGACGTCCTCGATCGCCTCGATCCACGTCGTCTCGAGCGCCGCCGCGCCGCCGACGATCGCGAGATAGACGCCGCCCAGCTCGCGGAACGCGGCCGCCGATTCGGCGCCGAGCCCGCCCTTGCCGATGACGATGCGCACGCCGCACTGCGCCATCAGCGGCCGCGTGAAGCGCTCCATCCGCGCGCTGGTCGTCGTCCCGACGCAGATCGGGCGCGTAGCCCGGCGGGGTGCGCCGGCGACGGCGCCACTTTCTTCACGTTGGGCGCCGTGTGGATGACGGCATGCCCCTCGCAGATCGAAGCGCGTCGAGCGGCCGCGGTCGAACAGCGCGATCTGCGTCGCGTCGCGGATGCCGAAGAGCGTGCCGTTCAGCGTGACGGTGTCGTCGACCGCCAGTGCGCGGACCTGCGCCTCGGTGACGGGCATCGTGAAATCGTGATGGGCCATCGCGGTCAGTAGCCGTACTCGATGCCGTCGGCGGTCAGCACGGCGCTCGAGCGCCGCGCCGAATGGCACTGCATGTTCACCGCCACCGGGTTCATCGTGATGTGAGTCGCCGCGAGCTCGACGTGCACGGCGAAGGCCGTCGCGTCGCCGCCGAGCCCCTGCGGTCCGACGCCGAGCAGGTTCACCGCCGCGGAGAGCCGGGCCTCCAGCTCGGCGCCGTCGGGATCCGCGCAGCTGCGAGCCGAGCGGCCGCGTCGCCGCGACCTTGGCGAGATGGACGCACAGGTCCGCGGTGCCGCCCACGCCGACGCCCACGATCGTCGGCGGACAGGTCTTGCCGCCGGCGCCGAGCACGCAATCGACGACGAAGGTCTTGATCGCGTCGATGCCCTCGGCCGGAATCGCCATCCGCAGCCAGGAGTTGTTCTCGGAGCCGCTGCCCTTGGGGATCATCTCGATCCGCAGGCCGGCGAAGGCGTCCGAGAAATCGACGTGGATCACCGGGACGCCGATCCCGCAGGACGTGTGCTCGTTCTTGCGCGTGAGCGGATGCACGATCGACGAGCGCAACGGGTATTCGCGCGTCGCGCGCTCGCAACCGCGCCGGATCGCCGCCTTCAGCGCCACCCCGTCGACCTCGGCATCGCGGCCGATCGTCACGTTGTAGATCGGGATGCCGGTGTCCTGGCAGAGCAGGTTGCCGGTGCGCTCGGCGACCGCGATGTTCTCGATCATCGTGCCGAGCACCGCCTTCGCGGTGGCGCCGGTCTCGCGCGCCGCGAGCGTGGCGAAGCCGCGCTTGATGTCGGGCGGCAGGTCCTTGAGCGCGCGCACGTAGAGCTCCTTCGCGGCGTCCTCGATTCGTTCCGGTGCGATCCGCATCGTCTGCCTACACGAGATTCAGCGCGAAGAGCAGCGCGCACGACACGGCGACGCCGCCAGTGGCCGCGATCAGCGCCGGCTGCCACGCCGCGCGCCAGCCGCCGAACTCCGCCAGGAGCAGACGCAATCCGCCGCCGAGATGCACGGCAAGCAGGAGCACCAGCGCGACCTCGCTCGCCTTGACGAGCGGCATCTCGGTCCAGGCAAGGACGCCGTCGAGCGCGGCGGCGCCGGTCAGCGCCTGGCCCAGCACGAGGAAATGCGCGGGCAGGAAGACCGCAAGCGCCAATCCCGATGCGCGGTGAACGGCGAACGCCCACCAGCCCGCGTGGCCGCGCGCGCGCCAGTCGGCCCGGCGGATGGCGCTTCCGTTCATGTGCCCGGCCCCGCGGTCACCGCGTAGACCGGCGCGCAGCCCGAGCGCCAGCAGCACCGCGGCGAAGGCGAGCATCGCGACGTCGATGCCCCGGCCGTGACCGCCGCGCATCTCGGCGACGATCGTGCGCAAGGCCGATCGGCGCGTGGATCGCCACGCCGAGCGACGAACACGCCATAGAACGCCGCCCACGCGACGCTGCCGCGCGTGCGCCCCAGGATCTCGGCCGCGGTGAGGCCTCCGCGCACGGCGACGATCATCGTGGCCAGGTGCACGACGACACAGAAGGCGAGCACGGCGGCGCTTCCCCGCTGCGCGAGCCACAGCAGCGACTGGCCGCGTGCCGGGCTCATCGAATGGCTCCGGTCAGCGCGGCGAATGCCGCCATGCGCTTGAGCCCCGCGATCGACGCCGTCGGCGCAAGCTGCTTCGGACAGCGCTCGGTGCAGCTCTGGTGCGTGTGGCACGCGTGGCAGCCGGCATCGCCGGCGACCGCCGCCAGCCGCTCGTTGCGCCCGCCGTCGCGCGGATCGTTGACGAGCGTCCACGCGCGGTTCAGCGCCGCGGGGCCGAGATAGGCGGGATTCCAGCCGACGACGTCGCAACTCGAGTAGCAGACGCCGCAACCGATGCACTCGATCGCCGCGTCGACCGCGCGCCGCTCTTGCGAGGTCGGCTCGACCGTCGCGAAATCGTCACGGCGTGTTGCGGTCGGGACGAACTGCCCCTTCGCCCGCGCCCACTTGTCGAAGAACTCGCGCATGTCGGTGACGAGGTCGCGGATCACCGGCAGATGCGCCAGCGGCGCGATCTCGAGGCCGGCGCTGCCGACCACGGCCTCGACGTGCGTGCGGCAGGTCCAGCGCGCGCGGCCGTTGACCGTCATCGCGCACGAGCCGCACATGCCGACGCGGCACGCGAAGCGATAGGCCAGCGTGGCGTCGATCCGGCGCTGGATGTGCGTAACGACGTCGAGCACGGTCTGCGCAGGGAGCCGCGGCACGTCATAGGCGACGAAGCCGCCGGCGGCAACGTCCGCGCCCGCGCGCCAGACGCGAACTGAAAGCATGCTCATAGTTCGCGATCTTACGCCGCCCCCAGCGTCCACTTGTCCGAGATCAGTCTCGACAGGGGCTCGGACAGCTCGAACACGCTGGCAACCGCCAGCTCGTCGTTGAACGGCACGCCGTCGCGGGCGGCGCGTTGCCGCAAGCGCGACTCGTGCACCTCCAGGACGTCCTTGGGGAACGGCATCAGGCCCGCATCGAGTATGCGCAGGCAGCCGTCGGCGTCCCGCGCCGGCATGACCCGGCTCTTGACGTGTCGATTCGGCGACCACGGTACGTCCATCACCCCGGCCGCGAACGCGCGCACCGTGCCGATGGCCACGTCGCCGTCGCCCATCTCGAGGACGCGGTCGACGATCGGCCGCACCTCGCGCAGGATCAGGTCCTTCTCGAAGGCGAACTCGGCCAGCCCGTCCAGCCGGATGTGGCGCGCCAGGTAGATCGCCATGCGGGTCATCCGCAGGCCCTGGGCATTGACTTCGGGAGTGGGCAGCCCGAAGGCCTCGTGCGTCGTCTTGGTGGTGACGCTGACTGCGCCGCCGATGGCGGCCACGGTCCCGCCGTAAACCACCAGCGCCGCCGACTGCGCGTCGTCGTGCGGCCAGGCGCCCATCCAGTGCAGCGAGGTCACCGAGGTGAACACGTCGGGATGGCCGCATCTGACCAGGTATTCCTGCACCAGCTCGCCGCAGGCGGAGATCGCCGCCGCGTCCTGGACGAGGTGCAGTGTCTGGCCGAGCTCGAGGCCGTAGTTCCGCACGCCCTGCGCCGCCGCCAGCAGCGCGTCCAGCACGCAGGTCATGATCGCGATGCACGGCGGAATGTTGGTGCCGGTGAGAAAGCCCGGCTGCCGCCGGTGCAGCTCCACGCCGCGTTCCTGGTACGCGGCGGCCAGGCGATCGAGGTACTGGTAGTTGCGGATGCCGTCCTCGATCGACATTTCCTTGATGTAGGACGTCGTGTAGGCGATGCCCGACCCGAGGTAGCCGGAATAGCCGGAAGCGAAACCGATCTCGCCGGTCAGCTTCGGCATCGTGGTCCCGGTCAGCATGATCGCCGGCTTGTCGATGGCCTCGATCAGGCGCCGGTTCACCGCCACCCCGTAGTTCACCAACGGATAGCCGTTGAGCATGGAGCGGCCCTCGCGCTCCGATTCCTCGACGCCGCGCTGCGCCAGCGCGAAGTGCTCGTTGCGCGTATAGCTGTCGGTGGTGGTCGGCACCACGTCGGCCAGACCCTCCTTGTCCAGGGTCTCCATCAGCTTCAGCTGCAGCGCGAAGGTGCCGAAGCCGCCGCGCGGCTGCGTCAGGCAGCGCCGCTCGGCCACCGCCCGGCGCAGCACCCACGCGAGCTGCTTGTGCTGCGGCAAGGCCTTGTGCAGCGCCACCGCCTCGTCCAGGTCCACGTCCTTGCCGGTGGGCCAGCGCGCGAGGTTCTCCCGCCGCATCCCGGCGAACACGTCCTCCGGGATGCGCTGCTGCGACAGCGGCGACCTCGGCCTCAGGTCCGGACGGTGCGTTCATCGCCGATCTCCTCGTTCAGTGGCGCGAGATGCGCGAGACCCAGCGCCAGCGCCTGCCGGGGCTCGACCTGACCCAGCAGTCCGCAAGCGTAGAGAATGTACTCCCGGTCGAGCAGGAGCCGCGGCGCGCGCGGCCGCAGCGAGTAGCGGATCGCCGGAGTCGGCGAGCGCGGTTGCGAGGATCGCCGCCGGGATCCGGGCTGTGCACGAGCGCGCCGCCGGTGCCGATCACGACACCCACGTCGGAGAGGTCCTTGCCGCGCTGCACGACCGCCGGCCCGGACACGGTGAACACCGTCTCCACCGTGCCGGCATGGCGCTTCACCGCCAGCCGCACGGCCGCGCGGGCCAGCGCGCGATCCAGCGCCTCCTCGTCCGCGCTGGCCGGGACGCGCTCGACGTCGCGCCCCAGCTCCGCGATCAGCTCCCGCACGCGCGACACCGCGAGGCCGCTTTCCGCGGCGATGACACCGGCTCCCGCGGCTTCGTCGATGGCCGCGATGTTGTGGCGCATGCCGAGGTCGCCCTCGACCGTCCGCTTCACCCTCGGCTCGGGCAGGCCCTGCGGAATCACGCCCGCCCGGCTCGGCGCGCCCGATGCGACCGAGTGCACGTCGGTGGTCGCGCCACCGGGATCCACGACCAGCAGCTCGCCGAGTCCCGCCAATCCGTCGCAGCCGTCGGCCAGCAGGCGCGCCCCTTCCATGACGGCCGCCGGCGTGGGCATCAGCACGCGGTCGAACATCGCCTGCGCGCGGTCGATGCCCTTGGCGTGAACGATGCGGTCGATGAACACCTCGCGAATCGCGGCGCGCGCCGGCTCGATGTCGAGCACGTTGAACTCCGGCATCACGTTCTCGGTGACGATCACCGTCCTGCCGGCAAGCCGTTCGCGGCATTGATCCATCGCGCTCCGGTTGCCCGCCAGCACGATCGGGCAGGCGAGCCGACTTCGGCCGAGCGCGTCGGCATTGTGCAGGACGACCTCGCTGTTGCCGCCGTCGGTGCCGCCGGCCAGCAGCAGGATGTCCGGCGCCAGCTGCTCGATGCGAGTCACGTCCGATGCCGTCAGGCGGTACGCGAACGTTCCCACCAGCCTCGCTCCGGCGCCGAGCGCCGCCTGGCGGGCCGCCTCGGCGGTCAGTTCCCGCACGAGGCCGACGGTGACCATGCGCAAGCCGCCGGCGGCGCTCGAGCAGGCGAGGCGGTAGGCAAACGGGGGCAGGACGCCGATGTGACGCTCCAGATCGGCCAGCGCCGCGCGCATGCCGATCGTGATGTCGGTGCCGACCGTCGACGGTCCTTGGCCGGTTCCGAGTATCGTCGCTCGCTCCACGTCGACGGCACGCAGCTTGGTGTACGTGCTGCCGAAGTCGATCAGCAGCGCGGCTTTCATGTTCGCTGCCGGCACATCAGCGCTCCTGCGGCGGGTCCTGCCTGCGCGCCGCGAAGTCCTGCGCCAGGATGCGGATCACGTCGTCGGTCCGCGTGCCGGGCGGGAATGCGCGGTCGAAGCCCATCGCGACGAAGCGTCGCTCCACCTCCTCCCAGGTCTGCTTGCCGACGACCAGGTTGCCGCCGACGTAGATCAGGATGTCGCTCGAGCCCGGCCTCGATGCACAGGTCGCGGAAGCCGCGACAGTCGAGCTCGCCCTGGCCGTACAGCGACGACACCAGGATGGCGTCGGCGTTGGTCTCGATGGCCGCCTTGACGAACTCCGCCGCCGGGGTGAGCGCGCCCAGCGCGACCACCTTGTAACCGGCCTTTTCCAGCGCCATCGACAGGATGCGGTTGCCGACGATGTGGGTGTCGGAACCGATGACGCCGGTGACCAGTGTCTTGCGGGACATTGCCAACTCCCATCCTGTCTTCAGTGAAACGTGGCCGTGGCCACGGTGCAACGCGACACCGCCTGCGCATCGAGCCGCGGCGCGTAGCCCGCGGTCGAGCAGCAGCGCGCCGCCGCTGAAGCGCAGCGGATCGGCGAGCAGGCGCGTCACCGGCTTCAGGAAGCCGTTCATCTCGCCGGCGTTGGTGATCAGCGTGCGCGCGACGCAGGCCTCCATCCAGCAACCGACCTCGCAGGCGACGCCGTTGCCGAGCACCGGCTCCATGCCCAGCTCGCGGATGCGCCGGATGCCGCGCGCCAGCGCTTCGAGACTGCCCATCTTCATCAGCTTGAGCTTGATGAAGCGCGCCGCCCCGAGCCTTGCCGCGCGCTCGATGTCCGTCCATGCCGTAGATCGACTCGTCCAGCATCATCGGGACCGGCGACACGCGCGGCCACGGCCCGCGCGGCGTCCCAGTCGCCGGCGGCGCACGGCTGCTCGAACAGCTCGATGCCCTCGGGGTCGAGCGCGGCGGCGAAGGCACAGCCCTGTTCCCGGTCGTAGCCCTGGTTGGCGTCGATGCGCAACCGGCAGCGGCCGGCGACGATCCTCTGGATCAGCGCGACCCTGCGGACATCCTGATCGGCGTCGAAGCCGACCTTCACCTTCAGGGTGCGGAAACCTTCGTTCCAGCAAACGCGCCACTTCCGCTTCGAGCTCGCCCGCCTCGCTGCCGTTCACCAGCCCGAGCAGCGGCACGCGAGTCGGCTCCGTTCACCCGCAACCAGGCGCTCGACTGCAGCATCTCCATCGCCGTCGTCAGGCCGGTCGCCGCGAACGGTGCCGTCCTGGACCACGCCGGCGACCCGCTCCACGCAACGATCCGGCGCCAGGCCGGGGCAGCCGGCGGCCAACCGCTGCATCAGCTCCCACGCGCCGTCGACGTCTCGTCGGTGTAGCCGGTGAGCAGCGTCGCCTCGCCCAGCCCGATCCGGCCGTCGTCGTCCTGGGCCTCGACCAGCACCGTGTCGAACCTCGTCACCGGGCCGAACGAAAGCTTGTACGGCGTCGCGAGCGGCACTTCGAGTCGGTACAGGTTCAGTCGTTCGACGATGGCCACCTTCCACCTCGCGCGCCGCCGGATCGGTCGGCATCGTTGTTCAGGACGCCGCGCAGCGTGAGCTATTCTTCGCGCTTGCGCAACCCGCTGGTGCCACCCTCCAGCCGGCCCGGCACGAAAGGAGCGGAACATGAAGGCGATGCGAGTCAGTGCGTTCGGCGGGCCCGAGCAGTTGCAGCTGCAGGACGCCGAACGGCCTTCGCCCGGGCCGGGCGAGGCCCTGGTCGAGCTCGCCTGTGCGGGAGTGAACTTCATCGACGTCTACATGCGCAACGGCAGCTATGCGAAGTCGCACACGTACCAGACGCCGCTGCCGATGACCATCGGCATGGAGGGCGCGGGGCGGGTGGTCGAGCTCGGCGCCGGGGTGAGCGGCCTGCCGGTCGGCACGCGTGTGGGCTACTGTCTCGCCCGCGGCAGCTACGCCGCAGTACGCGGCGGTGCCCGCTTGGCGGCTCGCGCGCATCCCCGCAGACATTGCGGATTCGGTGGCCACCGCCCTGATGCTGCAGGGCTGCACCGCCCACTACCTGTCGCACTCGGCGTTTCCCCTCGGGCCGGAGCATTCCTGCCTCGTCCACGCGGGCGCCGGAGGCGTCGGCCAGATGCTGATCCAGTTGGCGAAGCGCCGCGGCGCCATGGTGATCGCCACAGTGGGCACCGCCGACAAGGCCGAGATCGCGAAGGCCCGGGGCGCAGATCACGTGGTGCTGTACCGGGACCAGGACTTTCGAGACGCGGTGATGGCTATCACCGCCGGCCGCGGCGTCGACGTGGTCTACGACGCGGTGGGCAAGGACACCATCGCCAGGAGCATCCGCAGCGTGCGGCGGCGCGGCCTGTGCGTGAACTACGGCGGCGCCTCCGGGCTGGTGCAATCGATCGAGCCCCTCGAGCTGGGGGAAGCGGGATCGATTTTCTTCACCCGCCCGCACCTTGCCGACTACACGGCCACCGCGGAGGAAATCGCGTGGCGCACCGGGGATCTGTTCGCCGCCTGCGCCAGCGGTGAGCTCACGGTCGTCATCGATCACGAATACCGTCTGGAAGAGGCTGCCGCCGCCCACGCCCGCCTCGAAGCGCGGGGCACGCGTGGCAAGCTGGTGCTGAAGGTAACGTAATTGCCTACGCCGCATCCGGTCGCCCGTTGTGCGCCCGGCGCTGTTGCAGCTTGTGCCGCAGCACCGGATAGACCAGCGCGATGCACGCCATCACCATCAGGATGCCGCTGACCGGACGCGTGAAGAACACGGTCCAGTCGTTGTTGAAGCTGACCATGGTCGTCATGAAGCTGGTTTCCGCGAGCGGTCCCAGGATCACGCCCAGCACCAGCGGCGTGATGGGGAAACGAAAGCGTTCGAACAGATAGCCCACGATGCCGAAGGCCGCCAGCAGCCAGAGGTCCGTGACGTTGTTGCGGGAGGCGTAGGCGCCGAGGAAGCAGCACATCACCACGTAGGCGGAGACGATCGCCTCCGGCAGGTCCAGCACCTTGACCATCAGCTTCGCGGCGAAGTAGCCGATGACGCACATCACGACGATGCCGACGAACAGCGATGCGAACATCGCGTAGATGACCTGGGGAGAGCTGGTGAAGACCTGCGGCCCGGGTTGCAGGCCGTGCAGCAGGAACGCGCCGAGAATGATGGCCGTGGCCCCGCTCCCCGGAATGCCCATGGTCACGAGCGGGATCAGCGCGCCGCCCACCGAAGAGGTGGCGGCCGTCTGCGGCGCGATGATGCCCTCCGGGATGCCGGTGCCCAACTCGCCCTTCCTCCGGCCGTACTGCATCTCCGCGCCGTAGGAGACGAACGACGCGATGGTGGCGCCGGCACCGGGCACGAGCCCGACGACGATGCCGATGAGCGACCCACGGACGAACGTCATCCTGGCGGCCAGCGCTTCCCTGAAGCCGGGCAAGCGCGTCTTGACCTCGGCGACGCCCTCCACCGCCACCGAGACGAAACCCTTTTCCATCCGCGAGAACACCTCGCCGAGGCCGTACGCACCCACCATCACCACGAGGTAATGGATGCCGTCCTTGAACAGCGGAACGCCGAAAACGAAACGCTCGGCGCCGTAGATGTCGTCGACGCCGACGGTCGCGATGAGCAGACCGAAGAACAGGCTGATGAATGCATTGGTCATCGATCCGCCGCCGAGCGAACCGACGCTCACCAATCCGAAGAAGATGATGGCGAAGTACTCCGGCGTCGAGAAGGTCAGCGCGATGTTGGCGATGGGTTGCGCCAGCGACACCATGACCGTGGCCGACAGCAGGCCGCCGAACAACGCCGAGACCAGGGTCCAGCCCAGCGCCGCCGCAGCCCGGCCCTTGCGCGCCATCGTGTAGCCGTCCCAGAGCAGCGGCACGTCCATCGGCTCGCCCGGGATGCGGAAGAGGATCGACGTCCACGCTCCGGCGTAGGTTCCCGACACGTACATCGCGGTCAGCAGGATGATCGCGGGCGTGATCTGCATGTGGTAAGTGAACGGCAGCGCCAGCACCACGCCCATCACCAGTGTCAATCCCGGCAGCACTGCGACCAGCAGGCCGAGCACCACGCCGATGACCAGGACCAGCAGGTTGGCGGGCTCCAGGACGTGCAGGAATCCGGTCCCGAGATGCTGCAGGATTTCCATTGCGGAACTACCGGATGCCCATGACCTGCATGAGATACAGGCTGACGGCCGAGAACGGCGCGACCCCGAGCGGCAGAGAGATGTAGGCCACCTTCATGAAGAAGAAGACCAGCAGCAGCGTGCCGGCGAGGCTCACGCCGATCGCCAGCCACATCCTCCGGAAACGCCCGAGCCAGATGAATGCCACCAGATACGTGGCGGTAGTGAGGAAGAAGCCCGTGAACGGCACGACCGCCGCATACAGTACGGTCACCCCGATGCCGAGCACCAGCCGCACCAGGTAGGTTCGCTCGCCGCCCGCGGCGGGCGGCAGATGAGTCTCCGCGGCGGGCGGCGAGGCCGAAAGGGTCTGCAGGACCCCGCTCACCGGATCGTCATGCGAGAACACGCCGATCCTGACGATCTCGTAGACGCAGGTGGCGATCATCAGGATCAGCACCATCTTGGGCCAGAAGTCCGGCCCGATGCGCCCCGCGGGAGCGAAGAAATCGATCCCGCTGGCGCTGCGATACAGCAGCGCGGCGATCGCGAGGACGATGACGTACGGCGCGATGCGAGCGGCCTTGCGGCGCGAAATCATGACGTGCCTTCCCGGGTGCGGCCGCGACCGCGACAGGCTGGGAGACTGCAGGACCGCGAGCACGGCCGCGGCCGACTGCCCGCGGCCGCGGCGCGCCCCGGTGGCTTTCCTACTGCGCCATGCCGGCTTCCCTCGCGAACTTCTTCATGTTGTCGAGTTCGTTCGCGAGGAAGGCCTGTGCATCGGCCGCCGGCTGGTAGCTCGTCGGATTGGCATACTGGTCGGTCAGGTAGGCCTTGTAGTCGTCGCTGCCCGCCACCTTGGCCAGCGCGTCGGCCAGCACCTTGATCTTATGCTGATCGGTGCCCGCCTTCACCGTCACCATGCGGAACTGGTTGATGATCACCGGGAAACCGATCTCGACGCAGGTCTGGACGTCGGCAAACAGCGGGAAGCGCTGCGTGTCGAATATGACGATCGGGCGCATCTGCTTGTTTTCGAGGAACGTCTTCACGTCACCCAGCTGCTCGTACAGCAGGTCGGCATGCCCGCCGAGAATCGCGGTGTACCGCTCGCCCGGATTGGCGAACGGCACCGACTGCAGGTTGACGCCCTTCTTCGTGAAGTAATTCACGGTGATGTCGTCCGGCGTGCCGAACCCGGTGACCGCGACTTTCAGCGGGCGCTTCTTCGCCTCCGCGACGAGGTCGTTCCAGTTCTTGATCGGGCTGTTGGCCGGAACGAAGAATGCCGATGGCTGCTTGATCATGATGGCGACCGGCGTGATGTCCGAGAATTTCCAGTTGGGCTTGCCCGCCGCCTGGGTGCCGAAGGTGTCGCCGGTCATGATGGAAATCGTGTAGCCGTCAGGGGCGGCGGCCAGCATCTTGGCAAGTCCCGTCTGCCCCGAAGCGCCGGCGACATTGATGACGGGGAACGACACCTTGAGCAGCGGCTCCAGCATCACGCTGGATTTGCGGGCCACCTGGTCGGCGCCGCCACCGGGACCCCAGGGAACGATGAACTCGATCGGTCGCGTGGGATAGGCTTCCTGCGCCGCGGCCACGCCCGGCCCTGCGGCCGCCAGCACGAATAGGGCTCCTGCCATTGCGCCGACCGCGGCACGACGCGCGTTCACTGTGACCATCGCCACCTCCTGTTGGGTTGGGACCGCAACCAGTTGCAAGTCCGTCGCACGGCGTGGAGCTCGTCGACGGTGGCCGTGGATCGGCTCTCTGGCTGCAATGTACCGGGCCGGAGGCCGCGCATCAACTGCCAGGAGTCCCTTGCGGCGCCCCGTTGCCGCCGCCCTGCGCATCCACGCGCGCCACGACCTCCGCCAGCTTCAGCCGCTGCACCTTGCCCGACGGCCCCTTCGGCAGCTCGGCGAGGAAGCGGAACGCCTTGGGCGTCTTGTAGCGGCCGAGCGTGGCCAGGCAGTGGGCGCGCAGATCGGCCTCCGCGCATGCGCTGCCCGGCTTCAGCACGACGCAGGCGAGGATCTCCTGCCCGTACTCGGGATCCGGAACGCCGACGGCCGCCGCCTCCAGCACCGCGGAGTGCTGCAACAGGGCCTCGTCGATCTCGCGCGGCGCAATGTTCTCGCCGCCCTTGATGATGAGCTCCTTCAGACGACCGGTGATGAAATAGAAGCCGTCGCCATCCCGGTAGCCCAGGTCGCCGGTCGCGAGCCACGCTCCGGGGCGCAGCGTTCGCGCCGTCGCCTCGGGGTCTTTGTGGTAGCCGACCATCACGTTCGCGCCGCGCAATTCGATCTCGCCGCGGGCGCCGACGCCGAGTTCGGCCCCGTCGGGCGCGACGACGCGCGCCTCCATTCCCAGGGGAAGTCCCGGTGAGCCGATCTTGCGCGCGCCTGCGTCGAGCGGATTCGCGAAGGCGACCGACGCGCACTCGGTGAGCCCCATGCCCTCCAGCACGGAAATCCCGAATCGCGCTTCGAATGCCCGGTGGTGCTCGGGCGGCAGCGGCGCCGACGCCGAGCGGGCGAAACGGATGCCGCGGCAGGCGGCGGCCTGCGCGGCCGTGAGGCCCGGGCCGTTGAGGAGGTAGGCGATGATCGTCGGGACGATGTTGATCCAGGTCGGCCGATAGCGTTCGACCAGCGACCACCATTGCGACACGCTGAAGCGGTGCGGCATCACGATGCTCCCGCCGGAGACCAGTGGAGAGATCGTGGCGATGCATTGGCCGTTGACGTGGTAGAGCGGCAGCGAGCTCAGGACGCGGTCGGACGGCGTCAGCCGGTGCGCGGCGCTCACGGCCCTCCCGGCGTGCACGAGGTTGCCGTGCGACAGGAGCGCGCCCTTGGGCGTGCCGGTGGTCCCCGACGTGTACATCAGCATCGCCGGCGTCGTCGCTCCGGGCACGTGGCCGGATCCATCCCCGGAAGCGGAACCCAATTCGAGGTCGTCGGGCGATGTCGGCCGCACGATGGCGCGACCGCCGATTCGGGCGATGATCGACCGGAGCCTCGGGACGAACTCGGGCGCGGCGAACACGATCCTCGTTTCGGAATGCGCAAGCGTGTGCTCGATCAGCGCGTCCTGCGCGAGCAGGCTGACCGGCGACACGACGTAGCCGCCGTACATGGCGCCGAGGAAGACGCCCGCCGCCGCCATTCCGTTCGGCAGCATGTACGACACGACCTCGCCCGGCCCGATACCCTGCGCAGCGAGATCTGCAGCCAGCGACCGCGCCGTCGCGCGCAAACCCGCATAGGTGAGCCCCGTGCCGGGCTCGGGGGCGAACAGGAAGGACGCATCGGGCTGCGCCGCGGCGTGCCGGTCGATGACGTCCCGCAATGTCGCCATACGGAAGGACCGCCTACAGCCCGTGCTTCCGGCGGTAGTCGGCGAAGAATTCCGCGTCGGTCGGCTCGCGGACGCCCTCCGGCGGCAGCGGATGCACGATGCGCGTGATGTTGAGGAAGTGCCGGTAATTGAGATTGTCGGAGATGCTGTTGCCGCCCCAGGTGCCGCAGCCCATCGACAGGGAGAACGGCAGTGCATTGTCGAAGCTGCCGCCTGTGGCAAAGCAGTGCGCCTGGTTGACGATCACGCGGCAGACGGGCAGCGTGAGTCCCAGTTCCAGCGCGCGTCCGGGCACGGTCGTATGCAGGCCGACCGAGTGCCCGGCACCCTGGTAACGCAACAGCCGCTCGGCGAGCGCCGCCGCGGTCGTGAAGTCTTCGGCGCGATAGAGTGCGAGCACCGGCGACAGCTTTTCGCCGGAGAACGGATGCTCCGGACCAACGCCGGACTCCGCGACGATCAGAAACCTCGCGGCGCGGGCGGCAGGCCGGTCGAGCCCCGCGCGCGCGGCGATCGTGCCTGCGGATTGCGCGACGAACTCCGGCGCGAGCTTGCCGCCGCCGAACATCGCGGCCTCCAGCTGCCGCGCTTCGCGGGCATCGAGCAACACCCCGCCCTCCACTGCGAACGCCGCCACCAGCGCGTCGTACACGGTCGCGTCCGCGATCACGCTGTTCTCCGACGAACAGGAGGTCGCGTGGTCGAAGGTCTTCGAGCGGGCGATCATCTCCGCGGCCGCGGCCACGTCGGCCGTCGCGTCGACGATCACCGCCACGTTGCCGGCACCGACGCCGAGCGCCGGGGTGCCGCTTTCGTACGCGGCGCGCACGTTGGTCTGCGAGCCGGTCGCGACGACGAGATCCGCCTCGCGCATCAGCGCATAGGTCAGCTCGCGGGTGACGGGCGCCGGCAGCTGCAGCACGAGGTCGCGCGGCGCCCCGATCCGGCCGAGCTCGGCAAGCACGAATTCCAGCAGCAGCGCCAGTGTCGATTGTCCCTTCGGCGACGGCGCGAGGACGATCGCGTTGCGCCCTTTGAGCGCGTTGATGATGTTGTTCGCCGGCGTCGCACCGGGATTGGTCGACGGCGTGATCGCGGCGACGACGCCGACCGGCCGCGCGATCTCGACGAGGCCGCGCGCGGGGTCCGCCTTGATGATGCCCACCGACGGCGCACCTTTGAGATCGCGCAGCAGGCCGATGGTCTTGCGCCGGTTCTTCGCGATCTTGTCGGCGACGTCGCCCAGCCCCGTATCGCGCACCGCGCGTTCGGCGAGCGCGCGGTTGCGGCCGGGCTCGACGATCGCCCACGCAGCGGCCGTCACCGCCTCGTCGACGCGTTCCTGCGTCCAGGTCTCGAACTGGCGCTGCGCGGCGCGGGCCCGCGCGACGAGCGCGGCCACCGCGGCATCAGGCGACGTGATGGGTTTCACGCGGGCGCGAGCGACTTGCGGTAGCGGTTGAGTTCCTGTGCGGACGCAAACGACTGTCCGAACAGCGACGACAGGTTGCGCAGGATCATCGCGCTCACGCGCTTTTCCCATTCGATGTCGAACCGGATCTGGCCGTCGAGCCAGCGCTCGAGCCAGGCCGGATCGGGGAGGCGGCTCTGCACGGTATCGTTGGGGAAGTGCGCCCGCGCGACGTGCAGGTTCGTCGGGTGCAACGGCTTACCGGCGCGCCGCGGGCTCGCCATCAGCACGCCGATCCTGGTGAACGCGCGCCTCGCCTCGTCTCCGCAGCGCTCGATGGCCTGCTTCATGTAGCGCAGATAGGCCCCGCCGTGGCGCGCCTCGTCGCCCGCGATCAACTCGTAGATGCGCCGGATCACCGGCTCGGCGTGCCATTCGGCGGCGCGCCGGTACCAGTGATTGAGGCGGATCTCCCCGCAGAAGTGCAGCATCAGGGTCTCGAGCGGCGGCGCCGGGTCGAACTCGAAGCGCACCGCGTGCAGGTCGGCTTCCGTCGGAACGAATGCGGGCCGGAACCGGCGCAGGTACTCGATCAGCGCCAGCGAGTGCTTCTGCTCCTCGTAGAACCAGATCGACAGGAAGGCGCTGAAATCGCTGTCGTGCCGGTTGTCGCGCAGGAACATTTCGGTCGCGGGCAATGCCGCCCACTCGGTGATCGCGTTCATCTTGATCGTTCGCGCCTGCTCGTCGGAAAGCAGGGCGCCGTCGAACGAGTTCCACGGAACGTCATGCTCGAGATTCCAGCGCACTCCTTCCAGGGCCCGGAAGAGTTCGGGATAGAGCATGGACGTCCTTGGTTGACCTCAGTGGCGGATTGTACGATGGCCCAACATCTCACAACGCCAAGCGGAGGCCGTAGGCCGGCTGACGTCGGGCGATCAAATTGGGATAGCTAGCCAATCTTATATTGTCATGGACAAAAGATTGACATTTCTTTATTAACCTAGTATTCTTAGCGCAAGGACATATTAATGTCCAAGACAATTAACGTGTCAACTGAATCCTTCGCTTCGTTGCTTCCGGCGCAGCCCGGCCGGATGTGCGCGGGCGCCACCGTGCCCGGGCGCCACGGGATGACTCTTTTCGCGATCGTACTCGCGCTGGCACTCGCGACCCCGGATAGCCGGGCGGAAGGCACCGCGTGGGGACGGATCGCGCCGTCCCCCACGCCCGTCCTCGTCGCGGCCGGTTCGGTGCCGGCGCCCCCAACCGTCGCAGCGCAGGTCGCGCCGCCGCCCGGCGCAACGGATGCCGCTTGCCCCGCGTTGCTGCGCCACACGATGAACAGCCTGCAGACCGGACAGCCGCAATCGCTTTGCCAGTACAGCGGCAAAGTCCTGCTTATCGTGAACACGGCGAGCTTCTGCGGGTACACGAACCAGTACGAAGGGCTCGAAGCGCTCTACCGCAAATACAGGGACCGCGGATTCGTCGTGCTGGGCTTCCCGTCGAACGACTACGGTGCGCAGGAGCCCGGATCGAACAAAGAAATTGCGGAATTCTGTCGTACGACCTACGGCGTCGAGTTCCCGATGTTCGAAAAGGCCGCGGGCACCCGTCTGGTCGCCCATCCGCTCTACGTCGAGCTCGTGGCGAAGACCGGGCAGGCACCGCAGTGGAATTTCCACAAATACCTCGTTGACCGGAGCGGCAGACGCATCGAGAGTTTCGGCAGCGCCATGGAACCCGGACAGCGCGCTTTCGTTTCGGCGATAGAGCGGATGCTGGCCGACAAGCCGACGACATGAAGCGGCGACCCGAGGGTTCGAACGCCGGAAGCAACGCTTGGGAGGAACGCCAACGTGCGCATTGCGATCGTCGGAGCCGGGATCGCCGGGCTCGGAAGTGCCCGGCTGTTGCATAGCCAGGGCCACGCGGTGACCGTGTTCGAGGCCAACGACTACCTCGGCGGACACACGAACACGGTGGACGTCACGCTCGATGGCCTCACCGCGCCTGTGGACACGGGCTTTCTCGTGTTCAACGATCGCACCTACCCGCGTCTCGTCGCGTTGTTCGACGAACTGGGGGTTGCGAGCGTCGCCTCCGAGATGTCGTTCTCCGCGCGCATCGATGCCGCGCGGCTCGAGTGGTCGGGAACCAGCGTCGCATCGCTGTTCGCGCAGCCGCGGAGTGCGCTGCGGCCGGATTTCTGGCGCATGCTCACCGACATCGCGCGCTTCAACCGCGAAACCACTGCGCTGCTCGAACGGGACGCGCTGTGGTCGGTCTCGCTCGGCGAGTTCCTCGACGAGCGAAGGTTCGGGGCGCCGCTGCGCAATTGGTACCTCTTGCCGATGGCGGCGGCCATCTGGTCGTCGCCGAGGAAGGACATCCTCGACTTTCCGCTGCCGACGTTCGTCAGGTTCTGCCATAACCACGGACTGCTCGCCATCCGCAATCGGCCACAATGGCGGACGGTGCAAGGGGGCGGCCGCAAATACGTCGCGAAGATCGCCGCGCGCCTTCCCGACGTGCGCCTCGCAACGCCGGTGCGGCGGATCCGGCGCTGCGCGCACGGCGCCGACGTCGAGGCCGCGGGATGCGTGGAAAGGTTCGACCAAGTCGTCCTGGCCTGCCACAGCGACCAGGCGCGCCGGCTCCTGGCCGATCCAACGCGGAGCGAAGACCGCCTGCTTTCGGCGATCCGGTACCAGCCCAACCGGGTCGTGCTGCACACCGACATCTCGCTGCTGCCCCGCTCGCGCCGCGCGTGGGCGGCCTGGAACTATCTCGCGGCCGACGATCCGGACGGATCGCGTTCGGTCGCGGTGAGCTACCTGCTGAACAAGTTGCAGCCGCTCCCTTTTGCGACTCCCGTCATCGTGACGCTCAACCCGCCATTCGACCCGGATCCCGCGCTCACGCGCCGGGATTTCGAGTACTCGCAACCCGTTGCAGGACGGCCCTGCGCTCGACGCGCAGGCGCGGTTCGCGTCACTGCAGGGCCTTCGTCACACGTGGTACGCGGGTGCGTGGCTCGGCCATGGCTTCCACGAGGACGGCCTGAAGTCGGCGCACGCCTCGCGGCGATCGCCGCACCGGCACCGGTGCGCGAACCGGCCGCCGCCTGACCGTACGATGCACGCCGCACGGACCGCCGCCGCCCCGCATGTCGCCACACCGGTGGCGGGGACGCGCGCGCTTGCGATCGCCACGCCCGCGATCATCCACGGCGAGGTGACGCATCGGCGCTCGCGCCCCGCATGGCACGCGTTCACCTATCCCGCATTCTGCCTGCGCCTGCCGCTGTCGCAACTCGCATCTCTCGGGCGCCGCGGCATCGCGCACAACCGGCGCGGTGTCGTGTCATTCCACGATCGCGATCACGGCCCCTGTGACGGCAGCCCGCTGCTGCCCTGGATTCGCGCGCTTCTCGCCGCCGAGGGTGTTGCCGCCGACGGCGAAATCGTGCTGCACGGATTTCCGCGCATGCTGGGCTACGTGTTCAATCCCGTGAGCTTCTGGGTCTGCCACGACAGGGCCGGCGCCGTCCGCGCCGTTCTGTGCGAAGTCTGCAACACGTTCGGCGAGCGTCATCTCTACCTGCTGGCGAATGCCGATGGCGCGCCGCTCGCCAGCGGGGCGACACTCGCGGCGCGCAAGGTATTCCACGTTTCGCCGTTCTGCGACGTCAAGGGCCGCTACGCCTTCCGCTTCCACTTCGGCACCGCGCGCTGGCTCGCGCGCATCGACTATTTCGACACCGACGGCGGCGAGCCGCTGCTCGAGACGTGGATTTCGGGACAGGCAGAACCGCTCACGTCGGCCGTAACGCGCGGACTTGCGTGGCGCTACCGGTTGTTCACGTTCGGCGTCGTCGCGCGCATCCATTGGCAGGCGCTGCAGCTCTGGGTGAAGCGCGTGCCGTATTTCACCAAGCCGGCGCCGCCACGGGCGCCCCTCTCCCGTTGACACCACGATGACCAGTTACCAGAACGCCAATCCGCGTCCCTTCACGGCGACCTTGCCCCCGCCAGGAGCGCCGCCCGCCGCACGCATCCTGCTCGCCCTGCTCGCGCGCCTGGCCCGAGGCGAGCTCGTCGTGATCGACCCCGACGGTCATGGTCGCAGGTTCGGTGCGGGGGGCGACAGCGCGGGACGCGGCGAATTCCGGTTTCGCGACTGGCGGCTCGCGCGCGCCATTCTGACCGGCGGCGATGTTGCCTTTGCCGAGGCCTGGATCGATGGCCGCTGGGACACGCCGGACCTGCCGGCGCTGATGACCGTGCTCGCGCACAATCAGCCGGCACTCGAGCGCGCTTTCTACGGCCACGCCTGGCAACGCGCGCTGTTCCGCCTCAAGCACTGGTTCAATGCGAACAGCAAGCGCAAAGCCAGGCGCAACATCGTTGCGCACTACGATCTCGGCAACGATTTCTATCGGCTTTGGCTGGATCCGACGATGACCTACTCGTCGGCGCTGTTCGGGGGTGATCTCGCGCAACCCCTCGCCAGCGCGCAGCAGGCGAAGTACGAGCGCATTCTCGCGGAACTCGCGTTGCCGGCGGGTGCGCACATCCTCGAGATCGGCTGCGGCTGGGGCGGGTTCGCCGAGGTGGCCGCGCACGCAGGGTATCGCGTCACGGGACTGTCGCTGTCCGACGCCCAGACGGCGTACGCGCGCGAGCGCATCGCCCGTGCCGGGCTTGCCGACCGCGTGACGCTCTCCGTCCGGGACTACCGCGACGAACGCGGGACCTACGACGGCGTGGCCTCGATCGAAATGTTCGAGGCGGTGGGTGAAAAATACTGGCCCGCGTATTTCTCGACGCTGCGGCGCTGCCTCGCGCCGGGCGGCCGCGCCTGCGTGCAGACCATCACCATCGCCGACGAACGATTCGGACGCTATCGCACGCAATCCGACATCATCCAGCAATACATCTTTCCGGGCGGGATGCTCGCGTCCCCGTCGCGCTTCACCGCGGCGGCGGCGCAGGCTGGACTCGACGTTGCGCAATTGCAGCTGTTTGGCCGGGACTACGCGGAAACGCTGAGCCGCTGGCTCGAAGCATTCGATGCCAACGCAGACGCCGTGCGCGCGCAGGGCTTCGACGAGAAATTCATCCGTTGCTGGCGGTTCTATCTCGCGTACTGCATCGCAGGCTTCGCGAGCGGATCGACCGATGTCGCGCAATACACTCTCGTCGCGCACTGACCGCGCGCGTTCTTCGGCATCTGGCTCGATCCGCGCACGTCGCGCCCCGAGTCTCGAAGGCTGCTGCCGGGCGCGCTGGTTTAGCCAACGCAACGCACGGCCTGGGGCGATCGGCCGTCAGGTCCAGCCGGCGTCGACGATGAAATTCTGCGCCGTGCACATCCGGCTGTCGTCGGCGGCGAGCCAGAGCACCATCCGCGCGATGTCCGGCGGATAGAGCTTTTCCTTTAGACACTGGTTCTCGAAGATCTGCCGCTCACCGCCCTCGCCCAACCACAGCTTGACCTGCCGCTCCGTCATGACCCAACCGGGCACCACGGTGTTGACGCGGATGCGGTCCGCACCCCAGTCCCGCGCGAGTCCGCGCGTCATCCCGTGCACCGCCGCCTTGGACGTCGTGTAGGCGTTGAAGTTGCCCTCGCCGTTCATCCAGCTGATCGAGCCGAAGTTGACGATCGATCCGCCGCCGGCCGCCTTCATCTGCGGATAGACGGCCTGCGCGGCGAAGAACTGGTGGCGCAGGTTGACCGCGATGCGATCGTTCCAGTAGTCCAGCGTGACGTCCGTCGCCTTGTGCCGGTCGTCGTTGGCGGCGTTGTTGACGAGCACCGCGATGGGGCCAAGCTCGGTGCCGGTGCGGCCGATGATCGCCTGCAGCACGGCGACGTCGCGCAGGTCGCAATGCACGAACCGCGGGGCGCGCGATCCGGATGCACGAATCCGCTCGCACAGGGCGTTGGACGCGGCAACGTCGACGTCGACGAAAGCGACCTTCGCATGCTGTGCGCAGAAATGCTCGACCACGCTGGCGCCGATGCCGGAGC
The DNA here is from genome assembly GCA_963708855.1 of uncultured beta proteobacterium. Taxonomy (GTDB): domain Bacteria; phylum Pseudomonadota; class Gammaproteobacteria; order Burkholderiales; family Casimicrobiaceae; genus CAIWHR01. Next base: position 89,996 of record CAVPUM010000005.1, on the reverse strand, counting down.
CCCCGCCGGTCACGAACACGGCCTTTTCGGCGAGGCTGGGATACTGTGCAAATCGTTCGCTCATGACACCGCTCTTTCTTGTCAGCCCATGGCCGATACTTTAAGCTGAATCGAGCAGGATCGGCGATTCTGCCCCCCGTCGTTCGCACATCGGACGACCGGTCGGCATTGCACTCCTGATGAATCCTCGCATGGCAGACACCGGCACCGTCATCACCCTGCGCGCGGATCGTTCCCGCGTCGGCATCGCACCGGGGATCGGCGGTTCGATCGCGCACTACCACTGGATCGACGGAGTGCGTCGCCACGACTGGCTGCGCCCGGCCGGTCCCGCGGACCTCGCGGCAGGAACGGCCGATCGGCTGGCCTGCTTTCCCCTGGTGCCGTTTTCGAACCGCATCCGCGGCGGCCGGTTCGCGTTCGGCGGGCACGCGGTCGTGCTGCCACTCAACCATCGGCCGCAGCCGCACGCCATGCACGGCCATGGCTGGAAGGCGGCGTGGCTCGCGGTCGAGCACTCCGACGAAAGGATCGCTCTGGAGTACGATCACCCCGCCGACGACTGGCCGTTTCCCTATCGCGCCCGGCAGGAGTTCCTGCTGACCGCCGACGAGTTGCGATTGACGCTCTCGATCGAAAATCGCGGTCGCGAGACGATGCCGGCCGGACTGGGCTTCCACCCGTACTTCCCTCGCACGGCCCGATGCCGGCTCTCCGCACGCGTCGACGCCATGTGGGCCACCGACGCCGAGGTGATGCCGACGACACTGGTCGATGCCGATCCGCGACTGGGCAAAGGGGACGGGCTGCCGATCGGCGAACGGGCGCTGGACAATGTCTTCACGGGCTGGCGCCGGCAGGCGACGATCTTCTGGCCGGAACGCCGCGCCCGGCTCGTGCTCGACGCCGATGCGCCGCTCGGGTTCCTCGTCGTCTACGCGCCGGCCGGCAAGAGTTACTTCTGCGCGGAGCCGGTCAGCCATTGCACCGACGCGTTCAATCTGGCGGCGCAAGGTCGCGCCGATACCGGCATGCTGACGCTCGAACCCGGCGCCAGCGTGTCGGCGGTGGTGCGCCTCAGGCCACGCCTGGAGTAGCGAGCGCCATCGGCATTCTGGCGTCCGCGCTGATGCGGCAGCACATGCATGCCGCGAGCCGCCTGGCCGGCAAGAAGATTGGGCCGTCGTTTCGCCGGCGCGCAGCCGGTCAGACGAGCGGCGGCGCCAGCTTCTCGGTCGCGAATGCACGCTGCACCGCGGGCCGCGCCAGCATCCGCTGCAGATACGGACCTAGGTGCGGCAGGCTCCGCGCGGGACGCGCAAAGCCGCGGGTCCACCGGCACAGCATCAATGCGAAGGGATCCACCGCGCTGAAGGCATTGCCGAGCAGCCAGCCCTGCCCGTGCGACGCAAGCTGCGCGTCCAGCTGATCGAGCATGCCGCGGATCCTCGCTTCGGCGTGCGACTTCACCTGCGCGGCCGCAGCGGTGTTGCCTTCGTCCACCATCCGTTCGCCGTAGAAGTAATGCAACAGCATCGCCTGCAGCGTATTGGTGCACCACACGAACCACTTGTAGAAGTGGGCGCGCTCGACCGTTCCCAGCGGCGGTGCGAGCCGCGCTTCCGGGTGCGTGTCCACCAGGTGCAGGCAGATGGCCACGGTCTCGTACAGCACCAGATCGCCGTCCACCAGCACCGGTATCTGCCCGTTCGGGTTGAGCTTCAGATACTCGGGTGACTTGTGGGCGGCGTTGGCGCGGTCGACCAGCACGAGCGCGAACGGCACGCCGAGCTCCTCGAGCAGCATGTGCGGCGTCAGGCTGGCGTTGCCGGGGTAGTAGTAGAGCCGGATCACGGCGTCCTTTGCGGCGGACCTCGGGTCCGGTGCGCTCCGGGTCAGCCGCGCCTGGCGGCGGTCGCCTGATACTTCGCGAGGTGCCGCGTCGGCAGCGCCAGCGCATCGCGCCGGAACGGATCCCCCAGCTCGCGCGTCACCATCATCTCGAGGATCGTGGTCTTGCCGTCGCTTTGGGCCTTGGCCGCGGCGCGCAACGCAGGGCCGACATCCGCGAGCTTGTCGATGGTGTGGCCTTCCGCGCCCATCGCCTGGGCAACCTTCGCCCACGAAGGCTGCTTGTCGAGGTTCACGCCCACGAAGCGGTTTTCGTAGAAGTCGACGTGGTTCTTCTTTTCGGCACCCCACTGGCCATTGTTGAACACCACCGCGGTCACCGGGATGTTCTCCCGGATGCAGGTCTGGATTTCGCCGAAGCTCATCCCCCACGCGCCGTCGCCGACGTACGCAATCGCCGGGCGGTCGGGCGCGGCGACTTTCGCGCCGACGATCGTCGGGAACGCGTAGCCGCAGTTGCCGAAGCTCATCGCGGCGAACATCGAGCGCGGCCGGTCGAAGCGCAGGTAGGAATTCGACACCGAGCAGATGTTGCCGATGTCGGTGGAGACCATCGCGCCCTCGGGCATCGCTTTTTCCAGCTCGCGCAGCATCTGCCGCGGATGCATGTAAGTCGAACTCTTCGCGACCTCGAGCGACCACTTGTCCTTCTCGTGCGCCCAGCCGTCGAGCTCCGTTTCCCAGGCTCCCTTCGCCGCCGCCACATCGGCGAGGCGTGCAGTCTTGTTGGCGCTGCAAGCGAGCGAACGCGACTTGAGCCGCGCGGTCAGCGCCATGGCTGCCGCCTTCGCATCGCCGCAGATCCCCACCGAGATGGTCTTCACGAGCCCCAGCATCCTGGCGTCGGCGTCGACCTGGATGATCCTGGCGTCCTTCGGCCAGTATTCCATTCCGTACTGCGGCAGCGTGCCGAAGGGGCCAAGCCGGGTGCCAAGCGCCAGCACGACGTCGGCCTTGGCAATGAGCTTCATCGCGGCCTTGCTGCCCTGGTAGCCGAGTGGCCCGACCCACAGCGGGTGCTTGGCCGGGAACGAGTCGTTGTGCAGATAGCTGTTGGCCACGGGCGCCTGCAGCAATTCCGCCAGCGCGATCGCCTCCGCCTGGCCGTTGGCCATGATCACGCCGCCACCGCAAAGGATCACCGGGAACTTCGCGCTCGCGAGAAGATCGGCCGCGGCGTCAAGGCTCGTTTCGCCGCCCGCGCCGCGTTCGATCACGATCGGCCGCGCGATCTCGCATTCGATGTCGCCGTAGAAGAAGTCGCGCGGGATGTTGAGCTGGGTCGGCCCAAGCTCCAGCATCGCGCGGTCGAACGCCCGGCCGGTGAGTTCGGCCATCCGTGCACGGTTGTTTACGTGCGCCTGGAACTTGGTGATCTTCGAGAAGATCGGCAGCTGCTCGGTCTCCTGGAAGCCGCCCAGGCCGAGCGTCGCGCTGCCCGTCTCGGGTGTGATGACGACCACCGGCGAATGCGCCCAGTAGGCGGCCGCGGTCGACGTGACGAAATTGGTGATGCCGGGCCCGTTCTGTGCGATACAGACGCCATGCCGCCCGGACACGCGCGAATAGCCGTCGGCCATGTGGCCGCCGCCCTGCTCGTGCGCGACGGAGATGAAGCGGATGCCGGCAAGCGGAAACAGGTCGAGCGCGTCCATGTACGCCGACCCGACGATGCCGAAGACGTCCTTCACGCCGTTGGCAACGAGCGTCTCGACAAACGCCTCCGACGGCGTCATCTTCTGTTTGCCGGTCACGGGCAGCGGCAGCTCGGCGGGTTTGTTCATCGGTTTCTCCTGGCAGACGGTACAGAAAGGGGGCACAAGTTTTTCACAGCGTCCTCCCCCTTGCAAGGGCTGCAACCGAAAATGATCCGAAATGGCATTGCCAAGTGCGCGCCGAACGTCTACATTCGCCGGACCGCGAGATCGTCGAAGACGCGACGCGCGGCGCCTGCGCCCGATTTCTGTCGGGCAACCCACAACTCACGGAGGATCCATGATTCGACATTGGCTTGCGACCCGGGTGGTCGCGCTGGTCGCCGCACTTCTGGTATGCGGCAACGCGGTGGCCCAGACGGCTGCGGCACCGGTCAGGATGCGCATCCAGACCGCGGTTCCCTCGGCGTCGATCTACTTCGAGCTGCTGAAGCGGATGGGTGATCGCGTCGACCGGATGTCGGCCGGGCGCGTGAAGATGGAATTCCTCCCCGACGGCGCAGTCGTGCCGGCATTCGAGATCCTCGACGCGGTCGACAAGGGCATCGTCGAAGGCGGTTACGCGTGGACGCACTACTGGTCGGGCAAGAATCCGACGGCGGGCCTTTTCTCCAATCCGATGGCGGGCGCGGGCGTTGGGCTCGATCAGCTGTCGCACGTCGCCTGGATCTACGAAGGCGGCGGCTACGACCTCTATCGCAAGCTCTACCGGGACGTGCTCAAGGTGAATGTCGAGCCGATTTTCGTCCAGCCGATGGGCCCGGACCCGCTCGGCTGGTTCAAGACGCCGATCGCGAACGTGGCCGACTTCAAGAAGATGAAGTACCGCTCGCCGCCGGGGATCACCGGCGAGATCTTCAAGGAGATGGGCGTCGCGGCGGTCGCGCTTCCGGGCGGCGAAATCGTGCCGGCGGCGCAGCGCGGTGTGATCGACGCCGCCGAATGGATCGGCCCCGCCGACGACCTGAACCTCGGTCTGCAGTCGGTGTGGAAGAACTACTACCTGCAGGGCCTGCACCAGTCGACCGACATCGGCGAGATCCTGATCAACAAGGCCGTGTGGGACAAGCTCGCGCCGGACCTGAAGGAGATCATCCGCACCGCGGCGATGGCGTCGATGACGGAGACCTACACGTTCAACGTCTATCGCAACGCGCAGGCGATCGTAAGGCTGCGCAACGAGTTCAAGGTCACGATCCACGACACGCCAAAGGACTTCTTCCCCGAATTCGTCCGCGCGACCAACATCGTGCTCGACCGCTACGCCGCGAAGGACGCTTTCTTCAAGGAGGTGCTCGACTCGCAGCGCAACTTCGCGAAGGTCGTCGTGCCCTACTGGACCAAGATCAACGACCTGTACTCGAATCTCGGCAACGCGGCCCTCGCCGCGCCGCCGAAGTAGCGCCACTACCTCGTCCATCCGCAGCGCCGGCCGGTCGCATCCGCGACCCGGCCGGGTTGCGCCGTTCCCGAAAGAGGAGATGAACGACCCCCTCGCTCACTGTGTGCGGCTACGCCGCATCCCGCTGCGCGGGACCAGCCTTTGGCTGTCCTGCGGCCTTCGGCCTGGTGTTCGCTGCCCCCCGTGGGGGAAGTCAGCGCCCTTCGGACGGCCGCTGAGATGAAGCAATCGGGTCCGATGGTTGCGCGCCTGACGCACGCGATCGACACGCTCGTCCTCGTCTGCGGCAAGGGCGTGGCCTGGCTGATCCTGCCGATGGTGATGAGCCTCGTCTGGGAGGTGACGGCACGCTACGGCTTCAACGCGCCGACCGAATGGGCCTACGACATGACGTTCATGCTCTACGGAACGTTCTTCATGCTGGGCTCGGCGTGGACGTTGCAGCGCGGCGGGCACATCCGCACCGACATCTTCTATGCGAAGTGGTCGACGCGCACCCAGGCGCGCGTCGACCTTGCCTGCTACCTCGTCTTCTTCTTTCCAGCCATCGCCATCTTCGCCTGGCTCGGCTCCGAGTACTTCTGGAAGTCGTTCCAGCAGAACGAGCGGATCGTCACCAGCCCGTGGCTGCCGATCGTCTGGCCGTTCAAGTTCGTGATGCCCGTCTCGGCCGTGCTGCTCCTGCTGCAGGGTATTTCCGAATGCCTCAAATGCTGGGGTCGCGCGACCGGACCCGGAGGCATCGCCGTCGAAGGTGACCCCGCGCGCTCCGAAGGCGAGGTGACGACGTGAGCGTAGCGGCAACAGCCGCAAGCGCGGGTGTCCGACCATGACCCCTGAGTGGTTCGGGATCCTCCTCCTCGGCGTGCTGTTCTTCGCGATCTTCATCGGCTTTCCGATCGCGTTCACGCTGATCGCGGTCGCGGCGATCGGCGGCTACGCGATGCTCGGGCCGCTGGCGCTGCATCTGATGACGCTGCAGGTCTTCTCGGTGATGCGCGACCCGACGCTGGCCTCGGTCCCCTTCTTCCTGTTCATGGGCTTCCTGCTCGAGCAATCGGGGCTCATGGAGCGCCTGTTTCGCGGCATCCAGCTGGCATTCGCTGCCGTGCGCGGCTCGCTGTACCTGGCGGTGCTTATCACGGCAACGATCTTCGCCGCCGCAACGGGCATCGTCGGCTCGTCGGTGACGCTGTTGGGAGTGATGGCGGCACCGGCCATGAAGCGCTCGTGCTACGACGTTCGGATGTCGGCCGGCGCGATCGCTGCCGGGGGCACGCTGGGCATCCTGATTCCGCCCTCGGTCATGCTGATCGTGATGGGGCCGGTGGTCGGCGTCCCGGCCACCGATCTCTTCGCCGCCGCGGTCATACCGGGGCTGATGCTGGCGCTGCTCTACATCATCTATACGCTCGTTCGCAGTTACCTCAACCCGGCGCTGGGTCCCGCCCTGCCGCTGGAAGAGCGGGCCGAATCGGTCGGCGAAGTGATGCGCGAACTCGCGTTCGGGATCGCGCCGGTCGTAGTCGTCATCTTCGCGACGCTCGGCGTCATCCTCGCGGGCATCGCGACGCCCACCGACGCCGGGGCGGTGGGCGCGTTCGCCGTGCTGCTGATGACGCTCGCGTACCGGCGCATGACATGGGCGAAGTTCCGTTCGGCCGTGTACTCGACGCTGCTCACGTCCTGCATGATCCTGCTGCTGGTGGCCGCGTCGAATTACTTCGGCGCGGTGTTCTCGCGCCTGGGCAGCGCGGCGCTGATCGCCGAATCGTTGCTGCAGCTCGACCTGCCGCCCACGGTGATGCTGCTGCTCATCCTCGGAATCATCTTCGTGCTGGGCTGGCCGCTCGAGTGGGTGCCGATCGTGCTGATCGTCGTGCCGATCATGCTGCCGCTCGTCCAGAAGCTCGGCATCGACCTGGTCTGGTTCTGCACGCTGGTCGCCGTCTGCCTGCAGACGGCGTGGCTCTCGCCGCCGGTCGCGCTGTCCGCCTACTTCCTCAAGGGAGTCGTGCCGGACTGGGACCTCTCCGACATCTACGCCGGGATGATGCAGTTCATGGTCCTGCAGATCGTCGGCCTGGGGCTGCTGCTCACGTTCCCGCAGCTCGCCTTGTGGCTGCCCGCGGTGTTGCGGGACTAGCCCATCACCTGCGCGGGCTCGACGAACGGGTACCCGAGCGCCTCGGCCACCGGCTGGCAGGTCACCTTGCCGAAAGCGACGTTGAGGCCGTTCTTCAGGTGCGCGTCCTCGGCCAGGGCCTCCTGCCAGCCCTTGTCCGCCAGCGCCAGAACAAAGGGCAGCGTCGCGTTGTTGAGCGCGAACGTCGACGTGCGCGGCACTCCGCCCGGCATGTTGGCCACGCAGTAGTGCGTGACACCGTCGACGACGTAGACCGGGTCCGCGTGGGTCGTCGCGTGCGAGGTCTCGAAGCATCCGCCCTGGTCGATCGCGACGTCGACGATCACCGACCCCGGCTTCATCCTCTTCACCAGCGCCGCCGAGACGAGCTTGGGCGCCGACGCGCCTGGGATCAGCACGCCGCCGATAACGAGGTCCGCGCTGGTCACGTGGTTCTCCAGCGCATCGTGCGTCGAGAACACCGTGTTGAGCGGCCGGCCGAATTGCCGCCACAGCGCGCGCAGCACCTCGACGCTGCGATCGAGCACCCAGACTTCGGCGCCCATGCCGAGCGCGATGTGGCACGCGTGCGAGCCGACGACTCCGCCGCCGAGGATCACGACCTTCGCAGGGTCCACGCCAGGCACACCGCCCAGCAGCACGCCCAGGCCCCCGTGCGGCTTCTCGAGGTAATACGCGCCGGCCTGGACGGCCATCCGGCCGGCGACCTCCGACATCGGCGCGAGCAAAGGCAGTCCGCCGGTGGACGACGTGACGGTCTCGTAGGCGATGCAGACGGCGCCGCTCGCGACGAGGTCGGCCGCCTGCTCGGGGTCCGGCGCGAGGTGCAGGTACGTGAACAGAACCTGTCCTTTGCGCAGCATCTTGCGCTCGACCGCCTGCGGCTCCTTGACCTTGACGATCATGTCGGCGGCCGCGAACACCTCGGCCGCGGTGGCCAGAACCTTCGCGCCGGCCTTGCGATAGGCATCGTCGTCCATCCCGATCCCCTGCCCCGCGTTGTGCTCGACGACGACTTCATGGCCGTGCGCCACCAGCTCCCGCACGCTGCCGGGCACGAGGCCGACACGGTTTTCGAGGACCTTGATCTCTTTCGGGACGCCGACGCGCATGGGATTTCTCCGGGAAGTGGGGGGATCGAAGCGAGGACGCGGGGAGGCTCGGTCGCAGGCGCGCACGGCCATGCCGCATCCCGGTCACAAAGGTGTAGGATTAAGGATTGATCGTAGCACAACACCGCCCCGGCGCTGCCCCCTGCAGCGGCCTCGGGGGCGGCCTGAGGGAGACCACCATGGGCCACGCCGAACTGACGATCCAGGACCAGGCTGCGACGAAGCGAATCTCGCTCGACGAGTACTGGATGCCGTTCACGCCCAACCGCGAATTCAAGGCCGATCCGCAGATGGTCGTCCGCGCGGAAGGGATGTACCTGTGGAACGACCGCGGCGACAAGATCATCGACGCGTCGTCGGGCCTCTTCTGCGTCTCCGCCGGCCACGGCCGCAAGGAGATCGCCGAGGCGGTAGGCCGGCAGCTGCGCGAGCTCGACTTCTGCGCGCCGTTCCTGCGCGCGCATCCGAAGCAGTTCGAGCTCGCGTCGCGCGTCGCGGAGCTCACGCCGGGCGATCTGAACCGGATCTTCTTCGTCAATTCCGGCTCCGAGTCGGTCGACACGGCGATGAAGCTCGCGCTCGCGTACCACCAGGCGCGCGGCCAGGGCGGGCGCAACGTCTTCGTCTCGCGCGAGCGCGCCTACCACGGGGTCAATTTCGGCGGCGTGGCGCTGTCCGGGCTCGTCAACAACCGGCGCAAGTACGGCCCCGGCCTCCCCGGAATCGCGCACATGCGGCACACGCACCTGAAGGAGAACTTCTTCACGCCGGGCGAAGGCGCGCACGGCGCCGACCTGGCCGAGGACCTCCTGCGGATCGCGAACATGTACGGCCCGGAGAACATCGCCGCCTGCTTCGTCGAGCCGATCGCCGGATCCACCGGCTGCCTCGTGCCGCCGAAGGGTTATCTCAAGCGCCTGCGCGAGATCTGCGACGCGCACGGCATCCTGCTCGTGTTCGACGAGGTGATCACGCGGTTACGGCCGCACCGGCCAGACGTTCGCCGCGCAGAGCTTCGGCGTCACGCCGGACATCATGACGATGGCGAAAGGGCTCACCAACGGCGCGCAGCCGATGGGCGCGGTGGCGGCGAGCGAGCGCATCCACGACACGATCATGGGCGCCTCCCCCGAAGGCGCGATCGAGTTCTTCCACGGCTACACGTACTCGGGCCATCCGGCGTCCTGCGCGGCGGGCATCGCCACGCTCGACATCTACAGGAACGAAGGCCTGTTCGAGCGCGGCCGCGAGCTGTCCCCGTATTTCCTCGACGCGCTCTTCGCGCTGAAGGACATCCCGGTCGTCGCCGACATCCGCGGCTACGGGATGATGGCGGCCATCGACGTCCATGCCGAAGGCGCGCCGGGCAAGGCGCGGGCAGATCTTCCAGAAGAAGCTCTTCGCCAACGGCCTCAATCTGAAGACGACCGGCGACTCGCGCGATCATCGCGCCGCCGCTCATCGCCGAGAAGAAGCACGTCGACGAGATCGCCGACAAGCTGCGCAGGACGCTCGCAGCGCTCTGACGCATCAGGGGACGCGGGCGCGCCGGCGGCGCGCCCGTGCCGGACCGCTCCGCATTTAGTTACGAACCAACAGGGAGGCTTGCATGAAACGATTCGCAGCAGGGGTGCTGTTCGCGGCGTTCGCCGCGGCGCCGGCATGGGCGCAGAAGGAAGTCACGATCGGCTATCAGGACATGGTCGTGCCGTACCGGATCGCGCAGGAAGCGAAGGAGCTCGAGAAGGCGACCGGCTACAAGGTCAACTGGAAGCAGTTCGGCGGCGGCGGCGAGGTGATCAAGGCGATGGCATCCGGCGCCGTGCAGATCGGCGAAGTCGGTTCCGCCGGCATCGCCGCGGCGGTGTCGCGCGGCGAGCCGCTCGAGCTCTTCTGGATCCTCGACGACATCGGCGCGGCGGAAGCGCTGGTCGCCAAGAACGGCTCCGGCATCAACACGCTCGCCGATCTCAAAGGCAAGAAGATCGCGATGCCGTTCAACTCGACCACGCACTTCCACACGATGGTCGCGCTCGAACAGGCCAAGATCAATCCGGCCGACGTGCAGATCCTCAACATGCGGCCGCCGGAAGTGCGCGCCGCGTGGCAGCGCGGCGACATCCAGGCGACGTTCATCTGGGATCCGGTGCTCGCCGAAGTGAAGAAGGACGGCAAGGTGATCATCACGTCGGGCCAGATCTCCGCCGACACCGGCAAGGCGACGTTCGACGGCTACGTCGCGAACAAGGACTGGGCCAAGGCCAACCGCGACTTCATGGTCAAGTTCGTGAAGAGTGCTGGCCGCCGCCGACGACAACTATCGCAAGAACACCGCGAAGTGGACGAAGGACTCGGCCGAGGTCAAGGCGGTCGCCAAGTGGTCGGGAGCGAAGCCCGAGGACGTTCCCGCCAGCATGGCGCTGTACAAGTTCCCGACGGCCTCCGAGCAGGCGACGAAGTGGCTGGGCGGCGGCAAGAACAGCATCGCCGCCAAGGCCTTCGCGGCCACGGCGGAGTTCCAGCTCTCGCAGAAGCAGATCGAGAAGACGCTGCCCGACTACTCCGTCGCGGTCAACCCGAGCTACGCGGCAGACGCGGCGAAGTAGCGTTATTGCGTTGTCGGCAGAGGCAGCGACGCATCATTGACTCGGCGCGTCGAGCGTCGGCATGCCGACGCTCGACGCGCCGTTTATCTGGGCCATATCGGCTCTGATGTATCGAATCGCCGCGTGAGCAAACTCGAAGTCCGCCACCTCTCCGTCAGCTACGCCGGTCGCGGCGGGCAGACCACGCACGCGCTGTCCGACGTCAACCTGGCGCTCGATCCGGGCGACTTCGTCGTCGCGCTCGGCGCTTCCGGCTGCGGCAAGACCACGCTGCTTTCCTGCATCGCCGGATTCATGGAGTACTCGGCGGGCGAGATCGTCCTCGACGGAAAGCCGGTCACGGGTCCCGGCGCCGAGCGCGGCGTCGTGTTCCAGAAGCACGCGCTGATGCCGTGGCTCGACGTCGCCGAGAACGTCGCGTTCGGCCTTCGGATGCGCGGGACCGCCAGGGCCGAGCGGCGGCGCGTGGCGCTGGACAAGCTGCGGCACGTCGGACTGGAGAAATTCGCCGACTACCCCATCTACCAGCTTTCCGGCGGCATGCAGCAGCGCGTGGGCCTCGCGCGCGCGCTCGCCAGCGATCCGGAAGTGATGCTGATGGACGAGCCGCTCGGGGCGCTCGACGCGCTCACCCGCGAGCAGATCCAGGAGCTGATCCTGCAGCTGTGGTGGGAGACGAAGAAGATGTTCTTCTTCATCACGCACAGTGTCGAGGAAGCGCTCTTCCTCGCCACCGAGCTGATCGTGATGACGCCCTCGCCGGGGCGCATCGCGCATCGCTACAAGGTCGACTTCGGCCGGCGCTTCGTCGAATGCCGCGATGCGCGGGCCGTCAAGGCCGACCCCGAGTTCATCCGGCTGCGCGAGGAAATCCTGCATCTGATCCATTCGGCGCCGAGCAGCGCGGAAGCGGTTGTTTCGTGAATGCAACCAAACCAGCGACACCGCCGCCACCCGCGCCCGCGCCGCCGGCAGGCACCCCCGTCACGCCCGTGCGCACGGTAACCGGCTACAGCGTTCCCGGCGAGGGGTCCAGCACCCTCATCAGCGTCGTCACCGTCGCGGCGCTGTTCGCGCTGTGGTGGGTGGCCACCCATCTCGGCTGGATCCGCGACCTGTTCCTGCCCACGCCGGAGCGGATCATCACCAGCTTCGCCGACGCGTGGAAGGGCGACATCCAGGGCGGCCGCCCGCTGCTCGAGCACTTCTGGGCGAGCCTGATGCGCGTGTTCGCCGCGTTCCTGCTGGCCTGCGTCACCGCGATCCCGGCCGGCATCGCGATGGGCGTCTCGCGCATCGCGCGCGGCATCTTCGATCCCCCGATCGAGTTCTACCGGCCGCTGCCGCCGCTCGCGTACCTGCCGCTGATCGTCATCTGGTTCGGCATCGAGGAGACCGCGAAGGTCATCCTCATCTTCCTCGCCTGCTTCGCGCCGCTGGCGATGGCCGCCCGCGCCGGCGTGAAGAGGCGTGATGATCGAGCAGATCAACGCCGCGTATTCGATGGGAGCGTCGAAGTGGCAGGTGATCTGGCACGTCGTGATTCCCGCCGCGATGCCGGAGATCTTCACCGGCATGCGGATCGCGATCGGGTTCGGCTGGACGACGCTCGTCGCCGCCGAGATGGTCGCCGCCACGGTCGGGCTGGGGCAGATGGTGCTGAACGCGTCGAACTTCCTGCGTACCGACGTCGTGATCATGGGCATCGTCGTGATCGGCGCCGTGGCCTACCTGTTCGACCTGCTGATGCGCTACGTCGAGCGGCTGGTCGTGCCCTGGAAGGGAAAGGCCTGATCCGTCCCGTGTCCCCGTTAGCGCTAAGACTCCTTCCGTTCCTGTCGTGGCGAGACCGGGTCACCCGCGTGACGCTGCGCGCCGACCTTTTGGCGGGGCTCATCGGCGCGCTGGTCGTCCTCCCACAGGGTGTGGCCTATGCCACGCTCGCCGGCTTGCCGCCCCAATTCGGCCTCTATTGCGCGATGCTCCCTGCCGTGGCGGCCGCGCTCTGGGGCTCGTCGTGGCACCAGGTCTCCGGCCCGACCAACGCGATCGCGCTCGTCGTGTTCGCCACGATGTCACCCCTGGCGACACCAGGCACCGAAACGTACATCGAACTCGTGCTGACACTTGCGCTGCTCGTCGGCCTGCTGCAGTTCGGCATGGGCATCGCCCGCCTGGGGGCGCTCGTCAATTTCATCTCGCACACGGTCGTGATCGGCTTCACCGCAGGCGCGGGACTTCTCATCATCGCGGCGCAGCTCCGCAATTTCTTCGGCGTGCCGATCCCGTCGGGTGCGCGCTTCTTCGAGACGCTCAATGTGTTCGCGCGACGGATCGCGGATCTCGACCCGTGGATAACGGCGACCGGTGCCGTGACGCTCGCCGTCGCGGTGGTGGCGAAGCGAATCACTGCCGCGGGTGCCGTACATGGTCGTGGCGATGATCGCGGGCAGCCTTTTCGGTTACGTCGCTCCTTGCCGCCGGATTGGCCAGGGTGCCCGTCGTCGGCGCGCTGCCGTCCGGCATTCCCGTGCTTTCCGTACCGTCATTCGACCCCGAGACCTGGCGCAAGATCTTTCCCGCTGCGCTCGCGCTCACCGTGCTGGGGTTGACCGAGGCCGTGTCGATCGCCCGCGCCGTAGCGACCAAGTCCGGGCAGCGAATCGACGGCAACCAGGAGTTCATCGGCCAGGGTTTGTCGAACATCGTCGGCGCCTTCAGCTCGGCTTGTCCATCGTCGGGCTCGTTCAATCGCAGCGGCATCAACTACGAAGCTGGCGCGCGCACGCCGCTCGCCGCCGTGTTCTCCGCGGTGCTGCTCCTCATCGTGCTGCTCGGCGTGGCGCCACTGGCGGCGTACCTGCCGCTCGCCGTAATGGCCGGGCTGCTGTTCGTCGTCGCGTGGGGCCTCATCGATCTGCGGGAGATGCGGCGCATCGTCCGCACCAGCCGCGGCGACGCGCTGGTCCTGGTCGTGACCTTCCTCTCGACGCTCGCGCTGCAACTCGAATTCGCGATCTTCGTCGGCGTGCTGGCCTCGCTGCTCATCTACCTGCAACGAACGACGCACCCGCATCTGACGCCGATCGTTCCCGATCGCACGTCGCCGCAGAGGCGCTCGGTCGCCGTTGCCGACGTCCAGGCCGCCGGTCCGGTCGAGTGCCCGCAGCTGGCGCTGCTGCGCGTCGACGGGTCGCTTTTCTTCGGTGCCGTCGAACACGTCCGCGACGAGCTGCACGACGCCCGTGTGGAAGCCCCCGAGCGACGCGACATCCTGCTGATCGGCAGCGGCATCAACTTCATCGACGTCGCCGGGGCCGAACTCCTCGCGCACGAGGCGAAACTGACCCGCGAAGCCGGCGGCACGCTCTATCTGTGCAACCTGAAGCCGGCCGTCCGCGATTTGCTGGAGCGTGGCGGGTTCCTCGATTCGATCGGCCGCGACTGCGTGTTCGAGGCGAAGGACGACGCGATTCGGGCGATCTATGCGCGCCTCGAAAGCTCGCGGTGCCGCACCTGTGACGTGCGGCTATTCACCGAGTGCGAGTCGACCCTGCCGGACGGTTCACCGCGGGAATCATAGCTGGGCTGGCGCCCCGCCTGGATTGTTCAACGCTCCAGCACGGACCGGACTGTCCCTGGGTAACTTCAAGCGACGCCTGCCCAGCCGCAGATGCCCAGAGCCGACCACTTGCTGCCGTTGAGCTTCACGCTGCCGACGGTAGCAATGCAGCGCAAGCTGCCGTTCGCGAACTGCCGCTACCTCAACACCGCCGACAGTGCCAGCGTCCCGAGCGCGACCGTGACCACCCCGACGATCAGTCGCAGACCCTTCTCAGGCAGGCGACGCACGGTCAGGGTGGCGATCGGAACCGACAGCAAGGCGCCGCCTACCAGGGGGATGGTCAGGCCCCAGTTGATCTGACGGCCGAGCACGAGATACGCAGCAAGACCGATTACGCAGGTGAAAGACTCGGCGACCGACGTGATCGCGATCGCGGGCTTCGACGGCAAACCGGAGACCACCTGTCCGGCGGTGACCAGGGGCCCGTAGCCACCGCCGCTCAGCCCCTTGTTGAACGCGGCCACCGCGCCGATCGCGACGATGCCGCCGGGCCTGTAACGGAACGGGCGGTTCAGCGTAAACAGAATGATGATGCCCATCGCGATGATGATCGTCGCGATGAACAGCGTCAGCGTTTCCTTCGAGATCTTGACCGCGAGCACGGCAGCGGCGATCGCGCCGGCCGCACTGAGCGCGATCAGCAGCAGCGCAGTGCGGCGAGCACGCGGGTCGCGCAGGAAGTTGACGTTGCCGTCGCGCTGATGCAGCAGACCTGCAGCGGCGCCGGTCAAAGCTTCGCTCAGCAGGACGGCGGGCACGATGTCGAGTGGCGCGAACCCGGCCAGCAGCAGGATCGGCGTCAGCGTGGTCCCGTAGCCCATGCCGAGGCTCGAGTCGAGATACTCGCAAACCAGTGCCACCAGAAAGACCAGGATCGCTGCCCGTGGCAGGACATGCGCCAGATCGCCATTCGCCCACAAGCCCTGCGGCATCAGTGCGTTGAGGACCAGCAGCGCGACGACTGCGGTGACCATCCCTCCCCACAGGTGCAGGCGGCGCGGACTGTCGTTGTAGAGCAGCATGAAGGTATTGCGTACTTGTTGCATCTGATGGCTCGAAATGGTCGGGAC
Source organism: uncultured beta proteobacterium (assembly GCA_963708855.1). Taxonomy (GTDB): domain Bacteria; phylum Pseudomonadota; class Gammaproteobacteria; order Burkholderiales; family Casimicrobiaceae; genus CAIWHR01. The sequence goes on along the minus strand of CAVPUM010000005.1, from coordinate 74,409 downwards.
GGGATGTGTCGTCAACTTCGTAGATGCAGGTTGCGTGCCAGAGCTTCCAAGTCATTGATTAAATGATGCTTTTTTGGTTTCGATGACAGGATTTTCGCGATATATGGCGGAACTAGCGCGAAGAGTGGCAAAATATCCGCGACATCCCGCGAGACAAGATGGACGAATCGCTTTCCCTGGAGCTTTGGCGCGCGGTCGGGCGTCACGACGAGTTGCAGTCGGCGCTTGAGGCCGCACTTGTTGCCGCGCGACCCTGGCTTCCGGTCAAGCTGGCCGCCATCCGTTATCTGGTTCCGCAGCATCGGCTGTGGGAAACGGTCGCGATCACCGGTGACGGGCCGAGAGAGGGGTTCGTCGGTGTCGACCGGGTCGCTGAAGGCGGGCGAGCCGAGCCTGCCGCAGACGCTGCGACGTGAGCGTCTGTTGAAGGTCGAGGCGCGCAGCTTTTCGCGTGCACACCCCGGCGTGATCCCGCACGCGGCGCGGGGGCCTCTGGTGCTGGCGGCAATCGAGGACGAGCCGCGCCTCACTGGCGTGCTACTGCTTGCTGGCCTGAACGCACCAGCGCTTACCCCGGCCGCACGCGACATCGTGCTCGCGCTGGTCGAGCCGCTCGCCTCTGCGCTTCGGCACTTCGCGCGGCAGCGCGACGCAACGGCGCTGCGCGAGGTGGCCGAGGCGGACCGGCGCTCGCTGCTCAATCGTCTCGGCAGGACCGACATCTCAGACGCGGTCGTCGGCGCCGACTCCGGCCTGCGCGACGTGATGGAGCGGGTCGCGCAGGTGGCGCACGCTGACGCGCCGGTGCTGTTGCTCGGCGAGACCGGCAGTGGCAAGGAGGTGATTGCACGCGCGATCCATCGGCGATCGGAACGGGCATCGGGACCGTTCGTGCGCGTGAACTGCGGCGCGATCCCGGGCGAACTGGTCGACTCGGAGCTGTTCGGCCACGAGCGCGGCAGCTTCACCGGCGCGATGGCGGAACGTCGCGGCTGGTTCGAGCGCGCTGACGGCGGCACGCTGTTTCTCGATGAAGTGGCCGAATTGCCGTTACAGGCGCAGGTGCGGCTGCTGCGCGTGCTGCAGGACGGCCTGGTGCAGCGGGTCGGTGGCGAGCAGTCGATCGCCGTGAACGCGCGTGTCGTCGCAGCGACCCATCAGGATCTGCGCGCGATGATCCGGGACGGCCGTTTTCGCGAGGACCTCTGGTACCGGCTGGCGGTGTTTCCGATCGAATTGCCGGCGCTGCGCGAACGCGTGGGCGACGTGCCGGCGCTGTCGGTGCATTTCGCGCAGCGGGCTGCCGCCAAGCTGGGGCTCGCGCCGTGCATGCCGGTCGATGACGACATGCGCCTGCTTTGCAGCTACGACTGGCCGGGCAACATCCGCGAACTGTCTTCGGTGATCGAGCGGGCGGCGATCCTCGGTAATGGACGGCGGCTGGAGGTGGCGAAAGCGTTGGGCATCGCGGCCGCGCCGGCGTCGGCGCTGCGACCGACGCGAGTTCCGCAGGCCACCGATCTTCCTCGCGATCTCGAGGAGTTCACGACCTTCAACGAGCAGGCGCGGAGCCACATCGAAGCGGCGTTGCGCAAGAGCCGCGGCCGAGTGGATGGCCCGTTCGGCGCCGCGCTGCTGCTCGGCCTGAATCCGCAGACGCTGCGCTCGCGGATGAGAAAGCTCGGTATCGATTCGCGCCGGTTTCGTGAGCTGCGCTGACGGTGGCTAAAGTTGCGCTAACGCAATCGCGCATCCTTTGTGTTCCCGAGCAGGGGACTCTTGTCAGTCTTCGAGCATCGACCCGCAACGACAGACCCAATGCGAGCGCCTTCAAGGTCGGATCTTCACGGGGCACGAAAAGTGCTGCGAGTCGGACGCTGCTGTTCACCTGGGGTCACTGAACGGGAACAATTAGTCTAGAACCGGACTTCGCCGACGAAGACGCGACTGGCTGGAGTCAGCCGGCTGCTTCCTCACGACGACAATTCGCCGCGATCGACCCATCTACACAGGAGTCGCCAAATTGGACGACAGACACTGGCCCAGTCCATGGTGCTCGTCAGAAGCGTTCCACCCAGGGTCGCAACTCGATCTCGCTTGTCCAGGCGCTGCGCGGCTGGCGCAGAATGTTCAGATAGGTGAGCGCGATCGCGTCCGGATCGAGCAGCGCATCCGGGTTGGCCGGGTCGTCGCTGCGTCCGGCGCCACGAATCCCGCCGTCGATAACGAAGTGCGCGATGTGGATCCCTTGCGGCGACAGTTCGCGGGCGAGGCTCTGCGCCAGTCCACGCAAGGCGAACTTGCCCATCGCAAACGGCGCCGACTGCGCGTACCCCTTGACGCTCGCCGATGCACCGGTAAACAAAATCGCGCCGTTTCCCTTCGGCAACATGCGGGCGGCCGCTTGCCGTGCGACCAGAAACGCCCCGAACGCGGTGACCTGCAATGCGTGCTGCACGTCGGCCGGGACGAGCTCAACGAATGGACCGTGGGTGCGTGCGCTGGCGTTGTAGATGACCACGTCCGGCGCGCCCTGCTCGCGGTCGACGTCCGCAAACAACCGCTGCACCTGTGTCTCGTCCTGAGCGTCGCAGGCGAAAGCGCGGGCGCCTGTCTCGGCGCACAACGGCGCAAGCTTTGCGGCGTTCCGCGCGGCGATTGCGACCGCGAGACCCTCTTTCGTCAGCAGCCGGGCGAGCGACGCGCTCAGTCCCTGGCCTGCGCCGACGATCAGCGCGGACGTGTAGGTCAGCGATGCCACGATCCTCTCCTTTGGTCAACCCGCCTTGCATTGCGGTTTCTAAGTCCGCATGCGATGCTACCTTGCCATTCGCCGGTGCGCCATCGGCCCCCGCCTTGCGCGGGTTCGAGCGGGCGGCAGTCTGCGCGGATACTCGATGCCAATCGAACTGCACGCCTTCGACACGCCGAACGGCCGCAAGATCAGCGTCGCCCTGGAGGAGATGGCGCTGCCGTACATCGTCAAGAGGATCGTCGATCTCCGCAAAGGCGACCAGTCCGCGCCCGAGTTCCTGGAGATAAGTCCGAACGGCAAGATCCCCGCTATCGTCGGTGACGGTCGACAGCGAAGCGGACCGTCGCTACGGACTCGAGCGCTTCTCGAAGGAAACCCGGCGCCTGTACGGCGTGATGGACCGCCGGCTGGCCGCGCGCGAGTTCTTCGCGGACGAGCCGTCGATTGCCGACTTCGCCATCCTGGGGTGGGCCTGGCGACACCCACGGCACAAGGTCGATCTCGCCCTGTTTCCGCACGTCCGGCGTTGGTATGAAACGATGATGGCCCGTCCCGGCGTCCGGCGCGGCTTCGCGGTGAAACTGAGTTGATGCGCGTCAGCGCTGCCGCACGCAATCCATGTAGTAGCGGACCTTGCCGCTCGCATCCGGCTCCTCGACCAGGCCGTGGATGTCGGTGTCGAAGCCGGGGAACTGCGCGTTGAAGCTGCGGGCGAACTTCAGGTACTCGACGATCGTCCGGTTGAACCGCTCGCCCGGAATCAGCAGCGGAATGCCCGGCGGATACGGCGTCAGCAGCACGCTGGTCACGCGGCCCTCGAGCTCGTCGATCTCGACGCGGTCGATCTCGCGGTGCGCCATGCACGCGAACGCGTCGGACGGCTTCATCGCCGGCTGCATGTCCGACAGGTACATCTCGGTCGTCACGCGCGCCACGTCGTTCGCCTTGTACATGTCGTGGATCTGCTGGCAGAGGTCGCGCAGGCCGACGCGCTCGTACTGCGGGTGCCTGGCGACGAACTCCGGCAGGATCCGCCACAGCGGCTGGTTCTTGTCGTAGTCGTCCTTGAACTGCTGCAGCGCGGTCACCAGCGTGTTCCAGCGGCCCTTGGTGATGCCGATGGTGAACATGATGAAGAACGAGTACAGGCCCGTCTTCTCGACGATCACGCCGTGCTCGGCGAGGAACCGGGTGACGATCGACGCCGGAATCCCCGTCTTCGCGAACTTGCCCGACACGTCGAGCCCCGGCGTGATGATCGTCGCCTTGATCGGGTCGAGCATGTTGAAGCCCGGTCGCCAGGTTGCCGAAGCCGTGCCACTTCTCGTTCGCGCGCAGCAGCCAGTCGTCGCGCTTGCCCATGCCTTCGGGCGCCAGCCGCTCCGGGCCCCAGACCTTGAACCACCAGTCCTTGCCCCACTCGTCGTCGACCTTGCGCATCGCGCGGCGGAAATCGAGCGCCTCGATGATCGACTCCTCGACCAGCGCCGTGCCGCCCGGCGGCTCCATCATCGCCGCCGACACGTCGCAGGACGCGATGATCGCGTACTGCGGCGAGGTCGAGGTGTGCATCAGGTACGCCTCGTTGAAGATGTGCCGGTCGAGCTTCCGGGTCTCCGACTCCTGCACGATGATCTGCGACGCCTGCGAGATGCCGGCCAGCAGCTTGTGCGTCGAGTGCGTGGCGAAGATGAGCCCCTCCTTGCTGCGCGGCCGGTCCTTGCCGATCGCGTGCATGTCCTTGTAGAAGTCGTGGAACGTCGCGTGCGGCAGCCACGCCTCGTCGAAGTGCAGCGTGTCGATGTAGTTGCCCAGCGTCTGCTTCAGCATCTCGACGTTGTAGGCGACGCCGTCGTAGGTGCTCTGCGTGATCGTCAGGATCCGCGGCTGCTTGTTCTTCGCCACGCGCGCGAACGGGTTGGCCTCGATCTTCTTCTGGATGTTCTCCGGCGCGAACTCCTCCAGCGCGATCGGGCCGATGATGCCGAGGTGGTTGCGCGTCGGCGTCAGGAACACCGGGATCGCGCCGGTCATCGTGATCGCGTGCAGGATCGACACGTGGCAGTTGCGGTCGACGACGACGATGTCGTCCGGCGCCACCGTCGCGTGCCAGACCATCTTGTTCGACGTCGACGTGCCGTTGGTGACGAAGAAGCAGTGGTCGGCGTTGAAGATCCGCGCCGCGTTGCGCTCGGCGGCGGCCACCGGGCCCGAGTGGTCGAGCAGCTGGCCGAGCTCGTCGACCGAGTTGCAGACGTCGGCGCGCAGCATGTTCTCGCCGAAGAACTGGTGGAACATCTGCCCGACCGGGCTCTTCAGGAACGCGACGCCGCCCGAGTGGCCCGGGCAGTGCCACGAGTACGAGCCGTCCTGCGCGTACTCGACCAGCGCGCGGAAGAACGGCGGCGCCAGCGAATCCATGTACGCCTTCGTCTCGCGGATGATGTGGCGCGCGACGAACTCCGGCGTGTCCTCGAACATGTGGATGAAGCCGTGCAGCTCGCGCAGGATGTCGTTGGGGATGTGCCGCGAGGTGCGCGTCTCGCCGTAGAGGTAGATCGGGATCTCGGCGTTCTTGAACCGGATCTCCTCGATGAACTTGCGCAGGTTGAGCACGGCCGGATCGACCTCCGGACCCGGCGTGAACTCCTCGTCGTCGATCGACAGGATGAACGCCGAGGCGCGGCTCTGCTGCTGCGCGAACTGCGACAGGTCGCCGTAGCTCGTCACGCCCAGCACCTCCATGCCCTCCTTCTCGATCGCCTCGGCGAGCGCGCGGATGCCGAGCCCGGACGTGTTCTCGGAGCGGAAGTCCTCGTCGATGATGACGATCGGAAAGCGGAATTTCATGGGGCCAGGTCCCTGTCCAGTCATGCCGCAAGCGCGCGCACCCGGGTCCGCACGGGGCCGGAGCGGCGCTCCCCGGTCAGCAAGCGCGGCCGCCGGGATGGAAAGGCGCGAATTATGGGGCGATTTGCCCCCGCTGGCTACGAAGAATGCGGGGCGCCCGGTGCGCCGGCGTTGCGCCGCCGCGACAGCGGCGTCAGATCTTCGGCAGCGTGACGCCCTGCTGCCCCTGGTACTTGCCGCCGCGGTCCTTGTAGGACGTCTCGCAGACCTCGTCGGACTCGAAGAAGATCACCTGGGCGACGCCCTCGTTGGCGTAGATCTTGGCGGGCAGCGGCGTCGTGTTCGAGAACTCCAGCGTCACGTAGCCCTCCCACTCGGGCTCGAACGGGGTCACGTTGACGATGATGCCGCAGCGGGCGTAGGTCGATTTCCCGAGACAGATGGTGAGCACGTTGCGCGGAATCCGGAAATACTCGACCGTGCGCGCGAGCGCGAACGAGTTGGGCGGGATGATGCAGACGTCGCCCGTGAAATCGACGAACGATCCCGGCGTCGAACGCCTTGGGGTCGACGATCGTCGAGTTGATGTTGGTGAAGATCTTGAATTCGCGCGAGCAGCGGATGTCGTAGCCGTAGCTCGACGTGCCGTAGGACACGATCTTGCGGCCGTCGACCTCGCGCACCTGGCCGGGCTCGAACGGCTCGATCATCCGCGTTGCGGCCGCCATCCGGCGGATCCATTTGTCCGACTTGATCAATTCGTCTCCCCTTGCCTTGCCGCCGCAACCATTGCGGCCTCGGCCGCCCGAAAAACCACGGTTTGCGGCCGGCGCTAGGTGTTCTGGATGACGATGCTGGGGAACTTGGCCGAGAAGTCCTCGGCCTTCTGCGCGACGAACACCGCGGTCTTGCGCGCGATCTCGCGATAGGCCTGCGCGACCATGCCGTCGGGATCGGCGATCACCGTCGGCCGGCCGGCGTCGGTCTGCTCGCGGATCCTGATGTCGAGCGGCAGGCCGCCAAGGAACGGCACCTTGTAGTCGGCGCACATCTTCATCGCCCCGCCCTCGCCGAAGATCGCCTCGGCGTGCCCGCACTTCGAGCAGATGTGCGTGCTCATGTTCTCGACGATGCCGACGATCGGCACGCCGACCTTCTCGAACATCTTGAGCCCCTTGCGCGCGTCGATCAGCGCGATGTCCTGCGGCGTCGTGACGATGACGGCGCCCGTGACGGGAACCTTCTGGGCGAGCGTCAGCTGGATGTCGCCGGTGCCGGGCGGCATGTCGACGATCATGTAATCGAGGTCGCGCCAGTTCGTGTCCTTGAGCAGCTGCTCCAGCGCCTGCGTGACCATCGGTCCGCGCCAGACCATCGGCGTGTCGGCGTCGATCAGGAATCCGATCGACATCGCCTGCAGCCCGTAGGCCTCGAGCGGCTCGAGCGTCTTGCCGTCCTTCGATTCCGGCCGGCCGGCGAGTCCCAGCATCATCGGCTGCGACGGGCCGTAGATGTCGGCGTCGAGCACGCCGACATTGGCGCCCTCCGCGGCGAGCGCCAGCGCGAGGTTGACGGCCGTGGTCGACTTGCCGACGCCGCCCTTGCCCGAGGCGACGGCGATGATGTTCTTGACGCCCGGGATGAGCTTCACGCCGCGCTGGACGGAGTGCGACGTGATCTTCTGCGTCATGTTGACGGTGACCCGCGGCGCGCCCGGCAGCCTGGCGATGTCCGCGGCGATCAGCTTCCGGAGAATCTCGTGCTGCGTCTTCGCGGGGTACGCGAGCTGGATGTCGACGACGATGTCGCCGGCGCCGATCTGGATCTTCTTGACGGCCTTGCCGCTGACGAAATCCTTCCCGGTGTTGGGATCGATCAACGCGTGGAGGCGGGTCTGGACGTCGGCCTCGGTGATGGCCATCGGGTGCTCCGTTGGAAAATGGGTGAGTTGCAGGGAAAAGTATCCGATATTAGCGAAAAACGGCCGCTTTCGATATTCGTGGCGGAGGTCCATTTGCTAGAATCTTCGTTTCCCCTGCCAAGCGCAAGGTTTTCCCCGATGTCCGCGATCCCCGCCGCCTCGTCCGGCCGCCGCCGGCTCTTCGTCACGACGGCGCTGCCCTACACGAACGCGCCGTTCCACATCGGCCACATCATGGAGTACATCCAGGCCGACATCTGGGTGCGGTTCCAGCGGATGCGGGGCCACGAGGTCCACTTCGTGTGCGCCGACGACACGCACGGCGCGCCGATCATGCTGAAAGCGGACGCCGAGGGGATCACGCCGCAGGCGCTGGTCGCGAAGGTCGCCGCGACGCGCCCGAAGCATCTCGACGGCTTTCACATCAGCTTCGACCACTGGCATTCGACCGACTCGCCCGAGAACGTCGAACTGTCGCAGGACATCTACCGCCGGCTGCGCGACCGGGTGCCGTCGCTGATCACGACGAAGCCGGTCGAGCAATTCTACGACCCGGTCAAGGCGATGTTCCTGCCGGATCGCTACATCAAGGGCGAATGCCCGAAATGCGGCGCGAAGGACCAGTACGGCGATGCCTGCGAGTCCTGCGGCACCTCAACTCGCCGATCGATCTCAGGAATCCCTACTCGACCGTATCGGGCGCGACTCCCGTGCGCAAGACGTCGGATCACTTCTTCTTCCGGCTCTCCGACCCCGCCTGCGTCGCGTTTCTCAAGGCAGTGGACGCAACAGCCGGGGCGCTTGCAGCCCGAGGTGGCGAACAAGGCGCTCGAATGGCTGGGCGATGGGGCCGCCGAGGGCGGCAAGGGGCTGGCCGACTGGGACATCTCGCGCGATGCGCCGTACTTCGGCATCCCGATTCCGGACGCACCGGGCAAGTATTTCTACGTCTGGCTCGATGCCCCCATCGGTTATCTCGCCAGCCTTAAGGCGCATCTGGCGAAGCGAGGCATCGATTTCGCGGCGTTCCTGCAAAGCCCCGACGTCGACCAGTATCACTTCATCGGCAAGGACATCGTCTACTTCCACACGCTGTTCTGGCCCGCGATGCTGAAGTTCGCCGGGACCCCCTACAAGGTGCCGGACAACGTGTTCGTCCACGGCTTTCTGACGGCCTCCGGCGAGAAGATGTCGAAGTCGCGCGGCACCGGCGTCAGTCCCGACGTCTATCTCGACCTCGGCCTCAATCCGGAGTGGCTGCGCTACTACATCGCCGCCAAGCTCAACGCGAAGGTCGAGGACATCGACTTCAACCCGGACGACTTCATCGCGCGGGTCAACAGCGACCTCATCGGCAAGTACGTCAACATCGCGAGCCGCGCGGCGCCGTTCATCAGCAAGCACTTCGGCGGCAAGCTGTCACAACCTGCCACCACGGACGACGACCTCACGCGGCGTACCGCATCGACCATGGTCGCCAGGGGATCCGAAGAGGTGATCGCGGAAGCCTACGAGGCGCGCGAGTACGGCAAGGGCCTGCGTGAAGTGATGCGGATCGCCGATCGAATCAACGAACGCTTCGACCAGGCGAAGCCCTGGGAGCTCGCTAAGGATCCGACGCGCCGCCCCGAGTTGCAGGACGTGTGCACGGACGCGCTCAATGCGTTTCGCGTGCTCACGTACTACCTTGCGCCCGTGCTCCCGGCGCTTGCCGACAATGTCGCCCGAATGCTCGACATGCCCCGGCCGCTGCGGTGGGCCGACATCGGACACGTCGCGACTTCGATTCGGCCGTACACACACCTGATGGCGCGCGATCGACCCGAAGCAGATCGACGCGCTGATCGAAGGACCGAAGGCGCCGGGCACCGCGCCGGCGCCGGGCGCATCGTCGACTGCCGCATCCGCATCCGCATCCGCATCCGCATCCGTGCCGCGCCGTGCCGCGTCCACCGAAGGCACGATGTCGATCGACGAATTCGGCAAGATCGACCTGCGCATCGCGAAGATCGTCCACGCCGAGCACGTCGAGGGCGCCGACAAGCTGCTCAAACTCACCCTCGACGTCGGCGAAGGCCGCCACCGCACGGTATTCGCGGGGATCAAGTCGGCCTACCGCCCCGAGGACCTGATCGGACGGCTGACGCCCATGGTCGCGAACCTCGCGCCGCGCAAGATGAAGTTCGGGATCTCCGAGGGCATGGTGCTCGCTGCGTCGGGCGACGGCCCCGGCATCTTCCTGCTTGCACCCGATGCCGGCGCGCAGCCGGGAATGCGAGTCAAGTGACCACGCACGCTAGGCGACCCGTCGGCCACGCGAGCATTGACGGCCGCGTGCAGCGATGACCGCAACACCGTTGTCCCTCGTCATAGGTGCGATCCTGGCCTGGCTCGCCCTGGGCGTGCTCGGCCTCGTGCGGCCGCGGGATCTTCGCTTCATCAGCCGCGCCCTGTTTCCGGCCGGCGCCGCCGTTGCGCTGGCGTTGGCCATCGCGGCGGGATCGGCGATCGACTCGCCGCCGGCGTTGGCGGTGCTGCCGCTCGGCCTGCCCGACCTGCCGTTTCATCTGCGCCTCGACGCGCTGTCCGCAGTCTTCCTGCTGCTGCTCGGCGCGGCGACCACGGCGATCTCGCTGTTTTCCGCGGGCTATTTCCGCAGCAGCGAGGGAACTGCGCCCGGCCTCATCTGCTTCCAGTATCACGCGTTCCTGGCGGCGATGGCGCTTGTGCTGGTCGCGGACGACGCGTACTTGTTCATGGTGGCGTGGGAAACGATGGCGCTGGCGTCGTTCTTCCTGGTCACCACCGAGCACCGCATACCCGAGATACGCCGCGCCGGCTTCCTGTACCTGCTGATCGCGCACGTCGGCGCGATCGCCATCCTGCTGTGCTTCGGGGTGCTGCAAGGCGGCAGCGGCGACTACACGTTCGACTCGATGCGTTCCCTTGCGCTGACCGGAGCGTGGCCCACCGCCGCCTTCTTCCTGGCGCTCGCGGGCTTCGGCGCCAAGGCGGGCCTGCTGCCGCTGCACATCTGGCTGCCGGAGGCGCACCCGGCAGCCCCGTCGCCGGTTTCGGCGCTGATGAGCGGCGTGATGCTGAAGACGGCGATCTACGGCTTGCTGCGCGTGGCATTCGATCTGCTCCATGCCCAGCTCTGGTGGTGGGGCGTGTTCGCGCTCGCGCTGGGTCTCGCGACCGCGTTGTTCGGCGTCGTTTTCGCCGCGGTGCAATCGGACATGAAGCGGCTGCTCGCATATTCATCGATCGAGAACATCGGCATCATCGTCGCGGGCATAGGCCTGGCGATCCTGTTCAAGGCCTACGGCAAGACCCTGCTCGCCGCGATCACGCTCACCGCGGTGCTCTACCACTGCCTCAACCACGCGCTCTTCAAGAGCCTGCTGTTTCTCGCCACCGGCTCCGTGTTGCACGCGACCAAGGAGAGAAGCCTCGGCAAGCTCGGCGGCCTCATCCACCGCATGCCCTGGGTGGCGTGGCTCGCGCTCGTCGGCGTGCTGGCCGCCGCGGGCATTCCTCCGCTCAACGGGTTCGTCTCGGAATGGCTGCTGCTGCAGGCCTTCCTGTTCACCCCGAGCCTGCCGCAGTCGTTCGTCAACATGCTGGTTCCGCTGGCCGCAGCCGCGCTCGTCCTGTCCGCTGCGCTGGCCGCCTACGTCATGGTCAAGTTCTTCGGCATCATCTTCCTCGGGCGGCCGCGCGAGGCGAACCTCGCCTATGCGAAGGACGCGGGCCCGTTCGAGCGGGCTGCGCTCGTCTGGCTCGCGGCCGGCTGCGTGCTGCTCGGCATCCTCCCGGTCAATGTGATCGTGCTCATCGACCCGGTCAACGTCCTGCTGATCGGCTCGAAAGCGACGCACCAGATCGCCGACAACTGGCTGCTGCTCGCCCCGATCGATGCAGCCCGGTCGAGCTACAGCCCGCTGATCGTTCTGGCGGTGATCGTCGGCGCGGTGCTGCTGACGATCCAGATCGTCCACCGGCTCTACCATGGGCGCGTTCGCCGCGCTCCGCCGTGGGACTGCGGTTTTCCGCTGCAGACGCCGCGGATGCAGGACACCGCCGAGGGCTTCGGCCAGCCGATACGCCAGATCTTCGAGCCGTTCTTCCGGATGGAGCGCCACCTGCCGTCACCGTTCGATGCGGCGCCGCGCTACTCGGTCAAGGTCGACGATCACTTCTGGCGCGGGCTCTACCTGCCGATTGCGAAGGGCGCGGAGTTCCTCGGCCGGATCGCGGGGCTTATCCAGCAGGGCCGGATTTCGGTCTACCTGACCTACAGCTTCTGCACGTTGCTGGCCCTGCTGTTCTTCGTCCGCTGAGCGCGCAGCTGCACCCATGACCGTCACCGCCGTTGCCTCCCAGCTGCTGCAGCTCGCCATCGCGCTGGTGCTGGCGCCGCTGCTGGTCGGCTGGGTCAACCAGTGCCGGGCGTGGCTCGCGAACAAGAGCGCACCGTCGATGCTGCTGCCGTATTTCACGATCCGCAAGCTGTTCGTGAAGGACGCGGTCGTCGCCGAGAGCGCGTCCCCGGTCTTCCGGATCACGCCGTACATCGTGTTCGCGGCAATGTGCTGCGCCGCGGCGATCGTCCCGTCGCTCGCCACCGACCTTCCGTTCGCGCTCGCCGCCGACGCCATCGCGCTGGTCGGCCTGTTCGCGCTCGCGCGCGTGTTCATCGCGCTCGCGGCGATGGACATCGGTACCGCGTTCGGCTCGCTGGGCGCGCGGCGCGAGATGCTGGTCGGTTTCCTGGCCGAACCGGCGCTGCTGATGGTGCTGTTCACGGCATCCCTGATCTCCGGATCCACTTCGTTGCCGACCATCGTCGATACGTTCGCGCATCGCGAGCTGGCGATCTATCCCAGCATGGCGTTCGCGGGCGTCGCGTTCACGATGGTCTCGCTCGCGGAGAACGCCCGCATTCCCGTGGACAATCCGGCCACCCACCTCGAGCTCACGATGATCCATGAGGCGATGGTGCTCGAATACTCCGCCCGCCATCTCGCCCTGATCGAGTGGGCTGCGGCGCTCAAGCTCTTCAACTATTCGTGCATCGGCATCGCCCTGTTCTTTCCGTACGGCATCGCCGCCGCCGGTGGCGGCTGGCTCGCGATCCTCGGCGCCGCCCCCGCGCTCATCGCGAAACTGGCGCTCGGCGGCTTCCTGCTCGCGTTCATCGAGACGCTGTCGGCGAAGATGCGCATCTTCCGCGCCCCGGAGTTCCTCGGCACCGCGTTCCTGCTGGCGGTGCTGGCGATGCTCGTCAACCAGATGCTCGGCAGCTAGCGCAGTTCCCGCGATGGCCGTACCTCCGCTCTACGCACAGTTCATCAATCTGCTGGCGGCAATCCTGCTGCTGCTGGCGTTCGCCATGCTGACGCAGCGGCGGGTGCTCTCGCTCGTCAATCTGTTCGCTGCACAGGGGCTCGCGCTCGGCATCTCCACGGCAACCGTCGCGTTCGGGACGAATCAGGCGCATCTCTACGCCTCGGCCGGCCTGACGCTGGTGCTGAAGGTGGGGCTGCTGCCATGGCTGCTGCACCGCCTGATCCGCAAGCTCGACGTGAAGTGGGACGTGGAGGGGCTCATCAACGTTCCGACGACGATGCTCATCGGCATCGTGCTGGTCGTCTTCTCGTTCAACCTCGCCTACCCGATCTCGCAGCTCGCGAGCACGGTGACGCGCGCGACGCTCGGCATCGCGATGGCCAGCGTGATGCTGTCCTTCCTGATGATGATCACCCGCCGCAAGGCCCTGCCCCAGGTGATCGGATTCCTGGCGATGGAGAACGGCCTCTTCTTCGCGGCGACCAGCGCCACCTACGGCATGCCGATGGTCGTGGAGCTCGGGATCGCGCTGGACGTCCTGGTCGGCATGCTGATCCTGGGCGTCTTCTTCTTCCAGATCCGCGAGCAGTTCGACAGCCTCGACTTGAAGCACCTGGAGAAGTTGAGGGAGGGCGAGTGAAGGAGCGCGCGCAGTGATCGAGATGCTCGCCGTCCTCGGCTTTCCGCTCATCGGCGCCGCGGTGCTCGCCGTCATCGGCGAGCGGCGGGAAGCGCCGGCCGTCAATGTCGCCGTCAGCTTCCTCACGTTCGCCGCCGCCGTCGCGCTGACCGCGCGCGTGTTCGTCGACGGGCCGCTGCTCGTCCTCGACCGCCAGTTCTTCGTCGATCCCTTCAACGTGTTCCTGGTGGCGCTCACGGCCTTCGTCGGATTCACCACGGCGATCTTTTCGCGCCCGTACATGCGGATCGAGCAGGAGCACGGGCGCCTCACCGCGGGAAGGCTCCGGCTCTATCACAGCATGTACCAGCTCTTCAATTGCACGATGCTGGTCGCGCTGCTGACCAACAACATGGGCATCCTGTGGGTGGCGATGGAGGCGGCCACGCTGACCACCGTGCTGCTGGTCTCGCTCTACCGCACGCCGGCGAGCCTCGAGGCGGCGTGGAAGTACTTCATCCTCTGCGGCGTCGGCATTGCCCAGGCGCTGTTCGGCACGATCCTGCTCTACTTCGCGGCCGAGAAGCTGCTGGGCGCGGGCGGAGGCGCCCTGCTGTGGACCGAGCTCGACCACGTCAAGGGCCAGCTCGAGCCGACCGTGCTGTCGATCGCCTTCGTGTTCCTGCTGGTCGGATACGGAACCAAGGTCGGCCTCGTGCCGCTGCACAACTGGCTGCCCGACGCCCACGCCGAGGGGCCCACACCGGTGTCCGCGGTGCTCTCCGGGCTGCTGCTCAACGTCGCGCTCTACGCCGTCGTCCGCTGCAAGGTGCTGGTCGAGGGGTCGCTGCACACGTCCTTTGCCCGCGAGCTGATGATGGGCTTCGGCCTGCTGTCCGTGGTCGTCGCGGCGTTGCTGCTGTCCCGGCAGAAGGACGTCAAGCGCCTGTTCGCGTATTCGTCGGTCGAGCACATGGGCATCATCACGTTCGCGTTCGGCATGGGCGGCCCCGTGGCCAATTTCGCGGCGCTGCTGCACATGACCGTCCACTCGCTGACCAAGTCCGCGATATTTTTCACCGTCGGTCACGCAACGCAAAAGACCGGCACGCAAGTGATGGCCGAGATCCGCGGCCTGATCACGTCGAGCCCGATGCTGGGCTGGGGGCTCGTGCTGGGAACCCTTGCGATCCTCGGCCTGCCGCCGTTCGGCGTCTTTGCGAGCGAGTTCCTGATCCTGGTCACCGCGATGGGCGAACAGCCGTGGGCGACGCCGTTCCTGCTCGCGTCGCTCGGGCTCGCGTTCGCCGCCGTCTTCTCCAAAGTGCAGCCGATGGTGTTCGGCGAAACAACGGCGAAGCGGCTGCCGGTCCGGCCGGCCATGATCCCGGTCTACACCCATCTGGCGCTCGTGCTGATGCTGGGGCTCTGGATCCCGCCGTTCCTCGCCGACTGGTACCGGCAGGCGGCGCGGCTCATCGGCTGATTTCCGTGGATCTCTCCCGACTCGGATTCGCCACCGCCGCGCTGCCCGCGGCGGTGCCCGCGCGGCGGTGCCCGGTCAATGCGATGGGACTGCTGTCGTCCTGTCGCATCGCATGGGAGCAGGGCGCGCACCTGGTCGCGCTGTGGGCAAGCGACGATCGCGACCGCGAGCGCGGCTATACGCTCAGCGTCGTGGTGCAGGATGCCGACGGCCTCGTCATGTTCGAGCACACGCTGCCGACCGGCGCTTCGACGTACCCCGACCTGGCGGTCGTGTTCCCCGCCGCCAACCGGATGCAGCGCGCGGCGTTCGATCTCGTCGGCATCGCGTCGGAAGGCGATGATCAACGGCCGTGGGCGTGGCAGGCGAGCTGGCCCATCGACTGCTACCCGCTCCGCCGCGATTTCGAGGCGCTGTCGAAGTGGCAACCCGGACAGGAGGAATACGCCTTCGTCCGTGTCGAAGGCGACGGCGTGCACGAGATCCCCGTCGGGCCGGTCCACGCGGGAATCATCGAGCCGGGACATTTCCGCTTCCAGGTCGTCGGCGAAAAGGTGCTGCGCCTCGAGGAGCGTCTCGGCTTCGTGCACAAGGGAATCGAGAAGCGATTCGAGGCGATGGCCGCCCTCAGCGGGCACCGGCTGGCGGGCCGGGTCTCGGGCGACAGCACGGTCGCCTATGCGTGGGCCTACGCACAGGCGCTGGAGGCGATCAGCGACACGACGCCGCCGCCGCGTGCGCTGTGGTTGCGCGCGCTCGCACTCGAGCGGGAGCGCATCGCCAATCACCTGGGCGACCTCGGCTATCTCGGCAACGACGGCGGTTTCGCCTTCGGCCTCGCGCAGTTCTCGCGCCTGAAGGAGCAGGTCCTGCGTGCGAACTGCCGCGCTGTTCGGACATCGGCTCGCGATGGATTACGTCGTGCCCGGCGGCGTGGCGCTGCGACGTCGCGCCGGACGCCGCGGCCACGATCCGCGCCGAATGCGAATTGCTGGACGGCGAGGTCCGCACGCTGCAGGACATCTACGACGAACACGACGGTCTGCAGGACCGCTTCCGCGCCTGCGGCATCGTGCCGCCCGCGCTCGCGGCGCAACTCGGCCTCACCGGCCTCGCGGGACGCGCGAGCGGGCAGGCCCGCGATCTGCGCTGCGATTTTCCGGCGCCGCCCTACGATGCGCTCGGCGTGCGCAAGGTCACGGCGGACGGCGGCGACGTCCTCGCGCGCGTCGCGGTGCGCTTCGGCGAGATCCGGGAATCGCTGCGTCTGCTGCGCGCGATCGTCGATGCGCTCCCCGACGGGCCGATCGGCGTCGAACTCCCGGAGCCGCCGGCGTTCAAGAAGAGCCTGGGTTGCGTCGAGGGCTGGCGCGGGCCCGTGCTGGTCGCCCTCGAATGCGGCCCCGGCGGGACGATCCGGCGCTGCCATCCGCACGATCCGTCGTGGACGAACTGGCCGGTGCTCGAGCATGCGGTGATCGGCAACATCGTTCCCGACTTTCCGCTGATCAACAAGTCGTTCAACCTCTCCTACAGCGGGCAGGACCTCTGATGCTCCACATCCTCCGACAGATCGCGAGAACCGGCATCAGGACCGAACCGTCGCCGGAGCCGGACGCCGGCATGGTCGTCGCTGCGCGGTTGCAGGAGAACATCCTGCGCACGCTGGGGCGGGCGCTGACCATCCGTCAGGTCGACGCCGGTTCGTGCAACGGCTGCGAGCTCGAGATCCACGCGCTGGGCAATCCGTACTACAACATCGAGGGTCTCGGCATCAAGTTCGTCGCGAGCCCGCGGCACGCCGACCTGCTGCTGGTGACGGGGCCGGTGTCGAAGCACATGGCAATCGCGCTGCAGCGGACCTACGACGCCACGCCGGATCCGAAGCTCGTCGTCGCCGTGGGCGACTGCGGCTGCACCGGCGGCATCTTCGGCGAGAGCTACGCCTCCCTCGGCCGCGTGGCCAACGTCATCCCCGTCGACGTCGAGATCCCGGGTTGCCCGCCGACGCCGACGGCGCTGCTGCAGGGCATTCTCGCCGCGATCCGCGGGGTGCCGGAAGCGGTAAACGGGGAGCGGCACGCGCCGCATCGCTGAACCGACAGAGACCAACGCCGCGTGCACAGCCGGTGCGGCCGACCCGGGGGTCTCACTCCCGCGTCGAGCGCTCGTAGCGGACGTCGGGCTCGCCCTCCTCGTTGCCCGTCCCGTCGCCGAACGCCACGGCGACGAAACCGTGTCGTTCGTAGAAGCGGCGGGCGCCCGCGTTGCGCGCGAACGTGTACAGCCTGAGGACCGGCGTCACGGCGGCGGCGTCGGCAAGGATCGCCTCCAGCAACTTCGAACCGATGCCGCGTCCCGTCCAGCCCGGGCTTCACGTAGAGCTGCATCAGCCAGGCGCCGTCGCGCGCGGCGAACCCGACGATTTCGCCGTCGACCTCGGCCAGGCGCACCGAATACCGCGCGAAGGCGGCTGTCGCGCATCCACGCGCGCGTCTCCGCCTCCGAGTGCGGATCGCGCAGGCCGGGCAGCGTCGCGCGGCGCGAGGCGAGATACAGCGTCGCCGCGGCGTCGGCATCCGCGGCGAAATCACCGGTGCGCGGCCGGCGGATGCGCACGACCCGCTGCGCGCTCACGGATACGCTCTCGCCCGGCGCACGCTCACCCGAGCAGGTCACCGGAGGCCTTGCGGCCGCGGCCGGCGCGTGACGTCGAAGGCAGGTTGGCATCGCGCGCCGCGCCGCCGCGCGCCCGGCGCCCGACATGCGCGTCGAGGACGGGCTTCAGATAGCGGCCGGTATAGCTCGCCGCGGTCTTGGCCACCTCGTCCGGCGGGCCCTCGACGAGTATCGAACCCCCGCCCGCCCCGCCCTCCGGGCCGAGATCGATGATCCAGTCGGCAGTCTTGATCACGTCGAGATTGTGCTCGATGACGACCACCGTGTTGCCGTGGTCGCGCAGCCGGTGCAGCACGGTCAGCAGCATCTCGATGTCGTGGAAGTGCAGTCCGGTCGTCGGCTCGTCGAGGATGTAGAGCGTGCGGCCCGTGTCGCGTTTCGAGAGCTCCAGCGCGAGCTTCACGCGCTGCGCCTCGCCGCCGGAAAGCGTCGTCGCCGACTGGCCGAGCGTGATGTAGCCCAGTCCGACGTCGAGCAGCGTCGAGAGCTTGCGCGCGACCGACGGCACCGGCTCGAAGAACGGGAACGCCTGCTCGACCGTCATCGCCAGCACTTCGTGGATGTTCCTGTCCTTGTACCGGATCTCGAGCGTCTCGCGATTGTAGCGCTGGCCGTGGCAGACGTCGCAGGGCACGTAGATGTCGGGCAGGAAGTGCATCTCGACCTTGATGAGGCCGTCGCCCTGGCAGGCCTCGCAGCGGCCGCCCTTGACGTTGAACGAGAAGCGCCCGGGGCCGTAGCCGCGCTCGCGCGCCGCCTTGACCTGCGCGAAGAGCTCGCGGATCGGCGTGAAGAGTCCCGTGTAGGTCGCCGGATTCGAGCGCGGCGTCCGGCCGATCGGGCTCTGGTCGACGCTGATCACCTTGTCGAAGAACTCGATGCCGCGCATGTCGTCGTACGGCGCGGGCTCCGTCGTGCTGCCGTAGAGATGCCGCGCCACCGCGTGGTAGAGCGTGTCGTTGATCAGCGTCGACTTGCCCGAGCCCGAGACGCCGGTGACGCAGACGAAGACGCCGACCGGCAGGCGCAGCGTGATGCGCCTGAGATTGTTGCCGCGCGCGCCTTCCAGGGTCAGCATGCGGTCCGGATCGACGCGATGCCGGCGCGAGGGCATCGGGATCTGCCGGCGGCCGGCGAGATACTGGCCCGTCAGCGAATGCGTCGCGAGCCGGATCTCCTCGGGCGTGCCCTGCGCGACGACCTGCCCGCCGTGCTCGCCGGCGCCGGGGCCCATGTCCACGATGTAGTCCGCCGCGCAGATCGCGTCGTGGTCGTGCTCGACGACGATCACGCTGTTGCCGAGATCGCGCAGGTGCTTCAGCGTCGCCAGCAGCCGGTCGTTGTCGCGCTGGTGCAGGCCGATCGACGGCTCGTCCAGCACGTACATGACGCCGGTCAGCCCGGACCCGATCTGCGACGCGAGCCGGATGCGCTGCGCCTCGCCGCCGGAGAGCGTCTCCGCCGAGCGGTCGAGCGCGAGATAGTCGAGCCCGACGTTGTTGAGAAACGCGAGCCGGCTCACGATCTCCTTGATGATCCGGTCGGCGATCGCGTGCTTCTGGCCGTCGAGGGTCAGCCGGCCGAAGTGCTCCGCCGCCTCCCGCAGCGGCAGTCCCGAGACCTCGTAGATCGCGCGCGCGTGCGCGCCCGTGCCGACCTTGACGTGCCGCGCCTCGCGCCGCAGCCGCGTGCCGTTGCATTCCGGGCAGGGCTTCGAATTGAGGTACTTCGCGAGCTCCTCGCGCACCATCAGCGAGTCGGTCTCGCGATAGCGGCGCTCGAGGTTCGGGATGATGCCCTCGAACGCGTGCTCGCGCACCATCGGCTTGCCGCGGTCCGACAGGTACGCAAACGGAATCTTCTCGTCGCCGCTGCCGGACAGGATGATCTGCTGCACGCGCTCCGGCAACCGCGCGAACGGCCGCTCGAGGTCGAAGCCGACGTGTTTCGCGAGGCTGCCGAGCATCTGGAAATAGAACTGATTGCGGCGGTCCCAGCCCTTGATCGCGCCCGACGCGAGCGAGAGCTGCGGAAACGCGACGACGCGCTTCGGATCGAAGAAGCTGATGCTGCCGAGTCCGTCGCAGCGCGGGCAGGCGCCCATCGGATTGTTGAACGAGAACAGTCGCGGCTCGAGCTCCGCGAGCGAGTAGCTGCAGATCGGGCACGCGAACTTGGCGGAAAAGAGGTGCTTCGCGGCCGGTGTCCATTTCGACCGCGATCGCGCGGCCGTCGCCGTTGCGCAGCGCGGTCTCGTAGGATTCGGCCAGCCGCTGCTTCAGGTCCGCGCGCACGCGGAGCCGATCGACGACGACCTCGATCGTGTGCTTGCTGTTCTTCGCCAGCCGCGGCACCGCGTCGATCTCGTGCACCTTGCCGTCGGCGCGCACGCGAACGAATCCCTTGGCCCGGAGCTCGACGAAGAGGTCGAGCTGCTCGCCCTTCCGGTTGACGACCACCGGCGCCAGGATCATCAGCTTCATGTCCTCGGGGAGCGCCAGCGTCGCGTCGACCATCTGCGAAATGGTCATCGCCGAGAGCTTCTGCTGCGGATGCTCGGGGCAGTACGGATCGCCGACCCGCGCGTAGAGCAGCCGCAGGTAGTCGTGGATCTCGGTGACGGTGCCGACGGTCGAGCGCGGGTTGTGCGACGTCGCCTTCTGCTCGATCGAGATCGCCGGCGACAGCCCCTCGATCAGGTCGACGTCGGGCTTCTCCATCAGCTGCAGGAACTGCCGCGCGTAAGCGGACAGCGACTCCACGTAGCGGCGCTGGCCCTCGGCGTAGAGCGTGTCGAACGCGAGCGAGCTCTTGCCGGAGCCGGACAGGCCGGTGACGACGATCAGCCGGTGCCGCGGCAGATCGAGGTTGACGTTCTTGAGGTTGTGCGTGCGCGCGCCGCGGATGCGAATGTATTCCATAGCGTAAGTCTTAGGCCATCCGGCGCATGCCGGGCATGGGGGCAACCTGCTACTATACCGCCATTCCGCAGGCATTTCTAAGCTGCGTCGCCGCGTTCAGCGTTCCCTCTTCCTTCGCCCCTTTCGTTCGCCCCATGCCGCACGACCGCGCGCCCCCTGCCGCCGCGACTGCCGCCGCGGTGCGCATGACGCCCACCGAGCGTCGCGCCACTGCCGGTCTGGCCGGAATCTTCGGCCTGCGGATGCTCGGCATGTTCATCGTCCTGCCGGTGCTCGCGCTGTACGCCGAGACGCTCCCGGGCGGCCGCGACCACACGCTCGTCGGTCTCGCGCTCGGAGCGTACGGACTCACGCAGGCAGTGCTGCAGGTCCCGTTCGGCTGGGCCTCCGATCGCTGGGGAAGGAAGCCCGTCATCATCGCGGGGCTCGTGATCTTCGCGCTCGGCAGCTTCATCGCCGCCTGGGCACCGACCATCCTCTGGACCATCGTCGGGCGCACCGTGCAGGGCGCGGGCGCGATCTCCGCGGCGGTGATCGCGCTGACCGCCGACCTGACGCGCGACACGGTCCGCTCGCGCGCGATGGCCGCGATCGGCATGACGATCGGCGCGACGTTCGCGCTTTCCCTGGTCGTCGCGCCCGCGCTCACGCCGGTCATCGGCGTGCCCGGCATCTTCGTGCTGACCGGCGTGCTCGCGCTCGGCGCGATCGTGCTGCTGCTGCGCATGGTGCCCGACCCCGGCGCACCGCCGCGGCCGCAGGACACGCCGGCGCAATGGAAGCGCGTGCTGGCCGACCGCGATCTGCTCCGGCTCAACTACGGCATCTTCGCGCTGCACGCGGCGCTGATGGCCCTGTTCGTGCAGGTGCCCTTCATGCTGCGCGACAACGGCATCGCCGCGGCCCGGCACTGGCTCGTCTATCTGCCGGTGCTCGCGGCGTCCGTCGCGCTGATGATGCCGGCGCTCTGGCAGGCGGATCGACCGGGTCGCGGCAAGCCGGTGTTCGTCGGTGCGGTGGCCGTGCTGCTCGCCGGACAGGTTCTTCTGGCCCTGGCGGGCGCATCCCTGCCGCTGACGACTCGTCGCGCTGGTCGTGTTCTTCACGGGGTTCAACCTGCTGGAGGCGACGCTGCCCTCGCTCGTTTCGAAGTTCGCGCCGCCGGCGGTCAAGGGTGCGGCCACCGGCGTGTATTCGAGCGTGCAGTTCCTCGGCGCCTTCGTCGGGGCCGCCGCCGGCGGCTGGCTTTCGCAATGGCACGGCGCGGCGGCGGTCTTCGGGTTCGGGCTCGTGCTGACGACGATCTGGCTGGCCGTCAGTGCGACCATGTCGGCGCCGCCGGCTTTCAACCAGGGCAACTATTCGATGGGAGAAACGTGATATGGCCTCGGTAAACAAAGTAATCCTGATCGGCAATCTCGGCCGCGATCCGGAAACGCGCTATACGACGGGCGGCGACGCCATCGCCAACCTCAACATCGCCACCAGCGAGCAGTGGAAGGACAAGAACGGCGAAAAGCAGGAGAAGACCGAATGGCACCGCGTCGTGCTCTTCGGCCGCCAGGCCGAGATCGCCGGCGAGTATCTGAAGAAGGGGCGGTCGGTCTACATCGAGGGCCGGCTGCAGACGCGCAAGTACACCGACAAGGACGGCGTGGAGAAGTACTCGACCGAAATCGTCGGCGACCGGATGCAATTGCTCGGCAGTCGTGAAGGCGGCGGCGGTGACGCCGATTTCAGCGGCGGAGGCGCCGGCTCGCGATCGAGCGGCGGTGGTGGTGGCGGCGGCACCGGCGGCGGTGGCGGCGGCAGCGCAAAGCCGGGAGGCGGGGCCAAGCGCTCCAACCCCGACGATCTCGACGACGACATCCCCTTCTGAGGGGCTGCGGACGTTCAGCCGCCGGCCGTCGCCGTCATGGATGGCGCATCAGCTTCGGCGCAAGCCGGCGTGGCGATCACGCCACCGCCGAGGCAGATGTCCCCATCGTAGAGCACCAGGTACTGTCCGGGCGTCGGCGCCCATTGCGGGGTGTCGAAGGTCGCGCGGCAGCGCCTGTCTTCCCCGAGCTCGACCCGGCAGGTCGCGTCGGGCATCCGGTAGCGCGTCTTCGCGCCGAGGTTCGCCAGCGTCGCCGCATCCGGCGGCGTCCCCGCGATCCAATGCATCTCCTGCGCATCGACCTCCGGCCGGTAGAGCAGCGGATGGCTGTGGCCCTGCACGGCAATGAGCGCATTGCGCCCCTGATCCTTGCCCGCGACGAACCACGGCAGGTCGCTGCCTTCCTTGGTCCCGCCGATCCGCAGGCCCTGCCGCTGGCCGAGCGTGTAGTAGGCAAGGCCCTGATGGCGGCCGACAACCGCACCGTCGGGCGTTTCGATCGGGCCCGGTGACTTCGGCAGGTATTGCGCGAGGAAATCGCGGAAGGGACGCTCGCCGATGAAGCAGATGCCCGTCGAGTCCTTCTTGGCCCAGGTCGGGATGCCTTCGCGTCGCGCGATCGCGCGCACGTCCCGCTTGGCGATTGCTCCGAGCGGAAACAGCACCGGCGCGAGCTGCTCCTGCGTCAGCTGGTGCAGGAAATAGCTCTGGTCCTTCGTGGCGTCGAGGGCTTTCAGCAGTTCGACGCCCGCTCCGCACGGCCGCACCCGCGCGTAGTGCCCCGTCGCAATGCGGTCCGCGCCCAGCGCTCGCGCGTGGTCGAGGAAGGCGCGGAACTTGATCTCGCTGTTGCAGAGCACGTCCGGGTTCGGCGTGCGTCCGGCGCCGTATTCGCGCAGGAAGTGTGCGAACACGCGCGTGCGGTACTCGTGCGCGAAGTTGACCGCCTCCAGCTCGATCCCGATCACGTCGGCGACCGAGGCCGCGTCGACCAGATCCGCGCGCGACGTGCAGTATTCGTCCGTGTCGTCGTCCTCCCAGTTCTTCATGAACAGGCCGATGACCTCGAAGCCCTGCTGCTTCAGCAGGAACGCGGCGACCGACGAGTCGACACCGCCCGACATGCCGACGATCACGCGGGTCTTGCGCGGCATCACATTTCCGTGACGAGATCGAGCGGACGCCGCGACCCGGCGCGATAATCGTCGACGCACCGGAGGACGAGCGGGCTGCGGTGCATGTCGCGACGCGCGACCAGGTCGCCGTAGGGGAGCCACAGCGCCCGCAGAATGCCCTTGTCGAGCGTGCGGCGGGTCTCGTGCGCGACGACGTCGCCGGCAAAGGCAAAGCGAATGAAGGTCGGTCCGGTGGCCATTGCCCGCCAGCGATAGATGCCCACGAGCGCCGTGGGCACGACGCGGTAGCCCGTCTCCTCGAGCGTCTCGCGCACCGCGGCGTCCACCAGCGTTTCGCCGGCCTCCAGATGACCTGCCGGCTGGTTGAGGCGGACGCCATCACGCGTTTCTTCCTCGACCAGCAGGAACCTGCCGTCGTGGACGACAATCGTCGCGACGGTCACGGCCGGTCGGGTTGGCTGGGTTTCGCGCATGGCATCAAAGCACGCATTGTGCCCGCCCGGACGGCAAGAAGGCAGGGTCGAGACCCTGCCTTCCTGTCCGAAACGGGCGAAGCCGGGCCATTGCCCGGCCTTGTCCGGGCGCCTACTTCTTCGGTGCGGCAGCCTTGTCGGCAGCGATCAATGCAACGATAAGCTTGTTCATTCCGATTTCCTCATGGGCTGGCTTGGGTAGGGCAGGCTGCAGAAAATGTCGGCAAGACCTTTGATTTCCAGCCGATTTCGTGGCCAGCTACTACCCGAACAGCTGCTCTCGGACGACCGGCCACGAGCCGTTGCCAGCGTCAAAGGCCGCCTCCGCCGCGCGGTTGTCAGTCGTGCCGCAATATCTCCGCCCCACCGTGATTGGCGGGTCCGTCAGTGCTAGTGGTCGATGTCCTGCTGGAGCCACGCCCGGAGCATCGGAACCGAGATGGGCCGCTTCGTGGCGAGCGAATGCCGGTCGAGCGCGACAAGCACACCGACCAGCGCGCCCATGTCGCGATGGCAATGGGACAGCAGGTAGGCAATGACCTCGTCGCCCAATACGAAGCCGCGACCCCGCGCGTAGGCCGCCAATGCGGCGGGCTTGTCCACATCGGCAAGCGGCATGAGCTCGTAGACGAGGCCCCAGCCCAGGCGCGTGCGCAGGTCTTCGCGCAGCGGCAGTGCCGCCAGCGGCATCCGGCTCGCCACGAGCAGATGCCCGCCCCCTTCGCGAAGACCGTTGAAGAGCGTGAACATGCGCGCCTGCGCCTCGGGCGTGGCGTGCTCGATGCCGTCGATCGCGACGACAGCCAGCCGCGCAAGCGTCGCCGGATCCTGCTCCAGCAGTTCTCCGGGGTCGGCCACGAACACCGCCGCGCCGTCGCGCGCCCCTGCGGCGCCGACGGCGGCACGCAGCAGGTGCGACTTGCCGGCGCCCGGGGACCCCCAGAGCAGCACGCCCGTCTCCGCCGCATCGCCCGCCGCCAGTGCCTTCACCGCGGCGAGGGCCTCGGCATTGCTCCCGGGCAGGAAATTGGCGAACGACGGCGGCTCGGGCGCCGCGAGTTCGAAGACGAGTTGTTCGGTCACATGTGTGGTGAGTCGGAAATGCGTTTGCTCGCCCGCAGCCGCGAGGCACCGGGTGGATCGGCGGCAGGCACCACCGCGAATCCGGTAAAATCGCCGCAGCGTCGCACTTTACCCCGTCGCCGACGCTTGGCTCAATCCGTCTCGTTCGGCCCCGCGGCCCGGACCGAGGTCGTCCTTCCCCGCCATCCATGACATCGATTGTCCCCGCCCCGCCGTCCCCACTCTCGTATCGCGACGCCGGCGTCGACATCGATGCCGGCGACGCCCTTGTCGAGCGCATCAAACCGTTCGCGGCACGGACGATGCGCCCCGAAGTGCTGGCCGGGATCGGCGGCTTCGGAGCGTTGGTGGAGCTGCCGCATCGCTACCGGGAGCCCGTGCTCGTCTCGGGCACCGACGGCGTAGGCACGAAGCTCAAGCTCGCGTTCGCGCTGAACCGCCACGACACGATCGGCATCGATCTCGTCGCGATGAGCGTCAACGACGTCCTGGTCCAGGGTGCCGAGCCGCTGTTCTTCCTCGATTACTTCGTGTGCGAGCGATTGGACGTCGGCGTGGCCGCCGACGTCGTCAAGGGCATCGCCGCCGGTTGCGAGTTGGCGGGCTGCGCCCTCATCGGCGGCGAGACGGCCGAGCATCCCGATGCGTTCGTTCCCGGCGAATACGACCTTGCCGGTTTCGCGGTCGGTGTCGTCGAAAAGTCGAAGGCCATCGACGGTACCCGGATCCGCGACGGCGATGTCCTGCTCGGCCTTGCGTCGAGCGGGCCGCATTCGAACGGGTTCTCGCTCATCCGCCGCATCCTCGCGGTCGCCGGCGCCGACCTCGCAGCGCCGGTTTCCGGCGTGCGCCGGAACGCGCACGCTGGGCGATGCGTTGCTCGAGCCGACGCGGATCTACGTGAAACCCATGCTCGCGGCGATGCAGAAAGTCGACGTCAAGGGAATGGCGCACATCACCGGCGGCGGACTGGTCGAGAACACGCATCGAATGTTCCCGGGTCAACTGGCTGCGCGCCTGGAGCGCGCGCGCTGGCCTCGGCCGGCGATCTTCGACTGGCTGCAGCGCGCGGGAAACGTGGCTGAAGCGGAAATGCACCGAGTGTTCAACTGCGGCATCGGCATGGTCGTCGTGGTCGCCGCCGCCGAAGCCGAGCAGGCGGCCGATGTCCTCCGGCAAGCGGGGGAAACCGTCTATCGCATCGGTTCGGTCGTGCCTCGTGCACCCGGTGCGCCGGGCACGGTCGTCGTTTAGGTCGTGTGTGTCGGACTCCCGGCACCACCCGCCATGTCCGTTCCCCGCGTTACCGTCCTGACGTCCGGTCGCGGCTCGAACCTGGCGGCGCTTCTTGCCGCCGAACGCGCCAGCCGCCTCGGCGGGACGATAACCGCGGTCATCAGCAACCGGGCCGCGATTCCCGCGCTGGCGATCGCGGAAGCGCACGGCGTTCC
This sequence comes from uncultured beta proteobacterium, assembly GCA_963708855.1. Lineage (GTDB taxonomy): Bacteria > Pseudomonadota > Gammaproteobacteria > Burkholderiales > Casimicrobiaceae > CAIWHR01. The sequence continues at coordinate 47,804 of CAVPUM010000005.1, read as the reverse complement.
GGGCATCGTCGTCGCACAAGGCGCCTACCCCGATCGCGACGGGTTCGACGCCGCGCTTGCCGCCGCCATCGCCGCAAGCGAGCCCGATCTCGTCGTGCTCGCCGGGTTCATGCGCATCCTCGGCCCGACGCTTGTGGGGCGCTACGAGGGCCGCATGCTGAACATCCATCCGTCGCTGCTACCGGCGTATCCCGGGCTCCACACGCACCGTCGCGCGCTCGCCGACGGTGTGCGGATTCACGGCTGCACCGTGCACTTCGTGACCGCGGCACTGGATCACGGGCCGATCGTCGCGCAGGGCGCCGTGCCCGTGCTCGACGGCGACGACGAAGCCATGCTCGCCGCCAGGGTGCTCGCCGTCGAACACCGGTTGCTGCCGGCGGCCGTGCGCGCGTTCTGCGCCGGACGCCTCGTCATCACCGGCAGTCGGGTGCGCGTCAAAGGCGAACTCGTCCCCGACGCCGCGCTCGAAGTTCCGTCGCCCGGCATCTGATCTCGCTCCTGCCGGCGCGCTCCTTTGCCCCTGCTCGCAATGGCTGCCTCCACGCACCCGCCCGCCGTTCCCGCGCCGATGCGCGCCATCGCGGCGCATGCGCCGGGGCGGGGCCTGATCGTCGGGCTCGCCTTGTCGATCGCCGTACACGCTGCCCTCTCGTTCTGGCCGACAGATGCCGATGCGCCGCCCGACACGGTCCCGCTGCAGGCATCCATCACGCAGCTGCCGCCACCGCCTACGTTCGTGGCGCCGGTGCCGCAGAAGCCGCGCCCGAAACCGCAACGGGCAACGGCCACCCGCCCGCCGACCGAGCCGGTCGAGACCATCGACCCCGTCGCCACGACGGAGCCCGAGGCTCCCCTTACCGAGCCCACGGCCGAGGCGATGGCCGCCGGGCCGCAACCGCCGACGGAAATCGTCGCGGCGGAACCTGCAAGCGCCCTTCCCGACGCACCGCCGAAGACGCTTCCCGGCCGCGTCGACCTCGTCTACAAGGCGTTCCTCGGCACGCAGGGCTTCCTCATCGGCGAAGCCGTCTACCGTTTCGAGCACGCGGGAAATGAGTACCAGATCACGACGATCGGGGAGGCGAAGGGGCTCGCCGCACTGTTCCTGCGCGGGCAGGGCAAGATGGAGAGCCGGGGACTGATCACCGCCGCGGGCCTCCGACCGTACGAGTTCGCGGTCGAGCGAGGGAGCAGGGAGCGGCGCGAAACCGCGATCTTCGACTGGGAAATCGGAATGGTGACGCTGTTCGAGCAGAAGTCCGAGGCGCTCGACTCGGCAACGTTCGATCCCCTCGCCCTGATGTGGCAGGCCTATTTCTCGCCGCCCGTCGACGACGTCCAGGACATCAGCATCGCGACGACGCGCCGCGTCGCCCGCTACACGCTCACGCGCGAGGCGGAAGAGACGATCGCCTGGGCGCAGGGCGAGATCCTGACGGAGCGCTGGCGGCGCATGAGCGAGGACGGCAACCTGCACGCGACCATCTGGCTCGCGCCGTCGCTGCGCTACGTCCCGGTGAAGATGCGCGTGACCGGCTCGTACCGCGGCATGCTGGAGGCCACGCTGGAGGCCACGCTCGATTCGATCCGCGTCGACGAAACGCTCGCCGGCCAATGACGCCGCGCGCGACGGTGCGGGCGAACCAGATCGCGGGACTGGCAGCGGCGATCGCCGAGATCCGGCCGCTGCTCCAGCCGGCCGACGCGCTGCTGCACCAGTTCTTCCGGCGGCACCGGGCGATGGGACAGCACGACCGGGCGTTCGTCGCCGACGGCGTGTTCGCGTACCTCCGGCGGCGGCGCTCGCTGGAAGAACTCGCGCAGACGCAACGCCCGCATGCAGCTGGCGCTGGCCGTGCTCGTGCGCGAACTGGGGATCGGCGTGCGCGAATGCGAGGGGGCCCTGTGCGCCGATGACGCGCTCTGGCTGCGCGCGTTCAAGTCGCGCCTCGCCACGCCTCTTCTCCCGGCCGTTGCCGCCGACCTGCCGGACTGGCTCTGGGAGCGTCTGGGCACCGCGTATGGCGATGCCGAGCGCGCGGCGCTCGCCCATGCGTGGCTCTCTGCCGCGCCGCTCGATCTGCGCGTCAACCCGCTCAAGACGACGCGCGACGACGCCCGTGCCGCCCTGGCGGCTTCCGGCATCGTCGCGGAACCGACACCGTACTCGCCGCTCGGCTTGCGCATCGCCGGCCGCCCGGCGCTGGCGCGGCACCCGTTGTTCACTGCGGGCGCGATCGAAGTGCAGGACGAAGGCAGCCAGCTCGTCGGATTCCTGGTCGCGCCGAAGCGCACGGACATGGTCGTGGATTTCTGCGCGGGCGCCGGCGGCAAGACGCTGCTCCTCGGCGCGCTGATGCGCTCGCAGGGCCGGCTCTACGCGTTCGACACGCACGACCGGCGTCTCGCGAACCTGAAGCCGCGGCTCGCGCGCTCCGGACTTTCCAACGTGCACCCGCAACTGCTGGCGCACGAGCGGGACACGAAGATCAAGCGTCTCGCCGGCAAGATCGATCGCGTGCTGGTCGACGCACCGTGCACGGGGTTCGGCACGCTGCGGCGAAATCCCGATCTCAAGTGGCGTCAGCCGGAGTCGGCGCTCGCCGAGCTCGCGGCCAAGCAGCACGCGATACTCGCGGCCGCGGCGACGCTGGTGAAGCCCGGCGGCCGCCTCGTCTACGCGACCTGCAGCGTGCTGCCCGACGAGAACGAAGCGGTCGTCGGCGCGTTCCTCGCGGCGAATCCCGCGTTCGCGCGCGGCGACGCGGCGGCAGAGCTCGCCCGCGCCGGAATCCCGCTCGACACGGGACCATCATTGCGGCTGCTTCCGCACCGGCACGGCTGCGACGGGTTCTACGCCGAGGTGCTCACGCGCAGCGCATGATGCGCGGCGACGCGACGCCCGTACCGGCCTCGAGAAGCAGTGAAATCCGGTAGACTTCGCGCGTGATCGCGCCGATCGATTTCACCCGCATCGAGGCCGCGCTCGCGTCGCGCGCGAGCTGGATCGAGCTCGCCATCATCGCCGCCTGCTTCGCCGTCGGCTGGATCCTCGATCGACGCTGGCGCCTCGAATCCGCGTCGGAGGCGGAGGTCGTGCGCCTGGGCCTGGGCAGCGTGAACCGGCTGCTGCTGCCGCTCGTCACGCTCGTGCTGATGGTCGTCGCGGACGGCGCTCTTCCGGCGGTGGCATCCGCCGTTCTTCCTCCCGATCGCCATTCCGCTGATGGTCGCGCTGGCGCTGATCCGGCTCCTCGTCTACGCGATGCGGGAGATCTTCGGCACTCCGGCCTGGCTGCCGTCGTCGGAGCGCGTCGTCTCGTTCACGATCTGGGGCATCGTGCTCCTCCATTTCACCGGCGTGCTGCCCGAGCTCTGGGCCGAACGCTCGACGCGATGGTGATTCCCGTCGGGCAGCCAAGCAGCGTCTCGGTGTTCGAGCTGCTCAAGGGCGTCGTCGTGCTCGTCCTGACGCTCTCGGGCTGCCTCTGGCTGTCCGGCGTCGTCGAGCAGAGGCTGCAGAAGGCGGCGCATCTGGACAGCAGCGTTCGCGTCGTCATCTCCAAGTTCGTGCGCGCGCTGCTGCTCGCGCTCGGCGTTCTGGTCGCGCTGCAGGCGGTCGGCATCGATCTCACGCTGCTGACGGTGTTCGGCGGTGCGCTGGGCGTGGGCATCGGCCTCGGCCTGCAGAAGCTCGCGAGCAACTACATCGCCGGCTTCACGATCCTGCTCGACCGGTCGATCCGTCTGGGCGACAGGATCACCGTGGACAAATACTCCGGCGTCGTGGCCGGACTGACGTCGCGCTACGTCATCGTGCGCAGCCTGGACGGCATCGAAGCGGTCGTGCCGAACGAGACCCTGGTGACGACGATCGTCCTGAACCACTCGCGCGCGAAACGCGAAATCCGGCTGGGCCTGCCCGTGCAGGTGGCCTACGACACCGACATCGATCGTGGCGCTGCAGCTGATGGAGGCGGCGGCCCTGGCCGAGCCGCGCGTGCTGAAGAGCGCGCCGAACGCGCCGGCGGCGCTCCTGGTCCGTTTCGCCGAGAGCGGGATCGATCTCGAACTCGGAGTCTGGATCGACGATCCCGACAGCGGCCAGCTCGACCTGCGCAGCGCGCTCAACCGGGCGATCTGGCGGGCGTTTCAGGCGAACGGCATCAAGATTCCGTTTCCGCAGCGCGAGCTGCGCGTCGTGGGGCTTCCGGACGGTGTCGGACGGCACACCGGCGGAGCTCCGCCGTGCCGATCCAGGCGGCTTGAGGTCCGTTGCGCCCGACGCTGTCATCGTTTCTGCAACATCCTGTTTAACAAAGACAATATTCGCGGATCGACTCGGGACTCCAGACCGGTTTCGCGTATAATTCACCGGATTACAACAACGGGCTCGTGGCCAAGCGCCACAGCCCATACAGAGGAACCCTTGATGCCCTTCGATTTTCTCGGCTTTGCCGCGCACGGCCTGTTGCCGCTCCCGTGGTGGGGCTATTTCGTCGTCGCGCTGGCGATGACGCACGTCACCATCGCCTGCGTCACGATCTTCCTGCACCGCGCGCAGGCGCACCGCGCGCTCGACCTCGGCCCCGCCGCCAGCCATTTCTTCCGGTTCTGGCTTTGGCTCACGACCGGCATGGTCACCAAGGAGTGGGTCGCCATTCATCGCAAGCACCACGCGAAGGTGGAAACGCCGGACGACCCGCACAGCCCCCAGACGCGCGGCATCAAGACGGTCTTCTGGCGCGGCACCGAGCTCTATCGCGCCGAGGCGAAGAACGCCGAGACGATCGAGAAATACGGCCGCGGCACGCCCGACGACTGGATGGAGCGCAACGTCTACACGCGCTTCTCGTGGGAGGGCGTCGGCCTGATGCTCGTGGTGAATCTGATGCTGTTCGGCGGCGCCGGGCTCACGATCTGGGCGGTCCAGATGGCGTGGATTCCGATCACGGCGGCGGGCATCATCAACGGCATCGGGCACTACTGGGGCTACCGCAATTTCGCGTCCGCCGACGCGTCGACCAACATCGTGCCCTGGGGCATCCTGATCGGCGGCGAGGAGCTGCACAACAACCACCACGCGTACGGGACGTCGGCGAAGCTCTCGTCGCGCTGGTACGAATTCGATCTGGGCTGGACCTACATCCGGATGCTCGAAATGCTGGGCCTCGCCCAGGTGCGCAAGGTCGCCCCGACGCTTCGGGTCGCGCCGACCGCCAAGCCGGCGCCCGATTTCGCGACGCTGCAGGCGGTGATCGCGAACCGCTACGCGGTGGCGACGGCCTATGCGCGCACGCTGAAGGAGACCTGCGCGGCCGAGCTCGCCCGCCTGCGCGAGCGCGCCGGGCGCAGCGAGTTCGCCGACGTGCCCAGCATGCGCGGCCTGAAGCGCTGGCTGACCGGCGATACGGTCAGCGCCCTGCGCGAGCGTGAGCGCGCGGCGCTCGTCCGGGCAATGGAGAAGAGCCGCGCCCTTTCGACCATCTACGCGATGCGCCAGGAGCTCAACGTGCTCTGGGAACGCTCGACCGAATCGAGCGAGCAGTTGCTCGCCCGGCTGCAGGACTGGTGCCAACGCGCCGAGGCCTCCGGCATCGCCCCGCTCGCGCAGTTCTCGCTGCAGCTCAAGCGCTACGCGTAGCGGCGGGAGCCGGGAAGCAGGGGCCCCACAACGTGGGGATGCGACCGAGGCAAGTCGACGCTGCGGCCGACGCACGATCCAGTACCTTCCGCAGCCGGCACAAGGAGGCCGCGGCGGGAGCGGCACCCATGCAAAAGGCCCGCCAATCGGCGGGCCTTTTGCGTTTCGGATCCATCGGTTACTTGAGCTTCGTTTCCTTGTACGCGACGTGCTTGCGGGCGACGGGATCGAACTTCTTGATCTCCATCTTCTCCGGCATCAGCTTCTTGTTCTTCATCGTCGTGTAGAAGTGGCCGGTGCCGGCCGACGATTCCAGTTTGATCTTTTCGCGCATGGTCGTGGTCCTTCAGCGGGTCAGATGCGTTCGCCGCGCGCGCGCAGGTCGGCGAGCACGACTTCGATGCCGTTCTTGTCGATCGTCCGCAACGCAGCATTGGTCAGCCGCAGCCGGATCCAGCGGCTCTCGCTCTCCAGCCAGAACTTGCGCCGCTGCAGATTGGGCAGGAAGCGCCGCTTGGTCTTGTTGTTGGCGTGCGAAACATTGTTGCCCACCATCGGGGCCTTGCCGGTGATCTGACAGACTCGAGCCATGGCTCGCTCCTTCGGGTCCGAAGACTGCATTTGTGCAAAGTCGAACATTATAGCGGCAAATGCGGTCCCCAATCAAGCGTTTACGCCAGACGGCGCGGGCCCCGGTGAGCTGTTTCGCCATGCCCGACCGGCCCTGGCCCGGGACCGGGACTCGATGGCGCGCCACGGGGCGTGGCCTATTCGCCGGTGCGCGCAGTCGGCTCGCGACCGACGCCGAACGAGAAAGTCCTGTGTCCGAAAAAGCTGAGGATGACCTGCACGCTCATGACCAGCGCACCCGCGATGTAGGGCGCGGCGTCCGTGCTGCCGGTGAAATGGGCCACCAGAAACACCGTGGGCGGCAACAGCACCAGCCCCAGCGCAATGCTGCCGCTGTAGACCATGAGGCAGCGGGCCCACTCGCGCAGGTAGTTGCCCCTTGTCCTGAACACGAACCACTTGTACCCGAGAAACGACACGGTGATGTTCAGCACGCTCGACAGCAGGCTGGCGGCCAGGTAGCTCGCGGGCACATAGCGATCCAGCAATGCGGTGAACAGCGCGAACGTCCCGTATCCGAATGCCGTGTTCCAGATGCCCACGGCAAGGTAGCGTCCGAGTTGGCCCGGCGGGATATGTTCGAGCAGCGTGGAAAGCGATGCACGGCTCATCGTGAAATCATCGCATGAACGCTGCCAGGCCTCGCGGCTCGGGGATCGCGCTCTCCGGGCGCGCCGCATCCGGGCTCAACCGTGGCGGCCGCTGCCCGGAAGGGCATAAAGCACCGTATCGTAGCTGCCGTGACCGTGCCCACGGATCTCCAGACGATAGTCCAGATCCCAACCCGCGATCTGTCGCGGAATTTCCCACAGGTGCTGGGGCTCGTGATAGAGCGCGATCGCCAGTGAAGGACGTTCGGAGGAAATCATCCTTCGCGCACCTTCGAGCGCATCGGGCTCGCCGCCCTCGATGTCCATCTTCACCAGCGTGGGCCGGAATCCGATCAGCGCATCGTCGAGCGCCACGCATTGAATCACCGTAGTCCCGTCGGCAGCCTCGTGGCTCGCCATCCCGGCACCGGCCGCGAAACGCACCTTCCGTGTCGAACCCGCCACGCCGCAGGGAAAGCAGAACGCGGAGACATGGCGCGGGATCCGCGCGGCAAGCGCGGCGTAGTTGTCGCGGGTCCGGTTCGAAAGCCGCAATCGCGTCGAACTGGTAGCCGGCATGGGCCAACGCCTCGACCGTGTCGCCGTTGTACGCCCCGCAATCGACGAACCGCATCGGGTTTTTCCATCGCGGCAGGTCTGCCGGGAAATATTGATCGGCGAGACAAGGGTCGGGCAGCCGGCCGTAGTCTCCAGTCAGACGGAATGCAAGCACATCGTTGAACCACCGGCGGCTGATCGCATCACCCAGCAGCGATGCCGCCGCCCCGATCTCGCGCTCGCGCCCGCGATAGAAGGCGCGGGAGGTCAGCCAGAAGCGAAACGGCTGTCCGTCCGGAAACAGGTTGTGGAAGTGAATCATGTTGAGCGTGCGGCGAAAGCCGAGGCCACGGATCTGCGCCAGCAAGCCCGACCATGTCGACGCCGTAGTTGTGGACCGCGACCACGATGTCGAGCGCCCCCGCGCGCCGGAAGTCCGGCCAGGCGCCGGGACGGTACACGGGAATTCCCTGCACCTGCTGCCCGGGCTGGGCTGCCGCATCGAGAAAGCCCACCACCCGATGGCCGGGTGCTGGCGAGGTACGTGCGCCACCGCCCGGCCGGTGTTGCCCGCGCCGTATACGACGACCTCCGGTGTCAGCGGCGCGATATCGAACGGCGCCTGAATGAGTCGGTCGAGCTCCCGATCCATCGCATTCATCGGTGCGCGTTGTCGGCAGCGTCGCCAGGAGGACGGATATCCGTGTTCATCCGATCGCCAGCGCGCTCTGCCGCACCGCCTCGATTTCCTCCGGCGGCAGGAACGGGAACATGTCTTCGAGCTCCGGGGTGCGGATCACGCCATCGACCATCCGGGATTTCAGCCGGGGCTGGAACTCCTGCTTGCGGTCCAGCGGCACGCGGCAGACGACGGGACCGTCGCGCTCCAGCACGGCGCGCGAGCTCGCGGCGCCAGCCATCGCGGGCGAGGTCGGCTGCAGGCAAGCCGAACGCTTCGCCAATCCGCGAGAAAGTCGGGAAACGTGACACCGGAATCGGGCGAGGCGCCGAATTCGCGTCCGAAGAAATTCCACTGCGTCTGCTTGATCGAAAGGTATCCGCCGTTGTCCAGCACCAGCACTTTCACGTTCGCGCCAAGCGCGCGCAGCGTCTGCAGCTCCTGGATGTTCATCATGATGCTGCCGTCGCCCGCGAGGCAGATCACGCGCGCGTCCGGGCGCGCGATCGCCGCGCCGATAGCCGCCGGAAGGTCGTAGCCCATGGACGCGCTTCCCGAGTTGCTGACCAGGCGCATGCCGGGCTTGAGGCGTCCGATCTGGAACGGGACGATGGTGGCGGTGGCGTCTCCGCAGACCACGATGTCGTCCGGCCCCAGCTGCTCGAAGAGCTCGTCGACGAAGTGGTAGGCATTGATGGCATCCGGGGACACCGGGTAGTCGGACGCCTTCGGCGAGTACCGCCGGCGAATCGCCTGGCACCAGCGCAGCCAGTTCCCGTGCTGCGCGGTCCAGCGTTCCGCCTTGGCCGCGGCGCGCAACTGGGCGAGAAAAGGCGCCAGGTGCGCCTGTATCGCGAGGTCGGGCGACACGAACGGCTTGTCGAACTCGGCGCGATCGATGTCCACCCAGATCTTGCGGGCATTGCGCGCGAAGCTCGCCCAGTTGTAGCTGACCTGGCGGATGTTGAGCCGCGACCCGAGCACCAGAACGCAGTCCGCGTTCTGCACGACGAAGTTGCCGGCCCGCGTGCCGATGGTTCCCGGCCGGCCGGCGAAGAGCGGATGGTCGTCGTGGATGAGGTCGTGCGTCCAGGCGGTGACCACCGGGATGCCGAGCTGCTCGGCGACCTCGAGAAACACCCTTTCTGCCCCGGCGATCCGTACCCCGGTGCCGCGCCAGGATCACCGGTCGGCGGGCGCGACGCAGCTCCGCCAGCACCGATACGGCCGCCTGCGGGTCGGCGACGAGATGGGGCGGATAGTGCGAGCGGCAGGTCGGTGCGAACGCCTTCCGGCATCGGCGCGCCCTGCACGTCGACCGGCACGTCGATCCAGGCCGGGCCCGGGACGCTGCGAGACGGCCTCGACGAGCGCGCGGTCGACCGTGGCGGGAATGTCCTCGGGCGAGCGCACGAGCTGGCGCCACTTCGTGACCGGAGCCGCCATCGCCATGATGTCGACTTCCTGGTCGCCGAGCTGGCGCAGCCCGGCGATCGGATTCAGCGCGCAGCAGCGTTTCCCGCTTCACCTGACCCGACACGACGAGCATCGGGATCGAGTCGGTGTAGGCGCCGAACACGCCGTTCAAGCGCGTTGATGCTGCCCGGACCGGTGGTCACGTTGAGCACAGCCGGCCGGCCGGCGATCCGGGCGTAGCCCTCGGCGGCCATCGCCGCGGCCTGCTCGTGATGGAAGTACACGGTGGCCAGCCGCGGCTCGGCGCCGAAGGCGTCGTTCAGGTGCATCGCGCCCCCGCCCGTGACGCCGAAGACGTGGGTCAGTCCCTGCTCGGCCATGCGCCGGGCGATGTAGTCGGCACCGCGAATCGTCATTTCGTCATCCATGGCGGGGCGTCCGCGGCAAGCGTGACAGCCGGCGCCGCGGAAGGAGCCCCCCACTCAGCGGCGCGCATCGGGTTCGTCAAAATTCACTCGCTCCCTTTCGACACCAGCGGGCGCCCCTTGACCTGCGCATAGATCGCGCCCACGTATTCGCCGATCAGTCCGACGAAGAGAAGCTGCACGGACGCGAAGAAGAACGTTCCGATGAGCAGCGGCGCAAGACCGAGCTCGAACGTCTCCCAGCGCACGAGCTTGATCGCCAGATAGGCAAGCGCGACCAGCATGCTGAGCGCGGACAGCGTCACTCCCACGATCGTCATGATGCGCAGCGGGACCTTCGAGTAGCTGGTGAGGCCGAGCACCGCGTAATCGAGCAGGCTCAGAAACGTGTAGCTGGACTTGCCGTGGCGACGCGGCGGTTGATGGTACTCGACGAACGTCCTTCTCGAAGCCGATCTCGCAGACCATGCCCCGGAAATAGGGGTCGGGCTCCTGGAGGTCGCGCATCACCTGAACGACGGATGCGTCGTAAAGGCCGAAGCCGATGAAATTGGGGATCTGCTGGACGCCGGAGAAGCGCGTCATCAGACGGTAGAACGCCCGGCGGCAATGCCGCATGAACCAGCCCTCGTCGGCTCCCGTGCGCACGGCCACGACCATGGGGCAGCCTCGCTCCCACTTCGCCACCAGCTCGGGAATGATGCTCGGGCGGCGTCTGCAGGTCGGCAAGGACGGGGATGACGGCGTTGCCGCGCGTCTCCAGAAACCCGTGAAAGCTCGACCGCGCCGCGCCGAAATTGCGCGAGTTCACGATGATCTTTACCCGCCGGTCGCTGGCCGCGATCGCCTTGAGTACGGCGACCGTGCCGTCGACCGAGCAATTGTCGATGAACACGTGCTCGTAATCGTAGTCAGCCAGCCGGGTTTCGAAGAGCTGCCGGACCTGCCGATGGCACTCCGCGATGCCAGGCTCCTCGTTGTAGCATGGCGTCAGTATCGAAATCGTCTTCCGGGTCATGTTCAGCGCGCCACCATAAGGGGATTCGGGAGGCCGGCTCCGGCAATCGACGCGGCGATCTGATCGCCGTGCAGGACCGATGCGATGACGATCGTGACCTCCGGCGCCAAGACCGTCCAACACGGCCTCCGGAGCACGGATTTCGTGACCGAGCAGCGCAAGGCCCTGCTTGCCGGGATCGCGATCGACGACGCCAACCAGATTGCAGCGTCCGAGCGACGTGTTCTTCAGCATCCTCTGGGCATGCGACCCGGCGCCCCACAGCAGCACCGGGCAACGGCTGGCCGCCAGGTCGTCGAGCGCGCGCGGGTCCAGCGCGCGCGTCGAGGCCGCGATGTACGCGGCAAGCCGTGGCACGCAACGTCGCGTCGCATGCGGGTTTCCGTCCGGGTTGCCCTTTCCGCAAGACCGACCATGCGGCCGGGTAGCGCTTGCCGCCTTCCAGGCGCAGGTCCCGCTCGCCGTCGGACAGGACGTCGAAAGCCGTGGCCCGGGCCAGGTTCCGAAGGGCCGCACGGCCGAAGTGATTGATGTGCTCGGAATCGAAGAAATAGAACGGGACGAACGCGTCGACGGCATACCGTTCAGCGTCCGGAACCTCGACATAGCAGACGCCGTCGTCCGCGAGCACATCCCGCACCGCGAGCAGCGCCGCGCGGACGTCGACCAGGTGCTCGACCACGTGCGAAAGGATCACGACGTCGTACGTCGCACCGGGAGGCAGCGCACGCCGCAGGTCGGAGAGCATGCCCTGATGGCACGGGAAGCCATGCCGCCGGACCCGTTCGACGCAGGCGAGCGACGGGTCCATCCCGGCGAGGTCGCGGAAGCCGTGACCGGCCAGCGCAAGCAGCAGGCCGCCGCCGGCGCAACCGATGTCCAGGAACGCGGCTGGCGGCGCCGCGAGGCAAGGGCTGGCGCGCGATGAGCGCCGCGGTCTCCTCCAGCCGCTCGCGGTCCGAAATCGACGTGCCCCCGCCCGTTCCGAGCGCGGGATCGTCGTACCTGGAGAACTGCCGGTAATGCCGGTCGTAGGCTTCCTGGGGCGCCGGCGTATCGGCGAAGCAGGCTCCGCAATCCACGCACGACGCCAGCGTGTACGCCGCAGGCAGCGGCGAGCCTTCGGGCAGAACGAAGGAGAGCTCGCGCAGCGCGACCGCCTCGTGGCTGCCGCATATCGGGCACGCGCGAATGGTTTCGTGCGCGCGTGGTTTCATCGCGCAATCCTGGCGGGGTCCCGCGCCCGCGCCGGCGGTGCGGTGCGTGGACAGCGCGGCCAGCGTCTTCAGCGTGCGATCGACCGCCTCGCGCAGCGGAATCGTCACCGCAAGCCCGAGCTCGCGGCGGGCCTTGCCGACATCGGGCACGTAACGATCCGTCTCGCCCGTCGGCCCCGGCGATGCCTCCCGCCGGCAGCGCGGGAAGCGAGACTCCGACCCCGCCGGCCGTCGCGACCAGCGTTGCCAGATCGCGGATCGAAACGGCTTCGTCCGACCCGACGTTGAAGGTCGCGCACCGGTCGCCCTCCGCGGTCGCGAGCCGCAGCCAGCCACACCGAGAGATCGTCGGCGTGCAGATAGCTGCGGATCACGGGGTGCCGCGCCCGCACCTCGATGGGCTCGCCGCGCAGCGCGTTGCCGATGAAGTTGCCGATCGCGAAATGCCTGTCCGTGGGAAGCCAGGGCCCGACGAACGCGAAGCAGCGCGCGATGCGGGCGGTCGCGCCGGAGCCGTCCGCGAGATCCCGGACGATGGCCTCGGCCGCGCGCTTGGCCTGCGCATAAGCGGCCTTGTCCGGATCCGCATCCGCCGTCGGCGGAGCGTCTTCGCCGAGCGCGGTCAACGCGGACGGCTGGCGGCCGTACACGGCCCCCGAGCTCACGTACAGGAGGCGCGGACGGCGCGCGGCGTTTCTGACAAGCTCGCAGACACGACGCGTGCCTTCGACGATGATCCGGGTCTCCGCGGCCGGATCGACCCGGTAACGCTGCGCGTCGGACGACGCCGCGGCGTGAATCAGCACATCGGCATCGAAGGTCGAGTCGAGGCACAGGACGTCGGCGTCCACCAACTCGATCGCCGCGCCGCACAATTCGGGCGCCTCGACCGGCAGGCGGCTGGCGTGGCGCGCGACGGCGACGATCCGGCCGATGCCGAATGGCGCCAGCAAACCACGGCGGAAGGCATCGAGAATCGATCGTCCGAAGAAACCGGTGCCCCCGGTCAACAGCAACGTCTTCATGTGCGCGCCCGGAGGTGAATCCACAGCGGAACTGCGGCCGGGCGCGCTACAGACCGCGATTGAGAATCAGCGAGCGCAAAGCCGGATTCTCGCTGTACGGCCCCGCGATATGGCTGATGGTCAACGCCTCGTCCGCCTCGATGGCGCGCACCAGTCGCTCCCCGTTCATGATCTCGCGGCAGGACAGCTGGCCCTTCCTGCAGGGGCACGGCCAGGTAGAAATCCTCCGCGAACGTCTCGCGCGTGAACACGTAGTCCGCCTCGAGGTCGCGGCGCGCGTAGACTCCGCGCACCAGCGCGTCCAGGTATTCGATCTCCCGGCGGCCGATGACACGTTTGCCTCCGCCCGACCCGCCGCACATCTCGCGCGCCTTCTGGAACGCCTTGAACCATTCGTCGATCTGCTCGGGCAGCGAGCAATACGGCGCCACTTCCTTGTCGCCGTGCCTGATGTCGATGTGGCGCTCCCAGGTGCGGGCACCCTTGCCGTAGGAGATCAGCATCGACGAGTGCCAGTCGCGGAACTCGTGCGTGGAGAACCCGATGACGTGTTCCGGATAGCGCAACCGCAGGTAATCGATCTGATTGAGCTCGAGCTGATCGTCCTCCGAAGGGTAGAGCGACACGCAGTGGTTGATGGAAAGCGGAATGTTGCGCTTCTCGAAGAAGCTCACCAGATCGTCGAGATCCTTTTCGGAGGCCCCGCCGGAGGAAACGATCACCGGCCGTCGCGTCGACGCGACCTTCTCCAGCAGCGGCCAGTCGTTGAGATCGGAACTCGCCACCTTGATGATCGGAAAGTCGAACTGCACGCAGAGATCCACCGAAGGCTCGTCGAAGGGCGTTGCCATCGGGATGCATGAGCAGCGACCGGATCTCGTGCACCATCTGCGCGAAGCCCTCGCGGGACATGCGCGTCGCCTCCGTCTTCTTCACGTAGCGCAGCGTGTCCGTGCCCTTGAAGCTCGGGTGGATGAACTCGTCCACGTCCCGGAACTGCAGCTTGATCGCCGCCCGCACGTTGTTGTAGCGCGCGACGATGGCGTGGTCGCGGATGATCTTGAGGCCGCGCTCCACGCTGCCCCAGTGGTTGTTGGCCAGTTCGAGAACGAAGAGGTTCTCGAAAATGTCGCGGTCGCGCTGGGGAATCATTGGGGTCCTCGCTGATACGCAGTCAGAAATTCACGCCGAAATAGGCTTCGATCTTCGCGGCGACGAAGTCGAGCATCTCCTCGGTGAGCCCCGGATGGACGCCGATCCAGAACGTGTCGTTCATGATCCGGTCCGTGTTCGCGAGGTCGCCGCACACCCGGTATTGCCGGCCGGCCATCGACGGCTGCCGCGTCAGGTTGCCGGCGAACAGCAGGCGCGTGCCGATCCTGTACTGGTCGAGATACTCGAGCAGCTCGACGCGTCGCGTGCCGGATCCGTCGCGCAGGGTGAGCAGAAAGCCGAACCAGGACGGATCGGCTCCGCGCGTGGCTTCGGGCAGGACGAGAAACTCCTCCACCGATCGCAATCGATCCTTGAGCCAGGCGAAGTTGCGCCGGCGTGCGGCGATGAAGCCGTCGAGCCGATCCATCTGCGCCAGCGCGCACGCCGCCTGCATGTCGGTGATCTTGAGGTTGTAGCCGATGTGCGAGTACGTGTACTTGTGGTCGTAGCCGTAAGGAAGCTGGCCCAGCTTCCAGCAGAAGCGCTTGCCGCAGGTGTTCTCCTTGCCCGGCTGGCAATAGCAGTCGCGCCCCCAGTCGCGAAACGACTCCAGCGACGCGTCGCAGGTCGTCGTCGTTGGTGAACACCGCGCCGCCCTCGCCCATCGTGATGTGGTGGGCCGGGTAGAAGCTCAGCGTGCCGATGTCGCCGAACGTGCCCACGAGGCGCCCGCCGTAGGTCGAGCCGAGGGCGTCGCAGCAGTCCTCGATCAGCCACAGGCCGTGTTGCTTCGCGATCCGCACGACCTCGCCCAGGTCGAACGGATTGCCGAGCGTGTGCGCGAGCATGATGGCGCGCGTCTTCGGGCCGATGGCGGCTTCGATGCGCGCTGACGTCGATGTTGTAGGTCGGGATGTCGACATCGACGAACACGGGCACCGCGCCGAACTGCAGGATCGGGTTCACCGTCGTCGGGAAATCCCGCCGCGACGGTGATCACCTCGTCGCCGGGACGTATGGCCCGCTCGCCGAGGCTGGGCGAAGTGAGCGCCGAGAACGCGAGCAGGTTCGCGGACGAGCCGGAGTTCGTCGTGAGCACGTGCTTCACGCCCAGGAAGCCCGCAAGCCGCCGCTCGAATGCCTCGTTGAACCGGCCGGTCGTCAGCCAGCCGTCGAGCGACGCTTCGACCATGTTGTGCAATTCGGGACCGCCGATCACCTTGCCCGAGGGCGGGATCACCGTGGTGCCGGGGACGAACGGCGCCGGCGCGAACGCCAGCGCGGCGTATTCCGCCACCAGCTCGCCGATCCGTTGCCGGATCTCGTCGCGTCGTTGCAGGGGCGCGTTCATCGCAGCGCCGCCTCGAATTCGCCGATCTGGGCGAGCGTGAAATCGCGCATGTTCGCGCCGCTGCCGAAGGCCCTGTGCCAGGCGCAGATCTTCTCCAGCGCGACGGCCAATGGCCAGCGGGCCTGCCATCCCAGCCGGGAGCGCGCCTTCGAGCAGTCGAGCCTCAGGCTGGCTCGCCTCGTGCGGCTGCGGCGACGGCTCGAGCTCCCAGGACAGCGCGGCCGCCGCAACCGCGGACCAGCTGCTCGACGACCCAGCGAACCGGTCGCGCGTCCTCGTCGGAGGGACCGAAGTTCCAGGCCTCGGCGAAGGCCGCCCCGTCGACATGCAGGCGCTCCGCCAGCGTCGAGGTAGCCCGCGAGCGGGTCCAGCACGTGCTGCCACGGGCGCACGGCGTCGGGAAAGCGGAGCGCGAGCGGCGTGCCCGCCTCGATCGCGCGCAGGCAGTCCGGGACCAGGCGGTCGGCCGCCCAGTCGCCGCCGCCGATCACGTTGCCCGCGCGCGCCGTGGCGATCGCGACGCGGTGCTCCGGCATGGCGCGAGGGATGGAAAAAGGAGTTGCGATACGCCGCGGTCACCAGCTCGGCGCACGCCTTGCTGCTGCTGTAGGGATCGAAGCCGCCCATCGGCTCGTTCTCGCGGTAGCCCCACACCCATTCGCGGTTCTCGTAGCACTTGTCGCTGGTGACGACGACCACGGCGCGCACGCACGGCAGACTGGCGCACGGCTTCGAGCAGGTGCACGGTGCCCATCACGTTGGTGGCGTAGGTCTCCACCGGGTCCGCGTAGGACTGCCGCACCAGCGGCTGCGCGGCGAGGTGCAGGACGATTTCCGGATCGGCGGCGCGCGCCGCCGCCAGCACCTGCTCGCGCGTCGCGCAGATCGGCGAACCGCGAGTCCATCCCCTCGGCGACGCGACAGGCGTCGAACAGCGAGGGCGCCGTCGGCGGCGGCAGCGCGAAGCCGGCTCACTCTTGCGCCCAGCGCCTGCAGCCACAGCGACAGCCAGCCGCCCTTGAAGCCGGTGTGGCCGGTGACGAGGACGCGGCGGTCCCGCCAGAACCCGCGGTTCAATCCCAGACCTTCCACGGCGGCCTGCCCGATTGCCACAGCTCCTCGAGCAGGGTCTTGTCGCGCAGCGTGTCCATGGGTTGCCAGAAGCCGCGGTGCCGGAAGACGCCGAGCTGACCTTCCGCCGCGAGCCGCTCCATCGGCTCCCGCTCCCAGATCGTGTCGTCGCCGTCGATGTAGTCGAGCACCCTGGGCGAGAGAACGAAGAATCCGCCGTTGATCCAGGCGCCGTCCCCTTGCGGCTTCTCGACGAAGCCGGCGACCGCGTCGTCCGTCCAGGTCGAGCGCGCCGAACCGGCCCGGCGGCTGGACCGCCGTGATCGTGGCGAGCCGGCCCGACCGCGGCGTGAAAGCGCAGGAGCTCCGCGATGTCGATGTCGCTGACGCCGTCGCCGTAGGTCATGCAGAAATCCGCATCGCCGACGTAGCTGCGCACGCGCTTCAGCCGCCCGCCGGTCATCGTCTCGCTCGCCCGTATCGACCAGCGTGACCCGCCAGGGCTCCGACGTGCTTCTGGTGCACCTCCATCGCGTTGCTGCGCATGTCGAACGTGACGTCCGACATGTGCAGGAAGTAGTTGGCGAAGTACTCCTTGATGAGGTAGCCCTTGTAGCCGCAGCAGACGACGAAGTCGTGGATGCCCGCCGCGGAATAGCCCTTCATGATGTGCCAGAGGATCGGCTTGCCGCCGATCTCGACCATCGGCTTGGGGCGAACCACGGTCTCCTCGCTGATGCGGGTACCGAGGCCCCCCGCGAGGATGACGGCCTTCATTTCCGGGGCCCGCGGGCGGGCAATTTCTGCCCGGATCGGCCGCCAAAAAGCGGGTGGCGCACGTCGGTGGTGGCGAGGCGAGGCATGGCGATTACTGTAGCAAACAGTATGCCATCGACGACATGTGCACAATCGGGGCGCCAATGCGAGGGTAGGACCGGCCCGTCCGGCTTGTCCGGCTCGACGCAGTCCCGGCTTCGGACGTCGAATTCGGGAACATTCGGCCGCAAGGCAGCCGTTCAGGTCGAACGGGCGAAGCGCCTGCAGCCTACTGCCGGTCCCGACGCAGGACCACCACTTCGGATTCTCGCCCCGCAAGCAGTCTCCAGAATGGGTACGCCCGAAAGACCGCATACCCCGGCATCGGACCCGAAGCGATGACGTACTCGTCGTCGATCACCCACCATGGACTCTTGCCCTGCTTTCTCTGATAGCCCGGATCGTAACCCAGCCAACCGTTGAATTCGTACCCGCCGTCGATTGACGTCCGTGGTACGCCCGCCGTCAGCAGCGCACTCGTCGCCACCCACCTGGTCCGGTTCCATTCGAGATAATCGCGCGTCGCGACGACGGTGAACGTCGCCTGCAGCGTCAGGATCATCACCAGCACTGCGCTCCCTCGCTTCGACAGACTGCCGGATGACGCGCCCCCGCAAAGAAGACCCGTGACGAGCACGGCGGAAAGCAGCGGGAACAACATATACCGGTCGTAAAAAAACCGGAGCGCCAGCGCGGCGAGGACTACGTAGGCGACAACGGAGCCAACGACGATGATCATCGCGGGCGCCTTCCCGGAAACCAACCGACGCCTCCTGACGCCACGAAGACCGTATGGAACCATGCACGCAAGCAGGGCAGATCCGAGGATGGCGGCAATCGTCGCCACGAACCAGAATGCCGAGAGCCACGCCGGAACGTCCGGGACGTTCCTTTTCAGGAAATACGAATCGGTAAGCGTCAGCGGCCCTACGCCAAAATCGTTCAGCACATTGTCGATGAAGGGCATCGGCCTGCCAATCGTCATCATCCCGACCACGGACGCGGCAATCGCCGCAACGAAAACAGCGAGCAACGTGCGTCGTTGCGCGGCATCCGAGCGCTCCCATGCCCGCAACGAGACAACGACGAGAATGGGCAGCGAAAAAAATCCCGCGTAGGCGAAAAAAATGAAGAAGCGCAGCGGAATTCTGAATGTGTGGCGCAAATTCTCGGCAACCGTAGCGAAGAGTGGCGGCTCGCCCGCGGACGGCGTGCCGCCTGTCAGATGAAGCCACGCCTGGAATCCGAAATGCAGCAGCACCCCGATCAGAAGGGGCACGACGGCGACGGCTATTGTCCTGAACCCCGGCCCCCGCGTGAGCACGTACGCAATCGCGAAGCCCAATGGAATGACGATGCCAGCCTGCCGGATGAGAATGGCGACCATGGCCAGCAGCAGGCCGAGCAACGCATCCCGAGCGTTCGAATGGAACGACCATCGCACGAGAAAGAACAGCGAGGCGGCCGAGACGGCAACGAATGGCACATCCGTCATGAACGTGTTGGCCAGCGCGAAGTACACCGGATTGCCCGCGATGAGAGCGGCGGCGAGCAATGCAATCCTGGCGCCCGCGCCGAGTTGCCGCAGGATGCCGAACGTTGCCCAGACGCCGAGGAGCCCGAGCACCAGCGTCGACATGCGCAAAGCCGTGAACGAGAAACCGGACGGGAGGCAGAACAGCGCACCCCAATAGGCTTGCGGAAGAAGGTTGGTCGACGCAGGACTCGGGAGCCTGAATTGTCCGGACTCGAGGATCGACTTGACGGCCAGGCCATAGACCCAGTCATCGTTGAGCGGGAAATCTCCGATCGGGTTCGCCAATGCGGCCATTGCGATCCAGACGAGGCCGAGGATGGCGAGACAGGCCGTGTCAGCCCGCCGCGCTGAGCTTTCGGAACCGAAAGCGGCGGCAGGTGGCGGGGACAAGGGGTCGCCGTGCGCCCCGGCGCCAAGTGGCGCCGTTCTCACCTTCATGTCTGGGTCAGTATCGGTTGTCGCGCCACGTTCTTGCGCTCAAGCCGACTTCCATGCCTTCGCGCGACGATGACTTTCGATGCGGCGCGCGTAGTGTAACCCGTACCTTTGTCTTCCTGCCGCAATTTTCGGGCGCGCAGAAGCGGGTCGGTGAACGCAAATACTTCGCTAGAGCAATCCCCGCTCGGCAAACGACGTGAGCTGGCCATCGGCAACGACGAAGTGGTCGAGCGTGCGGATGTCCACCAGCGCGAGCGCCTGCTTCAGCGCCTGGGTGAGCAGCTCGTCGGCGCGGCTGGGCTCGGCGACGCCGGAAGGGTGGTTGTGCGCGAAGATCATCGCCGCCGCGTTGCGCGCGAGGGCCTCCTTGACGACTTCGCGCGGGTAGACGGACGTCTGCGCGAGGGTGCCGCGAAAGAGCTCGTCCGCGGCGAGCAGCCGGTTCTGGCTGTCGAGAAACAGACCGACGAACACCTCGTAAGGCCGCGCCGCGAGCAGCAGCCGCAGATAGTCGCGGACCGCTTGCGGCGAAGCGAGCGCGTCGCGACCGGCGCGCCTGCTGCGCCAGCGACCGCCGCGCCAGCTCGACGACGCTCGCGAGCTCTGCTCCCTTTGCCGGGCCGACGCCATGCACGGCCGCGACTTCGGCCACCGGCGCCGCAAGGAGACCGGCCACCCCGCCGAAACGGGCGATGAGGGCGCGAGCGACGTCGAGTGCGCTGCTGCCGACGGTGCCGGTGCGCAAGAGCAGAGCGACGAGCTCGGCATCGGATAGCGCGGTCGCGCCGTGCGCAAGCAGCCGTTCGCGCGGTCGTTCGTGCTGCAGATCTGCGGCGATGCGCATGGGAGTTGCTCCGGACCACTGGTCACTCTCCGCGGAGGCGGCATCCGACCCGCGGGGGAATCCGATCAGGCCTTTGCCGAACGCGTCATGAGCCCTGCGGGCAGTGTAAACTTCGCGCCAGCACGCCTCTATTCGCCATTGGGATGATGGAGAGTTCATGATTTTCACGTGGTTCGACACCAAGGAGGTCGATGCGCTGGCGGCCCGGATGGCGCGCGATCTGGCCCAGCGCGTGCCGCCGGCAAGCGTCGATGCCCACGGCAAGAAAGCCGAAGTCAAACAGAAGAAGACGCACGACATGGTGCTGCGCCAGGCGTACGACTTCGCGCGAAAGCACAAGCTGAACCTGTACACGAAGGCGCGCCTGGCCAACCGTTTCAAATGGGCCTTGCACGAGGCCGGTTATCCGAAGGCATTCATCGACACAATGACCTACGAGCTCGCCACCGTCGTGGCCACCGCCCAGGCCGAACGGCGCGTGAACAGACTCCCGAACTGAAAGCCGAATCTCCGCCACCCACCGAGGGACTCGCCGCATGTCCATGCGCCCGGGCCGGCCCGGTCCACCCGCAAACGCGGCCGCCGCTCTGCTGAATCTGGCGATCGCGCACCACCAGGCCGGTCGACTGAAAGAAGCCGACGCCGCCTACCGCCAGGTCCTGGCGGCGTTGCCGAAGCATTTCGACGCCAAGCACCTGCTGGGAGTCGTCGCGCTGCAGACCGGCCGGCTCGACGACGCGCAGGGTCTCATTTCCGACGCGATCGCGATCAATCCGAAGTTCGCCGCCGCGCACAACAATCTCGGCAACGTCTACCTGAGGCAGGGCCGTCTCGACGAAGCGCAAGTCTGCTTCGAGCGCGCCGTCAAGCTCGAGCCGGGATTCGGCGATGCCCACTACAATCTCGGCAATCAGTTGCGGCGGCGGGGTCTGCTGCAGGACGCCGCGACACATTTCCGCCGCGCTGCCGCGCCGCCGGCAAATCGGTGGCGGCGCACACGAACCTCGGCGCCACCTTGCTCGAGCTGGGCGATGCGCGCGGGGCCGTGCGCGCGTTGGAGACGGCGGTCAAGCTGAAACCCGATCACGCCGAGGCACTGAGCAACCTCGGCCTCGCGCTCGCCAACGCCGGAGAGTTCGCTCGTGCGCTCGAAGCCCTCGACCGCGCGCAAAAGCTCGATCCGGCGTCCATGCCGGCTCTGCGCAACCGGGGCACCGTGCTCGCGCGTGTCGGCCGCCATACGGAAGCGCGACAATGCCTGGAAAAAGTGCTCGCGCTCGAGCCGGCCTCGGCCGCTGCGAATTGCAATCTCGGCAACGTGCTGCGTGACAGCGGCGCTCCGGCCGAAGCGCTCGAACGATTCCGGAGGGCGATCGAGCTGGAGCCGGGACTGGTCGAGGCACGTATAGGCCTCGCGCTTGCCCTGCGCGACCTTGGCCACGACGACGAAGCCCGCGATCAACGTCGCCAGCTGCTGCAGGATCAGCCCAACTCGGCGGCGGCGCTGATCTTTGAAGGCGGGCAATGCCTGGAGCGCGACGACACGAACGGCGCCGCGGCGGCCTTTCGCAAGGCGATCGCATTGCAGAGCTCGAATGCGGAAGCGCATTACCAGCTCGGCAACGCGCTGATGCGCCAGTTGCGAACACGCGAGGCCATCGACTGCTACGAACGGGCGCTTGCGGCAGACCCCTCGCATGCCCGTGCGCGGTGGACGCTGGTGATGGCTCAGATTCCGCCGCTTTGCGCCGAGGCGGGCGAGGTGGCGAAATCCCGCTCGAACTTCGCGCGCATGCTCTCCGAGCTCGACCAATGGTTCGATGCGGCAAGGAGTGTGGACGGCCACAGGGCAGTGGGTGCGATGCAGCCGTTCTACCTGGCGTATCAGGAATTCGACAATCGCGCACTGCTGGGGCGCTACGGGTCGCTTTGCGCACGGTTGGTGGCGACATGGCAGAAGCAGCACGTGCCGCCGCTGGTGGCGCGATCGACCGGGCCCATTCGTGTGGGCATCGCGTCGGCGCAATTGCGGGATCATCCGGTCTGGAACGCAATCGTCAAGGGGTGGGTCAAGCATCTCGACAAGCAGCGATTCGAGCTGCATCTCTTCAACCTTGGCCCCAAGAGCGACGCCGAGACCGAGCAAGCCCGCCAATGGGCACACCGGCTGGAAGGAGGCAGGCACGATGCGACGCAATGGGCCACGATCATCGCCGGCAGCCAGCTTGATGTGCTGATCTATCCGGAGATCGGCATGGATTCCCTTACGATCATTCTGGCCAACATGCGCCTGGCACCGGTGCAGGTCGCCACTTGGGGCCATCCCGAAACAACGGGCCTTCCTACCATCGACCATTACCTGTCGGCGGAGGCGCTGGAGCCGCCGGATGCCGCGGCTTGCTACACCGAGCAGCTGACCATGCTGCCGCACTTGGGCGTCTGTTACGAGCCACTGGCGCCGGTGGCGGTGGCGCCCGACCTCGCGGCGCTCGGCCTGCCGCTGAACGTGCCGCTGCTCTTGTGCCCCGGCACGCCGTTCAAGTACTCGCCGTTGCACGACGGCGTGTGGGTGGAAATCTCGCGTCGCCTGGGCGCGGCGGGCCGGCTGATCTTCTTCCGGCCGAGGGACGGCAACGTGAGCCAGCAACTGGAAGAACGGCTGGAGCGATGCTATCGACAGGCCGGACTTCGATTCGCGGACTGCGTCACGTTCGTGCCCACGCTCGACCGCGCGCGGTTCTTCGGATTGATGCAACGCGCGCACCTCATGTTGGATACGCTGGGGTTCTCGGGATTCAACACGGCGATACAAGCGATCGAATGCGGCCTTCCGGTCGTCAGCCGCGAGGGCAAGTTCATGCGCGGACGGCTCGGCAGCGGCATCCTGCGGCGGATGGGCATGGATGCGCTCGTCGCGACGTCGGACGAGGACTATGTCGAGCTGGCGGTTGCGCTTGCCCGCGACCCGGCGTTGCGCGCCACGCGCCGCGACGAATTGATCGCGCGCCGCGGCACGCTGTTCGGCGATCTCGAGCCCGTGCGCGCGCTCGAGCGTTTCCTGGAATCGGTGGCTCGCCCGCGGGCCGCGGCCCGCGCAGTGTAAACTTCGCGCCGCAACGCGTGCATTCGCCAATGGGATCATGAATCACAAGCCGCCTTCGCGAATCGTGCTGGGCCTGACCGGCGGCATCGCCGCCTACAAGGCCGCCGAGCTCACGCGGCTGTTCGTCAAGGCGGACATCGCGGTCGACGTCTGCATGACGGCCGCCGCCTGCCGTTTCGTCACGCCACTGACGCTGCAGGCGCTGTCCGGACGGCCGGTCCACACCGACCTGTGGCAGTCCGGCGCCGGCAACGGAATGAGCCACATCGACCTGTCGCGCGGCGCCGACGCGATCGTCGTCGCGCCGGCGTCGGCCGACTTTCTCGCGAAGATCGCCAACGGTCACGCCGACGATCTCCTGTCCACGCTGACGCTGGCGCGCGACTGCGCGCTGTTCGTGGCGCCCGCGATGAACCGGCAGATGTGGTCGAACGCGGCCAACCAGCGCAACGTCGCGCGGCTCGCTCGCCGACGGCGTCATCGTGCTGGGACCCGGCAGCGGCGACCAGGCCTGCGGCGAGACCGGCGATGGCCGCATGCTCGAGCCGCAGGAGATCTTCGATGCCGTCATCGCGTGGGCGCAACCGAAGCTGCTCGCGGGACGACGCCTGCTGCTCACGGCCGGCCCGACGTTCGAGGCGATCGACCCGGTGCGCGGCATCACCAACACGAGCTCCGGCAAGATGGGCTATGCGCTCGCGCGGGCCGCCGCCGAGGCGGGTGCGGCCGTGACGCTCGTGAGCGGTCCGACGTCGCTCGCGACGCCGGTGGGCGTTGCGCGAATCGACGTCACCAGCGCAGCCGAGATGGCCGCCGCCGTCGATTCGAGCCTGAACGGCGTCGACGCCTTTGTCGCGGTCGCGGCGGTCGCCGATTACACGCCCGTCGCGCGAGCGGAAACGAAGCTCAAGAAGAGCGGCGCGCCAATGACGATCGTCCTGCAGCCGACGGTCGACATCCTCGCGACCGTCGCCGCGCGGCCTGGCGCGCCGTACTGCGTCGGCTTCGCCGCGGAGACCGACGACGTCGAGCGCAACGCGGACGAAAAGCGCCGGCGCAAGCGGCTGCCGCTGATCGTCGCCAATCGGGCGCAGGACGCCTTCGGCAGCGACGACAACGAGGTTGTCCTGTTCGACGATGCCGGCGCGCATCCGCTGCCGCGGATGACCAAGCTGGAGCTCGCTCGGCGCCTGGTCGCGGAGATCGCGCGTCGCCTGCCGCAATCCACCGCCACCAAAGCGCCATGACGGCGCGGACGGCAAGGATCGCGCTCAAGGTTCTCGACGAGCGGATTCGCCCGCATCTGCCCGCCTACGCGACGCCGGGCGCGGCGGGGATGGACCTGCGCGCGTGCATCGACGCGCCGATCACGCTCGCGCCCGGACATGTCGAGCTCGTTCCGACCGGAGTGGCGATCCACATCGCCGATGCCGGTCTGGCGCGCGGTGATCCTCCCGCGCTCGGGTCTCGGCCACAAGCACGGCATCGTGCTCGGCAATCTCGTCGGGTTGATCGACTCCGACTATCAGGGGCAGCTGATGGTGAGTTGCTGGAACCGCGGCGCGGCCTCCTATTCGCTGCAGCCGCTGGAGCGACTGGCGCAGCTCGTCATCGTCCCTGTCGTGCAGGCCGCATTCGATGTGGTTGCCGATTTCGCGGCCAGCGAGCGCTCGGCCGGCGGATTCGGCAGCACCGGACGCTGAGCTTCCGACGGCCCATCATCCAGCGCAACCGTGAGCCGCATCGCGTTCAGTGCGGCTCATCGATCGAGTGGCATCTCTCGCGAGACCCGTCCAGTTCGGACTTGCCGGTGCTCAATGTCGACTGACGATCAAACTCGACAGGAGACCGGCAAGAACTTTGCCGGGATCGGGGTCGCCCCGCCCGGCTCGCACTTGAACCCGAACACCTTCCTGGGAATGTCGCCGATCGCCAACGCCGCTCCATCTTCCCTTATCGGCGTAAGCGTCAGGGTAGTGCCCGCCGCCACGCCAAGCGATGGGCTGGCCGACGTCGTCACAGTGATGATGCCGTCGGGGTCGGTTGAAATGGATGCGACATACTGCGTTGTCGTCAAGCCTTCGCCACATGCCCATTTGTCGGTGCCGATCGAGGTACCCCTGGGGGCCGACTGATAGGTTTCGGCAATCACCGTACGGCATTGGCTTGTCGCAAGGAACACTTCCGAAATGCGTCCCCTGATCACATAGTCCCGGTAGGCCGGAAAGGCGAATCCCGCCACTATGCTGGCGAGCGCAACCACGATCAACATCTCGATCAGGGTGAATCCCGCTTGGACACGATCCATGGCCTATCCGCGATTCGACGAAAGATATTCAGCTGCTTCGGTGGCGCAGCCGCGGCGAACCCGCGGTGCGGCCCTGAGGACAAGGCAAGAAAAAGGGCCGCCTATGCGGCGGCCCCCTCTCTGCGTCGGTAAAGCCGTTCCCGGACGATTACTTGCAAGAACCCGGCAGGTACTTCGCCGGTATGGTTCCCAGCGCACCGGGCGCTTTGTTACAGGCCCAGCCGCCGATCTGCGTGGGTATCGCAGCTGCGGTGATGAGGGCTCCCGCCGCGTCGAGCGGCGTCAGAACGACGGTTCCGCCATCCGCTGTCGGATTGCCGCCGAGACCCGTCGCAGCTGTCACCGTCACCACGCCGTTACCGTCCGTCGCGATGCTCGCGACATACGTCGAGCTTTGCGCCGCGTTTTCGCAGCCCCAGTTGTTAGCACCGGGCCCCACAGTGGCAGTGCCCGTCTGATAGGCTTCGGAAATGGTCGTTCGACACGCGCTTGCGGCCAGAATGACTTCCGACACTCTCGCGCGGACCACATATTCCTGGTACGCAGGCAGCGCGACCGCCGCCAGAATGCCGATGATCGCAACCACGATCATCAGTTCGATCAACGTGAAACCTTGTTGAATACGCTTCATTTCCTGTCTCCTTGGTCGTTTGAGAAAACCCCGTGAACCGAGCACCCAGCGATGCTGTGACCATTTGAGCAATCGGTATGCCAGCCTGATCAATCTCCAGAGGACACTTTAGGGAAAATTCTTAACCATTTGTTTTTTATTTCTTTTCCATCGTGCAACTGTGTCAAAACCCGGTAATCCCGTAAGTTCTGTGGCAAACGGGATTTGTTGACCACAACATAATGCGACGCAGCAGGGCCACTCCGACGATGCCGCCAGGCGGCAGTTCCGCTCCGCCGATCGGCGCCACTGCGCTCATCCAGTGCTGGCCATCGCAGCCATCGGGCCGACATCTCCCGGCGATCCAGACCTCTGGCCAGCCAATACAACATCATACGCCCCACCGCCATGGCCATCCAATAAGACGTCAGGCCGAAGGACCTCGTCGCGGGGGCGACGACCTCGAGCCTCGTCCCCGCAATCTCCAGAATGTCGCCCGCCGTGAGCGCCTGCCCCTCCGGCGCAACCGGCGCTCCATTCACGGAGGGCGGATTGCGCACCCTCGACCGGCACGACGCGAACCTCCTCCGCCGTGCGCCGGAGTGCCGCCACCTGAACTCCGGTCCGGCCGATGAGCGTCTCGTCCTTGACGAGCGCGACGATGCGTCCCGCCTTGGCGCCATTGACGACCCTGAGCGCGGGCACGGGCTCGGATTGCCGCTCGGGCGGCGGCAATGGCGCCGCAGCCGCGACGGCATCGGGCGCGGCAGCGAAGGTTTCCGCGATGCCGCGTTCGAAATCGGCGACGAAGGACCGCTCGAGTGAATCGGGCGCTGCGGCGGCGGTTTCCGGAGCAGCGGCGTCCGATCGGCGCTTGGCACGCGACGCGCCGGTGACGACCCGCGCGCCGGCGGATCGGAGACGGCGGGGCGGCATTCTCCCCTTGCCTGGCGCGCCCGGGCCCGCTGGACCGACTGCCGGCAGCGCCTCGAGCGTGGCGGCTTCGTCGACCAGGTAG
Organism: uncultured beta proteobacterium; assembly: GCA_963708855.1. Classification (GTDB taxonomy): domain Bacteria; phylum Pseudomonadota; class Gammaproteobacteria; order Burkholderiales; family Casimicrobiaceae; genus CAIWHR01. The sequence continues at coordinate 20,348 of CAVPUM010000005.1, read as the reverse complement.
ACGAGGATCTCCTGTCCGATGTCGATCTCGTCGCGGTCGCGCAGGAAATGCTTGGCGACGGAGGTGCCGTTGACGAGCGTGCCGTTGGTGCTGCCGAGGTCCTCCAGGAACGAGTCGGCCAGGATCGTCACGATCGCGGCATGCTCGCCGCTCACGGCAGGGTAGGCGAGGCAGATGTCGTTGTCCGGGACGGCGCCCGATCGTGATCCGCTGCCGATCGAGCCTGATCTCGGCCGTCTTGCCGTCGGCGTGGAAGTGGACGAGCTTTCCCACGGCCAGGGCTAACCCGCCCGCTTCTTCGCGAGGTAGCGCTGCGCCCACGCGGCGCTCGGCAGGAACGCCTTCGGCACCCTGACCAGCACGACGGAAATGTTGTCGCGCCCGCCGTTCTGGTTGGCCGTGTCGACGAGCTCCTTCGCCGCCGCGGCCAGATTGTCGCGGCTTTTCGTCGATGATCGAATGCACGACGGCGGGCTCGACCATGTCGGTCAGGCCGTCGGAATTGAGCAGATAGATGTCGTCGGCCTCGGCCCGGTACTCGACGATGTCCGCCGGCACGATCGCCTCGATGCCGAGGGCACGGGTGACGAGATTCTTGTTGAGCGAGAATCGGGCCTGCTCCGGCGTCAGCTGGCCGCCGTCGATCTGCTCCTGCAGCAGCGAATGATCGCGCGTCAGCTGCTCGAACTTGTCGCCGCGCAGCCGGTAGCAGCGCGAGTCGCCGATGTGGCCGATGCTGACCCGGTTGCCGCAGAACACGAGGCTGACGAGCGTCGTCCCCATCCCGGCGCACTCGGGGCGCGCCTGCGCCGCCTCGTAGATCCCCTTGTTCGCCACGGCGATCTTCTGCTGCAGGAGCAGCGCCGCATGCGTGAGGCCGCTCGCGATGTCCACCTTCGACAGCTCGCGGTCGGACTTGAGCTCCGGCAGCATGCCGCCGCTGACGGCGTTCGACCGCGATGCCGCTCGCGACCTCGCCCGCGTTGTAGCCGCCCATGCCGTCGGCGAGCACCGCGATGCCGGCCGCAGCATCGACGAACACCGCATCCTCGTTGTGGGTGCGGACCATCCCCTTGTGGGACAGCACGGCGCAATCGAGTGGCGGACGGTCGGGCATCGGCTGGTTCGGTTTGGTGCGGCAACTGGACGGTGCGGTGGCTCAGGCGCGTGAACGTGCGAGTTTAACGGCAGCACGCGATTGTGGCGAGCGCCACCTCCCATGGTACCGACGGCAAGGGGGCTACAGCACCGACTTGCAGCAGCTTTCCCATCTCGGCCGGATTGCGGGTGACGCGAATGCCGCACTCCTCCATGACCGCGAGCTTCTCCTGCGCCGTGCCCTTGCCGCCGGAAATGATCGCGCCGGCGTGTCCCATCCGCTTGCCGGGCGGCGCCGTGACGCCCGCGATGAAGCCGACGACCGGCTTCTTCATGTGCTCCTTCACCCAGCGCGCGGCGGTCTCCTCGTCGGTGCCGCCGATCTCGCCGATCATCACGACCGCATCGGTATCCGGATCGTCGTTGAAGAGCCGCAGCACGTCGATGTGCTTCAGGCCGTTCACCGGATCGCCGCCGATGCCCACCGCGGTCGATTGCCCCAGCCCGATCTCGGTCAGCTGCCCGACCGCTTCGTAGGTCAGCGTGCCCGACCGCGAGATCACGCCGATGCGGCCCTTCCTGTGGATGTGTCCCGGCATGATGCCGATCTTCAGCTCGTCGGGCGTGATGACGCCGGGGCAGTTCGGGCCCAGCAGCAGCGTCGCCTTGCCCTGCATCCGGTAGCGCGTGCGGATCATGTCCCGCACCGGGATGCCCTCGGTGATGCAGACGACGAGGTCGAGACCCGCGTCCACCGCCTCGTCGATCGCCGCCGCCGCGAACGGCGGCGGCACGTAGATCACGCTGACCGTGGCTCCGGTGGCCTGCCTTCGCCTCCTTCACCGTGGCGTAGATCGGGATGCCCTCGAAGTCCTCGCCCGCCTTCTTCGGATTGACGCCGGCCACATAGCAGCTCCTGCCGTTGGCGTAATCGCGGCACATCCGCGTGTGGAACTGGCCCGTCTTGCCGGTGATCCCCTGCGTGATCACCTTGGTGTTCCTGTTGATCAGGATCGACATTTCGTTTCCTCGGATGGGGCGTCGGTTGGGAGCGCTCGGCGCGGCCGGAGTCGCGCCGGGGCGCGGCGGTTCGCGGCTAACCGCGTCCGACCGCCGCGACGATCTTCTGCGCGGCGTCGGCCATGTTGTCGGCGGCGATGATCGGCAGGCCGGAGTCCGCGAGGATCTTCCGGCCGATGTCCTCGTTCGTGCCCTTCATCCGCACGACCAGCGGCACCGACAGGCTGCGTTTCGCGCACCGCCGCGACGATGCCGTTGGCGATGGTGTCGCACTGCATGATGCCGCCGAAGATGTTGACCAGGATGCCCTTCACCTTCGGATTCTCCAGCATGATCTTGAACGCCTCGGTGACCTTCTCGGCGGTCGCGCCGCCGCCGACGTCGAGGAAGTTCGCGGGCTCGGCGCCGAACAGCTTGATCGTGTCCATCGTCGCCATCGCGAGCCCGGCGCCGTTCACGAGGCAGCCGATGTTGCCGTCGAGCGAGATGTACGAAAGATCGAACTTCGACGCCTCGACCTCGGCGGGGTCCTCCTCGTCGAGATCGCGCATGGCGACGATGTCGGGATGCCGGAAGAGCGCGTTCGAATCGAAGTTGAGCTTGGCGTCGAGCGCGATCACGCGGCCGTCGCCGGTGACGACCAGCGGATTGATCTCGGCGAGCGACGCGTCGGTCTCGTCGAACGCGCGGTACAGGCCCTGCAGCATCGCGCGGCCCTGCGGGATGCTTCCTTCCGGGATGCCGATCCTGCGCGCGACGTCGTCGGCATCGGCGTCGGTGAGTCCCTTGACCGGATCGATGAGCACGCGGTGTATCTTCTCCGGCGTCTTCGCGGCGACCGCCTCGATGTCCATGCCGCCTTCGGAGCTCGCCATCAGGCACACGCGCTGCGTCACGCGGTCGACGACCATCGCGACGTAGAGCTCCTGCCGGATGTCGGCGCCTTCCTCGATCAGCAGCCGGCGCACCTTCTGCCCCGCCGGACCCGTCTGGTGCGTGACGAGCTGCATGCCGAGGATCCTGCCGGCGAGATCGCGCACCTCGTCCAGCGATCGCGCGACCTTGACGCCGCCGCCCTTGCCGCGGCCGCCGGCGTGGATCTGCGCCTTGACGACCCACACGCTGCCGCCGAGCGAGCCGGCCGCGGCCACGGCCTCGTCGACGGTGAACGCCGGCAGGCCGCGCGGCGTCGGCATGCCGAACCGGCGGAAGATTTCCTTGCCCTGGTATTCGTGGATTTTCACGCTGGCTCCTGCGTCGTTGGCGTCAGACTCGATCGGTCCCTGCGGTGGCGGCATCGAGCGGATCGGGGCGGCGGGACCGGACGCCCGCCTCGCCGCCTCGATACCACTTCGGGTAATAGCGGCGCACGGTGTCCGTCGTGGTCTCCAGCGCGTGGCAGTGGTCGAGCTGGAACGGCTTGTGGTCGCCCTCGTCCTCGCGCTGCAGGCCCGCGAACGTCTGCACGGCGGCGGTCGGCAGCGAGCCCAGCAATTCGGTCACGTGCGTGCAGCCGCGAACGCCGCCCATGTCGTCGTGCAGGCGCTTCCGGAAGCCTTGCACGAGGTTCGCGCCGATCAGCTTCGAATAGGCGGGCTCGACGCGATCGCAGGCGTCCGGGTAGGGCATCGCGTCCGTCCGCACGTCGATCGCATGGATGACGAACGCGCGGTCGATGGTGACGCGGACCCACATGTCGTGCACCGCCTCGCGGGCCGGCCGCACGCCGGTCAGTGAGCTCGAAGTCGTGGTCCTTGGCATCGACGAGATGCGCGTCGATGTCGAACAGGCCGTCGTCGCGCCGGAAGCCTTCGTACACGATGCTGCGCTGGTGCAGGCGCTGGCGCGGAATCGGGCTCGGCGGGAGCGGCATCGGGTCGAGGGCGGGAATATGACGCCGGCGCGGCGCCGGCAAGGCCGGCGGGGCCGGAGCGGGATATGGCTACAATACGGCAGGAAGAGCGCATTTTACGTCCGCGCCGTCGGTGGCCGCAACCGAAGGCGGCCGCGCGGCCCGCGCCGGAAGAGGCCCGCCGATGTCATTCGTCCTCGCACTCGATCAGGGCACGACCAGTTCGCGCGCCCTCGTCTTCGATCATGCCGGCACCGTTCGCGCGGTCGCGCAGCAGGAGTTCCGGCAGATCTTCCCGCAGCCGGGCTGGGTCGAGCACGACGCCGGCGAGATCTGGGCGACGCAGTCGGGGGTGATGCACGAAGCGCTGGCCCGGGCCGGCATCGGCGCGCGCGACGTCGCGGCCATCGGCATCACGAACCAGCGCGAGACGACCGTGCTGTGGGACCGCGCGACGGGACAGCCGGTCGCCCATGCCATCGTCTGGCAGGACCGGCGGACGGCGCCGCATTGCGACGCGCTGCGCGCCGCGGGCCACGCCGCGATGATCGCGCGCAAGACCGGCCTCGTGCTCGACGCCTATTTCTCCGGCACCAAGCTCAAGTGGCTGCTCGACCACGTCCAGGGCGCGCGGGACCGCGCGCTGCGCGGCGAGCTCGCGTTCGGCACCATCGATGCCTGGCTCGTCTGGAACCTCACCCGCGGGGCCGCGCACGTGACCGATCCGTCGAACGCGAGCCGCACGCTGCTCTTCGACATCCACCGCGGCGACTGGGACGACGAGCTGCTCGCGCTGTTCGACATCCCGCGCTCGGTGCTGCCGCGCATCGTGCCGTCGTCCGGCGTCTGCGGTCACGCGAAGGTCGGCGGCATCGACGTGCCGATCGCCGGCATCGCGGGCGATCAGCAGGCGGCGCTCTTCGGCCAGGCCTGCCATGCGCCGGGCCTCGCGAAGAACACCTACGGCACCGGCTGCTTCCTGCTGATGAACACGGGCAACCGCGCCGTGGCGTCGGCCAACAACCTGCTGACGACGGTGGCCTGGCAGCGCGACGGCGCGACCGACTACGCGCTCGAGGGCAGCGTGTTCATCGGCGGCGCCGTGGTGCAGTGGCTGCGCGACGGGCTGAAGATCATCCGGTCAGCGCGGCGGAGATCGAGGCGCTCGCCGCGAGCGTGCCCGGACAACGGCGGCGTCTACCTCGTTCCGGCCTTCGCCGGCCTCGGCGCGCCGCACTGGGACGCCTACGCGCGCGGCGCGATGTTCGGGCTGACGCGCGGCGCGACCTCCGCGCACATCGCGCGCGCCGCGCTGGAGGCGATCGCGTTCCAGAACGTCGACGTGCTGACCGCGATGCAGAAGGACGCCGGGATCACGCTGACCGAGCTGCGCGTCGACGGCGGCGCGACGGCGAACAACCTGCTGATGCAGATCCAGGCGGACATGCTCGGCGTCCCGGTCGTGCGCCCCAAGGTGCTGGAAACCACGGCGCTCGGCGCCGGCTATCTCGCCGGGCTCGCGGTCGGCTACTGGCAGGATGCCGCCGACGTCGCCGCGAACTGGCGGGTCGACCGCGTCTTCGAGCCGGCCATGGCCCGCGACCGGGCGCTCGAGCTGTCCGCCGGCTGGAACAAGGCGGTCGAGCGCGCCAAGGGCTGGGCCTGAGCGGCGAGCGCGGGAGGCGATCGAGCGCGCTTGCGTTCCGCCGAAAACGTGCATATACTCGCATTTACGTGCATATGCACCTTTAATGCCGACCGCCCCGAACCATGGCCATGGACCCCGCGCTGCCCTCCCCCGCCTGCGCCTGCGGCCGGCTGCGCCGCGCGACGCGCGCGCTGACGCAGCTCTACGACGACCTGATGGCGCCGTCGGGGCTGCGCGTCACGCAGTTCTCGCTGCTGCGCACGCTCGGCGCGCGGAGACACGTCACGCATGTCGGACCTCGCCGGAACGCTGCTGCTCGACCGCACCGCGCTGTCGCGCACGCTCGATCCGCTCGCCGAACGCGGCCTCGTCGCCATCGCGCCGGGCCGCGATGCCCGGACGCGCGAAGTGTCGCTGACGCACGCCGGCGAGACGAGCCGTTCGTGGCGCCGAGCCGCACTGGCGGCGCGCGCAGGCGCAGGTCGCGCACAAGCTCGGCCCGGCGAAGCTCGAAGCCCTGCATCGCGACGCTGCGCGAAATCGAGACGCTGCACCCCGACCCCGGCGGCCGCTGAGCCGCTTCCGCGAGGAATCCGCAATGACGCCGACCTCCGCCCGCGCCGACTGGCGCACGCCCACCGTCGTGCTCGTCGCGACGGGCCTCATTCTGATGCTGTCGATGGGCATCCGGCACGGCTTCGGCCTGTTCCTGCAGCCGATGAGCAGCGATCACGGCTGGGGGCGCGAGACCTTCGCGCTGGCGATCGCCGTGCAGAACCTGATGTGGGGCGTCGCGACGCCATTCGCCGGCATGTTCGCCGACCGCTTCGGCAGCCACCGGGTCGCGTTCGTGTGCGCGGTTGCTCTACGTCGCCGGGCTCGCGACGATGGCGTACGCGACGTCGCCGCTGACGTTCGTGCTGACCGCCGGGCGTGCTGATCGGCGTCCGGTCTCGCCGGCGTCACGTTCTCGGTCGTCGCCGGCGTGCTGGGGCGCAAGTACCCGCCCGAGAAGCGCAGCATGGCGCTCGGCATCTCGGCGGCGGCCGGATCCTTCGGCCAGTTCGCGGTGCTGCCGCTGACGCAGTGGCTGCTGTCGAACCTGGGCTGGCACGGCGCGCTGGTGACGCTGGCGAGCGTCGCGCTGCTGATGGTGCCGCTGTCGGCGGCGATCTACGAGAAGCACCTGTCCACGGCGCACGCCTTCCAGCAGTCGGCGGGCGCGGCGATGCGCGAGGCGCTGCGGCATCGCGGCTACATGCTGCTGACGCTCGGATTCTTCGTGTGCGGCTTCCAGGTCGTGTTCGTCGGCGTGCACCTGCCCGCCTACCTCGCGGACAAGGGCATGCCGCCGCACGTCGCGGTGACCGCGCTCGCGCTGGTCGGGCTGTTCAACATCGTCGGCACCTACAGCGACCGGCTGGCTGGGCAGCCGGATGCCGCGGCGCTACATCCTTTCGGCGATCTACTTCGGCCGGGCCATCGTGTTCGCGCTGTTCTTCCTGCTGCCGATCTCGCCCGCGTCGGTCTACGCGTTCGCGGTGGCGCTGGGGCTGCTGTGGCTGTCGACGGTGCCGCCGACCAACAGCATCGTCGCGCAGATCTTCGGCGTCCGCTATCTCGCGATGCTGTCGGGCTTCACGTTCTTCAGCCACCAGATCGGCAGCTTCCTCGGCGCGTGGCTCGGCGGCCGGCTCTACGACACGACGGGCAGCTACGACGTCGTCTGGTGGATCTCGATCGCGCTCGGCATCGCCGCCGGGCTCATCAATCTTCCGATCGACGAGCGCGAGATCAGGCGGCCGGTCGCCGCGGCGGCATAGACGCCGGGCGCCGCCGGGGTCCCACCCCTTCCGCGCCGCGCCGGCGCTCGCGCTGCTCCGTCACCGCCTAAAGCGGCGGCGCGGGCGGCAGCGAATCCGCGACGATGTGATCGACCGCGTCGGTGATGATGCCGTCGACGTTCCACCCGGCGAGCTCGCCGATGCGCGCGGCCTCGTTCGGCGTGTAGCAGAGCACCCGATGCCCGAGGGCGCGCGCTGCCTTCACGATTTCGGCGCGTGAGCGCCTCGTGGTCCGCGACCAGCGCCACGCATTCGAGCCGCGCGAGGCGATCCGGCCAATCGGCGGGTATCGTCTCCAGCAGCAGCGCCCGCGGCAACACCGCGCACCGCATCGCGCGCGGCGTCGAGCGCGGCCTCGGAGAACGACGAGAGCAGCGGCGGCACGTCGGCGTCGCGCCACAGCGTGGCCGCATCCAGCGCGACAGCCGCGCCCGTTTCCCGCTCGCGACCGGGCGTCGGCTTGATCTCGATGTTGCAGGCCACGCCGTGCGCGCGCGCCCAGCGGGCGATCGACGCCAGCGTGGGCAGGGGCTCGCCTGCGTATTTCGCCGAGTGCCAGCCCCCCGCGTCGAGCCGCGACAGCTCGCGCCAGAGCAAGGCGTCGGCGCGGCCGCGGCCGCTCGTCGTGCGCTCGAGCGTCGCGTCGTGCAGCAGGAACGACACGTTGTCGGCGGCGAGCTTGACGTCGAACTCGACCATCCGGTAGCCGTGCGCGTGGCCGACGCGCATCGCCGTCAGCGTGTTTTCGGGCGCGACCTTGCCGGCGCCGCGGTGCGCGACGAGGCGGGGATACGGCCAGAATCTCGGTGCTGATCGCAGGTCATTGCAGCGGATCCTTGCGTCAGGTGGCGCCGTCGGGAATTGCACCCCTGCCCGCCCGGCGACCGGCCACGGAACGGTGACCGATTCACGGTATACTTGTCCTTGGCCCCGGGCAGAGCGATCTTGGGCCGCGGGCAGAGCACCAACCCGCATCCGGGAAGATTACAGGAGGGCATCATGCGTTTCAAAGTATTTGGCGCGGCGCTGTTCGCCGCCGGCATCCTGGGCGCACCCGCGGCGCAGGCGCAGACCGAGATCCAGTGGTGGCACTCGATGGGTGGCGCGCTGGGCGAAAAGCTCAACGCGCTCGCGACCAAGTTCAACGCGAGCCAGAAGGAATACAAGGTGGTGCCCGGTCTACAAGGGCAGCTATCCCGAGTCGATGACCGCCGCGATCGCGGCCTTCCGCGCCGGCAACGCGCCGCACCTGCTGCAGGTGTTCGAGGTCGGCACCGCGACGATGATGGCGGCCAAGGGCGCCATCGTTCCGGTCACCAAGGTGATGGCGGACGCGAAGGAGCCCTTCAATCCCAAGTCCTACCTGCCGGCCATCGCCGGCTATTACACGGACCCGAAGGGCAACATGCTGTCGTTCCCGTTCAACAGCTCGACGGTCGTCCTCTACATCAACCGCGACGCCTTCAAGAAAGCCGGCCTCAATCCCGACCAGGTGCCGAAGACCTGGAAGGAGATGAACGCGGCCGCGCTGCAGCTCAAGGTCAGGGGCCAGGAATGCGTCTACACCTCGGGCTGGCCGTCCTGGATGCACATCGAGAATTTCAGCGCCTGGCACAACGTTCCGATCGGCACCAAGGAGAACGGCATGGCCGGCATGGACACGGTGTTCACCATCAATTCGCCGCTGCACGTGAAGCATCTGACGATGCTGGGCGACATGTCCAAGAAGGGCCTCTTCACCTACGCCGGACGCACCAACCAGGCGGAAGCCAAGTTCGCGAGCGGCGAATGCGCGATGCTGACGTCCTCCACCGGCGCGCAGGCCAACCTGCGGCAGAACGCCAAGTTCGCCTGGTCGGTGAACTTCATCCCCTACCACGACGACGTGGCGGGCGCGCCGCAGAATTCGATCATCGGCGGCGCGTCGGTGTGGGTGATGTCCGGCAAGAAGCCCGACGACTACAAGGGCGTCGCCAAGTTCTTCGCCTTCCTGTCGAAGCCCGAGATCCAGATGGAATGGCACACCGGCACCGGGTACGTGCCGATCACCATGGCGGCCTACGACATGACGCGCAAGTCGGGCTTCTACGACAAGAATCCCGGCGCCGACATCGCCGTGAAGCAGCTGACCAACAAGCCGCCCACCGGCGAACTCCAAGGGCCTGCGCTTCGGCAATTTCGTGCAGGGGCGCGAGGTGATCGAGGAGGAGATGGAGAACGTGTTCGCCGGCAAGAAGGACGCCAAGACGGCGCTCGACGACGCCGTGAAGCGCGGCAACGAGATCCTGCGCAAGTTCGAGGCGGCCAACAAGTAGCAGCCGGACGGGGCATCAGCGGAGCGGGCGGGTTCGCGGCGGGTTAGGGTGCGGCATGCGCCCGCCGCGAACCCGCCCGCTCCGCTTGCGCCGGCCCGATCCGCCCCGATCGCGGATTCATGGAAAAGCGCGTCGTATTCCGCTCGGCGTGGCTGCCGTACGCGCTGCTCGCGCCGCAGATCGCGATCACGATCGTCTTCTTCTTCTGGCCGGCCGCGCAGGCGATCTGGTTCTCGTTCCTGCTGCAGGACGCCTTCGGCCTGAAGACGGAGTTCATCGGGCTGCAGAACTTCAACGACCTGTTCCGGGACAGCCACTATCTCGCGTCGTTCAAGGTCACGGCGGTGTTCAGCATCCTCGTCGCCGTCTTCGGCATCGCCATATCGCTGGTGCTCGCCACGATGGCGGACCGCGTCGTGCGCGGGGCCCTGGCGTACAAGACGCTGCTGATCTGGCCCTACGCCGTGGCGCCCGCGGTCGCGGGCGTGCTGTGGGCGTTTCTGTTCGCGCCGTCGATCGGCATCCTGACCTATGTGCTGAAGCGCTGGGGGATCGACTGGAACTGGATCATCCAGGGCGACCAGGCGATGCTGCTGGTCGTGATCGCGTCGGTGTGGAACCAGATCAGCTACAACTTCCTGTTCTTTCTCGCCGGGCTGCAATCGATTCCCAAGTCGCTGATCGAGGCGGCCGCGATCGACGGCGCGGGGCCGACGCGCCGCTTCTGGACGATCGTCTTTCCGCTGCTGTCGCCCACCACGTTCTTCCTGCTGGTGGTGAACATCGTCTACGCCTTCTTCAGCACGTTCGGCGTCATCGACGCCACCACCCAGGGCGGGCCGGCCGGCGCGACGCAGATCCTCGTCTACAAGGTCTACCACGACGGCATCAAGTCCGGCGATCTCGGCGGCTCGTCGGCGCAGTCGGTGGTGCTGATGATCATCGTGATCGCGCTGACGGTCGTGCAGTTCCGCTTCATCGAGAAGAAGGTCCAGTACTGATGGCCCTGCCATGGTAGAAAACCGGCCCTGGCTCACGGTGTTCTCGCACGCGGTGCTGATTCTCGGCGTCGTCGTCGTGGCGTTTCCGGTCTACGTGACCTTCGTCGCCTCCACGCTCACGCTCGACCAGATCATCTCGGTGCCGATGCCGCTGCTGCCGGGCGACCAGTTCCTGCACAACTACTCGCAGGTGCTGGCCGCCGGGTCCACCAAGGGCTCCAGCGCCGCCGTATCGACGATGCTCAAGAACAGCCTGATCATGGCGCTCTCGATCGCGATCGGCAAGATCGCGATCTCGATCATCGCGTCGTTCGCGATCGTCTACTTCCGCTTCCCGCTGCGGAATTTCTTCTTCTGGATGATCTTCGTCACGCTGATGCTGCCGGTGGAGGTGCGCATCATCCCGACGTTCAAGGTGGTGGCGGACCTCGGGATGCTCGACTCGTATGCCGGCCTGACGCTGCCGCTGATCGCCTCGGCCACCGCGACGTTCCTGTTCCGGCAGTTCTTCCTGACGATTCCCGAGGAGCTGGCCGAGGCCGCGCGCATCGACGGCGCCGGGCCGATGCGCTTCTTCTGGGACGTGGTGCTGCCGCTGTCGAAGACCAGCATCGCGGCGCTGTTCGTGCTCCAGTTCATCTACGGCTGGAACCAGTACCTCTGGCCCCTGCTCATCACGAGCCAGGAATCGATGTACACGACGGTGATCGGCATCCGGCGGATGATCGTGGGCGGCGACGCGGCGAACGAATGGCATCTCATCATGGCGACGGCGATGCTGGCGATGCTGCCGCCCGCGGCGGTGGTGCTGCTGATGCAGAAGTGGTTCGTCAAGGGCCTGGTCGAAACGGAGAAATAGAACAATGGCAGGCGTTTCCTTCCGCAACGTCAGGAAGAGCTACGGCTCGACCGAGATCATCCACGGCGTCACGACCGACGTCGCCGACGGCGAGTTCGTCGTGATCGTCGGGCCTTCGGGCTGCGGCAAGTCGACGCTGCTGCGCATGGTGGCAGGGCTCGAGCGCATCACCTCCGGCGAGATCGCCATCGGCGCGCGCGTCGTGAACGAGCTCGAGCCGAAGGACCGGGACATCGCGATGGTGTTCCAGAACTACGCGCTCTACCCGCACATGTCGGTGCGCGAGAACATGGCCTACGGGCTCAAGATCCGCCGCATGGCGGCCGCGGACATCGAAGCGCGCGTGAAGCGGGCAGCCGAGATCCTCGAGCTCGGCCCGTTCCTCGACCGCAAGCCGCGCGAGCTGTCCGGCGGCCAGCGCCAGCGCGTCGCGATGGGCCGCGCGATCGTCCGCGAGCCGGCGGTGTTCCTGTTCGACGAGCCGCTGTCGAACCTGGACGCGAAGCTGCGCGTGCAGATGCGCGTCGAGCTGCAGGCGCTGCACCGGCGGCTGGGCACGACCAGCCTGTACGTCACGCACGACCAGGTCGAGGCGATGACGCTCGCGCACCGGATGATCGTGATGAACGCCGGCCGGGCCGAGCAGATCGGCGCGCCGCTCGAGGTCTACGCGAATCCGGCCACCACCTTCGTCGCCGGCTTCATCGGCTCGCCGCCGATGAACCTGATGCCGTCAAAGCTCAATGGGCGCGACGTCCAGCTGGGGGTGCGACCGGAGCACCTCGAGCCCTGCGCGGAAGTCGGAGGCGAATTTCGTCGCCGAAGTCGATCTGGTCGAGCCGCTGGGGGCCGACACGCTGGCGCACGGTCACGTGGACGGCGCGCGGATCATCGCCCGCGTGCACGCGGCGCTGAACACCGTCCAGGGCCGGCTGCCGCTGCGCTACCGGCCGGAGAACCGGCACTATTTCGACGCCGAGACCGGCGCGCGCCTGGACGTCTAGGCCTGGACGACCTGGGGATCGACCCCGACTTCGCCAAGGGAGCGGGGCCGATCCCCTGTTCAATCCGCCGCGCCGGGCTGCGGGAGCGGCACCGCCGGCACTTCCCCGTGCGGCAACCGCACGCGCTTGCCGGCCAGCAGCGTATAGGCGGTCGGCACGACGAACAGCGTCAGCAGCGTGCCGAACGACATGCCGCCGACGATGACCCAGCCGATCTGGATCCGCGATTCGGCGCCGGCCCCATGCGCGAGCGCCAGCGGCAACGCGCCCAGCACCATCGCGCCGGTCGTCATCAGGATCGGTCGCAGCCGCAGCACGGCCGCCTCCTGGACCGCCGACATCATGTCGTGACCCTGATCGCGCAACTGGTTCGTGAACTCGACGATCAGGATCCCGTGCTTGGTGATGAGGCCGATCAGCGTGATGAGGCCCACCTGGCTGTAGATGTTGAGCGTGCCGCCGGTCAGCCAGAGCGTGAAGAGCGCGCCCGTCATCGACAGCGGCACGGACAGCATGATCACGAACGGGTGGACGAAGCTCTCGAACTGCGCCGACAGCACGAGGTAGATGAAGAGCAGCGCGAGCACGAACGTGAAGTAGATCTCCTTGCCCGACGCGCGAAATTCGCGCGACTGGCCGTCGAGGTCGGTCTGCGCCGTGGGCGGCAGCAATGTCTTCGCCGTGGCGTCCATCGCCTTCAGCGCATCCGCGATCGTGTAACCCGGCGCGAGCGTGCCGGAGACCTTGACCGACCGCAGCCGGTTGAAGTGGTTGAGCGATGCCGGCGAGACGCCCTCGCGCACATCGACCAGATTGGCGAGCTGCACCATCTCGCCGTTGCGGCCGCGCACGTACATGTCGGTGATGTCGGACGGCGAGGCGCGGTCGCGGTCGCCGGCCCAGACGATGACGTCGTACTGCTCGCCGTCCTTCTTGAAGCGGGTGACCTGGCGTCCGCCCAGCAGCGTCTCCAGCGTGCGACCGACGGCGTCGACGTTGATCGCCAGATCGGCGAGCTTGTCGCGCTTGACCGCGACCCGGACCTCGGGCGTGTTGAGCCGCAGGTCCATCTGCAGGTTCTGCACGCCCGGGTACTTGCGCATCTCGGCCATGAACTGCTCGGTCGTGCGCGCCAGCTCGGCGTAAGGCACCTGCGACATGATCACGTACTCGATCGGCGTCGACCGCGGCGACTGGCCGAGCGAGGGCGGGTTGACCGGGAACGCGATCACGCCGGGAATCTGCGCGAACTTCGGCCGCAGTTCGTCGGTGATCTGCTGCTGCCGGCGGCGTGCGTTCCTCCCACGGCTTCAGGCGCAGGATCGCGTTGCCGTCGGCGACCGTCGGGAAGCCGGAGATCGCGCTCCATGCCGCCGCTTCCGGTATCTGCGTGTAGAGCTCCTCGATCGGACGCGTGTTCTTCGGACGTGTAGCGCACCGTCGCGCCCTGCGGCGACGAGCACGATGCCGAAAATCACGCCGCGATCCTCGGAGGGCGTCAGCTCGGACTTCAGCTGCGTGAACAGCAGTCCGCCGAGACCGGCCACCACCAGCCATGCCAGCACGATCGGCGCCGGCGCGCCGAGCGTGGCCCTGAGGGCGCGCCGGTAGCCGCGGGTCAGTCCCTGCAGGAAACGCTCGATCACGTTGTAGAGCCACGAATGCTTCTTTTCGTGGCGGAGCAGCAGCGAGCACATCATCGGCGAGAGCGTCAGCGCCACGAAGCCGGACACCAGCACCGCGCCGGCCAGCGTCAGCGCGAACTCGATGAACAGCCGTCCGGTGCGCCCCGTCGCAAAGGCCAGCGGCGCGAAAACCGCGGTAAGCGTGAGCGTCATCGCGATCACGGCGAACGCGATCTCGCGCGCGCCCTGCATGGCCGCCTTCCGCCGCGGGATGCCCTCCTCGATATGCCGGAAGATGTTCTCCAGCACGACGATCGCGTCGTCGACGACGAGGCCGATCGCGAGCACGAACGCGAGCAGCGTCAGCGTGTTGATCGTGAAGTTGAACAGGTACATCAGCGCGAACGCGCCGATCAGCGCCACCGGGATGGTGACGATCGGGATCAGCGTCGCGCGGAAGCTGCGCAGAAAGAAGAAGATGACCAGCACGACCAGCAGGATCGCCTCTGCGATCGTCTCGAACACCGAGGAGATCGAGCGCTCGATGAACAGCGACGAATCGTAGGCGACCGTGAGCTTCATCCCGCCCGGCAGGTTCTCGTTGATCCGGTCGACCTCGGCCCGGACCGCCTGCGACAGCTCGAGCGGGTTGCCCGTGGACTGCTTGACGACGCCGATGTTGATCGCGGGCTTGCCGTTGAAGCGTGAAATGACGCGCTCGTCGGCCGGCGCGATCACCACATTGGCAACGTCCCTGATCCGGACCGGATAGCCGCCGACGTTGGCGATGATCCCGTCCGCGAACTGCTCGGTCGATTGCAGATCGGTTTCGGCGACCACGGCGAATTCGCGCGACTCCGACTCGATGCGGCCGGCGGGAATCTCGGCGTTCTGCCGGCGGAGGGCATCCTCGACGTCCTGGACGGTGAGCCGGTAGCCCGCGAGCCGCGCGCGGTTGATCTCGATGCGCATCGTGATCTTGCGCTCGCCGAACACGCGCACGTCGGCGGCTCCCGGCTGCACGGACAGCCGCGGCTTGATGTAACGATTGATGTAATCGGTCGCGTCGAGTTGCGACATGCGCCCCGATTCGACGCCGATGTAGAGGATCGGAAAAGCGTCGGCCTCGACCTTGGCGATCACCGAGTCGTCGGCCGACTCCGGCATGCGGTTGCGCACGCGCGCCACCTTGTCGCGCACGTCGGCGGCGGCGGCGTCGGCATCGCGCGTCAGCCGGAACCGGACGTTGATCTGGCTGCGCTCCGAGCGGCTTTGCGAGGTCATCAGCTCGACGCCCTCGATGCCGGACAGCGAATCCTCGAGCGGCTTGGTGATCTGCGACTCGACGACCTCGGCGGAGGCGCCGCGGTAGATCGTCTGCACGCTGACCACGGGCTCGTCGATCTTCGGGTACTCGCGCACCGGCAGGCGCGTGTACGAGATCGCGCCGACCAGGAGCACGATCAGAGACAGCACCGTCGCGAAGACCGGGCGCTTGATGCAGAGCTCGGGCAGCGTCATGGTCGGTTCGTCCTTCGGTCAGGACTTCGATTGCGCGGCGGGCGCCGCCGACTTGTCCGGCACCGGCTCGCCTTTGGTGGCGGCACCCGCGGCGACCCCGTTGCCGTTCGCCGCGCCGGCCACCGTCACGGCGCTGCCGTCGCGGATCTTGAGGTGCCCGGCCGTGACGATCGTCGCGGTCGGGATCGAGCCCCTGCAGCACCTCGACCACGCCGTCGCGGCGCTGCCCGATGTCGATCTTCGTGCGCAACGCCTTGCCGTCGACCACGCGAAAGACATACTGCTCGTCGCCCGACGGGACCAGCGCCGTCTCGGGAACGACCAGCGCGTCCTTCGCCTCCCGCGTGAACAACCGCACCCGCGCAAACATTCCCGGGCGCAGCGCCGTATCGGTATTGCGCACGACCGCACGGATCACGATCGACCGCCCCGCCGCGTCGAACAGCGGGTTCAGGGCAAACACCTTGCCGTCGAAGGTCTTGCCGGGAATCGCGTCGAGAATCACGGCGAGCGACTGCCCGACCTGCACCTGCTTCAGGTAGGTCTCCGGCACGCGGAAGTCGACCTTGAGCGTGTCGATCGATTCCAGGTTGACGAGATCGGCGCCTTCCTTGACGTAATCGCCGACGGACACCCCGCGCAACCCGATCATGCCGGTGAACGGCGCGCGGATTTCCATCTTCGCGAGCCTCGCCTCCGCCACCTGCAGCGACGCCTCGGCGACCTTCAGATTGTTCTCGGCCTCGTCTTTGGCCTGGCCGGACATGAAATTGCGCTGGGCGAGATCGACCGCGCGGTCGAATTTGGACCTGGCAAGGGTCAGATTGGCCCGCGCCTGCGCCACCTCGGCTTCGGGCACCGCCGCATCCAGCCGCACGAGCAGCGCCCCCTTCGTGACGCGCTGACCCTCCTGAAAGGCGATGACGCCGATGCGCCCGGCCACCTCCGGGCGCAGCGTCACCGACTCGTCGGAGCGCAGGCTGCCGACCGCCGTGATCCCTTGCGGCATCGGCGCATACGTGACCTTTGCCGCCTGCACCGTCACGCCGGCGACCTGGCCTCCGGGCGCGGCGGCGCCTTTGCCACCCGCACCTCCGCCCGCCGGCGCCATGGCACCGGTCGCGGCCGGCGCACCGTTGCGCTGCTGCCCGAACCAGTAGCCGCCGCCGGCGGCAATGACAAGTCCGAGTACGGCGAGCGTGCCGACAGTGCTTTTCTTCATCACGTTCTTGGGGACGAAGTATCGAAATCGGGTTATGGGTCGGACCGATGCTCAATCGCGCCTGTTGCGGCAAGGGACCGCCGGCGGAACCGGCGTCAAGCCTGGCTTGTCCGGGATGGCCGGCAATTATGCGCTGCCTCGACGACCCTCGGCAAACCGCCGCCGCTCACCTTGGTCGACGTCGAGGTCCGATGGCGCCGCGGCCTCCCCGCCGCCCGGGCGTCGCGCGGCCCATCCGTCCGCGCTGCTAGAATGCGGCTCGCACCCGGCCCGAAGGCAAACACCCCGTTCCCGCATGTCTGTATCCGAACGTCTTTCACTCCTGAAGTTCCGCGCCCGGCGGTTGACCCTGCTTGCGATCGGGTTGTCGCTGGCCGTCGCTGCATCGCTCATCGCGGCGACGCAGGCCGCCGCTCAGGCCTACCCTTCCCGTCCGGTGCGGCTCGTCGTTCCCTTTCCGCCGGGCGGCCCGCTCGACATCGTCGGCCGCCTCATCGCGCAGAAGGTCGGCGACGCCTGGGGCCAGAGCGTGGTCGTGGACAACCGCCCCGGCGCAGGCGGCAACATCGGCGCCGAACTCGTCGCGAAGGCCGCGCCCGACGGCTACACGATCCTGATGGGGGCGCTGTCGACCCACGCGGTGAATCCCAGCCTCTACGCGAAGATGCCGTACGACGCGGTCAAGGACTTCGCGCCGATCACGCTCGTCGCGATCACGCCGAACGTGCTGGTCGTCAACGCGTCGCTGCCGGTCAACTCGGCAAAGGAGTTCGTCGCCTACGCCAAGGCGAATTCCGGCAAGCTCGCCTTCGGTTCCGGCAGCAACGGCAGCGCCGGGCATCTCGCCGGCGAATTGTTCAAGGTCGAGACGGCGACCGACATCGCTCACGTTCCGTACAAGGGCGGCGCGCCGGCCACGCACGCGCTGCTCGCGGGCGACACGCAGTTCATGTTCGACAACCTCGCCAATGCGACGCCGCAGGTCAAGGCCGGCAAGCTGAAGGCGCTCGCCGTCACGACCGCGCAGCGCTCGAAGCTCGCCCCCGACCTGCCGACGATGGCGGAGACCGGGCTGCCCGGCTTCGACATCTCGACCTGGTTCGGCCTGCTCGCCCCGGCGGGCACGCCGCAGGACGTCATCGCCAAGTGGAATGCCGAAGTCACGAGGATCCTGAACTCCCCGGAGATGCGCGAGCGGCTGACCGCGCAGGGGGCAGAGCCGGCGCCGACCACACCCGGCGAGTTCGCCGCGTTCATCCGGAGCGAGATTCCGAAGTACGCGCGGATCGTGAAGATGTCCGGGGCGAAAGTCGACTGAGGCGGCGTCGTCCTCAACCGCCGCCGACGGGTGGAATGGCCGCGAGTTCGTCGTTCGCGGCGAGCACCCGATTGCGATCGCGTTCGAACTGGCCGTTGACCGTGAATACGCGAATGGTCGGCGAGGCGATCCCCAGCGCGCGCAGCACGTCGTCGATCGTCGCGCCGTCGGCCACCTCGAGCGCGCCTCCGGGGGGTGTCCTGGCCTTTAGCATCCCCATCAGCTTCAGGCGGATCTGCATGGCGCGTAGGACAGACGTGGGCGGGTCATGCAAAGGCGGTCAGCGCTTCGCGACGAACACCGCGTGCGCCGCGTTGGCGGGCACCTTCGGCTTCTGCAGACCCGAATCGATATTGACGCCCCTTGGCCGGCCGGCCCAGCAACGTCGTGCCGACCAGCTTCGCCGCCACGCCACAGCCAACGTACGCGCGGCGGATGTCGAACGGGTACTCCCGCAGGTACTTCTTCCATGGTCCCAACCGGGTCCCCGTCTGCATCAGCCCCTTGACCATGCCAACGTCGGTGAGCATCCCCATGTCGTCGGCTCGCCCCGCGAAGATGGCGCCGGAAATGCGGTCGTCATTCCAGAGCAGCTTGCGATAGATGAATCCGGCCGGATTGTCGATCGTCATCGCCTCGGCGCCCGCATCGTCCCAGCGCCCGAAGCAGGCACCCTGAAGGCCGCAGATGTCGACCACGTTCATCAGCAGACTGCCCGGATAATGCACCTCGTGGCCGGCCATGTTGGCGCCGGCCACCCGACCGTGGTCGACCGCCGTCGGCTGGATGGGATGGACGGCACTCTGCGTTGCGTGCAGAACCGGGCCCTGGGCCACGTCGCCACCCGCGTAGACATGCGGGAAATTCGTCTGCATCCGGTCGTTCACCAGTATCGCCTCGCCGATGGCGATGCCCGATCCCCGGAGCAGGTCCAGGTTCGGACGGATGCCTGTGGCCAGGATCACGATGTCGGCGGTCAGCGACCGACCGTCCGACAGCTCGACGGCTTTCGTTGCGCCGGCCTCTTGCCGGATTCGCCGGACCGTCGCACCGCAGTGGACCGGGATGTCCCGCGTCGCCAGCCAGCGACGCACGTGGTCCGCGCCGGGCGCGTCGAGCATCCGCGGGAGCACCTGCCCCTCGCGCTCGACCACGGCCAACTGCCATTTCCGCTTGTACATCGCATTGAGGACGATGAAGCCGATGAAGCCCGCGCCGACGAGCACGACACGCGGTGCGCGTCCCGCCGGCTGCAGCGATGCGGCGCACTTCAGCACGCGATCGGTGTCTGCCAGCGACCAGAGCGGCTCGACTCCCGGCAGATCGGCGCCGGGAATCGGCGGGGAGAGCGGCGACGATCCGGTGGCGAGCAGCAGGTTGTCGAAATCGAGCCTGCCGCCATCGGCGAGCGTCACGGTCTTGCCGCGCGGATCGACGGCGGCTACGCGAACGCCAAACCGGGTCGCGACGTGAAGCTGCGCGAAGTAGGCGGCATCCCCGGTGTGCGTATGCGCCTCGGGGATCGTTCCCGCCAGCCAATACGGCAGCGCCATGCGCGAATGCGCCGGCTCGTCGCAAAGCAGCGTGATGGTCGACCGGCCGCCGTCGAACTGCCGGATCGTCTCGATCGCGTTGGTCGCGGCCGGTCCGCCGCCGATGATGACGTGATGCATGGTCTCGGTCCCGATAGATTGTGTGCGCCCGTGGATGCCGGCGAATGTCGCCGGATCAGGTGGATGCCAGCCCCAGCTCGGCCAGCTTCTCGCGCGTCGGCACGCCTTCCGCCGACCAGCCCCGTTCGCGGTAATACACGGGGAGCATCGCGTCCAGGTCGACTACGACACCGGCCGACGGACCGCGCTTGTGCGCGTCCTTCAGCAGCCGCTGCGGCAGCGTGTCGTCCGCCCTGGTGAGTCCCGCCTTCAGGTTGAACAGACGCTCGAGGTTCCAGGTGCGTTCGCCGATCTGCACGAAATCGGCGATCGAATAGGGGACACCGCGAACGGCGGCGGTGCAGGGCA
>CAVPUM010000004.1:0-25755 GCA_963708855.1 uncultured beta proteobacterium | reverse complement strand
GCGAAAGCGGAGTCGGCAACGGCCATTCCCGCCGGGTGTTACTGCATCGGAGCGCCATTGGTCGCCGGGACCGTGCACGAGCACGGCAATTTCGTAACGCCGCAACAGCAGGGCGACCAGCGCCGTCAGGTTGGCCTGCCGCTGTGTTCCGTGATAAGCCGGCAGCAGGACGGGCCGCGGGCCCTCGGGCGGTTTCTCCAGCCGGCCAGTGTGCGCGTCGAGCGCCCGCATGAATCCGGTCATCTCGGCTAGCGAGGCGCGCCTGCTTTGCCATGCGACGAGGATCTGCGAAAGCTCGCGCGGCGCAACCTCGCCGGCGAGCATCGCGGCGAACAGCACGCGCGCATCCTCGGCGCCCAGCTCACCGCCTTCCCGCGCGGCGGTCCTGATCAGCAATGCATGGTCGAGTGGCATCGGTCCGCGCGTCCCCGCGGCGGGCAGCGAACACCGTGAGTGTGGGGGCCGTCCATCAGTCCTTGAGCCAGATCGTGATTTCGTGGACCGACTCCTTGCCCGGCTCGGTACGATAACCATACCCGTTGCGGTCGAGGATCTTGAAGAGCGGCGTCGGGTGGCAGTCGATGACGACCTTGAGACGGTCCCCGGCCTGGAAGTCACCGATCGTCTCGAGCACGAGCTCAAGCGGTTGCGGCGGCTCCATCCCGCGCACGTCGAGCGTTACTTCGCGGGCCATCAGCACGCTCCTTGCAGCACCCGGCATTCCGCATTGGCATTCATCGGGGCATTGTGGGAGCGCGGCGGCGCCCCGCTCCTTGACACGTATCAAGGAAGGGGACGGACCACGCTTTCAAAGGTGGTCTCTATCCGTTACCGCAGCGCATGCGCGATGTTGAGCGCCGCAGCGAAGACGAGCACGGCACACGCCTGATGCGCGGCCGCGAGCGGTATCGGGACGACGAGGAGCAGCGTCGCGATTCCCAGCGCAATCTGCAACGCGACGAGCGCGACCAGCAGGTGGCCTCCCCATCGCGCGCGTGACGGAAGGCCGTCCGTGGTCCGGAGCTTCCACCACAGCAGCGGCACGACGACGGCGAGCAGCCATGCGATGGCCCGGTGGTCGAACTGCACGGTGGCCATGTTCCAGAAGAAATTGCGCCACCACGGCTCGAGCATGAAGATCTCCGGCGGCACGAAATGGCCGTTCATCAGCGGAAACGTGTTGTACGCGAAGCCGGCGCGTATGCCGGCGACAAATCCGCCGGAAAGCGCCATCACGAACACAAGCGCGGCGACTCCGATCGCCCATGCCCGCACCGACCGCTGCGGCGCCGCGGCCAGCGTCGCGTGGCGCGGATGCACGAGCGACAGCCCGACCCAGAACATCGCCGCGAAGATCGCGAGCGCGAGGCCGAGGTGAGCGGTGAGCCGGAACTGCGACACCCGCGGGTCGTCGACGAGTCCGCTTTTCACCATGTACCAGCCCATCGCCCCCTGCAGCCCGCCCAGCACGAAGATGCCGATGAGCTTCCACGCCTGGCCCGGCGGAATGTCACGCCGCGCGATGAACCACAGCAGCGGGACCAGGAACACGATGCCGATCAGGCGCCCGAGCAGCCGGTGGAAGTACTCCCACCAGAAGATGCCCTTGAAGCCGGCGAGGGTCATGCCCTGGTTCACCTGCCGATACTCGGGCGTCTGCTGGTATTTCTCGAACGTCTGCTGCCACTCGGCTTCGGACAGCGGTGGCAGCGTGCCGACGATCGGCTGCCACTCGACGATCGACAGGCCCGAGTGCGTGAGCCGCGTGACGCCGCCCACGACGACCATCGCGAACACGAACGCGCAGCACACGAACAGCCACGCCGCGACCCTGCGGCTTGGGTCCCCGCGCGCGGATGGGGTGGAGAACGATGCCGTTGCCGACATGGCGCCCATTCTGCCACGGTGGATCGTCGCGAGATCATCCGGCAGCGCCTTGTCAAGGAATGGCGCAATGGTTCCACACCGGCTGCAAATCCTTGATGCGTGTCAAGTCAGAGCCGCGGTCAATCGCCGTAGAGTCCGCCGATCGACGCTCGGGAAGCCCGCGCCTGTGCCCGCCAC
The DNA here is from genome assembly GCA_963708855.1 of uncultured beta proteobacterium. Classification (GTDB taxonomy): domain Bacteria; phylum Pseudomonadota; class Gammaproteobacteria; order Burkholderiales; family Casimicrobiaceae; genus CAIWHR01. Next base: position 23,691 of record CAVPUM010000004.1, on the reverse strand, counting down.
CCGTGTCCCGCCGACATCCTTCGAACAAGACCCGATCCGGGTCACAACAAGGAGTGAGCGCCATGGCCGCCGCCAACACCAGCAACGATCTCCCCAATGACGATGTGCAGGAAGAGCCGGTGCCCGTGATGCAGCAGTTGCTCGACAATCCGTTCCTGCTCCTCTTCATCGGCATCGCGATGCCCACCGTGCTCTACATCGTCTGGGGAGTGATGGAAATCGTCAGCATCCCGATCGCGAAGTGAAACGCAATCACTCCCAGGGAGCGAAAACCTCATGAGCGCCATTGCCCCCCCGCCCAGCCGGATCTGGTGGAAACAGCCGCTGGACCGCGTCGAAGGCACCTGGATCGCCATCGCCTTCGTCTGGTGCATGATCATGTTCTTCATGATGCCGTACTGGCACGTCTACGGTAAGCAAAACCTCGCCAACGAGGCGTATCGCACGACGCCCGAGATGTTCACCGCCAAGACGCAGGCGATGATCGACAAGTACAAGGTGCGCGAGGAGACCGACCAGAAGGTCCCGGTCGTGCACCCGCCGGCGGGCAGCGACGTCTACCTGATCGCGCGCCTGTGGAGCTGGTACCCGATGCTCGAGCTCGAGGAAGGCAAGACGTACCGCCTGCACCTGGCGTCGATGGACTGGCTGCACGGCTTCTCGCTGCAGCCGGAGAACATCAACATCGAGGTTCATCCGAACTACGAGCACGTGATCACGCTGACGCCGACCAAGGCGGGCACCTATTCGATCATCTGCAACGAGTATTGCGGCATCAACCATCACACGATGGCGAGCCGCCTGTACGTCGTGAAGCCGAAATAGGGGGACATTATGGCCGTCAACCGGATGTTCCGTACCTGCCCCTCCACGGGCCTCGTCTACCATGAGCCCGCCGAAAAGCTGATTCGCTGGAACGCAGTGGCTGGCGTCGTCGCGCTGCTTTTCGGCGGTATTCTCGCGCTGCTGGTCACCACCACGCGCTGGCAGGCGATCCACCTGCTGCCGCCCGACTGGTTCTACCTCGTGCTGACCGCGCACGGGCTCAACATGCTCGTGTTCTGGATCATCTTCTTCGAGATCGCGGTGCTGTATTTCTGCGCCTCCACGCTGCTGCGCTGCCGGCTGGCGGCGCCCGGCATGGCGTGGGTCGCGTTCTGGCTGATGATCATCGGCGCGCTCGTCAACAACGTCGCGGTGTTCCGCGGCGACTCGTCGGTGATGTTCACGTCGTACGCGCCGATGGGCGCGCACCCGGCGTTCTACCTCGGCCTGATCCTGTTCGCCGTGGGCGCGCTGATCGCGTGCTTCGTGTTCTTCGGCACGCTGGTGGTCGGACGCAGCGAGAAGACGTACAACGGCTCGGTGCCGCTGGTCACGTTCGGCGCGGTCACCGCGGCGATCATCGCCGTGTTCACGATTGCCTCGGGGGCGATCATCCTGATTCCGACCTTTCTCTGGTCGGTTGGCCTGATTGACCACATCGATTCGCTGATGTACCGGACCGTGTGGTGGGCTTTCGGCCACAGCTCCCAGCAGATCAACGTCGCCGCGCACGTGTCGGTGTGGTACGCGATCGCCGCGATCGTCTTCGGCGCGAAGCCGATGTCGGAGAAGGTGTCGCGCACAGCCTTCCTGCTCTACATCTGCTTCCTGCAGCTTGCCTCGGCGCACCACCTGCTGGCCGACCCGGGACTCACGTCGAACTGGAAGATCTTCAACACCAGCTACGCGATGTACCTCGCCGTGCTGGCGTCGATGGTTCACGGGCTGACCGTGCCCGGCGCGATCGAGGTCGCGCAACGCGAGAAGGGCTACAACAACGGACTGTTCGAGTGGCTGCGCAAGGCGCCGTGGTCCAACCCCTGCTTCTCGGCGATGTTCATCTCGCTGCTCGGCTTCGGCTTCCTCGGCGGGATCTCCGGCGTGATGATGGGCACCGAGCAGCTGAACCTCATCATCCACAACACGATCTACGTGCCGGGCCACTTCCACGCGACGGTCGTCATCGGCACGACGCTGGCATTCATGGGTCTCACGTACTTCCTGATCCCCACACTGTTCCGGCGCGAACTGATGTTCCCCGGCATGGCCAAGTGGCAGCCGTATCTCTTCGGCCTCGGCATGTGCGGCTTCTCGCTGTTCATGATGGGCGCCGGGACGCTGGGCGTGCCGCGCCGGCACTGGGACATTAGCTTCGCCGGCAACGCGCTGGGCTACGAGTTTCCGGGCACCGCATGGCTGATGATGAGCCTGATGGGCATCTGCGGCCTGGCCGCGATCGTCGGCGGCGCCATGTACCTGCTGATCACCGTGGGCAGCGTCTTCCTCGGCAAGAAGATCCAGACGCCAGGTTTCGCGCACGTGCGGGCGAAGGACGGCGTCGCCCCGGCGCCGCAGCCGATCGCGGTCGCGATCACGGCGCATGGCAGCAACCTCGGGACGGCCGGGTTCGTCGCCCCGGGGACGTTTTCGCTCGCGCTCGTGTTCCTGATCGCGTTCGTCCTGTACTACTTCGTCAACTGGAAGTACCTGTCGACGGTCTGGCCGCTGTCCTGAGGCTGCGATGACCCGAGCCGGTGAGGTTGCGGTCGCGCGCGCGGAAGCCCCCGCTTCCGCCGTGCGGTTGTTCTTCGATCTCTTCAAGCTGCGCATCGGCCTCGTGATCGGCTTCACCGCCGTCGCGGGCCTTGCGGTCACGCCGGGGCCATCGCTCCCGGGATGGCAGATCCTTGCGCTGGCGCTGGCGGTCACCATGGCTTCGGCCGCCGCGGGCGCGTTCAACCAGTACGTCGAGCGCGATCTCGACGCACGGATGGGGCGCACGCGCCGGCGCGCGTTCGTCACCGGCAGGCTCACCGCGGGTCCTTTGTGGCTCGCGGCCATCGTGTCGATCGGCGCGGCCGGCGTCGGCCTGGCCGCGATCGCCATCAATCTTCCTGCCGCCGTCTACACCTTCCTCGGTGCCTTCACCTATGGCGTCGTGTACACGGTGTGGCTCAAGCGCCGCACCTGGTTGAACATCGTGATCGGCGGCCTCGCCGGCAGCTTCGCCGTGCTTGCCGGCGCCGCGGCGGTCGTGCCGGACTCGGTCGGTCCGCTGCCGCTCGCCTTCGCCGTCGTGCTGTTCCTGTGGACACCGCCGCACTTCTGGAGCCTCGCGATCGCCTTCCGGGAGGACTATGCGGCGGCGAAGGTGCCGATGCTGCCGGTGGTCGTCGGCGACGAACGCGCCGCGCGTGCGGTTTTCGCGGGGGCCGCGATGCTCGTCGCCGCGTCGCTCGTGCCCGCGCTCGTGGGCATGGGCTGGCTCTATCTTGCGGCCGCCCTCGGCGGCGGCGCGTATTTCCTCACGACCAGCGCCCGCCTCGCGCTTGCGCCCAACCGGCGCGCGGCCATGGTCAACTTTCACGCGTCGCTCATCCAGCTCACTTTGCTGCTCGTCGCCGCCATCGCGGACGCCGCGCTGCATGCGTGATCCACGCCAGACGGGGCTCGATCCCAACACGCTGCTGATCGCGGCGGCGGTGGGTCTCCTGCTGTTCTTCCTTGCGGGCGTGTTGTTCGCGCAGGCCGCGCCTGCCGGCGTGGCACTCGATCCGCGCGCAGCGCTGCAGAGATCGCAGGCCGCAATCGGAAAACCGATCGGCGACTACACGCTGGTCGACGTGGATGGCCGGCCGGTGCGGCTGGCCGAATACCGCGGCAAGCCGCTCGTCGTTTCGTTCATCTACACGGGCTGCGCGCAGGTCTGCCCGACCACCACGAAGTTCCTGAGCCGCGCCATTCAGGAAGCGCAGGGCGCGCTTGGCAAGGACGCCTTCCGCGTCGTCACGGTCGGGTTCAACCTGCCGTTCGACACGCCCGTCGCGATGCGCGAGTTCCAGAAGAAACACGGGATCGACCTGGCGAACTGGCAATTTCTCGCGGCCGATGCGCCGACGATTCAAGGCCTTGCCGGCGACACGGGCTTCGCCTGGGCGCAGACGGCGTCGGGGTTCGACCACCTGACGCAGGCGACGATCATCGATGGCCGCGGCCTCGTGTTCCAGCAGGTGTACGGCGACGCGTTCGAGCTGCCGATGTTCGTGCGGCCGCTCAAGGAGCTGGTCGACGGGACGCCGGCACCTCCGCAGAACCTCGCCGACGTCATCGAGCGCGTGCGCATCCTGTGCACGGTCTACGATCCCCGCGCCGGCAAGTACCGGCTGAACTACGGCCTCATCATCGAGATCCTCGTGGGCGTCTCGGTGCTGGGCGCGACTGCCTTCTACGTCGGCAACGAGTGGCGTCGCCAGCGCCGCATTTGATGCACATCATGGCGCGGACGGCGCGCCGCCGCCAAGGTGTGGGCATCGACTGCTTTCCTACCCGGTTTCGGCACTATTGCCTCCGTCCGTCGCCGCGTCTTTCCTTCCAGACTGCCTGCTGCGCTTCGCCCTTGTGTGAAGGGCAGCAGGCGCGGACGATACGGCGTTGCGGCCCGCCCCCCTGCCTTCCATCCGGATTGCCTCCCGCGGACAAGAAATGCTGAAGGTCATCCAGCGCGCCGGCCAGAGGGCGTTCCACGCCGCCGAGGGCCTCTTCAACCGGATATTCGGCGATGCGCTCAACCCGTTCTATTACCTCGGGGCCATCGCCTACTACCTGCTATGGGTGGTCGTCGGCAGCGGCCTCTACCTCTACATCTTCTTCAAGACCGGCGTCCACGAGGCCTACGATTCGCTCGAGTATCTGACGCACGAGCAGTGGTGGCTGGGCGGAATCCTGCGCAGCGTTCATCGTTACGCCTCCGACGCGATGTTGCTGGCGATGGTATTGCACCTCATACGCCACTTTACCTTCGACCAGTACCGGAGCTTCCGCTGGTTCTCATGGGTGTCGGGGGTGATTCTGCTGTGGCTCGTCTACATCTCGGGCATCAACGGGTACATGCTGCCCTGGGATTCCACCGCGCAGTTCGTCACCGTCGCGACCGCCGAGTGGCTGGACTGGCTGCCGGTGTTCAACGGCGCGCTGGTGCGCAATTTCATCACGCCCGATGCCATCAACGACCGGCTGTTCTCGCTGCTTTCGTTCGTGCACATCGGCCTGCCGCTCGGGGTGCTGGGCCTGCTCTGGGTGCACACGCAGCGCGTTCCGGGCGCCAGGACGCATCCGCCGCGCCCGATCTGGATCGGCGTCACCGTCGCGCTGCTGGCGCTGTCGCTCGTCCGGCCGGCACTTTCGGGGCCGCCCGCCAACCTGGCTGCCGCGCCGACAACTATTGCGCTCGACTGGTTCTACCTGCCGGTCTACCCGCTCATCTACGCCTGGTCGCCGGGAGCGGCGTGGGGACTCGTCGGCGCGCTGACCCTGCTGCTGGCGATTCTGCCGTGGCTGCCGCCGAAGCGCACGTCGAAGGAGGACGTGCATCTGATGGTGCGGCCGGACAACCGCATCATCCCGGCGCGGCCCGGCGAGACGATCCTCGAGGCGGCGCTGCGCGAAGGCATCGCGTTTCCGTACGAATGCCGCAACGGCGGCTGCGGCCAGTGCAAGTGCACGGTGCTCTACGGTCCCGTCGAACAGGGGCCCTGCCAGGAGTCCGCGCTTTCGGCTGCCGAGCGCGCGGCGGGCAAGGTGCTCGCGTGCAGCGCGGTTCCGCTCGCCGACATCGAGCTCGAGTACACGCCGCTGGCGCCGGTCGGCGGCCTCCACGCCCGGGTGCACACGGCGAAGGTGACCGCGATGCAGAAGGCGAGCGACGATGTCATGCTCGTCAGGCTCAAGGTCGACGGCGAGCCGATCCGCTTCTATGCGGGCCAGTACCTCAACATCCTGCTGCCGGGCGAGGAGGGGGAGCGGCGAAGCTTCTCGTTCGCGACGGCGCCGCACCTGAACCGCGAAATCGAGCTGCAGATCCGGCTGATACCCGGCGGCAAGTTCACGACCCACGTCTTCACGGCGATGAAGGTCGGCGACACGGTTCGCTTCGAGGGACCGCTGGGCGCGTTCTTCCTGCGCGAGGACTCCACGAAGCCGATCATCTTCGTCGCCGGCGCCACCGGTTTCGCGCCTGTGAAGAGCATGGTCGAGCACGCGTTTCACATCAAGATGAAGCGCCGGATCATCCTGTATTGGGGCGTGCGTTCGTGGAAGGACCTCTACCTGCCGGAGCTGCCGCTGCAATGGGCCGCCGAGCACCCGAACTTCACATTCGTGCCCGTGCTGTCGGAGCCGAAGCCCGAGGACCGCTGGACCGGACGCACCGGGCTCGTGCACGAGGCGATCCTCGCCGACTTTCCGGATCTCTCCGGACACCAGATCTACGCCTGCGGCTCGATCAGGATGATCGAAGCCGCGCACCCGGCGTTCGAGTCGCACGGGCTCGCGCAGGACGATTGCTTCTCGGACGCCTTCCGGCTGGCGCCGCATCTGGTACGGAAAACGGAGGATGCGGACATGGTGAAGCTGGGCGGAGCGGACTGAAGGACGCGCCATGAGCTCGCAACCCTCCAACAAGTGGATCGGCTACGCGTTGCAGGCCGTCTGCTACGCAGCGTTCATGGCCGTGGTCGGCTATTTCGCGAGCTCTCCGCCGTATGTCCATCTGCCGGCCGGCGAGGCGCTGGTCAAGCTGTCGTTCCAGCACGCAGGGCAACGCAAGGAGGCCTGCCGCGAGCGCAGCGCAGAGGAGCTGGCGAAGCTCGCGCCGAACATGCGCTCCCAGTCCGTATGTCCCCGCGAGCGCGTGCCGGTCGAGGTCGAGGTGGAAATGGACGGCAAGCCGCTGTTCAAGGTGCTCGCCCCACCGACCGGCTTGTCGCGCGATGGCGCCGCGACCGTATACCGCCGTGTCGTCGTTCCCGCGGGCCCGCATACGTTCGTCGCGAAGATGAAGGACACCGCCGCCGGCAACTTCGGACACGTGAAGCGCCACGGCATCGAGCTGGGGTCGGGTCGCGTGCTCGTGATCGATTTCGACGCGAAGGAAGGCGGCTGGGTCTTTCGCGGTTAGGAAAAGTGGGCCCCGTCCGCCGCGCGCTTGGCGCACTGCTGCACACAACCGAAGGTGCCTTCGACCGCGCGTTCGGACAGGCGGGCAACCCGTGGCGGCATCTCGGCGGCCTCGGCTACTTCCTGTTCTGGATCGTCGCGGCGACGGGGATTTACGTCTACATCGGATTCGACACGCGTGCCGACGGCGCCTACGCCTCGGTCGAGCGCCTCTCGTCGAACGCGTTCCCGCTCGGGTCGTTCGCCCGCAGCCTGCATCGCTATGCTTCGGACGCGTTCGTGCTCGTTACAGTGCTGCACCTGGCGCGGGAGTGGATTCTCGGCCGCTACGCGCACTTCCGCCGTTTCTCGTGGTTGACCGGCGTGCTGGCACTGTGGCTCGTGTTCGCCTCCGGCATCGGCGGCTTCTGGCTGGTCTGGGACCGGATCGCGCAATACAGCCTGATCGCGACCATGGAGTGGCTCGACGCAGTGCCGGTCTTCGGCGGCGCGCTGATCCGCAATTTCATCGAGCCCTCCGCCGTCGACGACCGGTTCTTCTCGCTGCTGATCTTCCTCCACATCGGCATTCCGCTGGCACTGCTGGCGACGATGTGGGTGCATCTGCAGCGCCTCTCGCGCCCCGAAACGAATCCGCCGCGGGCCATCGCGTGGAGCACGCTCGCGGCGCTCACGCTGCTGTCGCTTGCGCTGCCGGTGGCGAGCGAGGCGCCCGCCGATCTGACGGCGACACCCGGCACGCTGGCACTCGACTGGTTCTACCTCGGCGTGCACGCGTTTGCCGACGCCACGTCGCCGCCCACGCTCTGGGTCGCGGCCGGTGGCTTCACGTTGCTGCTGCTCGTGCTGCCATGGGCATCGCGTGCCGCGCGCGCACCGCGGCCGGTCGCCGCGGTCGTCGACCTCGCCAACTGCAACGGCTGCGCGCGCTGCTTCGCCGACTGCCCGTACGCCGCTGTCACGATGCGTGCGCGCTCCGATGGCAAGCACCTGCCGCGCGAGGCCGTCGTCGATCCCGATCTTTGCGCCGGCTGCGGCATCTGCGCCGGCGCCTGTCCGTCCTCGACGCCATTCCGCTCCGTGATCGCGCTCGCAACCGGCATCGACATGCCGCAGGCGCCGATCGACGGGCTGCGCGTCGAACTGGAGGCGGCGCTCATGCGAGTTGCGCTGGGCCCTGGCGGCGTACCGGCCATCGTCGTCTTCGGCTGTCGGAGGGAAGACGGCAATGGCGCCCTCGCGCGCATTGCCGGCGAGCGCACGGCGACCATGGCGCTGCTGTGCGCCGCGCAGCTCCCGCCATCGTTCGTCGAGTACGCGCTGCGCGCCGGCGCCGATGGCGTGCTCGTCACCGGCTGTCGCGACGGCGACTGCACGTACCGCCTTGGCAATCGCTGGCTCGAGGAACGGCTCGCCGCGCTGCGCGAGCCACACCTGCGCGCCGTCGTTCCGCGCGATCGCCTTCGCATCGCCTGGACCGGTTGCGACGACGAGCAAGAGCTGCTCGTCGCGCTCGCGGCATTCCGCCGCGATCTCGCGGCGGGCGCACCGACGGGCCGCGAGCCGTTCGCACCGCCGCCGAAGCGGTCGGAACAGCGCCACGACGCGGCACGTTCCCGGTGAGCGCGTGTCCTTGTCCGGGTCGCCATGTCGATTCGTTGCCGGGGTGGCTGCGGGCGCGGGGGTGGTGGTGTCCGGAGATCGCAACGTCATTCCCGCCCGAGGTAACATTCGGCTCGATGCCACGCCACCACAAGTCCGCTGCACCGACGCCTGCCGCCGCGGCAAGCGCGTCGTACGCGGCCCCGGCCGCGCGCGTCGACCTCGGTCTCGCCTTCGGCCGTTACACACTGGCGCTGCCACGCGACGCGCGGGCACGACTCGCGCTCGGGTGGCTCGCGTTGGGCATTGCCGCGCTCGCCGCGTCCGGCATTCTCGCGGTGCTGCTCGTGCTGTCGCGCACGCCGGGCGTCGCCAGGCTGTTTCCGCTGGCCGACTTCTTCCGTGCGGCGCTCGTCGCGCACGTGGATCTCTCGGTGCTCGTCTGGTTCCTTGCCTTTGCCGGCGTGCTGTGGAGCCTCAACAGCACACCGCGATTCCTGCCGGCAGGCTGGGTCGCGCTCGGTCTGTCCGCGCTCGGCGCCGCGGCGATGGCGATCGCGCCGTTCGCCGGTGGGACCCCGATCATGGCGAATTACATCCCCGTCCTGGACGCGCCGGCGTTTCTCGCGGGCCTTGCGCTGTTCGGTCTCGGGGTCATGGTGCTCGTCGCGCGCGGCCTCTTCGCCTCGCCGCTCGTCGGGATGCGGCTCGATGGCTCTGGCGCCCTGAGGTTCGGGTTGAACGGCGCCATCGTCGCCACCGCCGTGGCATTGCTCGCGTTCGGCTGGTCCTATGCAGCGGTGCCCGCGACCCTGGACGCCAAGGGCTACTACGAACTGTTGTTCTGGGGCGGCGGCCACGTACTGCAGTTCACATGGACATTGCTGCTGCTCGTCGCGTGGCTGTTGCTCGCCGACGCGATCGGCGCCCGCGTGCCCATCTCTCCTCGCGTGGCCACGCTGCTGTTCGGCATCGGCCTCGCCGCCGTGTTCGCGACACCATTGATATTTCTCGCTTACGACGTGGTCTCCGTCGAGCATCATCGGCTGCAAACGTGGCTGATGCGCTTCGGCGGCGGGCTCGCGATCACGCCGGTCGCCGCCGCCGTGATTTGGTCCCTGCTCGGACGCCGCCGGACTTCACGCATTCTCGACCCGCGGACGCGACCGCTCCACGCCGCGCTCGTCATGTCGATCGTCCTGTTCGGCGTCGGCGGGCTGATCGGCTTTGCCATCCACGGCAGCAACGTCAGGATCCCGGCGCACTACCACGGCTGCATCGTCGGCGTGACGATCGCCATGATGGGCGTCACCTACTGGCTGCTCCCGCGGCTCGGCTTCGCGGCGCCGCCACCGCGCCTTGCGACCTGGCAGCTTTACCTCTACGGCGCGGGCCAGCTCATCCACATCGCCGGACTCGTCTGGTCCGGCGGCTATGGCGTGCAGCGCAAGGTCGCCGACGGGGCGGCGGTCGAGCGCTCGCTCGAGCAGGTCGCCGGCATGGGCCTGATGGGGCTGGGCGGTTTCGTTGCCATCGTCGGCGGAATGCTGTTCGTCGCGGCGGTCATCGTGGCCGTGGTCCGGCGTCCGCGCGCAGCGTCGCCGGCGGCAGCCTGACGAAACAGCGATGAGGACCGACGTCCCGGAGAGCGCCGCGCGCCTGCGCACTCTGTTCACGCGCATGGCCCTCGTCGCCGCCGCGCTGACCTTCGTGGTCATTGTCGCGAGCGCCTTCATGCGCCACACGCAGGCGGGGCTCGCGTGCGCCGACTGGCCGGCGTGCTACGGCCGGATGGAAGTCTCCGGTGCGGATGCGTTGCCACCGACCGGGGTACGCGTCGCGCGCATCGCGCACCGCCTCGCGGCCACCGGCGTGCTGGCGCTGGTCATCGGCCTGCTGCTCGTCGCGTGGACGCAGAAGCCCGCGTGGAAGCGTGAAGGCGGGTTCGCCCTGGCGGCGCTGATCGTCGCCGCGGCGCTCGCCGTGCTCGGCCTCGCGACCCCCGGCGCGAAGATTCCCGCCGTCACGCTCGGCAATCTGCTCGGGGGCTATCTGATGCTCGCGCTGCTGGCCGCGACCGCCGCCTTGGGGCGGCATCACGACGACGCCGCGCTGCCTGCGTCATCGACGGCAGGCTCGCGCGCGTTCACCGGCGGCGTGCTCCTGCTCGTGTTCCTGCAGGCCGCTTCGGGTGGACTGATCGGCGCCCAATACGCGCTGACCGCATGCCCGGCGCTCGACGAGTGCCCGGCGTTTTCGTTCGGCGACATGCTCGCAGGTGATGCGCTCGATCCGTTCCGCGCGCTGACGATTGTCGGTGGCCATGTCGTTCCGCCAAGGAACGTCGCGGGACTGCACCTGATCCATCGCGCGCTGGGGATTGCCGCGGTGGTCGCGACGATCGCGCTGGCTTACCGCATGCGCCGCCTCGACCGGCGCGCGGCCTTGCTGCTGGCCGCGCTCGCCTCTGTCGCCCCGCTTCTGGGCGTGGCAGCGATTGCGGAAATGCCATCACTGCCGATGACGGTGCTCCATAATGCGGCCACGGCGTCGCTCGTCGCGGCGCTCGCAAACCTGGCGGCGCGAAAGGCAATGAAATGATGAAATCCGGTGTCTCCCTTCTGCTGGGCTGCGTAATGGCGTCGACCTCGATCGGCATCGTGGCCGCACAGGGCACTGCCCCCGCAACGACAGGAGTGGCTGTTCCCGCGACCGCGGAAAAGAGCGGCATCGATGTCCTGAAGGGCGCCTGGGTTCGACCCGACGGCGGCTATACGATCGCAATCAAGAACATCGGCCCGAATGGCGCGCTCGAGGCGATGTACTTCAATCCGAATCAGCTTCCGTTTGCGAAGGCACAGGCAACGCGGGAAGGTGCGAGCGTGCGCGTATTCCTGGAGCTGCAGGCGGGCGGGTACGGGGGATCGACGTACGAGCTCACCTACGATCCCGCCAGCGACCGGCTCAAGGGAATCTACTATCAGGCCGTCGCGAAGCAGAGGTTCGAGGTCTTCTTCGCGCGGAAGTGAAATCCAGGCGCCCACATCGCGCCTGCTTAATGGAATCGCAATTGCCGAAGACTGAACGTCAGCGATACAACGCATCGAGCTCGATGGCGCTCGGCTCAGCCTGCAAAAAATAGACTGGTTGAGCCATCACTTCCCGTGCCCGGCGCATACGGAGAGAGCCGAAACTTTGTCGCCGCTATGTTGGTCTGCGCATGTGACTTACCGCTGAATTTTGTCGCACCGCTGAATACGCCGAGCCTTATGACGAGCACTGACCAGCCAAAAGCGAAGATGCGTACGTATTACTGCCTTAACGGAATGTATCAGCACCAAGAGCAGTCAAAGCGGCAAGCGGTCAGCACGATACGCCAAGCGACCAGCAAGCCGATTTCAGGCGCATACAACGTTGCGACTAACTGGAGTATTACGTAGGCCGTGATATGAAGTCCCACAGTTACCTGCACGAAGTGAAAAGATCGTACCCACTCGATTAATGTCCATCATGGGGCATCAGTAAGCGTCGTGCATGCCCGGAGCATTTGACAATGCGATTTCTGGCCCACGAACATAGCACGCGCATATCGACTTGTATGCATTCGGCATGCGCATGTTCTGGACCATTCACAAGAGCTCTGTTGCATTGGACTTCGATTGTCACAGTCGTCATAGCATCGGCGCATGCATCGCGTTACACGTGCCGAAATCTTGGAAATCGCACCTCCGATTGAACAGTTCCGTCTTGGGTATCGAATCCGCACCATGACGTTTCCATTGCTGGGTGGTCACGGCCGTGGAATCGCATGTGGAATCCAGCGCGGTGCTCTCCCATGCAATCCAGAGTCCTTCGGATCGATGCGATCGACGAGTTCGCATCGACGTATGCGTAAGTATTCATCCACCCATCAACCCAATCGGATCACTCTCCACATACCGCCCGATGCTCGGATCGTAATCCCTGAAGTAGTTGTAGTGCAGTCCCGTCTCGGCATCGTAGTACTGCCCCGGGAAACGCAGGTTGAACGGGAACACGCCGAGCCCGCCCGGGTTCTCGTTTGCGGCGCCGGCGCCGAACGTGTCGGTCTTCCATTCCCATACGATTTGACCGGCTTGATTGGTGATGAGCCGTGGCGTGTTGAGATGATCGGTGTAGATCGCGAAGACAGCGATGCTGTCGCCCGCGCCGGGCCGCACGCTCGCCACTGGCGTGTCGCCGAGATAGATGAGCTCCTGGCGTGCCGCGCCCGCGCCATCGTATTCGCCGAGCAGCCGTCCCTGCTCGTCGTAGACGAAGTGCGTGATTCCGTCTGGTCCGCTCTTGCTCACCCGCTGGCCCAGGCCGTTGATGGCGTAGCGATAGCCGCTGCTCGTCTGCGTCAGCCGGCCGCGCCCGTCATACGTAAACGTGACGCTGCCGTTGCTCGTGAGATTGCCCATCGCGTCATAGGTGAAACTCCTGCTCGCCGCACCGGTCAGCGCCTGCAATCGGTTTGACGCCGCGAAGTAGCCGTAGCTGGTGAGCGCGCCGGTGCGCGTTTCCTGCTTGCGATTGCCGTTGCCGTCGTACGCGTACGCGAGCGTCTCGCCCTGCGGCAGCACCGCCGTGGTCAGGCGGTTCAGGCGGTCGTAGCCGAACGACCAGCTCTCGTTCCCGAAGGCCGCAGTGTCCGGCCCCAGCGTCAGCGACACGATCCGGCCGTCGAGATCGGCGGCGCGCCCATACTGCTGGCCGTTGGCCCAGGTCCAGCCTTGCACCGCCCCGAATGGCAAGTACGTCGCGCCGCTCAGCACCGTCTGGCCTCCGATTGCAACGCCAGTCACCCGGCCCTGCGCATCGAAAGCGTAACTCAACACACGTCCCGAGGGATAGGTGATGCCCGTCAACCGGCCCGCTGCGTGCCGGTAACCGACCGCGAAGCTCCTGACCGACGCGTCGCTGCCGACCGCCTGCGTCTTGCGCAGCACGCGGCCCCACGCATCGTAGGCGTACGTCGTGTTCCCCGACGGGTCGGCGACTCTCGTCAGCCGGCCCCTGGCAAATGCGCCCCCGGTCGCCGTGCTGTCGTACTCGAACGCAACGCTGCCATCGGCGAAGGTGGCCAGCGTCTGACGATTGAGCGTGTCGTAAGCGTAGCTTGCGGCCATCCCGCGCGCGTCGGTCGCTCCGACGACGTTGCCGGCGGCATCCGGCACGTAGGTCGCGACGCCCGTATCGGGACTCGCCAGCTGCGTGAGATTGCCGAGACCGTCGTAGGTGTACGTCGTCGTGAGATTGATCGGATCCTGCACCGATATCAGGCGATCCTTCGCGTCGTAGCCGTACCGGGTCACGCCGCCGCCGGGATCGGTGGAATTGAGCAGGCGATTCAACGCGTCGTAGTTGAGCGCCGTGTTCCGGCTCAACGGATCGATGCTGGTCTTCAGGTTCCCGTTGTGGTCGTACATATAGACGGATACCTGTCCGGCCGCGCCGATGTCGTTGTAGAGCCGGTTCAGCGCATCGTAGATCCGCCTCTGGGTCCTCACCAGGCGATCCGCCGGATCGAACACATCCTCCTTGATCCGGTTGCCCATGGCGTCCAGCGTGTACTGGATCACGTTGCCGAGACCGTCGGCGACTTCCGTCAGGCGATGCGCGGCATCGTATTGGTAGCGCAGGAAGCTCCCGTCGGGCATCGTCACCCGGACGAGCTGTCCCGCGCTGTCGTAATCGAAAAGCGTAGTCTCGGCAGGCGCATTTCCGCCGTTCACGCTGCGCGTCTTGAGCCGACCTCGAACGTCGTAGCTCAGCGTGGTCGCCACGCCGTTGGGATCGACGATGCGGGTCGGCTGGCCGTCGACATCGTACGCCTCGAACGTGGTGAGGTGGCCTGCCGCATTGGTGGTCGTCTTCACGTTGCCGCGGCACCCGCTGCAAGGATCGGTCGCGTCGTAGTAAGCATAGGCCGTGACGTCGCTCACGTCGGTCCGCGGCCCGTCGACCGTCAACACCTGACCGGTGGCGTTGTATGTCATGTTCCATTGCCGTGTCCTCCCGCCCGCGCCAACCGTCTTCTGCAGCACGTTGCCCTGCGCGTCGTAGACGAAGTCCGTCGTCTCGTCGATGCCCGCGACCCCGGAGGGCGCGACGACCTTCGTCGGCAGCCGGAATACCGGGTGCCACTGTGTCTTGATCGTGCGGGCCAGCGCGGTTCCATACGCTTCCGTGCGCGAGACTTCCAGGTTTCGCGTGAGGTCGTACGCGTAGGTCGTCTGATTCAGGTTGCGATCGCTGGAGGTCGCGACATTGCCGTTGGAATCGAAGGATGAAATGGCGTTGCCGAGCGAATCGGTCACGCGTTTGACGCGTACCACGCCACCCGTCACCTGATAGATGTAGTTGCGGCTGGCTCCGAACGCGTCGACGACGGTCGTCGTGCCTTCGTTAGCCGTCGACGAGTACGAGCCATAGTGGAGCGTCACGGCTTCCGCACCGCCCGCGTGCCGCGACGAAGTGGCGCGGCCCGATCCGTCATAACCCCACGTCGCGAAGCGCGTGTCGTTTTCGTCGGTGATCCCGGTCAGCGCGTGCGGGAAACCGATGTTCTCGTAGTGATAGGTCCGGCGCGTGTTGTCAGGGTGGGTGACGGAGGTGAGGCGGCCTTTGGCGTCATAGCCGTATATGTACGCGCGGTTGCCCGGCGCCACGAAGCCTGCGAGGCGGTCGGACGCGTCGTAGGTGAACGTCAGCGTCCCGCCGTGCGTGTCGGTGACGGCGGCGAGCCGGCCGTTGACCGCGTATGCCAATGTGTAGGTCCACCCGGTGCGCAGCGCGATCGAAAGCAACCGGCCGGCGGCGTCATAGGTTTCGACGTCGCTGTTCGCGGTGGTGAGCCGCCATCCTGTCGCCGCGCCTGTGACGTCGGTCAGGCGCTGCAGGAGCGCGGCCGCGCTGCCCTGATTGTTGTGCATCTCCCGTCCGGCATTTCCGAACACCTGCAACGACCCGTCGGCGCGCTGCGCATACGCGAGGACATTCCCTGCCGCGGGCGGCACGAGGATGCGCCGGTCCCACGTCGTGCGCCAGACATCGCCAGCCGTCTCGGGCACCGGGTCGAAGCGAAAATACCCGGCGCTGTTGTAGAAGCGCTCGACCTCGAGGCCGCCAGGCGTGCGCGACCGGTAGTCCACCTCGCGCTGCGACTTGCAGCCGTCGAGCAGCGTGATCGGGTTGCCGACGCTGGCGCGCTCCGAGCACTCCGGCGGCAACTTCCAGCATTCGAGGTCGCCATTCGGTCTTGTCCGCGTGTAGTAGGTCCTTGGGCACTCGATCCCACGCCATTTCGCAGCGAAAACCACCTCCGCCCAAGGCAGGTTGCAGCCGGTGGAGCTCGGTTGCAAACCGTTGAAGGCGAGCATGCGGAAATCCCGGATCAGGCTTCCGTTTCGCGCCAGCGGTCCTCCGGTCCAGCAGAGGATGTTGGACGGAATGGTGTAACCCCAGCCGCTGTCGGTGACGGCGATCTGGCATGCGTCGTGGACGATCTCCTCGAAAGCCGTCGACGCGGGAACGATATCGGGATCGAAGATGGGCTTTCCGTTCAGCACCCTGGTCCATGCGGCCTCGCGCCAGGGGAACGTTCCAGCCATGTCGCAGACGCCGTAGGTCCACAGGTCGGCATCGACCGCGGCGCCCCGCGGATCGGCGACATGCATCGGCGCCGTGCACAGCGCGATCCCGCCGTCGGCGACGCAGCGCAGGTCGACCGTTTGTGCATCGGCCACGGCGCAGGCGATCAGGCCGGCCACCAGAACATGCACGAAATGCCATCGAAGTCTTGTCGTCATTGCACCCTCTGCAGGCTTTCCGGCGGCAATCAGCGGGCGCGAAGCGTAAACGTCGCGCTCAGCGTTGCTCCAGCCGCGGGATCGATGAACAACGTGTAATTGCCGGTCGCCGGCAGCCTGGGAATGTCATAGCCCCCGGCCACTCCATTCACGATCCAGACAGCGCCCAACGCCGCGCCACCGGGTGTCGTGACCGTTGCGTTTGCACCGCCGGACGGACCGGAGATCGCGGCCGCGGACCAGGAGAGACGAAGCGTCTGGCCCGCCATTCCGGCGATGGTGAGGCGCGCGTCGCGCCCGGGCCGATCGAGGGGAACCTGCAACGCGGGACCGCCGACGGTCAACGTTCCGCCGAAGTCCGATGACAGCGTGACGCCGAACCCGCCGGTGGCGCCCGCGGACGGACGCACCACGATTGCGTAGGTCCCCGTAGTCGGCAGGTTGAGATTGCCGCCGCATCCGCCAGCCGACGCAGCACAGGCAAAATCGGTGAGCTGCGCCCCGTCGGGTCCGTAAAGGTGTGCCGTGGCACCTACCTTCGGATTCAACGCCAGATCGCTGACACCGAGGCCCAGTTTCTGGCCTGCCGCTCCGGCAAACGTGTAGCGTGCGCTTTCGCCCGCGACGCCGATCGTCGTGGCGTACGTCGATCCATCGACGGCAAGGCTCTGCCCGGGGTCGAGCAGCATCTCCATCGATGCGGTGGCGGCGCCCTTGGCGGCCGATTCCGGTTCGACAAACACCGTGTACGTTCCGCTGACCGGCAGTGGTGGTGCGACCAGGATCTGTCCGGCGCCGGTCGAGCGGGTGTAGGTCAGCCACGAGCCATCGGGCTTGCTGATCGTGATGAAGAGTCCCTGGCCCGCCGGGTTTGTCTCGACCCCGCGCACCTGGAGTGCGGTCAGCGTACCGGCCACCCCCGCGAACGTGAGTCGCGCATTCTGACCGGGACGCGCCAGCGCCAGCCGGAACGGCGTGCCACTCGACAACACACCGCCGGCATCGCGCGAGAGCCACGCCTGAAGGGTTCCCGTCGCGCCATTCGCCGGCTGCACGATGATGCTGTAGGTGCCGGTGACCGGGAGACTCGGCAGATTGACTCCGCACTGCCTGCCGTCCACGTAGCAATTCGTGTAGATCAGCACCTCGGCATCCGGCTTGTACACGGCAATCTTCGCGAAAGTGGTCGAAGCGGGACTGAGGACGAGCCCCGTGATGCCGAGCCCGAGAGTCTGTCCGGCGGTGCCGGCGAAAGTGAGGCGAGCACCCTCGCCGGCATTCGCGATCGCGAGATTGGCGGCTGCCTCGTCGACGGGAAGCGCAATCCCCGCGACGAGTCCGACCGTGAAAAGGGACTCGGTCGTGCCGACGCTCGGCGTGAAGACGACCGGCAGCGTGCCCGTCACCGTGAACGGCGGCAGCTGAGACGTGGAACCCAGCCCGAATGCGCTACCCTTGCGAAACATGGACCCGTTCGGCAACGTGATCGTGTAATCGAGTCTGCCGTCGAGGGGGACCGTCGCCAGCGACGCTACCATCAGCGCCTTCTGGTCGCCGGCCACCGCCGCGATCAGCGCCCGCATGGACTGCCCGACGTTCCGTGCAACGGCCAATGTCGTCCCGTCGGAGGGGACGAAGACGTTGTGCTCGAGTCTCGCATCGAGCGAAACCTGCGCGATGCCCGTGGCGAGCAGCATCGTGTAGGTGCCGGCAACGGGCAACGCCGGCAGGTGGATCGAGAGATTTGCGGCCGACAGCTTGCCGCTTGCGAGCGGGGTGTTGTCCGGCTTGTAGATCGTGTAGGCAATCGTCGCGCCCACCGGATTGACCGCGAAGCTGCGAACCTGAACGCTCAGCCAGTCCCCGGCGTTGCCATCGAACAGCGCTGCCCCGTACTTGCCGGTGGCCAGGAGGCCGAGGCTTCGTTCCGGCCCGTTCGCTGCCAGCCTGGTCGTGGCGATGATGTCGCTCGCGGCGATCGATCCGGGCGGCACGACGAAGTCCGCGGCGCTGACGGCGCTGCCCGCACTTGTCGCGATGCGGATCCTGCCGGAGCCGGTGACCGTCGGGACGGCGAACGCCAGCTGCGTCGTCGTGAGCGACGATACGGTTGCGGCATTCTGATTCAGTTTGACGGTCGTCGCGCCTGGCGCAGCATCGAAATTCGTTCCGGTGACGGTCACTGCCGTGCCGGGCGGGCCTGCGGTCGGCGCAAATCCCGCGATCGTCGGGACGCCTGGCGGGGCGACGAGGAAATCCTCGGCGCTGGTCGCCGTATTGCCGGCGACCGTTACCGCGATCCTGCCGGTGGCGGCACCCGTCGGCACGGCAACGGTGAGCGCAGTGAGCGTCGCCGCAACGACAGTGCCGGCGACACCATTGAACGTCACTGTGTTGGTGGCCGCCGTCGCGCCGAAACCGGTACCGGTGATCGTGACCAGGGTTGCGATCGAACCGGCGGAAGGCGCGAATCCTGCTATTGCGACCGGCGCCGGGTTGACCCGCCGAATGGCAACGATGTTGCCGACCGCATCATGGGTGTACTCCACGACATTCGACGCCGCATGGACCGCGCCGATGACCGCGAGGCACGCGACCACGACACACCGTCCCAAGCAGCGCACGCGTTGACGAACAATCGCAGCGGGAGGTGCTGCGGGCTCACGGGGACGGAGGGTATGCGCCCGTGTACCCGATACTCGGTTTTCGCGTAGGCAGGCCAACGTTTCCTCCCCGGTCGTGCGCTGACTGCACAGCGGATGCATCGCGCCAGGGCTTGCTCGAGCGAGCGGTTTCGGGTTTGGCGCGACCGCACGATAGGGCGCGTCGCGGCGCCGCGCACCTGTAGGAAACGACAGGTCGCGCCGGCCACGCGGCCCTCTACGCCGTAGAACACGGCGATGGATTAGACCAAAGGTCTTAGTAGATCGAGATCAGATGCGCAACGCACGATTGCGCATTCAGACGATCAGAGCTCGATGCGCGTCAGCTATCGGACCCCGTCGGTCCGCGCACCTCGATCGCCGGCACGAGTGCACGCAGGAGCGCAAGCAACTCTGGCTGGATCGTCGCACCGTGCGGCGCAAAGGACACGAGCGTTTGGTTCAGGCAGCCCGTCGCGCGAAACGTTTGCAGAACCCAACGGGCGACGCCACGATCGGCGAGCTCGCGCCCGAGTTGCTCGAGCGCGGCCGGCGGCGTCAACGCCGGATGCACGGTGGTACGCACCTCGTGCGCGATGCCGGATGCAAGCACGAGGTCGAGGCTCGCGAACGCGGAGATCCCGCTGTCGGGCACGCCGGTCACTCCGGCGTACTCTGTCTGCGGAGCCTTGACGTCGAGACCGACCCAGTCGAGGCGCGGCAGCACGGCCGCGAGCCGCCGCGGATTCGCGCCGCCCGTGTGCAACCCCACCTTGAAACCCAGCGCGTGCACGGCCGCGATCGCATCGACGAGCTCCGCCTGGGCCGTGGGTTCGCCGCCGGAGAACACGACCGCGTCGAGGAGCCCGCGGCGCGTGTCGAGCCAGTCGAGGATGCGCGCGAATTCGCGCTCGCTGTCTCCCCGCGCGGCAAGCAAATGCGGGTTATGGCAATACCCGCAATGCCACGGGCAACCCTGGCAGAACACGACGGCCGCGAGCGCGCCCGGGTAATCGGTCGGTGTGAAGGGGACAAAACCGCCGACGCGCAGCGCATCGGCGCGTGCGGCTTGCGGCACGGCGACCGCATCCGGCATGGGTGGAAACGAGGACATGGAAAAGGGGTCCGGCCCCTTTTCCGGCGGCGCGGCCGCTCAGCCGAGCGGCCGCGCGCGTTCCTCGACGAAGAAACGGCGCTCGGAATGCTCGCCCTTCTTGCCGATGTTGAAGGACGCGACGGGGCGGTGGTAGCCCATCACGCGAGTCCACACTTCGCAGCGCTGGCGTTCATCGGCGCTCAGCGTGATCGTGCCCGCCAGGTGCATCGTCTCGGTCATCGTGTTCATCGTATTCCTCCGGTTCATCGCGCCGGGTCAGGCGGCCAGCTTCCGCCGTTTTTCGGCAAGCTTCTCTTCGTCGCATTTGGGGCAGAACTCGTGCTCGCCGTCGAGATACCCGTGCTGCGGGCAGATCGAGAACGTCGGCGTGATCGTGATGTAAGGCAGCCGGAAGCGCTCCAGCGAGCGCCGCACCAGCGCCTTGCAGGCCTCGGGCGACGAAATCTTCTCGCTCATGTAGAGGTGGAGCACCGTGCCGCCCGTGTACTTCGTCTGCAGCTCTTCCTGCCTCGTGAGCGCCTCGAACGGATCGTCGGTGAAGCCCACCGGAAGCTGCGAGCTGTTCGTGTAGTACGGCGTCTGCGCCGTTCCCGCCTGCAGGATGTCGGGCCAGCGCTTGCGGTCTTCCTTGGCGAAACGATAGGTCGTTCCCTCGGCCGGCGTTGCCTCGAGGTTGTACATGTGCCCGGACTCTTCCTGGAACGCGACGATCTTCGCGCGCAGGTGGTCGAGCAGGCGCACCGCGAACGCATGGCCCCACGGCGTCGTGATGTCGTCGTTGCCGCGGGTGAAGTTCCTCACCATCTCGTTGATGCCGTTGACGCCGATCGTCGAGAAATGGTTGCGCAGCGTGCCGAGGTAGCGCTTGGTGTACGGGAAGAGCCCCTGGTCTATGAGCCGCTGGATCACCTTGCGCTTCACCTCGAGGCTGTCTTTCGCGTAGCCGAGAAGCTCGTCGATGCGCTCGAACATGCCGATCTCGTCGCCCGCATGGAGATACCCCAGGCGCGCGCAGTTGATCGTGACCACGCCGAGCGATCCCGTCTGCTCGGCGGAGCCGAAGAGGCCGTTGCCGCGCTTCAGCAGCTCGCGCAGGTCGAGCTGCAGCCGGCAGCACATCGACCGGATCATGTTGGGCTTCAGTTCCGAGTTGAGGAAATTCTGGAAGTACGGCAGCCCGTATTTCGCGGTCATCGCGAACAGCGCCTCGCAGTTCGGGTGATCCCAGTCGAAATCCGGCGTGATGTTGTAGGTCGGGATCGGGAACGTGAACACGCGGCCCTTGGCGTCGCCCGTGGTCATCACTTCGATGTACGCGCGGTTGATCATGTCCATCTCGGGCTGCAGGTCGCCGTAGCGGAACGGCATCTCCTCCCCGGCGATCACCGGAATCTGCTCGCGCAGGTCTTCCGGGCACACCCAGTCGAACGTCAGGTTCGTGAACGGTGTCTGCGTGCCCCAGCGCGACGGGACGTTCAGGTTGTAGATCAGCTCCTGGATGCACTGCTTGACCGCGTCGAAGGTCATCCCGTCGCGGCGGATGAACGGCGCCATGTAGGTATCGAACGAGGAGAACGCCTGCGCGCCGGCCCACTCGTTCTGCAGCGTGCCGAGGAAGTTGACGATCTGGCCGACCGCGCTCGACATGTGCTTCGGCGGCCCGGCTTCGACCTTGCCCGGCACGCCATTCAGGCCCTCGTGCAGCAGCTGGCGCAGCGACCAGCCGGCGCAGTACCCCGCGAGCATGTCGAGGTCGTGGATGTGGACGTCGCCATCGCGATGCGCGTGGCCGATTTCGGGCGCATAGACGTGCGACAGCCAGTAGTTCGCGACGACCTTGCCCGAGACGTTGAGAATCAGTCCGCCGAGCGAGTAGCCCTGGTTGGCATTGGCGTTGACGCGCCAGTCCCTCTGATCGAGATACTCGTCGACCGAAGCGGCGACGTCGACCAGCGTCTTGCGGTCGGCGCGCAGCCGCTCATGGCGGTCGCGGTAGACGATGTACGCGCGTGCCGTGTGAAACCAGCCGGCGGCGGCGAGCGTGTGCTCGACGCAATCCTGGATCGTCTCGATGTCGGGCACGCCCCCCGTGTGGCGATGCGCGAGGACGCGGCCGACAGCATCGGCGAGCTCGTTCGCTGCGGCGGCGTCGAATTCGCCGGTTGCGGCACCGGCGCGGGCGATCGCGGAGGCGATCTTGGGCAGCTCGAACGGTGCGCGTTGACCGTCGCGCTTGAGGACGTGCGCGGGCAACGCCGGCCGCGACGAAACCGGCCCGTCCATCGCCGGGGCGACAGATTGCAGCGACATGGCGTTTCTCCCGCTTTTGATGCGCGCCGAACGTCCCCGCCTCGAGGAGCGCCGAGCGCAATATGTTGTAGATTTTCTTGACGGTAGCCCAAGGGATGGGGGTGAGCAACCACCCACGCGCACCGAACCCGCTTTTCTTGACCTGAATCAATAACGGGCCGGAAAACTGTCGCAATTTAGTTATTCGTCACTGAATGTTATCGACGAATGCTCATGTCGATTCTAGGAAGAGGCCCGTTCGGCTCGCGAGGAAAACGTGGCGGGATGCATTTCCGCGCCGGGGCGATAGAATGCCCGACCGCGTCCCGACGTCACGATGGCTGTGTTACGACGTTTTGCCATCCCCGCAGTCACGCGCACCCAGGAGATGCCCATGCACTCGCGCCACCTCGCCGCCACCGCCATCCTCGCCGCCGCCTTGGCGCGGGCGCCAACCGCCTCGGCCCAGGTGGCCGTCACCGACCCCTGGGTGCGCGGCACGGTCACCGGGCAGAAGGCCACCGGCGCGTTCATGCAACTCAAATCTCCCGCCGATTCCGCGCTGGTTGCCGCGGCCTCGCCGGTCGCGAAAATCGTCGAGATCCACGAAATGAAGATGGAAGGCGGCATGATGAAGATGAATGCCGTGGACAGGCTCGCGCTGCCCGCCGGCAAGGCGGTCGACCTCAAGCCGGGCGGCTACCACGTGATGCTGATGGACCTCGTCAAGCCGCTGAAGGACGGCGACACCGTGCCGCTGCAGCTCACGTTCGAGGACAAGGCGGGAAGAAAGCAGACGGTCGACGTCAAGGCTCTGGTGAAGCCTCTCGCAACAGGCGGTACCATGCCCGGCGTCAAGCAATGACCTATTCGCAATGGAAGAGGGAATATGGGCCGGGCCCCTTTTCCCGCCAGTCGCCGGAATGCTGCAGAGCAGCAGGCGATTCGCGTTGACAGCGCAGGGCCAACGCTGTTCAATTGGCCTGACCACTTGACCACGAGGCTGTCGCGGCAACGTACGGCTGCGGGCGCCGGGTGGGCTTGAATCCACAGGAGGAACAGATGCGAAATATTGTTCGCGAAGTGATGCGCTGTGCGGCCATCGCCGGACTGGCGGTCTCGTTCGGAGCTGCCGCCCAGGCGCCGATCACGCTGCACGGCGCCGTACAGTTCGCCGACGGCCATGCTTTCACCCGGGCCCTCGAGAAGT
>CAVPUM010000003.1:0-117111 GCA_963708855.1 uncultured beta proteobacterium | reverse complement strand
TGGCGGCTGGAGATGCGCCTTGACGGGCGTCAAGCGGGCGTGGTTTCACGTCCCGGCGCCCGGGGATTATGACAGCAGCATTGCCTACGGCCCCGTTTCGCGCTAGCCTTGCTACCCGACCCTCACGAAAGGCCCACGCCATGTCCCTCTGGAAAGACAACACGGCCCCCAAGCAGACCCCTGCGCCTGTCCCCGAACCGAGGGAACCGGTCCGGTTCGACCCTCCGTCGAAGCCCGAGCTTGTTCCCGGCCCCGTCGTCGCGCCCGCTCCAGTGGCGCGCGCCGACTCCGGCCTGCCCCGAAAGGAATCGCTGATCGCCGCCGACATCACCATCGAAGGCAAGATCGAAGGCGGCGGCAGCGTGCGCATCGCCGGCAAGTTCAAGGGCGACGCCAGCGTCAAGGGCGATCTCACCATCGAGGCCGGCGCCAAGCTGACGGGCGGCGTGCGTGCCGACAAGGTCACGATCGCCGGCGAATTGGAAGGTAACGTCGAGGAAGCCTCGCACATCGAACTGCTGCCGACCGGCGTGGTGATCGGCAATCTGAAGGCCGGTTTGTTGACGGTCGCCTCCGGCGCCCGTATGCGCGGTCAGGCCGACTTCGGCTGGGGCGACGACAAGGGCGCGAAAGCGGGCAAGCATGGCAGCGACCATGAGGCGGGGAGCGGCCCCCGCTCATGAGCAGCGTGCGCCCGGGCAGCCCCGGGGCGACCCGCACTTGTCCGCATTGCCGGGAGACCGTCCTCGAAAGCGCGGCCGTGTGTCCGGCCTGCCGGCATTACCTGCGCGCCGATGCCCTCGTCGAGGAGCCCCAAGCGCCGGCGCTCACGCCGCTGCGCATCGAAGGCAGCATCCGGCATCCCGCCGACGGCGATTCCTGGGAGTACACCGTCGTCGTGTCGATCGCCGACGATCGCGGCAAGGAAATCGCCCACAAGCTCGTGGGCGTGGGGGCGATGAGCCCGAACGAGCAGCGCACCTTCACGCTGTCGGTCGAAGCGGTGCCGGCGAAGGCGAAGGTCCTCGGCAAAGGCGGCACGCGGCACTGAGCGGATGTTCACGCATCGATCTGCCGATCGATGCAGCCGAAGCGGTTGTGTTTCGCCTCGACGAGCTCGTCGTTTCCATGCTGCGAGCCATCGCGGACGGTCCCTGTTTCCGTCAATCCCACCGGACCAGTCCGGCATACGCGGTGACGAGGATCACCGCGCCGAACGCGATCCGGTACCACGCGAACGGCACGAAGTCGTGGTGCGCCACGTAGCGGATCAACCAGCGCACGCAGGCGAAGGCAGAGATGAAGGATGCGGCGAAACCGACGCCGAAGGCCGGCAGCGACGGCGCCGAGAGCAGCGTCGAATCCTTCCACAGCGAGTACCCGGTGGCCGCGAACAAGGTCGGGATCGCGAGGAAGAAGGAGAACTCGGTGGCCGCGACGCGCGACAGGCCGAACAGCATGCCGCCGATGATGGTCGCCCCCGAGCGCGACGTGCCCGGCACGAGGGCGAACGCCTGCGCGCAGCCGACCTTGAGCGCATCCGTCCAGCGCATGTCGTCGATGGTGGCGACTCGAACGGTGTCCGGTCGCGCGCGTTGCCGGCGCTCCGCCCAGAGGATGACGAGCGCGCCGATCACGAACGCGCAAGCGACCGGTATCGGCGCGAACAGGTGCGACTTGATCACCTTGCCGAACGCCAGCGCGAGCAGTCCGGCGGGAACGAATGCCACCAGCAGGTTGACCGCGAAGCGCTGCGCCGCCGCGTCCGTGAAGATGCCGCGCAGCACCGCGCCGAGCTTCGCGCGAAACTCCCAGCACACCGCCAGGATCGCCCCGGCCTGGATCACGATCTGAAAGGTCTTTGCCTGCTCGCCCGTGTACCCCGCGAGCGAGCCGGCCACGATCAGGTGGCCCGTGGACGAGACGGGCAGGAACTCGGTGAGTCCTTCGACAATGCCCAGAAGGGCCGCCGTGACGAGCGTGGGTTGTTCCAAGAGGGGCGCCGAAAAAAAGAAGGCCGGGAGAAGAATCCCCCGGCCCGTGAATTGTAGCGCAACCGCTTTCGGAAGCGGCGCGGCGATCAGCCAGTCCTGTTCTGCGCCAGGAGGGCCAATGCCTGCGCCACCACGTCATCCTGATTGTCCGGTATCGCGCCGTTCGGCGTGAACTTGTCGATGAGCTGCGGCAGCATCTGCGCCAGTCCGCCCGCGGCGTCGCCGTGCGACATCCCAAGCTGTCCCGCGATCTGGCCGATGGCGCCGCTGCCGAGCACCTCCTGCAGTGCGCTGCCGGACAGCGGCATGTTCTGTCCCGTGCTCTGCCACGAATCGGCCTGGTCGGCGTAGCCGCCTTGCCGGAACTTGTCGAGAACGCCGGCGACGCCACCATTCTGTTGCAGGAGTTGCAGCGCAATCTGCAGCAACGGGCTCTGCGCCTGTGCGCTCCCGCCCGCGCCCATCATCCCGCCCAGCGCGTTGCCGATCAGTCCGTCCAGCAATCCCATGAGTCGCCTCCGTTGTCGTGTCGATGTGCGGGGATCGGAGTGCGATCCGCGTGGCTCGCGATGGACGAGACGCCGTCAGGCGGCCTTCTGCCGCACGTGCAGATGCGCCTCGGCCGCCGGGTACCCCGCGGCGCCGAACGCCTCGCGTATCGTCCGGTTGCCGTCGAAATAGACCTGCCAGTAGTGGGCGGTGTTGCAGTAGGGCCGCACCGCGAGCACCGGACCGCGCTCGTTGAACGAGATGATCTCGACGTCGGGCGCGGGCGCGGCGACGACGTTGGCGATCTTCGGCAGCGCTTCCTTCAGCCGGCGCACCGCGTCGGCCGGATCGACGCTGTGGTCGAGCTGGGCCGTGAGGTCGACGCGGCGGTACGGATTGTGGGTGAAATTCTTGATCGTCCCGCCCATGATCTTCGTGTTGCCGACCATCGTCTGCACGTTGTCGGGCGAGTCGATCGTCGTGTTGAAGAGCCCGAGCATCCGCACCGTGCCTTCGACGTCGCCGGCCAGCACGTAGTCGCCGACCTTGAACGGCCGCAGGACCAGTATGAACACGCCCGCGGCGAAATTCGACAGCAGGCCGCCCCAGGCCGCGCCCACCGCGATGCCGAGGCCCGCGACCAGCGCGGCGAACGACGTCGTCTCGACGCCGAAGTAGCCGAGGATCGCGACGACCAGGATGATGTTGAGCGCGACCGTGAGGATGGACCCGATGTAGCGGATCACCGTCGGCTCGACTTTCTGCCGCTCGAGCGCGCGCTGGACGAGGTTCGACGCGAACCCGATCAGCATCCGGCCGACGATGTAGGCGGCGATCGCGCCCAGGAGTTTCAGGCCGAACGCGATAAGCATCGGGCCCGCGGTTTCGAGCATGCGTGGAATGTCCATGAATCTCCCGGAAGCGGATGGGTGTCGAAGGTGGCCGCGCGCCGTGCCGGATGGGATGCCGGTCGGGCGACCAATACTGCATTATCGTGCAGCCGGTGCGGTGAGGACAAGCGCCGTCGCGCAGCGCCATTCCGGGCGCGTCCGGACCGTTCAGTCTTCGGCGACCCCGAGCTCGGCGCGCAGCTTCGCGACGGCCGCCTTCAGCGTCGCAAGCTCGGCCTGTATTTGCGCGACATTCGATTTCAGCACGGCGATGTCCGATGCGCCTGCGGGATCGGTCCCGGATTCGCCGAGCGCGGCGTGCAACAGGGTCTCCGCGGCAGGCGGGCCGGACAGCAGGTGCGCCCATCGCGTTTCGCGCGCGCCGGGCTGGCGCGGCAACTCGACCACCAGTGCGCCGGGTGGCCGAGCCGCGAGCTCGTGCAGAAATCCCTCTACCGCGGAGGTGTCGGCGAAGCGATGCAGGCGGTCGCAGTTGATCCGCAGCTCGCCCACGGTTTGCGGGCCGCGCAGCATCAGGGCGGCGATCAGCGCCACCGCCTGCGAAGGGACCAGCAGCACGCGCTCGACGTTGTGCGCATAGCGCATGACGCGGCCGCCGCTCGTCTCCACGATGAAAGAAAGCGACTTCAGGTGATCGAGCGCCGCCTGCACTTCGGCTTCGCCCGCGTTGAGCACAGGATCGCGGCTCGTCTTCTGGTTGCAGCCCGAGGTGAGCGCGAGCAGCGTGAGCGGGTAGGTGTCGGGCACCGTGTGCTGCTTCTCGACCAGCACGCCGAGGACGCGGGTCTCGAGCAGCGAGAGAACGGGTGGATTCATGTCGCGCGCGGGGTTGGCAAGTCGCGTCCAGTGTAACGCCTGGACTCTCCGTCGGGCGAGGAGGTTGCCGGGGCGACCGTCTGCGCGCAGGTCAGGGTCGGCCCGGCCGGAAATCCGGCGCACCGGACCGCAGACCTGCCCTGGATCAAGGATTGTCCGGCGAGGACTTTGTAGTATGCCCGCCGGAGCTCCGCGCTTGCCGGGCTCACTTCAGGCCGCAGATGCAACTCGCCGAATCCCTGCTGCACGCACTCAAAGCCCACGGCGCAAGGGAGATCTTCGGCATCCCCGGCGATTTCGCGCTTCCCTTCTTCAAGGTCATCGAGACGTCGGGGATACTCCCGCTCTACACGCTCTCGCACGAGCCCGCTGTCGGCTTCGCCGCGGATGCCGCGGCGCGGGTGAACTGCGCGCTCGGCGTGGTCGCCGTCACGTATGGCGCGGGGGCGCTCAACGTCGTGAACGCCGTGGCAGGCGCCTATGCGGAAAAATCGCCAGTCGTCGTCATCTCGGGTGCGCCCGGCAAGGGGGAGGCGAGCACGGGATTGCTGTTGCACCACCAGGCGAAGACCCTGGATTCGCAGTTCCGGATCTTCCGTGAAATCACCTGCGACCAGGCCCGGCTCGACGACGCGCGTCGCGCGCCGGGCGAGATCGCGCGCGTGCTGCGCCGCTGCCTCGCCGCATCGCGTCCGGTCTACATCGAGATGCCGCGCGACATGGTGAGCGCGACCTGCGATGCCGTGACGCGGGCGCCCGCGGAGGCCGTGGACGCGGACGCGCTCGCGGCGTGCGTCGACGAGATCCTCGCGCGCATCGCCGGCGCCCGGTCGCCCGTGTTGATGGTGGGCGTGGAGGTGCGGCGTTTCGACCTCGAGGCGAAGGTCGCGGCGCTTGCATCGAAGCTTCGCCTGCCGGTGGTGACGAGCCTGATGGGCCGGGGACTCCTCTCCGGCACGGACGCGCCGCCGATCGGCACCTATCTGGGCGTCGCCGGAACCGCGGACATCACGGAACGCGTCGAACAGTCGGACGCGCTCTTCCTGCTCGGCGTCATCATCTCGGATACCAACTTCGGCGTCTCGGCGCGCCAGATCGACCTGCGGCGCACGATTCGCGCGCTGGACGGTGTGGTGACGCTCGGATTCCACACCTATCCGGACATTCCGCTTTCGGCACTGGTGGACGCCTTGCTCGCGCGAGCGGAGACGGGCACGGCGCCGCCCGTTGCCCATGGGCCGTCCTATCCGCGGCACCTGCCGGCCGACGATGCGCCGATCGCGCCGGACGACATCGCCTGCGCCATCAACGACCTGATGGCCGAGCACGGGCGCATGCCGATCGCCGCCGACGTGGGCGACTGCCTGTTCACCGCGCTCGACATCGAGCACACGGCGCTGATCGCGCCGGGGTATTACGCGTCGATGGGTTTCGGCGTGCCGGCCGGGTTGGGCGCGCAGGCGGCCTCGGGGCTGCGGCCGCTCGTGCTCGTCGGCGACGGCGCGTTCCAGATGACGGGCTGGGAGCTCGGCAACTGCCGCCGGTACGGCTGGGACCCGATCGTGATCGTGTTCAACAATGCGAGCTGGGAGATGCTGCGGACATTCCAGCCCGAGTCACGCTTCAACGACCTCGACGAGTGGAATTTCGCGGGCCTGGCCAATGCGCTCGGCGGCGACGGCATCCGGGTGCGCACGCGCAGGGAGCTGGCCGCGGCGCTCGCGCACGCGGTCGCCACGCGCGGCCGCTTTCAGCTGATCGAGGCGATGCTTCCGCGCGGCGTGCTGTCGGCGACGCTGGCGCGCTTCGTCGCGGGTGTGAAACGGGTGGGCCAGCGGACCGATTGATCGCCGCGCGGCCGCACACGGGCGCGGCGGTCGGGCCCGTCCCTCGCCGGCGGCGCCGCGCCGGCTACTTCTTGCAGACGTGCTTGATGACGAGGTCCGCGGAGCTGCCCTCGGGCTCCTTCAGGTACTCGATCTTCGTGGCCTTGTTGCGGGCGAACGCCTGATTCTTCGCCTCGTTCTCGAACAGGATCACTTCGATGCCGGCAGCCATCATGTCCTTGCAGCGCACGCGCATCTGCGAGCGCATGCTGGTGATGCCGCCCTGCAGCGTGTCGACCGGCGTCTTGAGTTCCGTGCGGAACGTCACGGTCGTCGTGCCGCCGGTCGCCTTGAGGCTCGCCTTGTCGACGTAGACCTTGTTGCCGTTCGCGTTCTCCCCAAGCGGCTGCCAGTCAGGGGCCGCAGCGAGTGCCGCCCCTGCGAGGGCTGTCAACGCGATTGCGGTTGCGATTCTCATGGTTCCCCCCTGATGTCGATGGATAGCCTACCCCGCCCGTCCGGGCGCCTCCCCTTCCATTTTCCAAAGACCCGCCGGACCGGGTCTTGTCCGTGATCAAGGTCGCGCCGGTTCGCCGGGGCTGCTATCGTTGCGGAATGCGGCCGCCGCTCGGTCGCCAACCCTTCATGGCCGGGCGCGGATGCGCCCGAAATCCATCATGGCCCACCCGCCCGAAGTGACCAACATGGCGCTGTTCTGCGATTTCGAGAACATCGCGCTCGGCGTGCAGGACGCCAAATACGACAAGTTCGACATCGGCAAGGTGCTGGAGCGGCTGCTGCTCAAGGGCAGCATCGTCGTGAAGAAGGCTTACTGCGACTGGGAGCGCTACAAGTCGTTCAAGGCGCCGATGCACGAGGCGTCGTTCGAGCTGATCGAGATCCCGCACGTGCGGCAATCCGGCAAGAATTCCGCCGACATCCGGATGGTCGTCGACGCGCTCGACCTGTGCTACACGAAGTCGCACGTCGAGACCTTCGTCATCATCAGCGGCGACTCGGACTTCTCGCCGCTCGTCTCCAAGCTGCGCGAGAACGACAAGGTCGTGATCGGCGTCGGCGTGAAGAATTCGACGTCGGACCTGCTGATCGCGAATTGCGACGAGTTCATCTTCTACGACGACCTCGTCCGCGAGAAGAAGAAGGCGACGCCGCGCAAGGCGCCGGCGCGCACGCCCGCCAGCACCGCGAAACCGGCGCCGAAGGCGGCGGCGAAGGAGACGGCCGCGGACGCGCCGGCTCCGGGCAAGAAGAGCGACGAAGAGCGCCGGCAGGAAGCGCTCGACCTCATCCTCGAGACGATCGAGGCCCTGGGCGCGGAGCGCGGTGACGAGGAGAAGATCTGGGGCTCGATGGTCAAGCAGGCGTTGAAGCGGCGCAAACCCGGCTTCAACGAGTCGTACTATGGATTCCGCTCGTTCAATGGCATGCTCGAGGAAGCCGAGCGGCGTGGCAGCCTCAAGCTCGAGCGCGACGAGAAATCAGGTGGCTATCTCGTCCGGCTCGCATCGAACGGCGATTGAGCCGACAGGGCCGGGCGCAGCGTGCCGTGAGCGCAAAGTGGCTCGGCAAGGTGGCGCGACGCGCTCGCCATCGGCGCTACCTCGAGAACGGCCCCGTGTTCCGTTCGGAGCCTTCCCAAGGTCTTGATTGGCAGCGGTGTCGCCCCAATTTAAGAAGCTATGAAAGGGATCAATGCGATGCCTGATGTACGTCCTGCCGCCGTGGCCGGCATGTTCTATTCCGATGCGCCGTCGGCGCTGGCAGCGGAGGTGCGCGCGCATCTCGCAGGGGCGAGATCCCGGATTTCGCCGGTGGGCGCCGCTCCCAAGGCGCTGATCGCGCCGCATGCCGGCTATGCCTTTTCGGGTCCGATCGCGGCTGCCGCGTACGCGCGGCTCGCCGCCGGGCGCGACG
Source organism: uncultured beta proteobacterium (assembly GCA_963708855.1). Taxonomy (GTDB): domain Bacteria; phylum Pseudomonadota; class Gammaproteobacteria; order Burkholderiales; family Casimicrobiaceae; genus CAIWHR01. Next base: position 109,140 of record CAVPUM010000003.1, on the reverse strand, counting down.
CGATCCGGCGCGTCGTGCTGCTCGGGCCGACACATCGCGTGCCGATCCGCGGCCTCGCGCTGCCGTCGGCGCGGGCATTCGCCACGCCGCTGGGAACCGTGGACGTCGATCGCCAGAGCGCCGCCACCGCGCTGACACTGCCGCAGGTGCGCGCGAGCGACGCGGCGCACGCGTTCGAGCACTCGCTTGAAGTGCAGCTACCTTTCCTCCAGGCAGTGCTTGCCAACTTCAGCATCGTGCCCTTCGCTGTCGGCGACGCGACACCGGCCGAGGTGGCCGAAGTCGTCGAGTTGCTCTGGGGTGGCCCGGAGACTCTGATTGTCGTCAGCTCCGATTTGTCGCACTACCACCGCTACGCGGACGCCCGCGAGATCGATCGCGCGACCGGCGAGGCGATACTCGCGCTCTCGGCCACGCTCGATCACGAGCAGGCCTGCGGCGCGACGCCCATCAACGGGTTGCTGCTGGCGGCACGCCGGCACGGAATGCAGGCGGAGCTTCTCGACTTGCGCAACTCCGGAGACACCGCGGGCGACAAGTCGCGCGTGGTCGGCTATGCGGCGTTCGCGTTCGCCGAGCCCGGGTCCGACCCGCAACACCAGCGAGCCTCGTCATGAACGATCCTGATCTCGGCCGCGCGCTGCTGGCGATCGCCCGCTCGGCGATCGGTGCGGAGCTCGGCTTGCGCCCGTTCGCGGCAGCGAGCCATGCCGCGCTGACGGAGCCTGCCGCCACGTTCGTGACGCTGAAGCTGGCGGGCGAGTTACGCGGCTGCATCGGCTCGCTGAAACCCATGCGTCCGCTCGGCGTGGACGTCCGGGCAAACGCGATCGCCGCCGCGTTCCGCGACCCTCGCTTTCCGCCGCTCGCCGTCGTCGAGTTCGAGGCCACCATGGTCGAGGTGTCGCTGCTGTCCGCCGACGAGCGCCTTGACGTCCGCGACGAATCGGACCTGCTCGCACGGCTGCGCCCGGACATCGACGGCTTGGTGCTCGAGTACGGCCACCATCGCGCGACGTTCCTTCCCCAGGTGTGGGAATCGCTCCCCGACCCGCGCGGCTTCCTGGCGGCGCTGAAGCGCAAGGCGGGACTGCCGGCGGATTTCTGGAGCCCGCAGGTGAACGTTTCCCGCTACGGCGTGACCAAATGGGAAGAGGGTGAGTTCCTGATGAGCGAACAACCGCGATGAGCAACTTCCCTGGTCGCTGGTGGCATCGGTTGGAGGACGGTCGCATCCAGTGCGACCTGTGCCCGCGCGACTGCCGGCTGCACGAGGGCCAGCGCGGCGCGTGCTTCGTGCGCCAGCGCGAAGGCGACGCGATGGTGCTCACCACCTACGGGCGCTCGTCGGGTTTCTGCATCGACCCGATCGAGAAGAAGCCGCTCAACCATTTCTATCCGGGCTCCTCTGTGTTCTCGTTCGGGACGGCCGGCTGCAACCTCGCGTGCAAGTTCTGCCAGAACTGGGACATTTCGAAGTCGCGCGAAATGGACACGCTGATGGACGCGGCGTCGCCCGAAGCGATCGCGGCGACGGCGGCGAGGATGGATTGCCGGAGCGTGGCCTTCACCTACAACGACCCGGTCATCTTCGCCGAGTACGCGATGGACGCCGCCGACGCCTGCCACGCGCTGGGGATCAGGACGGTGGCGGTGACGGCCGGGTACATCGGCGTGGACGCGCGGCGCGAGTTCTACGGCAAGATGGACGCGGCCAACGTCGACCTCAAGGCCTTCACCGACGAGTTCTACGTCAAGCTCTGCGGCGCGCACCTGCAGCCGGTGCTGGACACGCTCGTCTATCTCAAGCGCGAGACCGATGTCTGGTTCGAGATCACGACGCTGCTGATTCCCGGCAAGAACGACTCCGTCGCCGAACTCGAAGCGATGAGCGCCTGGATCGTCCGCGAGCTCGGCCCCGACGTGCCGCTCCATTTCACCGCGTTTCACCCCGATTACAAGATGACGGATCTCGTGCCCACACCGGCGGCGACGCTCACGAGGGCGCGCGACATCGCGCTCAAGGCGGGGATGCGCTACGTCTACACCGGCAACGTGCACGATCGCACGGGCGGGACGACGTTCTGTCCGGGATGCGCCAGGCCCGTCATCGTCCGCGACTGGCACGAGATCCTGGACTACGCGCTCACGCCCGAAGGACGCTGCCGTCACTGCGATGCGCGGCTTCCGGGGCGATTCGAAGCGTTCGACGGGCAATGGGGACGACGCCGCATCCCGGTTCGGGTGAACGTGAGTCCTGCGAACCGAGGGTCGAAAGCGGGCATCACCGACCCGCCCCGGCCGTTGACCTAATCGCTAACGCAGCAGCTGCGGCAGTACTTCACCCGCGGCACCCGTGAGCACGATCGTCGCCCGCGCTGAAAGCGGTGTGCGCGCGGGGTTCACCTCGATCACCGCGGCGCCTGCCTCGAGCGCGGCGAACGGCAACGACGCCGCGGGCTCGACCACGTTCGACGTGCCGATGCAAAGGAACACGTCGCAGCGCTCCGTTGCGGCAAGAGCGTCGTCGAGCGCCTGCGGCGGCAGCGCTTCGCCGAACCAGACCACCCCCGGGCGCACGGGCGCGCCGCACCGCGCGCACCGCGGCGGCGTTCCTGGAATCTGGTCGGCCGGTGCCAGGACGCGCCCTTCGGCGAAACACTGGTCGACCATGATGTTGCCGTGAAGCTCGATCACGCGGCGGCTGCCGGCCCGCGCGTGCAGCCCGTCCACATTCTGCGTGATGAGCGTGAAGTGGGGAGTGCGCCGCTCGAGTTCGGCGAGCGCAAGATGGCCCGCGTTGGGCGCGACCTTCGCCACCCGTTCGCGCCGCGACGCGTACCACTCCCACACCGTCTTCGGGTTCGCCGCGAACGCCTCGGGTGTGGCGAGGTCCTCGGGCCGGAACTGCGACCATAGCCCCGCGGTGTGATCCCCCCCGATCGTCGCTTCGCGACGCTCCCCCCCAGGGGGGCGAGCGCCTTGGGGCGGCCCGGCGGCGCTCATCGCGTCGCGAAACGTGGGGATGCCCGATTCGGCGGAGATGCCGGCGCCCGTCAGCGCGGCAACGCGCTTGGCGGCCGACAGCAGCGCGCGGGCACGGTCGAGCCTTTTATCCATCGGGAACGATTCTCGGCTAGAGTGCGTCTCACCGCGGAATCTATCCTACCTTGACCCGATGCGCCTCCTCCTTTCCTGCGCCGTGTATTTCCTTGCCACCGGCGCGAGCTTTGCTTGGGCACAGCCCGCGCCCACGGGGCCGGACGGCTTTCGCAACAACTACCCGCACCCCGACAAGGAGAGCTTCTGGTCCTGGCAGTGGGTGCGCATGCGGGACGGGCTGCCGAAGCCGCCGCCGGGCGGCTGGAACCTGCCGGCGGTGCGAACGGATCCCGTCGCGCTTGGCGCCTCCGATGCCAACCCGTCGGTGACGTGGGTCGGACACGCGACGATGCTCGTCCGTCTCGCCGGCAAGAACATTCTCTTCGATCCGATCTTCTCGGAACGCGCGTCGCCGGTGGGCTTCGCGGGCCCGAAACGCATCGTGCCCCTGCCCATCGACATTCCGGAATTGCCGCGGATAGATGTCGTGCTGATCTCGCACAACCACTACGACCACCTCGACGCTCGAGTCGGTGACGCGGCTTGCCGCCATGCCGCAGGGCAGTCCGCGCTTTCTCGTCCCGCTTGGACTGAAGGCCTGGTTCGCCACCCTCGGCATCACGCGTGTCGACGAATACGACTGGTGGCAGGAGACGCCGAGGGCGATCTTCGCGTGACGTTCGTGCCGGTGCAGCACTGGAGCAAGCGCAGGCTCGACGACGCCAACCAGACGCTCTGGGGCGGCTGGGTCGTCGAAGGCGAGGGGCTTCGGCTCATCCACACGGGCGACACCGGCTATTCGAAGGATTTTCGCGACATCGGCGAGCGTCTGGGCCCTTTCGACATGGCCTTCATCCCCATCGGATCGTACGCTCCGCGCTGGTTCATGAAAGTGATGCACGTCGACGTTCCCGAAGCCGTGCAGGTTCGCGCCGACCTCAAGGCAGCGCGCGCGATCGGCATGCACTGGGGCACGTTCGAGTCGCTCGCCGACGAGCCGCTGGACGAGCCGCCCATCGTGCTCGCCCGGCAGCGGCAGGAGCGCGGACTCACGCCGGATCAGTTCGACGTGCTGAAGATCGGCGAGACGCGCCGGCTCGCAGCCGGCGGCCGCGCCGTGAGGCCACCACCCCGGCCGGGCCGATGAAAGGGGCCGCGGCCAGCCGCCGGACCTAGCGTTTCCTGCGCCGATCGGCCGTGGGCAGGACCTGGCGGATCAGATCCGCGCAGGTTTCCGGCGACATGTAGCGCGGCACCGGATAGTTGGTGTCCGCCTCCCAGCAGGCGGCCTTGGCCAGTTCCGGAATGTCCTCCTCGCGCAGTGCCGCCAGATGCCGCGGAATCCCGAGGTCACGATTCAGCGTTTCGACCGAGGCCAGGAACTTCTTCGCCAGAACGGCGGGCCGCTCGCCTGCTTTGCCTACTTTGGCGCGCACTGCGAGGACGGCCAGCTTCTTCGTGATCGCGGGGCTCAGGAACGCCAGCACGTGCGGCAACATGATCGCGTTGGCCAGGCCGTGAGGCGTGTGGTATTTGCCGCCCAGCTGGTGCGCGATGGCGTGGACATAACCGACGTTGGCCCGCGTGAACGCCAGGCCGGCGTACGTCGCCGCCAGCGCCATCTGCTCGCGCGCCGCGAGATTCCTGCCGTTCCTGTACGCGATGCGCAGGTTCTCGTAAATCATGCCGACCGCCGCGAGCGCCATGCGATCGGTGTAGGCGGTCGACCACTGGCCGACGAAGGCTTCGACGGCGTGGGTCAGTGCGTCCATGCCGGTTGCGGCCGTGACGTGGCGTGGCAAGCCGGTCATCAGCGAGGGATCGAGCGCTGCCATCGTCGGCACGAGGCGCGTATCGGCGATGACCAGTTTCCGGTTGGTTTCAGGGTCCGAGACGACCGCGGCCACGGTCACCTCGGAACCGGTGCCCGCCGTGGTCGGGACGGCATAGATCGGCGCCGGCGCACGGAGGCCCTTGAAGTAGCCGACGAGCTTCCTGGGGTGCTTCCTGTTGGCGACGGCCAACGCAATCGTCTTCGCCGCGTCCATCGGGGAGCCGCCGCCGAACGCGACGACGGCGTCGCAGCGGTGCTTCTCGTAGAACGCGATGCCCTTTTCGATCACCGGGATCGGGGCGTCCGGCGTGATCGCGTCGAAGACGACGTGCGCGGTACCGCCCGCGGACAATGCCTTGGTCAGGCCGTCGAGCAGTCCCATCTGCGCGATGGTGCGGTCCGTCACGACCAGGATCTTCCGGTGCCCGAAGCCGCAGAGGGCCTGCCCCAGGCGGCCGCTGGCCCCCGGTCCGACCAGCAGCATCGGCTGCGGAATCGGCAACAGCCCCGTCACGACGCCCGCCGCTTTCATCGCCGTCGACAGCCCGACGGAACGCACCACGTCACTCACGATGCCCGGCACCTCGATCATCATCATTCCCGTGTCTCGCGTTTCACTTCCTGCAAGATTGCACCAATCGGGCCGGCCGGACCAGAGCGCTGCCGGAAACATTCGTCAACTGTTTGATCTCGAGCAGATTCGCGGTGGCGCGGGGACCGGAGTGCCCCCGTACACTAGCGTCTTGGGCATCGTGCATGGCGCGGGGATGGAATGAAAAAAGTGATCGGTGTCAGCCTGGGTGCGGGCGACCAGGATTTCGCCTTCGTCGCCCGGTTCCTGCGGCAGAAACTCGACGTCCGGAGGCTGGGCACGAACGGCAGCACCGCGAAGGCCGTGAACCTGCTGAAGCACTGGGAACAGCATGCCGACGCGATCGGCCTGGGTGTGGTCAAGGACAGCTATGCGGTCGGATCGCGGCGCTATGTCGAGAAGGACAGCGCGCGGATGAAGAATGCCGTCACGCGCGTTCCCGTGACCACCGGCGGACGGTTGAACGACATCCTGCAGGAGTGGGCGCTGCGCCACGTCCAGATCAAGCTGGGCGACTATTTCAACAACGCCCGCGTCCTGTTCTTTTCGGGACGAACCAACTACAAGCTGGCGTTGGCCATGTCCGAGTACACGCAGAATCTCGAGTTCGCCGACGCCCTGCTGCAGCTCGGCGTGCCCAAGATGCTGACCTCGCTGGAGGCGCTGGAGCTCTACACCAGCGGCGCGCACTACGTGCTCGACTGGGCCCCCGACGGCCTGATGTCGTCGGCCCCGGTCAAGGCGTGGACGAAGTTCGTGCTGCGCCAGGCCATGCGGGATGCGACGGTCATCGTCGCCCCCGTGCACGAGCTGGACGGCTTTGCCGCCGAGGAGCTCGCCGGCAAGACGATCGTCACGTCGACGGTGAACGACGGGCGCATCGCGCAGTTCAGGAAGAAGGGCGTCAACATGGTGGTCGACGGCGCGCCCGTGATGTTCGATCACGTGCTGAGCCCGAGCCTCCTCGACGCGATGATCATCGCCGCGACCGAGAAGGCGCCCGCGGAGATCCTCGAGGACGACTATCTGGAGATCATCACCAGCCTCGAGCTGGAGCCGCGGATCGTCTATCCCAACGGCTTCAAGCGCGTCAACCGGTTCGCCTTCGTCATCCATCCGCTGTCGCAGGAGTATTTCAAGAACGTGAAGCCCATCGAGCTGCTTTCCCACGTGTCCCCGCCCATCTTCATGGACGCGGTGGAGAAAGTGATGGCCTACGCGCCGCCGTTCGTCTATTCGAAGGTGACGGGCATCAAGTCGCCCACCGGCGTGGAAGCCGAAGGCTGGCTCATCTCCGTGGGCGGCACGCCCCAGGAAATCATGAGCCACAACCCGGAGTTCACCTACCGCCGCCTGCTGGACGCCGCCGGGATCGCCAAGAGCCTCGGTGCGCAGATCATGGGCCTCGGCGCCTTCACCAAGGTGGTCGGCGACGCGGGGCTCACCGTGTCCAAGCGCGCGCCGCTGCCCATCACCACCGGCAACAGCTACAGCGCCTCGGGGGCGCTGTGGGCCGCGCACGATGCCGTGCTGCGCCTCGGCCTGGTGCCCATGCCGGCGCGCGGTCAGAAAGTGCGCTTCAAGGCGATGGTGGTGGGCGCCACCGGGGCCATCGGCTCGGTCTGCGCGCGCCTGCTGGCGATGGTCGCCGAGGAGGTCTACCTGGTGTCTCCCGAAACCGCGAAGCTGCTCTCGCTCAAGGGGTCGATCCTGAAGGAGACCCCCGACGCCAGGCTGTTCCTGTCCTCGCGCGCCGACACGGACATCGCCGGCATGGACATGATCGTGACCGCGACCTCGGGGGCCGGCAAGAAGATCCTCGACATCATGCAGGTCAAGCCCGGATGCGTGATCACCGACGTCGCGCGCCCGCTCGATCTGCCGCCGGAGGAAGTGGCCAAGCGTCCGGACGTGCTGGTGATCGAGTCCGGCGAGATCCTGCTGCCCGGGCAGGTGTCGATGAAGAACATCGGGCTACCCAGGAACGTGGCCTATGCCTGCCTCGCCGAAACGATTGTCCTCGCCCTGGAGGGAAAGTTCGACAACTTCACCGTCGGCCGCAACATCGAATGGGAGAAGGTGCGCGAGATCTATCGTCTCGGCCGCAAGCACGGGATGAAGCTCGCGGCCATCTCCGGCGTCAACGGGCCGTTCTCGGATGCGGACATCCGGCGCGTGCGCAGGCTGGCGCTTGCCGCGCGCGCCAAAGGCTGCGGCGGACAAGGCGAAGGTGAAGCCGCCGAAAAAGCGAACCGGTGCCCGGGGCGGGAATGCCGAGAGGGTTGTCGTGAGCAGGCCCTAGCGCCTGCGGAACGAGAGCGTCACTTCACCGGCGCGGAAGCCGAACTTGCTCATCACTGTGCGGTTGAGCACGGTCTTGTCGTCGATGCGCCACATCCAGTCGTCCATGTCGACGTCGATCGCCCATCCCGACCACGGCACCTGCAGCACGTAGCGCATGTTGAACGCATTTCCCTGCTGGATGCCGTGTCCCGTTCCGACGACGTCGCCGGCGGTGCCCGAATAGCGGTCGCCGTCCTTTACCAGGGTCCAGACGCGCTGCTGCTTCTCGCCGTCCGCGAACTCGAACTGCTCGTCGAGCGTACCCCGGTTGCCTTCCCATTTCGCATCGATGCGCACCGTAAAGCGGCGCACGACCTTGCCCGAGCGGTCCTGGAACATGCCCCAGCCGTCGACCGTGCCGTTGAAGTACTCGGCGAGGTCGAGCGCAGGACGCTCGGAGGCGTAGTTCGCCACGTCGACGGTCGCGCAGCCGGCGAGCGAAAGCGCGGCGGCGCCGATCAGCACATATTTGAGCATGAGTCAGCCTCTGTTTTGGCGCTTGGCGAACCAGACGAGCGCGCCGACGGCGACGAGCTTGAGTGCGCAGGGGACGGCCGCATAGACGAAGGCCAGCGCGTCCTGCGCCTTCGCGTCAGTCGCGCCAGGGGTGTAGCCGAGTGCGGAGAGGAGCGGCAATGCGATGCCCGCCGCCAGCGCGAGGTTGAGCTTGGTCACGAGCGTCCACACGCCGAAGTACGCACCGGTCGACTGCATTGCGCCGCGGCGTTCGATGACGTCGGCGAGGATCGACGGCGGCAGCGCGAGATCGGCACCGAGCGCGAGCCCCGACAGCACGCAGATGATCGCGAACGCGGTCACGTCGCCCGGCCCGAGCAGCGCAGCCCAGACGAACGCCGTGGTCGCGGCGAGCATCGCGATCGCCCAGCCGCGCACCTTGCCGACCGCCGCCGAGAGCCGGATCCACAGCGGCATGCCGGCGGCGCCGGCGACGAAGTACAGCGCGAGGAACAACCCCTGGCGCGATTCCGCCTGCAGCACGTCGGCGATGAAGAAGAGAACGAGCGTCGCCGGGATCGCCGACGCGATGCCGTTGGCGAGGAACACCGCGACGAGCGGCCGGAACAGGGGATCGGCAAGGGGCTTCGCCATGCTGGCGAAGATCGTGCCCTGACGTGCGTCGGCCCGCGGCGCAAGCGGCGCGCGCCAGAGCAGCGCGAGGCAGAATGCGGTGAACACCGCGAAGGCGATCGCGAATCGTGGCAGGCCGGCGTCGTCGCCGCCGGCGCCGCCGAGCATTCCCGGCGCAATGCTGGCGACCACGACTCCGAGCAGCGCGAGGCCCTCGCGCACAGCCGTGATGCGCGTGCGCTCGACGGGATCGTGCGCGAGCTCCGCGCCCCACGCGCCGTGGTTGATCGTCGCGAGGCTGAAGGCGAGATAGACGAGCGCGAGCGACACGCCGAGCCACGCGAGGAGCGCGCCCTCGCCCGCGACCGTCGGCGAGAACAGCGCGATCATGCCGACGGCGAGCGCCGGCGCCGACAGCGCGATCAGCGCGCGGCGCGACGGCCCGCGGTCGCTCCATGCGCCGAGCAGCGGGTCGAGGAGGCCGTCGGCGACGCGCAGCAGAAGCAGCAGCACGCCGAGCGCGGCGAGTCCCACGCCGAGGTGCTCGCCGTAGAAGCGCGGCAGGTGCACGTACAGCGGCAGCGCCGCCATCGCGAGCGGCATGCCGAACGCACCGTACGCGACGAGCGCGGGCAGTGGCAGGCGTTGCGCGGGCTTGCCGTACGGCATCGGGGCGGCGAGCCGGGGCGCGGCGGCCGCAGCCGATGCCGGAACGTGAGCGCTCGACGGCATGACCTGAGATCCTAGCGCTCGCCGAGGAGCAACCGGCGGAAGTCCGGTCGCGACGTCTTCGGATCGAGCCAGATGCCGAAGAACGCGCGTGCGAACGCAATGTCGGCGATCTCGCCTATCGGCGCGCCGTTGTGGAAGAACTTTGCGCCGCGTCCGGGGACATTGACGCCAATGAGGCGGTCGCCTTTCTTCACGTCGGGGAAGATCCGCCGCATCGCGTCGTGCCAGCGCGATTGCTCGTCGGGCGAGGCGACGCCCAGCCTGCGGATCTCCTCGATGCTGCGCTCGGCGATGCCGTCGCCCTTGAGGTGGCGGTGGTAATGGAGATCGAGCGCGAACGGCTGCGTCACCGAGAAGCTGGGGGCGGGGCTCCAGTAGAAGCCGTCGTAGATCGACAGGCCGAAGTACCTGAGCTCGCCACCCCCCTGCGGCCGCAGGTCCGGGGCGAGCGCCGCGACCGGGTCGGGCAGGGGTGGAGGCGAGACCTTGCCCATCGCCAAGGCGGCGCCGACGGCGAGCGTGGCGGTGGCGCAGAGCGCGAGCGCGCTACGGGCGAGCGAACGTGTAGTGGCCGACATCGGTGGACTCCGTGAGGAAACCCGCGGCGCAGTACGCGAGGTAGAAGCGCCAGCAGCGGACGAAGCGCTCGTCGAAGCCCTGGGTGCGGATCGCCGCGGTGTTCGCTTCGAACGCTGCGAGCCAGCGCGTGAGCGTTTCCGCGTAATCGCGCCCGAAGCGATGCTGGCGAACGGGGGCCAGGCCTGCGGCCTGCGCCTCTGCGACAAGCCGCGAGGGCGAGGCGAGCATGCCGCCGGGAAATATGTACTGCTGGATGAAGTCGGTTTCGCGACGGTAGCGCTCGAAGCGCGACTCGGCGATCGTGATCCCCTGGACGCAGGCGCGACCGCCCGGCACGAGCGCGTCGCGGATCTTCGCGAAATAGGCGGGCCACCAGCGCTCGCCGACCGCCTCGTACATCTCGATCGAGGCGACGCCGTCGTAGCTGCCGCGGTGGTCGCGATAGTCCTCGATACGGAAGTCGACGCGGTCCGCAAGCCCCGCGCGCGCGAGGCGATCGCGCGCCCAGGCGGTCTGCGCCTGGGAGAGCGACAACCCGGTCACGCGGTAGCCCGCGCGCGCCGCGGCCTCTGCGAACCCGCCCCAGCCGCAGCCGATCTCGAGGATGTGCGCGCCGCAAGGCAGCGCGAGCTCGGCGAGGATGCGCGCGTACTTCGCCTGCTGGGCAGCCGCGTGCGGCGCCGCCAGGTTGCCGTCGAAGCACGCCGACGAGTAGGTCATCGACTCGTCGAGCCACAGCCGGTAGAAGTCGTTGCCGAGGTCGTAGTGGGCGACGATGTTTCTGCGCGCCTGCCGCCTGGTGTTGGCGTTGAGCCAGTGCCGGAGGCGCAGCATCAGCATCGCGGCGCGGCGGCCGTAGAACGCGCGCTCGAGCGCCGGCTGGTTCTCCGCGAGGCGCGTGAGCAGGCCGACGAGATCGGGCGTGTCCCAGTGGCCGGCGATGTAGCCCTCGGCGAAGCCGACGTCGCCGCGTTGCAGCGTGTCGCGCGCGACGCGCCAGTCCCGTATCGACAGAACGACCGGACTGCCGTCGTGGTCGCCGAAGCGCGCGGCGCCGCCGCCGGGCGTCTCGACGACGATCGCGCCGCGCTCGAGGCGGGCGAGGAGGGCGAGGAGCACACGGCCGCTGGGCGGCACACGGTGGACACGTCGCGGCTTCGCGAGCGGCGCGATTCCCGGCGGGAACGAGAGGTGGCGGTCGAGAGTGGACATGGTCAGCGGGAGAGGAGCGACGCGGGCGGTTCGGGCTTGGCGAAAAACGGCACGCGCTTCGCCCACAGCTTCGCCGCCTGCCAGTGGATGCGGGCGACGACGCCGAGGGTGAACGCGGGATAGCGGGCGAGCAGCGCGCGCGCGCGCCCGCGGGTCAGCGGGCGCACGGTGCCGGAGATCGACGTCGCGATCAGCGGCGCGTCGCCGTCGCCGTCGAAGTAGTCGATGCGCGCGAGCCAGCGGTCGGCGCCGAAGTGGAACCGGAACGCGTAATGTCCGCGCACCTCGCAGAACGGCGACACATGGAACACCTTGCGCGCCTCGAGCGTCGCGCCGTCCGCGATCGCGCGGCCGTCCGGGTGGGCGACCAGATAGAGGTGGCGCTCGCCGAACGTGTTGTTGACCTCCGCGAGCACGGCGGAGACACGGCCGGCCGCGTCGTGGCACACCCAGAAGCTCACGGGGTTGAACAAATAGCCCAGCATGCGCGGGAAGGCATGCAGCACGACCTCGCCCGGGGCGTCGATGCCCTCGCGCGCAAGCAGGGCACGGGTCCAGCTCTCGAGCGGCGAGCCGTCCCGCGCCCCGTGGTCGCGGTCGTGGAACGACAGCAGGCCGCACCTGTTGTGCGCGATGCCCAGCCCGTGCAGCGCATCGAGGCGCGACAGCGGCAGTCGCAGGCAGAACGCCGGATAGATGAATGCGTTCTGCGCCGGGCGCGTGCGCCGGTGCATCACCTGCCCCTCGACCAGTGCGGGGCCGGCAGCGCCAAGCGACGCATGCGCGCCGGGCATGGTCACGTCCGTGGCGAGGCGGGGGGTCATCGCACGCGGGTCCGGAGTTAGGCGGCGACGCGCACCGGCTCGCCGCGGCGGGCGGCGTGCTCCGCGATGCTCGCGGCGACCGCGTGTGCGGACCGGAGGCCGTCCTCGTGGAAGCCATAGCCCAGCCACGCGCCGGCGTACCACGTGCGGTGCCGGCCCTGTCGGCGCGCGATCGCATCCTGCGCCGCGACCGCGTGGGTGTCCAGCAGCGGATGCGAGTACTCGAATTCACCGATCACCGTGTGCGGATCGGGCTCAATCGCGGGGTTAAGTGTGACGACCACCGGTGCGCGGAACGGCACTGGCTGCAGCTTGTTGATGAGATACGACACCGACACCGGGCGCCGGCGGTCGAGGTCGGCGGCGGCGAGGCAATTCCACGCCGCCCACGCGCGGCGGCGGCGCGGCAGCAGCGCGGAGTCGGTGTGCAGCACGACGCGGTTCGGCTGGTAGCGCACCTGGGACAGGAGCCGACGCTCGTCGGCCGAGGGTACGGCGAGTAGCGAGAGCGCCTGGTCGCTGTGGCAGGCGAGCACGACGCCGTCGAAGCGCTCGCCGCGGTGCGCAGACGAGTCGATCATGACCGTGTCGCCGTGACGATGCACCTGCCGCACCGGGCAGCCGAGGCGCACGTCCGGCAGCCGTGCGACGATCGCGTCCACGTACACGCGGCCGCCGCCCCGAACTGTGCGCCAGAGCGGGCGGTCGTCGATCGTGAGCAGGCCGTGGTTGTGGCAGAAGCGCACGAACGTTGGCAGCGGGAAGTCGAGGATCTCGCGCGCCGGCGACGACCAGATCGCCGCCGCCATCGGGACGAGGTAGCCGTCGCGAAACGGCCGCCGGTAGCGCTTGGCGTCGAGGTACGCGCCGAGCGTGGTCGAGGGCAGTGTGCCCGCGGCGAACGCCGCGGTGGTCTCGCTGTTGAAGCGCAGGATGTCCGCGAGCATCGACCAGAACGCGGGCGAGACCGCGTTCGCCGGGCGCGCGAACAGCGTGGCGAGGTTCGTGCCCGCCCATTCGAGGCCGGTCCTGTCGTCGCGCACGGAAAACGACATCTCCGATGCGACGCTCGGCACGCCGAGTTCCGCGAAGAGCCCGACCAGGTGCGGATAGGTGCGGTCGTTGAACACCAGGAAGCCGGTGTCGACGGGGTGCGTGATGCCTTCGAGCGTCACGTCGACCGTGTGCGTGTGTCCGCCCGCCCGGGGCTCCGCTTCGAACACCGTGACCGCGTGACCCTGCTTGTGGAGCAGCCACGCGGTGCCCAGCCCGGCGATGCCCGACCCGACGATGGCAATCCGCTGCCGCTGCCCGGCTTCGTCTCCTCGTGGCATGTCAGGTCCTGTTCGCGGGCGGCTTTTCGGCGAGCAGCCGCTCGATCTGCGTCACGAACTCGTGGCCGCCGGGCTCGACGTTGCTGCCGAAGCTCGCCACTCGCGTGCCGGAGCGGTCGATCAGGTACTTGTGGAAATTCCAGCGCGGCCTCTGGCCGGTCTTCGCCGCGAGCTCGGCGTACAGCGGGTTCGCGTCGATGCGCGTCACGCTCGCCTTCTCGAACATCGGGAACTGCACGCCGTAGACGGTGCGGCAGAACTCGGCGATCTCCTTGTTCGAGCCGGGCTCCTGATCGCCGAATTCGTCGGACGGGAACCCCAGCACGACGAGCCCGCGGTCCCTGTACTTGCGGTACAGTGCCTCAAGACCCTCGTACTGGTACGTGTAGCCGCACTTGCTTGCGGTGTTGACCACGAGCACCACCTTGCCTTGGTGCTGGCAGAGCGACTGCGGCGCGCCGCCCTGGACCGGAGTGAACGAGTGGCGCAGGAGCGTCGGGCAGGACTCAGGCGTGCCGAGCGCCATCGCGACCTGCACGAACGACGGTGTTCCTGCCGACGCCGCCGGCACGTCGACTCCGGGCGCCGGACGTGCCCGGAGCAAGCCGTACGTCGTGGTGGCCGCCTCGGTGCGGTGCACTTCGATCAGATGATCGAGCCGGGGCGTGGCGAGTGCCGGCGTGGCGAGCAGCGCCGCGGCGAACGCCGCGGCACGGGGGATCCGGTAGGGGCGGAGCATTGACATGGCGGGCTTTCGTCGATCGTCGTTTGCGGGCCGGGATGACAGAGATGTTGTCCTGGACAAAAAAGCTGTCAGATCGAATATTAACGGCTTTTCCGGGACATGTCAACCAATTGTCATGGACAATTATGCACTCACCGATCAAAGCTTCGGAACGATCGATGTTTCAACCAGTGGTGGGGTTGGTGGTGAGTTCGGTGGTTGGGTTCAAGCGTCGAGTTTCGGCGGCAACGGGCTACGCTGCCTCCTTGTCGTGGCACTTCCGCGCGGGTGCCGACCCCAGGGTGGCCGCGGGCGGGTGTGGGCGGTGTCGTCCCTGCTATGCTTTTCGACGTGGCAAGGAATTGGGGGACGACAACTACCGGCCGAATCCGGTTGCTGCCGGCGCATCGCATCAGCGGAGCCCGCCTCGGGCACCCGAGGCCGCGTCGGGCCGGCGCCTCGTTACAAGCTTCGTCAACCGCGGAAAAACCACCATGCGCAATCTCGGAAGTTTGCTGGTCCTCGCTGTTTGCTTGCTCGTCAAGGCGGGCGGGGTTGTATGTCCGAGGGCTGGCCTTCGAGTACCGCGCGACGTGGGCAAGCACGTTTCTGGACGCGACCAGCGTTCACCGGCTGCTGGCCCTGCTGCTCGAACCGGGGTCGGTACTTAGTGGCGTTGCGATGCCGGGCGTGGCGCAGCTGGAAGCGATCCGCGCTCCCGGAAGCGAGAACGCCGCGCCGTGGCTGCACCTGCTCGCCGCGAGCGTCGTTGCGATCGTGGTTATCCCGCGTCTTGTGCTGGGCCTCGTGACGGGCATCATCGAACGGCATCGTGCAACGCGCGTTGCAATTCCGCTTGGCGAGGCGTACTACCAGCGGCTACTGCGCGGTTTCCGCGGCGGCCCGGTACGAGTACGCGTCATTCCGTACAGCTATGCCGTACCACCGGCTGCGCTCGCCGGACTGGAAACGATCGTCGCCCGGGCCTTCGGCGGCAGCGCTGCGCTGATGATGGAATCGCCGGTGGCCTACGGCGACGAGGACACGCTTGCCAAGCGTGCACCGAACGATCGTCAGAGTCCTGTCATAGTCCTGTTCAATCTCAGCGCGACGCCGGAGCCCGCCGCGCACGGCGCTTTCGTCCGAGTGGCGAAGGAAGTCGGTCCCGCGCAATCACTGCTCATCCTGATCGACGAGTCCGCGTTTCGCGCGCGCTGGCCGCGCGACGACCGGCGCCTTGCGCAACGCCGCGGAATCTGGAGTGAGTTGCTGGCCGCGCAGCGCGCCGCTCCGATCTTCGTGGATCTCACGGCGCCGGATCTTGCGTTGGCGGAGTCGGCCATTGACGCCGCGCTCGCGGCGCAGGGCACCATCGAACCCGCGGCGCCGGCTCGCTCGTGACCGATCGCACGTCGATCGCGCTATCGCTGATCTCGCACACCAATGCGGGCAAGACCACTCTCGCGCGGACTTTGCTGTCGCGCGATGTCGGCGAAGTCCGCGATGCCCCGCACGTCACGAGCGAGGCCGCCTCCTATACGCTGCTCGCAACGAAGGACGGCGATACCTTGGTCCTCTGGGACACTCCCGGCTTCGGCGACAGTGTGCGCCTCGTGCGGCGGCTGCGGCAGCAGGGTAATCCCGTCGGCTGGTTCCTGTCGCAAGTCTGGGATCGCTTTCGCGACCGTCCGTTCTGGCTGACGCAGAAAGCTGTCTTCAATGTGCGCGACCAGGCAGACGCGCGGTACGACCGAAGCCATCGTGCGCTGGGACAACGCCTTCCTCGATCGGCTCGTTGTATCAGCGCTCGTTCGCTACTTGGCGGTGGCACACTACGGCCGCGGTCGCGGTGAATGGCAGGAAAGCGAATATCCGCTGTTTTGGCGCGACTGCGCATCAAACGCGGTTGCCGCGCAACAGGAACCGCTGGCGGCGATCTGGGCGCTGCGAACAACGCACTGCGAGAGCGGCGTCATCGAAGCCCGGTTGCGGGAAACAGTGGCGAACCTTGCGCGGGGCTGCTCGATGGGCTCTATCCCGGCGCACTTGTCGGTTTGCCGCAGGGGGCGAGCCTGCCTGAGGCAGCCGCCCCGACCGGTGGCTTTACATCCCGGACAACGGATGAATCTCCATGACTTCAATGGAGGACTGCGGGATGTGCAAATGCGGATGGCCTTCGAATGGCTTTGCCGCCACTTCGTGCGACTCTGCCTCCTAGTCGCGGCACTTCCGCGCGGGTGCCGCCGCCAGGGTGGCCGCGGGCGGGCGCGATGCGGGGTGGTGCCGTTGGCTCATCGAGGTGGGCGAGTCAGACGCGGCGGAAGACCAGCGCGGCGACCACGAGAGCGAGCGCGCTCGCGCCCCACAGCGGCGCGCCGAAGAAGGCCAGCCACAGCAGGTGGATGTAGCCGGCCGCGAGCAGCGAGATGAAGAGGCGGTCGCCGCGCGTCGTGACCAGCCCGAGGATGCCGCGGCGCGGCCCGCCGCCGGGCGACCGCCACTCCCAGCACGCCCATCAGCGACCAGCAGCAGCGCGATCACGCCGAAGAACAGCGCGGTCTGCCAGGTCCAGGCCATCCAGCCGAGACCCGCTTCGACGATCGGTTGCATCGCGCGCCCTCCCCGGTCACACCCGCCCGAGGGCGAAGCCCTTGGCGATGTAGTTGCGCACGAACCAGATCACCACCGCGCCGGGCACGATGGTCAGCGCGCCGGCGGCGGCGAGCAGCCCGAGCTCGTAGCCCGAGGTGCTGGCGGTGCGCGTCATCGTCGCGGCGATCGGCTTGGCGTCGACCGAGGTCAGCGTCTTGGCCAGCAGCAGCTCGACCCAGCTGAACATGAAGCAGAAGAACGCAGGCCACGCCGATGCCGGCGGCGATCGTCGGCATGAAGATCTGACGAAGAAGCGCCAGAACGGATAGCCGTCGACGAAGGCGGTCTCGTCGAGCTCGCGCGGCACGCCGGACATGAAGCCCTCGAGGATCCACACCGCCAGCGGGATGTTGAACAGGCAGTGCGCGAGCGCCACCGCGATGTGCGTGTCGAACAGGCCGATCGACGAATAGAGCTGGAAGAACGGCAGCGCGAACACCGCCGGCGGCGCCATCCGGTTGGTCAGCAGCCAGAAGAACAGGTGCTTGTCGCCGAGGAAGCGGTAGCGCGAGAACGCGTAGGCCGCCGGCAGCGCCACCGTGACCGAGATCACCGTGTTCATCAGCACGTAGGTCAGCGAGTTCACGTAGCCCATGTACCAGGTGCGGTCGGTGAGGATCTTCGCGTAATTGGCCAGCGTGAACTCGCGCGGCCACAGCGTGAAGCCGCCGAGGATCTCGTTGGTGTTCTTGAACGACATGTTCAGGAGCCAGTAGATCGGCAGCAGCAGGAAGACGATGTAGACCGTCGGGACGAGCCAGGCGAAGCTTCCTCATCGTCACTTCGTCCTTGGTCATCACCGTGTAGAACAGCCACGACAGCAGCAGGATGATCAGGAAGTAGATCAGGACATCGCCGCCGCCGGGCCGAGGTCGAACTGGCCGAGCGCGATCTTCACCAGGTCGATCGACAGCAGCGTGGTCGCGTTGCCCGGGCCGCCGCCGGTGAGCACCACCGCCTCGGTGTAGATCATGAAGCTGTCCATGAAGCGCAGCAGCACCGCGATCAGCAGCACGTGCTTCAGCTTGGGCAGCTGGATGTGGCGGAAGATCGCCCAGCGGCCGGCGCCGTCGATGCGCGCGGCCTGGTAGTACGCGTCGGGGATCGCCGACAGCCCGGCGTAGGCGAGCAGCACGACCAGCGAGGTCCAGTGCCAGACGTCCATCGCGACCAGCGTGATCCAGGCGGCGACCGGCTGGCGCGTGTAGTTGAAGTTGAAGCCGAGCTCGTTGAGGCCCTTGCCCATCAGTCCGATGTCGGGCAGCGCGAAGATGTTCCACATCGCGCCGACCACGTTGTAGGGGATCAGCAGCGGCATCGCCATCAGCACCAGGCAGATCGAGACGCCCGATGCCCTTGCGCGGCATGGCCAGCGCGATCGCCACGCCCGAGCGGCACCTGGATCGCGAGCACGATGCGCCGTGAACAGCGATCTGCCGCTGCAGCGCCTCGCGGAAGCGTGCGCGTCTGCATCACCTGCTGGAACCAGCGCACGCCCTCGAAGAAGAACTCGTTGTTGCCGAAGGTCTCCTGCACCGAGTAGTTGACCACCGCCATCAGCGGGATCACCGCGTTGAAGGCGACCAGCAGCACCACCGGCAGCACCAGCCACCAGGCCTTCTGGTTCTGGGTCTTGGTGCTCATGGTCGATCAGGCCACTGCCCAGCCGTCGGCGTAGACGCGGGTGCGTTGAGCGTCGAAGGCGAGGTGCCCCTGGCCTTCGGGCACGGGCTGGCCCTCGGCGACGAGCAGCTTGATCAGGTGCTCGCCGTGGCGCGCATCGACGATGTGGAAGCGCCCGACTGTCGGCTGGCGCGCTCGATCTGCACCGGGATGCCGTCGCCGGCGAAGCGCACGAACTCCGGCCGCACGCCGATCTCGGTCCGCTTGCCGCGCGCGCCGGCGAGATCGCCACGAAGCAGTGGCCACCGCGTGGCCGGCGAAGCGCGGCACGCCGGCGGCGTCGATCTCGCAGGGCAGCAGGTTCATGCCCGGCGAGCCGATGAAGTGGCCGACGAAGGTGTGCGCCGGCCGCTCGAACAGCTCGACCGGCGTGCCCGACTGCACGACCTGGCCGTCGAGCATCACCACCACCTGGTCGGCGAAGGTCAGCGCCTCGGTCTGGTCGTGCGTCACGTAGATCATCGTGCGACGCACGCGCTGGTGCAGCTCCTTGAGCTTGCTGCGCAGCCGCCACTTCAGGTGCGGGTCGATCACCGTCAGCGGCTCGTCGAACAGGATCGCCGCGACGTCGCTGCGCACCAGGCCGCGGCCGAGCGAGATCTTCTGCTTGCCGTCGGCCGTCAGGCCGCTGGCGCGCTGGCCCAGCGCGGCGCCCAGGTCGAGCATCTCGGCGATCTCGTTCACGCGCGCGCTGGACCTCGGGCTCGCCCAGCCCGCGGTTGCGCAGCGGGAACGCGAGGTTGTCGAACACGGTCATCGTGTCGTAGACCACCGGGAACTGGAACACCTGCGCGATGTTGCGCTGGCCGGGCTCGAGCGCAGTGACGTCGCGGTCGTCGAAGTGCACGCGACCCTGCGTGGGCTGTCAGCAGCCCCGAGATCAGGTTCAGCAGCGTGGTCTTGCCGCAGCCCGAGGGGCCGAGCAGCGCGTACGCGCCGCCGTCGGCCCACTCGAGGTCGAGGTCGCGCAGGGCCCAGTCGGCGTCGACCTCGGCGCGCGGCTGCGGCCGGTAGCTGTGGCGCAGCTGTTCGAGGCGGATGCGCGCCATCGCCCTCGCTCCTCAGGCCGCCAGGCGAGCGCCGGCGGCGTCGAAGTACAGGCAGCGTTCGACGTCGAGCGCGAAGTGCGCCTGCTCGCCGATCGCGATGGTTCCGCACGCCGTGCGCCTGCGAGACCCAGGTGGTGCCGGCGAGCGTGAAGTGCACGACGCTCTCGGACCCGCTGATCTCGCAGATCAGCACGCGCCCGGACACCGGCAACGCCGGCATGCCCGGCCGGGCGCACATGGTGCGGGCGCAACGCGACGGTGATCTCGCCGTCGGGCAGTGCGCGCAGCGCCGGCGGCGCCGGCCAGCGCACGCCGTCGACGAGCACGACCTCGCCGCCCTCCTTGCGGGCCGCGGCGACGTTGATCGGCGGGTCGGAGAACACCCGCGCGGTGATCAGGTCGGCCGGCATCGCGGTAGACCTCGGCGCCCGGGCCGTACTGCGTCACCCGGCCCTGGTGCAGCGTCGCGACGTGGCCGCCGAGCAGCAGCGCCTCGGCCGGCTCGGTGGTCGCGTAGACGACGGTGCAGCCGCGGTCGGCGAACAGGCGCGGCAACTCGTCGCGCAGCGCCTCGCGCAGCTTGTAGTCGAGGTTGGCCAGCGGCTCGTCGAGCAGCACCAGCTCGGCATCCTTGACCAGTGCGCGGGCGAGTGCGGTGCGCTGCTGCTGGCCGCCGGAGAGCTCGCTCGGCCGGCGGTCGAGCAGCGGCGTCAGGCGCAGCAGTTCGGCGATGCGTCCCACGCGCTCGCGGACCTCGCCGGCCGGCGCGCGGGTCACCTTCAGCGGCGACGCGATGTTCTCGAACACCGACAGGTTCGGATAGTTGATGAACTGCTGGTAGACCATCGAGACGTGGCGCCGCTGCACCGGCACGCCGGTGACGTCGCGACCGCCGAACCAGAGCTCGCCGGTGGTCGGCCTCACCAGACCGGCCATCAGCCGCAGCAGCGTGGTCTTGCCGGCGAGCGTCTCGCCGAGCAACGTGTTGAAACGGCCCGGCTCCAGCGCCAGCGTGGTCGGATGGATGTGGACATCGGCGCCGACCTGCAGGCCGACCTGGCGGAGTTCGAGGGTCACGTCCGTGGGCGCAGGCTCTGGAGCGATCGGCGACGGCCACGGGCCACTGCCGGGCAGGGGCGCGGCGCGCGCCCCCGCCCGAATCCGCGGCCGTGCCTCGGGCCGAGGCGGGCTACTTCGTGGCGGCCCAGCGCTTGACGATCTCCTCGTAGGGCATCGTCACGCCCTTGGGCTTTTCGTTGGCGAGCTTGGCCTTCGGGCCGTCGGGCTTGCCGAGCCACTCCTTCGCGTCGACCGGCTTGTTCAGCCGCGGGCCGCAGCCGCCGTAGACCTTGGCCTTCTCGTCGGCCTCCTGCATGCGCGCCATCACCTGGTCCATCTCGCCGGCCAGGCGGTCCATCGCCTGCTGCGGCGTGAAAGCGCCGGAGTTGACGTCGCCGATCTGCTGCCACCACAGCTGCGCGAGCTTGGGATAGTCGGGCACGTTGACCCCGGTGGGCGTCCACATCACCCGGTCGGGCGAACGGTAGAACTCGACCAGGCCGCCGAGCTTGGGCGCGCGCTCGGTGAACGAGGCGTGGCGCACCGTGCTGTCGCGGATGAAGGTCAGCCCGACGTGGCTCTTCTTCGTGTCGACCGTCTTGCTGACGACGAACTGCGCGTACAGCCAGGCCGCCTTGCGGCGATTGACCGGCGTGCTCTTGAACAGCGTCCATGAACCGGCGTCCTGGTAGCCGAGCTTCATGCCGTCCTGCCAGTACGAGCCTTTCGGGCTCGGCGCCATCCGCCACAGCGGCATGCCCTTGTCGTCGACCGTGTTGTTGCCGTCCTTCTTGGGCGCGACCATCGACGCGGTGAACGCGGTGTACCAGAACACCTGCTGCGCGACGTTGCCTTGCGCCAGCGCCGGCAGCGACTGGTAGAAGTCGTAGTCGGCAGCACCGGGCGGCGCGTACTTGCGCAGCCATTCGTCCCACTTGGCGATCGCGTAGACCGAAGCCGGGCCGTTGGTCTCGCCGCCGCGCGTCACCGAGGCGCCCTGCGGGTTGCACGAGCCCGCCGGCATGCGGATGCCCCACTCGTCGATCGGCCGGCCGTTCGGCAGGCCCTTGCTGCTGGCGCCGGCCATCGACAGCCAGGCGTCGGTCATCCGCCAGCCGAGGTCGGGGGCGCGCTTGCCGTAGTCCATGTGGCCGTAGATCCGCTTGCCGTCGATCTCCTTGACCTGCACGCTGAAGAACTCGGCGATGTCCTCGTAGGCGCTCCAGTTCACCGGCACGGCGAGGTCGTAGCCGTACTTTTCCTTGAACTTGGCCTTCAGGTCGGCGCGGTCGAACCAGTCCTTGCGGAACCAGTAGAGGTTGGCGAACTGCTGGTCGGGCAGCTGCCAGACCTTGCCGTCCGGGCCGGTGGTGAACGAGATGCCGATGAAGTCCTTGACGTCGAGGATCGGGTTCGTCACGTCCTTGCCCTCGCCGGCCATCCAGTCGGTCAGGTTGACCGCCGACTGCAGCCGCGAGTGGGTGCCGATCAGGTCGCTGTCGTTGATGTAGGCGTCGTACAGGTTGCGGTTGGTCTGCATCTGCGTCTGCACCGCCTGCACGACCTCACCCTCGCCGAGCAGCTGGTGGTTGACCTTGATGCCGGTGATCTCCTCGAACGCCTTGGCCAGCGTCTTGGCCTCGTATTCGTGGGTCGGGATCGTCTCCGAAAGCACGTTGACCTCGAGTCCCTTGAAAGGCGCAGCGGCTTTGATGAACCACTCCATCTCCTTCATCTGAGCGTCCTTGCTCAGCACCGAAGGCTGGAATTCCTGGTCGATCCAGCGTTTGGCGGCAGCGGCGTCCGCCTGCGCGCCTTGGGCAAAGACTGCCAGCGTTGCGCTGGCAAGGGCGGTCAGCATCAGCCTCGTCGTCATCGTAGCGTCTCCTCTTGGGTGGTCTTCGGCGGCCGGGGAAGGCAGCGGGGTGCGACTTTGAACCGCAAACGACTTTGAACCGCAAACAATCGGTTGTCAATCGATCGAAAACGCGCAAATGCGAACACAAAGGAAAACCCCGATGGTTGCCCGCCGAACCGAACGGCCGAGTCCCGGTCAGCGCTTGAGCCGATAGAGCATTTCACCTGCGCGCGGCACGAGCAGAATGCCCTCGCGCTCGCGTCCGCCGAAGGCCGCGACATCGATCGACGCCGGGTCGCGGTAGCCGAGGTTGATCCGCCGGCAGCGCTCGGGCGGGATTCCGGTGGCGAGCGTCACCGTCACGCGCGGCGTCTCGATGCCGGTCGCCGCGTCGTAGCGACCCTGGCCCTTCACGTGCGTCGAGTGCGCCAGCACGCCGCCGGGGTAACCGGCGAAGCGCTCGGGCTGGGCGAGAAAATAGTCGCGGCAGTGGTAGCCGACTTCCTCGATCAGGTGCCCGTGCGTGAAGCTCACCTCGTTGATGTGCGGTGCATAGATGATCACCTCGCCGCCGTCGGCGACGACGGGCTCGATCTTGTACATGCCCTTGCCCGCGGTCCAGATGTCGGCATACATCGGCGGCATCACCGACAGCACCTGGCGCACGGGCGCATCGAGCCAGACGATGTGCCGCTTTGCCGACAGCGCGGACGCCTTCTCCCAGGCCTCGCGCGCCGAGCCGAAGTAGAGGCCGGCCAGGCCCGCGGGCGTGACGACGAGCGCGAAGCACGCGGTGGGCACCGTCACCATCGACGCCGCGCGGTCGATGACGGCGCGCACCGGCGTGTAGCCGGCACCGATGATCTCGAAGTTGGTGATGAGGGCACCGAGCCAGTGCGTGAAATTGATCACGTCGGCGCCGGCGATGCCGGGGAAGAAGTACTTGTTGCCTCCCGAGAAGCCGACGACCTCGTGCGGGAACACCGGGCCACAGATGACGATCTGGTCGTAGTCGAAGATGCGCCGGTTCAGCGACACGGTGACCGGCTGCTCCAGCCGTCCGCCGGACAGTTGCGCGATTTCGGCGGACGGAATCTCACCGATCGTGGCGAAGGTCGCCGGATCGGCCCATTCGTGGTTGAAGATGTGCGAGTTGCCCGCGCGGCCGTCGACGACGCTTGCGCCGACCAGCCGCGAGAGCGCTGCGTCATCCATCGGCGGGTGCGTGCCGAGCGCCACCAGGAAGTCGAGCGCCGCGACCTTGCCGCCCAGCATTTCCTGGAACAGCGCGAAGAACTGCGGCATCGGCATCGTGCGCGTGCCGTCGGGAATGATGAACAGCACGCGCTTGCCCGCGAGCGACAGCGACGCGAGGCCCGCGCGTACGATCTCGCGCGTCTCGTCCTCGGCAAGGAAGCGGTCGGCGAATCCGGAGCCTGTCATTGTGGCTATGCTACCTTCTGCGGCGGCAAAGCGGTACGCTAGCATTTTCACGGCCAGGCGAGGGATCGATGAGCGAGACTCACGCGCGGGAAACCGTCGACATCCTGTACGGCAAGTCCGGGTTGGAGATCCGGCTGCCGCGCGGTGCGCGGGCGACCGTGATCGGCAAGCGGCCGCTGGCGAAACTGCCCGATCCGCGGGCGGCCGTGCGCGATGCGCTGGCGCGCCCCATCGGCGCGGCTGCGTACGGCGACGCTGGTACGTGAGCGCAGGAGTGCCTGCATCCTGATCTGCGACATCACGCGGCCGGTCCCGAATCACCTGTTCCTGCGGCCGCTGATCGAGGGCATGCTGGCGGCGGGCATGCCCCGCGACGGCATCACCGTGCTGGTCGCGACCGGCCTGCATCGGCCCAACGAGGGTGCGGAGCTCGCGGAAGTCGTCGGCGACCCCTGGGTTCTCGCCACGGTGAAGGTCGAGAATCATTTCGCGCGGGACGCCGCGGCGCACGTCGATTTCGGCGTGACCTCCGGGCGCCGCACGCCGGTGAAGCTCGACCGCCGCTTCGTCGAGGCGGACCTGCGCATCGCCACCGGTCTCGTCGAGCCGCATTTCATGGCCGGCTACTCGGGCGGGAGGAAGGTCATCGCGCCGGGTGTCGCGCACGAGGACACCATTCGCACGTTTCACAGCGCGCGCTTCATGGAGGACCCGGCGGCGATCCAGTGCAACCTCAGCGGCAATCCGCTGCACGAGGAGCAGCTCGAGATCGTGCGCATGCTGGGCGAGGTCTATGCCGTCAACACGGTGATCGACGAGGACCGCGATCTCGTTCACGTCAATTTCGGCGAGGTCATCGCCAGCCATCTCGCCGCGGTCGCCTTCGTCGCCGAGAGCACGCGGGTGCCGGTGGGCCGGCGCTTTTCGACCATCGTGACCTCTGCCGCCGGGCATCCCCTCGACAAGACCTACTACCAGACCGTGAAGGGCATGGTGACCCCGCTCGACATCCTGGAGCCGGGCGGGACGCTGATCGTCGCCTCGGCCTGCTCCGAGGGCTTCGGCTCGCCCGAGTTCCGGGCGGCGCAGGGGCGGCTGCGCTCGCTCGGCCCGGACGCGTTCCTGCAAACGCTGCTCGCCAAGAGCCTCGCCGACGTCGACGAATGGCAGACCGAGATGCAGCTGAAGTCGATGCGAGCGGGGCACGTGCAGCTCTACACGACCGGCCTCGACGACGAAGAGCGCAGCCTCACGGGCGTCGAATCGATCGCCTCGATCGATGCCGCACTCGCCACGGCGGTCGCGCGCGCGGCCGATGCAGCGATCGCGGTCGTGCCCGAAGGGCCGTATGTCGTGCCCGTCGTCGGCTGACGGAACCGTGGCGCTCCCGCCCGCATCGCTCGCGATTCACCTCGATCTCGTCGGCGGACTGGCCGGCGACATGTTCGTCGCGGCGATGGTCGATGCGCTGCCCGGACTCGAAGCGCCCGTGCTGGCCGAACTGGCCGCGGTGCGATCCGCCGACGAGCGGGCGCCGGAGTTCGTCGAAGCGTCGAATGGCGGCTTGCGCGCCAGGCGCTTCGGTCTGTCGAGCGCGCCTGACGCGGGCGTTTATCGGCGACGCAGTGAGATCGGCGTGCACGGGGGGATGGCGCACGAGCATGCAGGCACTGCGTACACAGCGCTGCGCGGCAGACTGGTCGCCGCGCCGCTGAGCGCGGCGACGCGCACGCACGCATTGGCGCTGCTGGCGCTCCTCGCCGACGCCGAGGCTCATGTGCACGGTATCCCCGTCGACGAAGTGCACTTCCACGAGCTCGCGGATTGGGATTCGCTGCTGGACGTGGTCGCGGCCGGATGCATCGCGGCGCAGCTCGACGGCGCGCGCTGGACCGCGTCGGCGCTTCCGCTGGGCGGCGGCACGGTGCGCACTGCGCATGGGCTGTTGCCCGTGCCGACCCCTGCCACGAGCATGCTGTTGACCGGCTATCCATGGCACGACGACGGCATCGCCGGCGAGCGGGTGACGCCGACGGGCGCCGCGATCCTTCGGCATCTGGTGCCTGCGGCACAGTGCGGCACGCGACGCGACGCGGGCCGCCTCCTGCATGTGGGCTGTGGCGCGGGCACGCGCACGCTGCCGGGGTTGCCGAACATCCTGCGCGCGCTGGTGCTGGAGCGCGGCTCTGCTTCCGACGCCGACGCCGACGTCGGTGGCGGTGCTGGAGTTCGACGTCGACGACATGACGGGCGAGGAGATCGCCGTGGCCGCGGACCGCCTGCGCGGGGAGCCCGGCGTCGTCGACGTGTCGGTGGGCACGCGGCAGGGCAAGAAGGGACGGCCGCTCGCCGATTTCCGCTTGCTGGTGCAACCGCATGCGGCCGATGCGATCGCGCGGGCCTGCTTCACCGAAACATCGACGCTGGGGCTGCGCTGGCGCGAGGAGCGCCGCCGCGTGCTGCGCCGAACCGAGGTCACGGCGATGGTCGACGGCGCCTCGATGAGCGCGAAGGTCGCCCTGCGACCCGGGGGCGAGCGCTCCGCGAAGGCGGCGCAGGACGATGTCGTCGCGACACCCGGGCTCGGCGCGCGCCGGCGCAAGCGTGCCGCCGTCGCGGCGCGGGCGCTCGAAGGCACGGACAAATGAGCCCCCACGCTCACTTTGTGCGGCAAAGCCGCATCCCGCTTCGCGGGACCAGCCTTCGGCTGTCCTGCGGCCTTCGGCCTGGTGTTCGCTGCCCCCCGATGGGGAGCAAGCCCTCCCTTGGGGCGGCCCGGCGGGAGGCCTCATGAACGCATCGCTTCCCGCCAGCGAGGTGCTCGCGCGGCTCGTGGCACGCCTGGACCGCCACGAGCGGCTCGCGCTCGCCGTTTCCGGTGGCGTGGACTCGATGACGCTCGCGCACGTCGCGTGGCGACTTTCGCGCACGCGGGCCACGATGTACCACGCGACCGGGCCGGCGGTGCCGGCGGCGGCACGCGGACGGGTGGAGTCGCACGCGGCGCGGCACGGATGGCCATTGGTGCTGCTCGACGCCGGCGAGCAGGCCGATGCGCGCTATCGGGCGAATCCCGTCGATCGCTGCTACTACTGCAAGTCGAACCTGTATGCGCGAATCCGCGAAGCGACACCCGACCCGATCGCTTCCGGCACCAACCGCGACGATCTCGACGATTTCCGGCCAGGGTTGCGCGCCGCGGCCGAACACGGCGTCGTGCATCCGTATGTCGAGGCGGGCATCGACAAGGCAGCCGTCTACGCGCTTGCCGCGAGCCTCGGGCTGCCGGATCTCGAGCGGCTGCCCGCGCAACCGTGCCTCGCGAGTCGCGTCGAAACGGGGATCGCCATCGCGCCGGAAGACCTCGCCTTTATCGATACCGTGGAGAGCAGTCTCGCGGCACGCCTTGGACGCGAGGCGGTGTTGCGCTGTCGGGTGACGCAGGCGGGCATCGTGATCGAGCTCGCGGTGGCGCGCGACGCCGCGGCGGGCGCGATCGCCCGCAACATCGGCGCCGATGCCTGCCGCCGGGACGGTCGCGTGTTCGCCGGCGTGCGCCCCTACGCGCGGGGTGCGGCGTTCCTGCGTCGGCTCGCCGATGACTGATTTCCGGGTCGACTGGCAGCGTGCCGGGCGCACCGGGACGAGCGAAGCGGTGCTGTGCGACCCGAAGTCCGCGGCGCAGATCGACGCGATCCTCGCGCATGCCGTCGAGCTGGGGCAGCGGCTGCTGCTCACCCGCCTCGGACCGCGCAAGTTCAGCCGCCTCTCGGCGCCGATGCGAAACGCGCTCGACTACGATTCGGTCACGCGCACCGCGATCCTCGGCGCACTGCCGGCGCCGCGCGCCAGCGGCCGGGTCGCGATCGTGTGCGGCGGCACGTCGGACCTGCCCGTCGCGCGCGAAGCGGCCCGCACGCTCACGTTCGAGGGAGAAGTGGCGACGCTCCTCGCCGACGTGGGCGTCGCGGGATTGTGGCGGCTCATGGATCACCTCGACGCCATCCGCCGGCATCGCGTGGTGATCGCCGTGGCGGGCATGGAGGGCGCGCTGTTCAGCGTGCTGGCGGGCCTTGTGCCGTGCGCGGTGATCGCGGTGCCGACCTCGGTCGGCTACGGCGTCGCCGAGGGCGGCCGCACGGCGCTGCACGCCGCGCTCGCGAGCTGCGCGTCGGGACTCGCCGTCGTCAACATCGACAACGGCTTCGGCGCGGCCCACGCCGCACTGCGGATTTTGGGGGAATCACCGCCCACCGGGCGCGCCTGACGGCGTTGCGCATCGGCGCCCCTTGCCCCGGAGCCAGCGCCGCCGCGGTGCGTACTCCCGCTATTGCTGCAGCTTGGCCTCGTCGACCAGCACCTTGTAGAAATAGCCCGACCCGAGATCCACGTCGGTGCGCACGGTTCCCCGGGCCACCACGACAGCGCCGATCTTCGTCTCGTCCTTGGTCGTGACCAGCACGTCGTTCGTGCTGTCCGCCGCCGAACCCGAACCGTCCTGCAGATGGATCCAGTTCTTTCCCATCACGCCGGGCGTGTACTTGACGACTTTGCCGCGAACGAGGACGGGCTTGCTGTTGAGCGCCGCCTTTTTCTCGATGATTTCAGCGACGGTCCGCGCATCCGGACCCGTCGCCTTGGGCACTTTCACGTCGCCGACGACTGCCGCCCTGGCGATGCCCGCGTGCATCTGGCCAACGTCGACCTTCGGGGCTGCGGAATGCGGGGAGGGCGCGTTGTCCGCTGCCCAGCCGATGCCGGCCAGTAACGCCATCAGAACTGCCACCAATACCTTCATTGCCTGCCTCTCTCGTTTGTGTGCGGTTGCGTGGAATGTGGTTCGACCCCATCCGACCGGCGCGATTCTGACATGCGAAAGCCGACCGGAACTTTGACCTGGATCGTCCCTTTGCAAGCCGGCGGGCGAATTTGGCGGCGCACGGTCCAGCCGGGACGATGCGCGGTCAGTCGAGATCGACGTACTTCGTCGCGCGCCCCTTCGCCTTCTCGATCGGGTACTTTTCGCGATTGAGCACGAGCTTGTCCCGCGCGGCCGCGATGATGTCGATGTCCAGCGTGCGGCCGAGGCCCAGCAGGTACATCAGCACGTCGCCGATCTCGTTGGCGACCTCGGCGCGTTTTTCCTTCGGCAGCGAATACGACTCGTCGCCGGTGCACCACAGGAAATGCTCCATGATCTCCGCCGCCTCGATGGCCACGCCCATCGCCAGATTCTTCGGCGCGTGGAACTGCGCCCAGTTGCGCTCCTCGATGAACGTGTCGAGAGCGTCCTGCAGTTCGGCAAGACTGTCGGCCATTTTCGCTACCTCCAGCAGCCGCCGCCAACGATCCCGTGATCGCGGAATCGCTGCGGCCGGATCGATCGATCGGATATCCCCTGCGCCTGCGTCCGGTCAGAACGTCTCGTCGGCGCGCAGATAACGCCAACGTCCGACCGGCAGCTTTCCGAGCACGACGCTGCCGGTGCGCACACGCTTCAGGCCCGTCACCACGAGACCGACCAGCTCGCACATGCGGCGGATCTGGCGCTTCCTGCCTTCGCGCAGCACGAACCGCAGCTGATGCTCGTTCTGCCACGACACCCGCGCCGGCTTCAGCTTCACGCCGTCGAGCTCGAGACCGTGCTGCAGTTGCTTCATTCCAGCCGCCGACAGCGTGCCCTCGACGCGCACCAGGTATTCCTTCTCCACTTCGGAGTCGCGGCCGATGAGCCGCCGTGCGACGCGGCCGTCCTGCGTGAACACGATGAGTCCGGTGGAGTCGATGTCGAGCCGGCCGGCGGGCGCCAATCCGCGCAGGTGACTGGGCTTGAACGTGTGCGGCGCCCGGTCTTCGGGCCAGCGGTTCTCCGGACGGATCAGCACGCTCGCCGGCTGGTAGCCGTCCTCGGCCTGGCCCGAAACGTAGCCGATCGGCTTGTGGAGGAGGATCGTGACCTGCTCGCTCTGATGCCTGCGCGCAGCGGCGTCGATCTCGATCACCGCCTCGGGCGCGACGCGCGTGCCCAGCGTGCTCGTCACCGCGCCATCGACCTTGACCCAGCCGTTCTCGATCCACTCGTCCGCTTCGCGTCGTGAGCAGAGGCCGAGCTCGCTCATGCGCTTGGACAGTCGCGGATTTTCGGCGACGAGCGGCGTCGTGGAAGCGCGGGTCGGGCTTGGCTGGGCATCGCTCTTCGCGCGCGGCGGGGGATCGGTCTGCGCCCGCGGCGGAATGGCCGGCTTGGCGCGCCGTGGGGGCGCATCCGGCGGCGCGGGAGGTGGGGCGAGCGTGTGCCCCGGCGCCAGCGCGACGGTCGGCGCACGGCCGTGCTGCGCACGGCGTTGACGCGACGTCGGCGGCTTCGCGGGTCCCGCGGGAGCACTGCGCGGCGGCAGCTTGAGCGTGGGCGGGGTCATGATGGGAAGACGTGCAGACAGGTGCGCGGAACGGCTGTCACAGGCGAGTATTGTCGCCGATTTCGCAGCCGCTACGGGAACAGGGCATTCACCGCGCCGCTTTCCATCGATGTCAGCCGTCGCGCTCACGCGGCCGCCCGATCGGGTAGGTGCCGCTGTCAGGGCGAAACGGTTGCAGCAGCATCCGGTCGAGCCACAGCTCCCGCCGCTCACGGAACTGCTCGATGCCGATCGTCATCGCCTCGTGGCCGGCCTGGGGCTGCGCCCGGTAGGTGCCGAACAGGCGGTCCCACCACGGCACGTTGAACCCGAAGTTGCTGTTCGTCTCGCGGGGATCGATCGAATGGTGGACGCGGTGCATGTCCGGCGTGACCACCAGCCAGCGCAGTACCCGGTCGATGCGCGCCGGCAGGCGAACGTTGCCGTGGTTGAACATCGACGTCGCGTTGAGCAGGATCTCGAAGATCAGCACCGCCACGGCCGGCGGGCCCAGCACGAGAATCACGGCGAACTTGATCAGCATCGACAGCAGGATCTCGATGGGATGAAAGCGGGCGCCCGTGGTCACGTCGAAGTCGAGGTCCGCATGGTGGACGCGGTGCAGGCGCCAGAACAGCGGCACCGCATGGAACATCAGGTGCTGCAGATAGATGGCGAGCGTCGAGCGCCAGCACCGAGACCACGATGGCCCAGGCATAGGGCAGGGTGAAGACGTTGAGCACGCCCATGCCGCGCTCGGCGGCGAATCCGGCGACGCCGATCGCCGCCAACGGCAGGATCGCCCGCACCAGAACGCTGTTCAGGACGGTGAGCGCGAGGTTGTTCGTCCAGCGCAGAGCCTTGCGCTCGCTGCAGGGCGCGCCGGGGCGCCGCGAGCTCCCACACGGCCATCGTCGCGAAGAGGCCGAGGAAGACGCCGAGCCGAACCGGCACCTCGTTGGTCAGAAGGAAAGCATCCATGATGCGAGACAGGTACGACGGGGCTCCCGGTCGACCGTAAATCGTCGCGTGGCGCCGTTCGACGATGCTCAACTCAGGACCTCGTGTAGATCTCCGCCCCCTTCTGCACGAACTCCACCGCCTTCACCGCCATCCCCGTCGCGATCGCGTCGGCTTCCGCAACGCCCTGCTTCGCCGCGAACTCGCGCACGTCCTGCGTGATCTTCATCGAGCAGAAGTGCGGGCCGCACATCGAGCAGAAATGCGCGAGCTTGGCCCCCGACTGGGGCAGCGTCTCGTCGTGGAACTCGCGCGCCTTGTCCGGATCGAGGCCGAGGTTGAACTGGTCGTCCCAGCGGAACTCGAAGCGTGCCTTGGAAATCGCGTTGTCGCGGATCTGCGCGCCCGGATGGCCCTTTGCCGAGGTCGGCCGCGTGCGCCGCGACCTTGTACGCCATGATGCCGTCCTTGACGTCGGCCTTGTTCGGCAGCCCGAGGTGCTCCTTCGGCGTCACGTAGCAGAGCATCGCCGTGCCGTACCAGCCGATCATCGCGGCGCCGATCGCACTGGTGATGTGGTCGTAGCCCGGCGCGATGTCGGTGGTGAGCGGGCCCAATGTGTAGAACGGCGCTTCGCCGCAGAGGCGCAACTGCTCGTCCATGTTGTGCTTGATCAGGTGCATCGGCACGTGGCCGGGGCCCTCGATCATCACCTGCACGTCGTGCTTCCACGCCACCTGCGTCAGCTCGCCTAGTGTGGCGAGCTCGGCCATCTGCGCCTCGTCGTTGGCGTCGAAGCCCGACCCGGGCCGCAGCCCGTCGCCCAGCGAGAACGCGACGTCGTACGCCTTCATGATCGCGCAGATGTCCTCGAAGCGGGTGTAGAGGAAGCTCTCCTTGTGGTGCGCGAGGCACCACTTGGCCATGATCGAGCCGCCGCGCGACACGATGCCTGTCATCCGCTTCGCCGTCATCGGGATGTAGCGGAGCAGCACGCCGGCGTGGATCGTGAAGTAGTCGACACCCTGCTCGGCCTGCTCGATCAGCGTGTCGCGGAACATCTCCCACGTGAGTTCTTCCGCGCGGCCGTCGACCTTCTCCAGCGCCTGGTAGATCGGCACCGTGCCGATCGGCACCGGCGAGTTGCGGATGATCCACTCGCGCGTCTCGTGAATGTTCTTCCCTGTCGAGAGGTCCATCACGGTGTCGGCGCCCCAGCGCGTCGCCCAGGTCATCTTCTCGACTTCCTCGTTGATCGACGAGGAGACGGCGGAATTGCCGATGTTGGCGTTGATCTTCACCAGGAAGTTGCGGCCGATGATCATCGGCTCGGACTCGGGGTGGTTGATGTTGGAGGGAATGATCGCGCGGCCGCGCGCCACTTCGTCGCGCACGAACTCCGGCGTGATGACCGCCGGGATTGCGGCGCCGAAGCTCTGGCCGGGATGCTGGCGGGTGACGATCTCGGGCAGGGTCCGCAGCATCTCCTCGCGCTTGCCGTTCTCGCGGATGGCGATGAATTCCATCTCCGGCGTGACGAGGCCGCGGCGGGCATAGTGCATCTGCGAAACATTGGCGCCTTCTTTCGCGCGACGCGGCTTGCGGTCGAGCTCGAAGCGCAAGCCGGCGAGCTCCGGATCGGCCAGCCGCGCGCGACCGTACGCGGAGGTAAGGCCGTCGAGGGGAGCCGTGTCGCCGCGCTCGGCGATCCAGGGTGCGCGCAACGCGGGCAGGCCGCGGCGGATGTCGATCTTCGCCGCCGGATCCGTATACGGCCCCGACGTGTCGTAGACGACGATCGGCGGATTCTTCTCGGCGCCCATCGAAGCCGGCGTGTCGGACTGCGCGATCTCGCGCATCGGCACGCGGATGTCGGGGCGCGAGCCCTCGACGTGGATCTTGCGCGAATTCGGCAGCGGCGCGACGGCCGCGCCGTCAACGAGCGCATCGCGCGCGTAGAACTTGTCGTTGGCGTTCATGGAGGCTCCTCGACATCGAAACGGCGCGGGGAGCGGAGAGGCAGGCTACGCTTCCCTGCGCCGGCATTACCCGCACAGGTACCAAGGGTTTGATCTCACCCTCCCGCGACAGCGGGAAGGACCCCTAGCGTCGATCGACACGTTACGCCAAAGCATCGCGCCCGTCCAATGACTGTCGCGCCGACGCGGGCCGGGCGGAGACCTCCGCCAATCCGGCCGGTCCACTGCGCGACATCGTTGGGCCGGCGCCGATCCGATAAGATGGCGGCGATCCCGTCATTGCCCCCCGGATTCCCCGCCATGCCCACACCCGCGCCGACGCTCTACCTCGACCGTGATCGCGGTCGCCTGCACGATGGTGCCGGCCTCGCGTTCGACGGCGATACCCGGGCGTGGCACACGGCAACGCAGCCGCTCGCGGGCAATGCGATCGATCCCGTCGCCGCGGTGCACTGGCTGCAGAAGGAAAGCGGCACGCCGTCGCGGCAGCCGATCGGCGTGATCGGCGGCCATCACGCGACGCACGCGCAGCTTGCCGCGGCACGCCTCCTGGGCAACGATCTCGCGAAGATCGGCCTCACGGTGCTCTGCGGCGGCCGGCGCGGCGTGATGCTGGCGGTGTGCGAGGGTGTGGCCGCGCAGGGCGGCGTCAGCATTGGCCTGCTGCCGGGCGAATCGATCGCGGACGGCAATCCGTTCGTCACGGTCCCGATTCCGACCGGCGTCGGATTGGCGCGCAACGCGATCATCGCGCGCGGCTCGTTGTGCCTCGTCGCGGTCGGCGGGAGCCACGGCACGCTGTCCGAAGTCGCGTTCGGCATGCAGTTCGGAAAGCGCGTGTTCGGCCTCGAGGGAGCGCCACATGTCGATGGCGTCGAGCATTTGGCAACGGTCGAAGCGGTGATGGCCGCAGTCGCCCGCGTCGTGCTGGTGCTCGACGGCGAAGCCGCGCTGCCCTACGCCATGGACGACGCGTAGGCGCGCCGCCCGGTCGTGTCCGAGTCACGCAATGCGGCGATCGCGGCCGCAGCCGCCTGGTTCGATGCCGGTGCGCTGCTCGCCGACTTGCGGCGGCGCGTGGGCATCCGCACGGAGAGTCAGAATCCGCAACGCGCCGCGGAACTCGCGCGATACTTGATTGAGGAAATCGGTCCCGCGGTGGAACGGATGGGCTTCCGGCGGACGCTCTGGGACAACCCTGTTGCCGGTGCGCCGCCGATGCTGTTCGCGGAGCGTGCCGAGGACCCCGCGCTGCCCACGGTTCTGATCTACGGCCACGGAGACGTCGTCGCGGGCCACGACAGCCAGTGGACCGCCGGCCGCTCGCCGTGGGACGTCACCGACACCGACGGCCGCTGGTACGGCCGCGGCACCGCCGACAACAAGGGACAGCACACGATCAACCTCGCGGCGCTCGGGCAGGTGCTGGCCGCGCGCGGGCGGCTCGGCTTCAACGCGAAGCTGTTGCTCGAGATGGGCGAGGAGGTCGGTTCGCCGGGACTGCGCAGGTCGTGCGAGGCGCGTGCCGAATCGCTGCGCGCCGATGTCCTGATCGCCTCCGATGGCCCCCGCCTTCGCTCCGACCGGCCGACGCTCTTCCTCGGGTCGCGCGGCGCGTTCAATTTCGATCTCGTCGTCGATCTGCGCGAGGGTGCGCATCACTCGGGAAACTGGGGCGGGCTGCTCGCCAATCCCGGGGTCGTGCTGGCCAACGCCATCGCGTCGATGATCGATGCGCGCGGCCGGATTCTCGTCGCCGGGCTGCGCGCGCCGCCGATCCCGCCGTCGGTGCGCCATGCGCTCGAGGACATCGAGCCCGGCGAGCCGGACGGGCCCGCGATCGACGCCAACTGGGGCGAGCCGGGCTTGACGCCCGCCGAGCGCGTCTTCGGCTGGAACGCGCTCGAGGTGCTCGCGTTTCGCACCGGCAACCCCGACCGACCCGTCAATGCGATTCCGCCGCGCGCTCACGCGCATCTGCAGCTGCGTTTCGTCGCGGGCTGCGACTGGCGCACCTTCGTCCCCGCCCTGCGCACGCATCTCGACCTCCTTGGCTTCGCCAAAGTCCAGGTGCGGCAGGCAGATGCCGTGCCGATGACGGCCACGCGCCTCGATCCGGACCACCCGTGGGTGCACTGGGCGTCGGCGTCGATCGCGGCCACCACGGGCGCGCGTCCCGCGATCCTGCCGAACCTCGGCGGTTCGCTGCCCAACGACTGCTTCGCCGACGTGCTTGGCTTGCCGACGATCTGGGTGCCGCACTCCTATCCGGCGTGCTCGCAGCACGCGCCCGACGAGCACCTCCTGGCCCGCGTCGCGCGCGAGGGTCTCGGAATCATGACGGGCCTCTTCTGGGACCTGGGCGAACCGGGCAGCGCTCCCGCGCGGGAGCGGACGGCCCCGCCGGCGTGACGGCGACGGGCCGCGCCATATTCGCTACAATCGCTGCTCGCGCGGGTGTAGCTCAATGGTAGAGCAGAAGCTTCCCAAGCTTACGACGAGGGTTCGATTCCCTTCACCCGCTCCAACGAAAACGGCCCTCGCGGGCCGTTTTTGCAGGCAGGGCCGAAGCGACGGGAACGCTCGAACAGGGGGCTACCGAACCTTTTCCTTCTGCCAGCGGTCGAGCTTCGCGCGCGCCCCGTTGGTCGCGGGATCCATCTCCTCGCGCGTGGCGCGCGGTCTTCGCGGTCAGCTCCACCACGTAGCCGTTGGGATCGCGGAAGTAGATCGAGTGAATGAAGCCGTGGTCGATGACGCCGCGGGTCTCGATGCCGCTGCGCCTTCCCCTTGGCGAGCATCTCGTGCAGCGCGCGCTCGTCGACTTCGAGCGCGATGTGCAGGTCGAAGTCGTGCTGCGCCTTGAACTCGAACGGCGAATCCGGCGCCTCGAAGAACGCGAGGTACGAGCCGTCGTCCATCCGGTAGAACGTGTGCAGCACGGCGGTCTTGCGGCCGGTCTTCGTCTCGGCGATCGCGAGCGTGCCGGCGAGCGGAAGGCCGAGGAAATCCTCGTAGAAGCGGCGCGTCTCCTCGGAGTCGCGGCAGCGGTAGGCGTTGTGGTGCAGTCCCTTGATCATCGTCGATGTCCTCGCGCGATGTGGCGTGCGGAACCGGTGCCTGCGGTCGAGCGTACCGAGCGAGCGCACCGGCATCCGCCCGCGTCAGACGGCCTCGAACGCCTTCTCCTTGAACGCGCCGACCATCCCGTAGAACGCTTCGTTGGCTTTGGTCCAGTTGGGCCGCGCCTTCATCGCGCTCGAACCAGCGCGCGAGGTTGGGGTAGCGCGAGTAATCGCAGTGGACGACCTCGCCCAGCGAGATCATCCCCGCGCCCAGATAATCGGCGATCGTGATGTCGTCGCCGCACAGGTACTTCCGTCCCGACCCGAGCAGATGCCGATCGAGGACCCCGAGCCAGAACTGCGCCTTCTCCTTGCCCCACGCCACCGTTGCCGGCGTGCGCCTCGTCGCCCGGGCGCTTGTGATGCGGAAAGATCTGCGGATAGATGAGACCGTAGCCGAAGTCGCGGTAGAAGCCCGTGTTGAGCCAGTCCATCATCTCGTTCACCCGCGCGCGGCGACGCAGGTCCTTCGGATAGGCAGGCGAATCGATCTTGTCGGCGAGGTACTTGAGGATCGCCGAGCTCTCGGTCAGGCGGAAGTCGCCGTCCTCGAGCACCGGGACCAGCCGGCTCGGATTGATGGCGCTGTAAGGCTCTTTCGTGTGTTCGCCGGTCATCAGGTCGACGACCTGGTAGTCGAGTGCGAATGCCGTTGTCGGCGGCGAACAGCACGATCGGACGGCTGACCGTGGAGACGGGATGGTAATAGAGCTTCATAATGGGAACCCTTCCTGGCTGGATCAAGACCCTTGGAATTGTACCGCCGCCGTCGGATCGCCGCCGGTTCGATCGCGTCACCCACGTTCGCGCACCGCCGGGTCGAGGCGCGCGGCCGCATCGGCAGAGGGGCGCGCTGATGCGCCCGCATGGCCCACGTGCCGCTGTCCGCGATCCTCCTGATCGTCGGGGCCGTCCTGTGTTTCACGCTGCTCGACGCGACCGTCAAGGCGCTGGCGGAACGCTATACGATCCCGCTGCTCGTATGGGCGCGCTATGCCGTCCAGTTGCTGGTGATCCTGCTGTGGCTGCTGCCGCGGATGGGCGCCGGACTGTTTCGCACGCCACGGATCCGGCTGCAGCTCGTGCGCGCCGCGATCCTGCCGCTGTCGTCGCTGTGCTTCTTCAGCGCTTTGAGGTTCCTGCCGCTTGCCGAGGCGACGGCGATCAACTACGCGACGCCGATTCTCGTCGTCATCCTCGCCGTGCTCTTTCTCGGGGAAAGGATGACGCGGCCCAGGATCGCGCTCGTGCTGGCGGGCATTGCCGGGATGTTCCTGATCGTGCGGCCGGGTTCCGTGGTGTTCCAGGGCGCCGCGTTGCTGGCGCTGGGTTCCGCCGTGTTCTACGGGGCGTTCCAGATCCTGACGCGCACGCTCGCCGGCGAGGATTCGCGCGTGCTGCTGTTCTACCCCGCGCTCGTGGGCACGCTGATGATGAGCGCGCTGCTGCCATGGCTGGGCATCGGCGTGGAGATGCCCTGGGGGGACGTCGCGCTCATCGCCGTGGCGGGCCTGCTCGGGACGATCGGGCATTTTCTCTTCATCCTCGCGTTCCAGCGCGCTCCGGCGTCCGCCCTGACGCCGTTCACGTACATGCAGCTCGTGTGGGCGACCCTCATCGGCTGGATCGCGTTCGGCAATTTTCCCGACGCGTGGACATTGGCCGGGATGGCCGTGATAGGCGGCAGCGGGCTCCTGATCACGTTGCACGAACGGCGGCGCGCGAAGGGCGCGGCGCAGGAGCCGACGGCGGTCGACTGACCGCGCGCGCCACCCGTTCCGCGCGTCGCGGGCCATGCGGTAGACTCGCCGGCTCGGCCCGGCCTTTCGCGCCGTCCGCCTCAACGCGAATACGGAGGACACATGAACGCAGACGCGAAGCCGCGCATCGGTTTCATCGGACTGGGGCTGATGGGCCACGGCATGGCGAAGAACCTCGTCACCAAGGGCTACCCGCTCACGGTGTGCGCGCACCGCAACCGGAAGCCGCTCGAGGATCTGCTCGCGGCCGGGGCGCGCGAGGTGACGACACATGCCGACGTCGTCCGCCAATCGGACATCGTGTTCCTCTGCGTCACCGGCTCGCCGCAGATCGAGTCCATCGTCTACGGCGAGACGGGCCTGCTCGCCGCCGCGCGGGAGGGGTTGATCGTCGTCGACACGTCCACCGCGGAACCCGCGTCGACGGCCGCGATCCGGCGGGATTTCGAGGCCAAGCGCGCGCTGTTCGTCGACGCGCCCCTCGCGCGCACGCCGGTCGAGGCGGAGCAGGGGCGGCTCAACACGATGGTCGGCGCCGACGACTCGGTGTTCGCGCGCCTGAAGCCGGTGCTCTCAGCATTCTGCGAGAACGTGATCCACGCGGGCCCGCCGGGGCACGGGCACACGCTCAAGCTCATCAACAACTTCATCGCGCAGGCGATCGCGGCGGCGACGGCCGAGGCCTGCGCGGTCGCGGTGAAGTCCGGGCTTTCGCTGAGGAAACTGCACGAGGTGATCTCGGCCGGCGCCGTCAACTCCGGCATCTTCCAGATGATGGTGGGCAAAATGCTCGACGGCAACGGCGACCTCACCGGCCTCAAATTCACGCTGGTGAATGCGATGAAGGACCTGCGCTACTACACGCACGTCGCGGAGTCGCTGCCGGCGCCGTGCATCGTCGGCGAAGCGGTGCACCAGAGCCTCGTCACGGCGAACCTGCTCGGATTCGGCGACAAGTACGTCGCCTCGCTGATCGAAGCACAGGAGAAGCTCGCCGGCGTGACGATCGTGCCGCGCGGGTAGGGATCGTCGCCTGCCGGAACGGGCGTGCGATCATAAGTCAGGCCCGCGCCGAACGCGGGCCGGCATCCGCATGGACAACGCCACGAACGCCGCCTTCCTCGAATTCGCCGTGCAAACGGCCAGGGCCGCCGGCGATGTCATCCTGCCGCACTTTCGCGCCGCGCTCGACGTGGAGGACAAGGGGGGCGCTACGGGGTACGACCCCGTCACCATCGCCGATCACGCGGCCGAAAGGGTGATCAGCGACGCGATCGCGCGCGTCGTATCCCGATCACGGCATCCGCGGCGAGGAGCACGGCTGGCAAAAGGGCGCGTCGAAATACACCTGGGTCATCGACCCCATCGACGGCACGCGGAGCTTCATCCTTGGCCAGATGCACTGGGCCACGCTGATCGCCCTCCACGACGGCGAGGGCGTGGTCGCCGGCGTGGCGCATCAGCCCTACGTCGGCGAGACGTTCGCGGCGTCGGCGGGCGGCAGGGCCGAGTGGCGGCGCGGGAGCGAGCGGCGCACGCTCCGAACGCGGCGCTGCCCGACCGTCGGCGATGCGGCCGTGGCCTGCACCGACCCCAGGATGTTCCGGACGGCCGGGGAGCGCGCGGCGTTCGACCGCGTCGCCGAGGGCTCGCGGCTGACCCGGTGGGGGGGCGATTGCTATGCCTATTGCCTGCTCGCCATGGGCCTCATCGACATCGTGATCGAGGCGTCGCTGCACGCCTACGACGTGCAGGCGCTGATGCCGATCGTCGAGGCGGCCGGAGGGACGATGACCACCTGGGACGGCGGGCGCTGCGACGAAGGCGGATCGGTGGTGGCCTGCGGCGACGGGCGCTGCATTCGCGGGTCCTGGAGCTGCTGGCGTCCCGTCCGCCTGACGGCTGAGGACGGCGGGGTCAGCTACGACGAGCGGCGCCCGGCGGCGCCTGGCCGTTGCCGGCGAAATGCGGCGCGTCCGACCCCAGTTTCTCCCCCGCTTCGGGGCCCTCGTCGTGTAACATTTCGACCTGTTCCGGCCATTCTGTGAATAAGTGCTCACTCCGCTTGGATTCTCGCTGCTGCGCCAACTTGCCGATGGAGAGTTCCATTCCGGTGAGGACCTCGCCGCCAAGGTGGGGTTGACGCGCGCCCGCGTTTCGCAGGTCCTGAAGGATGCCGGTACCTCGGGCCTCGCCCTCGAGCGGAT
Source organism: uncultured beta proteobacterium (assembly GCA_963708855.1). GTDB lineage: Bacteria > Pseudomonadota > Gammaproteobacteria > Burkholderiales > Casimicrobiaceae > CAIWHR01. The sequence goes on along the minus strand of CAVPUM010000003.1, from coordinate 68,602 downwards.
CAAGGGCCGCGGCTACCGCCTGCTGGAGGCGCCGGATTTCCTCGACGCCAAGAAAGTCCGGAGTCTCCCTCGCCGAGGTGGCCGTGGCGCGGGGAATCCCGTTGCCTATCGCGATCGAGGTCGTCGACCAGATCGAATCGACCTCCTCGGAGCTCATGCGGCGGGCGCAGCGCCGGGATGTGCACCAGACCGCGCTTGCCGCCGAATGGCAGACGGCTGGGCGCGGCCGGCGCGGACGCGCGTGGACGGCGATCGCCGGCGGGAGCCTCACGTTTTCGCTGGGCTGGAAGTTCGAGCAGGGCGCGGGCTTCCTCGCCGGGCTGTCGCTTGCAGTGGGCGTCGCCGTCGTTCGCGCGCTCGAAGCCGAAGGCTTCAAGGACGTGGCGCTCAAGTGGCCGAACGACCTCATCCACCGCCACCTCAAGGTCGGCGGCATCCTGATCGAGTTGAACGGCGACGCGCTCGGTCCGACGACGACCGTCATCGGCGTGGGCCTCAATGTTCGTGTTCCCGCGGCCGCCCGCAAGGAAATTCCCGTCCCGGTCACCGATCTCGCGTCCATCGCCGGACGAAAGGCCCCGCCGATCGACCGCAACCGGCTGTTCGCCGCGCTGCTGGCCGAGCTCGCCACGGTCCTTCACCTGTACGCGAAGGAGGGCTTTGCGCCGTTCGTCGCCGAGTGGCAGCATCGCCACGCGTACCAGGGCAAGGCGGTGCGGCTGCTGCTGCCGGACGGCGCGAGCGTCACCGGCAAGGTGGCCGGCGTCGATGCGAGCGGCGCGCTGGTGCTCGCCGACGGCCCGCGCCGCGCGCGGTTCCTTTCCGGCGAGATCACACTGCGCGCGCATGAGCCGCCGGGCCGTCCCAAGGCGCGAATGCCGGCAGCGCGTCAGCGCAAGCGTGGGCGCCGCCGGGCCGCCCAAGGCGCGAAGTCCCTCTCGGAGGGACGGCGCGCAGCGCCAAGGGTGCGCTATTGAGCCGGGTTCTCGTCATCGACGCCGGCAACAGCCGGATGAAATGGGGACTGCGCGGCCCGCACGGGTGGGTGACGCTCGGCGTGACTCCCAACAGCGAGATCGGCGCGCTGTCGCTGCGCGACTGGCACAATCTGCCGCGCCCCGGCGCGCGTCGTGGGCGTCAACGTCGCCGGCGAGGCTGCGCGCGTGCGCATCGAGGCGCAGCTCGCGCGCTGGCGCATCACGCCGGAATGGCTGTGCGCATCGGAATCCGCCTGCGGCGTCACCAACCGCTACGCACAGCCCGCGCAACTCGGCGCGGACCGGTGGGCATCGCTCGTCGCGGCATGGCGGCGCTCGACGGCGACCGATCTGTTCCCGCCGGCGTGCGTCGTCGTCAACGCGGGCACGGCGGTCACCATCGATGTGCTCGACGTGGACGGCGTCTTCCGCGGCGGCCTGATCCTTCCCGGGCCTGCGGCTCATGCTGGCCTCGCTCGCCGAGAACACGTCGGGCCTCAAGGTGCCGGCCGGTGCGTTCCGCCCGTTTCCGGACAACACGGCGGACGCGATCTACACCGGCGCGGTGCAGGCCGTCTGCGGCGCCAGTCGAGCAGATGCGCCGCCGGATCGATGCCGATCCGGGACACGTCCGTTGCTATCTCGCCGGCGGCGCCGCCCCCGAAATCGGATTGCATCTCGACCCGCCGGTGGAGGTGATCGACAATCTCGTGCTCGAAGGCGTGCTCGCGCTCGCCGAAGAAGTGAAATGACCCCGATGCGAACCGTCGTGTTCCTTCTCCTGCTCGCGAACGTGACGTTCTTCGGTTACACGCGCCTCGACTCGACGGGAAGCGGCGAAGCCGTCCGCCTCGCCGAGCAGGTGCAGCCCGACAAGATCAAGTTGCTCACCCCGCAGCAGGTGGCGGCGCTCGGCCCGGGCAAGGTCGCGGCGCTCGCGGACGTCTGCCTCGAGTGGGGCCCGATTGCCGAAGGCGACCGCGCGCGGGCGCTCGCGGAGCTCGAGTCGCTCGCGCTGGGCAAGCTGCTCACGCAGCGACGCATCGAGACCAGCACGGCTTTCTGGGTCTATCTTCCGCCGGCGACGAACCGGGCCGAGGCCGAGCGTCGGGCCGCCGAAGCCAGGGCGCGCGGCATCAACGACGTGTCGATCGTCGACAACAGTCTGCAACGCAATGCCGTATCGCTCGGTGCCTTCGTCACCGAGGACGCCGCGAAGGCCCGGCTTGCCGAGGTCGTGCGGCTGGGCGCGGCGAACGCCAGGCTGGGGCCGCGCCAGCAAGTGATCGTGTCGATCGCTTTTCGTCATCCGCGATCCGCAGGCGCCGGTCATCGCGCGGCTTCGCGATCTCGCGCCGGCGTACCCGGGCAGCGAGGCGAAGATCGGCAATTGCGAGAAGGCGCAGTGAGATTCCGGCGTTGAGGCGCTGATGAAATTGGCGAGCGGTCCCGACGCGAAGCCGGCGGCGCGCGGCGCAGCCGGGTAGGGCCGGGGAGCGCACCGTGCCGGACGGCCAGCCTTCGCCTCGCCACGACGGATGACGACATCGCGCTTGCGCGCGCGCTGTTCGTCGAGTACGCGCATTGGCTGCAGGTCGATCTCTGTTTTCAGGGCTTCGACCGGGAACTCGCCGCCTTGCCGGGTGCCTACGCGCCGCCGCGCGGGCGGCTGCTGCTCGCGGGCGGTCCCGGAGCAGCGTTCGGCTGCATCGCGCTGCGGCCGATCGGGCAGCTCGACGCGGCGGCTCGCCGGGGTGTCGGCTGCACCCGGTGCGCCGGGCATCGGCGAAGTGAAGCGACTTTACGTGCAACCGGCCCATCGCAGCGGCGGCTGGGGGCGCCGGCTCGCGGAGGCGCTGATCGCCGATGCGCGAGCGATCGGCTACCGGGAGCTCAAGCTCGACACGCTCGACTGGATGGCCGACGCGCGAAGGCTCTACGCCCGGCTGGGCTTCCGGGAATGCGCGGCGTATTACGACAACCCGCTGCCGCGGCGTGGTCTACATGGCGCTCGCGTTGTGATCCGGAAGTGCCGGCGCCTGTCAGGCTACAGCTGCTCCCAGGGCAGGCCTTCCATCCGCCAGCCGGAGACGCTGCCGCGGTGATGGGTATCGTCGAGCGGTCCTTCGAATCCGTCGAGGACGTTGCAGACATCGCCGAAGCCGGCCTTTTCGAGCGCGTCGCCGGCGTCGAGCGACCGATGCCCGCTGCGGCAGATGAGGACGATCGGCCGGTTCATGCTCGCGACTTTCTTCACCTGCCCGACGAAATGGGGATTGATGTCCCAGTCGGGCCCGTCGTTCCACGCGACGTGGTGCGCGCCGACCGGGTGGCCGACGAAGAAGTACTCCATCTCGCTGCGGCAGTCGATGAAGACCGCCGACGGATTGTCGTGAAGGAACTGGGCGGCTTCGTGTGGTTTCATGTGCTTCATGGCGATCAATTTAACACGCGGGATTGCGGCGCGTTAGGCTCGTTGGTTGGGCCGTTATAACCGGTCCGCCGGGTCGGGCATCCGGTGCCCGGGCGCCACGGACGGGGTCGCTGCCAATGCTAGAATCCAAGACTCGAATCCGCCTCCATCGCCCGCCATGCAACCCGACCGCACCGCCGAGATCAAAGCCTTGCTGGACCGGCGCATCCTGCTGCTGGACGGCGCGATGGGCACGATGATCCAGGGCTACCGGCTCGACGAGGCCGGGTACCGCGGCGAATGCCTGCGCGACCATCCGCACGACGTCAAGGGCGACAACGACCTGCTCGTGCTGACGCGGCCGGAAATCGTGCGCGCGATCCACGACGCCTATCTCGAGGCCGGCGCCGACATCGTCAGCTCCAACACGTTCAACGCGACGTCGATAGCGCAGGCCGATTACCGGCTCGAGGGGCAGGGTGCGCGACATCAACGTCGCGGCGGCGAAGCTCGCGCGCGAATGCGCCGATGCGTGGACCGCCAGGACGCCCGGCAAGCCGCGCTTCGTCGCCGGCGCGCTCGGCCCGACCAACCGCACGGCGTCGATCTCGCCCGACGTCAACGACCCCGGCGCGCGCAACGTCCGCTTCGACGAGCTGGTCGCCTCCTACGGCGAGGCGATCGAGGGTCTCGCCGAGGGCGGCGCCGATCTCTTCCTCGTCGAGACCATCTTCGACACGCTGAACGGCAAGGCGGCGCTGTTCGCGCTGGAGACGTTCTTCGACCGGATCGGCCGGCGGTTTCCGGTGATCGTCTCGGGGACGATCACCGATGCCTCCGGCCGCACGCTGTCGGGACAGACGACCGAGGCGTTCTGGAATTCGGTGCGTCACGTGCGTCCGCTGGCGGTGGGCATCAACTGCTCGCTCGGCGCGGCGCTGATGCGCCCGTACATCGAGGAGCTCGCGCGCGTGGCGGACACGTACATCTCGTGCTATCCGAATGCGGGCCTGCCGAATCCGATGTCGGAAACCGGCTATGACGAGACGCCCGCCGAGACCGCGCGGCTGATCGAGGACTTCGCCCGGAACGGCTTCGTCAATCTCGTCGGCGGCTGCTGCGGAACGACGCCCGCGCACATCCGCGCGATCGCCGAGGCCGTGAGAAATCTTCCGCCGCGGAAGATCCTTGCACCGGAATCCATTGCTGCCTAGCGGGCCGGAGCCATCGGCACGGCCGCAGGCGGGAGTCATGCGCCTCGCCGGCCTCGAGCCGCTTTCCATCGGCGACGACTCGCTGTTCGTCAACGTCGGCGAGCGCACGAACGTCACCGGCTCGCGCGCGTTCGCAAAGCTCGTCCTCGCGGGCGACTACACCGGCGCGGTGGAGGTCGCGCGCCAGCAGGTCGCCAGCGGCGCGCAGATCATCGACGTCAACATGGACGAGGCGATGCTCGACTCGAAGGCGGCGATGGTGAGATTTCTGAACCTGATCGCCGCCGAGCCCGACATCGCCCGCGTACCGGTGATGATCGACTCGTCGAAGTGGGAGGTCATCGAGGCGGGGCTCAAGTGCGTGCAGGGCAAGTCGGTCGTCAATTCGATCTCGATGAAGGAAGGCGAGGCCGAATTCCTGCGCCAGGCGGGGCTCGTGCGGCGCTACGGCGCCGCGGCGATCGTGATGGCCTTCGACGAGAAGGGCCAGGCCGACACCTTCCTGCGCAAGGTCGAGATCTGCCAGCGGGCGTACGACCTGCTGACGCGCAAGGTCGGCTTCCCGGCCGAGGACATCGTCTTCGACCCCAACATCTTCGCGATCGCGACGGGCATCGAGGAGCACAACAACTACGCGGTCGACTTCATCAACGCCACGCGCTGGATCCGGCAGCACCTGCCGCACGCGAAGGTGTCGGGCGGCGTGTCGAACGTGAGCTTCTGCTTCCGCGGCAACGAGCCGGTGCGCGAGGCGATCCACACGGTGTTCCTCTATCACGCCATACGCGCCGGGATGACGATGGGCATCGTCAACGCCGGCCAGCTCGGCGTCTACGACGAGATTCCGCCCGAGCTGCGCGAGCGGGTCGAGGACGTGGTGCTCAACCGGCGGCCGCGACGCGACGGAGCGGCTGGTCGCGCTCGCCGAGTCGTTCCGGTCGCAGGGCAGGCAGGTCACCGAGGACCTGTCGTGGCGCGCGGAACCGGTCGAGGCGCGGCTGTCGCACGCGCTCGTCCGCGGGATCACGACCTACATCATCGAGGACACCGAGGAGGCGCGGCAGAAGTTCGCACGGCCGATCCACGTGATCGAAGGCCCGCTGATGGCGGGGATGAACGTCGTCGGCGACCTCTTCGGCGCGGGCAGGATGTTCCTGCCGCAGGTCGTGAAGAGCGCGCGCGTGATGAAGCAGGCGGTCGGCCACCTCGTGCCGTTCATCGAGGCCGAGAAGGCGAAATCGGGCGACGCCGGCAAGCCCAAGGGCACGATCGTGATGGCGACCGTCAAGGGCGACGTCCACGACATCGGCAAGAACATCGTCGGCGTCGTCCTCCAGTGCAACAACTTCGCCGTCATCGACCTGGGCGTGATGGTGCCGGCCTCGAGGATCCTCGACACGGCGCGCGAGAACAACGCCGACATCGTCGGCCTGTCGGGTCTCATCACGCCGTCGCTCGAGGAAATGGCGCACGTCGCGCACGAGATGCAGCGCCTCGGGATGAAGCAGCCGCTGCTGATCGGCGGTGCCACGACCTCCCGCGTGCACACCGCGGTGAAGATCGCGCCGAATTACGGGGGCGTCACCGTCTACGTGCCGGATGCCTCCCGCGCGGTGGGAGTGGCGAGCAACCTGCTTTCCGACGAATTGAGGGACGCCTACGTGGCCGAAGTCGCCGCGGATTACGAGAAGATCCGCGCGCAGCACGCCGGCAAGAAGGGCCCGCCGCTGATCTCGCTCGCGGCCGCCCGTGCCAACGCGTTCCGGGTGGACTGGGCGCACTACGCGCCGCCGGCGCCGATGGCGCTCGGCCGGCGCGAATTCCGCAACGTCGATCTCGGGGAGCTCGCGCGCTACATCGACTGGGGCCCGTTCTTCCAGGCGTGGGAGCTCTCCGGCCCTTTTCCGGCGATCCTCGACGACGCCGTCGTCGGCGAGGCGGCGCGCAACGTGTACGCCGAGGGCCAGGCGATGCTGCGCGAAATCGTCGCCGGGCGCTGGCTGACGGCCAACGGCGCCGTCGTGCTGCTGCCGGCGAATTCGGTCGGCGACGACATCGAGATGTACACGGACGAGTCGCGCGCCGACGTTGCGCTGACGTGGCACAACCTGCGGCAGCAGAACGAGCGGCCGCCGGGCAAGCCGAACTACTGCCTTTCCGATTTCGTCGCGCCGAAGGCCTCGGGTGTGCGCGATTACGTCGGCGCGTTCGCCGTCACGACCGGCCTCGGGATCGAGAAGAGGATCGCGCTGTTCGAAGCGAAGAAGGACGACTACAGCGCGATCATGCTGAAGGCGCTCGCCGACCGGCTGGCGGAGGCGTTCGCCGAGTGGCTGCACTGGAAGGTGCGGCGCGAGCTGTGGGGCTACGCCAGGGACGAGCAACTCGACGCCGCGGCGCTGATCAAGGAGGAATACCGCGGCATCCGCCCCGCGCCCGGTTACCCGGCATGCCCCGGGCACGGCGTCAAGGCGCCGCTCTTCGCCTTGTTGCGCGCCCCGGAGATCGGGATGTCGCTGACCGAAAACTTCGCGATGCTGCCCGCGGCCGCGGTCTCCGGATTCTACCTTGCGCATCCGGAGGCGATGTACTTCGCCGTCGGGAAGATCGGCGAGGACCAGGCGGCGGACTTCGCCCGGCGCACGGCGGCGCCGGCGCAGCGTGCATGAGGACGCCCGAGCCAATGGCTGTCGTCACCACGCGCCGCCGCATGCTCGTGACGCTGGCGGGCTGCGCGCTGGCGCCGCGCGCCGCGATCGCGGCCGCCGCATTTCCCGCGCGCACCGTGCGCATCGTCGTCCCGTACTCGGTCGGCATCGGACCCGACCTCGTCGCCCGTGCGCTGGCCGAACGGCTGGCGCAGCGCTGGGGCCAGCCGGTGATCGTCGACAACAAGCCCGGGGCGTCCGGCATCGTGGCGTTCGCGGACGTGCGCAACACGCCGCCGGACGGCCACACGCTGTTTGTCGGGGACACCGGTACGCTCGCCGTGAATCCGCTCATCCACGCGTCGCTGCCCTACGATCCTGCGCGAGACCTGGTGCCGATATCGCTGCTGTTTCGCGCCACGTTCCTGATCCTGGTCGCGTCGAAGAGCCGCTACGCCACGGTGGCGGAGATGCTGGCCGACGCCCGGCGGCAGCCGGGGAAGGTGAGCTACGCCTCGCTTGGCAACGGCCACCCGACGCAGATGTGCGTCGAAACGCTGGCACGGGCGGCCAACGTGAACATGCTGCACGTTCCGTTCAAGGAGGCGGGCGCTCTTTTCACCGCGGTGGCGCTCGGCGATGTCGACTTCACCGTGTTCGGGCTCAATTCGGCGAGCGGCTACCTCAAGGGCGGCAAGATGAAGGCGCTGGCGGTGGCCGCGCCGGCGCGGCTGGCCGAGGCGCCGGAAATTCCGACCATCGTCGAAGCCGGCGGGCCGGCGGTGGAGATGCGGCCGTGGGCGGCGCTGGTCGGCGTCGCCGGCACGCCGCCCGCGGTACTGGCGGCGATCCAGCGCGAGGTGGTCGATGCGCTGGCGGCGCCGGCGGTGCGCGGCCGGATCGAAGCGGCCGGCTTCGAGGTGACCCCGTCGACGCCGCAGCAGCTGACGGCGCGCATCGAAGCCGACGTGAAGCTCTACACGGCGCTGGTCCGCGAAGGACGCGTGCGAGGCGACTGAACCCTTGAACCGCGTTGGTCCGGGGACTCGCGCGCCATCCCGGCAACCGGTCGCGGCGAATCCCGGCGTCGAGCGGCGCGGATTGACACAGGTCAAGACCGCGGGGCGGAACCGGGTGACACCATTCGCCAGTGGTGCGCCCCGGGCCCGCGCAATGCGCGGGTCGCGGCCGGTGTGTGCCGCGCGTCCCTCGCAGGGATATCGGATGATTCTCGCCAAAACAATATTTCAGGCCCTGTGCGGCTGTCTTCTGCCTCGCTGCCGCCGCCTCCGCGCCGGCAGCAACCCGGGCGGCAGCCCCGGCGGCGCCCCCGAACCCGAACGAAACCTGCCAGATGTGCCATGCCGCCGCCGACGCCAAGGGCGCGGGCGGCAAGTCGATCGCCGTCGACGGAGCGAAGTTCGGCGCGTCGGTGCACGGCGAACTCAAGCTGAAATGCACCGACTGCCACGCGGATGTCTCGGCCGACGAAGCTCCCGCATCCCGACAAGCTGAAGCCGGTCAACTGCGCGACCTGCCACGAGCAAGGCGGTCAAGGAGTACGCGGGGACCGTGCACGGCGCTGGCGCGCAAGGGCGGCAACGCCGTCGCCGCCACCTGCACGGATTGCCACGGCACGCACGACATCAAGCGGGCAAAGGGCGAGGATTCGCGCACGAATCACGCGAACGTCGAGGCCACCTGCGGCAAGTGCCACGGCAGCGATGCCGTCGTGGCCAAGGGCAAGCTGCCCGGCGGCAACATCGGCAGCAAGTTCCACGACAGCATCCACGGCAAGGCGCTCCAGGGTGCGGCGCAGGCTTCGGCGCCCACCTGCACGAACTGCCACGGCGCGCACGACATCCGCGCCAAGGGCGAAGCGGAGAGCCGCACCCATCGCGCCCGGATCCCGGACACCTGCGGCAGCTGCCACAAGAAGGAGCGCGAGGCGTACGTCCAGAGCATGCACGGCAAGCTGCGCCAGGAGGGCATGCTCGCGGCGCCCGGATGCACGGACTGCCACAGCGCGCACGCGATCCAGGAGCACGACAAGCCGTCCTTCCAGACCGAGGTCATCAAGGAATGCGGCAACTGCCATGCCGATTACATATCGACCTACCGCAACACGTTCCACGGCCAGGTGACGGCACTCGGCTACGCGCGGGTGGCGACCTGCGCCTCCTGTCATGGCGCGCACGAGGTGCTGCCGGCAGCGAACCCCGCGTCGAAGGTGTCGAAGGAGAACAGGCTCAAGACATGCCAGGCCTGCCACGCCGGGGCGGGCGCGAACTTCGCCAACATCGATCCGCACGCGAACCGGCACGACAGGAACCGCGATCCCCTCTACTACTACGCCGCCATGTTCATGGAGTTCCTGCTGTTCGGCGTGTTCGCGTTCTTCGGCCTCCACTCGATCCTCTGGCTCTATCGCGAGCTCGCCGTCAAGTTCGGGGGCGGCCGCAAACGTGACGAAAGGCATTGATGGCGATCGCTACGGGTAATCCGGCTGCTCCGGCGGCCGGCGTCGCGGCCGGCACCGCCGGTCCCGCGCAGCGCTACTACCGGCGCTTCACGGCGCCCCAGCGCGTCATGCACGCGGGGCTGATGCTGACTTTCGTCGGCTGCGCGCTGACCGGCCTGCCGCTTCTGTACGCGGACGAGCCGTGGGCCGCGACGCTCGCGCGCATCCTCGGCGGGTTCGAGAGCGCCGGCGTCATTCACCGGATCTGCGCGTGCGTGATGATCCTCGTGTTCTCGAGCCACGTGGTCCTCCTGCTGTCGAAGGCGATCGCGCGCGGCGGCGTCCTGCCGCTCCTCTGGGGCCCGGACTCGCTGGTGCCGCAACCGCAGGACATCGTCGACATCGTGCGCAACTTCAAGTGGTTCGTCGGCGCCGGGCCGCAGCCCCAGTTCGACCGCTGGACCTACTGGGAGAAGTTCGACTACTGGGCGGTGTTCTGGGGGATGGTGATCATCGGCGGCTCCGGGCTGCTGCTCTGGTTCCCGGTGTTCTTCTCGCAGCTCCTGCCCGGCTGGATGTTCAACATCGCGGCGCTGGTGCACGGCGAGGAGGCGCTGCTCGCCGCCGGCTTCATCTTCACCTTCCACTTCTTCAACGGCCACGTGCGGCCCGCGAAGTTCCCGATGGACACCGTGATCTTCACCGGGCGCATTTCCGAGCACGAGCTCAAGTCGGAGCGCCTGGCCGAATACGAGCGGCTGGTCAGGGAAGGCCGGCTCGCCGAGAAGGAAGCGCCGGCGCCGACCGCCGAAGCGAAGTGGTTCGGCTGGGTCGTCGGCGGCACGGCGCTGACGCTCGGCATCGTGGCGATCGTGCTGATCGTCTACAGCATCTTCTAGTTACAATATCCGGCAGGTCGTTGCACCCGGCCACCGGTGCGCGGGACCACAGGGAGGGAATCGGCGATGAAGATCACATTGGGGCGGCGCACCTTGATGCTGGGCACGGTGACCACGCTCGTCGTCGGCGCCATCGCTCTGGCGGTCCTGGGCGCGGGCGGCATCGTCGCGTGGGAGTACAGCAACAGCAACGCGTTCTGCACCGACAACTGCCACGCGGTCCACCCGGAGGAGCCGCGGGCCTACGCCGTCGCGTCGCACGCGCGCGTCCAGTGCGTCGAGTGCCACATGGGGCGGCTGCCCACGCTGCAGCTGATGACGCTCAAGATGGCGCACTACCACGAGCTGCTGGGCATGGTCACCGGGTACAAGCGGCCGCTCGCGGCCACGACGCTGCGCCCGGCTCGCGACAACTGCGAGAGCTGTCACTGGCCGGAGGTCAACCACTCCGACCGGGTCCGCACCAAGGTCCACTACGAAGCCGACGCCAAGAACACGGAAACGCGCACGCGGCTCGTCGTGCACACGGGCAGCGGCGAGGCGCGCGACAAGGCGACGCGCGGCATTCACTGGCACATCGCCCAGAACGTCGAGTTCGTCACCGACGACGCGCAGAAGCGCACGATCCCCTGGGTTCGCATCACGGGCAAGGACGGCAAGACCACGACCTACTTCGACGCCGCGAGCAAGGTCGGCCGTGCCGAGATGGACCAGAAGCCGAAGCAGCGGATGGAGTGCTCCGACTGCCACAATGCGGCGGGCCACCCGTTCGTCAACCCGTCGGATCGCGTCGACCAGGCGATCTCGGAGGGCAAGATCGACCGCAGCCTGCCGTCGATCAAGGCGCGCGCGCTCGCGATCATCGACAAGGCCTCGACGCTGCACGGCCCGATGGAGGAACAGGTCCCGAAATTCCAGCAGATCATCGCCGACGCGGCGCCCAAGGGCGAGCTGAAGCCCGAGGCGAAGGCGGCCGAGGCGCAGTTCGCGGCGGCGATGCTCGAAGTCCTCAAGCTGTCCGAGTTCGAGGCGAAGGACCTCACGTGGAAGTCGTTCCCGAACCACGTCGGGCACAAGGACTTCCCCGGTTGCTTCCGCTGCCACGACGGCAAGCACGTGAACGAGAAGGGCGAGGCGATCAGGCTGCAGTGCACGCTGTGCCACGACCTCCCGCAGGTCACGATCGACGGCAGTCTGAAGACCGTCGCGTCGACCGTCGCTCAGGGCCTGACGCCGCCGGAAGGCCACAACGCGCCGAACTGGATGCACGACCACCGCTCGAAGATCGACAGCTCGTGCGCGATGTGCCACGGCCCGATCAAGTGGGGCAAGGACGGCGGCAGCTTCTGTTCCAATCCGGCCTGCCACGGCAGGAAATGGCCGGAGATGAACCTCGACGCGACGAAGGGCTGAGGGAAGCGGCCTCGACCCTCGCTGCCTCCAGCGGCGGTCGCCCGGGTGCGGGCTTGGCCGCGCGCCCGGCTTCCCGCTTCCCGCGGGCGCGTCAGGCCTTCGCCGGTCGGCGAAGGAGCTTGCGTTGCAGCGTGCGCCGGTGCATCGACAGCGCGCGCGCTGTCGCGGAGACATTCCCGCCGTTCTCATGCAGAACGTGCTGGATATGCTCCCACTCGACGCGTTCGACGCTCATGGGCTTCGCGTCGATCGGCACGGCGTCGTCACCACCCTCCCGTCCGAATGCCGCCAGCACGGCGTCGGCGTCGGTGGGCTTGGTAAGGTAATACGTCGCGCCGAGCTTGATCGCCTCGATCGCCGTCGGGATGCTGCCGTGCCCGGTGAGCACGACGATGCGCGTGCAGGCATCCGCCGTCTTGAGGTGAGACACGATCTTGAGGCCCGAATGGTCGGGCAGCTTGAGGTCGACGATTGCGAACTCGGGCGGATCACCGTCGATCGTGCGGATCGCGTCTTCCACCGTGTGCACGGCGACCACGTCGAATCCGCGCGCCGCGAACGCCCGTCCCATGACCTCGCAAAGCGCACGATCGTCGTCGACCAGCAACAGGCGCGCTCGATCGTGCGAATCGGGTTTGGCGGGGTTCATGGGCATGGCGACGACAGCAGCAGGCGATCCAGCGGCAACCGGATCTCTGCGCAGAGCCCGCCGTCGCCGCGATTCGACCAGCGGACTGTACCACCGAGGCGACTCACCGTCGACGCGGCGAGGACAAGCCCGAGTCCGGTGCCCTGCCCGGGAGCCTTCGTCGTGAAGAAAGCTCGTCCCAGCATGTCGATGTGGTCGGGCGCAACGCCGCTACCGCGGTCAGTGACGGCCACGTAAAGCGATTGCGCGTCCCAGCGGGCCGTGATGTCGACCCGATGCGGGGAGGCGTCGGCAGCGTTGTTGAGAAGAATCAGCAGCGACTGTCGCAGCGACCGGTCGGCGAAGATCTCCGGCGCCGGGAGTGCGCCGTCCCAGCGGGTCTGCAGCGGAACATCGGGTCGCATCGCGCGGAACCGCGCCGCCACCGATGCCAGAAACGCGTCGAACCTCTCCGGACCGCCGTCCTCGGCGCGGGCGTGACCCGCAGCCGCGCACAGATTGGACAGCGCCTGCCGGCACGCCTCTATCTGCGCGGCCAGGATCGCGGTGTCGCGCTGCCGCGCCGGCGTATCGGCTTCGCGCTGCATTTCGCCGACGACCATGGTCATCGTGGTGAGCGGCGTTCCGAGCTCGTGCGCGGCGCCGGCCGCCAGCGTGCCTATGCGCATGACCGTCTCGTCGTTCAGCGCCCGTCGCGCGGCTTCCTGCAGCAGGCGTTCGTGCTCGCACAGCGTGGCGATGAGCCGGATGACGAACCAGGCGGTCACGGCCGCGGTCAGCGCGAAGCTGACCCAAAGACCGACCGCCAGCGTCGCCTCCGACAGCGGCTGGCCGTCCGCGTGCCGCAACGGCTCCGCAAAGCGAATCGCCAGCGCAAGGCTCGCGATGACGAGCGCCGTGCCGGCGAGCGCGCTTCGCCACGGCAGCAGCGTCGCGATCACGACCACGTGCAGCAGGTAGATGGAGGTGAGCGGATTGGCCGATCCGCCGGCGAGGAGCAGGAGGGCGGTGAAGGCCGCGAGGTCGAGCGCTAGCTGGGCGGCGACGGCGCCATGCGTGGCCGGCGACCCCCGTTTCTGGCGCACCGAGGCGACGATATTCAACGCAACGAGCGCAGCGATGATGATCGCCATCGGGACGACGGGGAGCGACACTCCAAGCAGGACGGCCCCCGCCACCGCGAGCGTCTGACCCGCGATCGCGATGCTGCGCAGGTCGATGAGTTGCCGCACACTGGCCGGAAGCGCCGGATCCTGCCACCGCGCGGGAGGATCGGTCCGGTCCGGGGTCAGTGGAGCGGAACGCCACCAGGCAGCGGGCGCGGGCGTCTTGCCCTCACCCTGGAGCGGGGCAGCGGAAACGGCGGTTTCGGCGTCGGCGGGCATGCCTTGGAGCAGGGGTGGGGCGAGCGGTGGTGCGACGAAACGTCACATCTTATCCGCAGCGGCCCCGGTTGCGGATCGCGGTGTTTGCGCTGGCGCAAGCTCGACGCACATCGCGGCGGATTGCGCCGGTCAGGCAACGAAAAAGCCGGCGTCCGCCGGCCTTTTCGAGGGGAACGGGCTCAGCTGCTACAGCGACAGCACCCATTTGACGAGGCCCTTCAGGTCGTCGCCCTTCGCCTTCACTTCCGGGTGACCCTTGGCCGTGGAGAGCATTGTCACGAGCTTGGCCTCGGCATCGGCCTTGCCCTTGTACTTGGCGGCCGTTTCCTTGAACGCCGGGCCCATCTTCTTCGTGTTGATGTCGTGGCAGGTCATGCAACCGCTGCTCTTGGCCAGTGCCTCCTGCGCGCTGGCCGTGCCGGCAGCCGCCATCCCAACGGCCACGATGGCCGCAATAACGATCGATTTCATGCTGGTTGCTCCTCTTTGCGCAAGTGCCCGGCCGACGGATGTGCGGGCAAATCACATTGCCGGCGAACCCCCGGCGCCCCGTGCCGCATTCTAACGCACGGGCGAGGCGCGGGGTTGACACCGCTCGGGCGCCGATGCCTACATCGCGAGGATCCACTTCACCAGCGTGACCGTATCGGCATCCGACGTCTTGACGGCCGGATGGCCCTTGGCAGCCTTCAGATTCGCGACGATCGTCTTTTCCGCATCCGCCTTGCCCTTGTACTTGGCCGCGATGTCCTTGTACGACGGCCCCATCTTCTTGGTGGCCATGTCGTGGCACGTCATGCAGCCGCTGCTTTTCGCCAGCGCTTCGGATGCGTTCGCTGCGCCGGACACGGCGATCCCCGCGGCCACGACGGCCGCCAAAACGATCGACTTCATCTTCGCTCCTTCGTCAGAAAGTGCCCGGCGCAATGCGCACGGGCGATGGTGAAACCACACCTCGGGAGGCTACCGGTCCCGCGCGCAAAGGTATTGCGCTACATCAAGCGCGGGCAGGGTTCCGCAGTTCATCGCAGGCGCCGGAACCCCCCGGGGCGCTCGCAGGCGGGCCGCCCCGGCGACCGGCGTCGGCGCTGAACACGCCCGGATGCCGAAAGGGGCCGGAGCGTGCGGACGCGACTCCGGTGCGCCGCGGACGGTGCCGCTGTGAAACAATATGCCGCATGGACGTGCGCAAGACGGTGCTCGTCGGCCATTCGGCCGAGCAGATGTTCGACCTCATCGAGGCGTGCGAGCACTACCCCGACTTCCTGCCCTGGTGCAGCGGCGCGACCGTCGTCGCCCGCGACGAGAACACGGTGGTCGCGGACATCACAGTCAACTACCTCGGTGTGCGCTTCGACTTTCGGACGCGCAATCCGAAACGGCGTCCGACCGCGATGACGATCCACCTCGAGCGGGGCCCGTTCCGGCACTTCGACGGCGTCTGGGACCTGACGCCGCTTGCCGCCGACGGCTGCCGCATCGATTTCGGGCTGCGCTACGATTTCGACAGCACGGCGATGGCGCGAATCGCGCGGCCGGTCTTCGACCGCATCGCCAACACGCTGGTCGACCGGTTCGTGGCGCGGGCCGACCAGGTGTACGCCCCCGGCGGTGGCGTCGCTTCCGGGGGCGCGAGCACCGTCCCTCCGCCGCCGCCAATCGCAACGATGTCCACCTTGACGCCGATCACATCACCGCAGGCCGCCTCCGGGCCGAGGCTCCCCGGCAACAGCGACGACCCCTTCCACAGGAGCACATCGTCATGACCGATCCATCCCCATTCGAAGCCGTGCGCTCGACCAAGCTCGCCGCCGAGCTTACCGACGAGCAGTGCCGTATCCTGGCCAAACTCGTGACGCTGCGCGAACTGAAGCAGGGCGAAGTCCTGGTGGAGGAGGGCGCCGTCGACAACCACCTGTATGTGATCCTGCAAGGCTCGCTCGGCGTGATCAAGAATGCCGACACCGATCAGGCGTTGACGATCAACACGCTTTCGCAGGGCGACTTCATCGGCGAGATGGGGTTCATGGACGGCTCGGTGCTCTACGCGTCCAAGGTCGCGCTTGGCGCCACGCGCGTGCTGGGCATCGAGCGCGAGAAGCTGGAGTCGATATTGCAGTCGCATCCGGAGATCGTCTATCGCGTGATGCGCGCGATCATCCGCGTCGTCCACCAGATCCAGCGCCGGCTGTCGATGCAGCAGGTCGAGCTGTCCAACTACATCTACAAGCAGCACGGGCGGTACTGACCGTCTCCGTACCTTCGCACGCGGACCCGTGCTCAGTCGTGCCGGTAGGCGAACCTGGCCTCGATAAGCCGGGGCACGCCCGGTCGGCTGACCTGCACCACGATCGTGTAGGGTTCCTTGCCGGGCATCCGGAAGTAATTTCCGTAGCTCGGCGTGCCGCCAATCGCGATCGGGTCGAGCTTCTTTGTTTCGCTGCCGGTGACGGGATTAGCGACCCTCACCTCGACCTCGGCATCCTTGATTGTGTCATTCGTCGCCGTATCGCGCAGCGAGATGTTCACGTGGAAAAAGCCACTGCCGGTCGGAATCCCTCCGTGCATCGTGCTTTCCGCGTCCGGCTTGGGGTGCTGCGCGCGCAGCGATTCGGCCGAGACGACGCCCAATTCGATCGCCGTTCCGGCGACGACCTTGTGCGTGGCGTCGGATCGGGGCGCCGGAACCGACGGCGCAGCCGCGGTCGCGCCGCCGGCCGGCGCGGTACCTTGATTGAACATGTAGATCACTGCATTGCGCATTTCCGCATCGGTGAGGTCGGCCTGTCCGCCGCGCGCCGGCATGCCGCCGTGGCCCTGGATCGCCGAGCGGACCACGACGTCGAGCCCTTGCTTGACGCGCGGGATCCATGCTGCGCGGTCGCCGATCTTCGGCGCGCCGCCCTCGCCCGTCTGGTGGCACTTGATGCACCGTGCCTGCACGACCTGTTCGCCGGTGCGGTCGGCTGTCTTGGCCGTGCGGCTCGTCGGTTCGACCCATTTGCCGCCCGACTGGTTGACCATGTAGGTGATCGCGCGCTCGACTTCCGTGTCCGTCAGATTGGTGTTTCCGCCGTGCGACGGCATCTGCCGGATGCCCTTGAGCGCGTTGGCCGTGAGGCCGGTCAGGCCCTGAGCCGCGCGCTTCTCCCAAGCCTTCTTGTCGCCGATCCTGGGTGCGCCGTTCGCGCCGCTGCCGTGGCAGGCGACACACGACGCCGCCACGACGTCCTTGCCGCTGCGCTCGGCGCTCTGCGCCGAAGACGCTCCGGATGCGAGCCCGGTCGTCAACGCGGCGACGGCTAACATGACGAGCCACCACCGCGCCTTGTCGACCAACCGGGTAACAGTAAAGCCTGCGATCTGCGTCATGACGATTCCTCGAATTGCGATGGCTTGCGAAGCGCCGGAGCCGGTCCTCCTCGTCGACGTCGATCGGCGCACACTTGTTCCCCGGGCCGATGCCGCCTCAGTCGATCGCGGGCAGGTCGCCGCTCTCGCGCTGGGCTACGGGCGAGGGCGTCGGGGAGAACCAGAGCTGGTACATGCTGACCACCCACATGAAGGCGAAGCACAGCCCCATGATCGCGCCGGCGAGCATCACCACGATGGCGAACGGATGATAGAGCTTCGTGAAGTACCACGATGCGATGTCGACGAAGAGGGCGCCGAACGGAAGGGCGATAACAGTGCACTTGAACCACACCGGACGGACGTAGGCGTGGCTGAAGATGGTGCCCACGATGAAGAAGATGAACGTGACCCCGAACAGGTGGATGTGCGACACGCGAACGAGCGTGAAGACATTCGCGCCGGTGTCCTGCTCGGTCACTTTCTTCAAGCTGTCGTAGCTGTTGAAGTTCGGCAGGTGCGGATTGACGCTCCCGTCGTGGCAGGTGAGGCAGCGCTGCTCGATCGTCGGCTTGATCTCGCTCTCGTACTTCGCACGATCGGCGCCATCCTGCACCCAGGCAATGATGGCGCTGGTCTCGTCGGGCCGCAACATGCTCGACATCGGCCCGCGCAGCGCCGATTCGAGCCGCGACGCCTTACCGCTGCCGCTGTAGGCGACGACGATGTCCCGGTACGACAGCATCAGCGGACTGCCGCCCGCCCGTCCGGCGTAGGTGTGTAGCAGGTTGATCATCGCGAACAGGTAACCCACTCCGAGCACGAGCAGCGTGGCGGTATAGAGGACACGCTGGCTGTAGGGCAGCTCCGAGTAGTGGCGATAGAGCCGGTGCAGCGGAGCATCAGTCATGATGGGTCCCTTGGGTTTTTCGGGCCGGAGTCCTCGAGCGCGGCGCGGACCGCATGCCGTACGCTCCAGCCTGGGTGCTGTCCGCGTGGCGACGCGATGGTCTCCCCGCCGCAACTCGTCCCGCGCGCCGTTCGTTCATTTGGCCGGCAGCGCGACGTAGACGACGGATCGCGCCTTCTGGCGCGCGTAGTACGCCGCGAGGTTCTCGACGTCCGCCACCGTCAGCACGCCCGACATCGCCGCCATCTGCGGGCTCTTGCGCTCGCCGGACCGATAGGCGTGCAGCACCTTTTCCAGATAGTCCGCGCGTTGCCCGGCCACGGCCGGCATCCGAGGATCGGCGCTGTTGCCGTCGACGCCGTGACAGCGATCGCACCTTTGCACCCACTCGGCGGTCGTCAGCGGCCGGGTCACCTTCGGCTGCTGTGGCTGCTGATTGGCGTAGAACGCCGCCAGATTCTTGCTGGCAGCCTCATCGAGCGACGATGCCAGCGCCTTCATCGTCGCATCGCTGCGCGAGCCGTCCTTGTAGGCGCGGAGCGCCACCGCGACGTACTGCGCATCCTGGCCGGCGATGTTGGGTATCGCCGGATCGGTGCCGACACCGCTGGTGCCGTGGCATGCGGTACAGGCGGTCGCCGCGGCCTTTCCCGCCGCCTGATCGCCGGCCGCCGGCGTTTGCGCCCGAGCCGGCTTTTGCAGCCCATAGAACAGAGCCATGTCGGCGATGTCGGAATCGGTGACGGCCGAGAGTGCCGCCTTCATGGCGTCGTGCTTGCGCTGGCCATTCCTGTAGGCGTTCATTGCCGTGGCCAGATATTTGGGGTCCAGTCCGACCAGGCTCGGTACACCGGCGGTCTTGCTGATGCCGGTGTCGCCGTGGCAACCGGCGCAGCCCGAAGCGGCGGCCTTGCCCGCCTGGATCGAGTCGGGCTTGGCCGGGGCGGGCTTGGCGCCGGCGGTCACGATGGGCGGCGCGGGCTCCAGGCTCGCGTAGTAGGCGGCCACCTTGACCAAGGCATCGTCGTTCAGGAACTTGACGGCGCCGCTCATCGCGGCATCGGCGCGTGCACCCGACTGGTACTGCTTCAGCTCATGGTAGACGTATGCGGGACGCTGGCCCGCGAGGTGGGGCACGCCTTTGTTGGCGCTGACCCCGCTCGCGCCGTGACAGCCGGCGCACGAGGCATCGGCGACGCGCTTACCCTCGGCGACGTCCGCCGCGTTGGCAAACGCGGCCCGGAGATCGCCTCCAGCGCCAGCCTTGACCGTTGCCGGTTGGGCCGTCGCATCCGGCGCATAGCCCATGCCCGCCGCGCCGGCAACGAGCGTGTACATCATGACGCTAACCGCCAGCGTGGTTCGTTTCGTTGGCATTCGCTCGGATCCTCACGAAACTGTGCAATATCGCAATCCAGCCTCTGCACTCCAGGCAACACCGCCCATGTGCGGCACGGCGAGTCTTCGGCGTCATCCTCCCCTATCGTGAAACGCGACAAGATGTCATGCGACCATGCGTCGCATGTTAGTCGCCACCAAGCTGTTTGCGTGTTCGGATCCTTGCGCCATATCAAGGGATCGTCAGATGTGCTGCGGACGTTGCAGCCCGGGTCGGGAAATGTGCCAGCGGCACGCTCCCAGAACGCGCTTGGCGCTGCGCATGTCACGCACCGCTTCGGACCGGAGCCGCGAACGCCGCATGCGCAAGAAGAGGCCGGCGCACGCGCCGGCCTCTCGAGGGTCTGAAACCTAGGTCGTCAGAGCTTTTGGATCCACTCGACGATTTCACGGAGATCCTTGTCCGTCGCCTTGACCGACGCGTGGACCGAGGCTGACTTCATCGCGGCAATCACTTCGGCTCGCGGCTTGCCTTTGAACTTCTTCGCCACATCCTTGTAGGCCGGACCGACCTTCTTGGTGTCGACCGCGTGGCAGGCCAGGCAGCCGGAACTCTTCGCCAGCTCTTCCCCGCTATCCGCATTCGCTGCCCCGGTCGCCAGCAGTCCGGCCGTCAGTAACGCCGCCATTGCGAATGCCTTCATCGTCGCCTCCTGTAGATCTGCAGCAGCGCAGGGCATTCCCGGTTCGGTTAGAACTTGAGCGTGGCCGTCAGAAAGACAATGTTGTTCCTCTGGCGCGCGGAAACGAGTTCCGCCTGATTCTCCGCGTATTCAGCGCCCGGCAAGCTGCGCCAGCTTTGATGTATGTCAACGGAAGGACGACGTCGAGGAACTTTTTCCGATTCTGCCGCGATGTTGCAACGCGGCAGAATCCCGCAACCAAGAAAAAGCCCCGCGCGGGGCGGGGCTTTTCGGGTCGCTCTTGCGGCGATTACCTCTTCGTCGTCTCGCCCCTGACCTCGACGTCCACGCGGCGGTTCGGCTGCAGGCAGGCGATCAGCGCCTTCATGTCCTTCTGATCGCACTGCGCCACCGGCTGCTTCTCGCCCATGCCGATCGTGCGGATCTTCGTCTTGTCGACACCCTTGCTGCCGAGATAGTCGCCCACGGCTTTCGCGCGTTCCTCCGACAGCTTCTGGTTGGCGGCCTCCGACCCGATGCGGTCGGTGTGTCCGGTCACGATGACGACGTCGAGCTTCTGGATCTGCGCGAGCTTGCCGATGACCTGGCTGTCGATCGCGGCCCTGCCTTCGGGCTTCAGGACCGCCTTGTTGAAGTCGAACAGCACCTTCGAGTCGAGCGTGACCTTCTGCACCTGCGGGGCAGGCGCCGGCGCCGGCGCGGGGGCCGGTGGCGTCGCGGGCGGCGGGGGCGGGGCGACCACCGGCTTGGGCGGCGCTTCCGCGACCTTCATCGCCGGCGCGGGGATCGACGGCGGATCCCACGAGAACCTCAACGTCGCATACACGATGTTGGCGTCGTACGACTGGAACGCGTTCCATCCGTTGAGGTAGCTCCTCTGCGATTCCGTGTTCGCGCCGGTGGTGGCGTTGAGCGACGGCAGCGAGTTGAGGTACCCCGTGTACTGGTCGTCGGTGTAGTCGTACTTCTGGTACGCGTATCCGAGCGTCGCCAGCCAGTTCCTGTTGAACTTGTACGTGCCCTTCAGGTTGAGGGAGGTCGTCTTGATGTTCGGGTAGTTCGGCAGCGGCAGCGGATTGCCGTAGTTGTCCTGCGCCGTCATGTCCGACGAGCCGTCCGTCTTCTCGTAGAGCACCGAGCCGGTGAACATCCACCGGTCGCCGAACGGGACGTCGAGACCGATGCCGACCATCCAGTTCTTGTTCTTGACCGACGCGCTCCAGTTGTACGCGCCGGCGGTGGCCGGCAACGTGTTCGGATCGTAGCAGTTCGGTCCCGTGGAAGCGTTGCACGTCGGACTGGTGCCCACGTACCGGTGATCCGAGTCGTACTTGATGTCCTCGAAATCGCCGAACAGCGTCGCCCGCCACGAATTCGGCGTGCCGTACGTGAGGTTGGCGAAGATCTCGTTGCGCGTATCGTCCGTCCGGCCGAGCGTCGTGTCCTTGTAGTCGTTGTCCTTGTACTGGTACTCGATCGCGACGCCCACGTTGTCCGACGGCGCCCAGTCGAGGTTCAGCTTGACGCGGTTCTGGTTGACATCCGCGAGGTCGTAGGCCCGCGTGAACCGCTGCAGGTAAGCCGCCTCGTTCGCATTGGCCCCGGCGTGGCTCTCCAGGTAGTCGCCGCGGCGCTGGAGGTACCAGTACTTGACGCGGGCCGTCAGCGTGTCGAGCGACGTGTTCTTCCACTCGACCCAGAAGGTGTTCGTCGTGTTGTCGTCGAAGTCGATGCGGTTCTGCTTGAGGTTGTACCAATCGTAGCCGACGCCGAGCCGGTTGGCCCGGCTGATCCGCCACCACGCATCGACGCCGGCGTTGTTCTTCTTGTAGTGCCACAGCTCGTTCTCGAACGTGCCGTCGCAGGTGGTCGCGCCACTCTCGCAGAAGACGACATGGTCGCCGTCGTTCTTCATCTTCTGCCAGTTGTAGTACAGCTTCGTGTCGAGATTGGCGACCGGCGTCGCGGCCCAGCCAAGGGTGAACGTCTGGCGGGTTTCGTCGCCGTTGAACTGGCTGACGCTCGGTGCGGTGTTGATCAAGGCCGGCGCCGCGGTGGTGCCTCCCAGCACGGTGCCGTCGATGTTGACGTCGCTCTCGGTCTTGTCCCACGTGTAACGCGCCGAGACGGTCGAGCTGCCACGGCAGCGCGCGGATCACGCCGTTCAACGCGAGGCGCTGGTAGTCGTTGTCAGGCGGCAGGTAACTCCGGTCGGTGCCGTTGGTGAAGTACGGGTTGGTCCACGACATCGTCTGGAAGTCATTGTTGAAGTTGCTGGCCAGGTAGCTCGCCGTGAACGTCATCGTCCTCGTCGTGTAGCCGCCCTCGAACGCCGCGGTGTTCGTCTGGTACTGCACCGGGATGGCGAGGTCAACGTAGCCCTGACCCGGGCTCGTGCCGTTGGAGTAGCCGCCGACCTTGGTGCCCTCGGTGGTGACCTGGTTGCCCTCCACGCGGAAATACCACGGCGATTGCCGCTGCCATTCGAAATAGCCGCCCGTGTCCTTGCGCTGGTACCCGAGGTCGACGTTGTTCCACGTGCCGACATCCGGTTTCGGGAAGGTTGCCTGCAGGTTCCCCGACCCGTTTCCGTTGTACGGCGTGACGCCGTCGAACAGGAAGTTGTGCGGGATCCAGTTCGTGTAGGCGCGGGCCTTGAACACGTCGTACATGCCGC
Organism: uncultured beta proteobacterium; assembly: GCA_963708855.1. Lineage (GTDB taxonomy): Bacteria > Pseudomonadota > Gammaproteobacteria > Burkholderiales > Casimicrobiaceae > CAIWHR01. The sequence continues at coordinate 45,563 of CAVPUM010000003.1, read as the reverse complement.
CGTAGATGTTCACGTACATGTCGTCGCGGCCGAAGTTCTCGCCGTAGGCGTTGATCCACGACGAGCTGTTGCGTCCTTTGACGCCGATGTTCGACAGCATCCCGTTGGTGAGGTCCTGGTATTCGTGGAACTTCGACGTATCCCTGCTATCCACGTCGGTAACGATGCCGCCGGCGGTGACCTGCCCGGTGGAGAAGAACGGGTCACTGTTCTGCGCGAGCGCGGGTGCCGCGGCGAAGAGCGACGCGATCAGGATGGAAAGTTGTCTCTTGCTCATGATGGTCTCCTCGCCCTACCGGAATAGATAGATGCCACGGCGTCCCGGCGCATTCGAGCCGTGGATGCTGTTGTGGCAATTCGTGCACGACCGGGCGATGAAGCGCGTGCTGACACCGGCGTTGAACGCGCCGGGCGCCTTCTTGTAGCACGCCACATTCTTGGGATCGGCGACGGCTTCCGCCGTGCACGTGAACTCGCCCGCGGCGCCGTAGACCGTGCCCGGGTGACGCGCAAAGTCGTGGCATTCCTGGCAGAGGTTCGGCTGCTTCTCGTTCAGCAGCTTGGCGTAGACCGAGCCGTGCGGGTTGTGGCAGGAGAGGCAGTTCTCCTCGACCGCGGGGTGCGCGAACAGGAACGGCCCGCGCTTGTCGGCGTGGCACGAGTAGCACTGCTGGTTGATGTTTTCCGCCTTGAGCATCGCCGGCGTGAGAGCGCCGTGCACGTTGTGGCAGTCGGAGCACTTGATCTTGTTCTCGATGATCGGGTGGTGCGAAGGCTTCAGCGTGGCCGCGCGGACCTGCTGGTGGCAGGTGCCGCAGAGTTCGGATTCGTTCGGCCGGAACGACGTCGTGAACGGCGCGACGATCGCGTTGCCCGGCTTGCCGTGGATGCTGTGGCAGCTGCTGCACGACACCTCGTTCTTCGAGTGCTTGCCCGTCTCCCAGAACACCAGGTGGCGGTTGCCGGCGTGGCAGGTCTGGCACACCGCGTCCTTCTGCGCCGCGGGGACACCCTTCCCGAACGCGCCGGCCATCTTGTTCTTCAGGGGGTCCTTGAGGTGCGCGGACGCGTCACCGTGGCATGCCGCGCACATGCTGCCGCTGGCGTCGTTCTTGGCGCCGTGCGCAGTGAGCATGGTCGACAGGTGCTGGCTCTCGTGACAGTTGGCGCATACCGGCGTGACGGCGGGCGACCCGGCCACGTACTGCGCCAGTACGGGCGTCGGCATGAGCACCGCGAAGGCGACCAGCATGCCGGCCGCGGCGAGGATGGACTTGAGTTGCATGGAACCCCCTTTTGCTGTTGCTACGAGGCGCCCTTCGCGGTGTACATCCGCTCGAGGTGCCGGCTCCGCGGCCAAGGGCCGCTTCGTGCGCGCGGAATCAACTTCCGCCTGAATCTTTTTGTATTCGACTCCGAAGGAAATGCGGCAAGTTTGATGCAAGTCAAAACAAGGCCAAGGCCACGGACATTCCCGGAATCCCGAGGAACTTTTTGCCACGCGACGGAATGTCGCGCCGACCGCGGAAGTTCATGATGGGGTGGCCTCGCCGCGCGACGGAGTGTCGCAGCGGCGCGCGAAATCGCCCGGACAGGGACCTGACTCCGGAGCGACGGCGCGAGCCTGGCTGCCGCCGGCCCACAACCTCGACCGGCTTCCCCGCGAGTTGGCAAAGGACCAGGAAAAAGCCCCGCGCGAGGGCGGGGCTTTTCGGGTCGCTCTTGCGGCGATTACCTCTTCGTCGTCTCGCCCCTGACCTCGACGTCCACGCGGCGGTTCGGCTGCAGGCAGGCGATCAGCGCCTTCATGTCCTTCTGATCGCACTGCGCCACCGGCTGCTTCTCGCCCATGCCGATCGTGCGGATCTTCGTCTTGTCGACACCCTTGCTGCCGAGATAGTCGCCCACGGCTTTCGCGCGTTCCTCCGACAGCTTCTGGTTGGCGGCCTCCGACCCGATGCGGTCGGTGTGTCCGGTCACGATGACGACGTCGAGCTTCTGGATCTGCGCGAGCTTGCCGATGACCTGGCTGTCGATCGCAGCCCTGCCTTCGGGCTTCAGGACCGCCTTGTTGAAGTCGAACAGCACCTTCGAGTCGAGCGTGACCTTCTGCACCTGCGGGGCAGGCGCCGGCGCCGGCGCGGGGGCCGGTGGCGGCGTGGGCGGCGGCGGCGGGGCGACCACCGGCCTGGGTGGCGCTTCCGCGACCGCCATCTTCGCCGGCGGCGGCAGCGGCGTGTCGAACTTGTAGGTCACCGTCAGCCAGACGATGTTGTTCTTATAGCTCGGGTTGCCGTAGGCACCCGTGAACCAGCTGCTGTTCGACGACACGGCGTTGTTGTTTCCGGGGATGTATTGATAGTAGGGGTAGTAGCCCTGATACCCTGCCATCTGCCCGTCGCTGTAATCGTATTTCTCGTACGCGTAGCCGACCGTCGCCGCCCATTTCCTGTCGAACCGGTAGTTGGCCTTGATCAGGAAGCGCGTGGTCTGGGTATCGTCGGTCACATAGTTGACCAGCGGACCGCCCTGGTAGCCGCCTGCGCCGGTAGTGTCGGCCGACCAGAAGTCGACCCCGCCCCCGGTGTCGAGCCAGCTGGCCTGCGCGGTGACTTGCAGCTTTTCGGAGGCCGCCCAGTCCGCCTGCAGCGCGACCAGCCAGTTGTCCTGGGTGTTCTTCGTTCCCCAGTTGAAGTTCGCCGAGTTCGTCGGGTCGCTCGGAAGCGGACCGAGATTGTTCGGTGGGCTCGCGGTGGCGCTTCCAACGTTGCGGTAGGCCTGGTCGAACTCGGTCCTGCCCCAGTTGCCGATCGCCGAGACGCGGAGCTTGCCGGGGTCGCCGTAGCCGATCGAGACGTCGTAGATCTGACGCTTGTCGTCGGTGCGGCCGTAGTACAGGTCCTTGTAGTCGGTCTTGCGCCACGTCGCGCCGAAGCCGATGTCGAGCAGCGGCGCCGGGTTCCAGTCGACGACGAGCTTGACCATGTTCTGGTCGTAGTCGGCGATGTCGTACGCTGAGAAGTAGTACGGGACCTGCGCCGGCGTCTGGCCACTGCTGTTGTTGGTGAACGAGTGGTCGATGTCCGAACTCTGTGTCAGGTACTGGTACTTGAGGCGCCCCGAGAGCCCTTCCCACATGCTGTTCCGGTACTCGATCCAGAACCGGTGGTCCGTGGTGCTAGGCGCCGGCTCGAGCTCGCGGTCGACCTTGAGCCAGGTGTAGTTGCCCACCAATTTCTGCCGGGTGCCAAGCCGGTAGATCAGGTCGACGCCGGCCTCGTCCTTCGTGTAGCCGAACAGTCCCGGCGAAAGCACCACGGGGATGCAGAACCGGGTCGCATTGGACGATTGGATGCCGGACCCGGGATTCGGGCAGTTCGCCGCATCCGGCCCCAGCCCGCCGGCCGCATAGTTGATCTCCGTGGAGTTGTTCTCTTTGTCGTAGTAGTTGTAGTAGATCCGGCTCTCGAGCCCCTTCGTCAGCGTGGAGGTGAGCGACGCCTGCACCGACGTCGTCTTCTCCTCGCCGTCGAACGTCGACGAGCTTGGCGCCGTGATCAGGTAGCCAACCCCCACCGGCTGCTGGTTCGCCGGCACGTTGCTGCTCGACACCGGCTTGAGAGCACTGTTCCATGGGTTCGCAACGGAGCCGTCACCCAGGTCCACGTTATTGGTCAGCTTGCTCTGGCTGGCGCGCAGCAGGAACGTCGAGTCGAGCGGCAGCTCGCGCGCGGTCGCGTGGATGCTCCACTTCTTGAGCTCGTTGTCCGGCGGCAGCAGCGACGTGTCCAGCGCGCTGCGCATGTAGAAGTTCGTCCACTGCATCGTGTCGATGCTGTTGCTGAACTTGCTGTCGAGATAGGCGATCTTGACGTTCCACGCCCTGGCCGTGTAGCCCCCTTCGAAGAGCGCGTTTTTCGTCTTGTATTCGACCGGGGCGCCGAACTCGATCAGGCCGTTGCCCGACCCGGTCCCCAGCTGGCCGCTCTGCGGCCGACTGCCCGTCGTCTCGACCTCGTTGTAGTCGGCGCGGAAGAAGAACGGCGACCTGGCCGAGATCTCGACGGCGCCGCCGGTGGTGTTGCGCTGCAGCCCGTAGTCGAACGTGTTCCAGGTCGACGGGTCCCGTGCCGGCGGATAGGTCCCGGCAGGCCCCTGCTGCAGGTTGCTCCACGAATTCCACAGCGGAGTGAGCGCATTCCACGACAGGTTGTGCGGCATCCTGTCCTGGTACACGATGGCCTTGAACACGTCGTAGCCGCCGCCGCGCGCTTCGACATACTGATCGTCACGGCCGAAATTCTCGCCGAAAAACTTCATGTAGTAGTTCTTGCTGCTGCCGCGCACGTCGAGGATGCCTATGACGCCGTTGTCGAGGTTCTGGTATTCGTTCGCCTTGGCTTCGTCGGCCGGGCCGGTGAACGGCTGCACGGCCGCGCCCGGATACAGGCCAAAGGCGCCATTGCGCGTGCCGCCATCGGTGTTGACGCCACGGCCGCCGGCTTCCGCGGAACCGCTCCAGACGAAGCTGTCGTATTGCGCCCATGCGGCGCCGTTCGCGAACAGGCTTGCCACGGCGATGGCAATAAGCTTGGTTCTCATGTCTGTCCCCTTGTCTCAGCGAAGGAAGAATTGGCCGTAGGCCGACGATGGCGCGTTGCTGCCGTGGATCTGGCGATGGCAGCCGACACAGCCGCTTCCCTCAAAGCGGATATTCGACGGATTGACGCCGGGGAGCGTCCCTCTTCCGTCATAGAGGCCGTGCGTGTGCCCGCCCGGATGGCAGTCCGCGCAAAGGGCCGGCGGCTTCTGCGCGAGCAGCCGGTTGTGCGACGAGCCGTGCGGCGTGTGGCAGGTGTTGCAGTTCTCGGAGACCGGCGGGTGCTCGTGGATCCACGGGCCGCGCTTGTCGGCGTGGCAGGTCGTGCACAGGTCCGTGATGCTCTCGGCCTTGAGCTGGCCGGGAGTGAGCGAGCCGTGCGGGTCGTGGCAGCTCTGACAGCCCACCTTGCCTTCGACGATCGGGTGGTGCGACGGCTTGGCGATCTCGGCACGCACGTCGCGGTGGCACGCGATGCAGGCCTTGTACGCCAGTTGCCGCTCCGTGGTCACGTAGGGCGCAGCCGCGAACGTGCCCGCCTTGATGTTCTGGAAGTTGGCCGCAGCCTGACCGCCGTGGACGGAGTGGCAGTCGGTGCAGGACACGTCGTATTTCTTGTGCACGCCCGACGCCCACGCCGAGAGCTGTCGTTGTCCCGCGTGGCAGCTCAGGCACACCGCCGACTTCTGCTCGGGCGTCGCATCCTTCGAGTTCAGCGCGTTGACCGGCCGGTTCTTGATCGGATCCTTCACGTGCAGCGTCGCGTCGCCGTGGCAGCCCTGGCATGCGCTGCCGTCTCGCGTCGTTTTTCGCGCCGTGTGCCGTGAGCATCGTCGAGTTGTGCGATTGCGCATGGCATTCGGCGCAGACCGGCGTGACGCCGGTGGCTGTCTGCAGCTGCGCGAACGCTGGCGTTGAGATGAATCCCGCAAGTGCAGCCAGTCCGGCCGCGGCAAGGATGGACTTGAGATGCATGGAACCCCCTTTTGCTGTTGCTCCGAGACGCCCTTGGCGGGGACTATCCGCTCGCGGCACCGGCCGCGCGGCCAGAAGGCCGCTTCATGCGCGGGATCACCTTCCGCTTTGCGTATTCCACGCCAGCCAATCTGAGGTATGGTTGACGTATGTCAATGTATGCTCCGGGACAATGGAACTTTCCGGATCCGCAGCAAAAATGCCATGCGACAGAATGTCGCAGCGGAAGCGTCCGGAGTCGCCGATGAGCGCGACGGGCGACCCGGAAACCCAGTCGCGGCTGATCGCGGCCCTTGCCAACCCTGCCGTCTTCGGGCCCGGATGCGAGCGCGTCCGGCACCTGGAGACGCACATCTCGCACGTCCTGCTGACCGGAGCTCACGCCTACAAGATCAAGAAGCCGGTCGACCTCGGGTTCCTGGACTTCACCACGCTCGCACAGCGGAAGCTCTTCTGCGAGCAGGAACTGCGCCTGAATCGCCGCCTCGCTCCGGCGATCTACCTCGACGTCGTCGCGATCACCGGCAGCGTCGACCGGCCGACGCTCGGCGGCGACGGGCCTGTCGTCGAGTACGCGGTGAGGATGCAGGAGTTCCCGCAGGAGGCGCTCGCGAGCCGGATGTTGGCCGCCGGCTCGCTCGGGACGCGTCACATCGATGCTTTGGCCGCCGAGGTCGCCGCTTTCCACGGCCGTGTCGCGACCGCGGGCGAGGGCACGCGCTTCGGGTCCCCGGACACGGTGCTGCGCGTCGCGCTGCAGAACTTCGACTCGACCCGCCCGATGCGCGACGATCCGGGCGATCGCGAGCGGCAGGATGCGCTTCGCGCGTGGACCGAGCGCGAGCACGCGGCGAGGCTTCCCGCCTTCGGCCGGCGCAGGGCGGATGGCTTCGTGCGCGAATGCCACGGGGACCTGCATCTGAACAACATCGCGGTCATCAATGGCGAGGTCACCGTCTTCGACTGTATCGAGTTCAACGACGAGCTGCGCTGGATCGACGTGATGTGCGAAATCGCGTTCACGACGATGGACCTCGCGGACCGCGGACGGCCGGACCTGGCGCACCGGTTCGTCAATGCGTATCTCGAGAGCACCGGCGACTACGCGGGCCTGGCGGTGTTTCCGTTCTACCTTGTCTACCGGGCGATGGTGCGGGCGAAGATCGCCTGCCTGCGGATAGGCCAATTGCCGGCCGGCGACGAGAGAGCGGCGCTGGTCGCCGAATACCGCGGCTACGTCGATCTCGCCAGCCATTACGCGCGGCCGCCGCATTCGGCGCTCGTCGTCACGCACGGGCTGTCCGGCAGCGGCAAGACCACGCTGACGCAGGGGTTGCTCGAATGGATCGGCGCGATCCGGATCCGCACCGACGTCGAGCGCAAGCGGCTGCATGGCCTCGATGCGCGGGCGCGCAGCGGATCCGGGCTGGACGAGGGCCTCTACGCCGCCGGCTCGACCGAGCGAACCTACCGCCGTGCGCTGGAGCTCGCCGAAGCGGTGACGGCGGCGGGCGGCGTCGCGATCGTCGACGGCACGTTCCTGCAGCGCTGGCAGCGCGACCTCTTCCGCTCCCGCGCGGCGCAGCTCGGGCTCCCGTTCCTGATCCTGGCGTACGCCGCGAGCGATGCGACGCTGCGCGCACGCATCGTGGAGCGTTTGCAGCGTGCACGCGACGCATCCGAGGCCGATCTGGGTGTGCTCGACCACCAGTTGCGCACACGCGAGCCGCTCGCGCCTGACGAACGCGCGTATATCGTGGACATCGATGCCGAGGCGCCGCAGGAACGCTCGCGCGACACCGTCACATGGCGCGAGGTCTGCGCCCGGCTGGGGATCGCAGCGACGCCGCTGCCGTGATGCCTTCGTGGCAAGCTGCGACCGTCGTGCGGCGAAACAAGGCAGAATGACCGGTGTCCCGGCTTCCGAGCCCTGCCATGCGCCTGCTGCCCGCCCTGTTCGGTTTCCTGGTCCTGTTCTCGCCGCATGTCCGGGCCGATGCGATCGCCGATGCGCTGCGTGCGGGCGGCGTTGCCGTCCTGATGCGGCACGCCACTGCTCCCGGAACCTTCGACCCCGAAGGCTTCCGGCTCGACGACTGCGCGACTCAGCGCAACCTGTCGGCCGCAGGACGGGACGAGGCGCAACGCATCGGCGCCCACCTTAAGGTCCTCGGTCTTGCGCCCGGCGAAGTCCTGACCAGCCAATGGTGCCGCTGCCGCGAGACGGCAACGTTGGCTTTCGGCGCGGCCCGCGATTGGCCCGCGCTCAACTCGTTTCTTCGTGCGCGCGACGACGAGCCGAGGCAGGTGGCCGAGGTGATCGCGCGCATCAATGCGATCAAGCCCGGCGACAAGCCCCTGGTGATGGTGACGCACCAGGTCATGGTCTCGGCCGTCGCCGGCGTGTATCCGCAGTCGGGCGAGGCCGTGGTTGTGGCGCCCGCGCACGAAGACGGCAAGGCGGGCGTGCGGGTCATCGGCAGCATCAAGCCGGACGCGGCGAAATAGCGACGGCCCCGGCTCGCTTTCGAAACGTCAAACCGGCAGCGGCTGGCTCAATACTTGGCCTTGACCTTGTCGAGCTGATCCTTGGTGATCCCCGGCACGCTGCCGCGCGTTTCCCAGCGATTGAGGTTCCACGCCCCGTCGCCCAGCCAGCTCTTGAGCGTCGCCAGGTTCCTGGCGCGGTCCTGCTCGGTTGCTCCCAGGAACGCATGCATGTTGCCGGGCTTGCCGTCGGCGTTCTTGCCGTCGTCGAGGCGTCGGGCCAACGACCCCGTCGCGGGCCACACGACGTGCCGCATGAAGTCGGTGTAGTTGTCCATTCGCGGCCCGATCCTCTTGGCCTCGAAGTTCTTCCGGTCGAGATTCCACTCCTCGTAACTCGGCGCGCTGGCGCCGTGGCAGGCGCCGCAGTTGTCCTTGATGATCGGCTGTATGTCCTTGCGCCAGGTGAGATCCTGGGCCGCGACGGAAGCCGAAAGGCCGCAGGCGGCGAGTACCGCGAATGCACGTAGGGATTGCATGTCCTTCTCCTCGATCGTTGCGCGGGGAACCGCGGCCTCGACGTTACCCCGCGCCGTGAGCGGAATCCTTGATCCCGGACAATCCGCAGCGGTGGAACGCCGGAATGCCGGAGCGTTCGCGTCGCGCGCTCGGTTCCCGTCTGGTATCCTCGCCCTCGCATCGCGCCGCTACCGGGGCGCGGCCGATTCGCGGCCGCGGGCGAACGTGAATGGAGGCGTCGAGTGTCATGATGGAATGGATTGGAATCGCGATTTTCGCCATCACGATCGTCATCGTGATCGCAAACGTCGTCGACAGCACGGTCGCGGCGCTGCTGGGCGTCGTCGCGATGGTGTGGGTGGGCGTGCTGACCGAGACCGACGCATTTTCCCTCGTCGACTGGAACGTCATTGCGATCCTGGTCAGTATCTGGATCATCGCCAGCTACTTCGGCAAGACCGGCATCCCGAGCTGGCTGTCGGTCCAGGCCCTGCGCCTGTCCGGGGGGCGGCCCGGTCTGCTGGTCATGATCCTGTCCATGCTCTCGGGCGTGATCTCGATGTTCGTCGACAACGTGGTCGTCATCCTGATGATGGCGCCGGTGGCATTGCCGCTGGCGCGCGCATTGAAGCTGTCGGTCACCCCCGTCATCCTGATGATCGGCTTTTCAGCGAACTTCATGGGGTCGGCGATGCTGCTGGGCGACCTGCCGCCGCAGATGCTGCACAGCGTGTCGGGCGCCGAATTCTTCGACTTCTTCTGGCAGCACGGCCGCCCGTCGTCGTTTCCGATCCTGATGGTGACTTTTGTCATCACACTCGCGGCGATGTACGCCTACGGCTTTCGCAGCCACGCAAGGCAAACCGTCGATATCGAAGCGCTCGGCATCGAGACCCACATTCCGAACCGGCTGTTCGCCACCATCGTTGTCGGCTGGTTCCTCGCCACGGTCCTGGCGATGGCCTTCCGCCAGGCGCTCGACGTCAAGCTCGGATTCATCGCGATGACCGGCGCGGTGACGCTGGTGCTGACGCTCGAGCTCCTCGGCAAGCGGGTCAAGGCGCCCGACTTCGAGGAGATCCTGGGCGGGCTCGACTGGCGGGCGATCTTCTTCTACATCGCGCTGTTCGCCCTGGTGGGCGGGCTCGAGAAGATGAAGGTCATCGACGCCCTCGCGCACGTCCTGCGCCCGATGTTCGTCGACCAGTACGCGCTCGCCGTCACGCTGCTCTACTGGGTCACGGTCCCGATCGTCGGCATCGTCGAGCACGATGCCTACATCCTTACGTTCCTCTACACCATCCGCGATCTCCAGGCCGAAGGCGTCGCGGCGTGGCCGCTGTACTGGATGCTGTTGTGGTCGGGCACGCTGGGGAGCAACCTGACCGTCGCCGGGGCGCCCGCGCTGTTCGCGGCGCTCAACATCTGCCAGCGCGAGGAGAAGCGCAAGGTGTCGCTGCGCGAATTTCTCTCCTGGAGCGTAGCGTTCACGCTGGTCGCGGCGGGGGTCTGCTACGTGCTGGGGATGCTGATCTGGGTGCTCCCCTATGCCAGCTGACATTCCGCGGAGTGGCGCCATGTACAAACATGTCCTGATTCCCACCGACGGCTCTCCAGCCTCCACCCGCGCGGGCAAGGCAGGCATCGCGTTTGCCCGGGCCATCGGCGCGCGCGTGACGGCATTTTTCGCGGCACCACCGCCGACGCCGGTGATCTACGATGGCCTGCTGCCGGTGGGTCTCGTGCCGCCGGATCAGCACGCCGGGACCATCGAGCGCGCGGCGAAAAAATACCTGGGCGCGATCGCGGCGGAGGCGAAAGCGGCCGGCGTGCCGTGCGAATCGTTGCACGTAACGAGCGACTTCCCGGCCGAGGCGATCCTCGAGACCGCCAAGCGTCTCAAATGCGATGTGATCTTCATGGCTTCGCACGGCCGGCACGGCCTGTCGGCAGTGCTGCTTGGCAGCGAGACGCAGAAGGTGCTGACGCACTCGAAGCTCCCGGTCGTCGTCTATCGCTAGTCCGGCCGGCGGGGACCTGGTGGCGACTCCGCGCGGACGAACCGAAGCAACGTCGCCCCGCCGCGCGGCAGACAGAGGTTCGGCCGCGGCCCGTGCAACGCCGGGGACTCCCGTGAGCGTGGCGCCGGGTCCCCGGGGCGTGCTCGCCCCCGTCGTCACCCCGTTCACTTCCGAACTGCGTCCGGATACTGCGCGGCTCGTGCGCCATTGCCGATGGCTGCTCGCCAGCGACGTCGGGCTGGCAGTGTTCGGCACCAACTCCGAGGGAAACTCGCTGACGGTCGGCGAGAAGCTCGCGCTCCTCGATGCGCTGGTCGAGGCGGGTATCCCGGCTGCCCGGATGATGCCCGGAACCGGCACCTGCGCGCTCCCCGACACGGTCGAGCTGACCCGCCGCGCGGTGCTCCATGGCTGCGGCGGCGTGCTGATGCTGCCTCCGTTCTATTACAAGGATGTTTCGGACGACGGTCTGTTCGCAAGCTTCGCGGAGGTGATCGAGCGTGTGGGCGATTCGCGGCTGCGCGTCTACCTGTATCACATACCGCAGGTGTCCCGTGTCCCGCTCGGCCTCGCATTGATCGACCGCCTGCTCGGCCGCTATCCGGGCACCGTCGCGGGCATCAAGGACAGCTCGGGTGACTGGGACAACACGCGCGCGATGCTCGAGCGCTTCCAGCCCCGGGGCTTCGACGTGTTCGCCGGCAGCGAGACGTTCCTGCTCGCGACGCTGCGCGCGGGCGGCGCGGGCTGCATCAGCGCCACGGCCAATGTGAATCCTGCGGCGATCGCGCAGCTCAAGCGTGAATGGCGACAGGCGGATGCCGACGCGCGACAGGCGGCGCTCGACGGCGTGCGCGGCGCATTCCAGAGGCTTCCGATGATTCCCGCGCTCAAGGCGGCCATCGCGCACTACTCCGGCGACGATTCGTGGCCAACCGTGCGGCCGCCGTTGGTCGCCCTCGCCGCGGACCAGCGGCGGCAGCTGCTGGAAACGCTGAGCGCGCTGGGATTTGCGATGCCGGGCCTGGCGGACTGAAACGCAACCCGCCGGCCCGAACGCTGCCGCGGCTTCGGGCCGCGGGGGGCCGGTCGACCGCGCGCCGTCAGCCGCGGGCGACGTCTTCCCAGCGGCCGCTGTGTTCGGAGCGGAAGAGCGCGTCGATGACGCGCATGTTCGCGATCGCGTCGTCGACGCCGTACGGCAGCGCGATCTCGCCGCGCACGGCACGCGAGAACGCCTCGCCCTGCAACTGGTACTGGTCGCTCGGGGGCAGGGTTTCGGTCACGATGCCCGTCCCTTCGAGCGACGAGCAGTCGTCGATCGAGATCCGCGTCGCCGCGCCCTGCGGCGCGTTGACCGGAATGTGCAGCTCGATCCTGCCTTTGCTGCCGCACAGCTGGAGGCGCTGGTGCGGGGCGATCTGCGTGGACACGGTGAAATCGAGGCGCCGGCCGGCGCCGAACTCGACCAGGCCGCTGGTGAGTCGATCCGTGCGAAACGCCGGGTCGCGGTCGACGAGCGCGATGGCGCGCGCAGGCTCGTCGGCGAGGAAGAAGCGCCCGGCCACGATCGCGTAGCAGCCGATGTCGTAGAGACCGCCGCCACCGATGTCCGCCTTGTTGCGCACGTTGGCGGGATCGGCGTTGTTGTAGCCGAAGAACATCTGCACGGCCTTGAGCGTTCCGATCCGGCCGTCCCGCACCAGCTCGCGCGCACGCAGCCACTGCGGATGGAAGCGCACCATGAACGCTTCGGCGATCAGCACCTTCTGCGCCGCCGCGCGCAGCCGGGTCGCCTCCTCCGCCGTCAGCGCGATCGGCTTTTCGCACAGCACGTGCTTGCCCGCGGCCGCGGCCTGCAAGGTGAGCGGCACGTGCAGATGATTGGGCAGCGGATTGTAGATCGCCTCGATCTCGGGATCGGCGAGCAGCGCTTCGTACGAGCCGTAGGCTCTGGGAATGCCGAGGGCGTCGGCAGCGGCACGTGCGCGGGCTTCGTCGCGCGAAGCGATGGCCCGGATTTCGAGGAGACCGCTTTTCAACATGCCGGGCAGCACGCGCTCCCGCCCGATCTTCGCCGTGCTCAACACGCCCCAGATCACCTTTTTCATGCGCGCCTTCCCGGTCTGCCGCCCGCACGGCGGAGTTCGATCATGACAACCGGGAGAGTGTAACCGAGCGGGCGCCGTTGGCGGGCGCGTGACGTGCGCGCGGCGCATGGCGCCACAGGCGCGAGCGTTGACCCGCGCGATCGGACCCCCAATACTGGGACTGTCGTATCGGCGCGTTTTCGCCGTGGTCTTCCGCGCGTGATCCTGAACCTCGCAACCATCGATTCCCGCAGGGCTTCCGCAGGGCTGCTCGCGCTGACTGCATTGCTGGCGGCGGCCGCGGTGGCGCTGCATTGGCCCGGACACGTGTCGATGGACACCAGCATCCAGCTCTACGAGGCGAGCACCGGGAAATCGGCCGGCTGGCAGCCCAAGCTCACGGCGGCCCTGATGAAATGGCTGGGTGGAGGCGAAGCGGCCACGGGGGGCATCGTGCTGATATCGAGCCTGCTGACCTACGGGTCTCTGGGCTGTGTCGCCGCGGCCGTCCTGCGAGTGCGTGCGGCCCTCGGCGACCCTCGAATCGAGGCATGGCGCGTCCTTGCCTGCGCGTTGTTGCTGCTCAACCCCGTGCTCTTCGTCTATGTCGGCATCGTCTGGAAAGACGTGCTGTTTTCTTCGTTGATGACGGCCGGCGCCGCGCTGTCGTTCGCCGCCGCGGTCTCGCCGCTGCGCCGCGGGTTGCCGCTGGCGCTGGCCGCTGCGCTGCTGCTGGCGATTGCGATGCAAGTCCGGCAACAGGGCGTGTTCATGGCGCCCCTGCTGTTGTTGCTGCCCATCGTCGCGATCGCGGGTTCCCGCGGCGGGTCCCACCCGCGCCAGGCGCTGGTCGCCATCGCCCTGGCCAGCGTATTCCTGGGCTCGCTGGCGCTCACCAGGGCGCTGGTGGCCGATGCGATCAGGGGAGCCGGCGACGAGAGCAGCGTGGTCGGTATCCGCTCGATCATGTCCTTCGACATCGCCGGTACCGTCGCGCACTCCGGGACGGCGATCGAGGCGCTGCCCGTGGCGATTTCCGCGGAACAGCGCGCGGCGGTGCGCCGCGCCTACGCCGGCCGGAACATCGATTCGCTTGCGCTCGATCCCGTGGCATGGGCGTGGCTCGGCCCGCTCACCGACGCGCAGCGCAAGGAGGTCTGGCTATCGCTGCTTCGCCACGAGCCCGCGGCGTTTCTCGGGCACAAGTGGGAGGCCTTCCGGAACCTGCTGGACCTGAACGGGCTCCACGGCTGTCTCCCCTTCCATGTCGGCGTGGAAGGCAACAGCGATTATCTGCGTGCGGTCGGCATCACGGAGGGTCGGGATGCGCGCGACCTCGTCGTCTACTCCATAGCCTGGTCGGTCCTCGACTGGCCGCTCTTCCGGCACTGGTTCTATGGGCTGGCGCTGCTGGTGGCGGCCGCGGTGGCGGCGGTGGTGACGCTGCCGCCCCGCTTGAAGCCGATGTGCGCGGTGGTGGCGCTGGCGTCGGCGCTGTTTTACCTGTCCTTCCTGCCGACGGCGATCGCCTGCGATTTCCGGTACCTGTACGGCGGGATACCGCTGGTCACGATGCTGTGGATCGTGTTGCTGGCGGGCGGGGTTGGGCGCCGTCGCGCTGCCGATTGGGACACGCGGCACAGGACAGCTTCCGTCCGTCGCCTGTCCTGAGCTCCGGCCCGCCGCAGGACCCGCGCAGGCAGGGACGCCGGAAGATGACGCCGACGGCCATCGCCAGCACACCGGCGCCGATCAGCACCAGCGTCACGGCGAAGACAAGGGGCAGCGCGTCGGCCATCCCGACGGCCTCAGGCGCTCGCCCTGGTCGCGCCCAGTGCGGCGAACGCCGGCGTCGACCGGTCGACGAGACGGCCGTCCGTTGCGCGCACGATGAAATGCGCCGCGACGTTCTGCGCAGTCGCGAGCGCGTAGCCCTTGTCCAGGCCCAGCACGATCAGCGCGGTGGCCATCGCGTCGGCGTAACCGCAATCCGCCGCGACGACGCTCACCGACGCGAGGCCGTTGGCGATCGGCCGGCCGGTGCGCGGGATCGATCTCGTGACAGTACCGGCGGCCGTCACGCTCGAAGAAGATGCGGTAGTCGCCTGACGTGGCCATCGACAGCCCGGCCAGCGGCACGATCACGTGCGGACGCTGCGGCGTCGCGTCCGGACGCTCGATGGCGATCTGCCACGGCCGGTCCTCCGCGTTGTGCCCGCGGGTGCGCACTTCGCCGCCGGCCTCGATCATGTAGTCATTGACGCCGAGCGCGTCGAGCGCGCGGGCGGCCTGATCGACGGCGAATCCCTTGGCGATGCCCGACAGGTCGGCGCGAACGTCGGGACGCGCCTTGGCCGCCGTGCCGGCGCGGGTGTCGAGTGCCAGCATCCGCCAGCCGACGCGCGGCTCGAGCACGCCGATTTCGGCGCCGGTGAGCACGCGGGGCGTCTTGTCGGGGCCGAAGCCCCACGCGTCGACCACCGGTGCGACGGTGATGTCGAACGCGCCGTTCGACGCGGCGCTCACTTCTCGCGCCAGCGCTAGCACGGCCATCGTGCCGGGGGAGAGCGCGAACGGCGTCGTCGCTGCGTGGCGATTGAAGCGCGACAGCTCCGAGTCCGTGTCGTAGGTCGACATCGCCCGCACGACAGCCGCGAGCGCCTCGTCGACGGCGTCAAGCGCGGCGGCCCCGGCCGCCGCCGGAATCGGGCCGCCGGCGATCTTGACGGTGAAGGACGTACCCATCGTCGGACCGGTGAACTCGAACTGCGGCCGTAGCGCGAGCCCGCCGGGCGTGCGCTCGCCGCAGGCCGCGAGGAGGGTCGCGGCGCCCAGCGCCTGGAGCACCGTCCGCCGCCGCGGTGAAAGAATCGTGTCCATGCTCAAACTCCTTTGGCAGCCGCGCGCACGGCCGCCTCGAACCGTCCTTCGCCGGAACGGATCATCTGATAGACGAGATCGCGCATCGAGATAAGGCCGTAGACTTTCGGGCCGTCGATCACCAGCAGGTGGCGAAAGCCCTGCACGTGCATCAGGCTCAGCGCGGCCTCGGTGGTCGTTCCGGGCGACACGAAGCGGACGTCCCTCGTCATCACGAGCGATATGGGCGTGGTCCCGGGGTCGCGTCCGGCGCGCACGACGCGGATCAGCAGATCGCGCTCGGAGAAGATTCCGCCGACCAGGCCGTCCTCGGTCATGACCAGCACCGCGCCGATCTCGCGCGCCGCCATCACGTCCACGGCGTCCGACACCATTGCGGACGCGGGGACCGAAATCATCTCGTCGCTTTGCCTGTCCCGGACAACGCCTTCGACCAGCGGCTGGATCATCTTGCCTCCTGCTTCAGGGTTGCGCTTCGCCGGATCATCCGAAATCATCGAGCAGGATGTTCTCCCGGTCGACGCCGAGCGAAAGCAGCATCGCGATCACGGCCTTGTTCATCGGCCCGGGACCGCACATGTAGTACTCGATGTCCTCGGGCGCCGGGTGATTCTTCAGATACCGGTCGTACAGCACATTGTGAATGAAGCCGACCGGACCGTTCCAGTTGTCTTCGGGCAACGGCTCCGACAGTGCCAGATGCCACTCGAAATTCGGGTTCTCCTTCTGCAGCGCCTCGAACTCCTCGCCATAGAACGCCTCGCGCACGCTGCGCGCGCCGTACCAGAAGGTGACCTTGCGGCGGGTGGCGAGCCGCTTGAACTGGTCGAAGATGTGCGAGCGCATCGGCGCCATCCCGGCGCCGCCGCCGATGAAGCACATCTCCTTGCCGGTGTCGCGCGCGAAGAATTCGCCGAACGGCCCGGCCACCGTGACCTCGTCGCCCGGTTTCAGGCTGAAGACCCACGAGCTCATGATCCCGGGCGGAATGTCCTCGCGATAGTCCGGCGCGAAGGCGATCCGGATGGTGAACAGGAGGATCCCCTTCTCGTTCGGGTAGTTCGCCATCGAGTACGCGCGCTCGACGGGCTCGGTCACCACCGACTTGAAGCGCCACAGGTCGAAGCGGTCCCATGCCTCGCGGAACTCCTGCTCGATCTCGAAATTCCTGAACTCGACCGCGTGCGGCGGGCAGGAGATCTGCACGTAGCCCCCGGCGCGGAACGGCACCTCCTCGCCTGGCGGCAGCGCGAGCTTGAGCTCCTTGATGAAGGTCGCGACGTTGCGATTGGAGACGACCTTGCATCGCCACTTGCGGACGTCGAAGATCTCGGGCGCGATCTCGATCTTCATGTCGCGCTTGACCTTGACCTGGCAGGCGAGCCGGTGGCCGCGCTTCGCTTCGCCGCGGCTGATGTAGCCGGTTTCCGTAGGCAGCAGCTCGCCGCCCCCTTCCCTGACGATCACGTCGCAGACGCCGCAGGCCCCCTTGCCGCCGCAGGCGGAGGGAATGAAGATCTTCTGGTCGGCCAGCGTGCCGAGCAGCGTGTCGCCGGCCGGGACGTGCAGCGACTTCGCCGGATCGTCGTTGATGACGATCGCGACGTTGCCGTGGGCCACGAGCTTGCGCTTGGCCACCAGCAGCAGGCCGACGATCGCCAGCGTGACCGCGGTGAACATCGTTACGGCGACGAGGATTTCGCTCATGACGGGTGAGTGCCGGCGCTACAGCTGGATGCCCGAGAACATCATGAAGGCGATCGACATCAGTCCCGCCGTCATGAAGGTGATGCCGAGGCCCCGGAGGCCGTCCGGCACGTTCGAGTAGCGCAGCTTCTCGCGCACCGCGGCCATGGCGGTGATCGCGAGCGCGAAGCCCAGCCCCGATCCGGCGCCGAAGACCACGCTTTCCGCGAACGTGTAGTCGCGCTCCTGCATGAACAGCGACCCGCCCAGGATCACGCAGTTCACGGCGATCAGCGGCAGGAACACGCCGAGCGTCGCATAGAGTCTCGGCGCGAAGCGGTCGACCGCCATCTCGACCACCTGCGTCGCCGCCGCGATCGTGCTGATGAACAGGATGAACGCGAGAAACGTCAGGTCCGCGTGGGCGAGGCTCGGGTGCAGCCAGGCCAGCGCGCCCGGCGTGAGCAGGCCGTGCAGGATGACGTTGTTGAGCGGAACGGTCAGCACCTGCACGAAGACGACCGCGACGCCGAGCCCCAACGCCGTCTCGACCTTCTTCGAGCACGCGAGGAACGAGCACATGCCCAGGAAGTAGGCAAGCGCCATGTTCTCCAGGAAGACGGAACGGATCGCGAGATTGAGGTAGTGCTCCATGGCGGCTTCGAGTGGGGTGCCGGTCGCGCGGTCAGTCGTCTTCCTGCAACTCGGGCTTCCAGGTGCGCAGGAGCCATACCAGCAGCGCGATGAGGAAGAGCCCCGACGGAGCGAGCAGCATCAGCCCGTTGGGGACGTACCAGCCTCCGTCGGTCGTGACCGGCAGCACGACGAAGCCGAGAAGCTTGCCGGCGCCGAGGAACTCGCGGGCGATGGCGACGAGCAGCAGCACGATGGCGTAGCCGAAGCCGTTGCCGATGCCGTCCAGAAACGACAGCCATGGCGGATTCTGCATGGCGTAGCCCTCGGCGCGGCCCATCACGATGCAGTTGGTGATGATGAGCCCGACGAACACCGACAGCTCGAGCGACAGCTCGAACAGGTAGGCCTTCAGGAACTGGTCGACCACGATGACGAGCGACGCGATGATCGCGAGCTGGACGATGATCCGGATGCTGCTGGGCGTGTAGTTGCGCACCATGCTGACGGCCAGATTGGCGAACGCAGTGACGATCGTCACCCCGATGCCCATCACGACGGCCTTGTCGACGCGCGTCGTGACCGCGAGCGCGGAGCAGATGCCGAGCACCTGCACGCCGATCGGGTTGTTCGTGACGACCGGGACGAGCAGGGCCGCACGCTCCGGCTTGCCGAACATGGTGGAGGCGGGGGAACTCAAGACAACGCTCCTTCGCGGAACTTCTTCAGGAACGGCGCGTAACCGTTCTTGCCCAGCCAGAACTGCATCATCTGCGTGATGCTGTTGCTGGTGATCGTCGCACCCGACAGCCCGTCGACGCGATGCGGGTCCTGCGCGGGCGGCCCGGCAGGACCCTTGATCACGACGATCCTCGGCTCCCAGTTGTCGTCGTAGGCCTTGCGTCCGCGCCACAGCGCCTGCCAGCGCGAGCTGCCCGCCTCGCCACCCAGTCCCGGCGTCTCCTTCTGGTCGTAGTAGGCGAGGCCGCTGATCGTCGTCGTGTCCCGGTCGATCGCGAGCAGGCCGTACAACGTGCCCCACATGCCGACGCCTTCGATCGGAATGACGATCTGCTCGACGCGGTTCCGGTTGGCCGGGTCGACGACGAAGTAGACGATGCCGTAGTTCGGCACCCGCGCAATCTGCGCGGCGTTCGGCGGCGCGGCGCGCGACGCGGCCGGATCGCTCCGCGCCTTGTGCTGGTCGTAGGTCTTCGCGTCCATCTTGCTCTCGGCGACCAGGTCGCCGGTCCGCAGGTCGACGAGACGGGTGCGGATGTTGCGGTTGAACACCGCGAGGAGCTGCTCGTCGGAAACCGCGTCGCCCGGCTTGACCACGCCTGCCGCGAGCAGCACGTTCTTCTGCCGATAGAGGAGCCGATTGGCGTCCTGCTTCTCGCGCAGGCCGACCGCGGACGCCGCGACGAGGATCGCGCAGACGATGCAGACCGTCGCGGCGAAACCGATCGTGTAGCGCGTCGATTGAGTGTCAGGCACGCCTCGCCCTTCGCTTGACGTTGGCGCGCACCAGCGGATAGTCGATCAGCGGCGCCACCACGTTCATGAACAGGATCACCAGCATCATCGACTCCGGGATACGCCGGATTGACGATGCGGATCAGCACGACGAACGTGCCGATCAGGATGCCGTAGATCCACTTGCCGGCGTCGGTGAACGGCGAGGTCACCGGGTCGGTGGCCATGAAGACCATGCCGAAGGCCCAGCCGCCGGCGACCATGTGCCACCAGAACGGCACGGCGTACCAGTGGTTGGTCGACGAGCCGATGGCATTGAACGCCAGCGCCATCGCGACGGTGCCGAGCGTCGACGCCCGCCATCGTCCGCCAGGAGCCGATGCCGGTGACGATCAGCAGCACCGCGCCCGCGAGGCACGCGAGCGCGGAGGTTTCGCCCATCGATCCCGGCTCCAGTCCGACGAACGCGGTCCACCACGAGTGCGGCGCGCTGGCGAAAGGCGCGGTCATCTCCCGCATCTGCGCGAGCAGCGTGGCGCCCGAGAAGCCGTCGACCGCGAAGCCCGGCGCGACCGCCGTCCAGACCTTGTCGCCGGAGATCTCGGCCGGATAGGCGAAGAACAGGAACGCCCGCGCGGCGAGCGCCGGGTTGATGAAATTCATCCCCGTGCCGCCGAAGATCTCCTTCGCGAACACGACGCCGAAGCTGATGCCGAGCGCTGCCTGCCACAACGGCGTGGTCGGCGGCAGGATCAGCGGGAACAGGATGCCGGTCACGAAAAAGCCCTCGTTGACCTCCACCTTGCGCACGACGGCGAACAGCACCTCCCACGTCAGCCCGACGACCATCGTGACGGCGTAGAGCGGCAGGAAGTACAGGGCGCCGTGGAGCGTGCAATCGACGATGCTCTGCGGCGAGTAGCCGGCGCCGAGCAGGCGCAGGACATCGTGCCGCCAGCCGGCGAGGACCGGCCGCCTTCGCCGGATCGAGCGCGAGGTTCGCCTGCAATCCCGTGTTGTACAGCGCCATGAACACGCAGGGGAGCGTGGCGATGACGACCGTCATCATCATCCGCTTCAGGTCGAGCGCGTCGCGCACGTGCGCGCCGCCCTTGGTGACGGACGCCGGCGTGTAGAAGAAGGTGTCCGCCGCCTCCCACAGCGGATAGAAGCGCTCGAGCTTGCCGCCTTTCTCGAAGTGATGGCCGACGCCGTCGAGCATCTTGCGCAGCCTGTCCATCAGGTGACCGCCTCCTCGTGCTCGATCCGCGTCAGGATCGAGCGCAGCAGCGGGCCGTATTCGAACTTGCCGGGGCAGACGAACGTGCAGAGCGCGAGATCCTCCTCGTCGAGTTCCAGGCAGCCCATCTCCTCGGCCCACTCCACGTTGCCGGTGATGAGCGCGCGCAGCAGGAACGTCGGCATGAGGTCGAACGGCAGCACCCGCTCGTAGGCGCCGATCGGAACCATCGCCCGTTCCCCGCCGTTGGTCGTCGTCGTCAGCGCGAGCTTGCGCCGGCGGCTCCACGCGCCGAGCACGACGCCCAGCAGCGAAAACTTGTCGCGGCCCGGGCGCGATCCACCCGAAGAGCTCGCGTCGATGGCCTTCCGGCACCACGGCGACCTGCAGGTGGTGGCGTCCGAGATAGCCGTGCACGTCCCCATCGCGGTGCGTCCGTCCAGCACCGAGCCCGAGATGACGCGCTGCACGCCGGGCTGCAACTCGCCGCGGGTCAATCCGTCGAGGGAGGCCCCCAGCCGCGAGCGCAGCAGCCGCGGGCGGAGGGCGCCGGGGCCCGCGAGCGCGATCACGCGCTCGACGTCGAGTTTTCCGGTCGCGAGGAGGCGTCCGATGGCGGCGACATCCTGGTATCCGATGTGCCAGACGGTCTTGCCGAGGCGGACGGGGTCGAGCAGGTGGATGTGCAGGCCGGGCGTGCCGGCCGGGTGGGGGCCCGCGAATTCCTCGACCACGATGCGCTCGGAGGCCGGAGCGGAGACGCTCGACCCTGCCGCCTTGCAGACGTAGGTCTTGCCGCTGCAGAGCTTGGCGATCGCCCGGAGCCCGACGTGGAAGTCGGCGATGCGGTCCGCCAGCACCAGGTCCACCGACGGGGCATGCGGGTGCGTGTCGATCGCGGTGACGAAGATCGAGTGCGGGGCGACCGACGGCGCCGGCACGCGCGAGAACGGCCGCGCGCGAAACGCGGACCACATCCCGGATTCGACGATGAGCGCGCGGACGGCGTCGGCCTCCTGCGTCTCGGGCGCAGCGCCGGTGTAGCTCGCGAAGGCGACCTGCGCGGCGGGCCCGTCGGCCGGATCGACGTCGATGACGATCGACTGGAAGGCCCGCATTTCGCCGCGGTGAATCGCCGCCACAACCCCCGCTGCCGGCGCCGTGTAACGCACACCCGGGGTCTTCTTGTCCTCGAACAGCGGCGTGCCGCGCAGCACGCGATCGCCGGCCTGCACGAGCATCGTCGGCTTGAGGCCGACGTAATCGGCCGCGACCAGCGCCACGCGGGTCGCCGGCGGCGCCACGTCGACCGCCTGCGCCGGTTCCCCGGCCAGCGGAAGGTCGAGGCCTTTGGCAATACGGTGCACGGACACTTCGATCGCTCCTCCTGCCCACCTGCCATGCCGTCTGCTGCGGGTCGGCTCTGTCGGCCGCGGGCGCGGGTCGTGCATGGGTTGCAGGCGAGCTTAGCTTCGATCCCGGTGCGATTTGTTGATCCAGGCCAAACCCCGGCAGGCGGCGACCGCCGTCCCGAAGGTCATGGCCGGACCATGGCCGTTGCGACGAGCTCGGCCAGGTCCCGGGTCTCGATCGTCCCCTCCTTGCCCAGTGCCGCGATGCCGTCCGCCATCATGACCGCGCAGTAGGGACAGGCGGTCACGATCATCTGCGGCGCCTGCGGCAGCGCCTGCTCCACCCGCAAGACGTTGATCCGCTTGCCGATCGACTCCTCCAGCCACATCCGCGCGCCACCCGCGCCGCAGCACATCGCCTTCTCGCGATTCAGCGCGAACTCCAGCGGCCGGTCCTTCGCGAGCCGGCGCAGAACGGCGCGCGGGGCTTCGAACTCGCCGTTGTGGCGGCCCAGATAGCAGGGCTCGTGGTAGATCGCGCGCTCGAACTTCGGCTCGATGCGTAGCTTTCCCTCGGCAATGAGTTCCGCGATCAGTTGCGTATGGTGGAGCACCTCCCACCGGCCGCCGAACTCCGGGTACTCGTTCTTCAGCGTGTTGAACGCGTGCGGGTCGCAGGTGACGATTCGGATGACGCCGAGACCGTTCAGCTTCGCCACGAGGTCGTTCGCCAGCTGCTGGAACAGCATCTCGTTGCCGGCGCGGCGCACGCATTCGCCAGTCGACGTTTCCGCCGGGCCCAGAATGCCGAACCGCACGCCCGCCTGCTGCAGGATCGCGGCGAAGGCGCGAGCGATTTTCTGGCCGCGCGGGTCGAACGATGCGGCGGAGCCGACGTAGAAAAGGTAGTCGAGGTCCTTGACGTCGTCCGCGGTCTCGACTCGGGTCACGCCGAGATCCTTCGCCCAGTCGCCGCGGGTGTCGGCCGGGAAGCCCCAGGGGTTGCTCTGCGCCTCGTAGGCTTCGAACACGGGCTTCAGCTCGTGCGGGAATGCGCCTTCCATCAGCACGCGATGCTGGCGCATCCGGTAGAACTTCGGCAGATGCTCGAGCTCGATCGGGCACGCCGCCTCGCAATAGCCGCAGGTGGTGCAGGCCCACAGCGTGTCCTCGCCGATCACGTCGGGAACGAGGGCCGGCAACGCATCCGGGTCCGCCGCGTTCGCCATGACGACGTCGCGCTTCTCGAGCAGATGCCGCTTGAGGCTGTCGTGGACCCACTTCTGCGACAGCGGCTTGCCGGAGAGGAACGTCGGGCACGCATCCTTGCAGCGGCCGCACTCGGTGCAGGTGAAGGCGTCGAGCCCGTCCTTCCACGTGAGGTCTTTCGACGTCCGCACGCCCACGCGCATGGCGTCCGCGTCGCTCCCTCGCCCATGATCTTTTCGAGATCGACCGACGGCACCGTGTTCGCAGGCCCGCCGCGCCGGAAGTACAGCGCAGGCAGTGCGGTGACGATGTGGAAATGCTCGCCGGTCGGCAGGATCACCAGGAACGCAAACACCACGACGAGCTGGATCCAGTAGGAGGCGTGATAGCCCGCCGTCAGCGCCGCCGGGGAAAGGCCGGACAGCGCAGCCTCCACGAAACGGCCGGCGAAAGCGTAGGCGCGTTCGTGCGCGATGCCGGGGTCGCTGCCGGCGAACAGGGCGAAGCGGAATCCGTCGAACGCGAGGTCCGTGATCATGATCGCGGTGATGAGCGACAGCACCAGCAGCGCCTCGCGGTTGGGCTCGAGCCGGGCCGGCTTCGTCACGTAACGCCGCCAGAACGCATAGGCCAGTGCCGCGAGCACGGCCAGCTCGACCCCGTCCTTGACTGCCGCGAAGGCCGCCGCCGGCGAGGCCCGGATACACGAACGGCTCGTGGTACCCGATGACGATCAGCTGGACCTTGCGCAGGAGCAGCGCCATGAAGCCCAGGAAGATCACCGCGTGCATGACCCCGGGTTTCCAGTCGCGCCGGATCATCCGTTGCTGCAGGATGCCGTTGGTCAGGACCGCCATGAGGCGCTGGCCGGGACGACCGAAGCGATCCTCGGGCGCGAGCGCGGCGACGATTGCGAGCTTGCGCCAGGCGAGATAGCCGAAGCCGGCGCTTGCGGCCAGCAGCAGCAGCGAGATGGCGATCGGGCTCATCGGCGCAATGGGCGGTGACGGGCAGCCGCGTCGCCCGGGGTCACCGCCCCCCGCGCCGACGCGCTACTTCGGGAAAGCGTACACCGGCGCCGGCAGCGTGTCGGCCGTCGCGCCGTTGGGCCGCGGGTTCGGGTTGAACGAGTGCGTGCGCACGAACAGGCCGCCCGCCGTCTGCGCCGTGCCCGGCATCACCTTTTTGTAGTCCATCGTCGCGCCGTGGCAGCCCTTGCAGGTGTCGGCGGCCACGATGGTCTTGCCCTTGACCGCGTGCGACGAGTGGCAGTCCTGGCAGCCGAGCAGGCCCGCCTTGGCATGCTTGGACTGCAGGTGCTCCTGGTACTGCTCGTGATGCTTGCGGGCCTCGAAATAGCCGCTCTTCTGCGCCGCGTCGTCGATGAAGAACGCGTTGTTGAGGTCGGTGTTCGGATAGTTCCTGCCGATCGGGTCATCCGGCTGGATCCCGGGGAGCAGCAGCTTGTCCGGGTACCATTTCGTCCAGTCGTCCTGGCCCGCCTTGTACGATTCGCCCAGCACCGGGTGCGGCATGTATTCGGAGTGATTGCCCTGCGCCGTCAGCCACTGCGTGTTCTCGCCGCGAATGTGGCAATAGCCGCAGACCTTGTCGGCGTCCGCCTTGGACGCGTTCTTGGGATTGAAGATGTCGGCCTTCTTGTGCGATTGGACGTGGATCGAGCCCGGTCCGTGGCAGGCTTCGCAGCCGGTGTTGTGCTCGCTCATCGACACCTTCATCGCCGCGGGGTTCTTCGCGTCGTAGGCGGTGATGCGGAAACCCGTCGCGTGGCAGGTCGAGCACTGGGTTTCCCAGTCGTTCTTCTGGCCGTAGCCTTCCCAGGCGCTCGAGACCCGGTTCCACTGCTTGTCCAGGAACTGGTGGTTGCCGGTGTTCGGGTTCTTGACCAGGAAGCGCTGTTTCCACTTGGAGCCGATCACGTAGACGACGTCGCCGAGCTGTGCCGGCGCGCCGGTGACGTTGGCCTTGGCCGGCCCGGCGTTGCCCTTGGCGTCCTTCGTCCAGTTGTCCAGCGCGTCCTTCAACAGTCCGTCCCTGGCTGTGCGCACCATCTTGTTGTGGTAGGTGTCCTTCCAGGTCCTGTATTCGTCGACGTGGCAGCCGCCGCAACGCTCGGAGCCGACGAACTGGGCCTTGGCCATGGGTTTCACCGGGTCGGCAGTGCACCCCAGACTCGCCGCGATCGCCAGCGCCGCCATCGCGCCCAGCGCCTTGCTCAGCAGGTTGTTCATCGTGCACTCCCCTTGTGGTCGCTTGCCGGCGGCGGGAAATATCCCGTTCCCCGCACCTTGCGCGATGTTAGCCGGAAGATGTAACGTGGCCTTGACCAGGATCAACCGGCGCGCAGAACATTCGTGCGTCCATTTGCCGCTACGGTGCAGCGATGGCAACGTAATCCACTACACGGCGCGAAAGTGAGGCGAGAGATGACGCGAGAGACACTGGTGGCGGTGCTGCAGAAGCACCCCTTCGTCGAGGAGTTCCAGCCGCAGCACATCGAGAAATTGAGCGCGCTCGCGAAGGAGGTGCAGTTCGAACGTGACCAGGTCATCTTTCACGAGGGCGACGAGTGCCACGATTTCTACCTGATCGTGGCGGGACGGGTCGCGCTCGAGATCGAGGCGCCCGGGCACACGTTTCGCGTGCAGACGCTGCACGACGGCGACGAGCTGGGCTGGTCGGCGATACTGATGGGACGGGGCAAGCATTTCCAGGCGCGGGCGCTGCAACCGGCGAGGGCCCTGGCGTTCGACGGAGTGACGCTGCTCGCCGCCTGCCGCGACGACCCGGCCTTCGGTTTCGCGCTGATGTACCGGATGCTGGGGGTCGTCTCCGAGCGGCTGCAGGCCACGAGGCTGCAGGTGCTGGACATGTATTCGCCGGTGGCGAAGCGCGCGGGGACGTGATCGGGGCGCTGCACCCGGCGGTCTTCGCGGCTTCCGCCTGGCGCCCTTGACGCGGTGCGCGCCGTTCGCGACGGCCTCCGGGCGTTGCCGGTGCTCCTGGCGGCGCTGGTCCTGTCGTTCGGCGGCGCGGCATGGAGCGAAGCCGGTCCTTCGATCGCCGCCGCATCGGATCTCAAGTTCGCGCTGGACGAGATCGCCGCGCGGTTCTGGCAACAGACGGGCAAGGCGGTTCGCCTGACCTACGGCTCGTCGGGCAATTTCTATCGACAGATTCAGCAGGGCGCGCCGTTCGAATTGTTTCTGTCCGCCGACGAGGACTATGTCGTCCGGCTCGCGCGGGAGGGACTCACCGTCGACGACGGCACGCGCTATGCCACGGGCCGCATCGTGCTCTTCGTGCCGAAGGGCTCGACGGTGAAGGCCGATCCGACGCTCGCGGATTTGCGCGCCGCGCTTGGCGACGGCCGGTTGCGACGGCTCGCGATCGCCAATCCCGAGCACGCTCCGTACGGCCGCGCCGCGCGGCAGGCGCTCGAGCACGAAGGACTCTGGTCCGCACTCGGTGCCCGACTGGTCCTGGGCGAGAACGTATCGCAAGCCGCGCAGTTCGCGATTTCCGGTTCCGCGCAGGCAGGTATCTTCGCGCTGTCCCTCGCGTTGGCGCCCGATTTCGCCGCGAAGGGCGACTACGTGCTGGTTCCCGAAAACTGGCACGATCCGCTGCTCCAGCGAGCCGTTCTGCTGCGGCGCGCCGGCGAGACGGCGCGCACCTTCTATCTGTTCCTGCAGCAGCCTCCGGCAAGGGAAATCTTCCGGCGGTATGGCTTCGTCCTGCCGGGAGAATGATCGGTCATGGACTGGGAAGCCCTGCACCTGTCGTTGCTCCTGGCCGTGGCCACGGGTCTCGTGCTCATCCCGGCGGGCGTCATGGTCGCGCGCGGGCTCGCGTATGCCGACTTCAGGGGCAAGTCGATCGTCGAGGCCGCGATTGCCATCCCGCTGGTGCTCCCGCCGACCGTGCTGGGCTATTACCTGCTGATCGCGATGGGCGGTGCGTCGCCGCTGGGCGGCCTCTACGAGCGCCTGACGGGCTCGCCGCTCGCCTTCTCCTTCGAGGGCCTCCTCGTCGGCTCCCTGATCTTCAACCTGCCGTTCGCGCTGATCCCGATGGAGCGGGCGTTCGAGTCGATTCCCGTCGAGGTGCGGCAGGCGGCCGAATGCTGCGGCCTGTCCTGGTACCGGACGATGTGGAGGATCGAGCTGCCGCTCGCGTGGCCGGGCATCGTCTCGGCGCTGGTGATGACGATCGCGCACACGGTGGGCGAATTCGGCGTCGTGCTGATGGTCGGCGGCAACATTCCGGGCGAAACGCGGACCATCGCCATCTCCATCTACGACCGGGTGCAGGCGTTCGACATGGGCGCGGCCGGAGCGATGTCGGGCTTCCTGCTCGTGTTTTCGCTGGTGACGCTGGCGTTGACGAGCCGGCTTTCGCGCCGCGTCTGGTAGGGTTGTCCCGAGCCATGCTGCACGTCGAGATCCGGCAGGCGAGCCCCATCACGCTCGACGCCAGCTTCTCCTGCCGCAACGGGGAGACGCTCGTTCTGGTCGGGCCCTCCGGCAGCGGGAAGTCCACGATTCTCAAGACAATCGCGGGCATCTACCGTCCGGCAGGGGGCCGCATCGAGGTCGACGGCGAAGTCTGGTTCGATTCCGAAGCTGGTGTTCACATGCCGGCGCGCCGTCGGCGCGCCGGCCTCGTCTTCCAGAGCTACGCGCTGTTCCCGCATCTCACCGTCCTGTCCAACGTGCTCGAAGCGGTGCCGCCGGGGCCGCAGCGCCGGCGGGTCGACCGGGCGGAGGAGGTGCTGGCTTCCGTCAATCTGGCGGGGCTCGAAGATCGGCGTCCAGCGCAGTTGTCGGGCGGGCAGCAGCAGCGGGTGGCACTCGCGCGCGCGCTGGCGCGCGAACCGGCGGTGCTGCTGCTGGACGAGCCGTTCTCGGCGGTGGACCAGGCCACGCGCGAGCGCCTCTACGAGGAGCTTGCCAATCTTCGCCGGCAGTTGAAGATGCCGGTCGTCCTGGTCACCCACTCGCTGCAGGAGGCCCTCCTGCTCGCAGACCAGATGTGCGTGCTGCATCACGGCACGACGCTGCAGGCGGGCACGCCGCAGGACGTGATGACCCGTCCGCAATCGGTGGAGGTCGCGCGGCTGGTTTCGCTGAAGAACATCTGCACGGCGACGGTGCGCGCGCACGCCGCCGCGGCCGAGCGCACGATCCTCGACTGGAACGGCCTGCAACTGGAGGCCGGGCTGCAGGCGCAGCATCCCGTCGGCGCCACCGTGTCGTGGGTCGTTCCTGCCGGGGCGATCCTGCTGCACCGGCGCGATCGGCCGTCGCACGGGGACCGCGAGAATCCGGTTCCCTGCGAAGTGCGCCGCTGCGTCGCGATGGGCGACATGATCCAGGTCACGCTGGAACCGGTCCATGCGCGCAGCGAGCCTCTCGCCACGGCGCTCTCGGTTCACGTCGCCGCGCGCAACCAGGTCAAGGTGGGGGAGCCCGCGGTGGTGTCGCTCCTCGCCTCCGGGATCCATCTGCTTCCGGATCCGCGTTCGTAGCGCGTACGCTGCGCAGCACCGGTGCCGGAATCCGGATACCGAGTTGCAGCACGTCGCGCTCCAGAAAGGTACGGATGAAGTCATGCCGCCATTGGTTGCTCGCCGCATCGCTTCGCGCGAGGAACGACCGCGGAAAGCCACCACGCCACCACAATCTGTTCTGCGCGGCGGCACCCACTTCACCAAGGTCGAACCCAGCCATTTCGACGAACGCGATACGTCCAGCAAGCGTCTCGGACCCCTGGCGCAGCAATTCCGGAGAGGCGCTGCCGAGGATCAGAAAACGCCGCCCGCGGCGGGCCTGATCGGCAAGCACTCGCAGTGCCGGAAACAGGTCCGGGCGCCGCTGCACCTCGTCGATCAACACCAGGCCGTCGAGTGCGCCGAGCGCGAGTTTCGGCTGCGCGAGACGCTCCAGGTCGAGCGGATCCTCCAGGTCGAAATATGTCGAGTGCCGGGCTGCGGCCAATGCGCGCGCGAGTGTGGTCTTGCCGCATTGACGCGGGTCGATGGCGCCCGGCGCCGGTTCTGTTTTGAGGTTGATCGCCAGCTCACGCGCCGTACAATGGGCGCCGTGCGGCGATCGGGCGCCGCGCCACTGGCAAAGGCGGATGCGGCGACGATGCAGGGCGAATTCCGACACGAGGTCGCCGCCGCCTGCGAGGTCGCGCTCGCCGCCGGGCGCATCCAGCTCGATTCCCTCGATCGCATCGTGGGCATCGAATACAAGGGCGACCGCTCGCCGGTGAGCGAGGTCGATCGGCGCTGCGAAGAGACCATCATCGCCGCGCTGCGCCGGAAGTTCCCCGACGACGGCTTTCTGGGCGAGGAAACCGGCGCCGAGGCGGGTCGCTCCGGCCGGCGCTGGATCATCGACCCACTCGACGGGACGCGACCCTACCTGCGCGGCATACCGACCTTCAGCGTGCTCATCGCCCTCGAGGCGCAGGGGGAGCCGGTCGCGGGGGTCATCCATCTGCCCGCGCTCGGCCGAACCTACCGGGCCGCCCGTGGCGGGGGCGCGTTCCTCGATGCCGCGGCGATCCGCGTGTCGACAACCGGCCGGCCCGGCATCGCGATGGGAAGCGCCCTCGGTTATCGGGAGCTCCATGACACCCCGCGCGGCCAGAGGCTCCTCGAGCTCACCAGGCAGTGGGATTACGCCTACGGCTTCATGGATGCGTTCACCTACGGGCTGGTGGCCTCGGGCCGGCTCGACTGCAGCGTGAACCTGCTCGACAAGCCGTGGGACTGCGCTGCTGCCGCGATCATCGTTGCCGAGGCGGGGGGCACGTACAGCGACGTCACCGGCGCGAAGACCATCCACGGCGAAGGATTCGTACTGTCCAACGGACGCTTCCACGACGAGACGATCGCCGCGTTGCGAATCGGGGATTGAGCGAACCGAACACTGCGCGGGCAGTGAGCACCGATACCTGGTGTCAACCTTTACGTACCGCGGACGCCGGATCCCTTGTTCGATGCAACAGAATGGCGCATCGCCATCTTTGGGTAGAGTTGTGCCGGCCGAAAGGGGAACCACGGTGAACATCGTTGGCATCGTCGGCGCATCGGCCCTGCGCGAGCGCAATCTCGTCGAGGAGATCATCCTGTCGCTTCGCTTCGACGGGTGGTCGGTGTCGACCATCAAACGCGCGCCGGACGGCTTCGACATCGACCAACCGGGCAAAGTGTCCCACCGAAGGCGCGAAGCGGGGTGCCGCGAAGTGATGCTGGTCGGCGATCGGCGGCTCGCGCTGATGATGGAATTCCGCGACGACCCTCAGCCGTCGCTGGAGTGGCTGGCCGCGCGCCTGCTGCCCGTTGACATCGTGGTGGCCGAGGGATTCAAGGGCGCCGCGGTGCCAACCGTCGAGATCTTTGTCGCAGCCAGGCAACAGGAGCCGCGCTGCCATTCGGATCCGAACATCGTCGCTGTCGTGACCGATGATGAAATCGAATGCGCGCGCGCCGTGTTTTCGTTCCGACGATGTGGACGGGCTGTGCCGTTTTCTCGTCCAGCGCCTCGGTCTGGCGAAATCAGGAAAAGCAGGAACCTGAATCCTGCCGCTCCGACACCAGCTGCCGTCCGCACTGTTTTAAGCCTGCTTCCACGGCAGGGTCAGGATCGCTTCCAGCCCTCCCTCCGCATGATTGCGGAGGCGGAGGTCCCCGCCGTGCGTATGGGCGATGCTCCGCGCAATGGAAAGGCCAAGCCCCGTGCCGCCGGTTTCGCGGCTGCGCGAGCCTTCGAGGCGATAGAACGGTTCGAACACTTTGTCGATCTCGCTGTCCGGTATGCCTGGACCGTGGTCGCGCACGACGATGGCCAGTTGGTCGGGCCCTGCCTCGACCCGGATCTCCGCCCGTTTGCCATAGAGCACGGCATTGTCGACCAGATTCGAGATGCAGCGCTTGAGCAGCTGCAAAGATCCGCGCCAGGGTCGGGTGACGCGCCCGTCGATGGTGACGTTGCGCCCCATGGTTTCGTTGTCGGCCTGCAGGCTCTCGAGCAGCCCCATGATGTCGACGAGCTGCGCCGGCTCGCGGCGGGAAAGTCCCCGCATGAATTCGAGCGTCTGGGTCACCATCGCCTCCATTTCCATCAGATCCTTCTCGAATTTCTCGCGCAGGGTTCCGTCGTCCAGCAATTCGACGCGCAGCCGCATGCGGGTCAGCGGAGTCTTGAGGTCGTGCGACATGGCGGCAAGAAGACGCGTCCTCTCGTCGATGAAACGGACGAGGCGGGTCTGCATCGTGTTGAAAGCGTGGGCGGCCCGATTGACCTCGACCGGACCGTCTTCCGGCAGCGGCGGGCGATTGATGTCCCGGCCGAGCTCGTCGGCGGCGGTGGCGAGCAGCTGCAGGGGGCGCGTGACCCAGCGCACCGCGACGTAGGACAGGAGCAGCACCGCGACGAGCAGGATCGCAAGCGTCAGCAGCACGCGCCAGGGCAGGCTCGCCGACTCCTGCGTGATCTGCGTATCGAAGATCGCCCAGGTCCCGTCCTGCAGGCGGACCTGGATCAGGAACGCGACGCCGTCGGGCGGGAGTCGATGCATGCCGGGACCGGCCATCGGCCCGCCCATGGGGCCTTGCCCCCGCCCTCGGCCGGCGCCCGGCGTCCACGCCGGTGGGGTGCCCCTCACTGTCACGCGAAGCGGACGTTCATCCCCCAGCGCTGCGTGCAGCACCGTCGAGAGCATCGTCGCGTGGAGCCCCCCTGTTGCGGCCGGTTCCTCGGCGACGGGAGCATCGCGCAACGACACGCATCATCGGCGGCACGTTCAGAATCCCGACGATCCGGTCGCGTTCGGCCGGGCTCAGCGAATCCAGCAGGTTGACGATGTCGGCGATCCGATGCGCGGGCTGCATGCCCCTCGCCGTGACCAGCACGCGATCGCGCTCGACCAGGTTGATCGTCGCGCTCAGCAACTGGGCGACGATCAGTCCCGCCGACAGCACCAGCATCAGCCGGCCGAAGAGGGATCGCGGCAGGAAGCGCATCAGGACTCCGCCGCGACGTCGACCGCGAGTACATAGCCTTCGCCGCGCACCGTCTTGATGACACGCGGTTCGCGAGGATCGTCGCCGAGCCGATGCCGCAACCGGCTCACCTGCACGTCGATGCTGCGGTCGAGCGGGTCCGCGTCCTTGCCCTGCGTGAGATCCACCAGCTGGTCGCGATTGAGCACGCGATTCGGGTGCGTCAGAAATATCCGCAGCAGCCGATATTCGGCGCCGCTCAACGGTGTGACCACGTTCGCCGCGGAGATCAGCTGCCGCTGCGCCGTGTCGAGCACCCAATCGGCAAACCGGATTTTCCGTGCGGTGTCGGGCTGCAGATTCTCCGGCAGGCTGCGCGCGCGGCGCAGGATCGCCTTGATGCGCGCCAGCAGTTCGCGCGGGCTGAACGGCTTGCCCAGGTAGTCATCCGCGCCCATCTCCAGGCCGACGATGCGGTCCGTCTCCTCGCCGCGCGCGGTGAGCATGATGACCGGGATGTCGAACGACTTCGCGCGCAGGTTGCGGCACAGGGTCAGGCCGTCGTCCCCCGGGAGCATCAGGTCGAGCACGATCAGGTCGATGCGCCCCGCGTCGAGCGCCTGCCACATGGCGCGACCGTCGGCCACCGCCGTGACGCGCAGGCCGTTCTTCACCAGGTACTGGCAGAGCAGGCTGCGGATCTCGGCGTCGTCGTCGACGATCAGGATGTGGTCAGGCGCTTCCATGGCGGAATTTTCCGATGGTTGCGGGCGGGCGGGGTGGGAGAAAGGTAACGTAGTGTGTCAGCCGGCGGACGGGTTACAGAGCGATACCAAAAGGTGCCATCGTGACATGCTGCGCTTACACGAAAGTGCTCAAATCATAACCGTTGCGAAGGGATGTAGAGCCGACCATTGGCAACCCTTTCGGACAGACTCTTTCACCTCTCATTGGAGAAGCACCATGAAACGAAACCACACTCTCATCGCCGGCGTCGTCGCCGCTGTTTCGCTCGCCTTCGCCGCCGCCACCTTTGCCCAGCCGTACGGCGGCATGGGATCAGGTTACGGCCCGGGCATGGGTATGGGTATGGGGCCCGGGCACGGTCCAATGGCGGGCTACGGACCGATGGCCGGGGTCGACCGTGCGGCCATGGCCGAATCCCGCCTGACCGACCTCAAGGCGCAGCTGAAGATCACCTCTGCGCAGGAAGCCGCGTGGCAGGCCTTCGCCAGCCAGGCAAAAGAGCAGGCCGCGAGCATGCAGGCGATGCGCGCGGAGATGCAGGAAGGTACCGGAACCGCTCCGGAGCGAATGGGACAGCGTGCGACGGCCATGCAGCAGCGCGCCGCCGCCATGGCGACGATGACCAACGCGTTCAATGCCCTGTACGCGGGGTTGACGCCCGAGCAGAAGGCGATCGCCGATCAGAACGTCGGTATGATGGGGCATCGCGGCATGCGTCGTGGTCCTCGCGCGGGTTGACCGGTTTGGGGGGGGGCGGGAGCCTGCCCCCTCTTCGAGTCTGCATCGTTGGCGTCCGACGCTCTAGCGCATGATCCAGATCATGCGCAGCGCACCCTCTGCGCGCTAGCCTTCAATTTCGGCGTGCCGTCCCTGCAGGCGCCTGGCGTGCCGCAATGAGGAGGTTTCCGATATGGGCGGTGTCTCTGCTTTTGGCGAGCAACTCGACGGCTACGCGCGCGTCGACTCCGCTTCCTGCAAGCCGAAGCCGGCGCTGAAACCATGAACGTCCTCTTCCTTTGCACCGGCAACTCCTGTCGTTCCATCCTTGCGGAGGCCACGTTCAATCATCTGGCGCCGGCAGGTTGGCGCGCGATGAGTGCCGGCAGCCATCCCACCGGCCAGGTCCATCCGCGCTCGCTGGCCTTGCTCGCCCGCGAAGGCATCTCCACCGAAGGGGCGCACAGCAAGTCGTGGGACAACCTGCCAGCCACGCCGGACATCGTCGTCACGGTGTGCGCCAGCGCGGCGGGCGAAACCTGCCCGGCCTATCTCGGACCGGCGCTGCGCACGCACTGGGGCGTCGACGATCCGGCGCACGCCACCGGGACCGATGCCGAAATCGACGCTGCGTTCATGCGGGCGTACCGCATCCTGCGCGCGCGGATCGAGGCGTTCCTGGCGCTGCCGCTGGATGCACTTGCGCACGACAAGCGCAGCGCTCAAGGCCGCGCTGGACAGGATCGCCACGCTGACCGTCTAGAGAAGATCAGACCTTCATGTCCGCATCATCCGACGCCATCGCCAGGCCCGCCGCCATCGCGCCGCTGAACTTCTTCGAGCGCTACCTCACCGCCTGGGTCGCGCTGTGCATCGTCGTCGGGATCGCCCTCGGGCAGTTTCTGCCGGGCTTCTTTCAGGCGATCGGCGCGATGGAGATCGCCAAGGTCAACCTGCCCGTAGGCCTGCTGATCTGGGTGATGATCATCCCGATGCTGCTGAAGATCGACTTCGGCGCGCTGCACCAGATCAAGGGTCACGTGAAGGGCATCGGCGTGACGCTGGCCATCAACTGGCTGGTCAAGCCGTTCTCGATGGCGTTCCTGGCGTGGCTATTCATCCGCGTGCTGTTCGCGCCGTGGTTGCCCGCCGACCAGATCGACAGCTACATCGCCGGCCTCATCCTGCTCGCCGCCGCGCCATGCACGGCGATGGTGTTCGTCTGGAGCCGGCTGACCAACGGCGACCCGTATTTCACGCTGTCGCAGGTGGCGCTGAACGACGTGATCATGATCTTCGCGTTCGCGCCGGTGGTCGGTCTGCTGCTCGGCATCTCCAGCATCACCGTGCCATGGGCGACGCTCTTCACGTCGGTCGTGCTCTACATCGTCATTCCGGTGATCCTCGCGCAGATCATCCGCAAGCGACTGCTGACGCGCGGGCAGGCGGCATTCGACGCCGCGATGGCGAGGATCCAGCCCTGGTCCGTCGCCGCGCTGCTGCTCACATTGGTGCTGCTGTTCGCCTTCCAGGGCAACGCCATTCTCAAGCAGCCGCTGATCATCGCGCTCCTCGCGGTGCCGATCCTGATCCAGGTCTTCTTCAACTCGTCGGTGGCCTATCTGCTGAACCGCGCCGTCGGAGAAAAGCACAGCGTCGCCTGCCCGTCGGCGCTGATCGGCGCGTCGAACTTCTTCGAGCTGGCGGTCGCAGCCGCCATCAGCCTGTTCGGCTTCGAATCCGGCGCGGCGCTCGCCACCGTGGTCGGCGTGCTGATCGAGGTGCCGGTCATGCTGCTGGTGGTGCGCGTGGTCAACGCCAGCAAGGGCTGGTACGAGGCGGGCGCGAAGGCATGAACTGCCTGATGACCGCCTGGCACGCGAACGAGGCCGAGTTGCGCGGCTGGCTGCGGTATCGCCTGGGCAACGCGGTCGATGCCGAGGACATGCTGCAGGATCTGTTCATCAAGGCCATGCGCCAGGGCGAGCGCTTCTGTGCCATCGGCAATGCCCGGGCATGGCTGTTCGAGGTGGCGCGCAATGCGCTGGCCGATCGGCTGCGCCTCAAGCGTGAAATGATCGAGCTGCCCGCGGACCTGGCCAACGAAGCCGAGGAGGTCGCGACCGTCGACAGCCTGGTCGCTTGCCTGCCGCGCGTGCTCTCCGAATTGAGCCCCGAGGATCGAGAGGCCATCACGCTGTGCGACCTCCAGGGCCTGCCGCAGGACGAATACGCGCGCCGCAAGGGGTTGAGCCTGCCGGGAGCGAAGTCCCGGGTCCAGCGCGCCCGCAAGCGGCTGCGCGAACAGCTCACGCAGGCCTGTCAGGTGCGCCTCGACGCCGCTGGTCAGGTTAGCGACTTCGTGCCGCGCCCGCCGCTCGGCTGATTCAATTTCCACGGCCTGCGGCAGTATCAGGACTCCGCAGTGCCGCCAGCGCGCGCTTGTACTGAGTTTCGAGGGCGGCCGGACTGTCGGCCGCAATGCCGAGCTCGCGTACCAGTCCATCGGCAAGCGCGTAG
The DNA here is from genome assembly GCA_963708855.1 of uncultured beta proteobacterium. GTDB lineage: Bacteria > Pseudomonadota > Gammaproteobacteria > Burkholderiales > Casimicrobiaceae > CAIWHR01. Next base: position 9,374 of record CAVPUM010000003.1, on the reverse strand, counting down.
ATCCACCCATGCACCGCGACGGGTTGACCGCGCTGCCAGGCGTCCCGGACGACGGTGGTCCGGCAGACGTGGACGACCTGCTCGATGACATTGAGCTCGCAGAGGCGGTCGACGCGCGCATCGTCCGATCCGAGGCCGTCGAAGAGGGCAGGGTGCTTCCCGGCGACGTCCTGGATGTGTCGGAGCCAGTTCTCGATCAACCCCAGCGGTGCCGCGGACCAGGCGGCCCGCACGCCGCCACACCCGTAGTGGCCGCAGACGATGACGTGCTGCACGCGCAACACATCGACCGCGAACTGGATCACGGACAGGCAGTTCAAGTCCGTGTGGACGACGACGTTTGCGACGTTGCGATGGACGAACAATTCGCCGGGAAGGAGCCCGACGATCTCGTTCGCCGGCACGCGGCTGTCCGAGCAGCCGATCCAGAGGTAGCGGGGCGCCTGCTGCGCCGTCAGCCGCGCAAAGAATCCCGGGTCACGCGCCTCGATCGCCGCCGCCCAGGACCGGTTGTTGGCGATGAGATCCTGCAGCGAAGACATCGTGCCGACTCCTCCGGACCAAGGCTCGAGACCAGGGCGAATTATCGGCCTGCGACCGACGAATTGTAAGGCCGGGGCATTCGGCGGCCTCGGGTCGTGATGATGACCCGGCGCGCGCCCGGGCGACTCGGTTGCCCCGGTGGAGGCACGCTCTCGGCGCCGATTCTGCATCTTTTGGCCGGATCGTTCGTCTTCAGTGATATACGGCGCCTCCTGCGCCCGAATCCAGACGATCCGCCAGCCATATCGCATGAACGCCATCCTTGCCCCGTTGAAGCGCTGGCCCAACCAGCAGCCACTGCTCTTCCTGCTCCTGGCCGCCGCGGCGTGGTTCGGCCTGTACCAGACCCTGAGCCCGGCTGCCGAAGCGCTGGTGGCCGCGCTTCGCCGTCGAGCGGGACAGCCACCTGCGGCGGCGCCCTGCAGTTCTTCCTCTACGACACGCCCAAGGTGCTGCTGCTGCTGACCGGCATCGTGTTCGTGATGGGGATGATCAATTCGTACTTCACGCCGGAGCGTACCCGCGCCCTGCTGGCCGGGCGCACCGAGGGCGCCGCCAACGTCATGGCGGCGAGTCTCGGCATCGTCACCCCGTTCTGCTCCTGCTCGGCGGTGCCGCTGTTCATCGGCTTCGTGCAGGCCGGCGTGCCGCTCGGCGTGACCTTCTCGTTCCTGATCTCGGCGCCGATGGTCAACGAGGTCGCGCTCACGCTGCTGTTCGGCCTGTTCGGCTGGAAGGTCGCCCTGCTCTACCTCGGCCTGGGGCTGTCGGTGGCGATCGTGGCCGGCTGGGTCATCGGCCGGCTGAAGATGGAGGCGCATCTGGAAGACTGGGTGCGCGACGATGCCGCACACCGCCGCCACGACGGCGACGACCAAGCTCACGCTGGGCGAGCGCATCGACGCCGGCTTCGCCTCGGTGCGCGAGATCGTCGGCAAGGTCTGGCCGTACATCCTGGTGGGCATCGCCATCGGCGCCGGCATCCACGGCTACGTGCCGGCAGATTTCATGGCCAGCTTCATGGGCAAGGATGTCTGGTGGGCCGTGCCGCTGGCCGTGCTGATCGGCGTGCCGATGTACACCAACGCGGCGGGCGTGATCCCGATCGTGCAGGCGCTGCTGGCCAAGGGCGCGGCGCTGGGCACGGTGCTCGCGTTCATGATGAGCGTGATCGCCCTCTCGCTTCCGGAAATGGTGATCCTGCGCAAGGTGCTGAAGATGCGGCTGATCGCCACGTTCATTGCCGTGGTCGCCAGCGGCATCCTGCTGGTGGGCTTCGTGTTCAACGCCGTCCTCTGATCGAGCCGCCCGACGCAGACCCAACCTCCCTTGTCGATCTTTCCCAGGAGACATTGCATGGACATCAAAGTACTCGGCACCGGCTGCGCGAACTGCCGCACCACCATCGCGCTGATCGAGCAGGTGGCGCAGGCCAAGGGCGTCGCCGTCAATCTGCAGAAGGTCGAGGAACTGCGCGACATCATGAGCTACGGCGTGATGTCGACGCCCGGCGTGGTCATCGACGGCAAGGTCGTGCATGCGGGCGGCGTGCCCGGCTCGCGACGATCGGCAGTCGCTGGCCGCGGGAACTTGAGTTATGGCCTGCAACGGGCCGATGGCGGACCGACATGACAGGCGTGACCATTCGTGCGCGCTGACACGCGTCATGCCTCCTGCCGTCCGGCATCGATTTCCGGACCGCCGCAAGTTGCCGCGTTCCGAAATAAGCGGTCGACGAGAGGCGCCGGCGCACGCCGTTCGCGCGCGCCGGCTCCTCTATACTTGAGGCTCGACGTGTCCGACGCGGTCCCGAGGGTGGCGCATGAAGTGGCAGATGAACGAAAACTCGCTGTTCGCGATCCTGCTGCGCTCGTCGTGGTGGATCAGCTTCGCCATCGCCGCCGCGCTGACCGCCGTCGCGGTCGCGCTGCTGCCCGAGCCGTACCGGCTCTTCGGCGCGGTCACGGGCCTGCCGTTCTTCGTGATCGGCTGCATCGCCGCCTGGAGGCAGTTCCAGGCGCCGTCGACGGCGCGCATCGAACGCACGCTCGCCGCGGTTCGCGCGATGTCCTGGGTCGAATTCTCCCGCGCCATCGAGGAAGCCTACCGGCGGGACGGGTACGACGTCACCGCCGTCAGCGCGGCGCGCCGCCGATTTCGTGATCAGGAAGGAATGGCGCATCGCGCTCGTCAGCTGCAAGCGCTGGAAGGCGGCGCGCACGGGCGTCGAGCCGTTGCAGGACCTCCACGCCGCGAAGGAGGCGCATGACGCGCAGGAGTGCATCTACGTGGCCACCGGCGAGCTCACCGCCAAGGCGCGCGTCTTTGCGGGCAAGCATGCGATCCGGGTGATCGGCGGCCCCGAGCTCGCGCGGCTGCTGCCCGGCGCGGGACGCGGCAAGAAGGCTCCATAACGTCGCGCGAGGGCACATGAGCGAGACCGACAGCCTGATCGAGGTCATCCGCGCCAACGTCATCGGCGACGACGAGGCGGTGGCCGGCCCGTTCGGGCTGCGTCGCGTCACGTACGCCGACTACACGGCCTCCGGCCGATCGCTCGCGTTCATCGAGAATTTCATTCGCGAGGCGGTGCTGCCGCTCTACGCGAACACCCACACCGAGTCCTCGGGCACCGGGCTGCAGACCAGCCGCTTCCGGGAGGATGCCCGCCGGATCATCCGCGAGGCGGTGGGCGGCACGGCGGCCGACCACGTCGTGCGTGTTCGCCGGCTCGGGCTCCACCGGCGCCATCGCCAAGCTCATCGACTGTCTCGAGATCCGGCTCCCGGCGGGACTCGACGATCGCTACGACCTGCGGGCGGCGATCCCCGCCGGGGAGCGCCCGGTCGTCTTCATCGGCCCCTACGAGCACCACAGCAACGAGCTGCCCTGGCGCGAGTCGCTGGCCGATGTCGTCGTGATTCCGGAGGACCACGACGGACGGATCGACCTCGCGCGCCTCGAGGCGGAGCTCGTCGCCCACGCGGCCCGGCCGCTGAAGATCGGCTCCTTCTCGGCGGCGTCGAACGTCACCGGGGTCATCAGCGACGTCCGCTCGATCTCGATCCTGCTGCACCGGCACGGCGCGCTGTCGTTCTGGGATTTCGCGGCGGCGGCGCCTTACGTCGCGATCGAGATGGGGCCGTTCGCGGCGACGCCGCAGGGGCGCGAGACCGATCCGCTCGCCTACAAGGACGCGATCTTCATCTCGCCGCACAAGTTCATCGGCGGGCCGGGAACGCCGGGCGTGCTCGTGGCGCGCCGGGAGCTTTTCCGCAACCGCGTCCCCTCGGTGCCCGGCGGCGGCACGGTCGCCTACGTCAATCCGACCGAGCACCGCTATCTCGCCGACATCGAGCAGCGCGAGGAAGGCGGCACGCCGGCCATCGTGGAGTCGATCCGCGCCGGGCTCGTCTTCGCGCTGAAGGAAGCCGTGGGCGCAGAGGCGATCCGCGCGCGCGAGCAATCGTTCATCCGGCGGGCGATCGCGCGCTGGGACCGTCATCCGAACATCGAGATCCTCGGCAGCCACTCGCTCCCCCGGCTGTCGATCGTCTCGTTCGTCGTTCGCCACCCCGGCCCGGACGGGAGCCGACGCTACCTGCACCACAACTACGTCGTCGCGCTGCTGAACGACCTGTTCGGGATCCAGTCGCGGGGCGGCTGCTCGTGCGCCGGACCGTACGGCCACCGGCTGCTCGGCATCGACCTCGAGCGCTCCCGCGAGTTCGAGCGGGAGATCGGGCGCGGCTGCGAGGGGATCAAGCCCGGCTGGGTCCGCGTGAACTTCAACTACTTCATCAGCGAGACGGTCTTCGACTTCATCCTGGGCGCGGTGGAGCTCGTCGCGAGCGACGGCTGGCGGCTCCTTCCGCATTACCGGTTCGAGCCGTCGACCGGCCTGTGGCGGCACGCCGGCGGCACGGCCGAGCCGCCGCTGAGCCTGCGCGACGTCCGGTTCGCGGACGGCGGAATGACCTGGCCGTCGCATCGGCGGACCGCGCCGGAGTCCGCGCTCGCCGGCTACCTGGCGGAGGCCCGCCGCCTGCTCGCCGACCCCGCGCCCCCGACGATCGCGCCCGAGGCGCTCGTCGTCGACGCGGACTTCGAGACGCTGCGCTGGTTCCCGCTGCCTGCCGAGGTGACTGAGCATTAGGCGGGGTCAGAGACCGCAGTTCCGCGCACTACGTCGGATCGGAAACGCGTTCGCCGCGGCGAAAGCTCGACCTGCCTGGCCACCTCGTTCCCCGAAGCCGACGAGTGGCGCCTGCCAGGAGGGTCCGCCGTGGCTTGCCTGCGACGAAATGGTCATCTACAATCGCAAAATGGACATTTCGGTCACCGAATTCAAGCAACGCTGTCTCGAGATCATCCGCCGCGTGGAGAAGACCGGCCAGGTGGTCGCCATCACCCGCCGCGGGAAGGTCGTGGCTCGCGTGGCGCCATCGTCCGCCGCCTCGGCGAGCGAGACGGGCAAGCCGTGGGAGCAGCTGCGCTCGCTCGGCGGGCGACTGCTGGCCGAACCGGGTGAGTCCGTTCTGCACGACGAGGACTTCGAGGCACTGCGTTGAAGGTGCTGCTCGACACGCACATGTGGGTCTGGTGGCTGACACCCGCATCGCCGCTTACCGCCGGGGAACGCAGCGCGCTCGACAGGACGGCCGACGAGCGCGGTCTCGCCATCCCGGCGATCAGCACGTGGGAGGCGCAGGTCCTGCATGCGAAGGGCCGACTCGAGCTGCCAATGCCGTTCGCGGAATGGCTCATGCGCGCCACGGACGACCGGATGGTCGTGGTGCTCCCGCTCGATCGCGACGTCGTGCTCGCGCTTGACGGGTTGCCACCGGGCTTCCACGGCGATCCGGCCGACCGGCTCATCGTCGCCACGGCACGCGCCCACGCGCTGCCGCTCGCGACCCGCGACGCAGCCATCCGCCGCGCTCGCGTGACGAGGCTCTGGAAACCCTAGCGCCTGCGGGTCCGGCGCCGCGCCGGAACGTCTCGCGTCAGAACCGCCCGAAGACCCAGCCCGGGAAGACGGCGATGAGGATCGTCGGGACGAGGCAGATGACGCTGGCGGCGAGCGCCGCTCGACCGGGTGCCACGCGCGTGGCGACCGCGGCCTCCGGGGTCATGAACATCAACTGGATCACGCGCAGGTAGAAGTAGATGCCGAGGTAGCTGCCGACGAGACCGAGCACCGCGTAGGTCGTGTACCCGGCGGCGATCACGTTCTTGAAGATCAGGAATTTGGCGACGAATCCGGGGAACGGCGGAATCCCGGCCAGCGACAGCATCGCGATGCCGATCATCACCGCGGCGTAGGGATCGCGATGGAACAGGCCGCGCAGCGTGTCGAGGCGATCGCGCGTCGCGTCGTCGTCGTTGGGCGGGATCGAGGCGAACGCAAGGACGTTCAGCAGCCCGTACGCGAGGAGATAGAAGACGACGGCCTGGAGTCGGCCGGGACCATCGCCCAGGAACGCGTAGAACAGGTAACCGGCGTGGGCGATCGACGAATACGCGATCATCCGGCGGAAGCTCGTCTGCCGCATCGCCGTGAGGTTGCCCCAGACGATCGACACCAGCGGCAGGATCGCGATGAGGTCGACCATCGGGCCGGCTACCGGCGTCACGCCGAAGAGGCGGAGCGCGGCAAGCAGCACGCCGGCCTTGATGATGGTGGCCATGTACGTGGTCACCGGAAGGCTCGCGCCTTCGTAGGCGTCGGGCGCCCACGCGTGGAAGGGGACGATCGCCGCCTTGAGGAAGAAGGCGATGACGACGAGCACGATGCCCGCGATCGCCATCGCGTCGTGCGAGCCGAGCGCTTTGGCGAAGGAGGAAAGCGCCAGTGTGGCGCTGCCGCCGTAGAGCAGCGAAACCCCCATCAGGAACATCGCGCTCGCGGTGCCGCCCAGCACCAGGTATTTCAACGCCGCCTCGGGGCTCTCCGGCCGCCCGAACGCGAGCAGCACCAGCACGTAGACAGGCAGCGACATCAGCTCGAGCCCGAGGAAGAGCGTGAGGAAGCTGTCGGAGGACAGCATCAGGCAGAAGCCGTACAGCGACGACAGGAACAACGGGTAGAAGGGGCCCTCCGGGAAGTCGTCGCGGGCGAGCAGCAGCACGGGCACCGCGAGCGCCAGCACCACGGCCTTCGCCAGCGCGCTCGAGGCGTCGATCGAGAAGTGCCCCGGGAACGGCGCCGGCCCGCGTAGCCGGTGAAATGCAGCCAGGCCGCCGCCGCGGTCGCTCCGGCCACGACCACGAGCGACAGCCCGAGCGCGCCGCGCGGCCTGTCCGATGCGATCTCCAGCACCAGCAGCAGCACGATGCCGACGAGGAGCAGATGTTCCGGCAGCATCGCCGTCACAATGGTTTGCCAGCTCATTTCCTTGCCCTCACGCTTGCGGCTGGCGCTGTCGCGCTCATGGCTTGCTCCCGGGCAATCGTGGTGTGGTCACCAGCTGCTGGAACTGCATCGCCGCGAGCTCGGTCTTGCCCATCGGCTCGTTGGGGAAGAGCCCGAGCGCGAACACCGCGACGACGATCGCCGCCAGGATCACTTTTCGCGCCGGTCGAGGTCCTTGATCGGCATGTGCGGCGCCTTGACCGCGCCGAACAGGAAATGCTGCGCGAGACGCAGCATGTACAGTGCGCCGAGGACAACGCCGGATACCGCGATGACGGCGAGCACCAGCGGCAGCGAATTGCCCTGCTGGTACTGCGGCCACGACGAGGTGAACGCTCCCAGCAGTACGAGGAATTCGCCGGTGAAGCCGGAGGTCGTCGGCAGCCCGATCGAGGCCAGCGTCAGCAGCATGAAAAACAGCGAATACACCGGCAACAGCCTGGCGATGCCGCCATACGCCGCGAGATCGCGCGAGTGGCAGCGTTCGTAGATCATCCCGACGATCAGGAACAGCCCGGCCGCGGTCAGGCCGTGGCTCACCATCTGGATCACCGCGCCCTGGATGCCGAGGAGGTCGAGGCTCGCGAGCCCGAGCATCACGTAGCCCAGGTGGCTGATCGACGAGTAGGCGATGATCTTCTTGATGTCGTTCTGCACCAGCGCGAGACACGCGCCGTAGACGATGGAGACGACGGCGAGCGTCATGATGAGCGGCGTGAACGCGCGCGTCGCGTCGGGAAAGAGCGGGAAGCCCAGCTTCATGAAGCCGTACGTTCCCATCTTCAGCAGCACGCCCGCCAGGATCACCGAGCCCGCGGTCGGTGCCTCGACGTGCGCGTCCGGCAGCCACGTGTGCAGCGGCACGATCGGCACCTTGATCGCGAACGACAGGCCGAACGCCGCGAGCAGCAGCGTCTGGACGGGCAGCGACAGCTGCGCCCGGTACAGGTCGGCGAACGCGAACGAGGTGACGCCCGTCGTCGTCTTCAGCGAATAGACGAGATAGATCACCGCCGCCAGCATCAGGATGCTGCCGAACGCCGTGTAGAGGACGAACTTGTACGTCGCGTAGAGCCGCCGCTCACCGCCCCAGATGCCGATGATGAGGAACATCGGGATCATGCATCGTTTCCCAGAACAGATAGAACAGGAACAGGTCCTGCGCGACGAACGCGCCCAGCATCGCGAACTGGATCAGGAACACCATCGAATAGAACAGCTTGACGTCCTTCGTCACCGCGGTGAACGCGCCCGCGACCAGCGGGCCGAGAACGCGGTCAGCAGCACCAGCAGGACGTTGTAGCCGTCGAGGCCGATCTGGTAATAGACGCCCCAGTCGGCAATCCACGGCAGCCGCGTCTCGAACTGCAGGCCGCCGACCTTGGCGTCGAACTGGACGTAGAGCCAGGCCGTCAGCACGAACTGGACGACCATCACCCAGAACGACAGGCCGCGCATCTGCCGTTCCTGCCCGGCGGGCACCGCGACGAGCAGCGCGATCCCGGCCAGCGGAAGGAACAGGACGAGGCTGAGGAGATCCGCGTCAGCCATGGCGGAAGCTCCACGCCAGCACGACGGTGCGCGGCGAGCACGAAGAGGGCGTAAAGGTGCAGGTTGCCGGTCTGCACGCGCGAGAGCACGCCGGCCGTGCGCTGGGCAAGGCGCGCGAGGCCGTTCAGCGACCCGTCGAGCAGCACGCGGTCGCCGAAATCGAGGAACACCCGGTCCGAGAGCCACGCCAGCGGCCGGCCGAGAAGCGCTCGTAAATCTCGTCGACGAAGTACTTGTTGGCGAGCGGGCGGTGGAGCGCCGCGAAGCGCGCCGCGAGTCGGCTCGGCGCTCGGTGCCTCGACCGTAGACGAACGACGCCCCGGCGAGGCCCGCGACGGCGATGCCGACCGACAAGATCAGCAGCGGCATCTCGAAGTGATGCAGCGCCTCCGGCGTCTGCGGCAGCGGCAGCAGCGGCTCGAGGAAGTGCGGCACCTCGATGAAGCCGCCGACCGCCGACAGCACCGCCAGGACCATCAGCACGCCGGTCATCGACAGCGGCGACTCGTGGACGTGGTGCGCGACCTTGGCTTCCATCCGCGACGGCGTGAGGAACACGAGCCAGAGGAGGCGAAACATGTAGAACGCGGTCATCAGCGCGGTGGCGGCCATGACCGCCCACAGCACCGGCGTCCCGCCGGCCGAGCTCGCGAACGTGAACCACAGGATCTCGTCCTTCGACCAGAACCCGGCGAGCGGCGGAATGCCGGCGATCGCGACGGTCGCGATCGCGAACGTCCAGAACGTGACCGGGATCCTCTTCGCGAGCCCGCCCATCCGGATGTCCTGCTCGCCGGAAAGCGCGTGGATCACGCTGCCGGCGCCGAGGAACAGGCAGGCCTTGAAGAACGCGTGCGTGTAGACG
>CAVPUM010000002.1:0-94618 GCA_963708855.1 uncultured beta proteobacterium | reverse complement strand
TTATACATCGAAATGGAACCAGGTCAACAGTTCTTGTGCGATCGCGCGGCCATGCGGGACCTGGCTACGGTGGTGCCCGAGGAAACGGTACCCGTGCGCGGATCATGTAACGTTGGTGGCACTTCGATCCGGACACTCGGCGCGGCGCTACCCGACTCTCGCTGCGGCTACAATGACGTTTCTGCTGCATCGGCCTCGGGTCGTTGCGGTTCGGACCCGCGGAATCTTGCGCGCACGCTGTGGCACCTACCGACGAGCCGCAACGCCCACCGACGAACGCTGCGCCGATCCCTGCGCACGAGTCAATCCCGACGGGGCAACCCGTACTGCGAAGCGCTCGTTTTCCTCGCCGTGGCGCTTGCCCTCTGCCTGCTGGGCTACCTCGTCGCGGCGGTGCCGGGCACGTGGTTTCCGACGGCGTCCCCCAAGGGCTGGACCGCCGACCGGCTCACGCTCGCGCGCGGCACCGGAGGGCTCGATCATGGCGATCTCGTCGTGGCCGCGGCCGACCCGACCGGCACCACGCTGGTCACCGTCGACACCGACTTTCGGTCGAGCGACTATCGGGCGATCGCGTGGAGCGCGCTCGGGGTTCCCGATCAAACGACGGCGTGGCTGGTCTGGCGCAACGATTACGCTCCCGCGAAACTCAATTCGACACCGATCACCGTAGCATCGGGGCGGCTCCTTCCCGCAGCGCTCGCGTCGAATCCGGACTGGGTCGGGCGGGTCACCGGCCTCGCGCTGACGATCCGCGGCCCGCTGCCGCAACCGGTGCGCATCCGCGGCGTCGTGGCGAAGCCGATGGGCGCCGTCGAGATCGCGGGCGATCGCCTTCGCGAATGGCTCGCGCTCGAGGGATTCACCGGGACTTCGATCAACGGCATCACCGGAGGCGCCGACGTGCAGGACCTCCCGTTGCCGGTGCTGCTCGCGGCGGCGGTGGCCCTTGCCGCACTCGCCTGGTTCGGTCTTGCGTGGCGGCGCATGCGCACCGTGGCCCTGCCTGCCGTGCTGGCGATGCTGTTCGTCGCCGCGTGGCTTCTGCAGGATGCGCGGTGGGTCTGGGATCTCGCGCGGCAGGCGCAGGCAACCGCGCACCGATACGCCGGGCAGGATTTCCGCGCGCGACACCTCGCCGCCGAGGACGGCGCGCTGTTCGCCTTCATCGAGAAGGTGCGCGAGAAGCTCCCTTCGGAGCCGGCGCGGGTCTTCATGGTTGCCGACGCCCACTACTTGCGCAGCCGCGGCGCGTATCACCTCTATCCGCACAATGTCCATTTCGAGCCGTACCGGAACGCGATCCCCCCGAGCTCGCGGTTGCGGACAGGCGACTATTTGGTCGTCTACCAGCGGCGCGGCGTGCAGTTCGATCCCGGCGCGCAGCGTTTGCGCTGGGACAGTGGAGAGCCCGTCCCGGCGGAGCTGCTCCTGAGCGAGCGCGGCGGCGCGGCGCTCTTCCGGATCCGCTGATGACGCCCCACGCTCACTTTGTTCGCTGCCCCCCGCGGCGCACGCGCCCTTCGGCGGCCCGCGACGTGCCAGGCGTGACACTGCTGGCGGGATTGCTGCTGCCTTGGCTGGCGGGCATGAGCGCACTCGTCTTGCTGCGCGGCAAGCGCCCGTTCTCGGCGCCCGGCGAGATCGCATGGATCGCGGGCGCCGGCTATCTGGTTGGCGCATTCCTCCTGACACTGTGGATGCGCCTGTTGTCGAGTGCCGGCGTCGGGTTCAGCGCGCTGTCGATCGCGGCGCCTTTGCTGGCGGCAACTGCGATCGCCGGTTACCTCGCGTGGCACCGCGCCGGCGCCGAATTGCCTGGGGCCATCCGCGCCGCCGGGGGCGCCGTCGTTTCTCCGCCGGAACTGGACGGCGCCGCCCTCCTCGCGTGGCGGGCGCTGCTCGCCTGGACCGGACTTCATTTCCTGTTGCTCGGAGCGGTGGTTGCATGGCAACCGCTCTACCCTTGGGACGCCTGGACCCAATGGGCGACCAAGGCGCGCGTCTGGTTCGAGCTCGGCCGCATCGTCCCGTTCGCGGGCGCCGACGCCTGGTTCGCGGCCGACGGCGCAGCGTATTTCGACGCGGCACCCGGTAACCCGCCGACGGTACCGCTGCTGCAGGTGTGGTCCTGCATCGCACTGGGCCGCTGGGACGACACGCTGATGAACTGGCCGTGGTGGCAGCTCGCCGTGGCGCTGGCGTCGGCCGTCTACGGGGCGATGCGCGCGCACGAGCTGCCGCCGCTAGCCGCGCTCACCGTCGCCTTTTTCGTGGCCTCGCTGCCGCTGGCGAATGTCCACGTCGCACTGGCCGGATACGCCGACCTGCCGCTGGCGGCGTTCTACACGTGTGCCGTGCTCGCGTCGCTGCGCTGGATCGCGACGCGCGATCCGCGCGACGCGGCGCTCGTGGCCGTGCTGGCGTTGGCATGCACGCAGACCGCGAACGCCGGCTTCGCCTGGGTGGCGACGCTCATTCCCGGCGCGATCGTCGTGCTCCTGCCCGCGCGCGGCCTGAAGGTCGCGACAGCGGGACTGGCCGCGATCCTCTTCCTGCTCGCGGTGTTCGCGCAGACGAGCCCGACCTTCCTCGGATACCGGCTGCACCTCGATTTCGACCCGGCATGGTCCGCGCTGGCCGACAGCTACCTCCTGCTCGGCTCCTGGAACCTCCTGTGGTACGGCGCGTTGGCCGCGATCCTGTTGAGCTGGCGCGAGCTCGCGTCCCGCTCGCTCGCTCCATTGACCATGGTCGTCGCGTCCGGCGCGATCCTGCTGTTCGCCGTCTTCGCTTTGCCCAGCGCTCGGGCTCTGCTCGCCGAGCAGATGACCCTCAATCGCGTCACGCTGCACTTCGCGCCACTACTGGTCGCCTTCGCAGCGCTGGCATTTCGCGCCTTCGCGCGCCGTTGGACCGCCACTCACGCGCCCGCCGGCGCGAGCGCCACCTGAACGGCCACCGTCACCCGATCGCCATGCTCGAGCTGCCCGACGTCACGCTGTGCTGCATCGACACCGGCAATCATGCGTTGGCACTGAGAGCGCTGGCGCGATCGCGCGAGGGCGTGCGCTTCGCGCGCGCGTTGCTGCTGACCGATGCGCTGCCAGCCGGCGCCGCGGCCCCCGAGGGCACCGACGTCGTATCGGGCATCGCCATCGATTCCCGCGCGGCCTACTCCGAGTTCGTGCTGAAATCGCTGCTCCCCCACGTCGGGACGGCTCACGTCCTGCTCATTCAGTGGGACGGCTACGTGATCAACCCGGCGGCGTGGGATCCCGCGTTCCTCGCCTGCGACTACATCGGCGCAAAGTGGTTCTGGCACGACGACGGAATGCGCGTGGGCAACGGCGGGTTCTCGCTGCGCTCGCGCCGGCTGCTCCAGGCGCTGCAGGATTCCCGGATCGTCCTGACCGACGCCGAAGACACGACCATCTGCCGTACCTTCCGTCCGCTGCTCGAACGCGAGCACGGCATCCGCTTTGCCGACGAGGACCTGGCTGACCGGTTTTCGTTCGAGGCCTCCTATCCGATCGGCAAGCCATTCGGCTTCCACGGGCTTTTCAATTTCTGCCGCACGGTCGCACCCGACGAGATCGCCGGGCTCGCACCGGTGTTCACCGACGCGATCGCGCGCTCGCCGCAGCTGCTGCAGCTCATGCGCAACTGCAGCGCGCTCGGACAGTGGAACGCCGTGATCGCGATCGCCACGCGCATTCTCGCCGCGACACCCGCGCACCCGGAGGCCGCAACGCTGCTGGCCGCCGGTCGGCGCCAGGCGCAGTCGCCTCCCGCGGTCGGCCGCAACGATACCTGTCCCTGCGGCAGCGGCAAGCGCTACAAGCTGTGCCATGGCGCGCTGGGCAAGGGCAATGCGCCGACGGCAGCGGTAGTGTCGGCTCGCCCTCCCGATGCCGACGCACTGGTTCGCGTTGCGCTCGCGGCGCATCAGCGCGGCGAACTCGACCGCGCCGAGGGCGGGTATCGCGGCGCGCTCGCGATGAGGCCCGAGCACCCGCTCGCGCTCCACTATCTCGGCGTGATCCTCTACCAGCGCCACCGCATCGACGAGGCGATGCCGCTGCTCGAACGCGCCGCGGCGGCGGTTCCCGGGGAACCGGAATTCCAGAACAACCTCGGCCTCGCTCTCGCCGCTGCCGACCGCATCGACGAAGCGGTCGCCGCCTATCGCCGTGCGCTCGCGCTGAAGCCCGACCACGCCGTCGCCTCGAACAATCTCGGTCTCGCGCTGCAGGCATCGAATCGCCTGCCCGAGGCCATCGCCGCCTATCGCGAGGCACTCGCCGTTGTGCCCGACTTCGCGCAGGCGCACTGGAATCTGTCCGCTTGCGCTTGCTCGCGCACGGAGAGTTCGCCGAGGGCTGGCGCGAGTACGAATGGCGGCTGTCGCATCGCCGAGCTCGGCAAGCACGCGCGCGCCTACGCGAGTCCGCGCTGGGACGGCATCGCCCGGCCGGGACTCACACTGCTCGTCCACTGCGGAGCAGGGGCTCGGGGACGCGCTGCAATTCAGTCCGCTTCGCGACGCCATTGGCGCAACGCGGTGTGCGCGTCGTCGTCGTCGCTGCATCGCCGCTCGTGCCGCTGCTGGCGACCGTGCCGGGCGTTGCCATGGTGTTCGGGCCCGACGAACCGGTGCCCCCGCACGACGCGCACATCCCCCTGCTGTCGATTCCGGGCGCGCTCGGCATCGGCCCCGCACGACATCCCGTCGTCCGTCCCCTACATCACGGCCGCGCCTGCGCGCCGGGCACAGGTCGCAGCGGCGCTCGAACCGTACCGCGGCCGATTGAAGGTGGGCCTCGCGTGGGCCGGGAACCGGGCGCACGCGAACGATCGCCGCCGTTCCATCGCGCTCGCCGCATTGGCGCCGCTGCTCGACGCACCCGGCACCGTCTGGTTCTCGCTGCAGCCGACGCAGGACGACGCGGCCACCGCCTCGGAGGCACGCGCCAGTGCCCTCGTTCGGCTTCCGCTGCGCAGCGAGCTTCGCCGGCACCGCCGCGCTCGTCGCCGAACTCGATCTGATCGTCACGCGTTGATACCAGCATCGCCCATCTCGCCGGCGCGCTGGCGAAGCCGACCTGGTTACTGCTGCCGTTCGCGCCGGACTGGCGCTGGCAGCTTGCGCGCACCGACAGCCCCTGGTATCCGACGATGCGGCTCTTCCGGCAACCGGCGACCAGGCGCCTGGGACGCCGTCGTGCGCGACGTCGCGGCCGCACTGGCCGATCTCGTGCCGCCCGGGAGGCCCGGCTAGCGGCTCGTCTCGCCAGTGCCGGCGTTCCGGAGCGCCTCCGGGGCCCTGGCCGCGAGCGCCGACAGATAGGCGCGTTCGAGGGCACGCGCGTGCGCGACCTGATCCGTGAGCGGTGAACGCGCCAGACCGGCAAGGATGGCGCCGCGTACGTCGCGCATGAACACGGCGTCCGCCGCGAGCCGCGTCGCGATCTCGACATACTCGCGTTCCGTTCGCGCGACCGTTGCCGTCACCCCGAGGTTCGCGAGAATGGAATACGACGACCGTTCTCCGTGGCGCGTGCCGACGAGCGTGACGACTGGCACGCCCATGTCGAGCGCCTCCAGCGTGCCGTTGACGCCGCCGAAGGGCATCGGGTCGAGCGCGAAGTCGATCAGCTCGTAACGTGCCTGCTGCTCCGCGTCGTCGCGACCCTGCGGCAGAAAGAAGAGCCGGTCGGGCGCGATGCCGGCGGCCGTCGCGAGCCGGGCATAGGAATCGCGGAATCCGGCATTCGCCGGCGAGAATGCGAGTCGCGCGTGCGGCATGCGCTCCAGGATCTCGCGCCAGAGCCCGAGGCAGCGGCGCGACAGCTTGAGCGGCGTGACGAACGCGCCGATCAGGATCGCATCGGCGGCGATGCCGAGCGACCTCCGGTGGAACGGATGCGCCTTCGCCGCGGCGACGTGCCGATACGGATAGACGCATCCGTCCATCGGCAGCAGCGTTTCGCTCTGGAACGCCTGGTTTTCCGGGACGTCCGCATAGCGGTCCGTCAGCTTGAAATCGACGGTCGAGAGTCCGACGGTGCCGGCGCTCGCGACATGCGTGAGGAGAACCCGCGCCGGCTTCAGCGCGAGGATCCCCGGTTTCGCGCCCCGGGTGTGCGTCGACAGGTCGACCAGCAGATCGAGATCGTCCGCAGCGATCCGTGCCGCCGCTTCGCGCTCGTCCAGATCGGCCAGGACGTCGAAGCGGTCGGCGATTCCCTCGAAGCGTCCGGTCCACTCGTCGCGCTCGCCCGACAACGCGTAGAAATGAAGGGAGAATTGGGAGCGGTCGTGGTGCTGCACCGCCTGCCACATCATCTTGCCCATCACGTGATTGCGCAGGTCGGCGGACAGATAGCCCAAGCGCACGCGGCCCGGCCGGCGCGCGACCGGTCCTGGGAACGGCGCGCCGTAGACGCGCCGCGCCGCGGCGTCGTACATCTGCGCATACCGGAAGACGACCGCCGGCTCGATGTCGAAAAAAAGCAGCAGGTAGAGCAGCTGCTCGAGGTTGTCGCACAGCTCCGTCCCGGTTTCCGCGCGAAATCTTCCGGCGCGCAGACCGTCGAGATACCGGTCGAGTCGGGCGAAGTCGCCGCGATGCTGGAGAACCTCCAGTGCCTGCACGGCGAGTGCCAGCGCATCGGGGCAACCGACCTCGAAACGGTCGAAGTTCGCGAACCAGGATGCGGCCCGCCCGCCCGCCTGGAGAACCTCGCCCAGGTTCTTGTACGCAGCCGCGTTCGCGGGCTCGCGCGCGAGGACGCTCTCATAGGCGGCGATGGCCGGCGCCGTGGCACCCCGCTGCTGGAACAGCACGCCGAGATTGAACTCGGCGGCGGCGAGGTCCGGCCGGAATTCCAGCGCGCGCTGGTAGGCCGCCGCCGCGTCGGCGCTCCGGCGCTGCATCTGCAGGGCGACGCCGTGGTTGTAGTGCGTTTCGCCGTCGAAGGGGTCGATGGCGAGCGCCGCGGCGAAAGCGCCGGCCGCACCCCGCCCGTCGCGCGCGGCGAGACGCGCGAGCCCGAGCGCGCGATGAAGCGCGAGCGGTTGCGTCGTCGCCGCCAGCCCGTCCATGCAAACGGCGATCGCGCCCGGCAAGTCGTCTGCGGCCTGCGCCGCCTTTGCCGCCGCTATCCTGGCGTCGGCAAACCCCGGCGCCGCGGCGATCGCCGCGGCCAGATGCGAGCGAGCGCGCACGAGGTCGCCACAATCGCGCTCGACGATTC
The DNA here is from genome assembly GCA_963708855.1 of uncultured beta proteobacterium. GTDB lineage: Bacteria > Pseudomonadota > Gammaproteobacteria > Burkholderiales > Casimicrobiaceae > CAIWHR01. Next base: position 87,359 of record CAVPUM010000002.1, on the reverse strand, counting down.
CAAGCAGATAATGCGCCGGCGCGTAATCGGGCTGCCAGGCGAGCACGCGGGTGTGGCACTCGCGCGCGGCCGCGAGGTCGCCCCGCTGCTGCGTGCGCACGGCCTCCGTCCATCGCGCCGCCATGGCCGACGCATCCGGGACATCGTCGTCCGGAGGCAGCGCACGCCATCGCTCCTCCAGCAAGCGTGCGAGCTCTCGCGCCGGCGTAGCGCCGTGATCGATCAGCGGCGGCACGTTGCGCGCCGGGAAATCCGCGACGGTAAGTACCGTCCGCGCCGGGCGCAGGGCCAGCAGCACGCCGGCTCCGGCGCGCAAGCCGGCAAGGTCGACCAGCGCATCGCAATCGAGCGCTGCGAGTCGCTGCGCGTCGTTCGCGTCGGGAATCGCCGGCAGCAGAATGACGCGCGACGGCCATGCCTTTTCGATGCCGGCGGTCGTCCCCGGCTCGGACTGGCCTCCGATGAGCGCGGCCGCGACGTCGAAGCGCTCGGGGGAGAGACCGGTCAACGCCGCCCGAAGTGCCCGGACTTCCGGGTCAGGCACGACGCCGACCAGGACGAGGACGCGGAGCCTGCGCCCGGCGGTACGACGTGGCCAGACGAGCGGCAATGGCGCCGCGAACGATCGCGCGCAGAGGGACGCATAGCGCTGCGCGAGCGCCGGTGCTTCTTGCGGGGCACCGCGCAACGCGGCGCTGGCGATGCGGCGCAGCGCTTCGTGCTCGCCGGGCTCGAACTCGCGCACACGCGCGAGCGCGAACAGGGCGGCACGCGCGTCATCCCCCTCGGCGAACTCGCGCTCGCACAGCAGCGACAGCAGGAGCGCCGGCATCGTCGCTGCCGCGGACGAGGTCAGAGCGACGCGGGACACAACTTCGAGCAGCGCCGGCTTCCCGGGCATCCCGGGCAGCCGGTCGAGCGCGACCGCAAGGCCCGCTGCGAGCGTAGGGACCGCGAGGAGGCTCGGGTCGCGTGCCAGCGCCGCTTTCGCGCGCAGGATGGCGGCCTGGTGGTCCTCGGCCGCGTCGAGCAGCGCCGCAACGCCGTACACCAGCTCGGCGCGCGCATCGCCGGGATGCCGCGTCAGGACGCCGCCGGCCACCGCTCGTGCGCCTGCGGCATCGCCAAGCGCGAGCAGCGCGCCTGCCAGCGCCTGCGCCGGTGCCTGCGCCTGAGCGTCACGACGCATGGCTTCGCGCCACGCGGCAGCCGCTTCCTGGGCGCGTCCCAGACGCCAGAGCGCTTCACCGAGACGATGGTGCACTTCTGCCGGCGCACCGTCGACGCGCGCGGCATGCCGGTAACAGAGCATCGCATCCACCGGCCGGCCCTTCGACACATGCGCGCGGCCGAGCGCCATCCAGCGATTCCACGCGGGCGCCGCCATCAGCGCAAGCGTGCCTTCAACGCGCTGCGTACGCGCACCGGCGTCAGCCGGACCAGCAGGCGACCGGGCGGCGTCGCGCCGAGCCGGCGCACCGTCGCCGCGATCCGCGCGCGAAAGCCGGTCGCAGCAACCTCCGAGGGCGCCGGCGGCGGCTGGACAACGGGAGCGGCCCACGCGCCATGGCCCGCGGCGCCGCGCACGCGCGCGGCGTCGAGCGGCGCGAAGGACGTCACCGCGGTGCGGGCTGCCGCGGCGTCATAGATGCGAAGCGTCTGCGCCGCCATGTCCGCGGGTGAGACCTGCCGGACGGCGCGCCCGCGCCCGGCGGCCAGTGCCAGCTCATCCGCGTGCGCGGGTGCGATCAATTCCAACATGCGCGCGAGCATCTTCTCTTCGTCGCGCCATTCGGCATCCGTCCACACCCAGCCGGCGCCGGTCCCGGCGACGCGCTCGGCCAGCGCGCCGAACGGCGGAACGATGACCGGACGTCCGGCCGCCCACGCCTCGGACAGCGTGAAACTGAAGGTCTCCGGACCCGCGGACGGGAACGCAACGAGTCGAGCGCGATAGTGGGCGAGCAGGTCAGGCAGCGCCGACGGATCGTAACGGCCATGGACGGTCAGCACCGCGTCGTCGCTTTGCCACGGGCCATGCTCGACGTCCATGTAGCCGATCAGGACGAAACGCGCCGGCAGGCAGGTGGCGCGGACGAGTTCGACGAGACGCTCGAGCCGGCGCGCGCCTTTGTCCGGCCCGACGGCCCCCAGCACCGCGATCGTCACGCGAGCGTCGTCCGGCAGGTCGAACGGCCGCGTCTGCGGCAACGACGGCGCCGATGCCGCCGCGTCCCCCGACTGCAGCGCCCAGGCTCCCGCAGGCGCATGCGGGATCACTGCAACCGGGTACCCGGGGTAGTAGCGCGCGAGCGCGTCAGCGGCCCAGCGCGAAGGCGCTATCAGAAATCGCGCGTGCGCCACGAGCGCGCCGTGCTGCGCACGCCACGCCTCGATGTCGATGTGCGCGAACTCAGGCCGGCCGGACAGGCACCTGCCGCAAACGGCCGGATCGGTCTGCTGATGGCAGTAATTGCCGTCGGCGCCGAGGAACAGGATCGTCGGGCACGCGAAGCTCAAGTCGTGCACCGTGTATCCGTAGGGAACGCCGATGGCGCCGAGCGCCTCGACGATGCCGTCGCGGCAACCCGAGATGTTGTGCAGGTGGACGAGCGCGATCCGGAACGTAGCGCAGATTCCACCGACGAATTCGGGCCACCCCTCGGCAGGGCGCCGTCGCAAGTCGTATGTGCGCACCGCGCCGGCGTCGGCGTGTTCCTCGATCTGCCAGGAATCCTCGGTGGCGATGGCGAGATAATGGCGCCACGCGGCGCGCGACGCGTCGATCAAGGCGCGCGCGTGGTGCTCGGTGCCCCCTCCGTGACCGTGGATGACGTGGAGGACCCCGCGCGGCACGGTGGGACGGGCATCGATGCCTCGACCCTCGCCGGCGGGCGGCGGATTCGCGTCAGCGGACGATGCCATCGCTGCCGCGCGGCGAATCCTCGTCGCTCCAACGGTGCTCGAGCCTTACCAGGCCCAGTTCCCGCGTCGCGCCGGTGACCACGAAGGAGCGCTCGACATTGTCGAACAAGCGAACGCCTTCCGGATCCAGCGCGTGGACGCGGACCAGGTACTTGCCTGGCAGCAACGCGACGTGCGGCAGCGTCAGCGCGAACGCGTACCGGTCCGGCGCGACGCGCTGGGGCGCCGCGCCATCCATGTCGGTTGCCACACCGTAGACAGGCGTGCCGTCCGCACGCACGATGCCGATCAGAACGTTCGGCGCACGCCCGTCCGGCGAGAACACCTCGCCGGAGAGGCGCAGCGCAGCGCCGTGGGCCAGGGTGTCCGAAGGCTCGAGGTCGAGCGACTGGATCGCGTAGACGCCCGCGGCCGCGGCGAGCGTTGCCGTGAGCGGCCGCTTCGCCCCCGCGCTCTTCTCCTCGTGGTAGGCAAGGTACGCCTGCGTAACGTCGGCCGTCGGCCCATAGCGCTCGACCCGGCCCTCCTTCACCCAGAGGGCGCTGCGGCACAGCTTCTGCACGCTGTACATGCTGTGCGAGCATAGCAGCAGCGTGCCGCCGCCGGAGAGGTAGCGCTCCATCCACGCGACGCACTTCTTCTGGAACGACTCGTCGCCGACCGCGAGCACTTCGTCGGTGATGAGCACGTCGGGAGCGAGCGCCGTGGCAACCGCGAAACCCAGGCGCACGATCATCCCGGAAGAGTAGTGCTTGATCGGATCGTGGATGTGCTCGCCGATGTCGGCGAACGCGATGATCTCGGCGCGCTTCGCCTCGATCTCGCGCGGCGTGAGACCGAGCAGCGCCGCGGCGAGATCGACGTTCGCAAGCCCCGTGTACTCCGGATGAAAGCCTGACCCGAGCTCGAGCAGCGCGCCGACGCGACCGCCGACGACCAGCGTGCCGCGCGTGGGCTGGATCACGCCGGCGATGATCTTCAGCAGCGTCGACTTGCCCGCGCCGTTTTCGCCGATCACGCCGAGCGACTCGCCTCGCCGCAGGTCGAAGCTGACGCCGTCGAGCGCGCGGAACACGCGCGGCGCGGCGCGCCCGGCCAGCAGCTCCCAGACCAGGCGCACGCGCCCGCCGCGCGGGTCGACTTTCGCGTAATCCTTGCCGACGTTGTCGAGCTGAAGCAGCGGCACCGTCATCATCGCTTCCACACTAGAGAAAATCCTCGAAATGCGGCGCGAGCCGCCGGAACACCCAGCGTCCGGCGAAATACAGCGCGAGCGCCACCGCCAGCGCGACGGCGTCGCTCCAGCGCGGCACCAGCACGCCTTCGAGCAACGCTTCGCGCAAGCGCGTGACGAGCCAGCCGAAAGGATTCGCCGCCACCCACGGCCGCACGCCCTCCGGCACGAGCGTCAGCGGGTAGAGGATGGGCGTGAGGTACATCATGATCATCAGCAGCGGCATCAGCACGTGCTCGACGTCACGGATGAACACCTGCAGCGCCGCCAGCAACAACGCGAGCCCGGTGGCCGCCACTGCGAGGATGAGCCACAACGGCACCGCGACGAGCAATCCTTCGAAATGCACCGGCTCGCCGAACGCGGCGAGCGCCACGAGCACCGCGAGATAGCCGGCGAACTGGAGCACCAGCGTCGCCGCGACCGACGCATAGACGACGAGCTCGTGGGGGAAGGCGACTTTGCGGATCAGCCCGGCGTGTCCGATCAGGCTCACCGTCGCCCGCTGCAGGCCTTCCTGCGCCGCCAGCCACGGCCACAGCGCGACGGCCACGAACAGCAGGAAGCTCGTGCCGTCATACCGGCCCATGCGGAACACCAGCGTGAACACGAAATGGTAGACCGCGAGCAGGGCGAGCGGGTGCAGCAGCGCCCATGCGAGACCCGTCGCGCTGCCGAGATAACGCGTCGTGATTTCGCGCTTGAGGAAATACGCGAACAGCGCACGGTCGCGCCGCGCCCCGGCCGCGACGCGCGAAACGGCGGCCGCTGTTGCCGGATCGGTGGTCAGCGGTCGGAGAAGATCGGTCATGCCGGCAGCATAGCAAGAACCGCGCAGCTGCCCCCGTGCCCACGGAGCGCGCAAGGCGACCGCGGGAACCGGCGCGCCGGAGGCGAGCGGGTGTCTACTTCTTCTTCGGCGGTGGCGACGTCGCGGTGGCCTTCGACTTCGGCGACGCGGACTGCGGCGGCAGGCCCTCGTTCTGCACGACGAGCGCGTCGACAGCTTGCTGGTTCACCTGCAGTCGCGGGTCGCTGCGAATGGCCACAATGGCGGATTCGCGGGCTTCCGCCACCTGCTTCTGCCGCATGTCGGCGAGAATCTGCGTGCGCGCCTCGTCGAATGACTTTTCGCGCGCGGGCCTGCGGGCTTCGAGCCGGATCAGGTGATAGCCGAAACGCGACAGCACGGGCTCGGTGATGTCGCCGGTATTCTTGAGCGCGAACGCGGCGGCGTCGAACGCCGGATCCACCTTGCCGCGCGCGATCGCGGGCAGCCGACCCTTATTGCGCGCCGCGGATGCGTCGTCAGACAGTTCCAGCGCCATGGCGGCGAAATCCGCGCCCGCAACAAGCTTCGACCTCGCGTCGTCCGCGGCGGCCCGCGCGGCATCCTTGCCTCTCTTCGCAGGATCGAAGAGGATGTGGGAGACCACGATCTCTTCCGGGACGACGTACTTTGCGTGGTTGACCAGATAGAGCTCGCGCGCCCGGGCCAGATTACGGTCCTTGGCGCGGTCGAACTCGGCTCCGGCGTCGCTCTCGATGCGTTCGACCATCAACGCGGCAAGTGCGCGATCGCTCTCCAGCAGCAAGCGCCGCGCTGCGCCCGGATCCTTGTCGATACTCTGCGCACGGGCGCGCTCGGCGAGCGTCCGGTTGACCAGGATGCTGTTCAACGCCGCCTGCACGCGTTGCGGATTCGTGATGAAGGCGATGCGCTGCTCGTTCGGGATGCGCGTAAGTTCCGCCTCGAAATCGGCGCGGGTAAGCGTCACCTCGGGACCGCGCACCAAGACCTCGTCGGCTGTCTGCGCGTTGGCCGGCATGGCGAACGCCAAAGCCAGGATTGCGGAAGCCACCGGTAGGCGAGGTTTTCGATGCATGGTCATCCATGATAACCGCAGGTCATCCCGCTTCGGGGAACGGCAAGCAGCCGGACCCCAACTCCTGCATCAGAACGAAACGCGCCCCGGCCGAAGCCGGGGCGCGCGCCAAGTCGGAGCGGTATCAGTGTCCTGCGGGTGTGTGGTATGTAAGCCTGAACGTCGCAGCGTGGGAAATTCGCTATTCCGGCAACGCAGCTTGGCGTACCAAAAGGCTTGGATGAGCTTACGCCATCCCGGAGGGCGACGTTGATGTAGTACTTCACGCCGGGCGTGAGCTTCGCCGCGTAGGACGGCACCGCTCCCATCCCATAATAAATCGTCGGCCCGGTGCCCGAGCTTCCACGCAACGGGGCGGCCGGGAGGAGTTCGCAAGGCTGGGTCGATATCGCCATCCGCATTCTGATCGTCGGCAGTGTTGCCCGGATAATTCACCACCTGCAGCGTCGCGGTGTTCCCATCTTCGGGCGCAGTCGGCGTGAACGGCACCACCAGTATGCCATCGGTTCCGATCCCGCCCAGCCCCGTCGTGTCGAGCTGCTCTATCGCTGAATTCCAATCCCAGTTGGAGACGAGCGTCTTGGAGAAGCCCTGGGCGGCGCAGGAGATCCCGGCGCCAACCTGGACGGACGTTTGCGCGACGGCAGCCCCGCTGGCGTTGGACGCCGTGACGGTGAAAGCAGTCGTGGCCGAGATCGTGGCGCTATTGGTGTTCGTGCCCGTCGAGGTGACCGCCGCTGAAGGTTGCGCCCGGCGACGCAGACCAGGCGTAACTGGTCGGGGCACTCCCGCCGCAGGTCACCGTCAGATTGACCGCTCCTCCCGCCACACCAAGGCTCGACGGCGAGGAGGTCAGCGTGCAACCGGACGGCCCCTGGGAGGCCGGGGGCGGGGGGCCTCCAGTCGCCGGAGTGCAGGTGAGCGTAGCGTTTGTCGCGTTCCAGGTCCAGGCGGAGCATGCTCCTTGATCGTTGATCGTGAGACTGCGCGCAGGACCGGCCGCGAAAAGGGCAACGGCGGTCAGGCATGCGGCGACTGCGCCAAAAAGAGCTCGGGACATCCCGGTTCGATTCATTGCGGACTCCTGTCAATCATGGGTGGCCCCTCCCAACTCGGCTCCCGCTGAGCATATGCTCCAGAAAAACAGCGAATTACAGCTGCAATTTATTGAGTTACACGAACATTCTATCGCACAGCCCGCCGCCATGTCAACAGGAGTCGGCAATGGGGCGCACCGGCGACGGACAACAGTCCCGGCAGGAAGGCGCCCTGGAGCCCATCATGAAAAGGGCGGGACTTGCGTCCCGCCCCTTCCGGATACTGCCAGTGATGCTGCGGGTTACGGCACGTCGTTGTAAATGAGCCTCGAAAAATGGTGCGGGAACGTGACACCGAACGTCGACAGGTAGGTCTGTCCGTTGACCACCACCGCGTCGTTCTGGAACGTCTGCGCCGCGAAGCCGACCACCGGCAGACCATAATACGTCACCGACGCGCCCGAAGTGATCCCACCACCTCCAGTAGACGTGAGATCGATAATGTCCGTGAACAGGTTGGACGTCATCGTATGCTCGTCTTCGAATCCCGGTGGGATCGGGATCGCTCGTTCGTGTCCAAGAGCACGTTGTTGAAGGCCAGTACCGACCAGCCGTTCGAGAAACTCTCGCCGCTGCCGGGATCGGTCGTGGAGATCGAGGCATTGTTGCGCGACCCGAACACGTTGCTTGACCCGAAACTGATGTTCTGTGCTTCCCAGCAAAGTTGCGGACCGGCGCCGGGTGTTGGCGTCGGCGAGAAGTCATCCTCGCTGATGATCTGCGGCGAACCCTCTTCGCGGTCGAACACCACGCCGTAGAAGTTCTCGCAGGCGCCCTCCCCATCCACGTATCTACTCGTGAACGGAGGAATCGGGAGCAGCGAATTGACGTAATTGTACTTCGTCGGGAACGTGGCGACAAAGGTGGTCTGCGACTTGGATCCCACGTCGAGCACATACTCGTTGGTCAACGCATTCGCCATCAGCACCGCGGTCACCGCGTCGAAGCCATCTTCCCACTCGGTCCGGTAGAGACTGGCGCCCGCGATGACGTTACTGATCGGAATGGCGTTACCGTAGTTCGGCGACTCCGAGCCCGTGTTGAAATACTCACCGATATCCGTGAAATTGGCCAGCGCCGTGGCAGGCTGCGAGAAAGCGCCGCCGCCAGCCGGGCTGAGGATCGTCACCCCTCCGAACAGGCCGCCCTGGGGACTGCGCGGGGATACCGCGGCGCTGGTGTTGGTGACCTTCGAGCAATCCTCGGGCACGCCGTCCGAATGCTTGGAATTCACCGCGACGACGCTATTGTCGTCGTAAGTCGCCATCTCGAAGACTTCGAAGTAGCCTTCCGATGTGCGGGATACCGCATTGTCATCTTCGGAAGCGAACTTTGTGCGTGCGGAAATTTTCGGCTCCATTGAACGTAGGAATCGTGCAGCTGTTATCCGCTGTGGCAATCTTGGCGCCCCACTCGGTCGACCCCGTTATCACATCGCCCGGCGTGATCGACGCGGTCCAGACGTCGAATGGCGACAGGAAGACGTTGAAGTCCAGCACTTCAGCGCTGTTCCTGCCCTCGCGGAAGCGGACCTTGATCGCCTTCGTGCTGGCCGTCGTGTTGACGACCGACATCAGCGTGTTGAACGCGTTGCCGTTGATGTCCGTGTTCACCGTGTAATACGGGTAGATCAGGACATTGCCGAGCCCGTTTTCGCTGACGTTCACCGCCTGTGCGACGCCGGCGGCGCCCAGCATGCCCGTCGCGGCAAGCGCGACGCACAGCGACTTCTTATTGAACGTATTCATGGTTAAGGGTAACTCCTCTCTGAAGCAGTTGAAAGTGATCACTTAAAGACCAACAACGCACCGATGTTATTACAGCTCTTTGCACCTTGGCAAACAATTTGGCCCCACCGCCGCCACCCGTTTGTGGAATTCCTGCAACAATCTGCTCAACCGCGAAACGCGAACCACGCCTGCCCCTGATCGATGATCCAGCTTTCGTCCAGAGGGGTGACGACTCCCTTGGCCTTCGCCGGCGGGTAGTCGTACGTCAGCGACAGCTTCACTTTGCACACCTCCGTCGCACACTCGACCTTTTCGATCGTCACCGCCCGATACTGGATGGCCGCGATCCGCGCCTGATACTGGGACAGCGAGGTGGTCTGGCGCGACGCCGGGCTCAAATACTGGTACGCCCCCTCGTAATCCCTCTTTATCAATGCCTGCCAGCGCGCCTTCGCCCGCTCGGCGACGGCCGCTTCCTTCACCGCAGCCGGCGCGTCCTTGTCCAGACCTCCGCCCAGCGCAGCGCAACCTCCGGCTGCAACCGCAACAAGCGCGACGGCCAACCACTTGAAGCCCCACCGGCGACCATGTCCGCATGCCGTCATCGCACGACTGCCACGCCACATCCCGCACGATCATCCGGATTGCCCCAACGAATTCGACTCGAGCGCCATGGTGCGAACCACCGAGGACCACCGAATGCCCATCGCGACGATGCTTTCAGTTTCCACGGCGCCGCAATCCTCGACTCAAGAGTATCGAAAGCTTACTCCGGCGTCAATGCGTGTTCTCCATGGAAAGTACCCCGTTAACTGGTGTTGTGCCGCTGCAACATGAAAATGTCGGGAGACAGCGACGGTTTTGCCATGTTTTCTGGCCGGTCATGTCGGGATTTGGCGACGCTTTGTTGTCGTCAACCGGCGACGGTCATCCGCGCGACTCAGGGCTTTTCGGGCATTCCGCCCGGGGTAGCGGGCGGGATGCTGGGCGCAGGCATTCCATTTGCAGCGGGCGTCGGCGGCCGTTTGAAGACATCGAAATTGTCGTCGATGTACTGCATCCGGCGGCGCAGGTCGTCGACAACGCTCTTGAGGTCGATGTCCGTCTCGACGACGCGCGGCGTGATGAACATCACGAGCTCGGTGCGGTTGTCGGTGAGTTTCTGCTGACCGAACAGCCCGCCGAGGATCGGGATGCGCGACAGCAGGGGAAGTCCCGCGGATTTGTTCTGCTTGTTGCTGGTGATGAGACCGCCCATCACCATCGTCTGTCCCGACTGGACGTTCAGGATCGACTGCAGCGACCTCGTGTTGATCGCCGGCGCGAGTTCACTGCAGTCGGTGGGAAGGTCGCCGGGCACGCTCACTTCGATCTGCACCTCCAGCGTGACCAGCCCACCCGCGTTGATGTGCGGCGTCACCTGCAGCAGGACTCCGGTGTCGATGTACTGCGACGTCGTCGAGACCGTCCCATTGGTCACGCTGCCGACCCCGGTGCCGACAAAGGTCTGCTGGCAGATCGGTATCTTGTCGCCCGCCTTGATGGTCGCCTTCTGGTTGTCGAGCGCCGCCAGGTGCGGATTGGCGATGACCTTCGTGTCGCCATAGGTGTCGAGCAGGCGCAGGACCGCCTGGACCCCTCCGGGAAAGTTCGCGTTGTTGATGATGTACGTGAATCCCTGCGCGATGCCGAGCGCGGGACTCGATGCGCCCGGTGGCTGGCCCGGGTTCCCCGCCGTCGAGCCCTGACCGACGATCAATCCGCCGGAGCCACGCCCCGACGGCGCGCCGCCCTTGAACAGCCAGTCGACGCCAAAGTCGAACTCGTCGGTCAGGTTCACGCTCGCGACCGTCACTTCCATCATCACCTGCCGCGACGGAATGTCGAGCTTTTTCAGCGCGGCTTCGATCACGGTGTACTCGGGACCCGTCGCGACGATCAGCAGCGTGTTGTTGTCCTTGTCGGCCACGACCTGGATGTTGCGCACGACGCCGAGTCCCTCGGCCGCGCGCGCGATGGCCTGCGCCACCGGGCCGGGGGTCGGCGGCGGCGTGGTCACCTGGATCGTCGGCGTCGCCGGAGTTCCCGCCAGCGGCTGGAACGCCGGCGGCGAGACGATTGTTCCCGCCGGCGTGCCGGGCGCGACCGTCGGCGCTGCCGGCGCCACGGCCGGAGCGGCGCGTCCGGTGAACGCCTGCGTCAGCAGCGGCCCCAGTTTTTCGGCGCGCTGGTTCTGCAGGTGGTAGACATAAAAGCGCGGACCGTCGCCGCCGCCGCCCTGATCGAGACGCGCGATCCATTTCTTCGCCTCCTCGAGGTACGCCGGCTGCGGCGTGATTACGAGCAGCGCATTCATCCGTTCGATCGGGACGATGCGCAGGATGCCCGCGAGCGGACCGGTATTCCGGTCGCCGACGATCCGGTCGAGCTCCTGGCCTACGGCCTTCACATCGGCGTTCTGCAATGTGAAGAGTCCCACGGACATGCCGGCGATCCAGTCCACGTCGAACATGTCGATCGTCTCGAGCAGGTGCTTCAGCTCCCGCTCGGTTCCGGACAGAATCAGCAGATTGCGCAGATCGTCGGGACGGATGGCCGTGGCGTCCTTCGCCAGGGGCTCCAGCACGCGGATCATCTCGCGGGTCCCGATGTAGCGCAGCGGAACGATCTGCACCGAGAAGCCCGGCGGCAGCGCGCGCTGCGAGTTGCCGAGCTGGGGCGTGATGTTGCCGCGAATGGCCGCCGCGCTCGGTACGACCTTGTACAGCCCCGCCTCCTTCACCATCGTCGCGCCGTTCATCCGCAGCAGCGTTTCGAGCGTGGCGAGAAGCGCATCGCGCGGAATGCCCGAGGAAGTGCGAATGGTGACCTGGCCGCCGACCGTCGCATCGATCGTGTAGCTCTCGTTGAGGATGTCGCCGAGGATGTTCTTGACGACTTCGCGCAAGTCGGCGCCCTCGAAGTTCAGCACGACGCCGCCGCCCGCCTGCTGGACTGCAGGGCTGGGCGGAACGCCGCCGCCTGGCTGCTGGCCCTTCACGACGACGCCCGTTCCCTTGTACATCCGGGCCTTGTCCTCGCTCGTGGGCAGGCCCGGGCGACTGCGCGCGCTGGGCTGCCTCTGCCAGCGCGGGCGACATCGCGGCGCCGTCCGGCTGTCGGCGAGCTCGGCAGGGGCGCCCCGGCACCCGCGGAATCAACCGGCGGCGTCGCGCACGCGGAAACGAGGATGGCGGCGGCCGACACGGCGGCGCAGGCGGCGAAGAGTCGATTTGTCATTGTGCTTTCCATGGCATGCCGCGGCGCGCCGGGCACGGATTGTCGCGAAAGATCACTTTGCAGCGGGCCGGCTGGCTTTTGCGGCCCGGTCCCGATAGCTCTGGTCCATCTGCCCCCAGCGCGGGTCGATACCGGCGGCGGGAGCGGCCTTTGCAGGGGCGGTCGTGGGGGCACCAGGAGATCCGTCCGGCGCAGTACCCGCAGCGGCGGCGGCCCGCGCCGCGCGGCGGCGCTCGGCGAGCGTCTGCGCGGCGGTCGGAGCCGCGGGTACCGCCACCGGCGTGCCGCCGGGGGGCGGGGCGACCGCTGGCGCGGCGGCCCCCGCAGGCGGGGGCGCCGTCTGCGCGACGGCGACCGGCGGCGCGGTCGGACGCGGATTGGTGACGACCTTCAGCACCAGCTCCTCGGACTCGTCGCCCAGCGTGAGTTTCACGCGATCCGGGCGGATATCGGCCACGAGCATGCCGTTGATCTTCTCCCCGGCGCGCACGCGCTGGGACTTGTTGCTGGCGACCTCGCGGAGATAGGCGGTGCTCTTGCCCTCCACGACCATCGTGCCCGTCAGTGCGAACTGGCCGCGCTTCAGCCGCATGGCGGCAGCATCCGGCGCCGCCGGCGGCGCCGGACGGCGGGTCGGATTGAAAAGCGTGCGCTGTGCCGTCTCGGTGCGCGCGGCCACGCCACCCGCGATGGCAAAGTCAGGCAGCAGCGATATCACGACCGGCTTCGGCGCGATCGCCTCCGCGGGTTGCGGGCGCTTCTCCATCGCGCGGCCCCAGTCCGTCTCCCAGCCGATCACCGCCGCGAGTCCGGCGAGCGGCAGCAGCCACCAGAGAGCCGCCTGAACCTGGATGCCGAGTCTGTTCACGGTCTCACTTCCTTTCCGGCTCGGCGAGCGCGAAAGCGGCGACGTCGAGCTGAACGTTGACTTCCGGCTCCTGGCCGGGCGCGGGCTTGAAGCCGCGGAACGCGTTGAGCGGCCGCAGCGTCATGCTCTCAACCGACAGAAACGGCGGCTGCGCCTCGAGGGCATACAGGATCTTCTGCAGGGCCGGCGTCGAGGCGAAGAATTGCACGGTCACCGTGATCTGGCGGAAGCGCCCCTCGTCCTTGGGTCCCTGGTTCTGGCTCGTCGTGATGCGCCCGCCGTTGCCCTCGATGGCGGCACGGACCTGCTCCTGCAGTTCAGCACCCGCAAGATTCGGCGCGGTGTTCTTCAGGAAGAAGCGGCGACCGTCCCTTCCGCGCATCGTGTCGAGCGCCTTGCGGTACTCGGGCGCCTGCGCTGCGATGCGCCGATACCGCTCGATGCGGTCACTCATGTCCGTGATAGCGTCGTCATAGTGCTTGTGCAGCGACCACAACGGCACCAGCACGACCGACAGCGCGATCGCGACGACGGCAACGAGCAGGCCCACGGCCAGAATGCGTTGCCGGGCCGGGGGAAGCTTGGCGATCGCCGCGATCATGGCGGTCACTTCGCGGCCGGGGGCGGGGCGGCCGCCGGCGCTACGGTCGGCCGCTGGCGCGTCGTCCGTTGCCTCGGCCGCTGGCGCGGCTTCGGTCTCGGGCGCCGCGGGCTTGGCGGGGGATTGAGCCTTGGCCGCTGGCGCGGCTGCGGTCTCTGGTGTCGCGGGCTTGGCCGGCGGCGCCTTGGCCGAAGGTGCCGCCGGAACCGGCGCCGGCACCACGGCGGCGGGCGGCGCCTCGCCCCCGCCCGCCGTCTCCAGCTGCAGCAGTTGCGGCGGCGGCAGCGGCTTCAGCTGCGCGCCCAGGTCGAAAATTTCGCCGGGGCCGGGCTGGATCTTCGTCGTCGGCGACCGCGGCGCCGCCTGCTCGAACAGATTCGATTCCTCGAGCAGCGAGATGAGCCGCCCCGCGTTCGCGCTTTCGCCGCGCACGAGGATCTCCCGATGCGGCTCCTTGCCCTTCGTATTCTTCATCTCGAACTGAGTGAGCCAGGTATCGTCGGGCAGGAGCTTGGTCACGTCCTCGATCGACTGCAGCGCCGTCGGAAAGACGTACTTCTTCTGCAGCGCGAAATTGTAATCGCCGGTGAGGCGTTCGAGCTCCTCGCGCAACGCGCTCGACGCGTCGGCCTGCGCGCGGGCCTGACCGGCCTGCTGCATCAGCGCAATGGCGAATCCTCGCTTCTGCCAGAGGGGAAGCGCGATGGCAAAGAGCGCCGCCGCCGCGATCAGCGCGAGGGGCAACCCGATCTCCCAGCGGCGGCGCGGTGACGCCTGCGCCTGCCCGGCTCCGGGCAAGAGATTCAATGCGCTCCGGGCGAGCGGCACGGCGCCGGTCGGCAGCGCGGGGGTGACGGCCACAACGGTCGCACCCCAGCTCTCCGCCCGCCACCGCATCTGGTCCACGACGGTCTTGAGCGCGGCTGCCCAGTCGACGCGGATCTCCCTTTTCGCCGGATCGCGCCCGATGACGACCGCGTCGAAATTCATCTCCTCGGCCTTGAACGGCGAGTGACGGTCCAGGTCGTACGTCAGTGCCTGCGCGAGATTGTCCTCGACCGCCGCCGGAAGGACGATCGTCTTGCGCAGGACGTGCCCGGCGGCCAGCGCCACGACGATCCGGACCGGCCCCGCCGTGCCTCCCTTAGCCGCGTGCGAGAGCCCTTCGATGGCGGCCCGGCCCGCGATCGTGACCGCGGCCTCGTCCGCGGACAGTGGAATCCGGGCCGCCTCCTTGTAGGCGAGATGGCTGTTGGCGACGGCAGGCACCCAGAGCACGGCGGCGTCCGCATGGAATTCGAGCACCGGCCGCAGGCGCCGGCGCTGCACTACGTTGCGCAACCCGGCCGGTATCAGCGGCGCGAGCTGGCCCATCCACCAGTGCCAGAAGGCGGAGAAGCCGGCGCGCCGCGCGGTGCCGCGTAGGCGCTGCCGGAGATCAGATTTTGCCGCTTCCATTCTTTTGTGCTGGTGTCCCGTTCGGCGACGGAAGCTGGGATTGGGGGCCCGACGGACCCTCCTGCCAAAGCAGGGTGACGAACGGACGCCGCGGATCGTTCGTGGGCCGCAACACGGCGTCGCGGGCAAAGGTTACACCATCGGGCAGCCGGACCCTGGCACTGATCCGCCATACCGGCGACGCCCCGGCGGCAAACCCCTGCGCCGCCGCGAACGGGGGAACGGGCAGCCGGTTGGCGAGTGCTTCGGTGCGGGCTGCGATGAACGCGTCGACCTGCTCGGGCGTGGCGCCGGGGAGCGCCAGCAACACGTCGCGGGCGGCCGTCGCCGTGTTGATGCCGCGTTGCCGCGAATAGACCGTGACACTGTCGGCCAGCCTTGCCATCAAAGGCCCGCTGACTCCCTGGACCCGCCGCAGCTCGCCCACGCTTTCGAACGATGCATTGGTCGGGCTCTGCTTCGACCCGGCCGCGCGGTAATCCGCGGCCTCCGCGCCGTTGGGCCGGCGCAGCTCGTCGGCGTCGCGCCAGTCGAGAATCGCCTCGAGCACCCGTTGCGCATTGTCCGGATCGAGTCCACCGACGTTCTGCAGCAGCCCTTTCAGCAGTGAATCCGTCGCCGCATTGAGGTCGATGCGCGCACTCTCGTCGAACGCCGCCGCGCTTACCGCGACGTCGCCGTCGTTCCAGACGTGCGGCTGGCCGTCCGCCCGCCAGACGTCCTGCAGATTGCGTGGCCGCGACAGCTCGAAGGCCATGCGCTCGACCGCCCCGTCGGCTGCGGCGCGGGCCTGCGCCAGCGACATCGCGTTGCGTGCAGCGAGCGCCTCGCCCCGCATGCTGTAGGCGAAACTGCTCGCGATCACCGTGAGGAGCACCGTGAGCCAAAGCACGGCGATCAAGGCGATACCGCGCTGGGAGCACGAGGGCCGAAGGCGTGCCGGCGGGACGCGTTGCATGGGGGTGTTCAAAAGCCCGGCCTCGCGCAACGGCGCGCTCGCACGTCCCAGGCGGGGCAGCCGGCCTCGGGCGAGCGCCGCGGCTCGACAACGAGCGTCGGCCAGGCCGCTCCCTTCACGGGCTTAACGTCGATGCGCACCAGCAGCGGCAGCCGCTGCCGGTCGTCCCAACGGTCCCGCCACGTCGGCTCGTCGGCATCGGCGGCATTCGCGTCGCGGCCGAAATAGCCGATGGCGAGCTCCGCGATGTCCTCGGCCAGCACCGAGCGGTCGGCGTCACGGAACTCGGGCTCCTGCAACGCCGCTAGATCGGGAATCGCGCGCTCCTGCACCAGCTGCGACTTCTCGCCGCTGCGCACGACGGCGAGCCGGAAATAGTAGACGCCGCCCTCCGCCACCCGCTCCGGCAGCACGGCGGCGTAGCGCATCTCGTCGCGCGCCCCCGCGAACAACAGCGGCAGCTCGGCCGCTTTCCACAGTCGTTGGGGATACTGCGCGGAAATCTGGGCGCGCAAATAGGTCTGCGCGGCCCGCATGTCGGAAACCTGCAGGACCTTCGCCTCGCCGCCGTCCCAGCTCCGCGCCGCGAGGGAAAGCGAGCCGAAGAGTATGGACGCCATGCCCGCCATCAGCACGAGCGCGATCATGAGCTCGACCAGCGTGAAGCCGGCGCTCCGGAGGCGCGACGCGGCCACGGAAGATGCTTCGCGCTTCGCGCTGCGGCATTCGCCCCTGGGACGGTCCGGCGGGCTCATCGCGCATCCCTCGCGCCCACGCGCACCGTGGCGAGCGCATAGGTGCGTTTCCCGCCGGAAGGCGCCGCAAACGTCACTTCCGCGGAGACACGGTAGAGCCGCGTCGGCATGGTCTCGGGCACGGCCGTGAGATCTGGCGAGCCGTCCGCGGGCGGCGAGTACGGCTCGACCCGCGTCGCCCATTCGATGCGACCGTCGTCGGCCGCGCCGGATTGCGTCGCTTCACGCAGCGGCTGCGCGGCCGCGGCGGTGGCGAGCGCGCTCTCCGCAACGAGCACGGCACGGCTGTAGTCGTCCGCCGCCGAAGCGTTGTTGAGCGCGGCCGAAAAAAGCCGGAACAGCGCAACGGCCACCAGCGACAGGATCACGAACGCGACCAGGACCTCGAGCAGCGAGAAGCCGCGCAGCGCCATGCGTACCGAACCCGGGCGCGACCGATGCAGCGAACGCGCGCGCGCAACAATAGGCGCAGCGATGCCCTGGGGCGAGCGCCGCGCCCGCGTGGCGCGATGCCGTCGGAGCACGCAATGACCTCGCATAGGCCGATCAGTCCAGGATGGCCACGCGGCCGCTGAGCCAATCCACGTCGACTTCGTACTTGCGCTCGCCGACCGCCAGCGTCACGCGCCCGCCGTTCGACCCCCCGTCGGGGAAGAAGCGAATGGCGCCCACCCGGTCGCTGACGAGGTCGCTCTGCGCGGTGAACAGCTTGAGCTCGATCTCGAGCGGCAATGCGTGTTCACGCAGTTCGGGCTCGGCCTTGAAGGTCCGGCGCTCGAGGTCGAGCACGACGCGCGTCTCCTGCCGCGTGGCGAGCGCCTCGCTCCGCGCTAGGCGCAATCCGGCCGCGACCTGACGCGTCGCGCCCTTGAGTTCGCCCGTCGACACGCCGCCGCCGAACATCGGCACGACCATCGCCGCGACGATTGCCATGATGGACAGCACGATCAGGAGCTCGAGCAGCGTCACGCCGAGCGATCGTTCACGCGAAGTCCGCCGCCCGGAAGCGGCGGACACGACGAATGGCACGGGCGCTCGCTCGATCATTGCTGCGAACTGGCAATGTCCTTGTTCGGCCCCTCGCCGCCTTCCTTCCCGTCGGCCCCGAGCGAGATGATCTCGTAAGGCGCGCTCTGGGCCGGCGACAGGTACTTGTACTCGTTGCCCCAGGGATCCTTCGGCACCGTCGATTTCTTCCAGTACGGCCCGTTCCAGTTCGCCACACCGGAGGGCGCGCTGATCAGCGCCTGCATGCCTTCCTGCGTCGTCGGGTAGCGGCCGATCTCGAGCTTGTAGAGATCGAGCGTCTGGCCGATCTGCCCGATCTCGATCTTCGCGGCGTCGGCCTTGGCCTTCTCGCCCTTGCCGATGAAGTTGCCGCCGACGATTCCGAGCACGATGCCGATCAGCACCAGCACGACCAGAATTTCGATCAGGGTCATGCCCCTGACCGTGCTGCGCCTGACTTCGAATCTGAGCATCGGATTTCCTTTTGCCTGGTGGGCCGCAGCGAAGTGCCGTTTCGATGCGCCGGAACATTTAGACATGCGTCACTGGACAAGTTCGCTCATGCCCATGACGCCCAGCAGAATCGAGAACACGATACCCCCGATCATCACGGCCAGCGAGAGGATCAGCGCCGGCTCGAGTATCGCGAGGAAGCGTCTGACCGCGAGCTGGACTTCGCGGTCGTACACATCGGCGACACGGATCAGCATTTCCTCGAGGCGACCGGATTCCTCGCCGACCATGATCATCTGCACGGCCAGGCGCGGAAAAAGCCCTGTCTCGCCGAGCGGCCGGCCGAACCCCTTGCCCTCGCGCAGGCGCACGATCACGCCGTCGAGCGCGCCGGCGAGCACGCCGTTGCCGATCGTCTCCTTGACGATCGGCAGGCCGGAAAGGAGCGTGACGCCGTTGCCGAGCAGCGTCGAGAGCGTGCGCGCGAACCGCGCGACGTCGACCTTCGTCACCAGATCGCCGACCAGCGGCATGCGCAGCACGCGCGCATCCCAGCGCAGCCGCGCGGGCGGCTGTGCCAGTTTCCGCCGGACCCACCAGGTCACCAGCACGACGCCAGCCGCCACCGCCCACCACCAGTGCCGCAAGCCCGTGCCGAGGAAGATGACGACCAGCGTCGCCAGCGGCAGCGCCTTGCCGGCCTGCGCGAACGTCTGCTCGAACTGCGGCACGACCCACACCAGCAGCACCATGACCGACAGCACGGCGACGCCGATCAGGATGCAAGGGTAGATGAGCGCGGACTTCACGTTCTCGCGCAGCTCCTTGTTGCGCTCCATCGTGTCGGCGAGGCGCGTGAGCACCACGCCCAGCGCGCCGCCCGCCTCGCCCGCGCGCACGATGTTGATGTAGAAGCGGGAAAACACGTCGCGCCGCACGTCGAGCGCCTGCGACAGCGACTTGCCGCCGCGCACGTCGTCGCGGATCTGCTGCAGCAGCGCGGCGGCGGGCGGCGCCGCGGCGAGGCCGATCAGGATCTCGAGCGCACGGTCGAGCGGCATGCCGGCGTTGAGCAGCGTCGCGAGCTCGCGGGTGACCGCCAGCAGCTGATCGCGATTGACGCTCTTCGATGCGAACCAGCGCCGCCGCGGCGCCTGACCCGCGCGGGCGTCGCTGGGCGCGGCGGCGGCGCCGGTCGCGCGCGCCACCTGCATCGGCAGCATGCCCTGGTCGCGCAGGCGCTCGACGATCTCGCTCTCATTGGCGGCATCGAGCTCGCCCGTGGCGACATCGCCCGCTGCATTGACCGCCTTGTAGCGATAGATCGGCATCGGTGCGGAAGGGTTCGTCGTGTCGTACGGGCTTGCGACAGTGCCGGCGCCGCGCGCGGCCGACTGTCGGAGTGAGCTCAGCTCTCGCGCGTGACGCGGAGCACTTCCTCGAAGGTGGTGATCCCGCGCACGGCCTTGCGCAGGCCGTCCTCGTACATCGTCAGCATGCCTTCGCGGATCGCCTCGTTGCGCAGGTCGGTAGCGCTCGCGTGCTTCATCACGAGGCTGCGCATCGGATCGGACATCGGCAGCATTTCCATGATGCTGATCCGGCCCGTGTAGCCGGTGTGCGCGCACTGCGCGCAGCCCATCGGACGATAGAGCGTGATCTCCTTTTCGTTGGTGAACCGGTCGAGCCGCATCTGCTCGACGATCTCGGGCAGCGCCGCGTGCGGCTCCTTGCAGTGCGGGCAGAGCGTGCGGACGAGCCGCTGCGCGAGCACGCCGACGACGGTGGACGTCAACAGGTAATCCTCGACACCCATGTCGAGCAGGCGGTTCATCGTGCTGGCGGCGTCGTTGGTGTGCACCGTCGACAGCACGAGGTGGCCCGTCAGCGCCGACTGCACCGCGATCTCCGCCGTTTCGAGATCGCGGATCTCGCCGATCATGATCACGTCGGGATCCTGCCGCACGATCGAACGCAGCGCATTGGCGAACGTCAGGTTGATCTGCGGCTTCACCTGGATCTGGTTGATCCCCGGCATCTGGTACTCGACGGGATCCTCCACGGTCAGGATCTTCACGTCCGGCTGGTTGAGACGCTCGAGCGCCGTGTACAGCGTGGTCGTCTTGCCCGAGCCCGTGGGACCGGTGACGAGCAGGATTCCGTGCGGCTGCATCAGCACGGCGAGGAAGCGCTCGAGGATGTCGTCCTCGAAGCCGAGCCGGGCGAAGTCGAGCGCGACACCGCCCTTGTCGAGGATCCGCATGACGACCGATTCGCCGTGCATCGTCGGCACCGTCGAGATCCGCAGGTCGATGTCCTTGCCGTGCACGCGCAGCCGGATGCGCCCGTCCTGCGGCAGCCGTCGCTCGGCGATGTCGAGGTTCGCCATGATCTTGACCCGCGAGATCACCGCCGCCGAGAAGCGGCGCGGCGGCGATTCGACCTCGTGCAGCACGCCGTCGATCCGGTAGCGGACCGCGAGCCGGTTCTCGAACGGCTCGATGTGGATGTCCGACGCCCGCGCGTCGAGCGCGTTGGTGATGATGAGCGAGACGAGCCGGATCACCGGCGCCTCCGACGCGAGGTCCTTCAGCTGCTGGACGTCGGCGTCGAACGCGAGCTCGTCGCGCTGCTCGACGTCGCCCACGATCTGGCCGACCGCCGTGCGACCGGCGCCGTAGAGGCGCTCGAGCGCGGCGTCGAGCTCGGACGGGATCGCGACGAGTGGCTTCACCTCGCGGCCGGTCGCCATCCGGAATGCGCTGATGGTGTAGGCGTCGGTGGGATCGGCCATCGCGAGCGCGAGCTCGCGTTCGTCCTCCCTCAGCGGCAGCGCGTGCGCCTCGCGCAGGAAACGCGGCGAGATGCGCTCTTCCATGATCGGGAATTCGGGGTAGCCGGCGGCATCGACCAGCTGCAGGCCGAGCTGCGCCGCGAGCGCCTCGCAGACGTCGCGCTGCGCACAGAGCCCGAGCGTGACCAGGAGCGAGCCGAGTCTTTCCCCGCCCTCCTGCTGCAACCGCAAGGCGCGCTCGACGCCGGCGGCATCGAGCTTGCCGCGGGCGACCAGGATCTCGCCGATGCGCATGGACCCGAATTCGTTCACTGTGTCTTTCACGCAAGAAATCCTCGGTCGATGATAGCACGGCGACCTCGCCTCCCGTCTCGTTTCACCGGACGAATCAAGGCTTTGCGCGCGTTTCCTCCGGCAATCTGTCGCCATCGCCCGACGGTCTTGGGAGAGATCGTCGCCGCCGCCCGACGGAATCGGACGTGCGTGCCGTGGTCGGTGCGGCCCGGCGCGCGCACGCGCAAGCCGGGTGCCCGCGCATCAGCGAATCGCGGCGAACGCCTTTTCAGCGTGTGCCACCGTCGCCGCGATGTCGGCGGCGGAATGCGCTGCGCTGACGAATCCCGCCTCGAAGGCGGAAGGCGCGAAATACACGCCGGCCTCCAGCATCGCGTGAAAGAAGCGGTTGAACCGCTCCTTGTCGCACGCCATCACCGCGTCGAAGGTGTCGGGGACCGCGGGCGCGAAATAGAGGCCGAACATACCGCCCGCAGACTGCGCCGCGAACGGCACGCCGGCGCGCCGCGCCGCGGCCGTCAGGCCATCGGTGAGCGATTGCGTCACCGATGCCAGCCGGTCATGGAAGCCGGGCGCCTCGATTTCGCGCAACGTCGCGAGGCCCGCGGCCACCGCCACCGGATTGCCGGAAAGCGTCCCCGCCTGGTAGACCGGGCCGAGCGGCGCGATCCTCTCCATGATCGCGCGCTTGCCGCCGAAGGCGCCCACCGGCATGCCGCCGCCGATCACCTTGCCCAGCGTGGTGAGGTCCGGCGTGATGCCGTACAGGCCCTGCGCGCCGCGCGGGTGCACGCGAAAGCCCGTCATCACCTCGTCGAAGATCAGCACGGCTCCGTAGCGGTCGCAGACCGACCGCAGGCCGGGCAGAAAGTCGGGGCGCGGCATGATGAGGTTCATGTTGCCGACGATCGGCTCGACGATGATGCAGGCGATCTCGCCTCCGCGCTCGGCGAACGCGGCCTCCACCGCCGCGACGTCGTTGTACGGCAGCACGATCGTCTCGTTGGCGATCGCCGGCGGCACGCCGGCCGACGACGGTTGCCCGAAGGTCAGCGCACCCGACCCCGCCTTCACCAGCAGGCTGTCGCCGTGCCCGTGGTAGCAGCCCTCGAACTTGACGATCTTGCTGCGCCCGGTGAAGCCGCGCGCGAGCCGCAGGGCCGTCATCGTGGCTTCCGTGCCCGACGAGACGAGGCGCACCATCTCCAGTGACGGAAGGAGGCGGCACAGCGTCTCCGCCATCTCGATTTCGATCTCCGTCGGCGCGCCGAACGACAGCCCGTGCCGCGCCGCCTCCTGGACCGCGCGGACCACCGCCGGGTGCGCATGGCCGACGATCGCCGGCCCCCAGGAGCCGACATAGTCGATGTAGCGCTTGCCGTCGACGTCCCACAGGCAGGCACCCTCGCCGCGCGTGAAAAAGCGTGGTGCGCCGCCGACCGACCGGAATGCGCGGACGGGCGAGTTGACGCCGGCCGGAATCGTGCGCTGGGCCCGGGCAAAAAGCTCCTCGTTGCGACTCATGGTCATCCCGATGGTGAGGTTTCGTTTCGTGATCCGGCTGGGCGGATCCGTCCTGCGCCGCCGCGCTGTCAGTCCGTCCCGCGCGACCGGCCCCACGGTCCGGCAATCGCCCGCGCGGCGGCCTCCACGTCCGGCGCGTCGAACACCGCCGAGATCACGGCGACCGCTTGTGCTCCGGCGCGCTCCAGATTCCCCGCGTTCGCCGCGGTGATTCCACCGATCGCGACCACCGGCACGCCCAGCGCCCCGGCACGCGCGAGCAGCGCGACGTCGGCGCGGCGCGCTTCGGGCTTCACGCTCGACGCGTAGAAGCTGCCGAACGCGACGTAGTCCGCGCCGGCGGCGACCGCGGCTTCGGCCAGCGCGAAATCGTTGTAACAGGAAACGCCGATGATGCGCTCGGGCCCGACGATCTCCCGCGCGACGGCGGCGCTGCCGTCGGTCTCGCCGAGGTGGACGCCATCGGCGCCCACGGCGGCGCAGAGCGCGGCGTCGTCGTTGACGATGAAAAGCGCTCCGCGCTCCGATGGTGATGCGGGCGAGCGCCTCGGCCTGCCTCGACCGCAGCGCGGCATCGGCGCATTTGCTCCGGTACTGGATCGCCCCGGCGCCGCCCGCGAGCGCAGCTTCGACGCGTGCGACGAGGTCCGCCGTGTCGGCGAGATCCGGCGTCACCGCGTAGAGCCCGACCAGACGCCGAGCGCGCGCGCGGCGGACGACAGCGGTGTCGTCAATGCCGGCTGCGCGCATCGGAAGCGGACGGCGCTGCGGTGTCGTCCGCGGGCGTGGCCGCGTCCTCCCGCGCCCAGAACAGCCGATCGGGAATGAACTGGCCCATGCCCGGCCGGTACGCGCTCTTGAGCGTCTGCCACACGTAGTCCTGCGCCTCGCGCACCGCGTCGGGCAGGTCGAGCCCGTTGGCGAGCATGGCGGCAATGGCGGATGCCAGCGTGCAACCCGAGCCGTGGTAGCTGCCGGGCAAACGGGCCCAGGTGTCGCTGCGCACGATGCCGTTTTTCGCGTACAGCGTGTTGACGACCTCCGGCGTGGCCTCGTGCGTGCCGGTGATGAGCACGTACTGCGCGCCCATCTCGATCAGCCGCTCGGCGCAGACGGCAAGCGGCGCGTCGTCGTCCTCGGCGTCGGCGAGCCTTCGCGCCTCGATGCTGTTCGGCGTCAGGATCGTGGTGTGCGGCAGCAGCAGTTCGCGGATCGCGTCGATCATCTCGTCCGACGCGAATTCGTCGCCGCGGCCCGACGTCAGCACGGGGTCGAACACCAGCGGGACGTCGGGATAGTCGGCAACGATCTCCGCGACGGCGGCAATGCTCTCGACGCTCCCCAGCACGCCGATCTTGAACGCATCCACCGGCATGTCCTCGAGCAGGCAGCGCGCCTGGTCGGCCACCCATTCGGCGTCCAACGCCAGCACGCCCTCGACGCCGCGCGTGTCCTGCACCGTGATCGCCGTCACCACCGACAGAGGGTGGCAGCCCATGCTCGCGCAGGTCAGCAGGTCGGCCTGCAGGCCGGCGCCGCTCGACGGATCCGACGCGGCGAACGTCAGCACGATGGGAGGAAACGCGGGTCCGGTGTCGGCGGGCATGGATGGGCGGCTGTTGGTTCGAAGCGAATGTAGCCGCAGCAGTCGCGCGATGCGCGGCGCGCTTGCTAGAATTGCGGGATTTTACTCCAACGACCCTTTCCCCATGAAAAAATACATGTGCCTCATCTGCGGCTGGATCTACGACGAGGCGGCCGGCGCTCCCGACGAAGGCATCCCGCCGGGAACGAAGTGGGAGGACGTGCCGCCGAACTGGACCTGCCCCGAATGCGGGGCGCGCAAGGAAGACTTCGAGCTCGCCGAGTTCTGAAGCATTCATGGAGGGCTGACAAATGCGAATGCTGCACACGATGCTGCGCGTGGGCGATCTCCAGCGCGCGGTCGACTTCTACACCCGTGTCCTCGGCATGCAGCTTCTGCGCACGACCGACCGGCCCGAGCAGAAGTACACGCTGGCCTTCGTCGGCTACGGCGACGAATCGCGCGGCGCGGTGGTCGAGCTCACGTACAACTACGGCGTCCGCGCCTACGACCTCGGCACCGGATTCGGTCACCTCGCCATCGAGGTGGACGACGCGGCGGCGACCTGCGCCGCGGTGCGCGCCGCCGCGGCAAGCTTCGGCGGCACCGTGACGCGCGAAGCGGGCCCGGTGAAGGGCGGCACGAGCGTCATAGCGTTCGTCCAGGACCCCGACGGCTACAAGATCGAGCTGATCGAGTGCAGAAAGGCCGGCTGAGCTCGGCGAAGGGTCGCGCGCGCGACGGCGGCGGATTGGCTACGATTTCGCGGTGCGCAGCAATTCGCGGATGTCGTGCGCGAAGAACTCGGCGTCCTGCCCGTGCCCGACGTACAGGCGCAGGCGGCCCTCGGCATCGAACACGAACGATCCGGCCGAGTGATCCATCGTATAGGTTTCGGGCGTCCTGCCCGGCTGCTTCTGGTAGAGGATCTTGAATTCCTTCGCCGTGCGGGCGGTCGCGTCGGCATCGCCCCACAGACCCAGGAACGACGGGTCGAAGGCAGGCACGTAGTGCGACAGGAGTTCCGCCGTATCGCGCTCCGGATCGACCGTCACGAACAGCACCTGCACCCGGGCCGCGTCCGGGCCCAGGCGCCGCATCGCGTCGGCCAGCGTGGAAAGCGTCGTCGGGCAGACGTCGGGGCACTGCGTGTAGCCGAAGAACAGCACGACGATCTTGCCGCGGAAATCCGCCAGCGTGCGCGGCTTGCCGGTGTGGTCCGTGAGCGCGAAATCGCGGCCGAACGCCGTTCCGGTGACGTCGGAAGCCTTGAACTGAGGTCCGTCCGGGCCGCAGCCGGCAAGCGCCAGCGTCAGCGCGACCAGAAGGATCGCGACTTTCGTCACCATGCGCATCAGCGCCAGTAGTGGTCGATCAGCAGCGCCGAGAACAGCGCCGCGAGATACCAGATCGAGTACTTGAACGTCGCGCGCGCGAGGAGGTCGCTGTAGTCGCGGTACAGCTGCACCGCATACAGCAGGAACACGCCGCCGAGCGCGAGCGCGGCGACGAGGTAGAGCTCCCCGCTCATGCGGATCGCGTAGGGCAGCAGCGTCACCGCGACGAGCGCGCAGGTGTAGAGCACGATCTGCAGCTGCGTGTAGCGCCGGCCGTGGGTCACCGGCAGCATCGGGAGCCCGGCGTTCGCGTAGTCCTTGACGCGGTAGAGCGCGAGCGACCAGAAGTGCGGCGGCGTCCAGACGAAGATGATCAGGAACAGGATCAGCGGCTCCGGCCCGACGTCGCCGGTCACGGCGGCCCAGCCCAGCACCGGCGGCATCGCGCCCGACGCGCCGCCGATCACGATGTTCTGCGGCGTGGCGGGCTTCAGCAGCACCGTGTACACGACGGCGTAGCCGACGAAGGTCGCGAGCGTCAGCCACATCGTCAGCGCGTTGACGTATGCGTGCAGCAGCACGAGCCCGAGTCCGCCGACGATGCCGGCGAAGGCGAGCGTCGGGAGCGACGTCAGCTCGCCGCTGGGCAGCGGCCGCCGGCGCGTGCGCGCCATCAGCGCGTCGACCTTCTGCTCGACCAGGCAATTGAACGCCGCGGCCGCACCGGCCACGAGCGCGATGCCGATCGTGGCGAAGAACACGACGTCCGCCGGCGGCAGTCCCGGCGTCGCGAGGAACATGCCGATGACCGCGCAGAAGACGATCAGCGACACCACCCGCGGCTTCGTCAGCGCGAGAAAGTGTTTCAGCCGGTTCTCGGCAAGGGCGAGCGTCGTCACAGGCAGCGATTGGCGTGATGGGCGGCCGGCGAGGTCAGAGGCCGGGGCGGCGAATCGGGGGAATTATCTTACCATCCACCGGGCAGGTTCGCCCCTCAACCGATGCGCGACGCCTTGAGCAGGCGTGTCAGGTCCTTGGCGATTCCCTTGATGTCCGGATCGTCCGGGTAGCGCAGCACCAGATTGCCGAGCGGGTCGACCAGGTAGAGCGGGTCCGCGCCGCCGGGAAATCGCGCGGGCACGGATTCGGGCACCCGGACGACGACGAGGCCCGGGTGCTGCGCGAGCAACGCGGCCGGAGGCTCGGCGTCACCCAGAACGAGCCAGGCACGGACGACGCGGTCCTGCTCCTTGCCCTGCATCGTGCGCGCCTGCCGCGTCGCATATAGTTTGTGCTCGCAGACGGCATCGCAGTCACCGCGCCCGTGCGCGACCAGCACCCAGCGCCCGCGCAGATCCTCCAGGCGAAACTTCGATCCGTCGGGCCGCGTCCCCTCGATGCCCGTGACCGGTGCGGTCGGCAGCAGGGTTCCGTAATTCGCCGCAGGCGGGCGCGGAAAAAAGTAATACGCGGTGTAGGACGCGATGACGGGCGCGACCGTGACCGCGGCGATCAGCAGCAGCGTGCGTCGTCCGCCCTCCGCGCGCGGGCGCGGCGCCATCGGTGCAGTTCCTTCAACCATATTCTTTCCCGGCGGCCCGCGGGCGATGGAACCAGAGCCACAGACCGGCGGCGAGCAGCGCAAACGCGTACCACTGCACCATGTAGATCCGATGCGTTTCGATTCCGAAATCCGGCGCCGGCCAGTCGCGGACAAGCCCGTCGTCGGGCGTGGGCGCGGCGGTCGCCTCGATCACCGCCGGCAATACGGCCAGACCCGTCGTCGCGGCAAATCGGGCTGGGTCGAGGTTCTGCCGGATCACGCCACTCGTCGCTTCCGGTTGCAGCTCGAGATAGCCCGTGGCCGGAATCGCAATCCGCCCCTGTACCGTCACCGTGCCCGGCGGCGGCGGCACATCCGGCAACGCCGCCCGCGAGGCCTTCTGCGCGATCCAGCCGCGATTGACCAGCACGACACGGCCGTCGGGGAGCGAGAGCGGCGTCACGACGTGAAAGCCCGCGCGTCCGGCGGCCACCTTGTTGTCGATGAAGATCTGCCGCTCCGCCTGGTAGGTGCCGGTCGCCGCGACGGGCCGGTAGCGCAGCGACGCCCAATCCGCGGCGGCTGACAGGCTGGCGAGCGCGACCGGCGCCGCTGTCGTCGCCGCGTCGTACTGTGCGCGCAGGGCTTCCTTCGCATGCATCCGGCCCTGCTGCCAGTTGCCGGCCGCGACACACGCCGCGACCGAGGCGATCGCCGCGAGCGTGGGTACGAGGCGCGGGCGAGATCTCCGCGCGACTGACGCCGCCGGCACGTATCGGTCGACGGTGCTCAGCCGGTTTGGCATCGACGGCCGCATCCTCTACACTTGGCCGGTGGACAGAGCGGCATGAAGATCATCGTCATCGCGGGCCTCGTGGCGGTCATCGCGAGCCTGTTCTCGGCGCTCTACTATCTCTATCACGACCGCGGCCAGGGTACGCGCATGGTCAGGGCCCTGGGGATCCGCGTGGCGCTGTCCGCCGCGCTCGTCGTGTTGCTGGTCGCCTCCTACAAGCTCGGATGGATCTCCCCGGGCGGCCTGCGCTGAATCCTTCCTGGTACGTCCGCACCGCCGCGCGAGTTGCCCGCGCGGACTTTGCCCCCCGCAGGCGCGGCCCCGTCAGAGCCAGTAGACGAGCACGAACAGGAGCAGCCAGACGACGTCGACGAAGTGCCAGTACCACGCCGCCGCCTCGAACGCGAAGTGGTGCTCGTTGTCGAAGTGACCCTTGATCGCGCGCGCAAGCATCACCGACAGCATGATCGCGCCGATGGTCACGTGCGCGCCATGGAACCCCGTCAGCATGAAGAACGTCGAGCCGTAGACGCCGGTCGACAGCTTGAGATTGAGCGCGCTGTACGCGTGGAAGTATTCGTAGGCCTGGAAGCCGATGAACGTGAATCCCAGCGCGATGGTCGCGAACAGCCAGAGCTTGAGCGCACCGCGGTGACCGGCCTTGAGCGCATGGTGGGCGACGGTCAGCGTGAAGCCTGAACTGAGCAGGATGATGGTGTTGAGCAGCGGGATCCCGATCGCCCCCATCGGCGTGAACGGCTCCTTGATGTACGGGCCCACCGTCGGCCAGTCCGCCGTGTAATCGGGCCAGAGCAGCTTCGACGTCAGGCTGCCGAGATCCGGCACCGAGAGGCTGCGGATGTAGAACAGCGCGCCGAAGAACGCGGCGAAGAACATCACCTCGGAGAAGATGAACCAGCTCATGCTCCAGCGGAACGATGCATCCACCTTCTTGTTGTAAAGACGCGCCTCGGATTCGCGGATCACGGTGCCGAACCACCCGAACAGCATCACGACCAGGACGGCGAAGCCGGCCGCCACCATCCAAGCCCCGGCGGCGACGCTGTTCATCCAGAAGGCCGCCCCCATGCCGAGCAGGAGCAGTGCGACGGAACCGACGAGCGGCCAGTACGAGGGCTGTGGTACGAAGTAATACGGTTTGGCGCCGGTCTGTGCTGCGCTCATCGCTGGAAACCTCTCGTTGAACCGGCGGGCGCAGACGAAACGCACCCGCCCCGTTGATCAGGACTTGCCTGCTCCCTCGACCTCGAAAAACGTGTACGACAGCGTTATCGTCGCGACATCCGCCGGCAGCGCCGCATCGACGACGAACACGACCGGCATCTGCCGCCGTTCCCCTGGCTGCAGGGTCTGCCGGGAGAAGCAGAAGCACTCGAGCTTGCGGAAGTACTGCGCCGCATTTGGCGGTCCATAGCTCGGAATCGCCTGGCCGGTCATCACCCGGTCGGTCACGTTGACGATTTCGAACATCACGTGCCGCAGCTCGCCGGGATGCACGTCGACCACCGGAGTCAATGCGCGGAATTGCCACGGCAGCTTGCGGATGTTGGAGTCGAACTCGATGCGCACGGCGCGCGACGCGTCGATCTGGGTGTTCTGCACCGTATCGGCCTGCGCGATGT
Source organism: uncultured beta proteobacterium (assembly GCA_963708855.1). GTDB lineage: Bacteria > Pseudomonadota > Gammaproteobacteria > Burkholderiales > Casimicrobiaceae > CAIWHR01. Next base: position 57,591 of record CAVPUM010000002.1, on the reverse strand, counting down.
TGCGCAGGCCGGTGACCTCGCAAATCTTCTCGTAGAACGGCACGAGCGCGTAGCCGAAGCCGAACATCGCGATGACGACGACGAAGAGCTTCGCCAGGAGCAGCCGGTTGTCGTGCCGTTGCGCGAGGTTCATCGCTTGTCGCGCAGATTGCGCCCGATGGCCACGACGAGGTAGAGCAGCACGGCGGAACCCACGACGCCGATGCCGGTCGCCGGTCCGCCCATGAACTTCGTGGCGATGATGCCGAAGAAGAACACGAGGGCGATCGACACCAGCGTGAGCGCCGTCCTTCGGTTCGACGCCCGGATGCGCGCGGCCGCTTCCGTGTCCGGCATGGAGAGGGCGGGCATGGCAGCGCGCGCCGGGGATGCCAGGTCGGCGGTCACTTGACCGCCGGCGGCGTCTCGAACGTGTGGTACGGCACCGGCGACGGGAGCGTCCACTCCAGCGTGTCCGCGCCGTCCCAGGGCTTGGCCGGGGCCTTTTCGCCCTTGCCCCGCGCGCATTGCACCATCGCATAAAGGAACAGCAGCTGCGTGGCTCCGAACCAGAAGGCACCGACCGACGCGATCAGGTTCCAGTCGGCGAACTGCTGCGCGTAGTCGGGTATCCGGCGCGGCATCCCGGCGAGGCCAAGGAAGTGCATCGGGAAGAACGTGATGTTGAACGAGATCATCGACGACCAGAAATGGACTTGGCCGAGCTTCTCGTTGTACATCGTGCCCGACCACTTCGGAATCCAGTAGTACGCGCCGCCGAAGAAGGCGAACAGGCTGCCCGCGACCATGACGTAGTGGAAGTGGGCGACGATGTAATAAGTGTCCTGGATCTGGATGTCGACCGGCGTGATCGCGCAGACGAGACCGGTGAATCCGCCCAGGGTGAACAGGAACAGGAAGCCGATGGCGAACAGCATCGGCGTCTCGAACGTCATCGACCCGCGCCACATCGTCGCCAGCCAGTTGAACACCTTTACGCCCGTGGGCACCGCGATCAGCATCGTCGCATACATGAAGAACAGGAGTCCGGCAGTCGGCAACCCCGTGGTGAACATGTGGTGCGCCCAGACGATGAACGACAGGATCGCGATGCCCGCGGTCGCGTACACCATCGACGCGTAACCGAACAGCGGCTTCCGGGAGAACGCGGGAATGATCTGCGAGATGATGCCGAAGGCCGGCAGGATGATGATGTAGACCTCTGGGTGCCCGAAGAACCAGAACACGTGCTGGAACAGCACAGGATCGCCGCCGCCGGCCGCGTTGAAAAACGTCGTGCCGAAATGGCGGTCGGTGAGCAGCATGGTCACGGCGCCGGCGAGCACCGGCATCACGGCGATCAACAGGTAGGCCGTGATGAGCCACGTCCAGCAGAAGAGCGGCATCCGCATCAACGTCATGCCGGGCGCGCGCAGGTTCAGGATCGTCGTGATGATGTTGATCGAGCCCATGATCGACGACGCACCCAAAATGTGGATAGCGAAAATGGTGAGGTCCATCCCCATCCCCGCCTGGACCGTGAGCGGCGGATAGAGCGTCCAGCCTCCCGCCGCGGCCCCGCCGGGAACGAACAGCGACGTGACGAGCAGGATCGCGGCAGGCGGGAGCAACCAGAAGCTCCAGTTGTTCATCCGCGCAAATGCCATGTCCGGCGCGCCGATCATCAGCGGGATCTGCCAGTTGGCGAACCCCACCGCCGCCGGCATGATCGCTCCGAACACCATGATGAGGCCATGCAGCGTCGTCATCGAATTGAAGAATTCGGGATCCGCCACTTGCAGCCCGGGCTGGAACAACTCGGCCCGGATGATCATGGCCATCGTGCCGCCGACCAGGAACATCGTGAACGAAAACCACAGGTACATCGTGCCGATGTCCTTGTGGTTGGTCGTGGTCAGCCAGCGCGTGATTCCGCTCGGGTGTTGCGCGTGCTCGTCGTGCCCGTAGCCGGCGGCATGATCGTGGGCGATGGTGCTCATCTCTCGAAGTCTCCAGAACGAATTGGGCGGGCCCTACCGACGCGCGGCCCTGATCTCGGACGGCTGCAGCACTTCGCCAGTCTTGTTGCCCAGGCCATTGCGCGTATACGTGATGACCGCGGCCAGGTCAGCGTCGGACAGTTGCGTCCACGGCGGCATTGCGGTCCCGGGCTTACCGTTCAGCACCAGCGCGATTTGTGCGGCTTTCGGCCCGGTGACGACCTTCGAGCCGTCCAGCGCCGGAAACGCCCCCGGAACACCCTTGCCACTCGCCAGGTGGCAGGCGGCGCAATTGGCGGCGTAAACCCTCTCGCCGGCAAAAATGAGGTCCTTCAATTCCCATATCCGATTCGGGTCGGCGGCGGCAGGCGCTTTTTTCTTCTGCTCGTCCACCCACTTTGCGTAGTCGTCCTTCGATTTCACCTCGACCACGATCGGCATGAAGCCGTGCGCCTTGCCACAGAGCTCGGCGCATTGGCCGCGATAGACGCCGACCTTTTCCGCCCTGAACCAGGTGTCGCGGACGAAGCCGGGGATCGCATCCTGCTTCACGCCGAATGCGGGAACCCACCAAGCGTGGATCACGTCGCCGGCGGTGATCAGGAGGCGCACCTTGGTGTCGACCGGCACGACCAGCGGATTATCGACCTCGAGCAGGTAATGTTCACCCTTGGGTGCGCGATTCTCGATCTGCGCAACGGGCGTGGAGAGGTTCGAGTAGAAACCGAAGCCGTCCTGCAGATAGTCGTAGTTCCAGTTCCACTGGTAGCCGGTGACCTTGATCGTCAAGCCGGGTGCCGACGTATCCTTCATGGCGAGTATGGTCTTCGTCGCCGGGAATGCCATGAAGAGGAGGATAAGGAATGGAATCACGGTCCAGACGATCTCGACGATCGTGTTCTCGTGAAACGGGTGAGCCTGATGCCCCAATGACTTCCGGTGCCTGAACATCGAGTAGAACATCACGCCGAAGACGGCAACGAAGATGACGACGCAGATCCAGAAGATGAAGGTGTGCAGGTCGTACATCTGGCGCGCGATCGGCGTCACGGGCGACTGCAGGTTCCACTCCGGGGCGGCGTGCGCCGTGCCGGAACCGGCCAGCGCAAGTGTCGAGCCCCGCCAGCAGCAGCCGGAACAGGGCCTTGAATTCGGTAAACGCCATGCGTCCCTCGATCGCGTCTTACGTTTGTCTCAAAATCCTGCCGGAATCCCCAGTCTTCCCGCGTCACCCCGTAGCACACGACATGCTCCGCCGAGGCGAACCGCCGAAATAGGAGGGGGAACGGAGGGAGTCCGGCACCCTGCAGCAGTCTCGTGGTCCGGTCCTACGCAGACCTGTGCGGCAAGGCCCGTGCGCGATGCGTCGGGCCATGGTCGGCCCTTGCGCCACGCCGAGTTGCGGCAAAAGGCGCGAAAGTCTAGCACGGATCAAGCACGCGGCAAACGCTCTCGACACAACCGCCAGGCACCGTCAATCGTCTGCGGGCAAGGCGAACCCGAGTTCGCGCAATGTCGCGCCGTCGACCGTGAATGCCGGCGCGCCTCCCGTGCGCCACGCAAAATCGGCGCAAAGCGGTGCGGGCAGGCGGTCGACAAGCGCCGCGACGTTCGCATCGCCTTCGCGCATGTCCACATCAATCCGGTTTGCGACCCAGCCCGCTAAGCGAAGGCCGCGGGCCGAGATTGCGAGCGCCGAAAGAAGCGCGTGATTGAGGCAGCCCAGCCGGATGCCGACCACCAGGAGCACGGGCAGACCGAGGCGCGCCGGAATGTCGAGCATATCGGTGCCGCGCCCGAGCGGGACCAGCGCCCCGCCGGCACCTTCGACGACGATCGCGTTCGCCATCGTGGCGAGCCGCGCGTATGCCGCGGCGATACGGTCGAAGTCGATCGTCGCGCCGGCAGCCCTGGCAGCAAGTTCGGGGGCGATCGGCGGAGCGAACACAAACGGATTGACGTCGGCGGGCGCCGCGGCGACGTTGCCCGCGGCAATGAGCGCCAGCGCGTCCCCATGCACCGTTTTGCCCAAGGCGAGGCCGGCCGCCACCGGCTTCATGCCAACTGCCCGGCACCCCGCGCCAGCCAACGCGCGAAGCAGCGCGGTCGCGACGACGGTCTTGCCGACGCCGGTGTCGGTGCCCGTGATGAAGATGCCGCGGGCCATGTCGCGCGGTCGCGTCACGCGCTCACTCGAGGAGTTTCGCCAACCGGGTCAGGAACCTGTTCGTGCGTGGTTCCCCGTGCACGATAGACCGGCCGGGATCGCCCAACGGCGAGAACTCCAGGTCGCGGTTTACGGGTGCTTTGCCGGCACCACCGCCACTGCCGGGCCGAAGAACGTGCCTCGCGTCAGGAACGTGTAGTCCGCTTCGAACGCCCCGATCGCCAGCAGGACCAGCAGCAGCAGCGGCGGGACCAGGATGGCATAGACCATGGCCAGCCGCTCCCAGAGCATGTGCATGAAGACCGCGACGATGAGCCCCGCCTTCAACAGCATGAACACGATGATAAGCGACCACCGGAGGTAACCCTGGACGTGGAAGTAGTCGACTGCGTACGACGCGGCGCTCAGCACGAACAGCAAGCCCCAGATCTTGAAGTAGACGCCGAGCGGATGCTGCTGTCCCTCGACGTGGTGCTTTCCTGCCGCGGCATGTCCGTGCGCTGCGGCGGGAGCGTGCTGCCCTTCTGCGTGTGCCATGATTTTCTTACCAGAGATAGAAGACCGCGAAGATGAATACCCAAACCAGATCGACGAAGTGCCAGTACAGGCCCATCGTCTCCACCATCTCGTAGTTACCCTTCCTGCCGGTCAGGAAGCCCGGCTTCTCCTTGTCGAGGTCGCCCCGCAGCACCTTGATCGCGACGATGATCAGGAAGATGACGCCGATCGACACGTGGGTGCCATGAAAGCCGGTGATCATGAAAAAGCTCGCGCCGAACTGCGCCGCGCCCATCGGGTTGCCCCAGGGACGCACGCCCTCCTCCACGATCAGCTTGGTCCACTCGAAGGCCTGCATTCCCACGAACGTGGCGCCCAACACCGCGGTGGCCAGCAGCAGCCAGAAGGTCTTGACGCGGTCCTTGCGATAGCCGTAGTTGACGGCCAGGGCCATGGTCCCGCTGCTGCTGATCAGGACGAACGTCATGATCGCGATCAGGATCAGCGGGATGCTCTGGCCCCCGATGGTCAACGCGAAGACTTCGCTGGGGTTGGGCCACGGGGCCTGCGTGGACATCCGCACCGTCATGTACGAGATCAGGAACGAGCTGAAGATAAAGGTGTCGCTGAGCAGGAAGATCCACATCATCGCCTTGCCCCAGGGGACGTTCTTGAACGCGCGCTGGTCCGACGACCAGTCGGCGACGACACCTGGCATGCCGTCGGATAGCGGAAGGGCATGTCCCGTACTCGCAAGCGCGGGTTGCGTCATGTGGATTGACTCCCTTTAGCTGTGTGTGTGCAGCAATACCGCGAACAAGACCGCCCAAACCAGCAGCAGATAGTGCCAGTACACGGTGCACAGCTCCACGCTCAGGCGGACCTTGCCGACCTCGACGCCGCGCAACGCCCGGTGGTCGTCCTGGCCCAGACCCACAGGCCGCCCACCAGGTGCAGGCCGTGCAACGCCGTGAGCAGGAAGAAGAACGCGAATGCGGGATTGGCGGACGTATAGTGCCCCGACGCATCCAGTTGCTGCCAGGCCCAAAGCTGTCCGGCCAGAAAGGCAGAGGTGAAGGCGCCTCCCGCCAGCAGGCCTTTTTTCACGCCGTCCAGGCTGTCCCCGTCGTGCCGCAACGCGTGTCCATTGCATGGCGACGCTGGCCAGGATCAGCACGCCGGTGTTGAGCCACAGCACGCGCGGGCAGGTCGAGCGTGGTCCAGTCGTCCTCCATCATTCGCATGTGGTAGGCACTGATAAGCAGCGCGAACAGCGACGTGGCGACCGCGAGAAACACCCCAAGGCCGACCTGCACCGGGAGCAGGGTCAGCTCACCGTTGCCGCGAGCGATTTCAATCCGGCGTCTGCGCCTTCCAGGGAGCCACATTCAGCGTGATGCCGAGCCAGCCACCACACAACGACGGCCATGATGGCGCTCAGGAACAGCAATGCGTAGGTCACGACTGCGCTCCCTATGGCGCCGGCGGCTCTCGCTGCCGGCGGCTGGTTTTGCGGAATGAAGTCCTCGGCGGCGCCGGGCACGCTGTAGTCGTACGCCCAGCGGTAGACCACGGGCAGCGTCGGGCCGAAGTTGCCGTGCTTCGGCGGCGTGTCCGGGGTCTGCCACTCCAGCGTCGTGGCGCGCCAGGGGTTGCCGCCCGATGGCTTGCCCTTGAAATAGCTCCGAACAGGTTGTACAGGAACACCAGCTGGACGGCGCCCACGATCAACGCTGCGATCGTAGATGCCGGCGTTCAAGCGAGTGCGCCGACTGGGGAATGAAGTCCGTATTCTCGATCGCATAGTACCGGCGCGGCACGCCCAGTATCCCGAGGTAATGCATCGGATAGTAAATGGCATAGGTTCCGAGGAACGTGACCCAGAAGTGGAATTTGCCCAGCGTGTCGTTAAGCATCCGGCCCGGTGACCTTGGGGTACCAGTGATAGATCGCCCCGAACACCACCAAGATCGGTGACACCGCCATCACCATGTGGAAATGGGCGACCACGAACATGGTGTCGGACAGCGGGAGATCCACGGGCACGTTTCCCAGGAACAGGCCCGTCAGACCCGCCGTTGACAAAGGTGAAAACGAAGCCGATGGCAAACAGCATGGGAACGGTGAGGTGTATGTCGCCACGCCACAGTGTCAGCACCCAGTTGTAGACCTTGAGCGCCGTCGGAACGGCGATGATCAGCGTGGTGGTGGCGAAAAAGAACCCGAAGTACGGGTTCATGCCGCTGACGTACATGTGGTGCGCCCACACGATGAAACTGAGGCCGCCGATCGCCAGAATCGCCCAGACCATCATCCGGTAGCCGAAGATGTTTCTTCTGGCATTGACGCTGATCAGGTCGGAGACGATGCCGAACGCCGGCAGAGCGACGATGTAGACCTCGGGATGGCCGAAAAACCAGAACAGATGCTGGAACAGCACCGGGCTGCCGCCGTTGTGGGCAAGTGGTTGTCCCTGCGCGACGATGGCGGGCATGAAGAAGCTCGTTCCCAGCAGGTGGTCCAGCGTCATCATGATGGCGCTGACGAACAACGCGGGAAAGGCCAGCAGCGCCAGGATCGTGGCCATGAAAATGCCCCATATCGTCAAGGGCAATCGCATCATCGTCATCCCGCGCGTACGCGCCTGCAACACGGTCACCACATAGTTCAATCCGCCCATCGTGAATCCGATGATGAAGAAGGCCAGGGAAACGAGCATCAGGATGATTCCCCAATTCGCCCCCGGCGTGCCCGAGAGGATGGCCTGCGGCGGGTACAGGGTCCAGCCGGCACCCGTGGGCCCGCCCGGCACGAAGAAGCTCGCCATCAGCAACAGCACGGCGAACAGATAGACCCAGTAGCTGACCATGTTGACATAGGGGAACACCATGTCGCGGGCGCCCACCATCAGCGGGATGAGGTAGTTGCCAAAGCCGCCCAGGAACAGCGCGGTGAGCAGGTAGATGACCATGATCATGCCGTGCATGGTGACGAACTGAAGGTAGGTGCTCGGCGTGATGAAGGAAAAGGTGTTCGGAAATCCCAGCTGCAGCCGCATGATTCCCGACAGCACCAATGCCACCAACCCCACCGCGATCGCGGTGATCGAGTACTGGACCGCGATGACTTTGGCGTCCTGGCTCCAGATGTACTTGCCGATGAACGTTTTCGGATGGTAGAGCTCCGCCTCTTCGACTTCGACGGGGGGAACGAAAGCCGATTCGTCATGCGCAACGTAGGTCATTGCTGTTTCCTTTCCGCCATTTCGTCATCACGCCTGATTCGTTCGGGTCTCACTTGAACGTGTTGATGTAGGCAACGACGTCGTCGATTGCCCGGTCATCGGGCAGCGATCGCGGCCATGGATACCATCTGCGGGCCGTACAGGTCCTTGGCATGCGCGCCACGAACGCCGTGTTTGAAGTTCTTCAATTGCGTGACCATGTACCAATCGCTCATGCCCTTGAGGCGTGGTGCGTTCGTTGCCTGTATGCCCCGCCCATCGATACCGTGACACGCCCCGCAGGTCGCATAGAGCGTCGGGCCGCTGTCCGCATTCGTCGCCACCGTGGCCGGGGCAGGACCATCCGGCAAGCGTCTTGATGAAGGCGACGACGTTATCGATGGCAGCGTCGTCGGCCAACGTCGCCGCCATCGGCGCCATCATCTTGCCAAAGGCATCCTTTTCGTGCGCACCGCGCGCGCCGCTCTTGAAGTACTGCAATTGCCGTTTCAGATACCAATCTCCCTGCCCGCTCAATTTCGGCGCATTCAGCGCGGCATTGCCCTCCCCTTGCAGGCCATGGCAGGCAGCACACACGGCATAGAGCGGTTCGCCCGCGCCTGCATTGCCGGCGATTCGTGCCGAGGTTTGCGCGAATGTCGGATAGCTGTTCAACCAGGCCCGGAACGCGGACTCTTCTTCCACGACGACTTTGCCGCGCATGGTGAAATGGGCAACGCCGCACAATTCTTCGCAGAGCACGTCGAATTTCCCGGCTCGTGTGGCGGTGAACCAGACGTGGGTCACCAGCCCTGGCACCAGAGTCCATCTTGACCCGGAACTGCGGGACGGTGAAATTGTGCAGAACGTCTACGGAGCGGAGCAGCGCCTTGAACGGCCTGCCCCATGGGGAGGTGAACCTCCGGGCTCGCAATCAGGACATCGTCCTGGCCGCGCGGGTCGTCCGGATTGAGCCCGAACGGATTCGTGTCGCTGACGAACCGGGCGTCGACAGTGCCGAGCACGCCGTCGTTTCCGGGAAAGCGATAGCCCCAGTGCCACTGCTTGCCAACTACCTCGAACACCGCCGCGTCTTTCGGAACGTCGACGAATTTCGCCCAAACCACCAACCCGGGGGCCAACATCGCGGCGACTCCCACCGTCGTCAAGACGACGAGCCACCCCTCCAGCTTCTTGTTCTCGGGTTCGTACATCGCCCGCTTTCCCTTGGCGTGCCGGTAGCGAACCACGCAATAGGCCAGGAACAGATTGACGGCGACGAAGACGAACCCGGTCACCCAGAACGTGATCGTCACCGTGTCGTCGATCGTGCCCCAATTGGATGCGATCGGCGTGAAATACCACGGACTCAGGTAATGAAACAGGACGGAGCCAACGACCAGCAAGACCAATGCGATTGCTACGACCATGGCTGTGGCCCCGGTTGATTGGAAGGAATTTCGCGGGTGACAACGGGTGAAATTTACGAACAGCCGGACGGGACGACGATCCTGGCCTCCCTCAGGCGCTGGTGGCCAGGCGGGAGCAGCAATTGGCTGACGGACAAGCGCTCAGTCCCGCTGCAATGCGCTTTCATGGCCTTGCGGAGCGTGGTGCCTTCGCCTGACAGGTCGGAACGGGTTGATGAAATGCTTGTGGACGGCGACGAACTCGGCTTCCTGATGCCGGGTGCGCATCAGGGATCTGACCGCGGCGCCCTGCTCCTTCCGCGCATAGATCAGGATCAGGAACTTGCCGGCCTCGATGTCGCGGTGGAACTTCCTGAGGTTCTTGTTCTCCGTGGCTATCCCGGTGAGGCCACCTTCCCACGCGCCGAACATCGTGGCCACCGCGACGATCACGAAATAGACGTAATGGGGAACGTCGGGACCGAACGGCGCGAAGTACATCAGCAATCCGGCGCCGACCAGTCCCGCTGCCGCACCGATGGCCGCGCCGATGAAGCCATCGCGAACAATGTCCAGCGTCTCCAGATAATTGCTGGAGTGGATATGTTCCTGTTTCAGTCCGGATTCGTCCTTGGAGATGACGTGAAGGAAGAAATCCTTCAGGCCCGCGGCATGCAGGTCATCGGAAATCCGATGCGTGCTCTCGAGCGTGGGCGCGAGATAGTAGAGGCAATTCATCGTTTCCTCCAGTCTCGACGGTGGCTCGATCGCGAGCTCTTGTTGCCGTCGAAGTACTATGGAATGCAGGCGCTATCGCTGGGTGCGCTACGACCTCGCCCGAACTACTTGAATGCCGTGCCGCGGTCGAGTGTCTCATAACACTTCAGCGATTGGAAGCCAATGGAAAGTGGGCACGACGAGTACGCAGCCCGGAGAATTGTTGTCGCCAATTAGCGTCTCGCGCACCATGAAATATAACCCTATCGGCGATGTGGCTAAACATCGAACCGCACGATCGCATGGCCGTCCGCGGTCCGCTTCGGCGGCCACTTTCCACGCGTGGCCGTAGATCACTTCGTACGTCGCCGGAATTCGGCCGTCCCGCCGCGCCGCGTCGAGCGCGGTCAACGCCCGCTCCCAGCGCGCCCGGCCCATCAGCGCGCGCGGCCGCGCCCGAGTGGCATTGGTCGCCCCGATCGCCTTCAGGTCGCGCAGCATCGCCGGAGCATCGGCGTAGGTGAGCGTGAAGAGCTCCATGTGCATCACCGGGTCGGCGAAACCCGCGCCGACCAGCATGTCGCCGATGTCGTGCATGTCGGTGAACCGGCTGACGTGCGTGTGGCGGTCGATGCCGGCGAAGGCCGCGCGCAATTCCCGCAGCGTGTCGGGGCCGAACGTCGAGAACGTGACGAGTCCGTCGGGGCGCAATACGCGGCCGAGTTCCTTGAGCGCCGCCGGCAGGTCGCCGACCCACTGCAGCATCAGGTTGCTCCATGCGAGGTCGAAGGACCCTCCCGCAAACGGCAGCGCGGCGACGTCGCCGCAGACGAAATCCGCTTGCCCGCCGCCGGATGCGCCCGTGAGCGCCGAAAACATGCGGGCGAGCCCGGATCGCCGTTGCCCGGCCTTGGCCGCCGCCACGCCGAGCATCGGCAGCGCCACATCGAGCCCGACCTGGCGCGCGGCCGGATACCGCAGCGCCAGCTCCGCCCGCGCGTCGCCGGTGCCGCAGCCCGCGTCGAGGATGGCGGCAGGCGCGAGCTTCACCACGTCGAGTCGCTCGGCCATCCGCCGCCCGACTTCCCGCTGCAGGACCGCCGCACCGTCGTAGGTCGCGGCAGCCCGAGCGAAATGTCGGCGCACCGCGCGCAGGTCCGTGGCGCCGGGATCCTGTTCCGACGGCAGTTCAGCAGCCATCGAGAAACGGGTCGAGCGCCGCGCCGAAGGCTTCGGCATGCGAAAGAAACGGCACATGTGCCGCGCCGGCGATCGGCGCGAAGCGCGCATCCGGCAGATGGTCGGCGAGCCACCGGCCGGCCTCGGGCGGCGCAAGCGTGTCGCGAGCGCCCGAAACGACCAGCGCCGGCTGCGCGATGTCGCCGACCTCGCCGCGCATATCCGCGCTGCGGATCAGCGCGAGCGCACCGAATAGCGCCTTCGGCGACGGCTCGCCGCGCGCGAAGATCCCGCTCTTCAGCGCCGCCAGCGTGGCGCGACCATGTTCGCTCCCCTGCATCTGCAGCGCCAGGAAGCGCTGGAGCGTGAGTTTCCAAGCGACGTGCAACTCGTCGCCGAAGCGTGCCAGCGTCTCATGCGACATCGCGTGCGGCCAATCGTCGCCGGCGACGAAACGCGGCGACGTCGCGACGAGAACGAGGCGGCCGATCCGAGCCGGCTCCAGCTGCGCCCAGCGCATGGCGACGAGACCGCCCAGCGACCAGCCGAGCACCGTGAGCGGGCGCGTGTCGGCGACAAGGCGGGAAGCGAGCGCCGCGACGACGCCGTCCAGCGTGAACTCGCGCGGTGGCGCGCTGTGGCCGTGCCCCGGCAGATCGACGGCGTGCACGCGAAAGCGTTGCGCGAGCCGCGGCAACAGCGGCCCCCACATGTCCGAGTGCATCGCCCATCCATGGAGCAGCACGAGCGGTGAACCGTGCCCGACCGTGTCCACGTGCAGCGATCCACTCATCGCGCTCGGCTTGAACCAACTGCAGGCGCGAGATCGGCCAGCGCATCGGCAAGCGCATCGACGTCACTCCGCGTGTGCGACGCGGTGAGCGTGATGCGAAGCCGCGCCGTTCCTTTCGGCACGGTCGGCGGCCGGATCGCTGGCACCCAGAAGCCGCGGCGCCACAGCGCATCGGCGAGCTCGACCGCCGCCGCGTTGCCGCCGACCATGAGCGGCTGGATCGGCGTCGACGAGTCCAGCAGCGTCCAGGGCCCGCCGGAGAGGCGCGATCGGAAACGGGCGATAAGGGCAAAGAGATGCGCGCGCCGTGCGGTATCGTCGCGCAGGATTCGCAGGCTGGCGCGCAGAGCTTCGGCGGCAAGCGGCGGCCCCGCCGTCGTGAAGATGTAGGGCCGCGCGATCTGCACCAGCGTTTCGATCACCGCCGGGTGCGCGGCGACGAAGGCGCCCGCGACCCCGGCCGCCTTGCCGAGCGTGCCCATGTACACGATTCGTTCGGAGGCAAGCCCGAAGTGCGCGAGCGTGCCGCGGCCCGCGTTCGCCCCCGCGCCAAGCACGCCGAAGCCGTGCGCGTCGTCGACGACGAGCCACGCGTCGAAATCCTCCGCGAGCGCGCACAGGGCCGGCAACGGCGCCAGATCGCCGTCCATGCTGAACACGGCGTCGGTGGCGATCAGCTTCCGTTTCGCGCGGGACGTCGCAAGACCACGGGCGAGCGCGGCCACGTCCGCATGCGGGTAGCGGACGAACTCTGCGCGCGACAGGAGCGCGCCGTCGTTGAGGCAGGCATGATTGAGCCGGTCCGCGAAGATCGCGTCCCCGCGCCCGGCGAGCGCGGTCAGGATCGCGAGATTGGCGAGATACCCGGACGAGAAGGTCAGCGCCCGCGCCCCCGCGCATGGCCGCGCGAATGCGGCAAGCTCGGTTTCGAGAGCCGCGTGCGGCGCAGTGTGGCCGCAGATGAGGTGCGACGCGCCGGCGCCGGCTCCCCAGCGCACTGCGCCGTCGCGCGCGGCCGCGACGACATCCGGGTGATTGGCGAGGCCGAGATAGTCGTTGCTCGCGAAGGAGACGAGCTCGCGTCCGTCGACGACGACGCGCGCCCCCTGGGGCGAGGCAAGCGTGCGCCGGATCCGCTGCAGCCCCGCGGCCTGTCGCGCCGCGAGGCCGCGCTCGAGATCGGCGATCAATGCTGAGGTCACGTGGCGGGCGTGAGCCCCAGCTTCGCCAGCAGCGCGCGGTCGGCCTCGACGTCGGGATTGCCGGTCGTCAGCAGCTTGTCGCCGTAGAAGATCGAGTTCGCGCCGGCGAGGAAGCACAGCGCCTGCACGGCGTCTCCCAGCTCGCGCCGGCCCGCCGACAACCGCACCATGGCCTTCGGCATCGTGATTCGCGCGACGGCGATCGTGCGCACGAAATCGAAGGGATCGAGCGCGGCCGCGCCACCGAGCCGGTCATGGAGCGGCGTGCCTTCGACCTGCACCAGCTGGTTGATCGGGACCGACTCCGGATACGGGTCCAGGTTCGCGAGCTGCGCGATCAGCCCTGCACGCTGCGCCGCGGACTCGCCCATCCCGACGATGCCGCCGCAGCAGACGCTGATGCCCGCGCCGCGGACGCGGTCGAGCGTGTCGAGCCGGTCCTGGTAATCGCGCGTCGTGATCACCTCGCCGTAGAACTCGGCCGACGTGTCGAGGTTGTGGTTGTAATAGTCGAGCCCGGCAGCCTTCAGCTCACCAGCCTGGCCGTCCTTCAGCATGCCGAGCGTGCAGCACGTCTCGAGCCCGAGCGCCTTCACTTCGCGCACCATCGCGAGCACCGGCGCAAGATCGCGCGCCTTCGGTCCGCGCCACGCGGCGCCCATGCAGAAGCGTGTGGCGCCCTGGGCGCGCGCCGCGCTGGCGGCGGCAAGGACCGCATCGAGATCGACGAGGGCCTGCTCCGCAACGCCCGTGTGGTAGCGCTTGGCCTGTGGACAGTAACCGCAGTCCTCGGGACAGCCGCCAGTCTTGATCGATATCAGCGTCGAGAGCTGCACGGAATTCCCCGCATGATGCGCACGGTGCACTTCCTGCGCGCGAAACAACAGTTCGGGAAACGGGAGCTCGAACAATTCGAGGATGCGCTCCACGGTCCAGCGCGACGGAGGCTGCTTTGGCTTGCGCCGGCGGGCCGGGCGGACGGCGCTCATCGGGGCTCCCTTGGCGCCGCGCGCCTTCCCTCCGGGAGGGAGCAATCCGCACCCTGGGGCGGCGCGACGGAGCTCGTACGTTCGGCAGATGGCATTGCGGCGACCTTCGGGTTACCTTCACGGCGAATTCGGCGGCGGCGCGGCCGACGCGCGCGCTTCACGCGGAACACTCGCCGACGGCGCTTACAATCGGCATCGAGTGTCGAGGGAGGTCCGGTTCTTGTCAAATGCGAACGCAGAATCATTTGACTGCGACACCGTCGGCGGCGTATCGCTGGCCGCGGCCCTCTCGCGTCTGCTGCTCCCGCAGCGCTGCGAGCTCTGCGTCGAACGCACCGATGGCGCCCTCTTGTGCGCCGCCTGCGCGGAATCGCTGCCCCGCGTGGGCGCGGCGTGCCCGGTCTGCGCGCTCCCTTCGGCAGGGAACGCCACCTGCAGCAAGTGCCTTGCGGCCCCCCCGCCGTACGCCGCCACCATTGCGGCATTCGCCTATGCGTTTCCGGTCGATCGACTGCTCCAGCGCATCAAGTACGGCGGCCGGATCGCGCTCGCGCAATGGGCCGGCGCTGCGCTCGTCGCAGCCGTGCGCGACGCGTTCGCGGGCCGGGTCGGCCGCACTCGGCCGGATCGCATCGTGGCCCTTCCGCTCGCGGTGGCGCGCCAGCGCGACCGGGGCTTCAACCAGGCGCGCGAGATCGCGGCACGCCTGGCCCGCGGTACCGGGCTGCCGCTCGCGGATCCGTTGGCGAGGATCACGACCGGGCCGCCGCAGACGGCGCTGCCCTGGGCGGAACGCCGACGGAATGTCCGCGGCGCGTTCGCCGTGCGCGCCCCGCTGCGCGGCGCACGCATCGCCCTGGTCGACGACGTCATGACCACCGGCGCCACGCTGGCCGAGGCATCGCGCACGCTGTTGTCCGCCGGCGCCGAACGCGTCGAATGCTGGGTCGTTGCGCGCACGTTGCCGCCCTGACGACGACACTGGACCCGCCATGCCTGCCGCAACCTCCGCGCCCGGTTTCGCCGTCGTCCTCGTGCACCCCGAGATCCCGCCCAACACCGGCAACGTGATTCGCCTCACAGCCAACACCGCGACGACCCTGCACCTCGTCGAGCCGCTCGGCTTTCGGATGGACGATCGCGAATTGAAGCGTGCCGGGCTCGACTATCACGAATACGCGAGCGTCCGCGTGCACCGTGATTTCGACGCCTGCCGCAACGCGCTCGACCGCGAAGGCACGCGCCGCTGGTTCGCGTTCACGACCGATGGCCCGTCGACGTTGTACGACGCGCGCTTTGCCGCCGGAGATGTCCTCGTGTTCGGACGCGAGTCGTCGGGGCTGCCGGACGACATCCGCGCGCGGTTCGCGCCCGACGCAAGGCTCAGGATTCCCATGCGGCCGGGCGTGCGCAGCCTCAATCTCTCGAATGCCGTGGCGGTCGCGGTCTACGAGGCCTGGCGGCAGGCCGGTTTCCGCGGCGCCGTCTGACGGCCGCGATGCCCCGGCCGGACGGTGGTGGCCCGCCCCCGCCGGTACGAGGACTAATGCTTCTCCGAACGCGGCTCGCGTTTGAGCAGTTGCAGGACGGCATCCCGCGGGGCGAGGCCCTCGTAGAGCACATCATGGACCGCGTCGCAGATCGGCATCTCCACGCCGTGGTGGCGTGCGAGCGCGCGCACCGCCGCCGCGGCGGGCACGCCCTCGGCGACATGGCCCAGGTCGGCGAGAATCCCGGGCAACGATTTCCCCGCGGCGAGCGCCAGACCCACGCGGCGGTTGCGCGACAGGTCGCCGGTGCAAGTGAGCACAAGATCGCCCAGGCCGGCCAGGCCCATCAGCGTTTCGCGCCGGCCGCCGAGCGCCGCGGAAAGGCGCCCCGTCTCGGCGAGGCCGCGCGTGATCAGTGCGGCGCGCGCGTTGTGGCCGAAGCCCAGGCCGTCGCTGGCGCCGGCGGCAATCGCCAGCACGTTCTTCACGGCGCCGCCGACCTCGACTCCGGCGATGTCGTCGCTTTCGTAGGCGCGCAGCGTTTCCGCGCGCAGCAGCGAGGCGACGTGTGACGCGACAGCGGCATCCGTCGCAGCGACCGCGACGGCCGTCGGCAGTCCGCGCGCGACTTCCTCGGCAAAACTCGGCCCCGAGACGGCACCTATGGGCGCACTCCACAGCGACGCCAGGACCTGGTGCGGGAGCGCCACGCCTGCCGGATGCGCCGCGGTTACGGGAACCGCGAGGAAGCCCTTCGAAAGCCATACCAGAGGCGCGCGGGCACCGGCCGACGCCAGTTCCCGGGCCACGGCTGGGAGTGCCGCGACCGGTGTCGCGACGACGAGCAGACTCGCATTCACGACCGTCGCGACCTCGGCCCCGACGGCGAGCGCGTCCGGCAAGGCGAAGCCGGGCAGATACTTTTCGTTGACGCGCCGGACTGCGATCGAACGGGCCTGCTCGCGGTCACGCGCCCAGAGCGTGACCGCAAGGTCGGCCCGGCGGGAAAGATGCAATGCAAGCGCGGTCCCCCAGGCCCCGGCGCCGATGACCGCGATCGAAGGAGAATCCAGGTCAGCCACGGCCTTCGGCCGACCGTCTTCCCCTCGAGGGAAAGGCAGGGACGGACACGAATTCAGTCCGATTGTCTGCGCACCGCAGAGGGCAAGGCGCTTCGAGCCGGACCCTGCTTGTCAAAGCCCGAACACCTGCGCAATGCGTACGTACCCCGTCTGGCCGTCGCGATGCCTCACGCCCACCCAACCAGGTGTCGCCGTCGTGCTCGCGCCGGCGGCTTGCTCGGCCAGTTCCAGCAGGACGTTCTGCTCGGCGCGGAAGACGAGCGGCGCGGCGTCGTCCGGATGGGCCCGCACTTCCGCCAGCGGGACCCGAACGACGAGCGTGCGCCTCTCGGCCAGCGCGCGCTTTTCCACCCAGCCGATCGTGCCCCCGGCATCGCGCACCTTGATCCAGCCCTCGACGGGGACGATCACCTCGAGCGGCACATCGCGGCCAAGCACGAAGAGCGGCCTGGCCTTGGTCGACGGAGCATCGTAGAGGAGCGTCGCCGCCTCGCCGGTGGAACGGTAATCCGCTGCCGATGCGGGAAGCGCGACGGTCACCGCGAAGACGACGGCGGCCGCCCCAAGGGCAGCGTGCTCCCTCGCGCGGCGCGGCGAACACCAGGCCGAAGGCCGCAGGACAGCCGAAGGCTGGTCCCACGCAGCGGGATGCGGCCTTGCCGCACACAGCGAGCGTGGTGGCACGTTCAACTCAGTTGACGGCGGCCGCCGGCTGCTGCGCCTGGGCCAGCTGCTGCTGGTAGAGCGACTCGAAGTTGATCGGCGCGAGATGAATCGGCGGAAAGCCCGCGCGGGTCACGGCGTCGGCCAGCGTTTCGCGAATATACGGGAAGAGGACCGTCGGGCATTGGATCGCGATCACGGGCTGCAGGTGCTCGGCCGGAACGCCGCGGATCGTGAAGAGCCCGGCCTGCGAGGCCTCGACCAGGAACAGCGTCTTGTCGCCCACCTTCGCCGTCAACGTCACCGTCAGCACGCACTCGTAGACGTCCGGCTGGACCTGCTCGCCGCGCGTGCGCAGGCCCACTTCGACCTGTGGCTGCTCCTGGGTCAGGAACGATTGCGGCGCGCCGGGGTTCTCGAGCGAAAGGTCCTTGAGATAGATCTTGTCGATGGTGAACACTGCGCCCTGGGCGCCGTCGCCGGGTTGCTGGGGGTCGGCCATGATGAGTTCCTTGGAAAGGTCAAACGAGCGATTTTACCCTACCGGCAATCGTCGCCGGCCGGGGAGACGAACGGGATTCACTATTCCGTTGCGCCGGCGAGCAGCGGCCCGAGTCGGCCGGCCCGGTCCAGTTCGACCAGGTCCTCGTAGCCGCCGACGTGGAAGGCGCCGACGTAGATCTGCGGCACCGTGCGCCGGCCGGTGCGTTCCATCATCGTCCGCCGCAGCGCCGGATCGAGATCCACGCGGATGAATTCGATCGCCTCGACGCCCTTCGTCTTGAGATAGCGCTCGGCCTGGATGCAGAACGGACAGAACGCCGTCGAGTACATCGTTATCGTCGGCACGGTCATTTCTCGACCGGCAGCCCGGCGTCCTTCCAGGCCCGATAGCCGCCCTGCAGGTTGTAGACGTCCGTGAAGCCGAGGCGCGCCAGGGCACGGCCCGCCATCCGGCTGCGATTGCCGGTCATGCAGTAGGCGACGACGGGCCGTCCGGCATAGCGCGCAAGCTCGCTGCCGCGGCTGTCGAGCTGCGACAGCGGGATGTGGACGGCCTTTGGCAGCCGCCCGCCTTCGAATTCCTTGGTCTCCCGCACGTCGACCAGCACCGCATTCGCCGAATTGATGAGGCGCGTCGCCTCGAGATTGCCGACGTCCTTTGCCGGGGACATGCGGCGCTGCACGAGCGGCCAGACGAGCATCGCTCCGGACATGACGAGCACGAGCAGCAGCATCCAGTTGTTCTGCAGGAAGGACATGAGAATCGGGGGGTCCGCGAGGCGACGAAGGTAAAATGATAGCGTACCCGTCCCGCCGCATGTGCCGCGGCCTCGCTCCCGCCCTGATCCGATGCCCCCATCCCAACGCCCCGCCGTGCGTCCCGTGGTCCTCGTCATTCTCGACGGTTTCGGTTGCCGCGAACCGACGCCGGACAACGCGATCGCGCAGGCGGTTAAGCCGAACTGGGACCGGCTCATCGCGTCGTGCCCGCACACGTCGATAGACGCATCCGAGTTCGCCGTGGGCCTGCCGCAGGGACAGATGGGCAATTCGGAAGTCGGCCACCTCAACATCGGCGCCGGTCGCGTCGTCTACCAGGATTACACGCGGATCGATCGCGCGATCGAGACGGGCGAATTCGCGCGCAATCCGGCGCTGGCGGGTGCCGTCGCGACGACCCGCGCCAACGGCGCGACCTTGCACGTATTCGGCCTCGTTTCGCCGGGCGGCGTCCACAGCCACGAGCGGCAGATCGCAGCGATGGTCGAATTGGCCGCGGCGGGCGGCGCGCCGCGCATCCGCGTGCACGCGTTCCTGGACGGCCGCGACACGCCTCCGCAAAGCGCCGGCCCGTCGCTCGCCTCCCTGCAGGAGGTCTGCGCGCGGTACCCCGACGCGCGCATCGCGTCGATCGTCGGCCGCTACTACGCAATGGACCGCGACCGGCGCTGGGAGCGGCTCGCGGAAGCCTACGACCTGCTCGTCGACGGCCGCGCGCCGCATTCGTTCGAGTCCGCCGGCGCCGGCCTCGCCGCCGCCTATGCGCGCGGCGAGACCGACGAATTCGTGCATGCGACGGCGATCGTCGAGCCCGGGGCCGCGAGCACCAGGATCGAAGACGGCGACGTCGTCGTGTTCATGAACTTTCGCGCGGACCGCGCCCGGCAGCTCACGCGCGCGCTGACCGACGCGTCGTTCGCCGGGTTTTCCAGGCGCCGTGTGCCGAAGCTGGCGGCGTTCGTATGCCTCACGAGCTACGGCGACGAGTTCCGGGACCTGCCCGTCGCGTTCCTCCCGCAATCCGTGGCGAACGGCTTCGGTGCCTATGTCGCTTCGCTCGGTCTCACCCAGCTGCGCATCGCCGAGACCGAGAAGTACGCGCACGTCACCTACTTCTTCAGCGGCGGCGTCGAGACCCCGTATCCCGGCGAGGACCGGATGCTCGTCCCGTCGCCGAAAGTCGCCACCTACGATCTCAAGCCGGAGATGAGCGCCTGCGAGGTCACGGACCGGCTGGTGGCCGCGATCGGATCCGCGAAGTACGACGCGATCGTCTGCAACTACGCCAACGGCGACATGGTCGGCCACACCGGCGACCTCGAGGCGGCCATCCGGGCCGTCCAGACGCTGGACGCCTGCCTCGGCCGCGTCGTGGCGGCGGCGCGCGCCGCCGGCGGCGAGGTGCTCATCACCGCCGATCACGGCAATGCCGAAAAGATGCACGACGAGCTCACGGGCCAGCCGCACACCGCGCACACGCTCTGCCCCGTACCTTGCGTGTACGTCGGACGCCCGGCCGGCATGGCGAGCGGCGGCTCGCTGCAGGACATTGCGCCGACGCTGCTCGCGATGCTGGGTTTGCCGAAGCCGTCCGAGATGACGGGCCGGTCGCTCGTCACGTTCGCGTGACATTCGTGGCGGCAACCGCCGCTCCTGGTTTCGCACCACCAGTCAGTAACCGCTCACTATCATGCTGACAGGTCGTCGCCACGACGGACTCCGCCACGACAATCGCAGCGGGGCATGGAACTTGCGTCCGGCACCGGGGCCCAACGGGCTCACCCGACCACAGGGGCCCGCTGCGGCTCCCGGCGTATACTTCGCGTCGTCCGGCAAAGGAAAATTTCGATGAACAACTGGAAAAAGGCGGGGCTGATCGGGTTGGGCACCGTGCTCGGCGTTCTGCTTTCGCTCAATTTCTCGGTAATCGCCCAGCGCGAAGCCAAGCTGCCGATTCCGTACGAGGATCTGCAGCTGTTCTCCGCCGTGTTCGGTCGGATCAAGAGCGATTACGTCGAGCCCGTCTCGGACCAGAAACTGATCAAGGAAGCGATCAACGGGATGGTGCACGGGCTCGACCCGCATTCCGACTACCTCGACGCCGAGGGGTACAAGGATCTGCAGATCTCGACCCAGGGCAAGTTCGGCGGCCTCGGCATCGAGGTGGGCGTCGAGGACGGCGCTGTCAAGGTCATTTCTCCGATCGACGACACTCCGGCGTTTCGGGCCGGCATCAAGTCGGGCGACCTGATCGTCAAGATCGACGACAGCGCGACGCGCGGGATGCCGCTGTCCAAGGCGGTCGAGCTGATGCGGGGCAAGCCGGGCACCTCGGTCGCGCTGACGATCGTGCGCAAGGACGCGGAGGGGCTGCTGACCTTCACGCTCACCCGCGAGGAAATCAACGTCAAGAGCGTCAACGCCAAGATGCTGGAGCCGGGCTACGGCTACCTGCGCGTGCGCCAGTTCCAGGACCGCACCGGCGAGGACGTCGCAAAGGCGCTGAAGGACATGTACAAGCAGGGAGACCTGAAGGGCCTGGTGCTCGACGTGCGCAGCGATCCCGGCGGCCTGCTCAACCAGGCGGTCGCCGTCTCGGCCGCCTTCCTGCCGAAGGACGCGCTCGTCGTCTACACCGACGGCCGCACCGCCGAAGCGCGGATGCGGCTCACCGCGTCGAAGGAGCATTACACGCGCCGCGGCGAGGACTACCTGCGCGACCTGCCCGCCGGCGTCAAGAAGGTGCCGATGGTCGTGCTGGTCGACGGCGGAACCGCGTCGGCCTCCGAGATCGTCGCGGGGGCGCTGCAGGACCACAAGCGCGCCGTCGTCCTCGGCGGACAGACCTTCGGCAAGGGCTCGGTGCAGACGATCCTGCCGCTGGGCAACAATGCCGGTCTGAAGCTCACCACGGCGCGGTACTACACGCCGTCCGGGCGGTCGATCCAGGCGAAGGGCATCGAGCCCGACATCTACGTCGACGACGGCCGCGAGTCGCCTTCCCGGATACGCGAAGCCAATCTCGAGAACCACCTCGACACGGGCAAGAAGGAATCATCCGCCGCCCGGGCGGTCGAGACTCTCAAGCGGGCCAACGCGGATACCGCGAAACCGCAGGTGAATTCCACGACCACCGAGGTGCAGCCGGCGACGCCACGCATCGTTTTCGGCTCGCCGGACGACTTCCAGCTGTCGCAGGCGATGAATCAGCTGAAGGGCCTGCCGGTGATCGCGTCCACGAAGGCCGTGTCGGCGCAGGCGAAACCCCAATAGCGTTCCGGCAGGAGGATCTCGAAAACGCCCGGCGCCGCCGGGCGTTTTCGTTTCCGGTCCCGTAGGTAGCCTGCGCGGGAGGGCCGGGCTTATGATGGCGCGGGCAACGCCGGTGGCCGGAGCCGGCCCCGACGCAAACGCCAAACCGATGGACGACGCGCAACTCCTCCGCTACAGCCGCCACATCCTGCTGCCCGAGTTCGGCCTGGAGGCGCAGGAGAAGCTCGCTCGCCGCGCATGCGCTCGTGATCGGCGCCGGCGGACTCGGCGCGCCAGTCGCGCAGTTTCTCGTCGCGGCCGGTGTGGGCACGCTCACGCTCTGCGACCCGGATGCGGTGGACCTCACCAACCTGCAGCGGCAGATACTTTATGCGACGTCGGACGTCGGCGTGCCGAAGGTGGCCGCGGCGAGGGCGCGGCTCGCGGCCGTCAATCCCGAAGTGCGCGTCGAGGCGGTGCAAGCCAGGCTCGGCCCGGCCGAACTGGCGCCCCTCGCGGCGCGCGCCGACGTCGTGCTCGACTGCAGCGACAATTTCGCGACCCGGCACGCGGTGAACCGCGCCTGCGTCGCCGCGAAGACGCCGCTCGTCTCCGGCGCGGCAATCCGCTTCGACGGTCAGGTCGCGGTGTTCGACGCGCGCGACGCCGCCTCGCCCTGCTACCACTGCCTGTTCGGCGAGGGCGAAGACCTCGAGGAGACTCGCTGCGCGATCATGGGCGTCTTCGCGCCGGTCGTCGGCATCGTCGGCGCGACGCAGGCCGCCGAAGCGATGAAGCTCATCGGCGGCGTCGGCGAGCCGATGACGGGACGCCTCCTGCTGCTCGACGCCTACGCGATGCGCTGGCGCGACGTCCGGATCCCGCGCGATCCGCAATGCCCGGTGTGCGCGGGAACCTGATGCGCGCGGCCATGACGCGATCGTTCGCCGTCGCGTTTCTCAGCCGAACAGGAACTTGCGCTGCTCTTCCCAGCCGTCCTGCGGACCGCGCTTGAATCCGCTCTTGGCGAAGAGCTGCCAGCGGCCCAGCACGAACGCGACCAGCACGTTCGCGTCGGCATTGGGATCGCCCGGCCACTCGCCCGCCGCCTGCGCGATTCGCAACGCCTGCCGCAGCGCCGCCTCGATCCGGTCGTAGAGCTGATTCATCCGCGCCTGCAACCGCTCGTCCTCGTTGACGAGCGCGTCGCCGATCAGCACGCGCGTCATGCCCGGATTCTTCTCGGCGAATCCCAGCAGCACGGACACGATCTGCTGCGCCTGCGCCGCGCCGCCGGAGGTCTCGGCGGCGATCTTGTTGACGAGCGTGAACAGCGTCGTTTCGATGAACTCGATCAACCCCTCGAACATCTGCGCCTTGCTCGCGAAGTGCCGGTAGAGCGCGGCCTCCGAAACGTCGAGCCTGGCCGCGAGCGCCGCGGTGGTCACCTTTTCGGCGCGCGGATTCTCGAGCATCGCCGCGAGCGTCTGCAGGATCTGGAGACGGCGTTCGCCGGGTTTGCTGGCCATGGCGGCAGGGCGACCGTCGCCTAGCGTGCAGCACGCGCATGGACGGGCGCGGCGTCGTCGGCGCGGATCATCGTGCCGACGCCTTCGTTGGTCAGCACCTCGAGCAGCAGCGCGTGCTCGACGCGCCCGTCGATGATGTGCGAGCTCGCGACGCCGTTCTTCACCGCGTCGAGCGCCGAGCCGATCTTCGGCAGCATGCCGCCGTGGATCGTGCCGTCCGCGAACAGCGCGTCGATCTCCGTCGCGGAGAGGCCCGTCAGGAGCCTGCCGTTCTTGTCCAGCACGCCGACCGTGTTGGTCATCAGCACCAGCTTCTCCGCCTGCAGCGTCTCGGCGAGCTTGCCGGCCACGAGGTCCGCGTTGATGTTGTACGCGACGCCGTCGGTGCCCACGCCGATCGGCGCGATCACCGGAATGAAGTCGCGCGAATCGAGGAGCTGGATCAGCTCCGGGTCGATGCGCTCGATCTCGCCGACCAGGCCGATGTCCACCATTTCGCCGTCGGCTGGCGTCGCTCTTCAGCAGCATCTTCCGCGCGTGGATGAACGCGCCGTCCTGCCCGGTGAGGCCGACCGCCTTGCCGCCGTGCTGGTTGATGAGCCCGACGATTTCCTGGTTCAGCTCGCCCAGCACCATTTCGACGACGTTCATCACGCGGTCGTCGGTGACCCGCATGCCCTGGCGGAACTCGCTCTCGATGCCCATCTTCTGCAGCAGGTCGCCGATCTGCGGGCCGCCGCCGTGCACGATGACGGGGTTCATGCCGACGAGCTTCAGCATCACGACGTCGCGGGCGAAGCCGGCCTTCAGCGCCGGCTCGACCATCGCGTTGCCGCCGTACTTGATGATGATCGTCTTGTCGTGAAAGCGCTGGATGTAGGGCAGCGCCTCGGCGAGGATCTGCGCCTTCACGGCGGCATTGACGGCGTCGATCGGCATGGCGGGGAGTTCGCGGCGCGACGGAACGTGGAACTCGCGATCGATTGTACCGGAAGCGCGGGAAGGCGCGATCCGGCATGCCGAATTCCCCGCCGGACGGGGCCCGGCGGGCGAGTAAGCCCTGACTGCACGACGCCGCGCCGGCGACGATTGCGCGCCGCTCGCGCCGCGATCTTTGCTATCGTTGCCGGTCATGTCGAGCCGTTCGCGTGATCCCGCAGGACTCCCCGGGCGTTCCGCGAACGACGGCTCCCTGCGTTCGCGGCGTCCCGTTCGCCGCTGCGTGCGCGCGGCGCGACCGTCCATCCGGCCGGAAACTGATGCGCCTCGCGATCGTTCGTCAGGACTACCGGCCCGAAGGCGCGGTCGAGCGCGGCACCGAGCGGGCGCTCGAGGCGCTGCTCGAACGCAATGTCGCCATTTCGCTGTACACGCGAACGTGGCCGCAGACCCGCCTGCAGCTGATCGAACCGGCGATCATCGATCCGTTCCACCTCGGCGCGCTGTGGCGCGACCGGGGATTCGCGCGCGCGGCCTGTCGCGCGGTGCGGCGCGCGCAACCGACCCTCGTCGAGTCGCACGAGCGCCTGCTTTGCTGCGACGTCTACCGCGCCGCCGACGGCGTGCACGCGGTGTGGCTCGAGGAGCGGCTGAAACGCGCACGCCGCGCCGGCCGAATCGTCGCCCTGCTCTCACCGCACCACCGCTATCTGCTGGACGCCGAGCGGCGCCTCTACGCGAGTCCCTGGCTGCGCGCCGTGATCTGCGGCTCGAACATGGTGCGCGACGAGATTCGCGACCGTTTTTCGGTTCCGGATGCGAAGCTGCACGTCATCTACAACCCGGTGGACGGCGAGCGTCTTTCATCCGGGGCTGCGCGAGGAGCGCGCGCGATCCGTGGAACGGCACGGCATCGATGCCGCAGCCACCGTCTACCTCGCCGTGGCCGCCGATTTCGCGCGCGCCGACGTCGGCACCGCCATCGACGCGTTCGCGCAGCTCGCTCCACCGGCGCACCTGGTCGCCGTCGGCGACGCCGGCAGACGTCGCGCGCTATCGCGGCGCGCGCGCAGGCCCGAGGCGTCGCCGATCGCGTCACGCTGGTCGGCGCGGCGGACGACCGCGCGGCCGTACTACGGCGCGGCCGACGTGTTCGTGCTGCCCTCGCTCTACGATCCGTCGCCGGACGCCGCGCTCGAGGCCATGGCCTGCGCCGTGCCGGTGATCGCCAGCACGAAGGCGGGCGCCGCCGAGCTCGTGCGCGAGCACGACTGCGGACTCGTCTGCCCGTCCGGCGACGTCGCCGCGCTCGCCGGCCACATGCGGGCGCTGCAGGACCCGCCGACGCGCGCGGGCTTCGCGGCCAACGCGCGCGCGCGTGGTGCTGCCGCTCTCGCCGGCGGCGACACGCTGCAGCAGGTCCTGCTGTACCGTGATCTGCTCGCCGGCGACCGGGCGTCGCGCGCCACGCGGCACGTCCCGGCGTGCCGCAGCCGCGCCGCCCTGCCGGCAGACGCGATGAGCGGCACCGATTTCGGCGATGTCGGCGAGCGCGGCGATCTGCGCGTTTCACGACGCACGGGATCTCGCGTCACGCCGCGCACGGCGGCGATGCGCCGACCGCAGCCGACCGCCGGCGTCTGGCCCTGGATCGAGGTCAACCACCGCTGCAATCGCCTGCTGTGGGACGAAGAGGACCTGGCGCGCCGGCGCGACGTCGCGCGACGCCGCGATCGCGGCGAACAAGCGCGCGATCGACGGCTACAACCAGCGCCGCAACGATGCGATCGAGAAGATCGACGAAGCGCTGCTCGAACGGCTGGCCGCCGTCGTGCCCGCCGCCGACGCCTGGCACAACTCGGAGACCGCCGGCTCGATGGTGGACCGGCTGTCGATACTCGCGCTGAAAATCTTCCACATGCGGGCCCAGACCACGCGCGCCGACGCGTCGGACGAGCATCGCGCGATGTGCGCGCGACAAGCTCGCCCGCCTCGCGCTGCAGCGCTCGGATCTCGCGCGCTGCCTCGACACGCTGCTGGACCGCGCCGCCGAAGGGCGCGCGTTCTGGCGTGTCTACCGCCAGTTCAAGATGTACAACGACGCGGCGCTCAATCCGTATCTCTACGGCGGCAAGCGCTGAAGAGCGGAGTTTGTCACCGCCGGCGCGGCGCGCGCAGCGGCAGGGGCGCCGTGGCGTCTGCCGGCGCCGCCGGGATCGGCTGCACCGGCGCGCCGGCCGGCGGCATGTACTCGGGTATCCACGCCTTCAGCCGCGCGCGGACCTCGGCGTCGTCGGCCGGGCGATCGCGCTCGCACCACGCGACCATCTGGCCGACGGCGTCGAAATTCGCCGCGCGCGACAGCGCGATCCGCAGCTTCGGGTGCGGCGTGGGCAGCGTGGCCTCCTCCGCGGCAAGGAGCTCCTCGAACAGCTTCTCGCCCGGCCGCAGTCCCGTGAACACGATCGGGATGCGGCCCGGATCGGCACCCGATAGCCGGATCATGTCGTGGGCGAGATCGATGATGCGCACCGGCTCGCCCATGTCGAGCACGAGGATCTCGCCGCCCTTTCCCTGCAACGCCGCCTGCAGCAGGAGCTGCGTCGACTCGGACAGCGACATGAAGTAGCGCGTGATGTCGGGATGCGTCACGGTCACCGGCCCGCCGCGGCCGATCTGCTCGCGGAAGCGCGGGATGACGCTGCCGGCGCTGCCGAACACGTTGCCGAAGCGCACGATGCACGAACTGCGTGCCGCGGCCCTGCAGGCTCCGGCAGACGATCTCCGCGAGGCGTTTCGTCGCGCCCATCACATTGGTCGGATTGACCGCCTTGTCCGAGGACACCAGCACGAACTTCTCGACCTTGGCGGCGACCGCCGCCATCCCCAGCACCCAGGTGCCGTAGGCGTTGTTGAGCACGGCCTGCCAGGCGTTGGTCTCCTCCATCAGCGGCACGTGCTTGTAGGCGCCGGCATGGAAGATGACGCTCGGCCGCTCGCGGGCGAGCACCTGATCGACCAGCGCGGCGTGCTTGACGTCGCCCACGACCGTCGCCAGCGGCAACTGCGGAAAGCTGTCGGCCAGCGCGGTCTGGATCAGCGTAGACCGCAGCCTCGGACAGGTCGAACAGCACGAGCTTCGCCGGGCGGAAACGGGCGATGTGCCGGCACAGCTCGGCGCCGATCGAGCCGCCCGCGCCGGTGACCATGACCACGCGGTTGCCGAGCCACTCGCCGAGTCCCGCGTTGTCGAGCACCACCGGATCGCGGCCCAGCAGGTCGTCGAGCTCGATCGTCCGGATCGTGGTCAACGCCGAGCGACCGCTGATCAGGTCCTCGTACGACGGCACCGTCAGCACCTCGATGCCGGCGTCGGCGCAGATCTCCGCGACGCGCCGGCGCACGCCGTGCGCGGCCGAGGGGAGCGCGACGATCACCTGGCGCACGCCGTATTTCCTGGCCCAAGTCGGGAGGCTCGAGATCGGCCCCAGCACGCTCACGTCGTCCAGCAGGCGTCCCTGTTTCGCCGGGTCGTCGTCGATCAGCCCGACGACGCGCCATTGCCGGCTCCGCGCAAACTCGCGCGTCAGGCGCGCGCCGGCCGCGCCGGCGCCGATCACGAGCACCGGCTCGCCGAGGGCCGCGAGCGGGCTGTACAGCCGGTGCTCCTTCCAGATTCGGTAGGCGAAGCGATTGCCCGCCATCAGGAAGATGAGCACGATCGGGTAGAAGATCAGCACGCTGCGCGGCACGACCACCTGCAGCCGCAGCATCATGAGCACCAGCGGAATCAGCAGCGCGCCCAGTCCGGCGGCAAGCACGATGCGCTGCAGGTCGAGGACGCTCGCGAATCGCCACAGGCCGCGATAAAGGCCGAACGCGACGAAGATCGCGGCCTGCAGCGGCAGGATCCACACGAGCGTGCGCACCATGTCGGCGAGGAACGGCTCGTGGAAATCGAGGCCGAAACGGACCCAGTACGTGCGCCGCCCACGCCAGTCCGGCCGCGCAGAGGTCGTGGACAAACGCGAGCCACGCGCGGAAATTGTGGGGTTGCTTCATCGTTCTTCCGGCGAGCGCCTGCGCCAATGATAATCAATGCCGGCAAACAGAGCGCCGATCGCGGCGATCCACGCGG
This sequence comes from uncultured beta proteobacterium, assembly GCA_963708855.1. Taxonomy (GTDB): domain Bacteria; phylum Pseudomonadota; class Gammaproteobacteria; order Burkholderiales; family Casimicrobiaceae; genus CAIWHR01. The sequence continues at coordinate 29,058 of CAVPUM010000002.1, read as the reverse complement.
CGAGCACCCACCAGCCCGCGCCCGGTGCCGACCGCGAGGGTGAACGATGCCGACGTCGACGTGCCCGACGATCAGCACGCCGTAGAACAGCAAGCGTGCCACGGTGCCCGGCCCCCATCCGGTGCAGCCGTTGATAATAATGCGTCCGATGCGCTTCGAACAGATGATCGCCGCGCGCGAGCCGCCGCAACACGGTCAGCGTGGCATCCGCGACAAACGGCAGGAACACGAGGAGCGGAAACCATGCGGGCCAGATGCCGGCGCGAATGCCCGCAAGGCCGAACGCCGCGGCGAGGAAGCCCGAGGCCGACCGAGCCCCCGTCGCCCATGAACGTCCGCGCGGGCGGCAGATTGACCGCGAGGAACACGGACGTGGCCGCGACCAGCGCGAAGCAGGCGTCGGCACGAAGCCCCGCACGGGTGAGGGCCACGCCGAAAGCGCCGAACCCGCAGATCGCCATCAGTCGCCGCGAGCCCGTCGCTGCCGTCCATGAAGTTGAACAGATTGGCGGACTCCACACGATGACGAATGCGGTGCCCGCGACGGCGAGCACGAGCGGCAGCGACAAGCCCCTCGGCGGCATCCGTGCGCAGCAGTGCCCAGGCAACGGCCAGCGCCGCCAGTGCGTGGACGGCGAGACGGAACCGAGGGCGAACCCCGGTCCAGTCGTCGGCGACCGAAATGGCGATCACCGCCGCCCAAGCCGCAAGCCAGACCGGCCCGTCGGCACCGGTGCCGGATACAGCAACGCGACCGGGAGGAACCCCGCCCAGATCGCGAGCCCGCCGACGCGGGAAACCGGCCGGTCGTGCAACGATCGGCCGGTCGGGTGGTCCTGCGGCAATCGGCCGCGGCGGCGAGCCAGCAGCCCGAGCGCCGCCGCGGACAGCGCCGCCGCCAGCAGCGGACGCGATCCACGGCGAAGCGGCATGGCGATCACCGACCGCCGGCGCCGTCGATACATGGTCGACCCCGCCGGCGAGCCACGGGAACGGGACGCTCCAGCCCCGCTTGCGCCACTGAAAACCCGCCAAAATCGATGACGGAAGCCCGACCGGACTCCCGGTCCCGGGGAAAGGAAGGTTTTCTTAGGTTGATCATACGTTTACCGACGCTTTTTCGAGTATCTTGCGACCCGTCGGCTCGCTTCGTGCCGTTCGGCGAGAAGGCCCGTGCCTGTCGCGTTTTAGCAACAGCGCAACCAAAGCCCCTTCCCCGCCGGGACTTTACCTTGCCTCGCATGCGGCCGGTTTGGCACAATCATCTCAACTTCTCGACATTGCAGAGAAGGTTCCGATGGCAAGCCCAAGAAGCTTTGGTCTTGCCCATTTTATCCGCTAGAGGAGAGACTCCATGAACAAGAAGCTAGTCGCTGTCGCCATTGCGGGCCTGCTGGCCGCCCCGCTGGCGCAGGCTCAGACCGCAAACGTCACGCTGTACGGTCGCGCGAACCTGAGTATGGTGTTCGTTAACGGCGAGAAACCCGACGACACGAACCCGAACGTCTACCGTGTCGACTCGAACTCGTCGCGCTTCGGTCTTCGTGGCATCGAGTCGCTCGGTGGCGGCCTCAATGCGATTTTCCAGATCGAGAACGGTTCGATCAACATGGCTCGCACGGGTGGCGCAACCTCGGCGGCCGCGACACGTTACGTGGGCTTGAGCGGCGCGTGGGGCAGGTTCTACATGGGCCACTACAGCGCGCCGTACGACGACATCACCGGCATTGGTGCGGCCAATACGGCGAACTACCGGGATTCTCACGCAGGGCAACCTGTGGGCGCAAGGTACGCAGAGCAATGCGAACGGCGGCTTCGACAACCGGCTGGAGAACTCGATTCGCTACGACTCGCCGAACTGGTGCGGGATTCGTGACCTCCGTGCAATTCGCGACGAACGAAGGGAGTCCGGCAGCAACAGCAACATCGGGTCCATTCTCCGGCAAGTACAACAACGGTCCCTTCGCAGGCGTCATCGCCTACCAGTACAACAACAACATCCGCGGCGTGACGAATTTCGAGCTGGACGACTCGGCATTCTCCGTCGCTGCCCAGTGGCAGTTCAGCCGGTTCAATATTGCCGGCAAGTACGAATGGCTGGATTACGACTTCACGGCGTCGAACCAGCCTCAAGCGCCAGTTCTGGGAAATGCTCTTCGACGATCCTGATCGGCGCCAATGGCAGTATCTATCTCGCGTACGGTGATGCGACCGATGGCAAGGGCAGCGCACCGACTGGCGCGCGCATCGGCCAGATCGTCAAGGGTATCGCAGTACCGGCGCCAACACCTGGCAGATTGCCTACGCGCACAATCTGTCGAAGCGCACGTACGTCTACACGGGCTATGCGAAGATCAACAACGATTCGAACGCGACCTATACGGCAACTTCAGATCCTACCGTGCACGACCGGCGCCAATCCCGGCGGCTTCAGCATGGGCATGTTGCACAATTTCTAAGCGGAAGAGTGCGCATCCGGCTCCGGCCGGAAAGGCACGACCAGACGGGCGCCTTCGGGCGCCCGTTTTTTTGGTCCGCGGCCGATGCGCCGCCTCCACTGCGATATCATTTGCCAGCGGAGAAAATCCTTGTCCTCCCAGTCGACGCTTGTCACCCTCTTCGTCGCCATCCTTCTGGCCGCCCCGCTCGTGCGGGCGCAGGAGGCGAACGTCACGCTGTACGGTCGCCTGAACGTCGACATGGAAGCTCGTCAACGGCAAGCAGACGGGGTCGGGCTGTCCGGACAACTGTCCGAACCCCAACGTGTTCCGCGTGATCGTCCAACTCGTCGCAGTTCGGAATCCGCGGTGCCGAGCCCCTCGGCGGGCGGCGTCTCCGCGATCTTCCAGATCGAGAGCGGCGTTTCGTTGACCGAAGGCCGCGGCGTCCTGGCCAGCCGCGAAACGTTCCTCGGGCTGTCCGGGCCTCTGGGCACGTTCAAGATGGGCTATTTTCTCGGGCCGTACGACGACATTCTTCCGATCTTCGGCAATGTCCCGACGCTGACGACGTCGATCCTGTCCACGGCCTGCGCTGTGGGCGCAGGGTTTTCTGGGTCCGCCGGAAGCCGGCGGTTTCGACGACCGGCTCAGGCAATCGATCCGCTACGACACGCCGAGGATGTCCGGCTTCAACGCCAGCTTCCAGTACGCGAGCTACGAGGGGTTGTTGCGGCCCCACAGCAACGCCATAAGCACCGGCGCGTTCTACAACAACGGCCCGGTGCAGCTCGGCATCGCCTACGAACTCCACGACAGGATCCGCGGCACGCCTGCCGAGCCGCTCACCGATCATGCGCTCTCGGTCGCCGGCAGCTACCAGTTCGAGCTGGTCCGCATCGGCGCGGTCTACGAAAGGCTGCAGTACGAAGCCACGGCGACGACCGACCTGAAACGCAACTTCTACGGCATCGGCGCAACCGCCGATGTCGGCCCCGGATTGCTGTACGCGTTCGTCGGTCGTGCCGGAAACGGCACCGGCAGCGCGGTCGATGGCACGCGCATCGGCGGCCTCACCAAAGGGACAGGACACGGGCTCGACCCAATGGGAAGTCAGCTACACCTACGTGCTGTCGGGACGCACGCTGGCGTACGCCGGTTACGTCAAGATCCGGAACGAATCCAACGCAGCGTACACATTCAACCAGAACCCGTACCCGATCCTCTGCGATGTCTACCCCAACGGGGACTGCGGCAAGCCCGGTGGATTCGTCATGGGGATGGCACACTTCTTCTAGGCCCGCTCGCACCATGTCCACCATTTCCAACGGACGCGGCATGCTGAACGATCTCATCGTCAGTTTCGACCGCGCCCTGCGCACGCTGGCAGGAGTGCCGACGGCGTCGCGCGCCACGCCCGGGGCGAATCTCGAAGCATACGGCCCTGACGCCCGACGAGCGGCGTCACGCGGCGGGTCTGATGCGCGTCAATCACACCGGCGAGGTCTGCGCGCAGGCGCTCTACGCCGCGCAGGCGCTCCTCGCCCGCGATCCCGCCATCAAGCACGAGTTCGCCGTGGCCGCGCGCGAGGAGGAAGAGCATCTCGCCTGGACGCAACAGCGCCTTGGCGAGCTCGACGACCGGCCGTCGCTGCTCAATCCGCTCTGGTACGCGGGCTCGTTCGCGATCGGCGTCGCGGCCGGCGTCGCCGGCGATCGCGTGAACCTCGGCTTTGTCGTCGAAACGGAGCGACAGGTCGAGGAGCATCTCACCGGGCACATGGAACGGCTCCCGGTCGCCGACGCGAGGAGCCGCGCCATCGTCGAGAAGATGCGCGACGACGAGGCGCGCCACGGCGCGGCGGCCAGGGCCGCGGGCGCCGTCGATCTCCCGTTCCCGGTCAAGGGCCTGATGCGCGTCGCGGCCGACGTGATGCGGTTCGTCGCGTACCGGGTCTAGTGCCCGCACGGCCGCCCGAAGGGCACTGCGCGCCCGCCGCGGGGGGCGGCGGACGCGGTGAGCAGGGGGCCGTTCATCGGCCCGTGCGCTTCCACGCGCGGAGCGCGGTGAGCCGCGCCGAGCGTATGGCCTTCGCGATCGTGTCTGCGCGTTCGGATGCCGGGAGTCCTGGCCTTCTCCGCGGCCGCGCGGGCGATCGCGCCGGCGGCGACGCCTTTCGCCACTGCGAGCGCCGCTGCCAGGTAGCGCGCCGGGCGCGAAATCGTCCGGGGCATCCGGCGCGGACATCACGACGCATTCGCAGGCGTGCAGCAGCGTCTCGAGGCGCTCCGGGCGGCGCAGGCGCGTCGGCGGCGTTGATGACGTCGAGCAGCGCCGCCGGTTGCAGTGCGGGCGCCCGGGCGACGATCCGATGCCACCGCGCCGCGAGGCGCGCGGCATCGCGACATTCCACCGGCACCCTGAGCCGGGCCGACATTGCCTCGGCGAGCCGCACGTCGCGCATCGTCTGCCCGGCGCGTCCCCTGCTGCGTGACGCGCGCCGCCGAGTGCGCCGAAATCCTGTGCGAGCACGGCATACCGGACCGGCAAGCGTGAATCCTCGTTTCGCCGCGTACTCCAGCGCAAGCGACAGGCGGGACCCGGGGCTCGCCTTCGAGCGCCGCGCTCGCGAACCCGCGGTGTACAGCGCGTTCACTTCGGGCATGAGCTGTGCGAGCGCACCGCAGTCGCGCATCACCGCCAGCATCCGCGCCGGATGCGGCTCCAGCAAGCCTCTGGCGAGTTCCTGCCAGACGCGCTCGGACGCGAGCTCTTTGATCTCGCCCGTTGCGACCAGCTCCGCGCATCAGGCGCCGGGTTTCCGGAGCCACGTCAAATCCGAAGCGGGCGGCGAAGCGCGCAACGCGCAGCACGCGCAGCGGATCCTCGACGAACGCCGGGGAAACGTGCCGCAGCACGCCGGCCTGAGATCGGCCTGCCCTCCGTAGGGATCGATCAGCGCGCCCTGCTCGTCGCGGGCCATGGCGTTGATCGTCAGATCGCGGCGGACGAGGTCCTCATCGAGCGTGACGTCGGGTGACGCGAAGAACTCGAATCCCCGGTAGCCGCGCCCGTGCTTGCGCTCGGTGCGGGCCAGCGCATATTCCTCGCCGGTATCCCGATGCAGAAAGACCGGAAAGTCGCGGCCGACCGGCTTGTAGCCCGACGCGATGAGGATCTCCGGCGTCGCGCCGACGACGACCCAGTCGCGATCGACGACCGGGCGGCCGAGCAGCTCGTCGCGCACCGAGCCGCCGACACGGTAGATCTTCACGGCGCATGCGAAAGCGTGGCGGGCGCGTGGTGGTTCATCGCCCGCCGCGCACGCGATAGTCGTCGTACGGGCTCTTCGCGGCCTCCGGCCCGAGGTACGTGGGCGCGATGGTCTCGAGCGCCTGCGGCCGCAAGCCGAACACGGCGGGGAAATCGCACCCGCAGACACTGTCCCTCTCCATCGATGCCAGGTTGTCGCGGCTCATCAGCGTGCCGGGAAGGAGCTCCAGCGCAGCGGCCTGCAGCGTCCCGAGCGTTCGTCCGAGGCCGATGATCGGGCGCGGCTTGCCGATCACCTCACCGGCGTAGTGAACGAGCTCGCGCAGCGTGTAGATCGTCGGGCCGCACAGCGGGTAGCGCTGGCCGATGGTCGCCGGCAGCGAAAGGGCCCGCACGATGCAGTCGGCGACGTCGCCGACGTACACCGGCTGGAACCTCGCGTCGGCGCGCGCAAGCGCCATCACCGGGGCGATGCGCAGGATCCGTGCGAACAGGTTGAGAAACGCGTCTTCACGCCCGAAGATCACCGATGGCTCGACGATCGTCCAGTCGAGGCCGGATGCCGCCACCGCCGCCTCGGCTTCACCCTTGCTCCGGAGATAACGGCTCGGTCCGGCGGGATCGGCATTGAGCGCGCTCATGTGCACGAGCCTGCGCACACCCGCCGCCTTGCAGGCGGCGATCACCTGGCCGGCGAGATCGACGTGCGCCTTCTGGAACGTCTGTCCGCCGGTCTCGTTCAGGATTCCGACGAGGTTGATGACGGCCGACGCGCCCTGCGCGAGGCGTGCCAACTCGCCCGCGCGGTTGACATCGGCCGCGACGACGGTGACCGTGGGCAGCACGAAGAGAGGCCGTGCCTTGTCGCGCGTCCGCGTCGGGACGACGACACGTTCGCCCGTCGCGACCAGCCGGTCCACGACGTAGCGGCCGACGAATCCGCTACCGCCCACGACGAGGATCGTCGCGCTCGGCCATCTACTCAGCGCCCGCCCGGCCGCCCGAAGGGCGCTGGGTGCCCCCGCGGGGGGCAGCGAACACCAGGCCGAAGGCCGCAGGACAGCCGAAGGCTGGTCCCGCGAAGCGGGATGCGGCGAAGCCGCACACAGCGAGCGTGGGGGCCCCGTCCATCAATCACCGGTGGCGACAGCCGCGCTGGCCCCGTTTCCTCGAGGAGATACCGTGCCAAGCCGCGTCGTGAGCGGCACAAAGGTCTGATCGAGCGCACGCGCGTAGACCATGGCGTTGGCCAGCACCTTCTTCACGTAGTCGCGGGTTTCGTTGAACGGGATCGTCTCGACCCAGACGGCGCCCTCGAGGGGCGCGCCCGCGCGCCACGCCTGGGCGCGGCCGGGACCGGCGTTGTATGCCGCGGCCGCGAGCGCCGGCAGGCGATCGAGCCGGTCGAACCAGTACTTGAAATAGTACGCGCCGAACTGCGTGTTGATCGCCACATCGGAAATCTCCGACGGACGGAAGTCCGGACGATTCAACTGCTTCGCGACCCATCGCGCCGTCGGCGGCATCAGCTGCATCAACCCCACCGCGCCGGCGGACGATACGATGTCCGGAGCGAAGCGCGACTCCTGTCGAGCGATGCCGAACAGGAGCGCCGCGTCGACCGCGTGTTCCTGCGCCGCAGTGGCGAACTGCGGGCGAAACGGCATCAGGTAGCGCAGGCTGAAATCGTGCCGGGTCGACGTTCTTTCGGCGGTATTGATCGCGCGGTCGTACAGTCCCTCGCGACGCGCGTACTCCGCCGCCATGAGCAGCGCCTCGTCGGAGAGTCCGCGCACGACGTAGAGCCACTCGCGCTGCGACTCCGGCCGCATGTCGAGCTGCGCGAGCTTGACCGCGCGGCGCACGGCGGCATCGGCACCGAACGTCGCCAGGGCCGCGGCATCGGTCTCGGTCGGCGCGGTCGCGGTCTCCTGGCGCTGACCGATCGCCTCTGCCGACAACATGCCGTAGAAGCTGATCTCGCCGGCGAGCCCGGCGTGGATCACCGCTGCCTCGGCCGGCCGCCCCGTGGCGGAAAGTGCGCGCGCTTTCCAGTAGCGCCACGCCGCATCCTGCGCCTCGGACGCCGGCATGGCCTCGATCGCCGCCAGGGCGTCCGGCCAGGCGCCTGCCCGCAGCGCCGCGCGGACACGCCATGCGCGCGGCGCATCGGACAACGGAACATTCCCGGCCTCGCGATACCACTCCGCGGCGAGCGGATGGAGTTGGCGCGCCGCGTGGAAGGCGATCCGCGCGTTCCCGTAACGCCGGTCGGCTTCGGGCAGAAGGTCGCGCTGCTTCTCCCAGGCCGCGCGAACGCCGGCCGCGTCGGTGCGCGCCGCACGCTCGAGCGCGTAGAGCGCCAGGTCACGGCCGCCCTGTTGCTTCCAGCGGAATTCGCCTCGTGCCAGCGCCGGTCCCGGACTCGGGTCGACCTGCGCGAAATCCCGCGCGGCGATCCGGTCCGCCGGCGGCATGTCCACGGCGATCGCCTGCGCGAGACGAACGTTGCCCGCTTCGGTGGCCAGGCGGAACCGCGTCCGTCGATCCTCGACCGTCAGGTCGCCCTTCGCGATCAGCGCGACGAACAGCGGCGCGCAGGACTCCGGCGTCGCCTGTCCCGTGAACCAGAGCGGCTTCGCGTCCCCCACCGCCACGTCGCCGTCACGCTGGCGACGATACTGGATTCCGTAGCACGCAAGCTCGACATCCTCGCCGGCCGGCGGCGGGTAGTGGGCGCCGAACGTCGACCACTGACCACGCTTTCCCAGCGCCTTCAGCCAATCCACACGCAGGCGGTCGGCGAGCGGGGATTTCGGCCAGCGGACGAAAAACGCGGCGACGTCCGTTTCGGCGGCGTTCTCGAGCTGGAGCATCCGCTGCCAGAACTCGACGTAGGACAGGAGGACATGGTCCGCGAGCCTTGGCGCCAGCGCGTCGAGCCGACCCCGGTCGCCGCGCTCGAATGCCGTGCGCGCGGCGAGAAAGTCCGTGTCGGTCTGGGCGGCGGCGGGGACGGCCAGACCACTGCCGAAGAGGCAGAGGGCAAGCACACAGGCACGGAGGATTCGGCACATGAAGCGTATTGTCCGCGACGGGGGGCCTCGAGGGCAACCTCCGTCGCGCCGCTCCGAGGCCAAGGGACTCCTTCGGCACACCGGCGAGTCCCCTCCCGATGCTAAGATTCATGGACATTTCGGGCGCCCGTGCGGCTCTCCCGCGCGGCGCGGTCCCGACATCGGGGAGGGCCGATGGGACAACGCAAGATTGCCACGCTGGTCGGCGTCGTCATGGGCAGCGAAAGCGACTGGGACATCATGCGCCACGCGGCCATGCAGCTCGACGCATTCGGCATCGCGTACGAAGCGCGCGTGCTCTCGGCGCACCGGATGCCGGACGACATGCTCGAATATGCGGAGGACGCCGGTCCGCGTGGCCTGCGCTGCATCATCGCGGGCGCGGGCGGCGCGGCGCATCTGCCCGGCATGCTCGCATCGAAGACCGCAGTGCCCGTGCTCGGGGTTCCCGTGCCCTCGAAATACCTGCGTGGCGAGGATTCCTTGTATTCGATCGTCCAGATGCCCAAAGGCGTCCCGGTCGCGACGTTCGCCATAGGCGAGGCCGGCGCCGCCAATGCGGGGCTGTTCGCTGTCGCGCTGCTTGCGGGCACCGACCCCGCCGTCGCCAGGAAACTGGCCGCGTTCCGCCTGAAACAGACGAACGCCGCCCGCGCGATGCGCGTGCCTCCGGCGACGTAGCCGGCGGTGGGCACCGTCGTCCCTCCCGGCGCGTGGCTCGGGCTCCTGGGCGGCGGCCAGCTCGGCCGGATGTTCTGCATGGCTGCGCAGAGCCTAGGTTACAAGGTTGCCGTGCTGGACCCGGGCGAGCACGGTCCCGCCGCCAGCGTGGCCGATTGCCACATTCGCAGCGATTATCTCGACCCGGCGGGTCTGGCCGAACTCGCCGCGCTCGCGAGCGCCGCCACCACGGAGTTCGAGAACGTTCCGGCGGCGGCACTCGGATTCCTGGCCCGCACGGCGCGTGTCTGCCCCGCGGCGCGAGAGCGTCGCGATCGCACAGGACCGGATCCGCGAGAAGGCGTTCCTGACGGGTCACGGCTTCAGCGTTGCGCCCTACGCGGTGCTGGCGAGCGAGGACGACGCACGCCGGGTCGACGTGTCGCTCTGTCCCGGGATCGTGAAGAGCGCACGCATGGGCTACGACGGCAAAGGCCAGATCCGAGTGGCGACGCGGGACGACGCCGCGGCCGCGTGGACCGCCATGGGCAGCGTACCCTGCATCATCGAGCAGCTGGTGCCGCTCGCGTTCGAGGTCTCGGTCGTCGTCGCGCGCACGGAACGTGGCGACGCCACGACGTGGCCTGTCGCCGAGAATCACCATCGCGACGGCATTCTCGACGTGTCGATCGTCCCGGCGCGCGTGCCTGCTGCGCTGTCCGCGGAAGCGCAGGCCGTGGCGAGCGCGGTCGCGGCGAAACTCGATTACCGGGGCGTGCTGTGCGTCGAAATGTTCGTGACGAGCCAGGACCGGCTCATCGTCAACGAGATCGCCCCGCGGCCCCACAACAGCGGGCACTATTCGATCGACGCCTGCGTGACCTCGCAGTTCGAGCAGCAGGCACGCGTGCTCGCCGGACTTCCGCTCGGCGACCCTCGGCAGCACCAGCCCGCGGTGATGGTAAACCTGCTGGGCGACATCTGGTTCGCGGATGCCGGCGCCGCGGCGCGCGAGCCCGACTGGACGCGCGTCCTCGTCCATCCCGCGGCGAAGCTCCACCTGTACGGCAAGGTGGAGCCGCGGCGCGGCCGCAAGATGGGGCACGTTACCTGCCTCGCACCGACGCTCTCCGGGGCGCTGGCCACCGCGCGCGCGATCAAGCGCGATCTCGGCATCCCGGGCGCCGACCTGTCGTGAGCGCGGAAACCCCTGTCGGGACCGAAAAACCGGATGCCGCGGCCCCGCTCGAGGGCATCCGGGTGCTGGACCTGACACGGCTCCTGCCCGGCCCCGTCTGCACGCTCTACCTCGCGGACCTCGGCGCCGACGTAATCAAGGTCGAGGACACCCATGCCGGCGACTACGCGCGCAATCTGGGCAATCGGCCCGGGACCGTCTCGGCTTTCTACCGTGCGGTGAACCGCAACAAGCGCAGCATCGCACTCGACCTCAAGGATGCGCGGGGCCGCGACGCGTTCCTGGCGCTGGCAAAGGTCGCTGACGTGATCGTCGAAGGCTTCCGACCCGGTGTCGTGTCCACGCTGGGCGTGGACTATGCGACGGTCGCAGCGATCAATCCCCGCATCGTCTACGCCGCTATCTCCGGCTACGGCCAGACCGGACCGCGCGCGCACTTCGCCGGTCACGACATCAACTACCTGGCCCATGCCGGCGTACTCGACCAGATCGGTGCGCGGGAAGGCCCGCCCGCGCTGTGCAACCTGCAGATCGCCGACCTGCTGGGCGGCGCCGCATCCACCGCGATCGGGCTCCTCGCCACCCTTCTGGGTGCCCACCGGACCGGCCGCGGTCGTTACGTGGACGTCGCGATGGCCGATGCTTCGCTCGCGCACAACATCTTCGCGCTGCATGCACTGGAGCAGTGGGGTCGCGTACTTCCACGCGGCGCCGATCTCCTGACCGGTGGCGTGCCCTGCTACGGTGTCTATCCGACGCGGGACGGGCGCTGGCTTGCCGTGGGCGCGCTGGAGGAGAAGTTCTGGCACGCGCTGTGCACGACCATCGGGCGCCCCGACCTCGTCGCCTTCCGTCTAGCGTTGGGTGACGAAGGAGCGCGTGTTCGCGCCGAACTCGAGCGCATCTTTTCCGACGCGCCGCTCGCGGCATGGGTGGAAAAATTCTCGACGGTCGATTGCTGCGTCACGCCGATCGCGACGCTCGACGAGGCACTCGCCGACCCGCAATTCGTCGCGCGCGAGATGGTGCTGGCCCGAAGCGACGGATCGCGCGAGTACGCGCCACCGTTCAAGATCTCCGCCCATGCGTTCGCGGTGACGCGGCAGGCGCCGGCACAGGGAGAGCACAGCGCCGAGGTCCTGCGCGCAGCGGGCTACGCCGACGCGGCCATCGACGCGCTCGTCGCCGCAGGTGTGGTCAGGACTTCCTGACCGGTTTGGCGCAGGCATGGCACGAGACCAAGACGATGTACGACCAACGCGTCGCTTCGTTTCGCGCGCTCTGGGCCTGCGCGCATCTTCGCGCCAGGCCGGGTCGTCAATGACGTTGTGAAGGCAGCCAATAGTGGGAGAAAAGAAACGACGCCAGGCGAGTAGCCGATCGTTGCTGCAAAAGGCGCGACAGATGCACGGGTCCCGGCGGCTCGCCGAAGCCAAGGCCTTGTATCGGCAGGCGCTGGAAATCGACCCGTCGCCCGAGGCGTGGCAGGGTCTTGGCGTGCTGGCGCGGGAGGTCGGGGCGCTGGATGCCGCCGCACAATCCTTTGCCAATGCCGTGGCGCTGGCGCCCGAATCGCCGCTTGCACCGCACCTCCTGATCCTGGAAGCCGAGATGTTGCAGGAGTCGGGTCGCCTGGCGGACGCGGTGACGCGCCTGCAGCGGGCATGTCGCCTGCGCCCGACGGATGGTGTCGCGTGGGAACGCCTGGGCATCGTGCAGCAGACGCTGGGCGACATCGCCGCTGCGACCGATTCCTATCGGCTGGCTTGCCGCCTCGCACCTCGCCCCGACGCGCGCCTCAAGCTCGCCACCCTCATTTCGCCGATCATCCGCTCGCGCGAGACCATGCTGGCGGAACGCGCGCGCGTCGACGCGGAACTCGACGCACTGCTCGCGGACGATGCGCTTCACATGGACGACCCGATGCGTGCGGCGGTGTGGACGAATTTCTACCTGGCATTCCACGGCGAGAACAATCGCGCCCTCCAGATCAAGTATGCCGCCCTGTATCGCCGCATGTGTCCGTCGCTCGCCTATGCGGCGCCGCATTGTGCCGGTCCGCGCAGGACCGGCGGGCGTATTCGCGTCGGCCTGCTTTCGAAGTTCTTCCGCAACCACAGCATCGGGCGCACGAGCCGCGGCCTGTTCGCCGGGTTTGCGCGCGCGGAGTTCGAGGTGACGGCGATCTTCGTGGCGCCGGTCCTCGACGACGCCTGCTCGCGATTCATTCGCCAGCACGCCGAGCGGAACGTCGTGGTGCCGGAGGACCTGCCTGAAGCCCGGCGCATCATCGGGGCGCTCGAGCTCGACGTCCTGTTCTACCAGGATGTCGGGATGGAGCCGTTCAGCTACTTTCTGGCGTTCTCGCGGTTGGCGCCGGTTCAATGCGTGTCGTTCGGCCACCCCGACACGACGGGCATCCCGGCGATGGACTATTTCGTGTCGAACGATCTGTACGAATCCCCGGGCGCGCAGGAGCACTACAGCGAGAGCCTCTTCCTGCTGCACGATCTCGGGAGCCTTGCCTACTACTATCGGCCCGCGATGCCGCGGCCGGGCAAGCCGCGTGCCGCATTCGGACTCGCCGCCGACGATCACCTGTACATCTGTCCGCAGAACCTGTTCAAGTTCCACCCGGACATGGATGCGCTGCTCGCCGGAATTCTGCGGCGGGATCCCGGCGGCAAACTGGTCGTGATCGAGGGCCGCACCGAAAACTGGTCCAACCTCATGCGCCGCCGCTGGGCCGCCGTCATGCCGGACGTGCTCGATCGCATCATCTTCCTGCCACGCCAGGCAAGCCCGGAGTACGTGAATCTCATCGCGCTCGCCGACGTAATGCTGGACACCGTGCATTTCAATGGAATGAATACGTCCCTCGAAGCATTTTCGGTGGGGACGCCGGTCGTGACGTTGCCGGGTGAATTCCAGCGCGGCCGGCACACGCAGGCGATGTATCGCAAAATGGGAATTGGCGAATGCGTCGCGGTCGACGCCGCACATTACATCGATCTCGCGGTGCGCCTGGGCACCGACCGTGGCTATCGCCGGACCATCCACCAGGAAATCATGCTCCGCAATGGCGTTCTGTTCGAGAACATGGAGGTCGTGCGCGAGTTCGAGCGATTCTTTCGCGAAGCGCTCGCGCGGGCAGAGAAGGGCGGTGCCCTCGATCGGCCGGGTGATCGCGGCCCTTGACGCGCGCCGCGACAGTGCGCATCGCGGCCGCTGCTTCCGACGGGCGACGGCAACGCGGCCATCGACGCGCGCGTCGCCGCGGGTGTGGTCAGGACTTCCTGACCGGTTTGGCGCCCACGTCACGCCGCGCGGCGCCGATGGGCAGCGCCGAGACGCGCGCGTACTCCGGATCGGCGAAGCGGCAGCCGGCCGCGACGTAGTCTGCAGCCATCGCGGTCGCGTCGGAACCCCAGAAGAGCTCGTTGCCGATCGCCAGCGTGGGCACGCCGAAAACCCCGCGCGCGATCGCCTCGTCAGTATTGCGCCGCAACTCGTCCTTCACGTCCGCGGACGCGATGCGCGCATCGGCATCGTGCGCGTCGAGTTCGGCGATCAGTTCGGCCCATTCGATCGGCAAGTCGGGCAGCCGGCCGTCGCGCCAGACGAAGCGGAAGATCCGGTGCACCGCGTCCGGCGTCGAATCACAGGCGACCGCGAGCCGCAGCAGTGGCAGCGGATTGAAGGGGTGCTCGGGCGGGAAGCGGAACCCGATGCCGAGCTCCTTCGCGCGCCAGATGCAGTAGCGATAAGTGAAGGCGCGCTTGGCGGGGATCTCGGCGGGGCCTTTCTGTCCGCTCGCGCCGAGCAAGCCGGCGAATAGGACCGGGCGAGGGCGCACGGAAACACCGGGCCCGAGCGAACCCAGCTGCTCGCTCTGCAGGTAGGCAAAGGGCGAGACGAAGTCGAAGTACCAGTCGGCGATCATGTGGGTCGATGCGCCGACCGGCGTTCCGGCAACGCGGCCAGCACGCCGCGCTTCGCATCGGCGTCGAGCAGGCTCCAAGAAGCGATTTCGTCCAGCGTGCGGAAACAACCGAGGCAAAGGATGCCGTTCGCATCCAGCACACACACGCTGACGCAAGGCGACGGGACCTGCTCGGGATGCTCCGCGTCGGGTCTGCGGTTCACAGCCATGCTCATGTCGACGGTTCGCTCCTGGCAGCGAGCGCACGCGCAACGCGGGACACCGGCGGCCGACCGAGGAAATCGGAGATCATCTGGCCGGCGGCGCGGAGGTTCGTCAGGTCGACGCCGGTGTCGATGGAAAGCCCGTTCATCAGGTAGACGACGTCTTCGCTCGCCACGTTTCCCGTCGCGCCTTTGGCGTAGGGACAGCCGCCCAGGCCCGCGACCGAGCAGTCGAACGTGGCCACGCCCGTCTCCATCGCCGCGTAGACGTTGGTCAGTGCCTGGCCATAGGTGTCGTGAAAATGACCGGCGAGCGCCGCGACCGGCACGCGCTCGCCCACGAGCGCGAAGAGCGCGGCCACCTTCCCCGCGGTGCCCACACCGATCGTGTCGCCCAGCGAAACCTCGTACGCACCGGCCCTGAACAGCGCCTCGGCGATCTGCGCCACCGTGCGCGGATCGACATCGCCCTCGTACGGGCAGCCGAGCACGCAAGAGATGTAGCCGCGCACGCGAACGACCCTCGACTTCGCGGCGGTGAGAATCGGCTGCGCTCGCTCGAGGCTCTCGGCGATGCTGCAGTTGATGTTCTTCTGCGAGAACGTTTCCGAGGCGGCGACGAATACAGCGACCTCGTCGGCTCCCGCCGCCACCGCCGCGTCGAATCCCCTCATGTTGGGCGTGAGCACGGGATAGCGCACACCGGGTTGGCGGCGGATGCGCGCCATAACGTCGGCGGCATCCGCCATCTGCGGCACCCACTTGGGCGAAACGAACGAAGTCGCCTCGATCGCCGGAAAGCCTGCGGCGGTGAGTTGGTCGATCAGCGCAACCTTGACGGCGGTCGGCACCGTCGCCTGTTCGTTCTGCAGCCCGTCGCGCGGTCCGACTTCGACGAGGCGGACCGACGGCGGGAGCTTGGCGGAGGGCGACATGGTGCGCTGCAAATCTGCGTCAGTAACCGCGGGCACGATCGACGATGCCGGTCACCGGCTCCCCGCGCTCGAGCCGGCGGATCTTGCCGGCGACCTGAAGGACCGCGTCCTCGACAAGCGTGACGGCCGATGCATGCGGCGTCAGGGTGATTCGCGGATGATGCCAGAACGGATGGCCGGAGGGCAGCGGCTCGGCGCGAAAGACGTCGAGCGTGGCGCTGGCGAGATGGCCGCGGTCGAGCGCCGCGATCAGGTCTTCGTCCACGACGATGTCCCCGCGCGCCACGTTGACGAGGTGGGCGCCGGGGGACAGGGTTTCGAACGCCGCACCGTCGAGCAACCCCCGCGTTTCGCGCGTCGACGGCAACAGGCAAACCAGGACCTGTGAAGCCGCCAGGAAAGGCCTCAGCTCCGCCCGCCCCGCGAACGATTCGACACCGGGCGAACGCTTGCGCGAAAGGCTCCAGGCGCGAAGGGGGAAGCCGAAGGGCGCCAAGGCATCCGCAACGGCTCGCCCCAGCACGCCGAAGCCGAGGATGCCGATCCCGAATGCGGACTTGGCGATCCGGGGCCGCGCGTGCCAGCGGCCTTCGCGCTGTTGCGCCGCGTAGGCATCGATCTCGCGGTAGGCGCGCAGCACCGCGAGCGTGACGTACTCGCCCATTTGCGGCGCCATTCCGGCGTCCTCCAGGCGTATCACGGGCACACCCCCGGGCAGCGCCGAAATGCCGAGCAGCGTCTCGACGCCGGCGCCCAGGTTGAAGATCGCCTTCACGGGCCGCGCGCGCGCGAACAATTCCACCGGCGGCTTCCAGACGAGCGCGTAATCAGGTGCGGCCGGGGCATCCGGCCACACCGAGATCGCCGCGTCCGGAAGCGCGCTCGCCAACGCGGCGTGCCAGGCGCGGCCCTCGTCGCGAGGCGATTGCAGCAGGATCTGCACGAGGTCGGCGCTGGAAGGCGGCGGTGCGGGCTGTCAATCGTCGTCGATGTCGACGAGGTCCGCGCCTTCCTTCACGCGGTCGCCCACGCGGAAGTTCACGGCCGCCACGACGCCGGCTGACGGCGCCGCGATCGTGTGCTCCATTTTCATCGCCTCGAGGATCATCAACGGCGCGCCCTTGCCGACCCGGTCGCCGGCCTTGACCATCACGGCCACCAGCGTGCCGGACATCGGCGCCATCAGGTGTCCGCCGCGGGCCTCCTCCTCGCCCGCATGGGCCAGCGGATCGAGGCGCAGCAGCTTCCACTGCCCGCCGTGACAGAAGACGTGGCGCTCTTCGCCAAGCGGCACCACCGTCGCGGCGAACTCCATCCCCGGGGTCGCCACCACGAGACGCCCGTCGCGCTCGGTCACCCGCGCGGCCGACTCGCCGGCGGGCAGCCGGACGCTCCAGTCGCCGCCGGTGCGGCGCACTGCGATGTCGTGCCGCACTTCGCCGGCGACAAACGAGCAGAAAATCGCGTGGCGCGCGCTGTTCATCCACCACGGATCGACCGCGTGCCAGGGTGAATGCGGATCGCCGGAGGAGCGCGCCGCCGCCGCACGTTGGCGCACGAGCGCACCCGTTTCGGCCAGGGCGGCGGCGAGCAACACGTCGTCACCGGCGGGGGCCGGCGTCGGAAACAGGGCCTCCTGGTGGCGCACGATGAGCCCGGTGTCGACGTGGCCGGAAGCAAACGCCGCATGCGCGACGACGCGCCGCAGGAAGGCGAGGTTGGTCGCGACGCCGACGATCTCGTACTCGGCCAGCGCCTCGGCGAGCCGCCGCAACGCCGCCGGCCGGTCCTCGCCATGCACGATCAGCTTGGCAATCATCGGATCGTAATGCGGCGATATCTCGTCGCCGGCGCGAACGCCGGTGTCGACGCGTACCGACGGGCCGGTCACCGGCGCCCGCAGGTGGGCGAGCGTTCCTATGGACGGCAGGAACCCGCGGTCCGCATCCTCGGCGTAGATGCGCGCCTCGATCGCGTGTCCGCAAAGCGCGAGCTCGTCCTGCCGTTTGGGCAAGGGCTCGCCCGCCGCCACCCTCAGCTGCCATTCGACCAGGTCCTCGCCCGTGACCATCTCGGTGACCGGGTGCTCGACCTGCAGCCGCGTGTTCATCTCCATGAAAAAGAACGCGCCATCGCGCGCGAACGATTCCGCCGCCATGAATTCGACGGTACCCGCGCCGACGTAACCGATCGCCTTCGCACAGGCGACCGCGGCTTCGCCCATCGCGCGCCGATGTTCCGGCTGCATCCGCGGCGCGGGCGCTTCCTCGAGAACCTTCTGGTGCCGCCGCTGTACCGAGCAGTCGCGCTCGAACAGGTAGACGGCATTGCCGTGGGTGTCGGCGAACACCTGGATCTCGATGTGGCGCGGCGCCGCGAGGTACTTTTCGACCAGCACGCGATCGTCGCCGAAACCGGACTTCGCCTCGCGCCGGGCGGAGGCCAGCGCCGCGGCGAAATCGGCCGCCCGCTCGACCACTTTCATCCCTTTGCCGCCGCCGCCGGCGGTCGCCTTGATCAGCACCGGAAAGCCGATCTTCGCCGCCGCGCGCGCGAGATGCTTCGGATCCTGTTCGTCACCGTGGTAACCGGGAACCAGCGGGACCCCGGCCTTGCCCATGATGTTCTTCGCCGCCGACTTGGAGCCCATTGCCGCGATCGCCGCAGGAGGCGGGCCGATGAAGACGAGACCCGCGCGCGCGCAGGCCGTTGCGAAGCCTTCGTTCTCGGACAGGAAACCATAGCCCGGATGGACCGCCTGCGCGCCCGTTCTTTTCGCGACGGCGATGATCGCCTCGCCGTCGAGATAGCTCTCCCGCGGCGGGGGCGGGCCGAGCCGATAGGCTTCGTCGCAGACCACGACGTGCAGGGCCTCGGCGTCGGCATCCGAATAGACGGCGACGGTGCGAATGCCCATGCGGCGCGCGGTGCGGGCCACGCGGCAGGCGATCTCGCCGCGATTGGCGATGAGGATCTTGTCAAACATCGGCGCCACGGCCCGATGTGTCCCCGGGGCGCGCGGACATCCCGGTGATCTTCCGGATCAGCGTCCGGATGAAACGCCAGACTCTCGGGATCAGCCAGATCATCAGCAGGACCAGCAAGCCGATCACGATCAATGCCGCGACCGGATACGCGAATGCGAGCCAGAGCACCGTGCCCACGGCCAGGTCCTCGCCAAACGACGCCGCCCAGTTGGAAAACGGCTCCGGTGAGGTGTTGATCACGGCGCGACTGCCCGCCTTCGCGAAATGGCTGCCCGCCGCGAGCGACCCGCCGAGGATCGCCGCCGCGAGTCCGGCCGCCGCGGACGCATCGCCGAACACGCTGGCCGCGAGCGCCGCGCCTGCGGGAATGCGGATGAACGTGTGCACGGTGTCCCAGAGCGTGTCCACGCCGGGAATCTTGTCGGCGAAGAATTCGACACCGAACATGAACCCCGAGGCGAACAGCACCCAGGGGTGCGCGAGCGCCGCAAGGCCGCCCGGCAGCTCCACGATATCGAGGTAGCCCAGACCGCCCACGATGAACAGCACCGCGTAGAGGCGGATGCCGCTCGCCCAGCCGACCGCCGCCGCGAGCGCCACGAGTTGCCAGGTGTCGAACAGGGCGAGGCCGGGAACGGGGCTCATGGGTTCCGCAGCGCCGAAGGCACCCACGCCGGCGAGCGCTTTTCGAGGAAAGCCGCGACACCCTCCTTGCCTTCCGGCGATCCGCGCACTCGTGCGATGCGCGCCGCGGTGTCGGCAATCACGGCATCGTCGATCGGCTGCTGCGCTACGGCCCGGATCAACGCCTTCGCCTCGGCCTGCGCGTGCGGGCCGGCGACGAGCAGCGCGCCGAGCAGCTCGTTGATCCTTCCGTCCAGCTCCTCGATGGGACAGATGTCGTGCACGAGACCGATGCGGAACGCCTCCGCCGCCGTGAAACGCTCCGCGGACAGGAAATAGCGCCGCGCGTGCCGCGCGCCCATCGCCTCGACCACGTAGGGGCCGATCGTCGCGGGAATCAGGCCCAGCTTCGTCTCCGACAGCGAGAACGTCGCGTCATGCGCGGCGAAGGCGATATCGCAGCAGGCGACGAGGCCGACGCCGCCACCGAACACCGAGCCGTGCACGCGGGCGATTGTCGGCTTCGACAACCGGTGCAGCGTCCTCAGCATCGCCGCAAGCGCGTTCGCATCGGCGAGATTCTCGGCGCGGCCATGGCCCGCCATTCTGCGCATCCAGTTGAGGTCGGCGCCGGCGCAGAAGCTCCTGCCGTGGCCAAGCAGAACGACGGCGCGCACCGAGGCGTCGCGGTCGAGCGCCTCCAGCGCCCGGGTCAACTCGGCGATGAGCGTCTCGTCGAACGCGTTGTGCACGTCGGGCCGGGCAAGCGCGAGGAGTGCCACCGATTCGCGCACGTCGACCGTCAGCGTCGTGCAGCGAGCAGCCCGCCCGCTCCGCGGCGGCGCGCTCTTCGTCGATGGCTTCCTGGTCCTGGCGGCAGAGGGTTTTGCGCTTGTCATGGCCTTGTTCGAGCTCCTGGTCACATCCTGAATACGCCGAACTTCGTCGTTTCGATCGGCCGGTTGAGCGAGGCCGAGAGCGCGAGCCCCAGCACCTGGCGCGTGTCCGCGGGGTCGATGATGCCGTCGTCCCAGACCCGCGCGCTGGCGTAATAGGGATGGCCTTCCTTGTCGTACTGCGCGCGCACCGGCGCCCGGAACGCCTCCTCGTCCGCCACGCTCCACTGCTCGCCCCTGGCCTCGATCGCGTCGCGGCGGACCGTGGCGAGCACGGTCGCCGCCTGCTCGCCGCCCATCACCGAGATCCGCGCGTTCGGCCACATCCACAGGAAGCGCGGGCCGAACGCGCGCCCGCACATGCCGTAGTTGCCGGCGCCGTAGCTGCCGCCGATGATGACCGTGAATTTCGGCACTTGCGCGCAGGACACGGCGGTGACCATCTTGGCGCCGTCGCGCGCGATGCCGCCCGCCTCGTACTTCTGCCCGACCATGAAGCCGGTGACGTTCTGCAGGAACACGAGCGGGATCTTCCGCTGCGCGCAGAGCTCGATGAAATGCGCGCCTTTCAACGCCGACTCCGAGAACAGGATGCCGTTGTTGGCGACGATGCCCACGGGATAGCCCCAGAGGCGGGCGAAGCCGGTGACGAGCGTCGTTCCGTAGCGCGCCTTGAACTCGTCGAGCTCGCTGCCGTCGACGACGCGCGCGATCACTTCGCGCACGTCGTACGGCTTCCTGATGTCCGCGCTGATGACGCCATAGATTTCGTCGGGCGCGAACCGCGGCGGCACGGGCTCGCGGACCTCCATCGCAACGTGCTTCTCGCGGTTGAGATTGCCGACGATCCGGCGGGCGATGGCGAGCGCGTGATGGTCGTCGAGCGCAAAATGATCGGCGACGCCGGACACGCGCGTATGGACGTCGGCGCCGCCCAGCTCCTCGGCCGAAACGATCTCGCCCGTCGCCGCCTTCACCAGCGGCGGGCCGCCGAGGAAGATCGTTCCCTGCTCCCTGACGATGATCGACTCGTCCGACATCGCCGGCACGTAGGCGCCGCCGGCTGTGCAGGAACCCATCACGACGGCCACTTGCGGGATGCCCTGCGCCGACATGGTCGCCTGGTTGTAGAAGATCCGGCCGAAGTGATCGCGGTCCGGGAACACGTCCACCTGGTTGGGGAGGTTCGCCCCGCCCGAGTCGACGAGGTAGATGCACGTCAGGTTGTTCTCGCGCGCGATCTCCTGCGCGCGCAGGTGCTTCTTCACCGTCAGCGGATAGTAGGTGCCGCCCTTGACGGTCGCATCGTTGCAGACGATCACGCATTCGCGGCCGGCGACGCGCCCGATGCCGGTGATGATGCCCGCCGACGCGATCGTGCCGTCGTACATTCCGTATGCGGCCAATTGCGAAAATTCGAGGAACGGCGAACCGGGATCGAGCAGCATGCGCACGCGCTCCCGCGGCAGCAGCTTGCCGCGCGCGACGTGCTTGGCGCACGCGGCCGCGCCCCCGCCCTGCTCGACGTGCGCCACCTTCGCCTTGAGATCGGCGACCAGCGCGGCCATCGCGTCGCGGTTCGTCGTGAACGTCGCGTCGCGCGGATCGAGTCGGGTTTCGATCACAGGCATGGACGGCGTCGGAGGGTGTGGACTAGCAACGATCGCAGCATCGTGTCAGGGGGCGACGGGTCGCGGATGCCCCGGCATAAGCGCGTACGGGTGCACCCACCGCGGCTCGGCGCGGATGCGCTCCAGCCAGTCGCGGAGCGAAGGATACACGTTCCAGTCCACGCCGATCTCCTCCGGCCAGAACAGATACCCGCATAGCGAGATGTCGGCGATCGTCAGCCGGTCGCCGACAACGTAACGGCGACCGCCGAGGTGCATGTTGAGGATGGTCCACGCCGCTTCGGCGCGGCGGCGGAACTCCGCCTGCACCGCGGGATCTGGATCCTTGGCAAACGTGCGCAGGAAGCGGCAGGTCGCGGTATAGCTCGTGAGCTTGTGGTTGTCGAACAGCAGCCAGCGCAGGACCTCGCGGCGCTCCGTGGCGTCCGCGGGTCCGAACCTGCCCAGCGTCTCGGCGAGGTACTCGAGGATCACGCCGGACTGGGCGAGCCGAAGCTCGCCGTGCTCGAGCACGGGGACTTCGCCCATGACATTGAGCGCGCGATAGGCGGACGTGCGCGTTTCGCCGCTAAAGAAATCGACGAAGCGCGGCGCCCAATCGGCCGCGGTCAGCTGCAGCGCGAGCGCGGGCTTGTACGCATTCCCGGATTGCGCGAAGCAGTGCAGCGTGTATGCGGCCATCGCAACTGCCCCGGGAGGCGCTAGAACCCGCCGGTGGCGAGCCAGCGCTCGATCTGGTCGAAGCGGTCGAGCCCCCAGAAGGGCTCGCCGTCGACGAACACGAACGGCGACCCGAACGCGCCGCGCGCGATGGCCTGCTCGACCTCGCGTTTCAGCGCATCCTTGATCGCCGGATCGTCGATCGCCGCCCGCGCCGCGGCGGCGTCCACGCCCTCCCTTGCAGCCACGGCCGCCGCCGCGTCGGGGTTCGAAATGTCGATGTCCTCGCCGAAGTAGGCGCAGAACAGCGCCTTCGCGACGCGCACTGCCAGCGCCGGATCCTGCGCCTTCAGCCAAAGCACGATCCGCGCGGGGGCCTGGCTCGCGATCGGGAATTTCGACGGCATCCGGAAGCCCGTGATGCCGTGGAAACGGGCGCTTCGCGCGAAGTCGCGCTTCGAGTACTCGCCTTTCAGGGGGACCATGGTCAGCGGCGCCATCCCGGTCTCCTTGAAGACGACGCCGAGCAGCAACGGATGCCAATCGACCGTCCGGCCGTGCTTCGCCGCGAGCGCGTCGATCTTCTGCGCGGCAAGGTAGCCGTATGGCGACGAGAAGTCGAAGTAGAAGTCTATCGGTGCGCTCATCGCCGCCCTCCCTGGAACGACACTCAGCCGGCGAGCGCGCGGCCGATGACGAGCCGCTGGATCTCGCTGGTTCCTT
The DNA here is from genome assembly GCA_963708855.1 of uncultured beta proteobacterium. Taxonomy (GTDB): domain Bacteria; phylum Pseudomonadota; class Gammaproteobacteria; order Burkholderiales; family Casimicrobiaceae; genus CAIWHR01. The sequence continues at coordinate 5,809 of CAVPUM010000002.1, read as the reverse complement.
CGTAGATCTGGCACACGCGGACGTCGCGGTAGATGCGCTCCACCGGAAAATCGGTGACGTAGCCGTAGCCGCCGTGCACCTGGATCGCCGAGGAGCATACGCGCTCGGCCATTTCCGAGGCGAAGAGCTTCGCCATCGACGCCTCCTTGAGGCAGGGCTGGCCCGCGTCGCGCAACGCCGCCGCATGCCAGGCGAGCTGCCGCGCCGCTTCTATTTCCGTGGCCATGTCGGCGAGCCTGAAATTGATCGCCTGATGTTCGACGAGCGTCTTGCCGAAGCTCGTCCGCTCGCGCGCATAGCCGAGCGCCGCGTCGAATGCCGCGCGCGCCATGCCGACGGCCTGCGCTGCGATGCCGATGCGCCCCATCTCGAGGTTCGCGAGCGCGATCCGGTAGCCTTGCCCCTCGCTCCCCAGCAGGTTGGCCACGGGCACCCGGCAGTTCTCGAAGACGATCTGCGCGGTGTCCGATGCGCGCTGGCCGAGCTTGTCCTCGACGCGCGCGACCACGTAACCCGGTGTCGACGTCGCGACGAGAAACGCCGAGATCCCCTTCTTGCCCGCCGCCTTGTCGGTGACGGCGAATACCACGGCGACATCGGCGTTCTTCCCGGTCGTGATGAACTGCTTGACGCCATCCAGCACGAAGAAGTCGCCATCTCGCTGCGCGCGCGTCGCGATCGCCCCGGCGTCGGACCCGACGTGCGGCTCGGACAGGCAGAAGCATCCGAGCTGCTCGCCGCGCGCGAGCGGCACGAGGAAACGCTCCTTCTGCAGGTCGGTGCCGAAGGCGTTGATCGGTCCGCAGACCACCGAGTTTTGGACGCTGACGATGGTCGAGACCGAGCCGTCGCCGGCGGCGATCTCTTCCAGTGCGACGGCCAGCGACACATAGTCGAGGCCCGCGCCGCCCCAGCGCTCGGGCACCACCATGCCCAGCGCGCCCAGCCCACCCAGGGCCGACAGTTCCGCGCGCGGAAAGTGGTGGTCGCGGTCCCAGCGAGCCGAGTTCGGCGCAAGACGTTCCTGCGCGAACGCGCGCAACGTGTCGCGGATTAGCGCCTGTTCCTCGCTCAGCCGCACGGCGCGTTCTCCGGTGAGGGCGCTGTCGAATTCATCGCTTTGGCGCTGCGCAGCACATTCATCGCCGGTCGTCGAGCGCGAGCTTCGCCGCGATGCCGGCGAAAACGGCGCCCAGCAGCCAACGCTGGCCGGCCGCCCAGGTAGGATGCGCACCGAGCCAGCGCGCGACCCGTGCCGCGGCCAGCACGATAAGCGTGTCGCCGATCACCGCAATGACGATCTGGACGAGCCCGAGCACGAGCGATTGCGTGAGAAGGCTGCCACGCGCGGGTTCGACGAACTGCGGAAAGAGCGCGACGTAGAAGAGCGCGACCTTCGGGTTGAGGATGCTGGTGAGAAGCCCCATGCGGAAGAGCCGCGCCGGCACGGCATCGGGCAGGCGGCGTGGCGCGAACACTCCGCCGACGGTTCCCGCGGCGGGCGCGCGAACCGCGTCCCAGGCGAGCCAGAGTAGATAGGCGGCACCGGCCCAGCGCAGCACGTCATACGCGAGCGGCACCGCGACGAAGACCGCCGAAATGCCGAATGCCGCCGCGAGGATGTGGACGATGAACCCGGTCGTCGTGCCGGCGAGGGAGACCAGCCCGGCCGCGCGGCCCTGCGCCAGCGTGCGCGAGATCAGATAGAGCAGGTTCGGCCCGGGCGTGAGCACCAGCAGCACGCTCGCCAGAACGAACAGCAACAGGTTGTCGAGGCTTGGCATCTCAGTGAACGTGGGGGCGGTTCATCTCAGCAGAGCTCGATCGCCATCGCCGTCGCTTCTCCACCGCCGATGCACAGACTGGCGACGCCGCGCTTCCTGCCATGCTTTCGCAGCGCGCCGAGCAGCGTGACGACAATCCGCGCCCCGGATGCGCCGATCGGGTGGCCGAGCGCGCAGGCGCCGCCGTGCACATTGACCTTCTCGTGCGCGATTCCGTGCTCCTTCATCGCCGCCATCGCCACGACCGCGAAGGCTTCGTTGACCTCGAACAGGTCGACGTCCTTCGTCGCCCAGCCGGTCTTCCGGTACAGCTTCTCGATCGCGCCGACCGGTGCCGTCGTGAACAGCCCCGGTTCCTGTGCGTGCGTCGCGTGCGCGATGATCACGGCGAGTGGCGCGAGCCCGCGGCGCTCGGCGGTCGAGCGCCGCATCAGCACGAGCGCCGCGGCGCCGTCCGAGATCGAGCTCGAGTTCGCGGCCGTCACGGTGCCGTCCTTGCGAAACGCCGGCTTCAGCAGCGGGATCTTGTCCGGCATTGCCTTCGCCGGCTGCTCGTCCTTGTCGATGACGACATCGCCCTTCCTGCCGGCGACCGTCACCGGGGCGATCTCCCACGCGAAAGTGCCGTCGTTGTTCGCCGCAAGCGCGCGGGAAAGCGAAGCCAGGGCAAAAGCATCCTGCGCCTCCCGTGTGAAGGCGTACGTTCCCGCGCAATCCTCGGCGAACGTCCCCATCAGCCGGCCCTTGTCGTAGGCATCCTCGAGCCCGTCGAGAAACATGTGGTCGTAGACCGTCTGGTGACCCATCCGGTAGCCCGAGCGCGCCTTCGGCATCAGGTACGGCGCATTGCTCATGCTTTCCATGCCGCCGGCGACGACGACGTCGCCGGACCCCGCGACGATCAGGTCGTGCCCGAACATCGCAGCCTTCATCGCCGATCCGCACATCTTGTTGACGGTCGTGCAGCCGGCAGCGAGCGGCACGCCGGCCTTGAGCGACGCCTGCCGCGCCGGAGCCTGACCCTGGCCCGCGGGCAGCACGTTGCCCATGATCACCTCCTGCACGTCCTCGCCCGACAGCCCCGCGCGCGCGATCGCCGCCCGGATCGCGACGGCGCCGAGGTCGCTCGCGGCGAGCGCGGCGAAGTCGCCCTGAAACCCGCCCATGGGCGTTCGCGCGGCCCCGACAATCACGACAGGATCGTTCAGCATCGTGGTTCCTTTCCGGTCACTTGGTCTCGTTGAAGAGCTCGCGGCCGATCAGCATCCGGCGGATCTCCGAGGTTCCGGCGCCGATCTCGTAGAGCTTGGCGTCGCGCCACAGCCGGCCGGTCGGATAGTCGTTGATGTAACCGTTGCCGCCGAGGCACTGGATCGCCTCGCCGGCGATCCGCGTCGCGTTCTCGCTGGCGAACAGGATCGCGCCCGCGGCGTCCTTGCGCGTGGTCTCGCCGCGGTCGCAGGCCTGTGCGACGGCGTAGACGTAGGCCCGCGCCGCGTTCATCGTCGTGTACATGTCGGCGAGCTTGCCCTGCATCAGCTGGAACTCCCCGATCGGCTGGCCGAATTGCCTGCGCTCGTGGACGTAGGGAAGCACGACGTCGAGGCACGCGGCCATGATCCCGAGCGAGCCCCCGGCGAGCACCGCGCGCTCGTAGTCGAGGCCGCTCATCAGCACGTTGACGCCGCGGCCCTCCTGCCCCAGCACGTTCTCGGCCGGAACCTCGCAATCCTCGAACACGAGCTCGCAGGTGTTCGACCCGCGCATGCCCAGCTTGTCGAGCTTCTGCGCCGTCGAAAACCCCTTCATCCCGCGCTCGATCAGGAACGCGGTGACACCGCGCGGACCGGCGGCGGCATCCGACTTCGCGTAGACGACCAGCGTGTGCGCGTCCGGACCGTTGGTGATCCACATCTTGCTGCCGTTGAGGACGTAGCACCCGTCGCGGCGCTCGGCGGCGAGACGCATCGACACGACGTCCGAACCCGCCCCGGGCTCGCTCATCGCCAGCGCCCCGACGTGCTCTCCGGAGACGAGCTTGGGCAGGTACTTGCTCCTCTGCACCGCGCTGCCGTTGCGCTGGATCTGATTCACGCAGAGATTCGAGTGCGCGCCGTACGAGAGGCCGACCGCCGCCGAGGCACGACTGATCTCCTCCATCGCGATCACGTGCGCCAGGTAGCCCATCGCACTGCCGCCATGCACCTCGTCGACCGTGATGCCGAGCAGGCCCAGGTCGCCCATCTTGCGCCAGAGATCCGACGGGAACTGATTGGAGCGATCGATCTCGGCCGCGCGCGGCGCGATTTCGTCGGCGGCAAACTGCCGCACCGTCGCGCGCAGCATGTCGATCGTCTCGCCGTGGTGGAAGTCGATGGCGGGAAAGTCCTGCATCGTCATGGCGCATCCTCCTGCTTCAGCCGCCGGCGGCAGTCGCGCTCGAGCAGCGCGATCTCCGCCAGCACGGCGTCGATATCCTCGCGCTGCTGATGCAGCATCGCGCGGCGGTCGGCCAGCATCTGCAGGAACTTGGCGAGCTGCGGCTTCTCATTGCCTGTTGCCGCGAAGATGTCGAACAGCTCGCGGATCTCGGCCAGCGCCAGCCCGAGCCGCTTGCCGCGCAGGATCAGCTTGATCCGCGTCCGCTCGCGTTCGCCGTAGACTCTCGTCCGGCCGCGCCTCCCGGGAGCGAGCAGGCCTTCATCCTCGTAGAAGCGGATCGCGCGGGTCGTCAGCGCGAATTCCTGCGCCAGAGCGGAGATGGAGTAGGTCGACGGTACGCGGTCGGCGGTGGCCTGCTTGACGCGGCGCACCGGGGCGTTCAGGGCGGACATCGGGGGACGGCCGGAGCGGAATGGCGAATGTGGCGACGGAGGATCACGATAGCACACAGGCTTGACATGCCTGCACATTTACCTGACGATGCTGCATTGCACAAATCGTGCCCGCACGATGTGGACCACCACCCGCCCGAAAGCGCCCTTGCCGCCTGCGCCTGCCGCCGTTTCCTTCGCCGGGCCCGACCTTCCGCCGGACCACCGCAGCGAACGCGGCGTACCTCCCGGCGGGTTCGCGTACAGCGCGCGGGGGCACCCGTGAACGCGGCGTTGCCATCCGTGCTCGATTATCCGCACGCCACGCCGCCGGCCCCGGGCGAAGTCGTCGCGGTGGCCCCGCGCGTGCTCTGGCTGCGGATGCCGCTGCCGTTCGCGCTGGACCACATCAACCTGTGGCTCCTCGCGGACCCCGACGACGGTTTCACGCTCGTCGACTGCGGCATCGGCGATGCGGTGACGCGCGCGCTGTGGGAACGTCACAGCGCGACCACGCTCGCCGCCCGGCCCATACGACGGATCATCGCGACGCACTGCCACCCTGATCACGTCGGCAATGCGGCGTGGCTCGCGGCACGGTTCGGCGCGCCGGTAGCGATGACCCACGCCGAATTCCTGACCGCGCACGCGATACGTGACGAGCACAGCGGGTACTCGCTCGCGGCAACGGCCGATCTGTTCCGCCGGCACGGGATGCCTGCCGACCAGCTTGCGCAACTTCTCGAGCGGGGCAACGGCTACCGGCGACTCGTTCCCGAGCTCCCCGCGGGCTTCGACCGGTTGCTCGACGGCGATCTCCGGAGCGCCGGCGCGACGACCTGGCGCGTCGTCGAGGGTCATGGGCATTCGCCCGAGCACGCGTCGCTGTACTCCGCCGAGCGCGGCGTGCTGATCGCCGGCGACATGCTTCTGCCCAGGATCAGCACCAACGTGAGCGTCGGCGCGGTCGAGCGCGACGGCGACCCGCTGACGCGCTTCCTCGCTTCGCTCGCGGCCTTCGAGGCGCTGCCGGCGGACACGCTCGTGCTTCCCTCGCACGGGCTGCCGTTTCGCGGCATCCCGGCGCGCGTCGCGCAGCTCCGCGCGCACCACGAAGCGCGGCTTGACGAACTCGACGACGCCGTGCGCGCGTCCGCCGCTCCGCGCAGCGCGGCCGACCTGGTTCCCGTGCTCTTCCGGCGCGAACTCGAC
>CAVPUM010000001.1:0-317490 GCA_963708855.1 uncultured beta proteobacterium | reverse complement strand
GATCGGGTCTTGTTCGAACGTTGTCGGCGAACATGGTCGGCGGGCGCAGGGGCGCGGGCTTCCCAAGCGTCGATCGGCGGACTCTACGGCGGGTGGCCTCGACTCTGAATTGACACGCATCAAGGATTTGCGGGCGGTGTGGAACCATTGCGCCATTCCTTGATGCGGCCGCCTGGTTGGCCCGGCGGCGAGCGAGCGTGGCAGAATGGGCGCCATGTCGGCTGCGGCCTCGCTCTCCATGGCATCCGCGCGCGGCGACCCGGGCCGCAGGGTCGCGGCATGGCTGTTCATGCGCTGCCGCGCTGGTGTTCGCGATGGTCGTCGTGGGCGGCGTCACGCGGCTGACGCACTCGGGCCTGTCGATCGTCGAGTGGCAGCCGATCGTCGGCACGCTGCCCCCGCTGTCCGACGCGCAGTGGCAGCAGACGTTCGAGAAATACCAGCAGACCCCCGAGTACCGGCAGGTGAACCAGGGCATGACCCTCGCCGGCTTCAAGGGCATTTTCTGGTGGGAGTACTTCCACCGGCTGCTCGGACGCCTGATCGGGCGTCGTGTTCCTGGTCCCGCTGCTGTGGTTCATCGCGCGGCGCGACATTCCGCCGGGCCATGTGTGGAAGCTCGTCGGCATCTTCATACTGGGCGGGCTGCAGGGGGCGATGGGCTGGTACATGGTGAAGAGCGGGCTCGTCGAGGACCCGCGGGTGTCGCAGTTCCGGCTCACCGCTCACCTCGGTCTCGCGCTCGCGATCTTCGCGGCGATGTTCTGGGTCGGGCTCTCGCTGGTGAGCCCGCGCCACGCGACCCTGGCCGCGGCGCCGCAGCGGTCGGTACGGGCATGGGCGGTCGGAGTCGCCGCGCTCGTCTTCGTGATGGCGCTTTCCGGCGGATTCGTCGCGGGGATACGCGCCGGCTTCGCGTACAACACGTTTCCGCTGATGAACGGCCACCTCGTGCCGCCCGAGATTTTCATGATCGAGCCGTGGTGGAGGAACTTCTTCTGGAACATGGCGACCGTCCAGTTCGACCATCGGGTGCTCGCGTGGCTGCTCGCGGCGCTCGTCCCCGTGCTGTGGTGGAAGCTCCGGACCACGGACGGCCTGCCGTCACGCGCGCGATGGGGGGGCCACCTGCTGGTCGCGCTCGTCGCGGTGCAGATCGCGCTGGGGATCGCGACGCTGCTCCTCGTCGTGCCAATACCGCTCGCGGCCGCGCACCAGGCGGGTGCAGTGCTGGTGTTTGCCGCGGCGCTCAACGTCGCGCACGCACTGCGGTAGCAGCGGTAGCAGGGGACAGACCACGTCGTTCGAATCGCATGGTCCGTTCTCCCAACGAAAGCGTGGTCTGTCCCCTTCCTTGATGCGGGTCAAGGAGCGGGGCGCCGCCGGGCTCCCACAATGCCCCGATGAATGCCGAAGCGCAGTGCCGGGTGTTGCAAGGGGCGTGCTGATGGCCCGCGAAGTCACGCTCGACGTGCGCGGGATGGAGCCGCCGCAACCGCTCGAGCTCGTGCTCGAGACGATCGGTGACTTCCGGTCCGGGAACCGCCTCAAGGTCGTCATCGACTGCCACCCGACGCCGCTGTTCAAGATCCTCGACCGCAACGGGTACGGCTATCGCACCGAGCCCGGCAGTACGTCGGTCCACGAAATCACCATCTGGCGCAAGGACTGAGATGGCTGGCGTTCACGCTCACGGTGTCCGCTGCTCCCCGCGGGGACGCGCGAGCCGATGCCGCTCGACCATGCACTGCTGATCAGGGCCGCCGCGCGGCAAGGCGGTGAGCTCGGCGCCGACGACGCGCGCGCGCTGTTCGCCGCGATGCTTGCCGGCGAGGTTGCGCCACACGAATTTGCGCCGGTCCTTGCCGCATGGCGGCACCGACGCGGCTCGCTCGCCGAGATCACGGGTTTCATGCGCGCGCTCGACGCCCACGCGGCCGGGCTGGAGTGCCCGCCCGAGGGCCCGCGGCCGGTCGTGCTGGCGACCTATCACGGAACCTCGCGCCAGGCCAACCTGACGGCGCTGGTCGCCCTGCTGTTGCGGCGTTACGAAGTTGCCGTGCTCGTGCACGGTCCCGGCGACCAAGGCGCTCCGATGCCGCACCTAACAGCCGGCGAGAACGGCCGTTGCCGACTCCGCTTTCGCGGCAGCTGAGAACCTGATCGTACGCCCCGTCACGACGGCCGACGTTCTCCGGGAGCTCGGCATCGGACCCGCGGCGAGTCTCGCCGACGCGCAGGAGCGGCTTCGGCACGACCAGATCGCGTACGTCCCGTCGGATTGATCGCGCCAGGTCTCGCACGGCTTCTGGTGGCGCCGATGCGGGACCCGCTGCCGCCAATCGCGCGTTCGCTCGCGTTGCTGATCGACCCGTTCAGGGGCGGCGGTTATCGCGTGATCGGTGCGGCGTCCGTCGACGAGATGGCCGCATGCGCGAGTTCGTGCTGGCGACCCGGGCGACGCGCTGCTCTTCCAGGGCGCGGAAGGCGAACCGTTTGCCGATCCCCGCCATCAGCCGCGGCTCGAGCACATCGCCGGAGGCGTCGTGACGTTGTGCGCCGACGCGGAATCCGATGGCATCGCCCCGGAACCCTCGCTGCCGGCGGCTCCGATGCCGTCCACCACCGCGGCATGGATCGCGGACGCGCTCGCGGGTACCGAGCCCGTACCGTCGCCGATCGTCATGCAGCTTGGCTGCTGTCTTGCCGGCGCGCGTCAGCGAGGCGCGGCAGGCTGATCTAGCGACCGCGGCGCGCACCGCGCGCCGATCCGGGTCTCCGGGCCCCACTCGAGTCGCCGGACGCTATGCTTCGTAGTTTGATGCACCTCCTTGCGCCCGCGAGCCCACCATGACCCACATCCTGCACCGCCACCTTCGCCGCACGCCGCCGGTTGCCGTCGCCGGCCGCGGCATGTTCATCACCGACGCCTCCGGCAAGGAGTACCTCGACGCCTGCGGCGGCGCCGCGGTGTCCTGCCTCGGCCACGGCCACCCCGACGTGCTGGCGGCGATGCACGCGCAGACGGACCGGCTCGCCTACGCGCACACGAGCTTCTTCACCACCGACGTGGCGGAGGAGCTCGCCGACCGGCTGATCCGGACGGCGCCGGCGGGGACGAGCCACGCCTACTTCGTGAGCGGGGGCTCCGAGGCGGTCGAGGCGGCGCTCAAGATGGCGCGCCAGTACTTCGTCGAGGTCGGGCAGCCGCAGCGCGCGACGTTCGTCGCGCGGCGGCAGAGTTACCACGGCAACACGCTGGGCGCGCTTGCCGTCGGCGGCAACGAGTGGCGCCGCCGGCAGTTCGGGCCGCTCTTGATCGACGTCGAGCACGTCGCGCCCTGCTACCCCTACCGCGAGCAGCGGGGCGACGAGACCGCGGAGGCCTACGGTGCGCGGCTCGCCGCCGAGCTCGACGCGACCATGCAGCGGGTCGGGCCCGGAAGGTGATCGCGTTCGTCGCCGAGACCGTGGGCGGCGCGACGGCGGGCGTGCTGACGCCGGTGCCCGGGTACTTCAGGGCGGTGCGCGAGGTCTGCGACCGTCACGGGTGCCTCCTGATCCTGGACGAGGTGATGTGCGGTATGGGCCGCACCGGCACGCTGCACGCCTGCGAGCAGGAAGGTGTCGTGCCCGACCTCCTGGTGATCGCGAAGGGGCTGGGCGGCGGCTACCAGCCGATCGGCGCCGTGCTGGCCCAGGAACGGATCGTCGCCGCGATGGCAAGGGGGAGCGGCTTCTTCCAGCACGGCCACACCTATCTCGGCCACCCGGTCGCCTGCGCGGCGGCGCTCGCCGTGCAGAACGTGATCGAGCGCGACGGGCTGCTCGGGCGCGTGCGCGAGCGCGGGGCGCAGCTTCAGGTCGAGGCTCCGCAGCCGACTCGACGGCCATCCGCACGTCGGCGACATCCGCGGCCGCGGCCTGTTCTGCGGGATCGAGCTGGTGCGGGACCGGACGACGAAGTCCCCTTTCGACCCGGCGATCGAGCTGCACGTGCGGGTGAAACGCGAGGCGATGGCCCGCGGGCTGATGGTCTATCCCATGGGCGGAACCGTCGACGGCCGGCAGGGCGACCACGTCCTGCTGGCGCCGCCTTTCATCGTCGCCGAGGCGCAACTCGACCTCATCGTCGACCGGCTGCATGGGGCTATCGACGCGGCGATCGGGACGGTTTAGAGTTATGAATTGGCACATCCGGCGCCGCGTTCGCGGTTCGCCTGTTTCGTCGAGGAGAATTGTCGTGAGATCCTTCCGCATTTCCAGCATGGCACTCGCAGTTGCCGCGGCGGCGCTCGCCGGCAGCGCTTTCAGCACGCCGGCCGCCGCGCAGCAGAAGTTCGTCACCATCGGCACCGGTGGCGTCACCGGCGTCTACTACGCGGCCGGCGGCGCGATCTGCCGCCTCGTCAACAAGGACCGTGCCAAGCACGGCATCCGCTGCTCGGTCGAGTCGACCGGCGCCTCGGTGTTCAACACCAACACCATCCGCGCCGGCGAGCTCGACATGGGCTTCTCGCAGTCCGACGTCCAGTACAACGCGGTGAAGGGCAACGCGCCGTTCAAGGATGCCGGCCCGTGGGCCGAGCAGCGCGCCGTGTTCTCGCTGCACCCCGAGCCGATCACCGTCGTCGCCCGCAAGGAAGCGAACATCAAGGCGTTCACCGACTTCAAGGGCAAGCGCTTCAACGTCGGCAACCCGGGCTCCGGCACGCGCGCCTCGATGGAGGAGCTGCTCGCCGCGATGAACTGGAAGCTCTCCGACTTCTCGCTCGCCTCCGAACTCAAGGCCGACGAGCACGGCCCGGCGCTGTGCGACGGCAAGATCGACGGCTTCGCCTACGGCGTCGGGCCACCCGGCGGCGAACATCCAGGACCCGACCACGTCCTGCGGCGCGAAGCTCGTGTCGCTGACCGGCCCGGCGGTGGACAAGCTGATCGCCTCGCAGCCGTACTACGCCAAGGCGACGATCCCCGGCGGCATGTACCCGAACAACCCCGATGCGACGCAGACCTTCGGCGTGCTGGCGACGGTGATCTCGTCGTCGAAGGTGCCGGCCGACACCGTCTACCAGGTCGTCAAGGCCGTGTTCGACAACTTCGAGGAGTTCAAGAAGCTGCACCCGGCGCTCGCCAACCTCAAGCCGGAGAACATGGTCAAGGACGGCCTGTCCGCGCCGCTGCACGAGGGCGCGGCGCGCTACTACAAGGAAAAGGGCTGGATCAAGTAAGGCCCGGCGGGCCGCGCCACGGCGGCCTCGACGCTGCGACGCGACCGGGGGCGAAGGCGACTTCGCCCCCGTTTGTTTTCGGGAATGGCAACAGGGGGAACCGACGTGGCCACCGACATCGAGAAAGCACCGAAGGCGCTGCAGGAGCTGGTCGCCAAGGTCGGACACCGGCGCGCGCAAGCCCAGGGGTCTCGACGGCAAGCTGATGTTCGCGCGTCGCGCTCGCCTGGGCGCTGTTCCAGTTCTGGTACGCCTCGCCGCTGCCGTTCACCTTCGGCATCGGCATCCTGAACGACACCGAGGCGCGCTCGCTGCACCTCGCCTTCGCGCTGTTCCTCGCCTTCACTGCGTGGCCGGCGTGGAAGCGCTCGCCGCGCGACCCGCGTGCCCATCGTCGACTGGGTGCTGGCGCTCGTCGGCGCGTTCGCCGGCGCCTACCTGCTGCTCTTCTACCGCGAACTCTCGCTGCGACCCGGGCAGACGACGACGATGGACATCGTCGTCGCGGTCTCCGGGCTCGTGCTGCTGCTCGAGGCGACGCGCCGCTCGGTCGGCTGGCCGATGGCGGTGCTGGCGCTGCTGTTCATCGGCTACGCGCTGGGCGGCCCGCACCTGCCCGATATCGCTCTCGCACAAGGGTGCGTCGGTGTCGCGGCTGATGTCGCACATGTGGCTGACCACCGAGGGCGTGTACGGCATCGCGCTGGGCGTGTCCACCGGCACGATCTTCGTCTACGTGCTGTTCGGCACGCTGCTCGACCGCGCCGGCGGCGGCAACTACATGATGCAGGTGTCGCTTCGCGGCGCTCGGGCACCTGCGCGGCGGGCCGGCCAAGGTCGCGGTCGTCTCGTCGGCGCTGAACGGCCTCATCTCCGGCTCGTCGGTGTCCAACGTCGTTTCCGGCGGCATCTTCACCATCCCGCTGATGAAGAAGTCGGGCTACGGCGGCGTCAAGGCCGGGCGCCATCGAGACGATGTCCTCGCGTCAACGGCCAGATCACGCCGCCGGTGATGGGGGCGGCCGCGTTCCTGATGGTCGAATACGTCGGCATCCCGTACTCGGAGATCGTCAAGAACGCGATCCTGCCGGCCACGCTCTCGTACATCGGCCTCTTCTACATCGTGCACCTCGAAGCGCTGAAGCTGCGGATGCAGCCGCTGATCCGGCGGGAGCCGCGGTCGTGGACGGCAGCGCTGATCAGCACCGGTCTCGGCATTTCCGGCACGATCGTCGTGATGGGCGTGCTGTACTGGGTGCTGGAAGCGGCGAAGCGCGTGATGGGCGACGCCACGCCGTGGGTGGTCGGGGCGATCGTGCTCGCGCTGTACCTCTTCTCGCGTCTGGGCCGCGTCGAAGAGCCCCGACCTGCCGCCGGACATCGACATCGACCACCCGAATCCTCTCGAGACCTGGCCGGCGGTCAAGGCGGGTCTCCACTTCGTGCTGCCGATCGGCATGCTGATCTGGTGCCTGATGGTCGAGGAGATGTCGCCGTCGCTCTCGGCGTTCTGGGCGATCGTCATGCTGATCGTGCTGATGGTGACGCAGCGGCCGCTGATCGATTTCTTCCGCGGCACCCGGACGGACGCGCGCGTGGACGAGCGGGCTCAACGACGTCGTGCAGGGCTTCAACGACGGCTCGCGCAACATGATCGGCATCGGCGTGGCGACCGCGACGGCCGGCGTCATCGTCGGCGCGATCACGCTGACCGGCCTCGGCCTCAGGATGACCGAGTTCGTGGAATTCGTCTCGCAGGGCAACGTGATCGCGATGCTGCTGTTCATCGCCTTCGTCTGTCTCGTGCTGGGCCTCGGCGTGCCCACGACGGCCAACTACGTGCTGGTCGCCACGCTGATGGCGCCCGTGGTCGTCGAGCTGGGCGCGCAATCCGGGCTCGTGATCCCGCTGATCGCCGTGCATCTCTTCGTCTTCTACTACGGGATCATGGGCGACATCACGCCGCCGGTGGGCCTCGCCACGTTCGCCGCGGCGGCGATCTCCGGCGAGAACGCGATCGAGACCGGCATCCAGGGCTCGCTGTACGCGCTGCGCACGGTGATCCTGCCGTTCATCTGGATCTTCAACCCGCAGCTGCTGCTGATCGACATCGACAGCGTGCCTGAGCTCATCAGCGTCATTGTCGCTTCGACGGTGGCCATGCTCATCTTCGCCGCGGTGACGATGAACTGGTTCCGGATCAAGAACCGGCTGTGGGAGACACTGCTGCTGGCGGCCGCGTGCGTGCTGCTGTTCCGTCCGGACTTCTTCATGGACTTCCTCGCGCCCGAGTACGCGCATCTGCCGGCCGCGAAGGCGGTCGAGGTCGCGAAGGATCTGCCCGATGGCGGGCGCCTGGTGATGGTGATCAAGGGTTCGACGATCGAGGGCGACGACGTCGTCAAGACGGTGGCCGTGCGGCTGGGGCCAGCGGGCGACGACGGCCGCAAGCGCCTGGCGGAGGCGGGGCTGACGCTCACCTCGCTCGGCGACGCCACGCAGATTTCGGGTGTGAAGTTCGGCTCGCGCGCGAAGAAATCCGGCTTCGAGCAAGGGTGGGACGTGGCGCGGATCGAGGTTCCCTCCGGCCGGGCGACGCCGCACTGGTTCTATCTGCCGGCGCTGGCGCTGATCGCGCTCGTCTGGTGGACGCAGGGACGGCGGATGCGCCTGCCTGCGGCTGCCTGATGGCGCGGTGCCGGTGGCGGGCGCCCCGGTTGCGTTCGAGGAGCCGCAAGTGGACGCCGCGCCCCGCGTCGCGCTGATCCACGCGCTGGTCCATTCGGTCGCGCCGATCAATGCCGAGTTCGAGCGCGCGTGGCCGCGAGTGCGTGCGCATGAACCTGCTGGACGACAGCCTGTCGGCGGATCTCGCGCGGAGCGCCGGCGGACTCGATGACCGGATGAGCGCGCGCTTCGTGGCGCTCGCCGCCTACGCGATCGGCACCGGCGCGCAGGGCATCCTGTTCACCTGCTCGGCATTCGGACCGTGCATCGAAGCCGTCGCGGCGCGCTGGCCCGAAGTGCCGGTGCTGAAGCCCAACGAGGCGATGATCGACGATGCCGTGCGCGCGGCCACCACCGGCGGACGCAGCGGGCGCATCGGCCTTGTCGCGACGTTCGCGCCGACGCTGGTGTCGCTGCCGGCCGAGTTTCCGTCGGGGGTCGAGGTCGTCCCCGTGCTCGCCGAAGGCGCGCTCGCCGCACTCGATGCCGGCGACACGGCGACCCACGACCGGCTCGCGGCCGAGGCCGCGCGCACCGCGCATGCGATGGGATGCGACGTGATCGCTCTGGCGCAGTTCAGTCTCGCGCGCGCGGCGCCTGCGGTGGCGCGCGCGGTCCCGCTGCCGGTGCTTGCCACGCCGGCGAGCGCCGTGCGGCTGTTGCGCGCGCGGCTGGGACAGGGGACGGACCCCGTCATTCGGGCTCGGGGCCCGAATGGCGGGGTCTGACCTCTGTTCACGCGTCAACCGGTGTAGTTGCGCAGTCTCGCGACGTCGCCGATCTTCACGTCGCGCCCGTCGACCGCGATGAGGCCGGCCCCGGTCAGGTCGTGCAGGATCCGCGAGAAGTGTTCCGGCGTGAGGTTCAGCCGCGACGCGACGATCGCCTTCGACGTCGGCAGCGTCACCGTGTAGGGGGCTGCCGCATTCGCGTGTTCCTCGTCCTGACGCAGCAGGTAGCCGATGACGCGCTGCGTGCCGGATTGCAGCGAATAGCTCTCGACGTCGACGATGAGGCCGTGCAGGCGTCGCGACAGCCCGGCGAGCATTTTTTTCGCGAAACCGGGGTCGTGCTCCAGTCCCTCGAACACCGCGTGCTTCGACACGTGCAGCAGCAGCGAGTCGGCGAGCGTCTGCGCCATCACGATGTACGGCTTCTCCATGAACATCAGCGCCTCGCCGAACGAAAAGCCGGGGCCGATGATCTCGATCACCTTCTCGCTTCCCTGCGGCGTGACGAAGGAGAGCTTCACCTGGCCGTAGATCACGAGATGGAAGCCGCCGCAGGCGTCGCCCTTGTTGAACAGGATCTCGCCGCGCGGAACGTGGAGCTCGGTCGTGCCGGCGGCGATCCGGTCGATCTCGGCGGGCGCGAACTCCTTGAACAGCGGCAGATTGGCGAGGAACGCCTGGATCTTGATCTTGGGCGGCATCGGCGTGGCGTCGGCGTATGGCGAGGGCGGGCTAGCGTATCACAGCGCCCCGGTGTCGCTGCCCCGGGGGCAAGCACGGGTGGCGCGGTTGCGCCAATCGTCGCGCCGGGGGATCATATGCGGTTCCGACGCAAAGTCCCAGACGAAAGCCTCCCATGACCGATCCCCGCGCCCTCGACGAACCTCTCTCCGAATCCGAGCTCGACGAACTCGAGACTTTCCTGGCGTCCGACGCGGTCCCGCACGACTGCATGGATCTCGAGATGCTCGACGGATATCTTGCGGCGATCGTGTCCGGGCCCGACGCGATACAGCCGTCGGAATGGCTGCCGCAGGTGTGGAGCGAAGGCAACAAGAGCGCGGCCGCCGCCTTTGCCAACAACGACCAGGCACAGAAGATCATGGCGCTCGTGCTGCGGCACCTGGTCGGCATTCAGCGCACGCTGGGCGAATCGCCGACGCGCTTCAAGCCACTGCTCTACCTGCCCGAGGAGAAGGCGCGCGGCAGCGAGCGCATGCCGCCCGAGGGCGCTGCGTGGTGCGAAGGCTACATGGCCGGCGTCAAGCTGCGCGACGACGAGTGGCAGCCGCTGTTCGACACGCCGGATGCGCGCGACTGGATCTTCCCGATCGAAGCACTCGCGTTCGGTGATCGCGACGACGATTTCACCGAATGGGTCGACAGCGACGAAAAACGCGCCGAGCTGATCGACGAGCTGCCGGTGGCCGCGGTGCTGATCTATCGCTTCTGGCAGGAGCGCCGCAGCGCCAAGCGGGTTCTGGGCGCGGGGGCGCGTCGCGGAACCGTGTCCGAGACCGCGCGCAAATCGCGGCAGCGGCTGCACTGACCGGCGCTGCCCGCGCCTCCGGCGGGCATCAGCGCGGCGGATCCGCGAGCACCAGGACTTCGTCGGGGGCGACGACGAGGCGCACGCGCGCCCCCGGTGCCTGCGCCTCGGCGAAGCGCGCGTGGGGCAGGTCGGCGACGACGCGCAGTGCGCCGACGACGAGCTCGTGCCGGACGAACTCGCCCAGGAATTCCGTCGTGCCGACTTCGGCGTCGAACGCGAGCCCCTCGGAGGGCCCCGTACCGGCGAGCCGCACGGCGTGCGGACGAAATGCGACCGCCACTTTTCCTCCGGCCCCCGTCGTGATGCCGGCGACACGACCGGCCGGCAAGGCAACGCGGCCGAGGCCGCCGACTTCCACCGTGCAGGTGCCCGCCGGCCCGGTCTGGACGTGGCCGGCAAAGAGATTGATGGAACCGACGAACTCGGCGACGAACCGGTTGACCGGCGCATCGTAGAGCTCGCGCGGCGTGCCGACCTGCTGGATCACGCCTTGTTCGAGCACCGCCAGTCGGTCGGCGATGGTCATCGCCTCCTGCTGGTCATGCGTAACGAAGACCGTGGTGATTCCCAGCCGCCGCTGCAGCCGCTTCAGTTCTAGCCCGGTCGACGCCCGCAGCTTCGCATCGAGGTTCGACAGCGGTTCGTCGAGCAGGAGCACACGCGGCTCGATGGCGAGCGTACGGGCGATCGCCACGCGCTGCTGCTGTCCGCCCGAGAGCTGACCCGGGCGGCGGTCGTCGAAGCCGGCGAGGCTCACGAGTTCGAGCACGTCGCGCACGCGCGCCCGGATGCGGCTGCGCGGCCAGCGCCGCTCCTCGAGTCCGAAAGCGACGTTCTCCCCCACGGTGAGATGCGGCCACAGCGCGTAGTTCTGGAACACCATGCCGACGTCGCGTTGCCATGGCGGCAGCGCAGCGACGTCGATGCCGGCGATCCGCACCCGCCCCGCGTTGGCGCGATTGAACCCGGCGAGCAGGCGCAGCAGCGTCGACTTGCCCGACCCCGAAGGCCCGAGCAGCGCGAAGAACTCGCCGGGGACTATCGAAAGCGAAATGTCGCGGAGCACGACGTTGGCGCCGTAGGCGAGGTTGACGCCTTCGATCTCGATGCCGACGCCGGCCGCCCCCGGCCTTTCCGTCAACGGGGTTTCCACGGTCATTCGGTGTCCACGCTGATCCTGGCGCCGCCGGCGCGCGCCTCGAGCAGACGCTGCGACGCATACATTCCGAGCGCGACGATCACGATGGCGATCACACCCAGCGCCGCCGCGGGCCCGCGCGTCGCGATGCTCTGGTTGTAGAGGTAGATGCCGTAGGACAACGGTGCCTGCGACTCGCTGGTCGCGAGCAGGATCGTCGCCGAGAGCTCGACGGCGGCCGTGATGAAGCTCGTGACGAAACCGGCGAGGATCCCGCCCATCATCAGCGGAATCACGATCCGGCGCGCGGTGCGGCGGCGGTTGGCGCCGAGGCTCTGCGCCGCCTCCTCGAGTGAAACGTGCACCTGTTGCAGCGCAGCCACGCACGAGCGCACCGCGTACGGCAGCCGCCGCACGGCGTAGGCCAGCATGATCGCGATCCAGCTCGCCGTCAGCGCGCCGCCGACGAAGGGCAGCTCGATGCCGCGAAACGCGCGCAGGTATCCGATCGCGAGCACGATGCCGGGGATCGCGAGCGCCGCGGAGGCGCCCCAGTCGAGCCATTGCCGGCCCGGCAGTCGCGTGCGCAGCAACAGGTACGCGATGGCGGTGCCGAGGACGACGTCGATGCCTGCGGCGAGCGTGCAATAGAGCATCGTGTTGCCGATCATCGGCGCGGAATCGGTGAGCACGAGGGCGAAATGCCGCAGCGTGTAGCCCTCCGGCAGCACCGAGAAGCTCCACACTTTGGCGAGCGAGAGGAGCAGCAGGCCGAGGTGCGGCGAGAGCACCAGTGCCAGCACCAGCAACACCCAGCCGTAGGCCAGCACCGCGCTGCTGCCGGTGAGCGGCCGCTTGCGCAGGGAGGAGCCTCCGCGCGTGAGCGTCGCGTAATCGCGACCCCGGGTGATCCGCGCGGAGAGCGCGAGCGCGCCGATCGAGAAAGCGATCATCACCAGCGCGATCACGTAGCCGATCGGATCCTCGAGCCCGACCGACGTGATGCGCAGGTACGCCTGCGGCGCGAGCATGTTGGTGACGTTCAGAACGAGCGGCGTGCCGAGGTCGTCGAACACCTTGACGAACACGAGCGCCGCGCCCGCGACGAAGCCCGGCGCCGCGAGCGGAAACACGACACGGCGGAACAGCCGGAAGCCGTGACTGCCGAGGTTTTGCGCCGCCTCCTCCATCGCCCCGTCGATGTTCCCGAGCGCGGCGACGAGATTGAGCAGGATGAAGGGAAAATAATGCAGCCCTTCGACGAAGATGACGCCGTTCAATCCGTCCATGAACGGGATGCGGATGCCGAAGGCCTCGCCGAGCAGCAGGTTGACCGAGCCGTTGCGGCCGAACAGGAGCTGCAGCGCCACCGCGCCGACGAACGGCGGCATCACGAGCGGCAGCACGCCCAGCGTCTGCACCAGCGCCGCGCCGCGGAACTCGAAACGCACCGTCAGGTAGGCGAGCGGAACGGCGATGAGCGTCGCAAACGCAACCGATCCCAGCGCCACCACCAGGCTGTTGACGAACGCCTCGCGCATCAGCGAGATCGACAGGAACGCCCCGATGTGGCCGGTCGTGAAGCCACCCTGGCCGTCGGCGAATGCCGTGTAGAGGACGGTCGCGACGGGCCAGGCCAGAAAGACGACGATGAACGCCGCGACCGGCAAAGCGAGCAGCCAGGCGCCGCTCGCGCCGCCATGTGTCGCGCGGATCGCGCCGGCGGCGACGGTCATCGCGTTCGCGCAAAGCGGGCGGGCGCGGTGGAGGAGCGCGCCGCCGCTGCGCTCATTTCACCGCGTTCGCGAGCTCGACCGCCCTGGCGTAATTGGCTTTGGCTTTCGCCGCCCATTCCTCTTCGATCTGCGTGCGCCGCTTCGATGCGTCGGCGTCCTTCTTGTCCGCCTTGAACGTAGCGAGGAGCGCCGCGTCGGTGGCCTGCTTGTCGTCGAGAGGTGGCGTGAAGACGAGCCGCCGCGCCTCGTCGAGTTGCGGACTTGATCGCGTGCCGACGCGCTTCTGCGCGTCCTGGATCGCCTTGGCCGCCGCGGCGAGCTCCTTGTGGCGGAAGGTGACCAGCTGGTCGAACAGCGCGACGACGACGTAGTAGCGTGATTCGGACAGGTTGGAGTCGAAGTTGACCTTGGCCTGGATCTTGCCCGAGAAGGGGTTGGGATAGCCGGCCGGCGCCTTCGCGTACGTCGCGGGCAGCACCGGCAGCCGGCTGATCTGCTTGTCGAGCAGCAGCGCCTGCCCCTCGTCGGACAGCGCGAACTGGACGAACCGCTTGCCGGCCTCCGGTGCCTTCGAGCCGGCGACGAGCGCGATGTTGGCGGGAACGATCGACGTCACGGACGGGTAGACGAACTCCACCGGCAGCCCGGAATTCATTGCCGCCAATCCGAAGAAGTCGATCACCAGCCCGATGCCGTACTGCCCGCTCGCCACGCCGTCCGGCACGCCGAAGCTGCGCTCGGTGATCGCCGCGCAGTTGCCGGCGATCGCGAGGAGCTGGCCCCAGCCCTTCGCCCAGCCCTCGCCCTGCAGAATCGTCTCCACGGTGAGGTGCGTGGTGCCCGACCGCGACGGGCTCGAGATTGCCAGATGGCCGTGGTAGACCGGATTGACGAGATCGGCCCACTCTTTCGGCTCGGGCAGCTTGTTCGCCGCGAGATAGCGCGTGTTCCACATGATCCCGTATCCGGCGAGCGCCTGGCCGAGGTAGAAACCTTCCGGATCGTTGATCGGATAGTTGCCGATCTTCGCGGGCACCGCGGGGTTCTGCGCGTCCGACTTCTGCAGGAGCTTCGACGATGCCAGCACTTCGAACGCATCGGGGGCCGAAGCCCAGAAGATTTCCGGCCGGCTGCCCACCGGCTGCTCGCGCACGAACGCGATGCCCGCCGCGGTGTTCTTGTTCAGGATCTCGAGCTTGTCGTTCGGATACTTGGCCTCGAAGGCCTTCTTGTAGGCGGCGGTCAGTTCCTTCGGGAACGACGTGATGACCGTCACCGTTTCCGCGGCGGCGGGGAATGCGAACGACGCAACGATGAGCGCAGCGGCGAGGCGGAGGGTGGGTGCGCGGTCAAGCGCGGGAAGGGGTCGACGAGCCATGGTTCTCCTCCGGAGTTTCGGGCGCGCGTCTGCACGGGACCCGCGCCGCCAGCGCGCATTGTATCGCCCAGGCGTCAGTCCCGGGCCATCCGCAGCTTCAACTCCGTGCGGCCGACGAGGCGGAGGTCGGGCACGAAGTTCTCCTTGCGCAGATGCCGGATGTCGTGCCGGGTCACCGGCCCCACCAGCATCAGCCGGCGCGTCGGACTGTAGCGCGCCAATTCCGTGCCAAACACCTTCTGCAGCACGTAGAACGTCAGATAGTGATTGTCGACCACGGCGCGGATCGGCCGGTCGGAGCGACGAACGACCTGGATGAGGTCGAGATCGAACAACTTGTCGCCGTTGACGAGCGAATGGCGCTCCGGGCCGTCCGAGAACACGTAATCGTAGGGCCGCTCCGGGATCGACGCGTACTGGACTCCGCGGAAGATCTTGTAATAGCCGTCGACTTTCGGGCTGTGCAGGAAATCCGCGACGGGGGCGAGCTCGGGGGGGAAGCACGCCATCGCGTTGCGGTGCCAATCGGGGTCTTCCTCCATCGACGTGATCCGGCCGAGCGGCGAGCCGTCGGCGGCATTGGCGACGAGGGCAAAGGCGAGCACCACCGTCGAAACGCCGGAGCCGAGCTCTAGCACTTCCTGCGGCCGGTATCGGCGCACTTCCCGGTAGAGCGTCAGGTAGTCCGACCAGGACATGCCGGTCACTTCGGAGCTCGCCTGATACCTGCGAATGGCGTCGGCCAGGGCGGGGATACGTTCCAGCGCGGCTTTGGCGCGGCGCTCGTTCGCCGCGATCAGTCCCTCGAGGACCAGGGCTCGCAACCGCGCGACAGGGCCGAGGCCGCGTGTATCCAGGGGAGGGAGGGGCATGGCAGCTCGCTCGTCGGGTCGGCCACGTCGGCCGCACGGGTGAATTTCGGCGCAACCCTATCATGCCGCGTCCTCGAACCGGGTTTTCAGCGTGCGCGGTCGCTGGCGGCGCGCCCTCCGGAAGCGGACATCCACGGTCGCTGCCCGGCCCTTTGACGCAGGTCAAGAGGCACTTTGTTGCCTGGCATAAGCTTCGGTAGGGGTTCGCCGGGGCAGGCGAAGATGGGGTGGTATCGCGCGTGCCCGCTCCGGACTGCCAGCGCCAGGCCTGCCGGAAAATCGCGACCAGAACGGGGAATCGACTCATGGAATCGAGCAACCGCCTCATTGCCGGCGTCGGTCTCGCCGGCGCGGCGCGCAAGAGCCGGTGGCCGGCGCGCCTCGACCTCGTCCAGAGCGGCACCGGCCTCTTCCTCGCGCTGTTCATGTGGGGCCACATGTTCTTCGTGTCGACGATCCTCATCAGCAACGACGCGATGTGGACGATCACCAAGTTCTTCGAAGGGTATTTCTTCTTCGGCCGCTCCTACCCCGTCATGGTCTCGTTCGTCGTCGCGGGGGTCATCGCGATGATCGTCGTGCACGCGTTCCTCGCCGTGCGCAAGTTTCCGATCAATTACCGGCAGTTCACGCTGTTCCGTGGCCACATGAGGATGCTGCGCCACGAGGACACCACGCTCTGGTTCTGGCAGGTGCTGACCGGCTTTGCGCTGTTCTTCCTCGCCGCGCCGCATGTCTACATCATGCTGACGCATCCGGAGCTGATCGGTCCCTATGAGTCCGGGGACCGCGTGTGGACCGGCCACTACTGGCCGCTCTACATCCTCCTGCTGCTCGCCGTCGAATTGCACGGCGGCATCGGCCTCTACCGGCTGGCGGTGAAGTGGGGCTGGTTCGCGGGGCCCGATCCCAATGCGACACGCAAGCGCCTGAAGACGCTCAAGTGGGCGCTGACCGTGTTCTTCCTCGTCCTTGGCTTCGCCACGCTCGCCGCCTACATCAAGATCGGCATCGCGCACGCGCCGAATTACGGCCAGCCCTACGTTCCCGCCGCGCTGCAAGCCA
This sequence comes from uncultured beta proteobacterium, assembly GCA_963708855.1. GTDB lineage: Bacteria > Pseudomonadota > Gammaproteobacteria > Burkholderiales > Casimicrobiaceae > CAIWHR01. The sequence goes on along the minus strand of CAVPUM010000001.1, from coordinate 301,060 downwards.
CCCCGCAGGGGGTGCCCAAATGAAGGTCATCTACACCGACGTCCTCGTGATCGGCGGCGGGCTGGCGGGCCTGCGGGTGGCGATCGGCGCGAAACGCCGCGGCCACGACGTGATCATCCTGTCGCTGGTGCCGCCCAAGCGCTCGCATTCGGCGGCGGCGCAGGGCGGGATGCAGGCCTCGCTCGCCAACGTGATCAAGGGTCAGGGCGACACCGAGGACGTTCACTTCGAGGACACGGTCCGCGGCAGCGACTGGGGTGCCGACCAGAAGGTGGTCCGGATGTTCGTCAACACGGCGCCCAAGGCGGTGCGCGAGCTGGCCGCGTGGGGCGTGCCGTGGAGCCGTGTGCGCCGCGGCGACCGCACGGTCATCATCAACGGCCAGAAGGTGACGATCACCGAGCGCGACGAAGCCCACGGCCTCGTTGCGCAGCGGGACTTCGGCGGCACCAAGAAGTGGCGCACCTGCTACGTCTCGGACGGCACCGGCCACGCGATGCTGCAGACGATGAGCGACCAGGCGATCGGTGCAAAGATCCCCGTGCACGAGCGCACCGAGGCCATCGCGCTCATCCACGACGCGGGCCGCTGCTATGGCGCCATCGTGCGCAACCTCATCACCGGCGAGCTCGTCGCCTACGTGGCCAAGGCCACCACCATCGCCAGCGGCGGCGCCGGCCGGATCTACCGCGTGACGACCAACGCGGTGATCTGCGAAGGCATCGGCAGCGCGCTCGCGCTGGAAACGGGCATCGCCACCCTGGGCAACATGGAGGCGATCCAGTTCCACCCGACCGGCATCTTTCCCGCCGGCATCCTCGTCACGGAAGGCTGTCGCGGCGACGGCGGCTTGCTGAAGGACGTCGACGGCCACCGCTTCATGCCGGACTACGAGCCGGAGAAGAAGGAGCTCGCTTCGCGCGACGTCGTGAGCCGGCGGATGGAAGAGCACATCGCCAAGGGCAAGGGCGCCAAGAACCGCTTCGGCGACCACATCTGGCTCGACATCACCCTGCTGGGCGAGAAGCACATCCGGACCAATCTGCGCGAAGTCTTCGAGATCTGCCACTACTTCATGGGTGTGGACCCGACCAAGGACTGGATCCCCGTGCGGCCGGCGCAGCATTACACGATGGGCGGCGTGCGTACGGGCCACACCGGCGAGAGCCCGAACCTGAAGGGCCTCTTCGCCGCCGGCGAAGCCGCCTGCTGGGACATGCACGGCTTCAACCGGCTGGGCGGCAACTCGGTCGCCGAAACCGTGGTCGCCGGAATGATCGTCGGCGAGTACATCGCCGACTACTGCGATCGCATCGAAAACGAAGCCGACATTCCGACGTCCCTTGTCCACGGCTTCCTGCGGCGGGAACAGGCGAAACTCGACACGCTGATCGACGGCCGCGGCACCGAGGACGCCTCCGCGATCAAGGCGCGCATGCAGGACCTGATGACGGCCAAGGTCGGCATCTTCCGCCGTGGCGAGGACCTGCAGGCGGCGGTCGACGAGCTGCAGCAGCTGCTGGTCAGGAGCCGCAACATCGGCCTGCGCGAGAAGGCGCGCGGCGCCAATCCCGAGCTCGTCACCGCGTACCGCACCCAGAAGATGCTGAAGGTGGCGCTGTGCATCGCGTACGGCGCGCTCACCCGCACCGAGAGCCGCGGCGCGCACTTCCGGCAGGACTTCCCGCGCCGCAACGACGCCGAATGGCTGAAGCGCACGCTGGCGACGTGGCGCAACGATGCCGACACGCTGCCGACGTTCGCCTACGAGGCGCTCGACGTCAACCTGATGGAGTTGCCGCCCGGCTGGCGCGGCTACGGCGCGAAGGACTATGTCGACCACCCGGAAACGCCTGGGCGAACCGCCGCGGTCGAGGCCATGAAGCAGAAGATGGCCGGCGCGCCGCGTTTCGCCGTCCAGGAAGCGTTGATGCCCTACGACGCCATGCTGCCCGAGCGGTTCCGCGGCCGCAACGAGCGCATCGACGAGCCCATCGACGAACCGATCGAGACCGGAAAATGAGCGACGCCACCATCAGAATTGTGCCCGCCGCGAAGGACGGGAGCCGCGCGAGCGATGGCAACGGCGCGCGGCGCAAGCTCACGCTCAGCGTGCTGCGCTACAACCCGCAGGAGCCCTCGAAGCCCCCACGCATGCAGGCCTACGAGCTCGAGGAAGCCGACGGCATGACGCTGTTCATCGCGCTGAACGAGATTCGCGAAAAGCAGGATCCGTCGCTGCAGTTTGATTTCGTCTGCCGGGCCGGCATCTGCGGCAGCTGTGCGATGGTGATCGACGGGCGGCCCACGCTCGCATGCCGCACACTGACCAAGAACCTCGGCGCCGAGATCACCCTCGCCCCGCTGCCGTTCTTCGAGCTGATCCGCGACCTCTCGGTCGACACCGGCAAGTGGATGCGCGGGATGAGCGAGCGGCTCGAAGGCTGGCTGCACATGAAGGATCCCGATCCCGACCTGCGCCGGATGGAGCAGAAGATGGATCCGGAGCTCGCGGACAAGATCTACGAGCTCGACCGCTGCATCGAGTGCGGCTGCTGTGTCGCCGCCTGCGGCACCGCGCGGATGCGCAAGGACTTCGTCGGCGCGGTTGGCTTGAACCGCGTCGCGCGCTTCCGTCTGGACCCGCGCGATGCGCGCACCGACGACGACTACTACGAGATAATCGGCGACGACGACGGCGTCTTCGGCTGCATGTCGCTGCTCGCCTGCCACGACGTGTGCCCCAAGGATCTCCCGCTCGCCACGCAGATCGCGTTCATGCGCCGCAAGATGGCGGCGATGGCCTGGGGGTAGCGGCGGCGTATCGCCTCGGTGTGATCCGCGGCCCCGTTCCGGACGGCAGCTGCGAGACGATCAGCCGGCGCGCCCCCTCGTGCGGACGGGCGCCGCCGGCCATCGAGAACTACGACGGGACTCGCCGAGTCGCAACGCGTTTGCCCAATACCGTTTCCTTGGGGGCGCGTTTGAGGCACACACTACGTTGGGCGTCGGGAGAGATTGTCGTGGTCACGAGCAGCACCGCATGAAGAAAGTCGCGGTATTTGGAAATGCCGCCAGCGGCAAGTCGACATTGGCCCGTAGAGTGGCGGTGCTAACGCGATTGCCGCTATATCCCCTGGATACCATCCAGTACAGACGTGGGGGCGGTAAGATCCCACATGAGGAGTATCTAAAGGCACACGCCGAACTGCTGACGCGGGATCAATGGATCATTGATGGCTTTGGATGCGTCCGTTCTGCCTGGGAACGATTCGCGGCGGCTGACACGTTGATCTACATAGACCTCCCGCTGTTCACGCACTACAGGTGGGTGACCAAACGCCTCGTTAAGGGCTTCTTCGTGAAGCCAGAGGGTTGGCCCGAAAACAGTCCTATTTGGAGCAGCACGCTGGACAGCTACCGTGTGGTCGGGCTCTGCCATCGGCATTTGACCCCTCGATATCGGCAGCTTGTGGCTGATGCGGCATCGACAAAACAGGTTCATCACCTGAAGTCACCTGCCGAGATGAGGACCCTTCTCAAAGCGATCGAGCAGGAGTACCGAACGCGCACCATGAACGACGCCCAACCAACCGTTGCAGCGGACGGGCCGCAAGCGGCGCGCCGCTGAACGGAATCGTTAGGTCTCAACTGACGTGAGCGCCGCGCTGCCAACAATCTGCGGCTGAAGGGTACCGCTTGCTGAAAGAGAAGACTCTCTTGTTGCTCGCGCTTTGTCTGGCGCTCATTGGCGCGGCATACGCGGAGGACTGGTCAGCGTGGCAGAGCGCCTACGATCCGGCGACGCGCACGCGCTTCATTCCCGTGGAGCTCTGGACTGGTGCGGATTGGGACGGCACGCACGACATCCGCATGGCGCCCGCGGGGCTCGAGTTCGGGCCGCGGGGAGACAAGAGCATCAAGGGGCCGACGACCTGGAACGGCATCCAGGTCTACGAGCGCCTGAACCGCGACAAGCTCCAGCTCTTCGCCATCCGCGACGACCGTACGGGCCTCGGTCGTGTCTTCGATTCGCGCTATCCGGAGCTCGGCTGCCGCGGCGAGGTGAAATTCCCGCTCGGCCGGTGGAAGCAAGGGCGAGGTGCGCGAGTATCAGCTCGACTGCGCGCGCGGCAAGCGGCCGCTCAAAGTGACGATCGAGGAGATCGACTTCGTCTACGACGGCGTGCCGCATTCGCTGCGGTTCCATTGGCTGTTCATGGAAGGGCGCGGTCGCGGCACCGATATGCGCTACGTATACAGCCCGCTGCGCGGGCTCGTCGACGTGCAGGGGAACGAGTAGCGATGCCACGCGGCCGATTTCGGTGATAACGAAAAGTGAGCGAACGTTGAGACCCAACATTACGTTGGAGCGGATGCCGATCGGCGTTGCTAATTACCAGTCGGCGCTTCCACGGCGCCGCTCAACTCGGGCGTTGGGTGTCTAATGGCGAAAGCACCTTATCGATGCAGAGCGATGTTCCGAATTACTTGCCAGCAGACATTGGAGAAGATTTTGAGGCGGACGAGGCCAAGCACTTTCGGTTTGACACATTCCGGCACGATGGGGCCCTTTCCTCGCGACGCCGTCATGTTCCCGTTCCCGAACTCGGAGACGCCATGGATTCGCGCACGCTGAGAAGGCACTTCGTTGCCGGGATGTTGACTGGATTGCGCGTCGTGTGGCCAATCCTGTCGGTCCTGCTCGGACTGATCGTCGCGCTCGGCTTGGTGGTCGGCCTCGTCGAAGGCTGGTCGGTACACGAGTCGATCTATTTTGCCTTCGTGTCCGGGCTGACGATCGGCTACGGTGATCTTGCGCCCAAGTCATTGCTCACTCGTGTGCTGGCGATCCTCATCGGCGTGTGCGGCGTACTGGTGACCGCGCTGGTGGCTGCGATCGCCGTGAAGGCGTTGACCGTGGCAACTGATGGGGACGAGGAATGACCTCTGAACACATGAACCCGCGCTCGCGGACATTGACGCCCAATCCGGCGTTCAAGCGGACCCAGATCGGCATGGCTCCACCATCGGCGTCTGGGCCGCTTAACTTGGTCCTCTAAGGACTTCCCCTTTTGCAAGTGTTGTTGCCGATCGCTGGTAGGACGGACTGCAGATCTCTAACCGGCCTCGAAATGAGCGCGTCGTTTAGGCGCTCGGGCCACCATAACTAGCCGCGCGTGCGGTCCCAATTCGTTGGTCGGCCTCCGATGGGCCTGCAAGTTAATCGGGGTGTCCGCACGCCGGTCTGACCTATTCAGCGTTCTCTCATTGCGCTCGCAGTCGTGGGAGGTTCCAGATTGAATGGTAGTGCGCAGTATCGTGAGCTATGCGGTTGGCGCGAACTCTCGATGGTTCGCCAGCAGTGCCCAGATGATGCGTGCATTCTTGGCGGCTACTGCAATGATCGCTCGGTGATACCCACGACGCGCACGCAACGCTATCGCCCAGCGCGACAAGCGATCGGTCTTGTACCCCGCGCTCTGCAACACCGCGCGAGCCCCCAGCATCAGGAGCGTGCGCAGATAGGCATCGCCCCGTTTGGTGATGCGACCCAAGCGCGGCTTGCCTCCGGTCGAGCATTGACGCGGCACCAATCCCAGCCACGCCGCGAACTGCCGACCATTGGCGAATTCGTGTCCGTCGCTGATGCTGGCAGTGATGGCCGAGGCGGTAAGTGGTCCTACGCCTGGCAGGCGCTGAATCCGTACCGCCGCCTCACGCTGCCGCGCCAGTTCGACCAACTGCCGCTCGTAGCAGCTGATCCGTTCGTCGAGGTACGACAAGTGCGCGCGCAAATCGGTGATGGCCTCGCGCGCGAGGACCGGTAACTCCTCGGCCACGACCACCGCCGCCCGCCGTACCTGTTCCGCTCGTTGTGGCAACACCACCCCAAACTCGGCCAGCAAACCCCGGATCCGATTGATCGTCGCCGTGCGCTGCTCGATGAATCCCTGCCGCACTCGATGCAGCGACAGGATCGCCTGCTGCTCGGCACTCTTCACCGGCACGAAGCGCATGTTCGGCCGAGCCACCGCTTCGCAGATCGCTTCCGCGTCGTTGCCATCGTTCTTCGAACTCTTGCGATACGGGGCCACAAAGCGCGCCATCATGATGCCGACCCGGTGGCCGTGCGCCTGAAACCTGCGGGCCCAATCATGCGCACCCCCACACGCCTCCATGCCGATCAAACAGGGTGGCAGCCCGGCCACCAGCTCCATCAGCCTCTCCCTCCTCACCGTCTTGCGCAACACCGTGCGCCCCGTCGCGTCCACACCATGCACCGTGAATACCGACTTTGCGAGGTCGATGCCGATGGTAGTAATCTCTTTCATGACTTCCCCTCCTGGTTCAGATTGAACGAACGGAATTCAATCTTGGCACCTCGATGCCGCCTCCGGGACGGGGAAGTCCCTATTATTCGTTGGGCGTCACGTCGTCGCCGGAGCCATGCAGCGCCTTGACAGAGTGTAGCCGTGCGGCGACATTCGTTGCATGATCGAACTCCGGAAGTCAGCCGTCTTTGCTCGCTGGCTTGACGAGTTGCACGATCTCCGGGCGAGAGCGCGCGTACAAGCGCGCCTCGATCGCTTGGCCGAGGGAAATCCGGGCGACGTGAAACCAGTCGGCGAAGGCGTGTCCGAATTGCGAATCGACCATGGTCCCGGCTATCGCGTGTATTTCAAGGCATGAGGGCGGACGGTGATCATCCTGCTCGCCGGGGGAGACAAGCAAACGCAGGCCCGGGATGTACGCACGGCGTTGCGTCTCGCACGCGAACTGTCGGAGTGAGCTGATGGCAAAGACCAAGACTACGCGTTACGACGTTGCCGAACACCTGCGAACCCCCGAGGAAATGGCAGCCTACCTGGAGGCCTGCCTTGAGGAGGCGGACGGAGACGCCGCCTTCATTGCGAAGGCACTCGGAAACATCGCGCGGGCGAAAGGCATGGCACAGGTAGCGCGCGACGCGGGACTTTCGCGAGAGAGCCTCTATAAGGCTCTCTCTGGTGAACGCAGCCCGGACTTTGACACGATCCTAAAGGTCGTCGAGGCACTTGGCCTCAAGCTTCATGCCGAGGCCAAGAGTGGTTGAAGTGACGCCCAACCCCACGCTCGAGCGGACCCGCCGGCAAGTACCATCTCGGATGCGAGCGACGGTCGCGGCGGGCCGCGCAGCTTAGACGTTGGCCGCGAGACTTCTCACAGGAGCTAGTGTGAAACGTGTTATCACCACAACGAGCGCCGCGGCAATGTACAACCCGGTGTCCCAGGCAACGCTCGCCCCTAACGGAATGCTATACACAGCGGGAATGATTGGACGGTCACCGGAAACCGGCCAGATGCTGCCAACGTTTGACGAACAGGCGCATCAGGCCATGCGAAACCTGGGCGCGTTACTGCGCGAGGCCGGGGGAAGCTATGCCGATGTGTTGTTTGTGCAGCTGTATCTCCTCGACATTGAGTTGATTGAGCGGTTCAACGAAATTTTCCGACAATACTTCGCGGCTGAACCGCCAGCGCGTGCAGTATGCCAACCACTGAAGCTCTATCCCGGTGCCTTGATTATGTTCACTGCCGTTGCCTGTGTCGGCTCGGCCTGACTCAGCCAACCGGACGCGCCGATTCATGACTTCTATCTGGCGATCGTCGCAGCCTCGCCGGTTGCCTTGCCCCCTTTTCGGATGAATCACATCTTCTGGCTTGTGCCAAACCTGTTGGCCGGACGTTGCGGACCGAACGAACAGCCGTGGTCTCTCGGGCATTTGAGGAAATCGGGGTTTGGCGCTGTCCTGTCGGTCAACGACGGCGAGCTTTGCCATCCCGAAGACTTCGCGCGCGAGGGAATTGCCTATGCGTGCATTCCGCTTTCGAGCCATGCACCGCCACTCGACGGCGATCTCGAGCACTGTCTTGAGCGGCTTCCCGCGGCACTTTCGTTCGCCGAGGAGAGCATTGGCAAGGGCATCCCCGTGCTGGTTCACTGCGCCGCCGGCAAAGACAGAACCGGCCTGTTTTTGGCTTACTACCTCCTGCAATGCGAAGGTCTTTCCGTTCGGCAGGCAATGACGAAGGTGCGTGACGCAAGGCCCATCGCGTTCACTGCGGATGGTTGGCATGAGTTTGCATACCAGGTTCTTTCCGCGGCGATGGCTGGCCCGTCATTCCGCCGGACGCGGTGACGCGCGCAGCCGGGTGCGAACGGCAGCTGCCGCGATTGCCGCCCACCCCGTACGGGATTCCAAATGTTCGCAAAGTCACTTTTGGCCAGCTGGGCCGACATGGACTTCAACTCTCACATGAAGAACACAGCCTTCCTGGACAAGTCTGCCGACGTTCGCATGATGTTCTTCTCGGAGAGCAGCTTCCCGATGGGAGAGTTCCTGCGCCTTGGGCTTGGTCCGGTGGCCATGAAGGATGAGGTCGAATATCGGAAAGAGGTCGGCCACTTGCAGGAAGTCAGGGTCACTCTGTCTATCGCGGGCCGCTCCGACGAGGGCAGCCGTTTCGTCCAGCGAAACGAAATTGCCGGCCTGGTGCTTCCCTCGAGCGCCAGGGGACGTGGCGGCTAGCACTTCGCTCGATCGGACGGCCTCCTGAGGGCCTGAGTCCGCGCGTCCGTCGCGGGTTGGCATGTGGCGTAAGGGCTCACAAGTGCCGGCTCATTCCCTTGCCGGCGTCGCACTGCCGGTCCGCTACCCCCTCCGCGCTTGAGCCCGATCAATACGCCGTTCCGGCGCACGCGGAAAATCTTGTCTATCGAGGCCCGGCACAGGAGCGACCCCATGGGAACCCGGATCGAAAAAGACTTCCTCGGCAGCAAGGAAATTCCCGACGACGCGTATTACGGCGTGCAGACGCTGCGCGGCAAGGAGAACTTTCACATCACCGGCATCCCGATGTCGCTGGAGCCGAATTTCGTGAAGGCCTTCGGCTACGTGAAGAAGGCGGCGGCGCTGGCGAACCGCGATCTCGGCGTGCTCGACGCGAAGATCGCCAATGCGATCGCCGGCGCCTGCGACCGGCTCATCGCCGGCGAGATGCGCGAGCAGTTCGTCACCGATTTCATCCAGGGCGGCGCCGGAACGTCGACCAACATGAACGCCAACGAGGTGATCGCCAATCTCGCGCTCGAGGCGCTCGGACACAGGAAGGGCGAATACCAGTACGTCAACCCCAACGATCACGTCAATTTCGGGCAGTCGACCAACGACGTCTACCCGACCGCCTTTCGCCTCGCGCTCATCCTGCGCCTTGCGAGCTACATGCAGGCGCTCACCCGGTTGCAGGACGCGTTCTTCGCCAAGGGCCAGGAATTCGAGAAGGTGCTGAAGATGGGCCGCACCCATCTGCAGGACGCGGTGCCGATGTCGCTCGGCCAGGAATTCCACGGCTGGGGCACGACGATCGGCGAGGAAGTGCAGCGGATCGCCGAGGTGCGCCAGTTCCTGCACGAGATCAACCTCGGGGCCACGGCAATCGGCACCACGGTGACGGCGGCGCCGGGCTACCCGAAGCTCGCGACGAAGTACCTGTCCGAGCTGACCGGCACGAAATTCATTCTTGCCGGCGACCTGATCGAAGCGACCTCTGACACGGGCGCCTACGTGCTGCTGTCCGGCGTGCTGAAACGCACGTCGTCCAAGCTCACCAAGATCTGCAACGACATCCGGCTGCTGGCGTCGGGCCCGCGCTGCGGGTTCAACGAGATCAATCTGCCGCAGATGCAGCCGGGCAGCTCGATCATGCCGGGCAAGGTGAACCCGGTAATTCCCGAGGTCGTCAACCAGACCGGCTTCCTGGTGATCGGCCTCGACCTCACCGTGACGCTGGCCGCTTCCGCCGGTCAGTTGCAGTTGAACGTGATGGAGCCGGTCATCACCTTCGCGCTGTTCACGTCGATCGCGACGATGGAGAACGCGGTCAACAGCCTGCGCGTCAACTGCATCGACGGCATCACCGCCAACGTCGAGCGCACGCGTGACATGGTGCTCAATTCGCTCGGCATCGTGACCGCGCTGAAGACCACGCTGGGCTACAAGCAGTGCGCGGAGATTGCGCGCGAGGGTTACGAGACCGGCAAGTCGCTGCACGACATCGTGGTCAGGGAGAGAAAGCTCCTGACGCAGGAAAAATGGGACGAAGTGTTCGCGTTCGAGAACCTGATCAGCCCGAAGTTCGAGCAGTAGCGGCGCGAGCCGGGAAGCAGGGGCCCCATGCGCGGGTAGCGCATGGGGATGCGACCAGGCGAGTCGACGCAAGCGGCCGACGGTGCTGTGCTGGGAAATGCGGTGACGGCGCGGAGGCCGCGGCGCGAGCCGGGAAGCAGGGCCCCATGCGCGGGTAGCGCATGGGGATGCGACCAGGCGAGTCGACGCAAGCGGCCGACGGTGCTGTGCTGGGAAATGCGGTGACGGCGCGGAGGCCGCGGCGCGCGCCGGAAAATTAGGAGTGGAACCATGACACTTACGATCGTCTTGCAGTTCATCGTCGTGCTCGCCGCGATCTGGATGGGCGCCCGTTACAGCGGCGTTGGCCTCGGCCTGTGGGGCGCGGTAGGACTGCTCGTTCTGGTCGTTGCGTTCGGGGTCAGCCCGACCTCGCCTCCGATCGACGTCATGCTCATCATCCTGGCGGTCATCATGGCCGCGTCGGTGATGGACGCCGCCGGCGGCATCGACTTCCTGGTGCGCGTCGCCGAGCGCATCATCCGCGCCAATCCGAAATACGTGACGATCGTGGCGCCGCTCACGACGTGGACTTTCACCTTCGTCGCGGGCACCGGCCACATCGTCTACCCGCTGCTGCCGGTGATCTACGAGACGGCGCACCAGAACGGCATCCGGCCGGAACGGCCGATGGCCGTCGCGACGATCGCGTCACAGCAGGCGATCACCGCGAGCCCCGTGGCCGCGGCGACCGCCGCGATGATCGGGCTGTTCTCGGAGAAGGGGCTCACGCAATGGGGCCTGCCCGAGATCCTGATGGTCTGCGTGCCGGCGACGCTCACCGGCGTCGTCGCGGCGGCGATCGTCTCCATGTTCATCGGCAAGGACCTGAAGGACGATCCGGAATATCAGGCGCGCCTGGCCTCCGGAGCGATCCCGGCGCCGAAAGCGGCCGCCGACCGTCCGCCCCTCAAACCCGCAGCGAAGGCCTCGGCGTTTATCTTCCTCACCGGCGTTGCGCTTGTGGTTCTGTTCGGCTTCTTCCCGAGCCTGCGCACGCTGCCGGGTGCGAAGGGTGCGCTGGCGATGCCTATCGTGATCGAGATCGTGATGATGTCGGTCGCGGCACTGATGCTGCTGGTGACGAAGGTCAATGTCGACGAGGTCCCGAAGACACCAACGTTGCGCGCCGGCGTGGTCGCGGTCATCGGCATCTTCGGCCTCGCATGGCTGGGCGACAGCTTCATCGCCGCGCACAAGGACGTGATCGTGCCCGCCATCGGCAAGTGGGCCGAGCAGGCACCCTGGACGTTCGCGTTCGGCCTCTTCTTCGCCTCGGTGCTCCTCTACAGCCAGGCGGCGACGACCCGGGCGCTGATGCCGCTGGGTATGGCGCTCGGCATCCCGCCGCAGTTCCTGATCGCGATGTTCCCTTCGGTCAACGGTTACTTCTTCATCCCGACCTACGGCTCGCTGATCGCGGCGATCAACTTCGACCTGTCCGGCACCACCAGGATCGGCAAGTACGTGCTCAACCACTCGTTCATGATTCCGGGCGTGGTGGCGACGGCCGTGGCGGTCATCACGGGGCTGTTCCTCGCCCGGATCATGTTCTGAATGGCAAAAGCGGGACCCGGGAGCTGACCGGGTCCCCCGAAAGGTCCTAGCATGGAATTCTTCCTGCAGATCGTACTGATACTCGCGTGCCTGTTCTACGGCGCGCGCAAGGGCGGTGTCGCGCTCGGCTTGCTCGGCGGCATCGGCATCGTCATCCTGGTGTTCGCGTTCAAGCTGCCGCCCGGCAAGCCCCCGGTGGACGTGATGCTCACCATCGTCGCGGTGGTGGCGGCGTCGGCCACGCTCCAGGCCTCGGGTGGCCTCGACGTGCTGCTGCAGCTGGCGGAGAAGATCCTGCGCCGCAATCCGAAATATGTGTCGATCCTCGCGCCGTTCACGACCTGCACGCTGACGATGCTGTGCGGGACCGGTCACGTCGTGTACACGATGCTGCCCATCATCTACGACGTGGCGATCAAGAACGACATCCGGCCCGAGCGACCGATGGCCGCGTCGTCGATCGCGAGTCAGATGGGCATCATCGCGAGCCCGGTCTCCGTCGCGGTGGTGTCGCTGGTGGCCTTTCTGGCCAAGGCGCCCGCGGGCAGTCCGGTCATCGATTTCGTCACGCTGCTGTCGGTCACCATCCCCTCCACGCTGGTGGGCGTGCTGATGATCGGCATCTTCAGCTGGTTCCGGGGCAAGGACCTCGACCGGGATGAAGCGTTCCAGAAGCTGATCGCGGACCCCGAAAGCCGCAAATTCGTTTACGGGGAATCCGCCACGCTGCTGGACCAGAAGCTGTCGCGGCACCAGTGGACCGCGATGTGGATCTTCGTTGGAGCGATCGCGGTGGTCGCGGTGCTCGGCGCCTTCGAGCCGATCCGCCCGCTGGTGAGCGGCAAGCCGCTGTCGATGGTGCTCACGATCCAGATGTTCATGCTCATGGCCGGCGCCCTCATCATCATTTTCACGCAGACCAATCCGATGACGATCGCCAAGAACGAGGTGTTCCGTGCCGGCATGATCGCCGTGGTCGCGGTGTTCGGCGTCGCCTGGATGGCCGATACGGTGTTCGAGGCGAATCTGCCGGGCATCAAGTCCGCGCTGGCGGGCGTGGTGCAGACCCAGCCCTGGACGTACGCGCTGGCGCTGCTGATCGTGTCCAAGCTCGTCAACTCGCAGGCGGCGGCCATCGCCGCCATGGTGCCGGTCGCGCTGTCGATCGGCGTGCCGCCGGGCTACGTGGTCGCCTTCGCGGCCGCCTGTTACGGCTACTACATCCTGCCGACCTACCCCTCCGACCTCGCGACGATCCAGTTCGACCGTTCGGGCACGACCCACATCGGCAAGTACGTGATCAACCACAGCTTCATCCTGCCGGGGCTCATCGGCGTGTCCAGCTCCTGCGTATTCGGATACCTGTTGGCGGCTGCGCGCGGACTGATCTGAATGGATCTCCAGCGGCGAGTGCGGGCGATCGGCCTGGTCGGCGGTCCCGTGCTCGCGCTCCTCGCCTATTTCGCGCTGCCCGTGGAGTATGCCGATGCGGCGGGCAAGGCGGTGCCGCTCGGTCATGCCACGCGGGCGACGCTCGCGATGATGGTCTGGATGGCGACGTGGTGGATGACCGAAGCGGTGGAGATCGAGGTCACCTCGCTGCTGCCGATCGTCGCCTTCCCATTGCTCGGCATCATGCCGCTCGGCAAGACGACGGCGAACTACGGCGCCGACGTCATCTACCTCTTTCTCGGCGGGTTCGTGCTGGCGCTCGCGATCCAGCGCTGGGGGCTCGATCGCCGGATCGCTTTCCAGGCGCTGAAGTGGGTGGGCACGCGGCCGGCGGCGATCGTCGCCGGAGTGATGGGCGCGACCGCGTTCGTCAGCATGTGGGTGTCGAACACGGCAACCGCGGCGATGATGGTGCCGATCGCACTGTCGATCGTCGACCTGTCGCTCTTCCGGCGGACCGGCAAGACGCTCCTCGAGCACGGCGGCATTCCGCAGGACGATGTCGACGACCGCAATCTCGCGTTGTCCCTGCTGCTGGGCGTCGCCTACGCGGCGTCGATCGGCGGGCTGGGGACGATCATCGGGTCGCCGCCCAACGGCATCTTCGTGCGCTTCTTCGAGCAGACCTACGGCGTCCAGATCTCGTTCACGAAGTGGATGCTGGTCGGGGTTCCGGCGATGCTGCTTTTCCTGCCGCTGGCGTGGCTGCTCAACACGCGGGTGCTGTTCCCGACGCGGATCCGGGAGATCGAGGGGGGACGGGCGTGGGTGGCCGGCGAAATCGCCAAGCTCGGCCCGCTCAACCGTGGCGAGCGAGCGACGATGGCTGTGTTCGCCGTCACGGTGTTCTGCTGGGTCTTCCGGCCGCTGCTGACCGAAATCCAGGTGGCCGGCATCGCCCCGCTCGCCAACCTCTCGGACCCGGTCATCGCGGTCGCCGCGGCGATTGCGCTGTTCATCCTGCCGGTCGACCGCGCGAAGCGAATCTTCGTCAGCGACTGGGACACCGCGGTCAAGCTGCCGTGGGGGGTGCTGATACTGTTCGGCGGTGGACTCGCGCTGGCAGCGGCGACGGAGGCGAACGGCGTAGCACAGTTCATCGGCAGCCTGGCCCGCGGCTTTTCCGGCTGGCCGGTGATGGCGGTCGTGTTCGTCGTCATCGCGCTGATGGTGTTCATGTCCGAGCTGACGTCGAACACGGCGCAGGTCGCGACGATGCTGCCGATCCTCGCCGCACTGGCGCCGGTGCTCGGCGTGCCCCCGGCGTTGCTGCTGCTGCCTGCGACGATCGCCGCGAGCTGCGCGTTCATGATGCCCGTCGGGACACCTCCCAACGCGATCGTGTTCGGCACCGGCCTCGTCCGGATGCCGCAGATGATCAAGGCCGGCTTCTGGCTCAACGTGAGCGGCATCCTGCTCATCACGGCGCTCACTTATCTGCTGATCGGGCCACTTCTGCACGCCGCGCGCTGACACGGCGCCGCTCCGGGCTCCGGCGCGCGGACCGAACGTCGCGCGGGCGTCCGCCGGCCGCGTTAGAATCGTGCACTCGCACCGGTTCACCTCTACGCGCCGGACGTGATCGGCGATGCCCATGACCTCTCTCCCCGACACAGCCTTCGACCTCGGCGTCGCGCGGGAGCCCGGCGATCCTCTCGCTCCGCTGCGCGAGCGCATCGCCGTGTGCTACCGGGCCGACGAGGGCGCGACCCTGTCGGCGCTGCTAGACGAGGCCCGTCTCTCGCCGCCGGCGCTCGCCCGGGCGCAGGCGGTGGCGACGACGCTCGCCGAGGCGGTGCGTGCGGCGCGCTCCAACGCGGGCGGCGTCGACGCGCTGATGCTCGAATTCTCGCTGGACAGCCGCGAGGGCATCGCGCTGATGTGCCTGGCCGAAGCGCTGCTGCGCATCCCCGATGCCGCGACGCGCGACAGGCTGATCCGGGACAAGATCAGCCGCGGCGACTGGTCGGCGCACGTCGGCGCCTCGCCGTCGCTGTTCGTGAACGCGGCGGCATGGGGACTTCTTGTAACCGGGAAGATCGTCGAGACGCGGAGCGAGGGAACGCTCGAGCAGGCGGTGTCCTCGCTGCTGCGCAAGGGCGGCGAGCCGCTGATCCGCAAGGGCGTGGACTTGGCGATGCGCCTGCTCGGCCGCCAGTTCGTCACCGGGCGGACGATCGACGAGGCGCTGGCCAACGCGCGCGACCGCGAGGCGCGCGGCTACACGTTCTCGTACGACATGCTGGGCGAGGCAGCGATGACGGCCGCCGACGCCCAGCGCTATTTCGTCGCGTACGACGCCGCGATCCACGCGATCGGCCGCGCGGCGAATCGCCGGGGCGTGCTGGGCGGGCCCGGCATCTCGATGAAGCTTTCGGCGCTGCATCCGCGCTTCTGCCGCGCGCAGCGCGAACGGGTGATGACGGAGCTGACGCCGAAGCTCATCACGCTGGCGCGCCTCGCGAAGGACTACGACATCGGGTTTGCGATAGACGCCGAGGAGGCCGACCGTCTCGAGATCTCGCTCGACCTGCTGGCGCGGCTGGCGGGCGAACCCGCGCTGGCTGATTGGGATGGCCTCGGTTTCGTCGTCCAGTGCTACCAGAAGCGCGCGCGCCCGACGATCGACTGGATCGTCGCGCTCGCGCGGCAGCACAAGCGGCGCCTGATGTTGCGTCTGGTCAAGGGCGCCTACTGGGACGCCGAGATCAAGCGCGCCGAAGTCGACGGGCTCCCCGGCTACCCCGTGTTCACGCGCAAGGTGCACTCCGATGTCGCCTACCTCGCGTGCGCGAAGGCGATGCTCGAGGCCCCCGACGCTATCTACCCGCAGTTCGCCAGCCACAATGCGTTCACCATCGCCGCGGTCCACGAGCTGGCGGGCGAGGCGCAGTACGAGTTCCAGTGCCTGCACGGGATGGGCGAGAGCATCTACGACGAGGTCGTCGGCAAGGCGAAGCTGGATCGCGCCTGCCGCATCTACGCGCCGGTCGGATCGCACGAGACGCTGCTCGCCTACCTGGTGCGGCGGCTGCTCGAGAATGGCGCCAACAGCTCGTTCGTCAACCGGATCGTCGATCCGACGGTCGCCATCTCGTCGCTGGTCACCGACCCGGTCGCCGTGGCCGAGGCGCGCGGTGGCCGGCCGCATGCTGGCATCCCGCTGCCGATCGCGCTGCTGCCGGGCCGCCGCAATTCGCAGGGCGTCGACCTTTCCGACGACCGGGAACTCGCGGCGCTGGAAGCGGGCCTGGCGCGATGGGACGCGGTGCCGCTGCGCGCCGAGCCGTCGCGCCCGCCGTCGGTCGCGCCCGCGGCGAGCGCGCCGGACGCACCCGTCGTCATCCGCAATCCGGCGGATCGCGACGACGTGGTCGGGTCCGTGACCGAGGCGACGCAGGCGGACGTGGAGGCCGCCGTCGCGCTCGCGGTCGAGCACGGAGCGGCGTGGTCGGCCACCCCTGCGGGCGAGCGTGCGACGTGTCTCGAGCGAGCGGCCGACCTCATGGAAGCCGAGCGGGTGACGTTGCTCGCACTCGCCGTGCGCGAGGCGGGAAAGACGCTCGCGAACGCGGTGGCGGAAGTGCGCGAGGCGGTCGATTTCCTGCGCTACTACGCGATGCAGGCGCGCGCCGAGCTGGGCGGACCGCAGATCGTCCCGATCGGTCCGGTCGTTGCCATCTCGCCGTGGAACTTCCCGCTGGCGATCTTCGTGGGCGAAGTCGGCGCGGCGCTCGCGGCCGGCAACCCGGTGCTGGCGAAGCCGGCCGAACAGACGCCGCTGATGGCCGCCGCCGCGGTGCGCATCCTGCATCGTGCCGGCGTGCCGCCGGCCGCCCTGCAGCTCTTGCCCGGACGCGGCGAGACGGTCGGCGCCGCGCTCGCCGCGGATCCACGCGTGGCGGGCGTCATCTTCACGGGTTCCACGGAGGTCGCGCGCCTCATCCACCGCCAGCTCGCGAGCCGCGACGACGACCCGGTGCTGATCGCCGAGACCGGCGGCCAGAACGCGATGATCGTCGACAGCTCGGCACTGCCCGAGCAGGTGGTCGCGGACGCGCTGTCCTCCGCGTTCGACAGCGCCGGGCAGCGCTGCTCGGCGCTGCGCATCCTGTGTCTGCAGGACGACGTCGCGCCGGAGATGCTGGCGATGCTCGAAGGCGCAATGCGCGAGCTCGCCACAGGCGATCCTCGGCGCCTGGCCACCGACATCGGCCCGGTGATCGACGCCGAAGCGCGCGCTGCACTGGTCGCGCACGTCGAGCGGATGCGCGCCGCGGGGCTCAAAGTGGTCGAGATGCCGCTGCCTCCGACGTGCGCGCGCGGCACGTTCGTCGCGCCGACGCTCGTCGACCTCGGGGACGTCCGCGGCCTCGCGCACTTAACGCGGGAAGTTTTCGGACCGGTCCTGCACGTCTTGCGCTGGAAGCGCGACGAGTTGCTGGGGCTCATCAACGCGATCAACGCGACAGGCTACGGCCTGACCCACGGCATCCACACGCGGATCGACGAGACCGTCGCGGCGGTGCTCGCGCAGGTCCGGGCGGGCAACGTGTACGTCAATCGCAACATCGTCGGCGCGGTCGTCGGCGTGCAGCCGTTCGGCGGGCACGGGCTCTCGGGGACCGGCCCGAAAGCCGGCGGGCCGCTCTACCTCCGCCGGCTGGTGCGCGGGATGTCAACGCCGGGGCCGGGAGCGCCGGTAGCGCTGCCGGGCCCGACCGGCGAAGCGAACACGCTCGAGTTCCATCCGCGCGGCGTCGTTGCCTGCATCGCCGCCGACGAGCAAGGGCTCTTCGCGCAGGCCAAGGCCGCGCTCGCGGCCGGCAATACCGTGCTGCTGCTGCGCGATCCGCTTTCGATACGCGTCGGCAAGGGCATCGGCGGCGCGCGGATCACGTTCGCCGACGAGCTCGATCCCACTGCGATCGACGCGGTGCTGCTTGACGTGGATCGCAACGACGCCCGCCGCGTACGCGGCGTGTTCGCCGCGGCGCCCGGCAGGATCGTGCCGATCGTGGTTCCCGATGCGCACGGCAAGTACGACTGGACGCGCCTCGTCATCGAGCGCACCGTGACCGTCAACACTTCGGCGGCGGGCGGCAACGCCGCGCTGCTGTCACTGGACGAAGACGCGGCCTAGCGGCGGCGGCCGTCGCGTCGGACATCGTTCGGACCGCTGGCAGCATGCGTTATTTCGACGCCGCCGCTGTCCGCTCGCTCCTGCCGTGGCCGCGGATGCTCCAGGCGCTCGACGCCATGCTGCAGCGCGACGTCGTCGCGCCGCTGCGCACGAACCACCCGATCGAGGTCCGGGGCGAGCCGACGGCGTCGCTGCTGCTGATGCCCGCGTGGCGCACCGGCGGACGGATGGGTGTCAAGCTCGCCACCGTGTTCCCGGGCAACGCGGCGCGCAACGAGCGCGCCGTGGGCGCCGTCTATGCGCTCTTCGACGCGCGCAACGGCGCGCCGCTGGCACTCTTCGACGGCGAGGAGATCACCGCGCGTCGCACGGCCGGCGCGTCGGCGTACGCGGCGAGCCGTCTCGCGCGCGCCGACGCACGGCATCTGCTGCTGGTAGGCTCCGGGCGGCTTGCGCGCGGACTCGTCGAAGCGCACATGCTCGTCCGTCCCATCCAGCGCGTCAGCCTGTGGAGCCGCACGCCGGAGCATGCGCGGGCGGCGGCCGCCGCGATGCGGGAGGACGGCCTGCCGGTCACCGCGACGGTCGACCTCGAGGGCGCCGTGCGCGAAGCCGACATCGTCTGCTGCGCGACGCTTTCGACAGTGCCGCTCGTGCTCGGCGCATGGCTTTCGCCGGGCGTGCATCTCGACCTGATCGGCGCGTTCAAGGCGAGCATGCGCGAGACCGACGGCGCGGCGATCGCCCGCGCGAACCTGCTCGTGGTCGACCATCGCGCCGCTGCGCTCGCCGAAGGGGGCGACATCGTCCAGGCGATCGCGAGCGGCGACATCCGCCCTGAATCCATCGCCGCGGATCTCGCCGACCTCGCTTGCGGCAGGCACCCCGGCCGCACGCGCGCCGAGGAAATCACCGTCTTCAAGTCCGTCGGCTTCGCGCTCGAGGATCTCGCGGCGGCCGAGGCCGTGTTCGACGCCGCCGCCGGAGGCGTCCCCTGAGCCCGCCGGGCCGCCCCAAGGGCGAATACCGGAGCGCGCAGCGCGAAGGTGCTCCAGTAAGCACGCGCCTCAAGCGTCGCGCGTTGCCGGCTTCGGTTGCCGCAACTCGTAGGCCTCGACCAGCGCGAAGAGCTCGTCGATGCGGTTGTCGGCACCGGCGCCGGGATCTTCGTCCATCAGCGCGTCGAGCTCGTGGAGCGCGGCGAGATACGTGGCTTGCGTGTCGATGCGTTTGGGGTCGAGCACATGCGGCATGGCGGGCTCCTCGGTGTCGGTCGGCGGTCGGCTGAGGTCGCGCTCGTCGCGCCGAATGCGGCGTGCATGACCGAGCGTGCCTGCCCGCGATGATCGCGGCGGCGGCATGGGTCGCGCCATTCGTCGTTTGGCCGAGACAAGGCGGCGAATGCTGCCGGGGCCGCAGCGGTTCCGGGTTCGCGGGCCCGCGGTCAGGTGTGCAGCTCGACGATGTCGCCGTCGGCGAGCGCGTGATCGGGACCCACCAGCTGGGCTTCGAAGCCGGCGTGGCCGAACACCCGCGCATGGCGCACGGTGCGCGCGAGGTCGTGGTGGACGAGCCGGGCGACGTCGCGCACCGTCTGCCCGCGGCGCAGCGTGAACGGCCGTTCCTTGTCGACCGGGTGGCCGGGCGTCTTGGTGTAGACGCGCACGATGCCCAGATGATCGAACAGCCAGGGTCCGATCGCGGCGAGTCCATGTCCGGTGGCCGCCGAGACGGGAAGCATCGGGTAGGGCGCGGCAGTCAGCTCGCGCAGCGCCTCGATCTCGGCTTCGAGATCGGCGATGCGTTCGGTCTTGTTCACGAGCATCAGCGTCGGCAGCCGCAGCGCGAACGGATCCTCGTCGGCGGCATCGTCGATGCGCCGCGGCCCGGCGATTTCATCCCAGCGCTCGGTGAGCGAGATGCGCCTTGCGCGCAGCACCGCGTGCAGGTCCTGCAGCTGGTCGACGCAGGAGGGCTCGCCGGGGTCGACCACGAGCAGCGCCGCGTCGGCCATCTGCAGCGCCGAGGCGAGCCAGGGCACCGGATGCAAGGACGACACCGCCGGCAGGTCGATCAGCTGGAAGTGCACGTCGGCGTGGGGCATCATCCCCGGCTCGGGGAACTGCGTCGTGAAAGGATACGGCGCATCGTGCGCGCCCGATCCGGTCAGGCGCGCATGCAACAGCGACTTGCCGGCATTCGGCGGCCCGAGCAGCACGACCTGCGCCGCGCCCTCCGGCCGGATCGCGAGTGTCGGGCCGCCGTGCGCTCCACCCTTGTGCGCGCTGCCGAGCTCTGCCGTCAGGTCCTTGATCCGCGCCTTGATGTCGGCCTGCAGGTGCTCCGTGCCCTTGTGCTTCGGAATCACGCGCAGCATCTCGCGCAGCAAGTCGAGCCGCTCGCGGGGCTCGCGCGCGCGCCGGAAGGCGGCCTCCGCCGTCTTGTACTCGGGACTGAGATTCGCAGGCATCGCGGGGCCTGGCAAGCGGCCTTGCCGGCGCCGCTAAATCCGGAAGCCCTGCGGCAGCAGCCGCTGCGTTTCCGGATGACGCTTCATGTAGGCGCGCACGTACGCGCACCAGGGCTCGACCTCGAGCGCGTTGGCTTCGGCGTGCGCCAGTGCGGCGCGCACGATCCGGCCGGCGATGCCGCGACCCTCGAGCGCGCGCGGCACTTCGGTGTGATGGATGCGCATGACGTTGTCGACAACATGGTAGTTCGCAACGCACAGCAATCCGTCCACGGTCGCCTCGAAACGGCTCGCTGCTGCGTTGTGGCGAACTTCGATCCCGGTGTCGATGCGCGCGCTCCGATCCTGTGGCGTCATTGCATCCGCACGTAGGCGCCAGGCGCGTCGCACAGGGGCGCGTAGCCGGCTTTCGGCGCGCCGATCGCGGGCGGAGGCACGGACGGGCCGGAGTGCGCGTCGAGCCAGCGCGCAAATTCGGTCCACCACGAGCCGGAGGTGGCCGGCGTCTCGGCCAGCCAGACTTCCGGATCGACGTAGTGATCGTTCGCGCTCCGGGTAGCGATGCGATAACGCCGGCGCGCGTGGCCGGGCTCGGAGACGATTCCCGCGTTGTGGCCGCCATTGGTCAGCACGAACGTGACCTCGGTGTCGGTAAGCAGGTGGAACTTGTACACGGATCGCCACGGCGCGACGTGATCGGCCTCCGTGCCCACGGCGAACAGCGGCGCGCGAATGTCGGTGAGGCCGATCTTGCGCCCGCCGGCCATGTACCGGCCCTCGGCGAGATCGTTGTCGAGGAAAAGCCGGCGCAGGTACTCGGTGTGCATCCGGTACGGCATTCGCGTCGCGTCGGCGTTCCACGCCATCAGGTCGGTCAACGGCGCGCGCTCACCCATCAGGTAGTCGCGGACCAGCCTCGACCAGACCAGATCGTTCGACCGCAGCATCTGGAACGCGCCGGCCATCTGCTTGGTGTCGAGGAAGCCCTGTTCCCACATCATGTCCTCGAGGAACGAGAGCTGGCTTTCGTTGATGAACAGCGTCAACTCGCCGGCCTCGGTGAAATCGGCCTGCGCCGCGAAGAAGGCAAGCGAGGCAAGCCGCTCGTCGCCATCGCGCGCCATCGCCGCCGCGGCGATCGCGAGCAGCGTGCCGCCCAGGCAATAGCCGACGCCATGGACTTTCCGCTTCGGCATGATCGCAGACACCGCGTCGAGCGCCGCCATGAGGCCCAGCGTCCGGTAGTCCTCCATCGACAGCTCGCGGTCCTCGGGTCCCGGGTTCCTCCACGAGATCATGAAAACCGTGTAGCCATGCTCCGTCAGAAACCGGACGAGCGAGTTCTGCCGGGACAGATCGAGGATGTAGTACTTCATGATCCATGCCGGTACGATCAGCACCGGCTCGGGCCGCACGGTGCCCGTCGCGGGCGCGTACTGGATCAATTCGATCAGCCGGTTGCGGTGGACGACCTTGCCCGGTGTGACGGCGAGGTTGCGGCCGACCGCGAAGGCTTCGGCGCCGACGGGAGGGCGGCCGCTGACTGCGCGATCCCAGTCCTCGGCGAAATTCTGCGCGCCGCGAACGAAGTTCATTCCGGCTTCGCTCAACGTGCGCTGGAGCACTTCGGGATTCGTGAACGGAAAATTCGACGGCGAGAGCACGTCCAGAAACTGCCGCGTCGCGAACGCAACGACGTTCTCGTTCTGCCGGGTGACGCCGCGCACGCCGGTCATCGCGTTGTGCCACCACTGCTGCGTCAGCAGGAACGACTGATAGATGATGTCGTACGGCGGGTTCTGCCACGCCGGACCGGTGAAGCGTCGGTCCTGCGGCAGCGGAACGATGCAAGGCTCCGCGTCGTCGTGGCGCAGCGCGCGCCGGCCGGCATAGTTGGCGAGCCGCACCGCCTTCTTCATCGCCTTCTCGGCCAGTCGCATCTGCTTGCCGGGCGAGAAAGCGACGTGGGCGGCCCAGTCCATGTAGGCGCCGATCATCGCCATCGGCGACAGCCCGGCGGTGAAGCGCGCTGCGGCCGCGTGCACCGAGCGGTCGATCAACTCGGCGAATGCCGTCGACGCGTAGGAATCGCGGACGAGCGACGTCTCGGGCGTCGCGGCGACCGCGCGGTCCGGCCCGTCTGTGCCGGTGGCACGCGGCACGAACGGCGCGACCTGTCCCTCTTCGCGCCGTCGCTGCGAACCGCGGGCAACCGCAGGTCTCGCCGCGGGCCGCGTCCCCGCGGTGCGCGTGTGGGTGCGTTGCCTGTCCATGGCCATCCTTTCCGGGCGCTGATCAGCGCCTGCCGGATCCATTCTGGCCCTGCGGCGGGCAAGCCGACTTGACCGCGGTCAGCGTCGCTGCGCATTGCGGCGCGCGGCGGCGGAGCGCGAGGGGTCGGCTTCCGGCCGCGCCTGCGAAACGGGAGCGCGCGACCGGATCCGGAGATCCCTCAGGGCATCTGGATCTTGCCGCCGCCGAACGGCCCGCCGGGGGGCAGCGCGCCGCCCTGCGGTATCACCAGCGACGACGACGCCTGCCGCCGCATCTCGGCGATTTCGCGCATCGCGTGGGCCACGCCCTCCTTGGCGGCTTCCGCGTAGTTCGCAACCGCCTCGGCCAGCGTCGCCCCCGGAATGTCGAAGCTGATCGGCAGCGGGCCGACGTTGGTCATCAGCTGCGCTTCGCCGGTATAGATCGTGGGCCGCGACGGATCGGGCGCGCCCGCGCTCGACACGGGGTGGAGCACGCGCAGCATGCCGACCGCGCGGTCCGTGTACATCTCCTCGCGGTAGAGGGAGGTCGCGTCCATTGTCGGCGCTCCGGTGCGGGCGCCTGGGTCGATGGCCATGGAGAATTCCTTCGCGTTGGTTCGAAAGGCGTGATTTTACGGGAGTTGGGCGAAGGATTCCCCGCCCGTGCCGACGTGCACGAAGATCGGCAAGAGCACTCCGGCGGTCAACGCACGCTGCCGGTCGCGGGACGAAACAGGTACGAATCGTTCGCGAGCGCGCCGGCCTCGAACCCCGCGGACGAACGCTCGACCGCTGCGTCGTCGCCGGCGGCGCCCCATGCCACGAGCAGCGGCAGGAAGTGCTCCTCGGACGGATGCGCGCGCGCGGCGTCCGGCGCCAGGTCGCGATAGCGGACGAGTGTCGCCGTGTCGCGCGCGACCAGCCGGTCGTGCAGCCAGTCGGCGAACGCCTGCGCGTAGGGCAAGGGCTCCTGCCGGCGCGGGTTTGCCATCCAGTCGCGCAGGTTGTGCGTCGCGTGCCCCGAGCCGATGATCAGCACGCCGTCGGCGGCGAGCGGCGCCAGCGCGCGGCCGAGCTCGACGTGCCGCGTCGCGCCCAGTCCGGGTTGCAGCGAGAGCTGGACCACGGGTACGCGGGCATCGGGATACATCCAGGACAGAGGCACCCATGCGCCGTGATCGAGACCCCGGCAGCCGTTGACACCGGCAGCGATCCCGGCCTCTTTCAACAGCGCGACCGCCTCGGACGCAAGCTCGGGGGCCCCGGGAGCCGGATATTGGATCTCGTAAAGCTCGTCCGGGAAGCCGCCGAAGTCATGGATCGTTTCCGGCTTGGGACTTCCGGTGAGCATCGGCAGGGAGGTCTCCCAGTGCGCCGAGGCGACCAGCACCGCCCGCGGCTTGCCGAGCGCGCGCGCGAATGCCGCCCAGGTGCGGCTCGACGCGGTCTCCTGGACTGCGTTCATCGGCGAGCCGTGGGAAAGGAAGAGCGTGGGCAGGCGGGACATGGCGGTCGGGGGTTTTCGTTCCTGATCGAGTGAGGCTGCCGTCGCCCCCCGACGAGGCGGGACGACGGCAGGCGGGGAACAGCGTCAGGCGGTGCGCAGCTGCGGCGCCAGGCTCGCCCGACGAAGCGCGTACAGGCCGTCGCCGAGCAGGGCCTGGACGAAGAGCGTGACCGTCCAGAACGCGGGGTACTCCCAGCCGCCCTTCGGCGCGCTGAAGAGCCAGCCGTTGCCGGCGTGGGTCCAGGTGGCGCCCAGCAGAATCGGCACCAGCGCGAGCGCGACGATGCGGGTTTGCACGCCCAGGATCAGCAAGACGCCGCCGGCGAGCTCGGCGGCAAACGTCACATAGGCGAGGAATTCCGGCAGGCCGAGCGAGCCGAAGAACTGCGCGGTGCCCGGCAGCGTGAACACGAAGTACTTGAGCAGCGCATGGGCGATGAACATCGTGCCCAGCGAGAGTCGCAGCACCAGGGCGGCGATGGCGGCGTTGCGGTGGTCGGTCATGGTGGCTCCTTCGGGGTGGCATGCGCCGTGGGAGGCGCGACGGAGGGAATCTTGGCAGTTGAACCATGCGAGATAAATAGCAAATATGTTGAAATATTG
Organism: uncultured beta proteobacterium; assembly: GCA_963708855.1. Taxonomy (GTDB): domain Bacteria; phylum Pseudomonadota; class Gammaproteobacteria; order Burkholderiales; family Casimicrobiaceae; genus CAIWHR01. The sequence goes on along the minus strand of CAVPUM010000001.1, from coordinate 275,844 downwards.
TTGCGTTAAAAGCAATAATGCTCGCACCCTCCCATGGACCGCTTCCAAGCGCTGACCGCCTTCACCCGCGTCGTCGAGACCGGCAGCTTCGCCCGCGCGGCCGAGCGCCTTGGCGTCTCGGTCTCGTCGGTGTCGCGCCTCGTCGCCGACCTTGAGGCGCATCTCGACGCGCGCCTGCTCAACCGGACGACGCGGCGGCTCTCGCTCACGGAGAGCGGTCAGGCGTTCTTCGAACGCTGCGTGCAGCTCCTCGCGGATCTGGAGGAGGCCGAGGTGGCGGTCACGGCCGCGTCGATCGTGCCCCGCGGCACGCTGCGCCTCACCTGTTCGGCGACGTTCGCCGCGCGCCATCTCGCACCGGCGATCGCCGCGTTCGCCGCGCGCCACCCGCAGATGCGCTTCGACGTCGAGCTCTCCGAGCGCGTGGTCGACCTCGTGGAGGAAGGCTTCGATCTCGCCGTTCGCGTCGGCGAGACCGGCAGCCAGAATCTCGTCGGCCGCCGGATCGGCACGACGCGGCTCGTCTGCTGCGCCGCACCCTCGTACCTCGCGCGCCACGGGGAGCCGCTCGAGCCGGAGGACCTCACCCGGCACGCCTGCCTCACGTATGAGTACGCGCCGAGCCGCAACGTCTGGTCGTTTCGCGACGGCAAGGGCGCCGAGCGCCAGATCCGGATCGAGGGACCGATCCACGCCAACAACGGACGCTTCAACGAGGCGCTCGCGGCGGAGGGACTCGGCATCGCGCGCGAGCCGGACTTCATTGTGGGTCCGGACGTGAGGAGCGGTCGGCTGAAGCCGATACTGTGCCGGTTCGAGCCGCTTCCGCTCGAATCATCTATGTCGTCTATCCGAGTCGGCGGCACCTGTCGGCAAAGGTCCGGGCGTTTGCCGATTTCCTGGTTGAGCGATTTGCGGCGCCGCAGTGGGGATTGCTCTCCCCCGAAGCGCCACCGCGCCCACGGCGGAAGGCACGATGAGATCATCATCGCCCGTCCGCCGCGCAGCCTCTCCGGAATTTGCCGTGGCCCTTCGAGCGATCGCCATCCTGCTGCACGTCGTTGCGCTGCTGACGCTGGCGCAGGCCGGCGTCGCCGGGGCCGCCGACCCGAACAAGATCCTGCGCCTTGCCTCGCCGGACATCGAGACGCTCGATCCGCATCAGATCAACGACAGTCCGTCCTCCGACGTGGCGGACGCCATCTTCGAAGGTCTCTACGAATGGGACTACCTCGCCTCTCCGGCGCGGCTGGCGCCGCTTGTCGCCATCGGCCCGCCCGAGATCACCGAAGGCGGGACCGTGTGGACAATACGGATGAAGTCCGGCATCCGGTTCACGGACGATCCGGCGTTCGCGGGCAAGCGGCGCGAATTGACCGCCGAGGATATCGTCTATTCGCTGAAACGCGTCCTCGATCCCAATCTGAAGCGGGGCGGCGCGCCGATCATCACCGATCTGGTGGCGGGCGCGCGCGAGATCGTGGACGCCGCAAGCAAGCCGGGTGCCAGTTTCGACTACGACCGGCCGATGGCGGGACTGCGCGCGCTCGACCGCCATGCGCTGCAGCTCAGGCTGACGGCGCCGAACTACGCCAACATCGAAGGCTACCTGACGACCGGCGCCGTGGCGCGCGAGGTGGTCGAGGCAGCGGGGGCCGACATCCGTACCCGCGCCGTCGGCACCGGGCCGTTCCGGCTGAAGGAATGGCGGGTCGGCTCGCGCATCGTGCTCGAGGCCAACCCGGATTATGGCCCGGCACGCTTCCCCTCCAGCGCCGATCCGGCGCACGAGGGACTGGTGCGCAGCATGCAGGGCAAGGCGCTGCCGCAGGTCGGCGTCGTCGAGATCAGCGTGATCGAGGAGGACGGCACGCGCCTGCTCGAATTCGACCGTGGCCGGCTCGACTACGTGGTGCTGCGCAGCGAAATCGCGAACCGGCAGCTCGTCGACGGCAAGGTCAAGCCGGAGTACGCGGCGCGCGGGATCACGCGCCACGTCTTCACCGAGCCCTACCTGTTCGCGGTATACATCAACGTTGCCGATCCGGTCGTCGGCGGGATGGCGGCCGAGCGCGTTGCGCTGCGCCGGGCGATCGCGCTCGCGGTCGACGTCGACACGCTCATCAAGGTCGTCTACGCCGGCCAGGCGTTGCCGGCGAACCAGCTGGTCCCTCCCCGCGTCAGCGGCCACGATCCCGGGCTGACGCCGCGGCCGCCGCGCGACATCGCGACGGCGAACGCGCTGCTCGACCGTCTCGGCTACGACCGACGCGATCCGGACGGCTATCGCCGCGCTCCCGGCGGCAAGCCACTCACGGTGACGATGTCCCTGCGCACCGCGGCGATCTCGCGGGAGATCCAGACCCTGTGGAAGAAGGACATGGACGCGATCGGCCTGCGCACGAAGTCCCGGCTGACGCCGTTCCAGGACCTGCTCAAGGAGCTCGACGCGGGCAATTTCCAGCTGTACTTCGGCGGTTACGGAGGGTCACCGTCGGGATTTGGTGAACTGGCCCAGCTCCACAGCAGGCAACCGCCGACGGTGAATGCGAGCCGGTTCGAATCGGCCGCCTACGACCGCGCGATGGAGGAGTTCCTGCGCAGCCCGGGGGAAGCGGGACAGATCGCCGCCGCGCGCAGGATGTGGGACGTCGCGCGGACTTTCGTGCCGATGATTCCGCTCATCTTCCGCCTCGAGAGCGATTTCGTGCAGCCGTGGGTGCAGGGGTTCAGCCCCCCGGTGTTCAAGACCTACTGGAAGTATCTCGACATCGATCTCGCACGGCGGCGGGAGGGCGGCAAGTGACGGCGCCCGGCAATGGACCGCGGTCTCCGCACGGTTGCGTGGCTGGCATCAGTGCAGCCTTTCCGGCGCGCCGCAGCATTGCTTGAACTTCTTCCCGCTGCCGCAGCGGCAAGGTTCGTTGCGCCCGGTCTTGGGCGACCCGCGGCGCACCGTCTGCGGCGGATTGCGTAGCGCGTTCCAGTAGTCGCGCACCTCGGCGACGGCGTCGCCGATTGTGTCCTCGCAGGACTTGACGAGCGCGCGCCACTCGGCGGGCCGGAACTGGCGCTTCTCCTTTTCGGACAGCTCGCCCGCGAGCACGATGAACGGAAACAGCAGCTCGTCCACTTCGTCCGGATCGCCCGCTTCGTGCCAGCTCGTCGTGGCTGCGTCGACGCCTTCGAGAAATCCGGCGCACCAGGTGGCCAGATCATCCCCGCCGTCCTCGCGGCGGTACAGCAGGAGCGCGAAATCGTCGGTCGCGGCGGCATGCAGGCACTGGTTGTAATAGCGCATGACGAGCTCCAGCACCTGCTGCCCCTGAGCATCGCTCTCGTAGCGCGGATTCTCGCCGAGCGCCACCGGCATCCAGCGCGACGGCGGGACGGGATCGGGTGCTGCTGCGAGGGCGAAGAACAGGCCCTGCAACGCATCGAGCGGCATCGCGTCGTCGTGAAAGACGTCGGAGCCGAGGAGCGCCTCCAGTGTGTCGAGCTCCTGTTGCGATAGCGATGATGCTTGCGGCAGGGATGTCATCGGCGGTGCGCCATGCAGGCAGAAAGACGCCGGGTCGGCTTCAAGTCGCGATTATGAGGTAATCTGCAGGCGTTCGAATTCCTCCCATTGCCGTTTGCCGATGAAACTTGCCGCCCTTCGAAGATCGACCCGTTTTCGCGCCGCCGTGGCGTTGGTTCTCATCGCGGCTTCGATGGGCGGGTGCGCCGCGCTGGAGCTGAAGGAGCGCGAGCTCGTCTTTCGTCCCACGCGCGAAGCGGCGGGCTGGTACAGCGGCATGCCCGACGCGATGCAGGAAATCTACCTCCCCGTCGGCACGCCGGAGGCCAACGAGCGAATCCACGCGTGGTGGTGGCCTGCGGACGATCCAGGTGCGCCCGTCGTCTACTACCTCCACGGGGTGCGCTGGAATCTCACCGGCCAGCTCAACCGGATGTCCCAGTTGCGGCGTTTCGGCTTCTCGGTGTTCGCCATCGACTACCGCGGCTTCGGCAAGAGCGCCGGTGAGCTGCCGAGCGAGGCCTCCGTGTACGAAGACGCTCGCGCGGGCTGGCAATGGGTGGTCGGGCGGGAGCCCGATGCGTCGCGGCGTTACATCTATGGTCACTCGCTCGGCGGCGCGGTCGCCATCGACCTCGCCGCGCAGCTTGCCGGCGACGCCCAGGAGGCGCGCGGACTGATCGTCGAGTCGTCGTTCACCTCGCTGTCCGACGTGGTGTCGGAGATGGGCTACGGCTGGCTGCCCGCCCGCATGTTGCTGACGCAGAAGTTCGACTCCGTCGGGAAGATCGGGCAGATCCGGATGCCGGTGCTGATCGTGCATGGGGCCGACGATCGGTACGTGCCCGCGCGCTTGAGCGAAGTGCTTTACGAGGCGGCGCCGCCGCGGAAAAAATTGCTGCTGATACCCAACGCATCGCACAACAACAGCGTGTGGACGGGCGACGTCGTTTACCGTCAGGCGCTGCAGGAACTCTTCCGGCCTGCGGCCACGGCGTCGCCTCCGGGAGTGGGGGTGGCCGCGCCGGCGGGGCCCGGAACGGGAACGATGCCGGTCAACCGGGCGCGGGGTCCTGACGTTCTTGGATCGATGGCCGCCGAAAGATAGGCCGAACTCGTCAGGCAACAGCCGGTCGAATCAGAAAGGCGGTATTTCGGGGGGGTGCCATGAAGAAATTTGCGCTTGCGCTGGCTGTGGTCGGTGCCGTCACGTTTGCGAGCAGCCTTGCCTTGGCCCAAGGACGCGGGGGTGGGGGCGGGGGCGGCGGAGGGGGATCCCGCGGCGGTGCCACCAGCGGCGGGGGTGGCTGGCAGGGCGGCGGGGGCACCGGTTGGCAAGGCGGCGGGCGCGGTGGCAGCGGAGGTAGCGCCTGGCATGGCGGCGGCGCATATCGCGGCGGCGGTTCGTATGCCGGTGGCGGATACCGAGGCGCCGGCTGGTATGGCGGCGGCGGGCACCGTGGCGGCTGGTATGGCGGCGGCGGATACCGTGGCTGGTATGGCGGCGGCTACCGTGGCGGCTGGTACGGCTCGAACGTTGGCGTCGTCGTCGGCTGGCCGTCGTATTGGGGGGCTTGGCCCTACCCATACTATGCCCAGTATCCGGCGTATTACCCGTACGCGACGTACCCGTCCTATGACACGTTCCCGTACCGTACCTACGACCCCGACAATTACGTGCAGCAGGCGCCCAACGAGGCGCCACCGGCGCAATCGGCGTATTGGTACTACTGCACTGAACCGGCCGGCTATTACCCTTACGTCCAGAATTGTTCCAGGCCCTGGATGCAGGTCGTGCCGCAGAACGTTCCCTACTCGACAGTCGCACCGACGCCGTCACAAGTCGCGCCGACGCCGCAATGATCGGCAGGCAAAGGATCTCACAATGAGTGTGCGCTTACTATCAGTTCCGGTTGCGGCGGTGGTTCTCCTGGCTGGCTGCGTTACGGTTCCCACCGGCCCGGGTGTGATGGTGATGCCGGGGGCGCAGAAGAATTTCGATCAGTTCCGCGTTGACGAAGTCGATTGCCGGAACTATGCCCAGGCTGTTCTGGGCGGACCCTATGCCGCGCAGCCGGCCAATGATGCCGCCGCGGCCAACGCGGTGGCCGGGGCGGCGCTTGGTGCCGCCGCCGGCGCGATCATCGGCGCGGTGTCCGGTAATGCGGGAAGCGGCGCGGCGATCGGCGCCGGTACAGGGCTTCTCTTTGGCAGCGCCGCGGGCAGCAGCACGGCGGGTTATTCATCGTACGAACTGCAGCGCCACTACGATATCGCATACATGCAGTGCATGTACGCCAGAGGCAATCAGGTGCCGGGGCAAATGGCCTACCGCGGCGCGCCGCCGGGCTCACGCACCCCGGTCTACAGCTATCCGCCGCCGAACTATCCGCCGCCGAACGTCGCGCCGGGCAACTACCCGCCGCCGAACACTCCGCCGCCGAGTTCCCGGCCGCCGGGTTGACTCCGCGCCGAGCGGACTGGCAACACCTGGATCGCCCGGGCGCGGCCGCCAAGGGTCGGCTGGACGGCGGTCCGCGCCCAGGAATCAGGCATGCGCCATGCGCCGCCCGTGCTCGCGCGTGGCGTGGAAGACGACCTTCGGCCAGCGCTCCATCGTCACCTGCAGGTTGTACTTGTTGGTCGCGAGAAACACCGGGTTGCCGTCGACGTCGGTCGCGAGCGCTGCCGCCTGCTCGCGTTCGAAGTTGCGCCGCGCGTTCTCGTCGGGAAACGTGAGCCACCGCGCGGTGGAGATGTTGGCCGTCTCGTAGATCGCGTCAACCTTGTATTCCGTCGCGAGCCGGTGGGCGACGATCTCGAATTGCAGCGGGCCGACGGCGCCCAGCAGCAGTGCGCCGCCGTGCGTCGCCTCGAACACCTGGATCGCGCCTTCCTCGCCCAGCTCGCGCAATCCCTTTGCCAGCGGCTTCGACTTGAAAGGGTCGCGCGGCCGCGCGACGCGAAACAGCTCGGGCGCGAAATACGGGATCCCCTTGTAGTCGAGCGTTTCGCCTTCGGTCAGCGTGTCGCCGATCGACAGCTGCCCGTGGTTGTGGATGCCGATGATGTCCCCGGCAACGGCATCCTCGCTCGCCACGCGCTCGTTGGCCATGAACGTCAGCACGTTGCCCAGCTTCATTTCGCGTTCGCTGCGCAGGTGGCGCACCTTCATCGCGGGCCGGTAACGGCCGGAGCAGACGCGAAAGAACGCTATCCGGTCGCGGTGCTTCGGATCCATGTTCGCCTGGATCTTGAACACGAAGCCGGAAAACGCCGGCTCGGCCGGGTGCACGATGCGCGCGCCGCCGTCGCGCGGCTGCGGCGGCGGCGCCCAGTCGATGAGCGCCTGCAGGATCTCCTGCACGCCGAAGTTGTTGATCCCCGAGCCGAAGAAGACGGGCGTCTGCCGCCCGGCGAGAAATTCGACCAGCTCGAACGGGTGGCTCGCCGTGCGAATGAGCTCGACGTCGTGCCGCACGGCGGCCATCTCGCCGGGGAAGAGCAAGTCGAGGCGCGGGTTGGCGAGTCCTTCGATCAGCTCGCCTTCCGCGCTCACGCGCTCTTCGCCCGGCGTGAACCGCTGCAGCCGCTCCCGGATGAGATCGAACACGCCGCGAAAGCTCTTGCCCATGCCGATCGGCCAGCTCACCGGCGCGCAGTCGATGCCGAGCACCGCTTCGATTTCCTCGAGCAGGGCCACGGGCTCGCGCACCTCGCGGTCCATCTTGTTCACGAACGTGATGATCGGCGTCGCGCGGAGCCGGCAGACTTCCAGCAGCTTGATCGTCTGCGCCTCGACGCCCTTGGCGGCGTCGATCACCATCACCGCCGCGTCGACGGCCGTCAGCACGCGATAGGTGTCCTCGGAAAAGTCCTCGTGGCCGGGCGTGTCGAGCAGATTGATCGTGTGGCCCGCATAGTCGAACTGCATCACGGAGCTCGTCACCGAAATCCCGCGCTGCTTCTCGACCTCCATCCAGTCCGACGTGGCGTGGCGCCGGCTCTTGCGCGACTTGACCGTGCCCGCCATCTGGATCGCGCCGCCGTAGAGCAGCAGCTTTTCCGTCAGCGTCGTCTTGCCGGCGTCCGGATGCGAGATGATCGCGAACGTGCGGCGTTTCGCCACGTCGCGCACGAGGTCGGGGGGAAAGGAGGGCGTATTCATGGTTTCGGAGCAGGTCCGGCCGTGGCCCGCGCGCCTGCTGCAAAAAACAAACGCCGCCGGCCGATGGCGGCGGGCGGCGAGCAGAGCGGCAATTATAGCAGCCGGCGAAGAACAGGGTCGTCGCCGTTACTCTTTCTTGCCGGCTTCGTACAGCGACGGCGTCACCCGCGCGTGGGCAAGGTACTCGCGCAGGTGCATGACGTCCTGGCGGCCGAGCGTGTTGCCGCCGTGCGGACGGTGCAGGATGCCCTCGTGGCCGTTGAGCTTCATGCGCACGCGGGTGCCGGACAGCGATTCCACGCTCGCGCCCAGATGCCGCAGCAGGGACTCGATCTCCCGCCACTGGATGTTGCCGCTTACGGGATCGTGGAAGATCGCGCGGATCAGGTTGTCGTGCTTGTGGCTCATGGGGAGGGGCGGGGCGGTTTGCCTGTCGAACGGCGGTTCGATCGGCCCGGGCGCAATTTTATCCGGCATCGCCGTGACTGCATAGCCGGACCCGGTTGCCTGTGGCTAGACTGTCGACGTCAGCCTTCCGTCCCGTCGCAGCCATGCCGGCCGAATCCACCCGACTGATCGCGCATCTCGACATGGACGCTTTCTACGCGTCGGTCGAGCTGTTGCGCTATCCGGAGCTCCGCGGACGGCCGGTCGTCATCGGCGGCGGCCGCCGGCACGAGCCGGGAGTCGCGCCGGAACCGGGCACCGGCAGGCCGGTGCGCACTTTCGCGACACTCTCCGGCTATGCCGGCCGCGGCGTCATCACGACGGCCACCTATGAGGCGCGCGCGCTCGGCCTGCATTCGGCCATGGGGTTGATGAAGGCGGCGCAGCTCGCGCCGCACGCCGTGCTGCTGCCCACCGATTTCGACGCTTACCGCAGGTATTCGCGGCTCTTCAAGGACGCGGTGCGCGCGATCGCGCCGAGGATCCAGGACAACGGAATCGACGAGATCTATGTCGATCTGACCCACGTGCATCCGGCGCGGGCCGCAACCCCGGCGCGCGAGCCGGAGTGCGATGCCTGGGAACGGGCGCGCCGCGTGGCGTCGACGATCAAGCTTGCCGTGCACGCGGCGACCGGGCTGTCCTGCTCGATCGGCGTGGCGTCGAACAAGCTCGTCGCCAAGATCGCCTCCGAGCTCGACAAGCCGGACGGTTTGACCGTCATCCGTGCCGGCGACTTCGAGCGTCGCATCTGGCCGCTGCCCGCACGCAGGATCAACGGCATCGGGCCGAAGTCGGGCGCGAAGCTCGAGGCGCTCGGCGTGCGCACGATCGCAGAGCTCGCCGCCGCCGACCCGGCGTGGCTGGTCGAGCACTTCGGGCGCGCGCACGGCGCTTTCATGCACGACGCCGCGCGCGGCCGCGACGAGCGGGACGTCGTCACCGTGAGCGAACCGAAGTCGATCAGCCGCGAGACGACGTTCGACCGCGATCTTTCCGTCACGCGCGACCGCGCGGAGCTCTCGCGCATCTTCACCGCGCTGTGCGAGGGTGTGAGCGACGACCTGAAGCGCAAGGGGTATCTCGGCAAGACCATCGGCCTGAAGCTTCGCTACGACAATTTCAGGACCGTGACGCGTGACTCCACCCTCGACTGGCCGACCGACGACGCGCGCGCGATCCGCCGGGCGGCCGGCGTATGCCTGAAGCGCGTGCCGCTGGACCGGCGTATCCGTTTGCTGGGCGTGCGTGCCGGCGCGCTGGTTGCCGCGGACGCGGTTGGCCCGCCGCCGCAAGCGGAGAGTGCCGACCCGACGCCATCGCTGTTCGACGCCGCCGGATGGGAGTGATTTGCGCCGATCGACGGACTCCTTCCTTCCGGATCCGGAGACAACATTACCCCGGCCGGCGCATGTGCCAGTCGGTCGCCTGCTGGAACGCCCGCCCGATGCGCACCAGCGTCGCGTCGGCGAACGCCGCGCCGGTGACTTGCACGCCGATGGGCAGTCCCTCCGCCGAGAATCCCGCCGGGAGCGACAGCGCGCACGCGCCGAGATAGTTGGCGCGTTCGCGTCCACGTCGCGAGCGGCGTCGTGGCTTCGTCGACGTCGGCGAGAGGCGTGGCGGTGATCGGCAAGGTCGGCGTCAGCAGCGCATCGCGGTCGCGCATCCAGTGCGCGAATTGCGCGATGGCGCGCTGCCGCTGGGCAAGGAGATCGATGTAGTCGGCCGCGCCGATCGCCTTTCCGCCGAGCACGCGCCGGCGCACCCACGGGTCGATGTCGAGGCTCGGGTCCTCGATGTACGCCGCGATGCAGCGCATACGCCTCGGCCGCGATGATCCGCCCGTTGCGCACCATCATGTCCTCGAAATCGAGCGGGAAGGGCGCCGTCGTCGACGCGCGCGCCCAGTTCGCGGAGCGCGACGATCGCCTCCTGATACGCGCGAATCACGTCGGGCAGCGTGTACGCGGGAAATGCCTCCGGCGCGAGGGCGGTGATGCGCAGGCCGCGAATGTCGGCGTCGCCGGCGAGCGCGGCCTCGAGATCGCCGCGCGGCGCGGCGAGCGTCGCCGGATCGCGCGGATCGGGCCCGGACATCGCAGCCGTGAGCGCGCGGCGTCCTCGACGGTGCGCGCGAGCGGGCCGATCGAGTCGAGCGTGCCGGACAGCGGCACGGCGCCGTAGAGGCTCACGCGGCCGTAGGTGGGCTTCAAGCCGGTGATGCCGCACAGCGCCGCCGGGATGCGGATCGATCCGCCGGTGTCCGAGCCGATGGCCGCGGGGCACAGACCGCCGGCCACCGCGACCGCGGAGCCGCTCGACGAGCCGCCGGCGACGCGGTGGGTCGTCGCGGTCCCACGGATTCCACGGCGCGCCCATCGGCTGGTTGCGTCCCCAGCCGCCGAACGCGAATTCGACCATGTGCGTCTTGCCGAGCGGGATCATTCCGGCGGCCGTGAGGCGTTCGACCGCCGTCGCCGTGTGATCGGAGATCCGGCCGAGCCAGCTCTTCGAGCCGGCGGTGGTCTGCCGGCCTTCGATGTGGAAGAGGTCCTTCAGCGCGATCGGCAGCCCTGCGAGCGGACCGGGCGCGGACCCGGCCCGGCGCTCCCGGTCGGCCGCGTCGGCCGCCGCGAGCGCGTCGTCGCGATAGACCTCGACGAACGCGTGCAGATGGGCATCGAGCGCGTCGATGCGCGCGAGACACGCCTCGACGATCGCGCGCGAGCTCGTCTCGCCGCGCTCGAGCAGGCGCGCGAGTGCGGTCAGCGACTGGAACGGAAGGTCGTCGGGCATGGGGTCCGCCGAGGTCGAACGGGCTGCGGCGGCATTCATCCGGGCGCATCCGGTGCAAGTCGGCATGATCTATACTTTGCATTTTGCCGGAAGAATTGCGGGTCCGGGCCGTTTCCGGGCCGCCGGAGCTGAGGAAATGGAACCACTGGTATTGACGGTCGACATGGCGGGGCTCCCGCAGGCCTGGGTCGAGCTCGAGGAAGCGATCACCTATCACGCCAAGCAGATGGTCGCCTGGTCGATCGGCCGCGAGGTCCGCGAGTTCCGCGGCGGATGGCAGAAGAACGGCGTCCGCTCGCGCATCGCGACGCGGTCGATCCTCGCGATCAAGGGCAGCGGGGCGGGCGCGCATCGCCACGCGCCGGGCCTCACCAACCAGATGCTGTTCGTCCGCGACCGGCAGGTGTGCGCCTATTGCGGCGGGCGGTTCATGATCCGCGACCTCTCGCGCGATCACGTCGTGCCGGTGTCCCGCGGCGGCAAGGACGCGTGGACCAACACGGTGACGGCCTGCCGGAGCTGCAACACGCGCAAGGGCGGCCGCTCGCCGGAGCAGGCCGGGATGCCGCTGCTGTACGTGCCCTACGTGCCCAACCGGCACGAGCACTTCATCCTGCGCAACCGGCGCATCCTCGCCGACCAGATGGAGTATCTGCTGGCCGGCGTGCCGAAGACGAGCCGCCTGCACGTGCGCGAAGGGCGCGCGGCGATGCTCGTCTGACGCGGGCCGGGTTGCGCACGGCCCGGCGCCGATGCGCTAGACTTTCGCCGCTGTCCGTCCATCACTCCACGGAGAGGTGCCGATGCTCGCTTCACGTCTGGCTGTCGCGCTTGTCGCCGCTCGCCCTCGCCCTGCCCGGCGCCGCCCAGGTCAATCCCAAGCTCGGTGACGAGGTCTACCAGCCCATACTCGGTCAGGCCGGCAAGGACGTGATCTGGATACCCACGCCGGACGCGCTGGTCACCCGGATGCTCGAGGCCGTGAAGACCACCAAGGACGACCTGGTCTACGACCTCGGCTCCGGCGACGGCAAGATTCCGATCGCCGCGGCGAAGCAGTACGGCGCCAAGGCCATCGGCATCGAGTACAACCCCGAAATGGCCGAGCTCGCGCGGCGCAACGTCAAGCGGGCAGGCGTCGAGAGCCTCGTCAGCATCATCACCGGCGACATCTTCGTCGAGGATTTCTCCAAGGCGACCGTGGTGACGATGTACCTGCTGCCGCAGCTCAACCTCAAGCTTCGCCCGATCATTCTCGGGATGAAGCCGGGAACGCGCGTGACCTCGCACCAGTTCGACATGGGCAGCTGGGAGCCGGACCAGCACCTGAAGGTCGAGTTCCGCGATGCCTTCGTGTGGATCGTCCCGGCCAGTGTCGGCGGCGAGTGGGCGCTCAAGGACGACAAGGGGTCGTTCTCCGGAACGCTCAACCTCGCGCAGCGCTACCAGCGCGTCGGAGGCACGCTCGCGCTGGGTGGCAAGACGCAGCCGTTGCTCGGCGCCTGGATGGAGGGGGACAAGCTGGGCTTCAGCTTCATCGACGGCGAGAACAACCTGCAAAGCGCCCGGATGACCGTCGCCGGATCGGGCATGACCGGCGAACTGTCCGCCGACGGCCGGAAGACCGCGCTCACCGGCAGCAAGCGCTGAGCCGGCGGCGCCAGGCACGTGGATTCCCGAGCCCCCGTCGCGTCGGCGGCGCCGCGGCCGCTGTTGCGTCCCGCCGACGCGATCGCGATCATCGTCGGCATCGTCGTCGGCGCGGGCATCTTCAAGACGCCGTCGATGGTGGCGGGCGTCACCGGCGACGTCGGCTGGCTGGTCGTGGCGTGGGGCCTGGGCGCCATCGTGTCGCTGGCGGGCGCGCTCTGCTACGCCGAGCTCGCCACGGCCTATCCGCACGCGGGCGGCGACTATTATTTTCTGACCCGGGCGTTCGGTCGCCACACGAGTTTCCTGTACGCATGGGCCCGGTCGACCGTGATCAACAGCGGGTCGATCGCCTTGCTCGCCTTCGTCTTCGGCGATTACATGTCGACGGTGGCTCTCGCTCGGCCCGGCGTCGGGCGCCCTGTGGGCCGCCGGCATCGTGATCGCGCTCACCCTGCTGAACATCGCCGGCCTGCGCGCCTCCGCCGGCACCCAGAACCTGCTCACGGTGATCGAGGTCGGCGGGCTGCTGGCCGTCGCCGTCGCCGGCTTTCTGGCCCCGCCGGTTGCCGCAGCCGCGCCCGCGGCCTTCACGACGACCCCCGCGCTCGGCATGTTCGGCCTGGCGATGGTCTTCGTTCTGCTGACCTACGGCGGCTGGAACGAGGCCGCGTACATCTCGGCCGAGCTCGCCGGCGGGCGGCGCGCGATCGTGTCGGCCCTGGTGGTGAGCCTCGCGATCATCGCCGCGGCCTACCTGCTCGTGAACCTCGCGCTGCTGTCCGGACTCGGGTTGAAAGGGCTCGCCGAAAGCAAGGCCGCGGGCGCGGAGGTCATGGAGCGAACGTTCGGACCCGTCGGCGGCACGGCGCTGGGCCTGTTCGTCGCCATCGCCGCGCTCACCTCGATCAACGCGACGATGATCGTCGGTGCGCGCACCAATTACGCGATGGCCCGCGACTGGCCGGCGCTGCGCTTCATGGGGGGCTGGCACGCGACCCGCGGCACGCCCGTGGCCGCCTTTCTGGTCCAGGGTGCGATCGCGCTGGCGCTGGTCGGGTTCGGCGCGCTCCAGCACGACGGCTTCGAGGCGATGGTCGAGTTCACGGCGCCGGTGTTCTGGTCGTTCCTGCTGCTGGTCGGCATCGCGTTGTTCGTCCTGCGCGCGCGCGACGGCGGCGCGGAACGCCCGTTCCGCGTCCCGCTGTTTCCGCTGACGCCGATCGTGTTCTGCGCGGCCTGCGCGTGGCTCGCCTATTCCAGCATCGCGTACGCCGCCAGCAGGAATGCCGTGCACATTTCGCTGCTGGTGATGGCGGCGGGCGTGGTGGCAATGTTCCTCGCCCGCCGGGGCGCTGTCCGCCGCGTTGTCGCCGGCGACGACTGAGCAGCGCATCTCCGGGCTGGTTCAGCTGCACTCGCGATGACGCGCCTTGCACGTGGCCAGCACTTCGTCGGGATCGCGCTTCCACCAGTTGTTCGCGGAGAAGATCTCGACTTCATGGAAGCCGCGGTAGCCGCCCGCGTCCAGCCACGAGCGGATCTGGCGCAGGTCGATGACGCCGTCGCCCATCATGCCGCGGTCGGTCAGGAGGTCGGTGGTCGGCACCAGCCAGTCGCTGATGTGATAGGCGAGGAGGCGCGACGGAGTGCTGCCGCGCGGCGCGCTCGATCTCGCGCCTGAGGTGCGGATCCCACCACACGTGGTACGCGTCGACGGCGATGCCGAGGCCCGGTCCCAGCTCGTCGCAGAGATCGTTGGCGTGCTCCATCGTGTTCACGCAGGCGCGCTCGGCGGCGTACATCGGGTGCAGCGGCTCGATCGCGAGCGGCATGCCCGCGCCGCGCGCGTAGTCGAGGAGCTCGCCGATGCCGTCGCGCACCATTTCGCGCGCGCCGGCGAGATCCTTCGATTCGATCGTGCCGGCGCGATTCTTCGGCAGCCCGCCGACGACGAGGATCAGGCATCGCGCGCCGAGCGCGAGCGCCTCGTCGACCGCGCGCCGGTTGTCGTCCTGCGCCGCGCGCCGGCCTTCGCGGTCCGACGGCCGGGAACATCCCGCCGCGGCAATAGCCGGTGACCGTGAGTCCGGCATCGCGGATGCGCCGCGCCGAGTCCTTCAGCCCCGCGGCCGCGACCTGGTCGCGCCAGGGCGCGATGCCGCGAATGCCGTGACGGGCGCATCCGGCGATGGCCTCGCGGCAGCGTCCACTGCTGCCGCACCGTCGCGGTGTTGAGCGAAAGGAGGTTGGCGTCGGGTTCGTTCATGGGGCTCGGCTTTCGACTCGTCGCCGCGCGCGATCTCCAGCGCGCGGGTCGTCGTGTAGTACTTGGCGATCATGTCGGGAACCTCCCAGTCGGGCAGGGTCCCCTTCGCCACGCAGGCGAGAAACGCGCGGGCGACCTGCGCGAAATGGGCCTCGTGCCCGACGTGATAGGAGGCCGGCACGATGACCTGCCAGGTGTCGCCGTAGCGCTTCAGCGTCGACGCCGGGATACGCGTCGCGCACCTGGCGCAGCGCGCTGTCCAGCGCGGCCGCCAAGTCCGCCGCCTGCGCTCGCGACCGGCTCGATGGTACAGGACCGGTTGAAAGGCTTCGGCCGCGCCCTGCCGGATCACGAGATTGGCTTTCGAGCCCCGCATGACCGAGAAGTGCGTGTCCCCCGCGCCTTCGGGCGCCTCGAAATTCCAGCGCACCGAAACCTTCGCGTGCACGCCCCTGATGCGGTAGTCGATCTCGCCGTTCGCGTACGTGTGCAGGCTGCCGTCGGGCTGCACGTCCTTGCGCAGAAAGTCGGGATAGCTCTGCAGCTGCGTCACCTGCGCGAACTGCGCGGGACTGATGACGGTGGGCCAGCGTTTCGCGCCGAGAATCCGGATGTCGCGCGTGAAGTCCAGGATCTCGCCCGGGAAGCACTCCCACTGGACGAGATCGACGAGGTGCGTGGTGATGTCGACGAGGCCTTCGCCCTGCTGCGCCACGTCGAAGAACCAGGCCGGCCGCTTGACCGGCGCGCCGGACACCTGCTTGGAGAAGTGGTGGACGCTCTCCTTGACGACCGCCGGCTCGCGCTCGGAACCTTGCAGCAGCTCGCCGAAGACGGCCGGCAGGCGCGAGAATTCCTTCTGCAGCATCGTGGTGATCTCGTGCCGCTCGGTCATGATGTCGTAGAGCAGCACGCCCCGGGCCCTGGCGTCGGCGAACGCTCGTTGCAGCGATTCGAAGCCGGCGGTGTCGATGGCCATCGGCTTGTCGGCCAGCACGTGCATGCCGGCGGCCACGGCGCGGGTCACGAATTCGGCCTTGCGCCGGTTGTTGCCCGCGATGACCACGACGTCGCCGGCCCGCTCCGCGGTGAATCGGTCCAGGAAGTCCGCGCCCGTGTAGATCTGCAGCCGCCACGCCGTCGGGTCCTGGCTGCGCGCGTTGTAGCCTGCGATCTTCTGCCGGTAGTCGTCGAGGTCGGGACCGTCCTCGGCGTAGACGTGCACCGTGGCGTCGACGTCGGGATACATCGTCTTCTGCAGCAGCGCCGCATGGAAATGGCCGGGATCGAGCACGATCAGCTTCATGGGATCGCCTTGGTCAGGTCCTCGATGCCGTTCACTTGCAGCAGGAACGCGCGCATCCGCGACGCCGCGAGGTCCGGATCGCGGAGCAGTCCCGCGGCATCGGCGAGCCGGAACAATTCCGACAGATGGAGAAGGCTGCGCGCGCTCTGCTGTCCGCCCACCATCGTGAAATGCGTCTGGTGGCCATTGAGCCACGCCAGGAACACCACGCCCGTCTTGTAGAAGCGCGTCGGTGCGGCGAAGACGTGGCGGGACAATGGCACCGTCGGCGCGAGAATGGCGTCGAACCGGGCGCGGTCGCCGGCGGCGAGCGCCGTCAGCGCCGCGGACGCGGCGGGCGCGATCGCATCGAAGATGCCGAGGAGCGCGTCGGAGTGGCCGGAGGCGTCGCCGCCGATCAGCGCTGCGAAGTTGAAGTCGTCGCCCGTGTACATGCGCACGCCCTGCGGCAGGCGCGCGCGCAGCGCGACTTCCTTGGCCGCGTCGAGCAGCGACACCTTGACGCCGTCCACCTTCGCCGCATTGGCGCTGATCACCGCGGCGCAGACGTCGGTGGCGCGCGCGTGATCGGGATCGCTCGCGAGACCGCCCGCGCCGACCCAATAGCCGGCGAGCGCCGGGTCGAACATCTCGCCCAGCCAGTGCAGGATGACCGGCGCGCGCACCTGCGCCAGCACGCGTCCGTAGACAAGGGCGTAGTCGTCGGGCGAGCGCGCGCAGGCGGCGAGCGCGCGGCTCGCCATCAGGATGATGCGGCCGCCGGCCGCTTCGATCGCAGCGCACTGCTCCTCGTAGGCGGCGATGACCTCGTCCAGCGTGAGATTCGCGTCGGGCGGGAGATGGTCCGTGCCGGCCCCCGAGAAGACGACCGCGCCCGGAATGCCTCGCGCCTCGCTCACCGAACGGCGGATGAGCTCGAGCGAGGTCGGCCAGTCGAGTCCCATGCCCCGCTGCGCGGTGTCCATCGCCTCGGCCACGCCGAAGCCGTGCGACCACAGGTGGCGACGAAAGGCGAGTGTCGTGTCCCAGTCGACGGCGGTCGCGAGCCAAGGGTCGATCGCGGCGAGCGGATCGGCGACGACGTGCGCCGCCGCGAACGCGACCCGGTTCCAGCGCGGCGCCACGGCCGGTGCGGGCCAGCGAACCGCGGCGCGCAGCGCGAACGGCGCGAGAGTGCCATCGGCCTGCGGGAGCTTGAGTGTCGTCATGGCGATCCTTGGCTATGCCACGAGGGCCGGAACGTCGACGAAGCGCCGCTCCCGCCAGCTCTGCAAGCCGAGCTCGGCGAGCTGCACGCCCTTGGCACCCTCCAGCAGATTCCACTGGAAGGGACCGCCGTCGACGACATGCCGCAGGAACAGCTCCCATTCGACCTTGAACGCGTTGTCGTACGGGAGGTTCGTCGGGACCCGCTGCCATGTGTCGTGGAAGTCGATCGCCTGCGGCACGTCCGGATTCCACACCGGCCGCGGCGTCGCGCTGCGCGGCTGGATGCGGCAGTCGGTCAGTCCGGCCACGGCCGAGCCGAGCGTGCCGTCGACATGAAAGGTGACGAGGTCGTCGCGGCGCACGCGCGTGCACCACGAGCTGTTGATCTGCGCGACGACGCCGTCGGCGAGCTCGAAGGTCGCGTAGGCGGCGTCCTCGGCGGTGGCCGCGTACGGCTTGCCGTCCTCGTCCCAGCGCTTCGGAATATGCGTGGCGCCGAGGCACAGCACGCTATGCACCGCGCCGAACAGGTTGTCGAGCACGTAGCGCCAGTGGCACAGCATGTCGACGATGATGCCGCCGTCGTCCTCCTTGCGGTAGTTCCACGACGGCCGCTGCGCCGGTTGGAGGTCGCCCTCGAAGACCCAGTAGCCGAACTCGCCGCGCACGGAGAGGATGCGGCCGAAGAAACCCGAATCGATCAGCATTTTCATTTTCAGCAGGCCCGGCAGCCACAGCTTGTCCTGCACGACGCCGTGTTTCACGCCTGCGGCCTCCGCTCGGCGATAGAGTTCGAGCGCCTCGGCGAGCGTCGTCGCAACCGGCTTTTCGGTGTAGATGTGCTTGCCCGCCGCGATGGCCCTGCGGATCAACTCCGGCCGCCGGCCGGTCGACGCGCTGTCGAAGTAGATCGCGTCATCCTTGTTGGCGAGCGCCGCGTCGAGATCGGTTGTCCAGCGCTCGATGCCGTGCGCCTGTGCCAGTGCCGCGACCCTGGCGGCATTGCGGCCGACCAGGATCGGGTCCGGCATGATCCGCCGCCCCGGGCCGAGGAGGACGCCGCCCTGACTCCGGATGGCGATAATCGAGCGGACGAGATGCTGGTTCGTGCCCATGCGGCCGGTGACGCCGTTCATGATGACGCCGAGGCGAATGGTTTCCACGTTGCGGGGCTCCGGGAATGGTCAGGGTGTGGAAGCGGGCGATGCGGCCTTGCCGGTCAGGCGGGCGAGCCCGCGTCCGACCGCCGGAACCTTGAGCAGAACGACCAGCACGATCGTGATCCAGATCACGGCGGAGATCGGTCGCGTGAAGAACGGCGTGAGGTCGCCGTCGGACAGCACGAGCCCGCGCCGGAAGCCCTTCTCCATCAGGTCGCCGAGCACCATCCCCAGCACCAGCGGCGCCACCGGATAGTGCAGCCGGCGCAGCGCGTAGCCCAGCACGCCGAAGCCCAGCATCACCCAGACGTCGAACAGACGCTGCGAGATCGCGTACGAGCCGACGACGCACAGCACGAAGATGATCGGCAGGATGATCGGCTTCGGCACCATCAGCACCTTGATCAGCAGCTGGGTGAGCGTGAGACCGTAGATCAGGATCCCGATCGTCGCGAACATCATCATCGCGACGACATCGTAGACGAACGTCGGCGCCTCGATCATGATCATCGGGCCCGGCCGCACGCCGTGGATCAGCATCGCCGCCATCAGCACGGCGGCGGGCGCGGAGCCGGGTATGGCCAGGGTCAGCACGGGAATCACGGCGCCCGGCACGCACGCGTTGTCGCCGGTCTCGGCTGCCATCAACCCCTCGATCGAGCCCTTGCCGAACTGTTCCTTCTCCTTGCTCGCACGCTTGGCGGCGGCATACGACGACCACGCCGCGACGTCCTCGCCCACGCCGGGCAGGATGCCGATGAACGTGCCGATGACGCCGGAACGCAGGATCGTCCGCCAGTACTGCGCGACGTCCTTCAACTTCGGAATCACCGAGTCGAACGGGTTGATCTTCACCGGCGCGGGCCTTTCTCGCACCGCCATCAGCAGCTCCGCGAAGCCGAACGCGCCGACCAGCGCGGGCACGAGCTGGAGGCCGCCCGCCAGGTCGCGGCTGCCGAACGTGAATCGGTCGTACGCGTAGATGGCCTCCTGGCCGATCACCGCGGTGAAGATGCCGATGAGGCCCGCGATCCAGCCCTTGAGCGGGTCGTTGCCGGTCAGCGTGCCGGCGATGATCACGCCGAAGAGCGCCAGCCAGAAGAACTCGTACGAGCCGAACTTCAGCGCGAGGTTGCCGAGGATCGGCGTGAACAGCGCGAGGAAGAACATGCCGATCAGCGTGCCCAGCACCGAGCCGGACGTGGCGATCCCCATCGCGCGGCCGGCGTGGCCTTGCCGGGCGAGCGCGTGGCCGTCGATGCACGCCGCCGCCGAGGCCGGCGTGCCCGGGATGTTGAGCAGGATCGCCGAGCGCGAACCGCCGTAGATCGCGCCGACGTAGGTGCAGATCAGCACCAGCAGCGCCTGGCTCGACGGCATCTTGATGGTCAGTGTCGTCATCAGCGCGACGCCCATCGTCGCGGTGAGGCCCGGCAGCGCGCCGATGATGACCCCGACGAGCGAGGACAGCAGGATCAATCCGATCGACAGCGGATCGCAGAAGCTCCAGATCGAATGACCGAACGCGATGAGGCCGTCGAACATGGGGCGGGATCTTCCGGCGCGGGCGCGCTAGGGCAGCCGCACGTAGAAGAGCTGCTCGAAGAGGAGCGTGACGATGGCGGCAGTGAGCACGCCGCAAGCGAGCGCCACGACAATGCCGCGAGCGACCTTGCCGGCCGCCTTGCGCAGTGTGTACTGGAAGAGGAACACGAACGCCGTGACGAAAAGCGCGGTGGAAAACCAGAACGGCAACCCGCGACCGACGAGCAGCAGCGCATAGACGAAGAACATTCCCGCCGCGAGCAAAAAACGCGACTGCGGCACGTAGTCGGTGTCGTCGGTCGCTGCCCGATCCCAGCCGATGCGTTGCGCGCGCCGCCACGAGCGCAGCATCAGCACGCCACCCAGAGCTGCGAGCAGCGTCCCGACGATGCCCGGCCACAGGCCCGGCGCCGTGTGCAGCGTCGCGCCCTGCTGCGTCATCCGGTCCATCTGCCACGACAGCACGACGATGGCACTGCCCAACGCCGTCCAGGCGACGCCACCCTGGAGGTCGCGCCGTGGCGATGACGGGTGGATCTCGGTGGACACAGGGCGATTCATGAAACGAAAGGCCGGCGTCCGCGCAGGCGCCGGCCCATGGGGTCGCTTCGGCTAAGGACGCGGGATGCCCAGCGTGTCCGGGGCGACCTTCGCCTTGCCGGTGTCGGCGGCGGCCCACGCGTTGGCCTGCACGGCGGGGAACACCGCCCTCTGCGCGTCGGCGCCGGCTTGCGGCGCGAACTGGGCGCCGCGTGCGGTCGCATACTGTTTCAGCGCAGCGGAGGTGGCGATCTGTTCGGCCCAGACCTTCTCGACCGTCGCAATCACTTCCGGTGGCACGCCCTTCGGAATGAAGATGCCGAAGTAGTTGGCAGGCGCCTTGAAGCCCGGCACCGATTTCGTCAACGGCTCGATGACGCCGTACCCGTCGAGCTCGACGGGCTTGTCGCCGATGACGGCGAGCGCGCGCAGCCTCTTGCCGCGGATCATCTCGGCCTGCTCGGTGGTGAGTTGCGTCGTCGCATCCGTTTCCCCGGCAACCGTCGCGACGACGGCCGGATTGCCCCCGTCGTAGGTGACGTGCTTGTACTTGACGCCCGTCGCCTTGGCGATGGCTTCCATCGCGCTGTGGCCGCTGGAGTTCACGCCGGCCGTCGCGACGCTGATTGCGCCCGGCTTGGCCTTCA
Source organism: uncultured beta proteobacterium (assembly GCA_963708855.1). GTDB lineage: Bacteria > Pseudomonadota > Gammaproteobacteria > Burkholderiales > Casimicrobiaceae > CAIWHR01. Next base: position 254,584 of record CAVPUM010000001.1, on the reverse strand, counting down.
TCGCGTCGATCAGCTCGGTCGGCGTCTTATATGGCGTCGCCGGATTCACCGAAAGCGTCGAGACATTGGCGACATTGAGGAAGAGCGCCCAATCGCCGATCTTCGTGTCGAGCATGCCGAGAACCGCGTAGGTGCCGAGGTCCTGTGCCGCACCCGCGGTCCATGTGTAGCCGTCCTTCGGCGCTTCGAGCGCGTTCTTCGTTCCGATCGAGCCGGACGCGCCCGGCTGGTTGACGATGACGACCTTCTGGCCGAGCGCCTTCTCGACTTCCGCAGCCGTCACACGCGTGACCTGGTCGGTCGATCCTCCGGCCGCCCACGGCACGATGATGGTGATCGGTTTGGTCGGCTTCCACTGCTGCGCCGACGCGACGGACGCGAACGCGAGCGCCAGCACTGCGGCGACTCCGGTGACCAGTATCCTGCGCTTGCTGTGATCCATGGATTTCTCCTTCGGTTTTTCGTTGTCTAGCCGCCCAGTTTCGCGCCGATCCTCTCGCGCAGTCGCGCGACTACGGTATTGATCAAGGCCTGTGCCTGCGCCCCACCGAGCGCCGCGACCGCCTTGTCGCGTATGGCGTAGTGCATCATCAACAGCGAGCGCAGCTTGCCGAAGACCGACGGATTCGACGCGCCGCAGACGGTGGCGTCGTTCTGCAGCACACGCTCGATCACGCCGGGATCGAGCAGCCGGACTTGGCAAATAATCGCGAGCTGCGCGAGTTCACGGTCGACATCGTCGAACTTCTTCGCCCACCACGCCAATTGCAGGTTTTCCGGCGGGTCGGTCTTTTCCGGCTGGTCGGTCATGTCATCCCTCTTCCGTTCAAGAGTCTCCATGCGCAAATTCCCCGGGCGCGTCGCACGGCCGGCGAGCGGCCGGACGCCTCGGGACGGTCTGCTCCGGTGTTTCCGACGCCGACTTCGTCGATTGCCGGGCTATCACCCCGCCAACCTAGGATGTTGCGGTGCAGCATGGTCGAAGTCAAGGTATCACTCCCGCTTTCCCCATGTCTTGCGCGACGTCAATACCGCACTGCCCGGGCATGCATGGAACTTCCCGATTGCCGCGCCGGGGCAGTTCGCACTGCCTGCTGTCCGGGCGTCCTTCGACTAGAATACAGGGAGAAACGCGGCAGGCAACCGAGGCAGCCGGCGCCGCGGAAAGGGCCGGATCGGCGAAAAGCTCCGTCGCCCCGGTCAGCACGTCCCCGAACCCCGCCCGGCCAGCTCCCCGATCCTCTCCCACGCGCATTCCGTCATGCAAATCGTCTGTCTCGACCTCGAGGGCGTCCTCGTTCCGGAAATCTGGATCGAATTCGCCAGGCGCACAGGAATTCCGGAGCTCGCGCGCACAACGCGGGATGAGCCCGACTACGACAGGCTGATGGCAGGGCGCCTGGGCATTCTTCGCCAGCATGGGTTGGGCCTTGCCGACATCCAGCAGGTGATCGCGGCGATGGGGCCGATGGAAGGCGCGCCGGCCTTTCTCGATGCGCTGCGCGATGCCTACCAGGTGGTGATCCTCTCCGACACGTTCTACGAGTTCGCCCGGCCGCTGATGCGGCAGCTCGGACGCCCGACGCTCTTCTGCCACTCGCTCGAGGCCGATCGCGACGGCATGCTGGTCGATTATCGGCTGCGCATGCCGGACCAGAAGCGCGCCGCGGTGCAGCGCTTCAGGGAGCTCAACTTCGAGGTCGTCGCCGCCGGTGACAGCTACAACGACACCGCGATGCTCGCCGAGGCGCATCGCGGCATCCTCTTCCATCCGCCCGAAAACGTCGTGCGCGAATTCCCGCAGTTCCCCGTGACGTGGAACTACGACGAATTGCGAAACGAAATCGACCGGGCCTTCCTGGGGCTCCAGCCGCTCGCGTAGGTTGTCTGCCAAGGTGCGCCGTCGCCGTTGGCGGCCGGTAGCCTGGCCGAGTCAGGCCTTGCGCCGACGGCGCACCGCGTCGCTCAAGACCCGCAAGGCGTCGACCGTCTGCTCCCAGCCGAGGCAGGGATCGGTGATGCTGGTGCCGTAAGCGAGCCTGGCGGGATCGTCGCGGCCCGGCGTGAATTTCTGCGCGCCCGGATGGATGTGGCTTTCGATCATCGCGCCGAACACGTGGCGGCTGCCGGCGCCCACCTGGCGCGCGATCTCGTTGGCGACCACCAGCTGGCGCTCGTGCCGCTTGGCGCAGTTCGCGTGCGAGCAGTCGATCATCAGGGCGGCCCGAAGTCCGGCGTCTCCCAGCGCGGCGCAGGCCGCCGCCACGCTCGTCTCGTCGTAGTTCGGCGCGCTGCCGCCACGCAGGATGATGTGGCAGTCCTTGTTGCCCTGCGTGCGGATCATGGCGATCTGGCCGCTCTTGTGCACGCCGAGGAAATGGTGCGGGCGCGAGGCCGTCTGGATCGCGTCGCAGGCGATCTGCACGTTGCCGTCGGTGCCGTTCTTGAAACCGATCGGGGCCGAGGAGCCCGAGGCGAGCTCGCGGTGCACCTGGCTTTCGGTCGTTCGCGCTCCGATCGCGCCCCAGGCGATCAGGTCGCCGATGTATTGCGGCGAAATCGTGTCGAGCAATTCGCTGCCCGACGGCACGCCCAACCGGCCGATGTCGATCAAGAGCTGCCGCGCGATGCGCAGGCCCTCGCTGATGCGGCAGCTCTCGTCCAGCCAGGGATCGTTGATCAGCCCTTTCCAGCCGACCGTCGTGCGCGGCTTCTCGAAATAGACGCGCATGACGATCTCCAGCGTGTCCGCGGCGCGCTCGCGCTCGGCGGCGAGACGCCGAGCGTAGTCGAGCGCGGCGGCCGGGTCGTGGATCGAGCAGGGCCCTACGACGATCAGCAGCCGGTCGTCCGACCCTTTCAGGATGTCGCGGATCCGGCTGCGGGTGCCCGCGACCAACGCCTCGACGGGCGTGTCCTGGATCGGAAAGAAGCGGATCAGGTGCTCGGGCGGCGGCAGCAGCACCATGTCGACGACGTGCTCGTCGTCGGTGCGCGAAGTGCGGTCGTCGCGGCGAATGGTCGTGCGTGGCTTGATCGGTCTTGTCGTCATGGCGTGGGTCGCTTGCTGCTGTCGAACGGCGCGGAGAAACATCGCCCCCGGCCGAGCCAGAAACCGGATTATCGCCTGCAGCGCAGGGGTCGCGGGCGAAAATCATTTCGTGGCCGTGGCGGCGGTCGGCATCGCGCAGGCGCCGGGCAGGGTTTCGGCACGCGCGGGGCACCGCGACGGAGATCATCAGCTACGTGCTTGATGGCGAGCTCGCGCGCAAGGACAGCATGGGGAATGGGTCCGCGTGATCCGGCCGGGCGACGTGCAGCGCATGTCGGCCGGGACCGGGCTGCGACACTCCGAATACAACCACTCGCAGGACCGCGTCCCGCACTTCCTGCAGATCTGGATCGAGCTCGATCGCGCCGGCATTGCGCCCGGGTACGAGGAGACAAACTTTCCTCCTGTGGGCGGCAAGCCTGGGAGCGCCGGGGCAACGCTAACGTGTCCTCATCGGGACTGGGCCCGGCAAACAGTGTCCGAGCAGATTTGAGTGTGTGCAGGCACCGCCCGACTTCGACGCAAAGCGGCAGTACGGTCTTCCACGAAAGCAGTCGTTCAGGGTCGAGTAGGTGGATCTTCGCGGTCTTCACAATGGCCGCAGCGCATCGAGGGGCTGGCAGAGGCGCTCGGCGTGAGCGGTAATACCGTGGCCTATCACATCAGGCACCTGCGTGATCGTGACGGTGGGCGATTCCGCCGCCATTGCCGCCAAGCGGGCGACGACGTCCATTCCGATCGTCGCGACGGAATTCGGATCCGATCCGGTAAAGGCCGGAATCATTTCCAGTCTCGGCAGGCCCGAAGGCAACGTGACCGGCCTGTCCGCCATCAGTGAAGAGTTGTGGCCGAAGCGGCTCAGCCTGCTGCGCGAGCTCATGCCGCGTCTGACGCGCGCGGCAGTTCTGTGGAATTCGGGAAACCCCGGTAACGCTTCCTGTCTCAACGAAATTCGCGCGGCGAGTGGCGCGCTGGGGATCCTCGTGCAGCCGTTCGATGTCCGCGATGCCAATTCGGTCGAGCGCGCGTTCGCGGCGATGGCAAAGGACAGGCCCGATGCACTTGCTTTGTGTTGGGACAGCGTGACACTCGAATATGCGCATGCGATCGCCGACTTTGCGCTCAAGCGCCGGCTGCCTACGATAGCGCCGTTGCGCGAGTACGTGAAAGCAGGCGCACTCATGTCCTTCGGTGCAAGTCTCGCGGCGCATCGACGCCGCGCCGCGTACTACGCAGACAAGATCATGAAGGGTACCAAGCCGGCGGACCTGCCGGTCGAACGACCCACGCATTTCGAGCTCGTCGTGAACGCGGCCACCGCCAAGGTGCTCGGGCTGGCGTTACCCCCGGCACTGGTCATGCTGGCGGACGATCTCGTTCAGTAGGCGAACATGATGCTGCGACTTGCAAGACTTGCAATCATCCTCGGAGTCCCGTTGGTGACGGGGGCTGCGGCTGCTCAGCAAAGCCTTGGCGAGGTTCTCGATGCCGGAGGCAAACGAATGTCCGCCAAGGAGTTCGAGACGGAAATCGTGCAACGGATCGTGGTCGGCCCGGCACCTAACGGAGGTGAGCTCGAAATGATGTATGCCAGCAATGGACGGATTGTGGGCCACGGCAGGCACCCCAGGTTACCGATAGGCATCACCACGGGGCTCGGCGGGGTGTGGAAGCTCGACGGCGCGGCGCTCGAGCCCCGCGGCGAGCTCGAGCCCGAGGCCCGGCGCGTCGCTGATCGTCACCTCGCCGTTGGCCACCGTCGGCAGCCCCGTCACCAGCTCGTTGTACCAGCCGGTGTAGAACGCGCGCACCGATTCCTGGATCAGCGCATTGCGGGCGTGCAGCGACAGGTGGCACGACGCCGTGTAGACGACGGGGCCCGTGCAGTCGTGCGGCGCGACCGGAACGTGCCACGCTTCGGCCAGCGCGGCGATCTTGCGCGCCTCGGTGAGCCCGCCGCACCACGACAGGTCGAGCATCGCCACGCCGGCCACGCCCGTCTGCAGGTATTCGCGGAACGAGTGCGTGTAGGCGAGGGTCTCCGACGCGCAGACCCACGCCTTGCTGTGGCGCGCGTAGTCGGCGAGGTCGCCGATGTTGTCGAGGCGGAACGGGTCCTCGTGCCAGTAGGTGTCGAACTCGGCGAGCCGCTCGGCGAGCTTCTTCGCCATCGGCAGGCTCCACAGCGAGTGGAACTCGACCATGATGTCCATCCGGTCGCCGACCGCCCGCCGGATCCGCGCGAAGGGCTCCAGCGCGGCTTTCAGCTCGGCCGGGCTGATGTCGTAGCCGCCGCTGCGCTCCGCCGCGATGTCGAACGGCCAGATCTTCATCCCGGTGATCCCCTGCTCGAGCAGCGACAGCGCGAGCTCGTCGGCCCGGTGCAGGAATCCTTCGAGATCCTCGTAGGGCCCGCCGGTCGCGCCGACATGCCAGTTGGCGACCGACTGCGCGCGCGCATCGCGGATGTACTTGTAGCCGGCGCAGGTGTTGTAGACGCGGATCGAATCGCGCGAGCGGCCGCCGAGCATGTCGGCCACCGGCTTGCCGTGCGTCTTGCCGAACAGATCCCAGAGCGCGATGTCCACGGCCGAGTTGCCGCGGGTCTCCACCCCGGCCGAGCGCCAGCCGAGGTAGTTGGCGAGCGCGCCGTTGATCGCCTCGATCCGCGCCGGGTCGCGGCCGACGAGCTTGGGCGCGACCGTTTCGTGCAGGTAGGCCTCGACGGCGGCGGCGCCCATGAACGTCTCGCCCAGTCCGATGAGCCCTTCGTCGGTGTGCAGCCGGACCCAGAGCAGGTTGGCGAATTCGCCGAGGCGCAGCGTTTCGAGCGCGGTGATCTTCATGATCGATGCTCCGCAGGCAGTGGAAGGAAGCTCACGCGAGCGGCATGGCAAATCGCGCCAGCGCCGGTGCCGTTGGCGTCGACCCCGCGCCGGGAAGCTGCGGCCGGACAAAGTATCCGTCCTCGACGCGAATCGGTTCGACGAAGTGGTCCTTGATCCAGGGAATGTACTCGAGCACGGCCGTCGCCGGATGGGCAAACGACAGATGCACGTGCACCTGGCCCATGTCGCCGGCGTGCGCCGCCACCGGCAGGCGGCGCGCGTGCGCGGCATCGGCGACCTGCAGGAACTCGGTGATGCCGCCGAGGCGCGTGACGTCGGGCTGCACGTAATGCACCGCGCCCGCCGCCATGAACGCCTCGAAGGCGTCCGCCGTGTAGAGCTGTTCGCCCAGCGCGATCGGAATCGATCGTGCTGCGCGCGAGCGCCGCGTGCGACGCGACATCGTCGTACCACAGCGGCTCCTCGAACCAGTGGACGTCGAAGGCCTCCGCCTGCGCGCAGAAGCGCCGACAGGTCGGCAGGTCCCACTTGCCGTTGCCGTCGATCGCCAGCGTCGGCTCCGGGCCGATCGCCCGCCGCACAGCCTCGAGCCGCTTGAGGTCGTACGCCGGCACGGTCGTGTCCGACCTTGATCTTGACGCCGCGGAAGCCGTCGACCTCGATCGCGTGCCGGCAGCCGTCGACCAGCGTCTCGTCGGACAGCGACAGCCAGCCGACGTCGGTGTTGTACGCCTCCAGCCGGTCGCGCACCGGCCCGCCCAGGAGGTGCCAGAGCGGCACGTCCGGCGGCCTTGGCGCGCAGGTCCCATAGCGCGACATCGACGGCGGCGAGCGCCAGCTGGGTGATGCCGGCGCGCCCGACCCACTGCAGCGCCGGCGCGCGGGCGAGCTTCTGCCACAGGCGGCGGCCCTCGGTCGCGTCCTCGCCCAGCAGCAGTGGCGCGTAGCAGTTGCCGATGCAGGCGGCGATCAGGCGATCGGAGGCGAGATCGGCATGGGTGCCGGTGAAGCCGTAGCCTTCGCGGCCGTCCGTCGTGCGCAGCCGCACGCCGACGACGCCCCAGTGCGTGATCCGGTGCGTCGAATCCGCGATCGAACTCGCGGTTCAACGGCATGTGCAGGATCAGCGGCTCGACGGCGCTGATTTTCATGGCGGACTCCAGGATGGAAGGCCGGGGCGCGCTCGCGCACGCCCCGGCCGCCCCGTTGCCGGGCGATCGCGAGATCAGCCGCCGCGAATCTTGGACAGCGTCGCGCTCATCCTGTCGACGGTTTCCTTGCCGATCGTCGCCGCGTGCTTCTCGTAGACGGGCTTGACGGCATCGCGCAGGCGCTTCTGCTCGGGCGGCGATGATCTCGTTGACCGTCATGCCCTTGGTCTTCAGGTCGGCGAACGACTTGTCCGACAGCGCGCGCGAGACACTGCGCTGCTCGTCGCGGCCCTGGATCGCGCAGTCGGAAAGCACCTTCTGCTCGGCCGGGGACAGCTTGTCCCACAGTGGCTTCGAGTAGAGCACCATGAACGGCGTGTACGCGTGCCGGGTCACCGACAGGTACTTCTGCACCTCGTAGAACTTGGAGGTGTCGATGGTGACGAACGGATTTTCCTGGCCGTCGATCGCCTTGGTCTCGAGCGCCGGGAACACTTCGCCGAACGCCATCGGCACCGGGTTCGCGCCCATCGGTCTTGAACGTGTCGAGGAAGACGTTGTTCTGCATCACGCGCACCTTGAGGCCCGGGAAGTCCTCGACCTTGTTCACCGGCTTCTTGGAATTGGTGAGGTTGCGGAAGCCGTTCTCCCAGTAGGCGAGATTGACGAGGCCGACGGCAGGCATCTTGTCCGAGATGTACTTGCCGTATTCGCCGTCGAGGATCGCGTCGGCTTCCTTCTCGTTGGCGAACAGGAACGGCAGGTCGAACACGCCGAGGTCGGGCAGGATGCCGATCAGCGGCGAGGTCGACGTGATCACCATCTCCTGCGTGCCGGAGCGCAGCGCCTGCGTCGCCTGCAGGTCGCCGCCCAGCGCGCCGCCCCAGAAGCCCTGGATCTTCATCTTGCCGCCGGACTTCTCGGTCGCGCACGCGGCCATCTTGGCAACGCCGTTGCCGACCGGGTGCTCCTGGTTGACGCCGTTGGACAGGCGGATCGTGCGCTCGGTGAACTGCGCCTGGGCGGGCAGTGCGAGTGCGGCGGCCGCGATGCCCGCGGCGATGAGGCTCGAACGAAACTTGCATGATGATCTCCTTGGATCGGGTGGGCACGCCCGCGCGTGCCTTCACCATTGGAATGGAAGGCCCATGAACGCCCGGTAGGGCCACATCACGAGCTGCGGGAAAAAAATCAGCAGGAACAGGACGATCGCCTGCGTGAACAGGAAGGGATTCACGCCGCGCATGACGTCGGTCATCGACACCCGCGCGACGCCGCTCACGACGTTGAGCACGATGCCCACCGGCGGGGTGATGAGGCCGATGGCGTTGTTGACGATGAACAGCACGCCGAAGTAGACGGGATCGATGCCCGCCTGCTTGACCAGCGGCATCAGCACCGGCGTGAGGATCAGCACCGTCGGCGTGAAGTCGAGCGCCGTGCCGACGACCAGCACCAGGATCATCATGCAGATCATCAGCAGCGTCGGGTTGGCGATCAGCGGCGCGAGCAGGCTGCCGAGCTCGCCGGGGATGTTGGCCTGCGTGATCAGCCACGACGAAATGCCGCAGGCGGCGACCAGGAACATCACCACCGCCGTCATCTTGGCTGCCGCCAGCACGACGCCGTAGAGCTGCGAGAGCTTCAATTCCTTGTAGATGAACATGCCGACGATCGCCGCGTAGACGACGGCGACCACGGCGGCCTCGGTGGGCGTGGCCCAGCCGAAGCGGATCGAGCCCAGCACGAAGACCGGCATCGCCAGCGCGAACGCGCCGTCGCGCAGCGTGTGCAGACGATGCGTCCAGCTGCGCCGCGGCAGCGTGGTCAGAACCTCCTTGCGCGAGACCCACCACCAGGCGATGAACAGCGACAGGCCGAGCAGCATGCCGGGGACGATGCCGGCGACGAACAGCCGCGGAATCGAGACGTTGGCGGCCACGCCGAAGACGACGAAGCCGATCGACGGCGGGATCACCGGGGCGACGATCCCGCCCGCGGCGATCAGCCCCGCCGAGCGCGGGATGTTGTAGCCCGCCTCGCGCATCATCGGGATCAGGATCGCCGCCAGCGCCGCGGTGTCGGCGGCGGCCGAGCCCGACAGCGACGCCATGATGATCGCGGCGACGATGGCCACGTAGCCGAGGCCGCCGTGGCGATGGCCGATCAGCGCCAGCGCGAAATTGACGATCCGCTTGCGACAGCCCCCCGGCGTTCATCAGCTCGCCGGCGAGCAGGAAGAAGGGAATGGCCAGCAGCACGAACGAGTCGGCGCCGTCGAGGATCTTCTGCGCGACGATCTGGCTGTCGTAGATGCCGAGGTACGCCATCAGCGTGATGCCGCAGATGATCAGCGCGAACGCGACCGGCACGCCGATCGCCATCGCGCCCATCAGCGACACGAGGAAGATGGTGACGGTCATTGCGGGGGTGCTCCGCGCCGGCTCATTCGATCCCGCGCTTGATGTGCACGGCGTCGTCGAGCTCGAAAGTGCCGGCGAAGATCGCGAGCTCGCGCTCGTCGACGTTGCCGGTGAACGCGCGCAGCAGGCGCATCAGCACCATGAGGCCGATGGCGACGCTGGTGAAATAGCCGACGCCGAACACCCAGAGCATCGAGATGCCGGTGACGGCGGAGACGTTGCTCGCGTTGATGGCCGCCTGCTGCCACGTGCCCCAGAAGAAGACGGCGCAGCAGAAGAGGATCAGCGCGTCCGAGGTCATCATGCAGGCGAGCCGTCCCTTGCGGCCGAACTTGCCCACCAGCATGTCGACGCCGAGGTGCAGGTGCTCGCGCATCACCACGACGGCACCGATGAAGGTCAGCCAGACGAAGAAGAAGCGCGATCATTTCCTCGGACACGTCGATGCCCGAATCGACGGTCCAGCGCAGCACGACGTTGCCGAACACCATCAGCACCATCGCGGCCAGCAGGAAGACCATCAGCCGCTCGAGGAAGCGGAAGAACCGCTCCTCGACCTGCGCCAGGGCGCCGGGGAGCAGGTTCATGCGTGGATTTCCGCGGGCATTGGCGGGCCGCGGCCGATCCGGCCTTCGATGTCGGCGCAGGCCATCCGGGTCAGCGCAGAGCGGAGGGCGACAGGTGGTCCATGTCGTCGAACACCTGGTTTTCCCCGACCATGCCCCAGATGAACGTGTAGGCCTGCGAGCCCACGCCCGAGTGGATCGACCAGCTGGGGCTGATCACCGCCTGCTCGTTGGCGACGACGATGTGGCGCGTCTCGTCGGGACGGCCCATCAGATGGAAGACCACCGCGTTGGCGGGCAGATCGAAGTAGAAATAGACCTCCATCCGCCGCTCGTGGGTGTGGCAAGGGAACGTGTTCCAGACGCTGCCTGCCTCGAGCTGGGTCATGCCCATCGTGAGCTGGCAGGATTCGACGACCCCCGGCACGATGAATTTGTAGATCGTGCGCCGGTTGGCCGTCTTGGGGTCGCCGAGGGTCGAGGGCGAGGCGTCCTTCAGCGTGACCTTCTTGGTCGGGCAGCTGCGGTGCGCCGGCGCGCTGTTGAGGTAGAACTTCGCGGGGTTGCCCGGGTCCGCGCTGCGGAAGCGCACGTCCTTCGCGCCTGCGCCGACGTAGAGCGCCTCGCGCGTGCCGAGCTCGAAGTTCGTGCCGTCGACAGTGATCACCCCCGGTCCCGCCGATGTTGATCGCGCCGAGCTCGCGGCGCTCGAGAAAGCTCCCGACCGCGAACTTCTTTGCGAGGTCCGGCCCGAAAGCAAGCTCGCGGGCGCCCGGCATCGCACCGCCGACAATGATGCGGTCGATCTGGCTGTAGATCAGCGTGATCTCGTCCTGGACGAACAGGCGCTCGACGAGGAAGTGGCGGCGCAATCCTGCGGTGTCGAGCAGTTTCACGTGCTCGCTGTGGAGCGGCTGGCGAACGTCCATCGGGACTCCGTGCAAAGGGGAAAGGGAGGGTGCAGCATGCTAGCCACAGCGGGCCGATCCGGGCAAGCGACTTGATCAAACTTCCGCTCTTCTGTTCGGCGGCGCCAGCGCGCCGCGGGCGGCTTCGGGCTCGCGGCGCCGCGCCGCGGCCCCATAATGCCGGCCCCGGGGTTCGCGGCATCGCGCTGCCGGCTGGCGCGACGCGACGGTGTCCCGGAGCGAGACCATGCACGAACCGACACCTCGCGATGGGTGAGAAGAAACGCCGCCAGTCCGCGCTGCCGCCGGCCGGATTCGACGGCCGGCTGCTCGCGCGTGCGCTCGCTGCGCTCGAGGCCGGGGATCGCAAGAGCGCCGCTGCGGCGTTCGGGATCCTGCAGGCGAAACTGCCGCAGGATCCCGACGCGCTCCACGCCATCGGCGTGCTCGGGCTGCAGTCGGGAGATCCCGACCGTGCGCTGGAGCCGCTGTCGCGCGCGATCGCATTGAATCCCCGTCAGCCGGCCTTTCGCTGCCACCTGGCGATCGCCTACCGGAGTCTCGGGCATGCCCGATCGCGCGATCGCGGAGCTCGAGGCGGCGCTGGCGCTGGATCCCGGCCTGGCGGAGGCGCATTCGAATCTCGGCAACCTGCTGCTCGAGCGCGGCGACAACGCGGGCGCCGAAGCCAGTTTCGGCCGCGCGCTCGCGCTCAAGCGCGACTATCCGTTCGCGCTGTTCGGGCAGGGCGCGGCGAGGCTTGCACGGGGGCAATGCGAGGAAGCCGCAGCGAATTTCGAGCAGGCGCTCGCGCTCGACCCCGGGCTCCACGAGGCCTGGTACAACCTGTCGCGGGCACGCTCGGCGCTGGCGGCCCAACTGGAACATGCCTTCGATGCGCCAACGGCGTCCTCCGCGGTCGTTGCCAACGCGGATGCCGCGCTGGAAAGCATCGTGGCCGCGCTGCAGCTCCATCGCGACAATCCGGCGTACTGGACGCAGTTCGAGCAGTGCGTCAGGGACTACGATCTGCGGCATCCGGTCGATCCGCGCATGCGCGATCTGCTGTTCCGCGCGCTCGACCACTCCGCGGTCGACCCGGCGCGTCTCGTGCGTCCGATCGCGAGCGCCGTGGCCACGCGGCCGGAGGCGGTCGAGCTGCAGGAACGCCTGCCCGAATCCGGGACCGACGATCCGCGCGCCTGGCCGACGCTGCAGCCTCTCGTGCGCGCGCTCCTCGACGACGCGCTGCTGCAGCGGCTGCTCGAGGAAGTCGTGGTGCCGAACCTCTTCGTCGAGCGCCTGCTCGCGTTCGCGCGCCGCGGCCTGCTGCGGGAATTCTCGGCGGATCCCGCGGCCGCGCCGTCCCTGCCGCTGCCGGACATCGCGGCGATCGCGCACCAGTGCTTCAACACCGAGTACGTGCATGACGAATCCGACGCGGAAGCCGCCGCGGTCGCGGCATTGCGCAGCGCGATCGCGACGACGAGGGCGGCGGGAAGCCCGGTGCCGCTCCACTGGTACGCCCTGTACGCCTGCTGTCGTCCGCTGCACACACTCGACGCGCACGATGCGATCGCAGCCGGTCTCGCGCCGACCGCGCTCGCCTCGCTTGCGTTGCGGCAGATCCGCGAGCCGCGGGAGGAGCGGCGCCTCCGTGGAGCGATCGTCGCGCTGACCGAGGTGGTCGACGGCGTCTCGGCTGCGGTCCGCAGCCAGTACGAGGCCAATCCTTACCCGAGATGGCAGCGGCCGGGACGCGACGTTGCGCCGTCGTCTGTCGCGGCTTTCCTGCGCGGCCTCTTTCCGGAAGCGGATCTCGCCGGGGTGCCCGACGCCCCCGCGCGCATCCTCGTCGCGGGGTGCGGCACCGGACGGCATCCGATCAACACGGCGCGGCGATTTCCGGATGCGAGCGTGCTGGCCGTGGACCTGAGCCTGACGAGCCTCGCCTACGCCGTGCGCAAGACGCGCGAGCTCGGCATCGGCAACATCGAGTATCGGCAGGCGGACATATTGGCGCTGGGCGCTCTGACCGAGCGCTTCGACGTCGTCGATTGCACCGGCGTGCTGCATCACCTCGCGGATCCGGTCGCCGGCTGGCGGATCCTCTGCTCGCTGCTGCGTCCCGGCGGCCTGATGCGCATCGGTCTCTACAGCGAGCAGGCGCGCCGGCACGTCGTGCGTGCCCGCGAGTTCATCGCGGCGGGCGGGTACCCGCCCACGCCCGAAGGCATACGCGCGTGCCGCGCCGCGATTCTCGCCCGGCCGGACGATGCGCTCCTGACGCGGGTTGCGCGGGGCGAGGACTTCTACAGCCTCAGCGCCTGCCGCGATCTCATCTTCCACGTGCAGGAGCAGCGGTTCAGCCTGCCGCAGATCGCAGCGCTCCTCACCGAACTTGGTCTCGAGTTCATCGGGTTCGAATGGCCGGACACCCAGGCCGCGGCACGTTATCGAACCCGTTTCCCCGAGGACCGGGCGCTGACGAACCTCGACCAATGGCACCAGTTCGAAATGGACCGGCCCGACACTTTCGCGCTGATGTACCAGTTCTGGGTGCGCAAACGCGCGCAATGAGGCGCGCACGACCCCCGTCGCTCGGGTGAGGCGGGGTCGTTGGATTACAATTACCTGTGGTCCCTCTGTCGTGGTTTCCCCAGGAGCAAGACGATGGTCGCGTTCGATCAAACATGGCGGGCGATCGCCGCCGGTTGCCTGGCGCTGGCTTGCGCGATCATCGTCGTCGTTCCTGCGGACGCGCAGGCCCAATCGACCAAGGCGAAAGCGATTGCGTTACCCGAGCCGCTGACGCACGAATCGGTGCGCGAGCTCGTATCGCGCCTTTCCGACGCGGAGGTGAGAAAGCTCCTCCTCGACCAGCTCGATCGCGCCGCCGCGCCGGCGGAAAGCGAAGGGCGACAAGGGCATGTCGGGGATGGTCGAAGAGGGCGCCGGCATGGTGCGCACGCGGCTCGGCGAGCTCCGGGAGGCGTTCGTTGCGTTGCCGGACACGCTCTCCGACGTCGGCACCAAACTGGACGATCCCGAAGAAGGACTGCCCGGGGTCGTGAAGCTGGCCATCGCGCTGGCGGCGATGCTGGTGATCGGCTGGCTGGCGCACCGCATCTACGACTGGGCGCTGCGCAATTACCGCAAGAGGCTGGCGCCACCGGCCGCGGAGACCTTCACGGCGCGTTCGTTTCGCCTGGGCGTTGGACTTGCCCTGGACCTTGCGGGGATCGCCGTGTTCGCGTTGGCCGCGCTCGCGGCGTTCCTCGCGCTCTGGCAGGGACACGGCCTGCGGCGGATCGCGGTTCTGGAGATGCTGATCGCAGTCGTCGCGGTCCGCGTGATCTGGCTCCTCGCCCAGTTCCTGCTTTCGGGTCGCAACGGTGCCGTGCGGTTGCTGCCGTTCGCCGACGCCCCGGCGCGCACCTTGCGCTGGTTTGCTGTCCTGCTCGCGGCACTCTGGGGCGCCACGAATTTCTGTCACGCGGTATTGACAGGCGGCGGCGCGAGCGCGGCGACGGCGGATCTCGTCGTCATCGCCTCGACGGCGCTGGGCCTCGCGGTCGTACTGTGGGCGGTGTGGCAGGTGCGCGCGGCAATTGCCGGCCTGATCCGTGGCGATGGAGCGCACAACGCCATCGTTGGCTGGCTCGCCGATCTGTGGCCGGTGGTCGCGACGGTATTCTTCACCGCGATCGTCGCCGCGCGTATCTACGACGTTCTTTCGGGCACGCCCGTCGTACAGGGGGCCGGCGCCCTGAGCGTGTTGCTGGTGGTGGCGATACCGCTCATCGACATGGTGCTGTGCCGTGCCGTCGCGGCGGCCGCGGCGGCGCCGGCCGATGCGCGGTCCGCCGTGCCGGGGTTTATCGCTGCGTACGAAGCTGTGTTCCGCCGCGCCATCCACATCGTCGTCATCGTCGTTGGCTTGCTGCTCCTCGCCGAGCTTTGGGACGTCAGCCTCTTCGCGATGGCACAGGCGAGCATGGGAGGCAAGATCTCGAGCTCGCTGTTCGGCGTCTGCATTGTGCTGCTGCTTGCCTACCTGCTGTGGGAGATCGCGAAGACGACGATCGATCGCCGGATGGAGGCGGAGGGCAAGCAGGGTCCGGACGTGCCCGCGTCGCGCCTGCAGACGCTGCTGCCGCTTTTCCGCGCGCTGATCCTGGTCACGATCGTCGTGATGGCGACGATGTCATTTCTGGCCGCCCTGGGCGTCGACATCCTGCCATTGCTCGCCGGCGCCAGTGTGGTCGGCGTGGCGATCGGCTTCGGCTCGCAGACGTTGGTGCGCGACATCGTCTCCGGCGCGTTCTTCCTGATGGATGACGCGTTCCGGCTGGGCGAGTACATCGAGGTCGGCACCGACAAGGGCGTGGTCGAGAAGATCAACGTGCGCTCGGTGTTCCTGCGTCATCACCGCGGGGCGCTCAACATCCTGCCCTACGGCGAGATCAAGCGCCTGCGCAACACCAGCCGAGATTGGGCCATCCACGTGATGGAGTTCCGGCTCACCTACGACACCAACATCATGCAGGTGAAGAAGATCCTGAAGAAGATCGGCGAGGAGCTCGCGGCCGACCCGGATTACGCCAAGGACATGCTGCAGCCGCTGAAGTCGCAGGGCGTGACGGCGACGGAGGACAGCGCGGTCGTCGTGCGGGCCAAGTTCATGGCCAGGCCGAGCCCCACGTCGTTCATGATTCGGCGCGTCGCTTACGACAAGATCATCACCGCCTTCCGCGCCGCGGGCATCAAGTTCGCGCACAAGGAGGTGACCGTCAACGTGCCACCGGCGTTCGGTGACGACGAGAGGGCGAAGGCGGTGGCGGGCGCCGCGGCGAGGGCGACGATGGCCGAGGCGCCAAAGCCGGCGACCGACGACACGCGCGGGTAGGCGCCGATCGCATGGCAGCCGCGGCCACGCCGGTCGCGAACGCCCTCGCTGTCCTTCATGAAGCGCGGTTCGGCGAAGTAGAAGTCAGGCCGCCAGATCGAACACCAGCACCTCGGCATCCGTTCCATGGGCCAGCACGATCCGGCTTTCGTTTTCCAGCAATACTGCATCGCCGGACACGATCCGTTGGCCATTGACCTCGAGCGCGCCACGCACGAGATGCACATAGCCCTTGCGGTTCGGGTTCAGGGCAAGCTCCGCCGACTCATTGCCGTCGAACAAACCCGCGTGCAGTGCCGCGTCGGCATGGATGGTGACCGATCCCTGCGCTCCATCGGGTGACGCCACCAGGCGCAGGGCGCCCCGCTTCTGCTCGTCCGGAATCGTCTTCTGCTCGTAGCTCGGCGGGATGCCGGTCACGTTCGGCTCGATCCAGATCTGGAGGAAGTGCGTGGTCTGGCCTTCGGCGTGGTTGAACTCGCTGTGCATCACGCCGGTGCCGGCGCTCATGCGCTGCACGTCGCCGGGCGGAATGCCCTTGACGTTGCCCATGCTGTCCTGATGGGCCAGTTCGCCCGACAGCACATAGCTGATGATCTCCATGTCGCGGTGACCGTGCTTGCCGAAGCCCATGCCCGGCGCAACGCGGTCCTCGTTGATGACGCGCAGGTTGCCCCAGCCCATGTGGGCCGCGTCGTGGTAGTCGGCGAACGAGAACGAGTGGTAGCTCTTGAGCCAGCCGTGGTCCGCGTAGCCGCGGTCCTGGGATTTGCGAAGGGTGAGCATGGATGTCTCCTCTGGATGGCCTTGATTATGGGGACGCTTTCCATTTTCCGGAACCCCCGTCACCGGCGTGCTCACGGTGCTGATGGGGCACCGCTTGCCCCGTGATCCCGGTCAAGTCGAACCGTGATAGGCTGAATCGGAAAGCGCTGCGCGGGGTTGGATTTCCTGTCCCCTGTCGTTTCAATTTGCAGGTGGAGGCAGAGCATGAACTGGCCGAGCGATGACGACATATCGACCATGCTGGCGTTGCCTGAAGGCTACCGCGGCGGGCGGCTGAAGCGTTCCGAAATCCGTTCGCTCATCGCCAGCATTTCGAATTGGCACCCCGACATCTCCGTCGGGGCTGCCAGTTGTTACCTGCGCGAGGACTTCTTCACGGACAAGGCGTTTCTCGAGGGTGAGACGGAGAAAGACCTCCTCGTGATCCTCATCAAGCACGGTAACGAACTGGCAGGCATGGGTTCCTGGGAGCGAGAGCAGGACGCGCTGACGATCTATGCCCGGTTTGGCGCTATCGCCCCGCAGCATCGAGGCGCGAAGCTCGCGGTGCGCGCGATGGAGTTTGGCGAGAACCTGGCCCGGGCGATGGGGGCGGGCTTCATCTACGGCCTTGCGACACTGAAGATACCCAACATGCAGCTCGCGTTGGAGCGCGCCGGGTATCAACTGCTCGGTTTTGCGCCCGGGTACGACCGGGAGATGGTGGCGCCAGGCGTCGTGAAACGGGTGTACGAGGCGTTCTATGCCAAGGTACTGGTGCCCGACGAGGATCTGCTGCGTCCGGACCCCAGGAACCTGTCGCCCAGAGCCAAGGCCCTGTTCGACGTATTGTTTCCCGACTGAATGGTGAGCGGTGACCGAACGGCCACACCGCGGCCGCTAGCCGATGCCCACCGCGGTACGACTGCCGGGCCGGTCGCGATGACCGTCCGCGCATCGAGGTCGCGCTGCGCGGCCCACACACCTGGCGGGACGGCAGCTGGGTTCGCCGCTCAGTAGGTGACGACCGCGCGGATCGACGTGCCCGCGTGCATCAGGTCGAATCCCTCGTTGATCCGGTCGAGCGGCAGCGTATGGGTGATGAGATCGTCGATGTTGATCCTGCCGTCCATATACCAGTCGACGATCTTCGGCACGTCGGTGCGCCCGCGGGCGCCGCCGAAGGCGGTTCCCTTCCAGACGCGTCCGGTGACGAGTTGGAACGGGCGGGTATGAATTTCCTGGCCAGCGCCGGCGACGCCGATGATCACCGAAACACCCCAGCCCCGATGGCAGCATTCGAGCGCCTGGCGCATCACGTCGACGTTGCCGATGCACTCGAAGCTGTAGTCGGCGCCGCCCCCGGTGAGCTCGACGAGATGCGGGACGAGATCGCCTTGGACGTTCTTCGGATTGACGAAGTGGGTCAGGCCGAACTTGCGTGCCAGCGTCTCGCGCGCCGGATTCAAGTCGACGCCGACGATCATGTTGGCGCCGACCATCTTCGCACCCTGCACTACGTTGAGCCCGATGCCGCCGAGTCCGAAGATGACGACATTGGCACCGGCTTCGACCTTGGCGGTATTGATCACCGCCCCGATCCCCGTGGTCACGCCGCAGCCGATGTAGCACACCTTGTCGAACGGCGCATCGTCGCGGATCTTCGCGAGCGCGATCTCCGGCAGCACGGTGAAGTTCGCGAAGGTCGAGCAACCCATGTAATGGTAGAGCGGCTCGCCGCCGAGCGAAAAGCGGCTCGTGCCATCGGGCATCATGCCTTTGCCCTGCGTCGCGCGGATCGCCGTGCAGAGATTCGTCTTGCGCGACAGGCACGATTTGCACTGCCGGCACTCCGGCGTGTACAGCGGAATCACGTGATCGCCCTTCTTGAGCGTCGCTACCCTGGGGCCGATTTCGACGACAACTCCCGCGCCCTCGTGGCCGAGTATCGCCGGAAACAAGCCCTCGGGATCCGCGCCGGAACGCGTGTACTCGTCGGTATGGCAGATGCCGGTGGCCTTGATCTCGACCAGAACCTCTCCGGCCTTGGGCCCGGCGAGGTCGACGGTCTCGATGGACAGAGGCGCGCCTGACTTGTGCGCGACCGCAGCTCGAACTTTCACGACTTGCTCCTTTCGCTTCAGTGCCGTAGCGCGTCGCGCTTGATGTAGTGCGCGATGTCGCCGACGTGCCCGTCTCCGAGCTGCGAATCGCGCAACCGCGAGACGGCATCGTATTCGTAGAGACCCTGCCGCGCCTTCGTCATCGACTTGATGTGCCACTGCAGGAGCGTCCGGTCGAGCGCGAGCATGAGGTCCGGCGTGGCAATGCAGGTGTCGGTGCCTTCGAAGCACGTTGAGGGGTTTCCGGCTCGGTGAGAGAAATGGAATGGTAGCCGATTCCACGGGCTGTCCGTGCCGGGTGGCGGCGAGATGGTTCGGCTTGCCCCGGGTGCACGCCGGGGGTAGGCTCTGCGGCGCCCGCATTCTATCGCCGATGAGCACTCCGACTCCGTGACCTACCGCAACGCCTGCCGGCGCATGCCCAGGGCCATACCTCCGGCAGTCCGGACGGGACGTAGGAGGTATGGCCTTGGGGAGCCATGCGCACCAGCGAACCTCGAACGATGTCGGTGATCCTGTGGTGCGCGGCGATCGCGCTGATTCTGATCGGGGCTGCCGGCACGGTGTTGCCGGCGCTGCCTGGCGCCACGCTGGTTTTCGGCGGCATCGTGCTCGCCGCTTGGATCGACGACTTCGCGCGCATCCCCGTGTGGCTGCTGGTGCTTCTCGGCGCGCTGACGGCGATGGCGTGGATCGTCGACTACGCCGCCGCCGCGATGGGCACCAAACGCGCGGGCGCGAGTCGGTATGCGATCGCCGGTGCCATCGTCGGCACGCTCGCGGGAATCTTCAGCGGACTCTGGGGTCTGTTGTTCATGCCCCTCCTGGGTGCCGCGATCGGCGAATACGTCGCGCAGCGCGACCTTCGCCGCGCCGGCAAGGTGGGCATCGCGACAGGGATCGGCCTTCTGCTCGGCACCGCCGCCAAGGTTGCGATCGTGTTCGCGATGATCGGAATATTCGTGTTCGCACTGGTCGTGTAGGCTGCGAGCAGTGGCCAATCGTCAACGAGGAGGTCCCATGCGCCGCCCCCGCCGCATCTTCCGCAACGACCCCGACGGATTGCGCCTTCCGGTCAAGCTCGACGCCGCGACCAACGGCGAGTTCGAGCCGATTGCGCTCGACCCCGTGCACGTTCACGCCAACGAGACGGCAATGCGCGAAGCGACACGCCACGCACGGGGCCTCGGCATCTCGCGGCGCGAATTCCTCGTGTCGGCGGCGGGCACGGCGACCACTTTGCTCGCGATGAACGCCGCCTATGCAGCGGCGGGCAGCCTGGGCGGCTCGTTCGTGCTGGCGCAGGGCGCGGCGAAGGACCCCGAGCTCGCGCGCGCACAGCTCGGGCGCGGCGGTTTCATCTTCGACGTCCAGGGACACTTCGTGGATCCGAAACGGGCCGGTCAGAACTTCCTCGGGTTCGCGGGTGCCACCCGCGCCGGGGTCACCAGGATCGAGCACCTTGGCGCCGAGCAGTTCGTAAAGGACGTGTTCCTCGATTCCGACACCAACTGCATGGTGTTGTCGTTCGTGCCGAGCACGTTCGCCGGCGAGCCGCTGACGATCCAGGAGGCGAGTGCCTGCGCGCGCATCGTGGAGAAACTCGAGGGAACAATGCGCCTCTTGATCCACGGCCGCGTCAATCCCAACCAGGATGGCGATCTCGCGCGGATGGACGAGCTCGCGGAGCGCTGGAAGGTCGCCGCCTGGAAGACGTATACCCAGTACGGACCCGACGGCCGCGGTTATTTCCTGAGCGACCCGCCCGGGATCGCGATGATCGAGAAGGCCCGCAAGCTCGGCATCAACGTCATCTGCGTGCACAAGGGTATTCCGTTCGGGCGGAAGAGCTACGAGCATTCGCTTTGCGACGACGTGGGCGTGGTGGCCGCCCGCTACCCGGACGTGAAGTTCCTCATCTACCACTCCGGCTTCGTGCCGGGACAAGCCGAGGGCCCGCACGATCCGAGCCGCAACGAGGGCGTGGACTCGCTCGTCAACTCGCTTGCGAAGAGCAACGTGAAGCCGGGCGTCGAATGTCTACGCCGAGCTCGGCTCGACGTGGCGGTTCGTGATGCGCGACCCGACGAGCGCGGCGCATGCGCTCGGCAAGCTGATCAAGGCGTGCGGCGAGGACAACGTGCTGTGGGGAACGGACAGCATCTGGTACGGCTCGCCGCAGGACCAGATCGACGCGTTCCGGGCATTCCAGATTTCCGCCGAGCTGCGCGAAAAGTACGGCTACGCCGAGCTCACACCGGCGCTCAAGCGCAAGGTGTTCGGGCAGAATGCCGTGAAGGTGTACTCGCTCGATGCGGCCGCGTTGAAGAAACATCTGTCAGGCGACGCGATCGATCGGGCGCGAGCGGCGTACGCTGGCTCCGAGGATCCGCTGTTCGTGACGTACGGCCCCAAGACGCGCCAGGAGTGGCTCGACCTCGGCTGATCCGGGCTCGCCGACCATCCCCGCACCCTGTCCCGCGTGAGCGGCAGCGCGCGTTACCATTGCGCACCGCTTCGATCCTGCAAGGAACCTCGACCCGTGGCCGAACCCGTCCTGACCAGCTACGACGAATTGCCCTATGTCAACAAGGCGTTCGCTCAAACGCATCCCGATCGCCTCGCCACACTGGGAAGGTTGTTCGGATTGCAGCCGCCCGGCCTCGAAAGCTGCCGCGTTCTCGAACTGGGGTGCGCGAGCGGCGACAATCTCATACCCATGGCGCTGGGGCTGCCGAACGCGCGCTTTGTCGGCATCGACCTCTCGGCGCGCCAAATCGAGCAAGGCCAGCGCCGGGTCGACGCTCTCGGCCTCACCAACATCGAACTTCGCCAATACGACATCGCCAACGTCGATGCGACATGGGGCAAGTTCGACTACGTCATCAGCCACGGCATCTATTCATGGATACCCGCCCCGGTGCGCGAGCGTCTGCTCGCGATCTGCCGCGACAACCTGGTTGCGAACGGCATCGCCTACGTGAGCTACAACACGCTTCCCGGATGGCACTTGAAGGGCATGATCCGAGACATGATGATGTATCACACGGCGGGTTTTCGCGATGCCACCGCCAAAGTGAAGCAGGCCCGCGGGCTTCTCGATTTCCTCGCGCGGAGCGCGCCGACGAACAGCCCGTACGGCATGACGCTGCGGCAGGAGGCGGATGCCCTCCGGAAAGAGGCCGACGCGTACCTGTTCCACGAACATCTCGAGGAGAACAACCACGCTTTCTACTTTCACGAGTTCGCCGACGCCGCGAAGCGACACGGGCTCGTGTATCTGGCCGAGGCCGACCTCAACGACATGCTGGTGTCGAAATTTCCGCCTGAGGTCGCGCAGACGTTGCAGCGGGTCGCAACGGACATCATCCGGATGGAACAGTACATGGATTTCGTGCGCAACCGGGGTTTCCGGCAGACGCTGCTGGTGCACCAGGACCACGGGGCAGTCATCCAGCGCAAGGTCGATGGGCGGGCCGTCAAGGGCTTGCTGCTCACATCCGCGTCCCAGCCCGAATCCGCGAAGCCCGTGCTGGCGCAGGGCGCGAGTGAAACGTTCGCAACCCTCAACGGAAGGAAGCACAACATCACCGATGCACTGACCAAGACCGCAATTCTGCTGCTGGCGTCGCAGATGCCCCGCTGCCGTGCCCTTCGAAGAACTGTTCGCGATGTCCCGCATGCGCTTGAAGCAGGAGATCGGGGATGCGCCGATCGCGAACGACGACGAAAAATCGTTCGGGGATCGAATGCTGCAGGGCTATGCGTCCCGTGTCGTGGAATTGCGGGTCGCCGCGCCGCGCCTCGCCGTCGCGCCGTCGGCGCGTCCGGTCGCGAGCCCGCTCGCCCGGCTGCAAGGCGAGAGCGCTGCCACGGTGACGAATCTGCGCCACGAGCCGATTGAGCTGCCCGAGCTCCCGCGCAGGATGATGATGCTGCTCGACGGCACCCGCGACTTCGATGCGCTGGTCGCCGACATCGTGAAAATCGCGCACGAAGGCAAGCTCGGAGTGCGTGAGCGGGAGGGGGGGCCCGTGGTCGCCGACCCCGCGAAGGTCGAACAAATCCTGCGCGCGGCGGTGGCAGACAACCTGCCGAAGCTTGCGCGAGTGGCACTGCTGCTGGAATAGCCGGCGCGCCGCGCGATCGGCCAGCGGACTGTGACGTTGAGATCGGCGGCATGACGACATCCCGCGACTGGCGCACGGCGAGCCATCGATCGAGCGGACTCGCACCCGATCTCCGTCGAGCGCGGCGCCGTGGTTCAGGTCTATGCCGCCCGCACCTTCGGGTGGCGTGGCGCATTTGCCGTCCACACGCGGCTCACGGCCAAGGAGCCCGACGCGGATCTCCACACGCGATACGAAGTGATCGGCTGGTACGCACGCATGTGGCAGTCGGCGGTTTCGCCGCCGGGCATCAGGCGCGGCTGGAAACGGCGCCGGGGGACGACTCCAACCTATTGGCGCACAAGTCTGTAAACGCCACCGGCGGACGTCAGCACGTATAGCTCGTTCTTTGAATCAACGCCAAATGATTGGATGTTGCCAACGGGCGTGACGCCCCAGTCGATCCGCTCGCTTGCGGCCCCGTCTACGACGAAAAAACTTCGCAGCCAGCCGCCGCAGAAGTCAGAGTAGAAGTAACGTCCGGCTATTTCCGGAAGCACCGAACTGCGATACACGTATCCGCCGGTGATGGAGCAACCGTCGCCGTGGTCATAGTCGATGAGCGGCATCGTGATGCCCGCGGGATTGCACGCGGTGCCAGACGGGGAACAAATGGTGCCTTCCCAGGTATTCCACCCGTAATTGAGGCCGGTCGCGCCTGCAGCGACCACGTCGACTTCCTCTCTGCTGCCCTGGCCAACATCCGCAATGTAGAGACTCTGGGTTGTGTTGTCGAACGAGAAGCGCCACGGATTGCGGAGCCCGTATGCCCAGATTTCCGGACGCTTGCCAGCTTGGCCGGCGAAGGGGTTGTCGGGAGGTACTTTGTAAGGCAACGAACTCACGTCGATACGCAGAATCTTGCCCAGAAGTGTATCGAGGTTCTGTCCATTTCCGAACGGATCGCCGCCGCCGCCGCCGTCACCCGTTCCGACGTAAAGCATGCCATCGATGCCGAATTGCAGTTGACCTCCGTTGTGATTTGCAAACGCGCGATGGGAAATAGTGAGGACCCGGACCGCCGTCGACTCGGAACCAGAGGGGAGTTGTACGCCGCCCGGCACCGGAAAGGTGAATCGTTCGATGGCAATGTCGCCATTGTGGTCCGTGAAATAGACGAACACATTGCCGTTGGCGGCGAATTGCGGGTCGAACGCCAGCGATAGCATGCCGCGCTCGCCGGCGTAGCTCACGCGTGCAGAAATGTCGAGCACCGGCGCTTGCGGCACACCGTTCACCAGTTTCCGTATGCGCCCGGGTTGCTCGACGATATAGATGTCCGTCCCTCCCGGCGGCGACGCCAGGAAAGTTGGGGAAACGAGCCCCGACGCCACTGCCGCGAATCCGAGCTTTAAAGGCGGGGCGAGCGAATAGGTGACACTCACCATGGTGACGCTGGGCGGAGCGGGCACCATGATCGAATTCGGGACGACGGTGGCCAAATAGGTGGCCGTACCGGCAGTCACCACGTCGGCACTCACGTTGAAGATACCGGGACCGCTTACGAGCACTTGGCCGGCGGTGGTCAGGCTGCTGACGGCCTTGCCACTCGAATCAGTGATCGTGATTGCAGCATTCACATCGACGGGAAGCCCGGTAACGGCAATGTCGATCCGGCTCTCGGGTGCGGTCGCGCTGCCACTTCCTCCACCGCCACCGCCGCCGCAGCCAGCGAGCGCGAGCCCAAGCATCAACATGGCGCAGGATCGCAGCCGGGAAAGACCTTTCAGCACCGTACTGTCCTTTCCAAGGGATAGCAAATCCAACACCTCGACGCGCCGTCGAGAGTAGCACGGCTTGACTTGCGCGGGCCGACGGGAAGCTGGGGTGATCGGTCGTCGCCGGGACAATCCCTTGCGATGAATCGTGCTCCGACGCACGACGAAAACGAACGGCCGCTTCCCCGCCGGCGAACGTCAGCTTTGCGCAAAAGCGACGGGCGGCAAGCGGTCGAGAGCCGCAGTTCAAGGGATTTGGTCGAGCGGCGGCTCTACAGTGGCGGATTCAATGGGTCGATGCAACACACTAGAGACTGCGTAAGCAGAAGGAGTGTTGCAGATGAAGCAAAGACCGAGGATCTATTACACGGAAAGTCAGTCAGAAAGCCTTAATGTGGGAGCGCTGGCGGAAAGGGGAGTCCCTTCAGCAGATCTCCCAGTTGTTTGATCGAAACCACTCATCAATACAACGCATTCTGACGGAGACGGGTGGGATACGTCCGGCGCAACGTCACCGTTCGAGGTTGGCGCTGACGTTGGCTGAACGTGAAGAAATATCGCGTGCTCTGGCATCCGGTCACTCGATCCGTTCGATAGCATCTCTCCTCGAGCGCGCGCCATCCACTATCAGCCGCGAGATCCAGCCCTGGATGACCGCAGTACGTGAAGCAGCGGCCCCTTGGTCGAACCTCTTCAATGCTGGCAGTCGACCCAGACCAGACGGTCGGTGTTCTCAGAAGCGGAAGGTCAACGGATCAATTTGATGAGCAATTGCCCCGAGTTGCGAAGGCCGCGGACACCGCGGAACGATCCATCACTCAATCTTCTCGTCCGCGCGCAGCAGCAGGCTCTGCGGGATAGTTAGGCCGAGCGCCTCGGCCGACTTGAGATTGATCACGAGATGGAACCGCGTCGGTTGCTCGATGGAAAGCTCACCCGGTTTGGCACCCCTCAGGATCCGGTCGACGTACCGGGCGGCGAGTTGCGCGCTCGCGTTTGGCGATGGCCCGTAGGCGATCAGACCGCTTGCCGGCAGAACACGGCTGTCGCCCACGACGGTCAGCGGCAACGCGTGTGTTTGGGCGAAATCCGCGATTGCTTCGCGCTTGGACCGAATCAACGGTTCCGGCGGAAGCAATATCGATTCCGTGTTTGCCTGGCGGATGGCCGCGAACGCGAGCTCGAAGTCGTCCGGTTTTGAAACTTCGACGAACTGTACTTGCATGCCTATGGTCACGGCATCCGCCCGCACGTATTTCACGAACTGAGGAACGACTTCGTTGGTCGGATTGACGAACAACGCTACGGTTCGTAATCGAGGAGCCGCCTCTTTGAGATGTTGCAGTAACTTGCTGGCCAATTCGTTGCCGAGGAAGCTCGAGCCGGTGACGTTGCCACCCGGTTTTGCGAAGTTCGCGACGATACCGACCTCGACCGGGTTCGCCACGCCGTTCATCACGATGGGTATGGACTTTGTCGCCTGCATGAGAGCACGAGTGGCCGGCACGCTCTGGACGAGAATCAGGTCTGGACCCTGGGCGACCAGATCACGTGCCAATAACGTCAGGCGTCCATTGTCACCGCCCGAAGTTTGCGGCTCCAGCATCACCATGTTCCGACCGTCAGTCCACCCAAACTTTTCCAGCTCCAATCGAAGCTGAGCGACGGAAGCCTCGAGATCGGCGCGCGATAAGGTGGCGAGATAACCGATGCGGCGCGCCGTTACCTGGCCCTGGGCGTCCACGTTGAGGCACAACGCGAGCAGGCCTGAGCCGCCGATAGCCATGAAATTGCGCCGGTCCATCACATGATCACTTCGTCGATGAGAGGAATCTGGTCATCGTACGCCTATGGCAGGAATTGAGCGCCACCAACGACCGGCCGCTCCTGGCCCTGTTGAAAACTCGAAAATGCGATGACCCAGAATTCTCGCGCATGTGCGTTGCAATCGACAAATCGTTCTGTGAATCGTCGGAGCGCTTATTAGAAAGCGCTTGGTGGCGCGCAACAATAGATCGCATGGTCCCCCGTGTCCGAAAAGAAGCGGCGCCTCTACGGTCCTAGAATTTCTTGAGTAGCTCTGGAAAGTAGTTTTTCAACAGAATAGGCCGTCCACGGAAGTTCGCGCGATTCGACCAAGCGGGCGCTGAGAGGAACATAGCTGCCAACGAGCCGTCAAAGGCTGCTATCCGCCGTCGAGCCGCCGGCCGAGGCCTCGGATCGGATGGGCGTGAACGACCCACAGCAGTCAGATCAATCCGAGCGGAGCGGACATTCGGCGGCGCAGTCAACCGGAACCGTTAGAGGCTCAATCGACGAGTCTAATGCGGTGGCGCTCCTGGACCGCGCGTTCGAAGAGCTCAGGCTTACGCTCTCAAGAGATACACGACGCCCCGGGCGACGCATCAATACCCTGGCGCAGCCTCCCATCAATACCTCGGACGTCGAGCTCGCTCACTTCTCCTGGATTCGATATAGGTACTCGGTCAAAGTGAGCGTCCGCGCACGCGCGAGCGTCACCGGGTCGTAGAGCGCGCCCCCGTAGTCATCCTTGAAGCCGGCCCTCCGCGTCACATAGTCGTCGCCCCAGATCATCATCCCAGACGCGCCGTGAGCTTTCGGGACCTGCGCCCCCTCGATGATCTCGTAGACACGGACGAACGGGAACACGCCGCCGTTCGCCTTGGCGAGGGTAGTTAGAGTGGGTATGCGCACAGTGATCATGCTGGCGAAGGGTCCATCTCCGTTCCCCGTTGTTCCGTGGCACACGGCACAGTTCGTTTCGTACCCGCGCTTGCCGAGGTCTACGCTGTCGGCCGCAAACGTTGCTGCTGTCAAGCTCAGTGCACTGATCCCAACGACAGTCGCTAATGCTTTCGAGGTTCCCATCTGATTTGTCTCCTTCAACAGCCAATACATCAGCGATACCCCGGAACTGTTGGCGTTGGACGTTCGTTGCGGCCCTTGGCACTCAGGAAACCCGAACGTTCGCGGATTCAGTGACCGAACCGCTTGGATCGCAACGCGAAGTCACCGAGATAGATTTCTCGCTGGCGCCATCGGTCTCTCCTGCGATATACGGTCTCATGGACTGCATGTCGCTGTGATCTCGTATGCGAGCTTTCGCGACCGCTTGCCCCGGGCCGCTATCAGCCCTCCGACGAGACCTCCTTGCCTCTCCCGCCGTGCCATCAATGTCAGAGAACCTATGGCGAAAGCAGACAATCCCCACCAACTTTCATTATCCACCTAGCCAAGGCAGGTGGCATTGACGAATATCAGCGAAACTTCGCTTTGCGAAGAGTGTCTTCCGACGACGCCGGCTAAATGCGACGAAACGCCGTAGCTCTCCCATCGTCGCGGAACGCTACGGACGCTTCGCGATAATGGCGCGGGCTCGCGGATCAGCCAATTTGCCGGAGGACGGGGACATCAAAGGAAGGTGCACGAGTGAACGACGCGCACCAACGTGCCTGTGCTGGCTCGCACATGTCGGCCCCAGTTTGGCGACGAGCAACGATCAACGACCGCTGTCCGGCGCGGCCGCAGCCAGGAAGTGACTGTCGGGTCATTCAGTCCAGTGACAGGAGCTGATTCTTTCGGGCACCGAGAGATCATTCCGTGAGTGAACCCTGGTCTTGATCAGCATCAAACGGGCCCCCGTTTCTGGCGCGTCTAATGTCTTGGTCGGCAGGTGCAGCCGACAGCGAGATCCGGGGCTCCCGCTGCCCTCGCCCTCCGATAGGTAGCGGATGGAATGCCTACCTTCCGTCTTCATCAAGACAAGAGGCGGACATGGATGCAATCTCGCGTGCTTCTGTCGTCCGGGATGTCTTCCGTGGTCGTCCTGGCTCTTTCAATCATCAACGCCAGAGCTTCGGACGAGGCACGCTACGTCACCTGAAGCCGGTACGCGCACTCGATGAGGGCGGGTATCCGGCCGCGCACGTGCGCTTCCTGATCTTGGGGCCACGGGTACCAGAGCGGCTAACTGCGCTCCTTCTTCTCCTGGTAGCCTTCGACGCGCTGGCCTCCAATGCAGTAGGGGAAATGGTGTGCGGGGACCTGCCTGTGACGGCAATCGGGTGGACGCGCGAAGATGCTATAGAGGTGTGCTCCGCGGTGCAGGCTTCACTAAGCTGGCTACGCACGACGGAACTGACACTGTCGGATAGCGTGACCATACGTCCCCTCGACGATCAAGGCGCCGTTGCTAACACCCATCGGCTCGGGCGCTACGATGCCCGCACCAAGGAGATCCAGATCCTGCCCTTCGACGCAGCGCTCAAAGCGTCGGTCGCAGAACGGCCTGCGTTCGGCGTGCCCATGACGCGGGAGCTTTGGCGCAGCTACGTCGCGCATGAGATGGCGCATGCCGTCGCAGATGCCTACTTTGCTTCCGGTGTTTCGCACCTGACGGCGGGCGAATACATCGCAGGCGTCGTTCAGCTCATGGCGCTACCGGACGGGGCGCGGGAAGAGGTGCTCGATAGCTACCGGAAAGTGGCCGGATGGGAATCGGCGAGCGAGATCAGTGCACAGTATTACTTCATGGCGCCAGGCGCATTCGCCATAAAGTCCTACAAGCACTTCACTGCCCTCACGCCAAGTGAGCAGCGCCGTTTCATCACCCGACTGACCCGGGAGAGGTTAAGTGACTGACAACCAGCGGTCACGATGCAGGGTAAATGGCAGACAGGATTTACGTCCAAGTCTGAACGCGAGCGGCTTTGTCGTCGAAGGTCGCAGTACGACCCGTTGCGGTCCCTCGGCTCCGCCGTTGCCGACGCGACAGCGGACCTTCAACTTCGTAGACCATTAGCCCGGTGACTTCATACGGGAAGCCAAGTCCGGGTCGGCGGATTCAGGTTCTGTTCCGCGCTGAAACCAGTGTCAGGACAGTTCAATGCACATCACAGGAAGTACATGGTGCGTCTAACTCGCCCAGGTTGGCGGAGCCAAAACGGCCCACGTCAGTTGTATACTTAATGCACACCGCACGTGCGTTGGCCGATTAGGGAGAGTCGCTATGGAAAATCATAGACGTCTTGGACGGCTGTATGTCTTCCTTCTTGCCGCCTTCTTGATAATTGGTGGTGCCAGTGCCGATTCTGCCAAGCCGGATGTAACGGACATTTGGTGGAACCCTGCCGAATCTGGCTGGGGACTGCAGATGGTCAACACGGGTGCGTTCGTCTTTGCCACCGTCTACGTCTACGGCGCGAACGGCAACCCCACTTGGCTAACGGGTCAATTGAGCAAGACTGACACTGCTGCGATGGCTACGTTTACCGGCCCCTTGTATGTCACGACAGGCCCGTACTATGGCAGCGCCTTCAACCTCAACGCCGTCAGCAGAAGGCAAGCGGGAACCATGACGTTCGTCTTAACGGACTTCAACGCCGGGCAACTCTCGTATTCTGTGGACGGAGTGGTTGTCGACAAAGGCGTGGAGCGTCTACCACTGACGCTTGATGACTATAGTGGCACCCATGACAGTATTGTTTCCGCCTTCATCGCCAAATGTTTCGATCCCTCAGCGAACAATTTTGGCACAGAATCAATAAGCGTCGATGTCACACATGGTGCGAGCGCAATGTCTCAGCGTTGGACCTTCGGCTCTGTCACGTGCGTTCACAACGGGACGTACTCTCAGGCGGGACGTATGGGAACGTTTTCATCCAATTGGATTTGCGACAACGGACATAGCGGCACAATGGAGATGGGGGGGATGACGAAAGGACCTCATGGGTTCATGGCTGAGGTCGTTGCCGCAAACAACTATGGCTGCCTCGCCGGTGGGCAATTTGCCGGCTTGCGGTCGCAGTAGTGCCCGCCGGCTAATCGTCGATCGACGCGCCCCTATCCGAAAGGGGGCTCCACTGAAACGTCGAACGGCCGCTAACGGGCGAACATGCCTAGGACCGCTCATGGCCGACCACGGAAGTTCCCGCGATTCGGCCAAGCGGCCGCTGAGAGGGGCATAGCTGCCAACGAGCCGTCAAAGGCTGCTATCCGCGGTAGAGCCGCCGGCGCAGGCCTCGGATCGGATGGGCGTGAACGACCCAAAGCGGTCAAGCGCAATGTCGCAAAGCGGCCCTTCGCGGACATCAACGCCCGGTTCAGCGGCGGCGCGAAGCGCCGTCCGCTGCAACCGGTTGTCAGGCGTCCGCGCGCCCTTGGTGCCGTAGGACGACGTGCGTGGCCTTCTCCGATGCTACGAATTCGACGCATTCGTATCCCAGAGCCCGCAAGTCAACCCCTTCGAACAGCCGTTCTCCTCCGCCGAGCAGGACGGGTGCGATAGCAATGTGCAGTTCATCAATGAGGCTCTCGCGAAGATACTGCTGGATGGTGTTCGGCCCACCGCCGACGCGCACGTCCATTCCGCCGGCCGCCTCGCGTGCCCTTTCAAGCGCGTCGCGAATGCCGCCCGTGACGAAATGGAACGTCGTGTCGCCTTCCATCTCGATGGGTGGACGTGCATGATGCGTCATGATGAAGACCGGAACGTGATACGGTGGATTGTCTCCCCACCAGCCTTTCCAGTTCATGTCCGGCCAGGGCCCACGAAGGGGGCTGAACATGTTCCTCCCGAGAATCCAAGCCCCAACATTCTCAAAGCCACGAGCGGCGAAGTCATCGTCAACCCCGGTCGTGCCGCCGTCCTTCCCGAACAAGGCCCGCTGGAACGTGCGTGTTGGAAATAACCACTGGTGCAGATCCGTCCCGCCAATGCCGAGCGGATTGTTGATGTCTTGATTTGGGCCTGCTCCGTATCCGTCGAGCGAGATGGTGAAGCTCTCAACGCGAACTCGTGTCATCTTATGCCTCCGTTTGGACGCCTAACGTGATGTAGGTTGTACGGATGCTCTGTATCTCGTTACGCCAGACCAGATAATCTGACGGCGTCAACGGAGGGCGCTTGTATTTTCGAGACATTTCGGCATGCGAATTCAGTCTGCCGACGACATGCACCGCCCAACCGCGCAGGACGCGCATCGAACAACGGCGGACGACTGGTTTTGGGCGTCCCGTTGTACGCCCGCTTCTTGCCGGGTACGGTCCCGAATGCGGTGTATCCATTTCCGCCGGTCATTGCGTGATGACAACGAGGACGCTGCATGGCGCGTGCTCGATGAGCGCACGCGTGCTCGAGCCACGCCACCACCGCTGGGCCCAACCGTCGAGGTGCCGATGTCCGACCACAATCAGGTCGGCGCTGATCTGCCGTGCATAATTGGCAATCTGCTCGACAGAATCCCCGACTAACACCTCGCCGGTAGCATTATGGCTTGCCTCGGAAAGCTGCTTCAGGCCTTCGGCAAGGATTTCTTGGTACCTCTGTCTTTCCGATTCCGCGTCCACGTTGCCATCGTAGAAGGCGCCATCAACCGCAACGTTGATGACGGGAGGCATGATTGCGACGAGAAACAGGTCCGAGTGGCTCCACTGCGCGATGTCGCGGCAGTTGAGCAGGGCCTTCTGGCCGGATTCCGAGCCATCATAGGCAAGCAAGAGTCGCTTATACATCGATTCCTCCTGTGAGCGTGCCGGAGACGTAAGGTAAGCGGACGCGGTAGTCCGTCCTTCATTGATACCCGATAGACTACGCCTGCCAAGGGTCGGCCGTTGCTGCAACGTGGATGGCCGTTCGAGGCGCGAGGGTGGCCACGAAGGTCTGCTCATCGCCGACTGTGGCCTGCTCATCGACGGTTCCAGTGCACCTTATCGCTGCCTCCGCGGGGTAGCGGAATCGCCGACTGACGGCGCGGTCGGGCCGCAGCCACCGATACATGTAGCCATCGCTCAGCGATTTGCGGCACCTTCGCTAAGGGCCGGTCGTGGCCGTTCAGTGGCCTCCGAACATGAACGCGATCAGTTTGAACGTCGAGGGTCGCAGTTCCACCTGACCGGTCCATCCGCCTTCCGCGAAGCAGTCGGTCGATGGCTGCGAAGCGGGCATTTCGTCTTCGTTCAGCCTTCACGCCAACGGCACAGGTCAACGATGTTTCGGGAGTCGACTGACGGCCGGGGAATCGACGGATGCCCCCAACTGTGCCCCCAAGAACACTAGGATTTCCAGAACCGGATTTGAACGCCCGCGGACGAAAAAAAGCCGGTTTCCCTGTGATAATTCTGGAAAACCGGCCTTTGCTGGACTGCTTTGGATCGTGAAGTGGTGGAGACGAGGAGGATCGAACTCCCGACCTCCGCATTGCGAACGCGGCGCTCTCCCAGCTGAGCTACGTCCCCGACGAACGAAAAGTATAGCCGAAACGGGGAGTGAGCGTAAATCGCCGGGACGTGCTAGCTTGACCGGTCATCCAGGGAGCGAGGAACCATGCCGAAGGAAGCCATCCACTCGAAGCACGCGCCGGCCGCGCTGGGACCGTATTCGCAAGGCATTCGCGCCGGAAACACGGTCTACCTGTCGGGGCAGATCGGGCTCGATCCCGCCTCGGGCAACCTGGTCGAGGGCATCGAGGCGCAGGCGCACCAGGTTTTGCGCAACCTCCGCGCCGTAGCCCAGGCCGCCGGCGGCGAGCTGGACGACGTGGTCAAGCTGACGCTGCTGCTGGTGGACCTCGCCGACTTCGGCAAGGTGAACGAGATCATGGCGACCTACTTCACGGCGCCTTATCCGGCGCGCGCGACCTACCAGGTCGCCGCGCTGCCGAAGGCGGCGCGGCTCGAGGTCGAGGCGATACTGGTGCGAGCGCCTCCAGGCCGCTGATCGCCCCCGCGGCGGCGCACCCGCCGGGCGAAGGCCGGACAAGCAGTGGCAGGAGCGGAGTGTGGCGAACAGGATCTGGCTCAAGAACTATCCGGCCGGCATGCCGACGGAGATCGACGCCGACCTGTTCGCATCCATCCCGGACCTGCTCGGGAAGATCGCCGCCAGGTTTGCCGACAAACCGGCCTTTCACAACCTCGGTCATACCATCAGCTATGCCGAGCTGGAGCGGCGGTCGCGCGACTTTGCCGCCTTCCTGCAGGGACTGCCGGGCATGGCCAAGGGCGAGCGCGTCGCCATCATGGCGCCGAACCTGCTGCAATACCCGGTCGCGCTGTTCGGCATCCTGCGCGCCGGCATGACGGTCGTGAACGTCAATCCGCTGTACACGCCGCGGGAGCTGGAGCATCAGCTGCGGGACTCCGGCGCGAAGGCCATCGTCATTCTCGAGAACTTCGCCAGTGTCCTGCAACAGGCGCTGGGGAGCACGTCGGTGCAGCACGTGATCACCACCCAGATCGGCGACCTGCTGCCGCTCCCGAAGCGCTGGATCGTCAATCTGCTCATCAAGCGGGTGAAGAAGATGGTGCCCGCCTGGCACATCCACGGCGCCATCGCATTCCGAGCGGCGCTCGCCCGCGGCGCGGCGACGGCGCTCGAACCGGTCGAGATAGCGCGCGAGGATATCGCGTTCCTGCAGTACACGGGCGGCACCACCGGCGTCTCGAAGGGCGCGATGCTCACTCACCGCAATGTCCTCGCCAACATGGAGCAGACGGGGGTGTGGCTCTCGGTCAACTTCAAGGAAGGCACCGAGATCGCCATCGCCCCCTTGCCGCTGTACCACATCTTCTGCCTGACCGCGACGCTGTCGTTCATGAAGTGGGGCAGCCTCAACGTGCTCATCACCAACCCGCGCGACCTGCCGGCGCTCGTCGACGAGCTCGGGCGGTGGAAGTGGAGCATCATGACCGGCGTCAATACCCTGTTCAACGGTCTCCTGAATACACCCGGGTTCGACCGGCTCGACTTTTCCTCACTGAAGGCGGTGATCGGCGGCGGCGCAGCCGTGCAACAGCCGGTGGCCGAGCGCTGGCAGCAAGCGACCGGGCGCTCCATCACCGAAGGATACGGCCTGACCGAGGCCTCGCCCGTCGCCTGCGCCAATCCGATCGGAACGCCCTGGAACGGCACCATCGGCGTACCCTACCCTTCCACCGACTTGTCGATCCGTGACGATGCCTTCAACGAGTTGCCGGCATGGACCGGCGAGGGCGATGTCGAGAAGCACACCGGGGAGATCTGCGTTCGCGGCCCACAGGTGATGAAGGGTTACTGGAACAACCCGGAGGAAACCGCCAAGGTGCTGCAGGATGGATGGCTGAAGACGGGCGACATCGGACACCTCAATGCCGAAGGCTACTTCACGATCACCGACCGCAAGAAGGACATGATCCTGGTCTCCGGCTTCAACGTCTATCCCAACGAGATCGAGAGCGTGGTCGCGACGCATCCGGGGGTGCTCGAGTGCGCGGTGGTGGGCGTGCCCGACGAGAAGACGGGCGAAGCGGTCAAGGTGGTGATCGTGAAGAAGGATCCGGGCCTCACGCAGGAAACCGTGATCGAGCACTGCAAGACACGGCTCACCGGCTACAAGCGGCCGCGCTACGTGGAGTTTCAGGGCGCCCTGCCGAAGACGCCGATCGGGAAAGTGCTGCGCCGGGACCTGCGCGACGCACCGAAGCTGTAGCGTCAGCATTGCGCAAAATCGATGGACTGCAACGGGGCGTACTTGGCCCTTGATGTCGGCGCAACCCCGCCTGCCCAGGTTCGCTGTCGCGCAACGGAACTACGAGGATTGCGGGCGCAATGTCTTGTGATTCGACAGACGCCGCATTATGACGAACGCAAGGGACGCGCCGAGGGCAGCCACGGTCGCCGTGTCGCGCGAAAGCACGACCATCACCTGCTGCAATGCTTGTGGATTGCTTTGCTCAACATAGCGCACCAATTCGAACACCTGGCTCGACGTTACACGCGCGGCGTCTGCGAGCGATATAGACATCCGCGGCCAGCGCGCCTCGGCCACGAACTTGACGAATGCGCCGCCGCCCAGCACTGCCAGCGCCATCGGCCCCACGGGCATGAGCAGCCGTCGCAGGACACGTACGCGCTGCGCAAGGCAGAGCTTCGTGAAAATGCTTGACACGAGCATTGGCAGCGACGCCGCTTCATTTTCCGGCAGTACACATTGGTCAATCTGCGGGCGCTGTCTCGTACGGGGAGCTTTGCGCCGCCGGCAAAGTTTCGATACCTTCATGCGGATCCTCCTAATCCAGGAAAGGAACGCCGCAAACGTTCACTAGACGGCCGGAGCATGCGCTCGTCGACGCGAGGTCTAATCGAGAACAACGGGCGAATGCGCTTCGGATGCGGTGCAAACACATGGGACTCAAGGCATGTGGTCGAGTTCCACGACTGCAAATATTCAATCGTCCATATGATGCGTCTCGACATCGATAGACAACGGCGAGGGCTCGACCGCCCGCAGAACGGCTTCCGTCATTTGCGAAGGTATCGCGGCGCCGTACTTCCTATCAGTGATGCGCATTGCCTGGTCCTACCGATCAACGGCGCAACGGAGAGGTCTTGATGCGCCGCGGGCGGACGCCAAGAAGACGCGGTCATGGCGAAGAGGTCTTCGGTCCAGCCCAGAGTCAAATATGACAATGTCCTAAGCCACTTTGCGCTTTCGGCCCCCGGTTGTCAACAAAAAGCCCGCACATTGGTGGCGCGGCGCCGCTATGTGGGATAGCGCACAGACAGCGGGGTGGCGAACGCGTACGTATTGCCCGGATTGGGGCGTCGTACCCCTTTTCGAAACCGCGGGGACACTTGGCGACGAGCGATTTGTGAAGACTGCGGCGAATCGATCCTACTGCCCGCGACTCTCTGAAGCGACTCATCTTCTACCGCTTCTTCGAGACTGCCTCGTTGAGGCGGCGCCCCGGCCGCTTGCAACCACGCTTGACCTGGTGCCCATTGTCGAGGATGGGCTATTTGGTTATGAACTAATGCCTGACCGCGAAACGCACATCTACCCGATCATCGGGTGCAACGCGCAAGGCGAGCCTGTGTTGCGCAAGAATTCCTACGGCGTCGCCGCCCCCCACGCCATGCATTTGGTGGCAGTGAATGGTCGCCTCCATTCCAGCAGCGGGCGCGCAACGTGCCGTAGTATTGAACGGCGTGACAATTTGTTTCCCAACTGGCTCGCTGCTGCCGAGTCAGCTTGGGAGCAACTTCTGATCCTGTGTCCGGGGCCGCCTCGACACGCTCCAATTTTGGGCGAGAACGCGCACCGGCGGCTGGATAAGGCCCTTTCTGTCGCCCACTCGCATCTGTACCTTTGGGACCCATTCATCGAGTTTATCGGATTACCCAACGAAGCGCAGTTTGGCTTTATGTTAAGTGGTACTGATGGCGAAAGTGGCAAGCTGACATTTCAACAGCCCGACACGTGGACGCTTAGTTGGAGTGCATCGCCGGAGGCCGTCAATAAGTCATGGTCCCCAATGGCGAAAGTTCTGAATCACCGGGCGGAAGATTACCGCGGCTTTCCTGATCGTCGCGCTCAATGCCGTCGCGCGAAGAATTGTGGCAGGTTCGCGGACTCGTCGGTTGGAAACGATCGGCGCAAGACGTACGGACGACGCACGATGGATCAGCGCGCGACGTAGATGGCGGTGCTGGATGTTCCAGGTGTGCGCCAAGGTGTGGTACGTGGAATCTGACCTGTCGGCTGCTGTTTGCCTGGATTGAGCCGTAAGCCAAGCAGAAAGCGGTCACCTCTTTGTGAGTCCTGGGTGGGCGCTATCGAGCCACAGTTGACACTCGATCGTTCTATTTCCCTTCCCTGAAGCCGTCATTGGTCAGCGGCACTGGTAGCCTGTGCGTCGGACTTCTTCATCAGCCACAGATGCTTTACGACCCCACACGCCACGAAGCGCTGCAGCCCCTGGCCTGGAACGAAGATCTGGCCCGGGAAACCATACGTCGCGTCGTCCGCGACACGGAAGATCGCTTCGAAGCGGATCGCTACTGGCCGCTCCACCCGCGCGACGTGGAAGCCGACGGAGACCCAGATCACGTCGCCACCACCCTGTATTGCGGCGCCTGCGGCGTCATCTGGGCTTTGCACTACCTGCAAGCGGTCGGCGCTGCAAGTCTTTCGCGCAGCTATCTCGACGATCTTGATCGCCTTTTGACCAGCAACCGCGCCTGGCTGAACTCAGCCGGTAGCCGGAACTTTGCCTCGTTCCTGATGGGTGACACCCCCATCGAGCTGATGGCCTACGGTGACCGGCCCGACGCCGAGCGTGCAGACCGCCTAGCTGCCCTGGTCGCCGGCAACCTCGAGAACCCAAGCCGCGAGTTGATGTGGGGCTCCCCTGGCACCCTGCTGGCGGCGCTGTTCTTGCACGATCGCAGCGGTGAAGCACGCTGGGCAGACCTGTTCAGGCAGACGGCAGCCAAGCTCTGGTCGCAGCTGTTGTGGTCCCCCGAATGCGGCTGCCATTACTGGACCCAGGATATGTATGGTGCGCAGTCCACCTATCTCGATGCCGTTCACGGTTTCGTGGCCACGGCGTCGCCGCTGATCCACGGGCGCCACCTGTTGCGTGACGGGTCCTGGGCGGCGTGGCGGGCCTGCATCGCCACCACCATCACGCGTACAGCCGTGTGGGATGGCGATCAAGCCAGCTGGCCCACGCACCTGGTACGGCCAGGCGATCGTGCATCGCGGCCTCTGATGCAGTTCTGCCACGGTGCCCCGGGATTCGTCATCTGCCTTGGCGACTTTCCAGGCGCCGAACTGGACGACCTGCTGTTGGCGGGGGGCCGCGCCGTGTGGGCCGCAGGTCCGTTGACCAAGGGTTCGAACCTCTGCCACGGCACCGGCGGCAACGGCTACGCGTTCCTGAAACTGTACCAGCGCACGCAAGACCCCCTTTGGCTGGACCGTGCCCGCGCCTTTGCCATGCACGGCATCGCGCAGACCGAGGAGGACGCCGCACGGCACGGCCAAATGCGGTATTCCCTGTGGACCGGCGACCCCGGTTTTGCGATCTACCTTTGGGATTGCGTGCGGGGCAAAGCGATCTTCCCGACGCTGGATGTCTTCTACGCGTGAAAGGCGGCAGTCTGCGCTGACGCAGCACGTTGCCGGGTGAGACGCGACCGACACCAGGCGGTCCGCGCAACTCAAGGCGGGACTCGCGAGCTCGGCCCGGTGCCGCAGTTGCGCAGATAGATAGCCAGAACCAGAGCGGCCCTTAGCCATCGGCCGGTTACGGCCGAGACTGTGTAAAAACGCAGAGGTTGCCGCTATCGAAAAGTTGCCTGTATTGAGGAAAGAGATTTCTTCGAGGTGGCAACATGAAGCGATACATCGAAGGCGAGGACCGAGCCCAGGTGACCTTGCTGCCGGAGTGCCTGGATG
Source organism: uncultured beta proteobacterium (assembly GCA_963708855.1). Lineage (GTDB taxonomy): Bacteria > Pseudomonadota > Gammaproteobacteria > Burkholderiales > Casimicrobiaceae > CAIWHR01. Next base: position 215,711 of record CAVPUM010000001.1, on the reverse strand, counting down.
ACTATGTGGGTCAGGACAACCCGGGTCGCGTCTGCCTGGAAATAGGGTTTGAGCTGCGACAACGCGACCAGCACGGAGACGCCATTCAGGAATCCAACGAGGACCGGGCGCGGCGTGAACTTGATGATCTTCGCAAATCCGGCCACCCCGAAAATGATCTGCCACAAACCCGCCAGCAGGACGCAGAGGAACATCGCGACGATGATCAAGTCCCGTTCGCCGGCGACCGCAGGCATGGCGAGCAGCGCCGTGGTCAGGCTCGCGAGCAGCAGTGCCTCGCTGACGCGCGACGTCGTCACGACGAACGAGGATGTCGCAAACAGCGCCGACGCGCAGCAGGTGGCAATGGCACCGCATAGCCCGGCCGCGGCGCCCGCCGCTCAGGCGTTTCAATGAACCTATGCAAGGTCCGATGCCTTCGATCCGCTATCGTAGATCTCCGGTGACCGTCGATATGCGTCGGCGCAACGTTCGGAACAGAACCATCGTCCCGTCGGCTTGGTTCGACGGTATGCCGCGTAAGGCGCGAGCATCTTGCACACAGGATCTATCCAGGCAGGATCGAAGGTCGGCGCAAACTCGATGGAAAAAAGCGGCACACGGTCAGCGATCGAGCGCAGCGCTGTCGTCCCCATGTCCCTCGCAACGATCCCGGATGCTGCCGCGATGTCGGCGACTGGCTGGGTCGCCAACATCTGCCCCGGAGACGCGAACGCGGCGATACGTGCTGCGATGTTGACGGTCGAACCGAAGAGGTCGCTCGATCGGCGGAGGACCGGGCCGTGGTTGAGGCCGGTCCTTGTCAGCGGAATCCGTGGCTCGGATCGGCAGGCCGGAAGCAAACGTCCGAGCACCTGAAGGGCAGTTGCCGGGTCAGGAAATCCGAACATCGCTTCGTCACCGATCCACTTGATCGGCGGCCCAAGCCCCCCGAGCGCCTGGCGCACCAACTCCTCGAAGCGCTCGAGCACCGCTATTGCGGACGCATCGCCATAGACATCCGTTATCGCGCTGAAGCCCGCCAGATCGACGAACGCGACGGTCGCGACCACGGACTCGAAGCCGTCGACAGCGCCCGCGTTCGCATCCATGGGTGATTGTGGTGGGGTCGGTGGTGCGAGGTCAAGGAAGGATTCCTGGCGGCACTTAGTCATCCGTGTCGGAATCCCCATCGCGGCCGCGCCACGGACGTCGATAGTGGAACCCGTGCTCGTCGCACAGAGCGCGCACCACCGCGCGGTCCACGTTGGCCGCGAGCGCCGGGTTACCGGTAGTGACCGTGGCGGTCGAGCACCTCGATCTTGTAGCCGTCCGGATCCTGGACGAAGAAGTAACGTGCGATCAGAGTGCCGGCGGAATCCTTGAACTCCTTGATGTCCCCCGGCGCGCAGCCGAGTTGTGCGAGCCGCTCGCGCTCGGGTACGACATCGTCGACGCAGACGGCGACGTGGCCGTAGCCGTCACCGTGCGTATAGCGTTCCTTCCGGTCCTTGTTCAGGGTGAGCTCGACTTCGAAGTCGTTCTCCCGGTTCCTGAGATACGCCAGCGCGAACCCCGGGAAATCGAGACGATGCACCTCCTCGAGGCCGAAGGCATCGCGATAGAATCGCAGCGACCGCTCGAGATCGAGCACGCGAACCATGGTGTGGATGAGTTTGGCCATCTTCGCGTGCCTTTCGTGCAGGCGTCGCCGCCAATCCGGGCTTCAACCCAGCCCCGGCCGCAGCCCCGCTAGACGAGGGAAGCCCGGTCGGCTCGTGAATGCAACGAAAACGACGCTTCCGCGGTGTCGTGGTAGGTCGCCCCGAAACCGGCGAGAATCTGCTTCGACTCGCCGTCGGGATCTCCCCAGCACCTGCAGGTTATCTTGTCGCAGGCTCCGATGATCGTCTGGAGCGGTTGCTTGCCCTTTTCGTTCGCGAGGTGCGCGCGGAACACGTCGTTGTTGGCGTAGATCTCGACCCACTCGCTCACGCCCTGAGCCGGATAGTCGACGTGGTAGCAGATGACGCCGGGGTGATCGCCGCTCATCACGGCGCACAGCTTCTTCTGGTTCTCCCGAAAGTCGTTCTCGCGACCCGTCTTGATATCCCAGCGAATCTTCAGCATGATCGCCATCGTTTGCCTCCCGGGTTGTCGATGATGGAGCGGACAGGAAGGTTAACCCTACCACCGGGGGCGGAAGGACTCAAGGCGCGCTCACGCCGGCCTCACGTCGAGCACCGCCATCATCCCCGCGTCTTCGTGCGGCAGGAGATGACAGTGGAACATCCGCTTGCCGGGCAGCGACTGCCGGGTCTTGATGGTGATCGTTTCGCCCGCCGGCACATTCACGGTGTCGAACCACGCGCGATAGGCCACCGGAGCGGCGAGTCCTCCCATGGTGCGCCCGACAACCTGGAATTGCGTGCCGTGGAGGTGAATCGGATGATCCATGAAGGTCGTGTTGACGAGGTCCCAGAGCTCCACGCGATCGACCGTTGTTTCGAGGTCCACCCGGTTCATGTCAAAGGTCCTGCCGTTGATGAGGAAGGTCCCCATCATGCCCATGCTCATGCTCGTGGATGAGAGCACCACCTGCTGCCTCGCGCGCGCGGGACCGAGATCGGCAATCGGTCGCAGCACGGCCGGCAGCTCGATCGGCGCCTGCGCGGCGCCGCCGCCCGTCTGCACCGCCATCAACGCTCCGCCTGCATGCCCGCTCATCCCGCCGGAGTACCCGAGGTCACGCAACGCATGGAGAGCGGACCGCCCGGCCGCGATCGTCACCACGATCTCCACCCGCTGGGCGGGTGCCAGCAGCCATTCGTTCAATCCGGACAACGGTTCGCCCAGGTAACCGCCATCGGTGCCGACAACCGTGAACCGGTGACCGTCCAGACCGAGGCGCAGGTAGCGATCTGCGGTGGCATTGATGATCCGCCAACGCTCGGTCGCACCGGGCGCCATCGTGTGCAGCGGAACCTTCTGCCCGTTCACCAGCAATTCGCCGGCGCCCGCCGTCATCGCCATCCCCATGCCCGGCATCGCGGCGGAGCCGGTGGTCACGCCCCCGTTCCGGTCGAGCGCAAGCGACGTGATCATCAATGTCACCTCGGGAATGGCCCGCAGCGGATCGTCGGCGCTGCGCACGATAAGCGGTGCCGCGAGTCCGTGCCCGACCTGCATGCCGGTCGTCCGGTGCGCGTGCGGGTGATACCAGTACGTGCCGGCGGTACCCAACGGCACATCGAAGGTGTAGAGCCGGTCCGCTCCGGGCGCGACCGGATCCATGGGGCTGCCGTCCTGGTCGCTGGGAACCGGAAGGCCGTGCCAGTGGATGGTCGAGTCGAGGCCGAGCCGATTGGCGAACGCGATCGAGACGCGCTCCCCCTCGCGCAATTCGATCACCGGCCCCGGGTATTCATGGTTGTATCCCCAGAGCTCCGCGGTGCGGCCGGAGTCCAGGGAGGCGAGGTAGGACGAGGCGAACAGGGTCCCCTCGAATTCGCCGGAATCCGGACTCGTGTTCCCGAGGGTGGCCAGACGCCGCAACGGGAGCCCGCCGGGCCACGCCGGTCCAAGCATCGGCGTGCGCCCTCTGATTGCACCCATTCCGGCGCCGGGCTTGCCCCGCATCGGCGCGGAAGCGCCGCGAACCGGAGCCATTGCCGAAACGATCCCCGCTGCGGTGGCCTGGAGAAAATGGCGGCGACGCATGATTCCCTCTGCGATGAGACGCGGACGTCGATTCTCCGCCGAACGACATCCTTTGTTCATGACCCGGATCAAACCGCCCCCGGACACAGGGATGGGAAACGTGCCGCCGGGCGCGCATCCGTGGCACGATGCGCTTCTCTTTCTGCTGCGTCACGAGCATCCGCCATGGCTGCGTCCCGCGCCGTTTTCGTGTTCATGCTGTGGATCGCAGCGTCCGCGGCGCCCGGGCGGTTGCTGGTGGGCACCGGCGGTGGCGGCGCGTGGCGCCTGGACATCACCATCCGCTAGAATGCGGGTGACGGGTAGCGGACCGCGTCGATGCGCATACGCCTTCTCACTGCAGCTTTGCCGGCAGTTCTTGCCTGCTCGCTTGGGTGGCAACCCGTTCGTGCCGACATCTACACCTGGGTCGATGCGGCGGGAACGGTCAACGTCAGCAATCTTGCACCGCCGGAAGGTGCCCGCGTAACCAGCGTCACGCGCGAAAAGCCCCGGATACCCCCAACGCCGGAGGACGTCGCCCGTGAAGCGGCCCGGCAAGTGGAGTTGCAGGCGCTCGCGGATCGCATCCGGCAACTGGAGGACGAAGTCGACGTCGCGCGACGCCCGGCGCCGCCGCCGCAGGTGGTCTACGTGCCGATCCCGGCTCCACCGCCGCTCCCCGTGCAGTACCACGTGGAACTGACGCCGCCGGCAACCGCCGGATGTGATCCGTCGTGGGCGGGTTGCTCGGGATGGTGGGGTGCAGCGTACTATCCGGCGAGCGTGCTTGTCGTGCGCGCCCCGGGTTTTCACCGTTTCCCTGCCGGTCATGCCGGGCGTGGCTTCCCCGGGCATCGGCCGGTACGTGCAGCCCCCGGTTTCCGCGGACGTTGGACGACGCCACCCGGCCCGTGATTGCAGTTGCAGTGGCGTACCTCGGCGCACCGCGTTGGCGGGTCGTATCCCGGTTCTGATGAAACCCGCCCCGGACAAACCGAAGCCCGCCGGACGCGGCCTCCGCGATCAGCTCGTCAAGCTCGGACTGGTCCGCGACCAGGACCTGGTGCTGCACCTGCCGCTGCGCTACGAGGACCACACGCGGGTCGTGCCGCTCGCGGCGTTGCACACCGGCATCGAACAGCAGGCCGAAGGCACGGTCGTCACCACCGACATCCAGTACCGGCCGCGGCGCCAGCTCGTCTGTCTGCTGGAAGACGGTGCCGATGAGGGCGGCGCGCGGGCGCAACTCGTGTTGCGCTTCTTCCACTTCTATCCGAGCCAGCAGAAGGCACTCGCTGCCGGCCGCCGCATCCGCGTGTTCGGCGAAGTGCGCGAGGGCCACTTCGGACGCGAGATCGTGCATCCGCAGTTCCGGGTGGTCGAGGCGGACACGCCGCTGCCGGACCGGCTGACGTCGGTCTATCCGACCACCGCGGGACTCGCACAGGAAACCCTGCGCAAGGTGATCGCGCGCGCCCTCGCGGCCGATCCGGCCCTGACGGCCGAATCGCTGCCCGATTGGCTCGTCGCGCGGCATCGGCTCTGGAAGTTCGGGGACGCGGTGCATTTTCTGCATGCGCCGCCGCCACGGCTGTCCCGCATGACGCAACAGGCGCTGGACGCGCGCACGCATCCGGCCTGGACGCGTCTCAAGTTCGACGAGCTCGTCGCTCAGCAGTTGTCGCTCAAGGCGCACCGGAAGGCGCGCGCGGCGCGGCGGGCGCCTGTGCTCACCGGCACGGGTGCGCTCACCGGCGAGCTGCTCGCGCGGGTGCCGTTCAAGCTGACGCGGGCGCAGGAACGCGTCTGGCGGGAGATCAGGCACGACCTGAAGCGGACGATGCCGATGCAGCGCCTGTTGCAGGGCGACGTCGGCAGCGGCAAGACGATCATCGCGGCGCTCGCCGCGCTGCAGGCCATCGAGTCGGGGCGGCAGGTCGCGTTCATGGCGCCGACCGAAATCCTCGCGGAGCAGCACTACCGCAAGCTCGCGCAATGGCTTCTCGGCCTGCCGGTCCAGATTGCCTGGCTCACCGGCAGCCTGCCGGCGAAGGCGCGCAAGAAGGCGCTCGCCGCGATCGGGAGCGGTGACGCGATGCTCGCCATCGGCACGCACGCGCTGTTCGAGGACGAGGTGCTCCTGCCGCGGCTCGGTCTCGCGATCGTCGACGAGCAGCACCGCTTCGGGGTCGCGCAGCGCCTGGCGCTGCGCGGCAAGGCGATGGGAGAGGCGCACCAGCTGATGATGAGCGCCACGCCGATTCCGCGCACGCTCGCGATGACGTTCTACGCCGACCTCGATGTCTCGGCGATCGACGAGATGCCGCCGGGCCGCAGGCCGGTTGCGACCCGGCTCGTCAACAACAAGCGCCGCAGCGAGGTGATCGAGCGCGTGCGCCGCGCCTGCGGCGAGGGCCGGCAGGCCTACTGGGTCTGTCCGCTGATCGAGGAATCGGAAAAGCTAGAGCTGCAGACGGCGGTGGCGTTGCATACGGAGCTGACGGCCGTGCTGCCCGAATTCGCCGTCGGCCTGCTGCACGGCCGGATGAAGCCCGACGACAAGGCCGCGGTGATGGCGGAGTTCGTCGCGGGAAGAATTCACGTGCTGGTCGCGACCACCGTGATCGAGGTGGGCGTGGACGTGCCGAACGCATCGCTGATGGCGATCGAGCACGCCGAGCGCTTCGGCCTCGCGCAGTTGCACCAGCTGCGCGGGCGCGTCGGGCGCGGCGCGGCCGAGAGCACGTGCTACCTGCTGTTCGAGGAGCCGCTTACCGACATGGCGAAGGCGCGGCTCAAGGTGGTGTTCGAGAACACCGACGGCTTCGAGATCGCGCGCCAGGACCTGATTATCCGGGGGCCGGGCGAATTCCTCGGCGCAAAGCAGTCGGGGGTGCCGCTGCTGCGCTTCGCCGACCTGGAGAAGGACGTGGCGCTGATCGAGAAGGCGCGCGATGCCGCCGACGAGCTGCTGGCGAAGGAGCCGGCCGCGGCGCAAGCCCACCTGCAGCGATGGCTGGGCGGGCGCGAGGAGTTTATCAAGGCGTAACCACGCCGTCCGCATTGTCAACTGCAAATTGTTGACAATCTACAAAATTCGGGTTTCAATTCCGCCGCGTTCCCGCTGCGCTGCCTGCCCGCGCGGCGGCGTGACGAGGCCGCGACACGACAACGAGAGGATCGACACCGATCATGGCGACAACCGACGCCCGCAGCGTGGAGGTCAACGGCATCCGCTATCGCAGGCCGGAAAAGCCGGTGGTGGTGGTCTGCATCGACGGCGGCGATCCCGCCTATCTGCGCCAGTTCCTGGCCGACGGCGCGATCCCCAACATCGCGCGATTCATGTGCCAGGGATTCGCGGCGATCGCCGACGGCACCGTGCCGAGCTTCACCTGTCCCAACAACATGTCGATCATCACCGGAACGCCCGCCTCGAAGCACGGCATCTCCGGCAACTACTACCTCGACACCGCGACCGGCGAGGCGGTGGTGATGACCGGCCCCGAGCTCTTGCGCGGGGACACGATCCTGGCCCGGTTCGCCGCCGCCGGCGCCAAGGTCGTCTCCATCACCGCCAAGGACAAGCTGCGCAAGCAACTCTCCAAGAATCTCGACCTGACCCGGGGCAACGTGAGCTTTTCCTCGGAGCGCGCGGACAAGTGCACGCTCGCCGAGAACGGCATCGAGAACGTTCTCGAGCTCGTCGGCATGCCGCTGCCCGACATGTACTCGATGGAGCTGTCGCTGTTCGTGCTCGAAGCCGGCGTCAAGCTGCTCGAGCGCGAGCGCCGTGACCTCATGTACCTGTCGCTCACCGATTTCGTCCAGCACAAGTACGCGCCGGCCGAGCGCGAGGCGCGACGCTTCTACCAGGAGCTCGATCGGCACTTCGGGCGGCTGGAGGCACTGGGGGCGGTCGTCGCGCTCACCGCCGATCACGGGATGAACGACAAGTCCGATGCCGCCGGCAAGCCGAACGTCATCTGGCTGCAGGACATCCTCGACGCCCGGTTCGGCAAGGGCGACACCCGGGTGATCTGTCCGATCACCGACGCGTTCGTCGCCCATCACGGTGCGCTCGGCGGCTTCGTGCGCGTGTGGTGCCTGGGCAGGACGACACCGCAACAAGTCATCGAAGCCGTCCGCGGCATCAAGGGGCTGGAATCGGTGCTGGACAAGGAGACCGCGTGCGCCGTGCACGACCTGCCGGCCGATCGCGAAGGCGACGTGGTCGTCATCGCCGCCGCCGACGTCTGCGTCGGCGCGTCCGAGGCGGACCACGACCTGTCGGGCCTCGCCGGCCACCGGCTGCGCACGCACGGCGGCGTCGCCGAGTCGAAGGTGCCCATCATCCTTTCCGCGCCGCTGAACGACGAATACAAGCTGAAGGCGGGCGCGACGACGCTGAAGAGCTACCAGATCTTCGAACTCGCCTCAACGGCGTCGCGGGCTGAATTGAACCCGCGAACGGAGGGCACCAGTCCTCCAGCACGCGCACCAGGCTTCCATCCGACAGATGGGGCGGCAATTCATCCTCGGGCAGCAGGACAATGCCGAGCCCGGCCAGCGCCGCGTCGACCTGCGGCGGCGAGGTGTTGAAGATCAGCGGACCATCGACCCGCACGTTCACTTGCTTGCCGCGGCGCGCGAAGTCCCACACGTACAAGCCGCCCGAGCTCGGCATGCGCTGGTTGATGCAGCGGTGTGCGGTCAGGTCCTGCGGCGTCTTCGGCTTGGGATGGATCTCGAAGTATGTCGGCGAGGCCACCACCGCCATGCGCAGTGGCGGTCCGATAGGCACCGCGATCATGTCCTTGTCGATGGTGTTGCCAAGGCGCACGCCGGCATCGAAGCGGTCGGCCACGATGTCGCGGAACCCATAGCTGATGTCGAACTCGAGGGTGATGTCCGGATAGTCGCGCAGCAACGGCGTGAGCTTGGGCAGCAGCACCGTGCGTAGCACGTTGTCACCACAGGTGATGCGCACGGTGCCCGCTGGCTTGTCGCGCAGTTCGGTCAGCGCGTCGAGCTCGGCTTCGATCTCGTCGAAGCGATGGCCTATGGCGTGCGCCAGTCGCTCGCCGGCCGCCGTGGGCGCGACGCTGCGCGTGGTGCGCGTGAGGAGGCGAATCTGCAGCCGCTCCTCCAGCCCGCGGATGGCCTGGCTCAGCGCCGATTGCGTGACCCCCAGAGTCGCAGCGGCGCGGGTGAAGCTGCCTTCGCGCGCCACGGTCACGAAGGCCAGCAGGTCGTTGAGGTTGCGTCTTGCCATTGTCACCTCTATTAGTTAGATATTCTAATAGACAGAATAAGCATTCATCAACTAGTCAGCGTCTCGATTCTTTGCCAAACTCGGTGCTATACCCTCACGGACCTTCTTCCAGGAGCGCCGATCATGAACGCCTCACCGAACTTGCAGCCCGCGCTTGCTCTCGACGAAGCTGAGCACGCACCGCAGCGCCGCGCCTTCATCAAGCGCGTGAGCGCCAGCCTGGTCGCACTGGGTCCCCGCGTCCGGACCCTCACGCTCACTGCGTTCCTGCCCCCCGCGGGGGCGCAGAGTGCCCTTCGGGCGGTCGGGCGGGCACTGTGTTCCCGGCCCGGCGCGGAGAACAGGGGTGGATCGCGCCTTCGGACGCCTTTCCTGACCCAAATCAAGGTCTTGTGCCGGCGTGGGGCCCCGCGTAGGCTAGAATGCCTGGCCATAGACGGCTGCCGCGATGTCCCTCTACACCCTCGGCCTCAACCACCAGACTGCACCGCTCGACGTGCGGGAGCAGGTCGTGTTCTCGCCCGATGCGCTGGGCCACGCGCTGCGCGACCTCCTCGCGCGGCCCAAGGTCAAGGAAGCCGCGATCCTGTCGACCTGCAACCGCACCGAGGTCTATGTGCACGGGACGGAGCCGCAGCCCGTGGTGCGCTGGCTCGAGGACTTCCACCGCGTGCCGAAGGACTCGCTTTCACCCTACATCTACACGCTGCCGCGCGAGCAGGCCGTCACCCACGCGTTCCGCGTCGCGAGCGGCCTCGATTCGATGGTGCTGGGCGAGCCGCAGATTCTGGGCCAGATGAAGCAGGCCGTGCGGCACGCGGAGTCCGCCGGCAGTCTCGGGCTCGTCCTCAACCGCCTGTTCCAGCGCACCTTCGCGGTGGCGAAGGACGTGCGCACGCAGACCGACATCGGCAGCGCGTCGATCTCGATGGCCGCCGCGGCGGTGAAGCTCGCCGAGCGGATCTTTCCGACGCTCGCCGACCAGCGCCTGCTGCTGATCGGAGCCGGCGAAATGATCGACCTGACGGCGACGCACTTCGCCGCGCGGAATCCCAAGTCGATCGCGATCGCCAACCGCACGCTGGAACGCGGCAAGGAGCTCGCCTCGCGCTTCCGGGCCGAAGCGATCACGCTGAACGAGATGCCGGATCGCCTGCACGAGTTCGACATCATCGTGACCTGCACCGCGAGCACGCTGCCGATCCTGGGCAAGGGATTGCTCGAGCGGGTGGTGAAGGCGCGCCGGCACGCGCCGGTCTTCATCGTCGACCTCGCCGTGCCGCGCGACGTCGAGCCCGAAGCCTCGGCGCTCGACGACGTCTTCCTCTACAGCATCGACGACCTGTCGAACATCGTCCGGGGTAACCTGCAGGTACGCAAAGAGGCCGTGGCGCAGGCGGAGGAAATGATCGCCAAGCAGGCCGGCAACTTTCTGCGCTGGCTCGAGGGGCGCACCGTCGTGCCGACGATCACCGCGCTGCACGGGCATCACGATCAGCTGCGCGCCGCCGAGCTCGAACGCGTGCGCCGGCTGCTCGCGAGCGGCACGTCACCGGAGCAGGCGCTGGAGCTCCTCGCCCGCGGCCTCACCAACAAGTTCCTGCACGCGCCGACGCAGGCGCTGAACCAGGCCGGCGACGCCGAGCGCGCGGAGCTCGTCGCCATGTTCGAGAAGATCTATCAGATCCCGGACGGGCATTAGCGCCCGTCGATGCGGCTTCGCGGGGGCGCTCGCCGCGCACCCCGAACGTTTCCCGCCCGCCGGTCCTGGCGAGCGCCGTCAATCGCGCAGCCCCGCGGGGCTCGTACTTCGATCACGATGAAATCCTCGTTGCGCAACAAGCTCGAATCGCTCGCCCGGCGCCTGTCCGAGCTCGACCTCAACCTGTCCTCCGAGGACGTCGTGCGCGACATGGACCGTTATCGGGCGTTGACCCGCGAGCGCGCCGACATCGAACCCGTGGTCGCGCGTTACCGGGAGTACGTTGGCGCGGAAGGCGACGTCGCCACGGCCAACGAGATGGCGCGCGATCCGCAGATGAAGGCCTTCGCCGACGAGGAGCATGCCGCGGCCACAGCGACGATGGCGGCGCTTGCCGCCGAACTTCAGCGCATGCTGTTGCCGAACGACCCGAACGACGAGCGCAACGTCTTCCTCGAAATACGGGCCGGGACGGGCGGCGACGAGTCGGCGCTGTTCGCCGGGAGTCTGTTCCGGATGTACACCCGCTTCGCGGAGCGCAGCGGCTGGAAGGTCGAGCTCGTCTCCGAATCGCCGGCCGAGCTCGGCGGCTACAGGGAGGTGATCCTGCGGATCATCGGGCGCGGCGCGTATTCCAGGCTCAAGTTCGAGTCCGGCGGCCATCGCGTGCAGCGCGTCCCCGAGACCGAGGCGCAAGGGCGCATCCACACGTCGGCCTGCACGGTGGCCGTGATGGCGGAAGCCGATCCCGTCGCCGACATCAACATCAACCCCGCCGACATTCGCATCGACACCTTCCGCGCGTCGGGTGCCGGCGGCCAGCACATCAACAAGACGGATTCGGCGGTGCGGATCACGCACCTTGCGACCGGGCTGGTCGTCGAGTGCCAGGACGACCGGTCGCAGCACCGGAATCGCGCGCAGGCGATGGCGGTGCTCGCGTCGCGACTCCTCGACCGCCAGCTGCGCGAGCGGCAGCAGAAGGAAGCGTCGATGCGCAAGACGCTGATCGGCAGCGGCGATCGCAGCGAGCGGATCCGCACGTACAACTTTCCGCAGGGGCGCGTCACCGATCACCGGATCAACCTCACGCTGCACAAGATCGATGCGATCATGGATGGCGATCTTTCGGACCTCACTGCGGCGCTCGCGCAGGAGCACCAGGCCGAGATGCTGGCGGCGCTGGCGGGGGACGGCGGATGAGCCGGAAAATCGCAGCGCGGCAACCCGCCGCCTGGCTCGAGACGCTGCGCCTCGAGCTGCGCGTCTTCGTCCCCGCGGACTTCGACGATTTCTGGCGCCTCGATCGCGACCCGCGGGTGATGAAATACTTCACCAGAGGAAAACCGCTGGCGCGCGACGTGGCCGCGAAGGCGTTCGGACGCGTCCTCCGCTACCCGTCGCTCTACCCCGATCTCGGCGCGTGGCACGCTTCACGCCGCGACACGGGCGCGTTCATCGGCTGGTTCTGTCTCAAGTACGCCGGCAAGTCGGCGGACGTCGAAGTCGGTTATCGGCTCCTGCCGGAGGCCTGGGGTCGGGGTTTCGCCACCGAAGGCGCGCAGGCGCTCGTCGACTTCGGCTTCGACGACCTCGGTCTTCGCCGGATCATCGGCGTCACCCATGCGGGCAACAAGGCGTCGCAGCGCGTGCTGATGAAAGCGGGACTCGCGGATGCCGGCTGGGGCCGCTACTACGACAAGCGGCTGCGGTTCTTCGTTGCCTTGAATCCGAATCGATGAGCGGCGACGTTACGGTTCGAGGCGTGCTCGCGCAATCCGGCCTCGTCCCGCTCGACGCGCAGGTGCTGCTGGCGCACGTGCTCGGCCGTGGCCGGGCGTGGCTGGTCGCGCATGGCGACGATGCGCTGCCGCGCCCGCAGGCGGACGCGTTTTTTGCGCTCGCGCGCCGCCGCCGCGACGGCGAGCCCGTCGCGTATCTCACCGGCACGCGCGAATTCTGGGGGCTCGCGCTGCAGGTGTCGCCCGCGGTGCTCATTCCGCGCCCCGAAACAGAGACGCTGGTCGAGCTCGCCCTCGCGCGGCTGCCGAAGGACCGGGACCTGCGCGTGCTCGATCTGGGCACCGGGTCGGGCGCGATCGCGCTCGCCATCGCGCACGAAAGGCCGCGGGCGATGATCCTGGCGACCGATGTTTCGGCCGACGCGCTCGAGGTCGCGCGCGACAACGCGCGGCGGCTCGGCATTGCCAATGTCGAATTCGCGCAATCGGACTGGTACGACGGCGTCGCGGCTGCATGGCAGGGCGGCTTGTTTGACCTCATCGCCAGCAACCCGCCCTACGTCGCCGCCGATGATCCGCATCTGCGCGAAGGCGATGTCCGGTTCGAGCCTGGTCGCTCGCTCACGCCCGGCGGCGACGGCACCGCCGCGATCATGCGCATCGTCGCCGGCGCGCGCGAACGCCTCGCCCCACGCGCCACGCTCGTCATCGAGCACGGTTACGACCAGGCGGAAACGGTGCGGGCGCAGTTCACGGCGGCGGGCTTTGCGGAAATCGTCGCAGCGCGCGACCTCGCCGGCGTTCCGCGTGTCGTTGCCGGACGTCTTGCCGCGGAAGAGCGGCCACGCGATGCGCGGGCGAGCCCGGCAATCGACTCATCCTTCGGGTAACAACTTGCGAATGAGATTCAGCAGGTCGAAGGGACTGTAAGGTTTTGCGAGGTACGCGGTCGCCCCCGCATCCTTCGCCTTCTGCTCGTCCCCGCTCAGTGCGAAGGAGGTTATGGCGATGATGGGAGTATTCGCGGTTGCGCTTTCGGCGCGAAGCCGCCGCATGGCCTCCATGCCGGAAATCTTCGGCAACTGGATGTCCATGAGGATCAGGTCGGGAAGCCTTTCCAGCGCCATCGCGACGCCCGCCTCGCCGTCATGTGCCTCGATCAGCTGGTACGGCGTGCCCTTGAGCAGGGCGCGCACGATCTTGCGGTTCATCTCGTTGTCCTCGACGTAGAGGATGGTTCGAGCGCTCATGTGGAGGCTCCAGCGCTCACGCGCAGCGGAATCTCGAATATGAAGGTCGAACCGCGGCCGAGTTCGCTCTCCACCCAGATCCGTCCGCCGTGCATTTCGACGAACTTCTTGCTGATGGACAGGCCCAGGCCGGTGCCACCGTATTCACTGGCGATGGTGGCGTCGGTCTGCTTGAACTCGGCGAACACGGTCTCGAGCTTGTCCGGCGGAATGCCGATTCCGGTGTCCGCCACCTTGTAGACCAGCAGCTCGTTCCTCGTCTCGACCGAGATCTCGACCTTTCCCGCCTTGGTGAACTTGAGTGAATTGCCGGCGAGGTTCATGAGGCACTGCGTGATGCGCCCGAAATCGCCGTAGGCAAGCGGAATGTCGGCCGGTACCGTGGCGACGAAGTCCAGCCCCTTGTCCGCCGCCAGGGGATGCAGCGTGGCGCGTACGCTCTCCACCGTGTCATGCACCGAGTAGTCGGCGAGGGACAGCTCCATGCGCCCGGCCTCGATCTTGGCGAGGTCCAGCACATTGTTGATGAGACGCAGAAGATGCTTCCCGCTGGTCTGGATGTCCTCGAGCGGCTCCTTCAGGCCGGGGGGCACTTCGCCGTAGATCTCGCCGAGAATCATCTCGTTGAACCCCAGGATCGCGTTGAGCGGAGTCCTCAGTTCGTGGCTCATGCTGGCGAGGAAGTCCGACTTGTGCCGGCTCGCGGCTTCGAGCTGTCGGCCTTTCGCCTCGATCTCGCGGAACAGCCGCGCATTCTGGATCGCGAGCGCCGACTGAGTGGCGAAGGTCTTGAGCAGGTCGACGATTTCCGGCGGAAAAGGCCCCGGCGCGTTGCGGTTGACCAGCAGTCCGCCGAGCAATTGGTCCTCGTACAGCAACGGGACCGCGAGGAGTGCGCGATATCCGGCGCGGAGGAGCAGCTCCTTGCGAACGCTTTGGTAGCTGTCATCGAGCGTATCGGGGACCTGGGTCGGCTCGAGCGTGATGGCAGTGCGTCCAAGCGCGCCATCCCCTTTGCGGGTGGGAGCTTTGCGAATGCTCTCGGTGATGTCTTGCGGCATGTTCTCGGCTGCCTGCAGCCGGAACTCCTCGGCACGCTCGTCGTATTCGTAGATCGACCCGCCGTCGAGCCCCGTGATCTGCACTGCCCGGGAGACGATCGTCTTGAGCACGATCTCGAGGTCCAGCGTCGAACTGACCGCCTGCCCGACCTCGCCCAACGCCGTGAGCTGTCCCACGGAGCGAGTGAGTGCCTCGGTACGCGCATCCAGCACCTTGAACAGTCGCACGTTCTCGATCGCGATCACTGCCTGGCTGGCGAAGGTCTCAAGCAACTCCACCTGCTTGTCGGTGAAGCGTCCAACGTCGGCGCGCGTGACCGTGATCGCACCGATGATCTGACCCTCGCGCAGCATGGGTACTCCCAGGCAGCCGCGAAAAGCGGCCAGCTCGGCGGTTTCCCGCAGCACGTATTCCGGGTCGGCAAGCACGTCGGGAACGTGCACCACGATACCTCCGCTGACGATCCGCCCGACAACTGTGCGGCCCGAGGGATGCAACGGGCATTGCCGTCGCAGGGCATCGACGCCTTCCTGATTCATCCCGAAGGCGCTGCCCAGGTGAATCCACTCGCCATCGAATGTAAATACGAGTCCGTACCTGGCGTCGCAAAGTCGCGCCGCCCGCTCCGCGATGGTGTCGAAGACCGGCTGCACGTCCGTCGGCGAGCTGCTGATCACCTGCAGAACCTCGCTGGTCGCCGTTTGTCGCTCGAGTGCCTCCTTCGTTTCGTTGAACAGGCGCACGTTCTCGATCGCGATCACGGCCTGATTCGCGAAAGTCTGGAGTAGCGCAATCTGCTCGTCCGGGAATGGACCCGGCTCGGGCCGGCCGACGGCAATGGCGCCAATCGGACGGCCGTCGCGGACGAGAGGTACTGCCAGCACGCCGCGAAAGTTTGCGGCGGCTACCGAAGCGCCCACGGGAAAATCAGGGTCCTCAAGCACGTCCGGGATCGCGACAGCGCTGCACGTCAGGACCGCCCGCGCAGCTGCCATGCCGCGGCCGGGCGGTCTCGGCCAGAGGCGGCGGATCACCTCAGTCCCTTCCGGAGTCGCGTTCACGAGCGCCGCCAGATGGATCAGCTCGCCGTCGAACGTAAAGAAGTTGGCTGAAGAAGCGTGGCAAAGTTTCATTGCAGCCGCCACGATGGTGTCGAATACCGGCTGCACGTCCATCGGCGACCGGCTGATCACGCGCAGGATCTCGCTCGTGGCAGCCTGCTGCGCCATTGCCTCCGCCAGGCGCGCTTCGAGCTCGCGGACGCTGTTGTTGCCATTGTTGCGCGGCATCCTGGTTTCCTTCATCGGAATTCCGAGACGGACGGATCGACGCTACAACCTTGCCCCGCGAGGGTCAAGCGACGACCTGCGGCGGCTCGAAAGTATCTTACGAAGGGGTCGACTCGGGCACGTCGACGCCAAGCTTTTCCGCCCAGGGCACGAGCGCGGGCATGATGGTCGGATACAGGGCGATGCCGCGCTCGCGCTGCTCGCGCAGCCGTCTCATTCCGGCCTCACCGGGCAAGCGCACGCGCGACACGCCCGGGCGCGGCTTCGCGTCACGGCAGGCGGCCGCCACATGGTCCATCTGCCGCTTGAACGCTTTGATCCCGCCGAAGGCCTCAGGATCGAACACCTGGACGAAGACGGTTCCGCCCCAGCCTTCGGGTGGATCGGCGCGGCCGTGGCCCGACAGGCCGGCGGTCATCGCCTCGACCAGGAGCCCGAGGCCGAACCCCTTGTATCCCGCGTCGAGCCCGCCCAGCGGCAGGAGTGCGCCCTTGGGCTCGGCGTGCAAAGCGTTGGGGTCGTCGGTAGCATTGCCGGCGTGGTCGATGACCCAGGCGCCGGGCAGCTTCCTGCCGGCCTGCATCTCCTGTCGCGCGAACCCCATGCTCGTGATCGAGCTCGACGTGTCGATCAGGATCGGGTCGCCGGAGGTCGGCAATCCGGCCGCGATCGGGTTCGGCGTGAGGACCGGCGTGGTGCCGCCGTGCGGGACGACCGCGGCGACGATCGGATCGGAGCTCTCGACGATGGCGACGAGCCCGCGTTCGGTGGCCCGGAGCAGGTAGACCGCGAGGCACGCGATGTGATGCGAGCGGCGGATGACGACGGTGCCGGTACCGTTGTCGGCCGCCATCCTCGCCGCGACATCCAGCGCGCGCAGCGTGAGCCAGGGCCCGGGCAACCGCCGGCCGTCCCACGTCTGCACCGCGGGCCGCTCGTTGACGATCTCGGGCTCTCCGGATCTGGTCATCGTTCCCCGCTCGATTTCGCCGAGATAAGGCGCGAGCAGCGCGAGCCCGTGCGTCGTGTGGCCGAGCAGGTCGCCGGTGACGAGCACGTCGGCGACGTCGATCGCCATGTCGCGCCGCACGCCTGCGCGCTCCACGAGCGAGGTCGCGAACGCATTGAGCGCGGCTGCGGCAAAACGCCTTTCTGCCATCGTCGTGGTCTCCCGTGTAAAGATTGCCGGGGGCGGACGCGGGGCCCGAAAATCCGGCAGGCATCATTCTACGTTCGACTGGTCGCGCGTGGCCTGGCTTGCCCGCGGAAATTATCGTGCACCTTGGGTGTGGTTGAGGCGTCCTACCTTAGGCTTGATCTCGCAGGCGGGGTCGGGTCCTATCGGCGCTTCACTGTCTCAGTCCGGCCATGAACAGCCGTCCGGATCACAAAGAATCGCACCAACGAATGGCTGGCGTTTCCCCCATTGCCACCCTTCTACACCAGGACATGGCGGGGGAAATCGCGTTATAGCTACACTAAAGATAATTGTTGCCCACAGCGAGCCGGCGAATGGCACCATGATCGCAGCCTCGGTCATCATCGTTCGACGAGGCCGACGCGTGTGGAGCAATAAGGGGGCATGAATGGTGGATTCCAAACATCCAAACGTAGTTGGCAGTGCGGACATTCCACACTTGCCTCGGCACCGTGCTTCGCTGCCTGTGGCCTCAAAACCGCGTCACCGCGCCGACAAACCCCACGGCGATGGGAAAGGCACCTCCAGGCATGATGAAACGGCCGGCCACTATTTGCTGGCGAGCATTCCACGCGCAAGGGCTGACCAGACCGTAGGCGCGGTGATTGCCGACCTGATGTCGCACAAATATGACTGCCTCGATATCGTCTGTGTTCTTGATGCCGAGGAGCACCTGATCGGCATTACGCCGCTTACAAGCCTTTTCGCCCTGCCGCGTGAGACAGAGATGGGTAGCGTGGTCCATGACAGCTTTCCAAAGGTCCACGCGACCACTGACCAAGAGCGTATGGCGTCGCTCGCATTGCATCACTCGCTTAATGCCATACCGGTCATAGACGCCAACGATCGACTTCTGGGTATCGTACCCTCAGTGGCGCTGTTGCACATTCTGAGACGCGAACATGAAAAAGACATCCACCGCTTTGCAGGGATTTCTTGGGAGGAGAATCGCGCCCGCGAGGCTATCGAATCGTCGGCCGTGGTTCGACTCCGTTACAGGCTGCCTTGGCTATTGTTCGGGCTTCTTGGTAGCGGACTGGCAACGTTCATCATGGCACGGTTTGAAACGGCTCTATCTTTGAAACCATCGATAGCCTTCTTCGTGCCAGGATTGGTCTATCTCGCTGATGCCATCGGTACCCAAGCCGAAGCAGTAGCAGTGCGTGGCCTCTCCCTGAGCCATGCGGGGCTTGGATTTCTGGTCGGCGGGGAAGTCCGAACAGGTATTCTGATTGGTCTTGTATTGGGCGCTCTGACGTTTCCTGGCGTGTGGCTCGTTTTTGGCGACCTCAATCTTGCGCTTGCCGTAGCGAGCGCTCTCGTTGTCGCCGGGGGAATTGCAACCACAATCGGTCTGTTTCTGCCTTGGTTGCTTGACCGTCTAGGCAGCGACCCTGCCTATGGCAGCGGCCCTTTGGCTACCATCATTCAGGATCTGCTGTCTTTGCTAACCTACTTCGCCATAGTCAGCGCGTTCGTCATGTAGGATCAGTTCAAGAACGAGCCGATGTATTTCACCTTAGCGGTTGGAACCGGTCGTTTGTCGGCGGGGAAATTCAATGACGGCAGAGGGTCGTTTCCAGTCATCTTTCGAAACGCAGTTCGAAACTTCCGACGCTGTCGGCAAGGTCAGTTTGCCGCATAGGCAATTGACGCGGTGGCACGATTCTCCGAGGATGCCGGCATGCGCGCACAGGCAGTGCGCCTCGATTTCCCGTGCCATGAACGCCTTCCCCTCGTGCTCCCTTCATCGCTGACCGTCAGCATCGTGACCTACCGGCCCGATGCCATGCTGCTCGAGCGCTGTCTCGCCAGCCTTGCGCTCGCGGTCGGCATCGCGCGAGAGGATCGCGTCCTGACCCAGGTGGCGGTGGCCCTGATCGACAACAGCGAGGACCAGGAGATCGCGGACGAAGGCATGCGCCTCGCCCGGCAGGGCTTCGCCGATTCGGGTGTCCAGCTCCACTTCCTGCACGGCCATGCGAACGTCGGCTACGGCGTTGCGCACAACCTGATGCTGAACGGCACCGGCGGCGATTATCAGCTGGTGCTGAATCCCGACGTCGAGTTGGCGAGCGATGCGCTCGTCAACGCGATTCGCTGGCTCGACGCGAATCCGGACGTCGTCGCGATGGCGCCCGCGGTGACGCGGCCCGACGGAGCGCCCGATTTCCTGTGCCGGCGTTATCCGGCGCTATTCGATCTCCTGCTGCGGGGCTTCGCGCCAGGCATCGTGCGGCGCCTGTTCAGGCGACGCCTCGAGCGCTACGAACTGCGCGACGTCATCGATCCCGCGAGCGACAAGCCGGTGCCCGGATTGCCGCTGATGTCGGGCTGCTGCATGCTGGTGCGCAGAAAGGCGATCGACGCGACCGGCGGCTTCGACCCGAAGTTCTTCCTCTACTTCGAGGACTACGACTGGAGCGTGCGGCTGAACAGGATCGGGAGAACGGTCTACCTCCCGGCATTTCGCGTCGTCCACCACGGCGGCGGCGCGGCCCGCAAAGGGTGGAAGCACATCGGCTGGTTCGTGCAGAGCGCCTTGCGTTTCTACGGCAAGCACGGCTGGCGGTTCGTCTGAATGGAGCCGCGTCCGGTCGTCGTCACGGGTGCCGACGGGTTCGTCGGCAGCGCCGTAGTCGCGCAATTCGTCGCGACGGAACGTCCGTTCGTCGCGGCGGTCCGGCGAGTTCCTGCCGACTCGACCGCGCGGCCGCACCATCGCGCGGTAGGCGACCTCGCGACGGCATCACAGGCCGCGCTCGACGCGCTCGTCGCCGGCGCTGCAGCGGTCGTGCATCTCGCGGGCCGGGCGCACGTGCTCGCCGATACGGCGCCCGATCCGGCCGCGCTCTACCATGCCGCCAACGTCGTCGCCACCGAGCGCCTCGCGACGGCGGCCGTGCGGGCGGGTGTGCGGCGGTTCGTGCTCGCGAGCACGATCAAGGTGCACGGTGAGGCGACCGCGCCGGGCCGCCCATACCGGGCCGATGACGCGTTCGCGCCCCACGATGCCTATGCGCGCAGCAAGGTGGAGGCCGAGCGCGCACTGGCGGCGATCGCGGCGGGAACGCCGCTCGAAGCGGTGGTGCTGCGGCTCCCGCTCGTCTACGGGCCGCGCGTCAAGGGCAATTTCCTGGCCCTGCTCGACGCCGTTGCGCGCGAGGCGCGGCTGCCCTTCGGCGGTGTCGCGAACCGGCGCGATTTGCTCTACGTCGGCAACCTCGTGCATGTGATCACAGCGCTCGTCGACGCGCCGGATCCTTTCGGGGGCGCCTGGCTCGCGTCCGACGGCGAAGCGGTCGCCACGCCCGAGCTCGTGCGGCGCGTCGCCGCTGCGCTCGGTGTCGCGCCGCGCGTGGCGAAGGTCCCGCCGTCGCTGCTGGCCCTTGCCGCAGGGGCGACGGGCCGACGCGCGCTGCTGCGCCGCACCGTTGCCTCGCTCGAAGTCGACGCCTCGCCCCTCGTACGACGCATCGGCCCGCTTCCCTTCACGCTCGACCAGGGGCTCGCCGCAACCGCCGCCTGGTGGCGTCTGCGGCACGCGATCTGACCGGGCCACTATAATCGCGGTCTTTCCACTCGAAAGCACGCGATGACCGTCCGCGCTTCGGGCCGGCGCGCCGACGAGCTGCGCCCGCTCCGCATCACCCGCCACTACACCCGGCACGCCGAAGGATCGGTGCTGATCGAGGCCGGCGACACCAAGGTGCTGTGCACCGCCAGCGTCGAGGAAGGCGTGCCGCCGTTCCTCAAGGGAAAAGGGCAGGGTTGGCTCACAGCCGAGTACGGCATGCTGCCGCGCGCGACGAACACCCGCGGCCGGCGCGAGGCCGCCGACGGCGGGCAATCGGGACGCACGCAGGAAATCCAGCGGCTGATCGGGCGCAGCCTGCGCGCGGTCGCCGATCTGGGGGCGCTGGGCGAGCGCACGATCAGGATCGACTGCGATGTGCTGCAGGCCGACGGCGGCACGCGCTGCGCGTCGATCACCGGCGCCTGCGTTGCTCTCGCCGATGCGATCGCGTGGTGCCGCGAGCGGGGCCTTGTCGCCGGCGAACCGCTGCGGGAATTTGTCGCGGCGGTATCGGTGGGCGTGGTCGACGGTGCGCCGATGCTCGATCTCGACTACGCCGAGGACTCGGCCTGCGACACCGACATGAACGTCGTGATGACCGCTGCCGGCGGTTTCGTCGAGCTGCAGGGCACGGCCGAGGGCGCGCCGTTCACGCGCGACGAGATGGATGCGCTGGTCGGGCTGGCCGAACACGGCATCCGCGCGCTGATCGCGGGACAGAAGGCGGCGCTGGGGGCATGAGCACGCCGGGCCGCCCCAAGGGCGAATACCGGAGCGCGCAGCGCGAAGGTAATCCATTGAGCCGGCCGTGATCTTTCTTCCCCGCCTGGTCCTCGCCTCCGGCAATGCGGGCAAGTTGCGGGAGTTCCACCGGCTGCTGGCTCCGCTCGGGATCGACGTCGTCGCGCAATCGGCGCTCGGGATCGCCGACGCGGATGAGCCGCACGTGACCTTCGTCGAGAACGCGCTGGCGAAGGCGCGGCACGCGAGTGCGCACACGAAGCTCCCCGCGCTGGCCGACGATTCCGGCATCTGCGTTCGCGCGCTGGCGGGTGCCCCCGGCGTGCAGAGCGCGCGCTATGCCGGCGAACCGAAGTCCGACGCCCGCAACAACGCCAAGCTGGTCGCCGCGCTTGCCGGCGTGGCCGACCGCAGCGCGCATTACGCGTGCGTGCTGACACTCGTGCGCCACGAGCGCGATCCCGAGCCGATCATCGCCGAAGGCGTGTGGCACGGGATGGTCATCGACGCGCCGAGAGGCGCCGGCGGCTTCGGCTACGACCCGCACTTCCTCGATGCGGCGACCGGCCTCACTGCCGCCGAACTCCCGCTCGAGCGGAAGAACGAGCTCTCTCATCGCGGCCAGGCGATGCGCGCGTTGATCACGCGGCTGATGACCGAGCGTGGAAGCGTCACGCCCGAGCGAGAGGGTGATGCCACCCGCTGATGCCCTCTTCGCGCCGGCGCCGGGGCCGATCGTCGTCGACGCCGCGACGCTCTCGGACCCGCGGTTCGCGGCGCTTCCGCCGCTGGCACTCTACGTCCACATCCCGTGGTGCCTGAAGAAGTGTCCGTACTGCGACTTCAATTCGCACGAGGCGAAGGGAGATGCGCCAGAAGGCGAGTACGTCGACGCGCTCATCGCCGACCTCGAATTCGCGCTGCCCGCGATCTGGGGCCGCCGGGTCGTCTCGGTGTTCATCGGCGGCGGTACGCCGAGCCTTTTTTCCGCCGGGTCCATCGACGCGCTGCTCGCGGGCATCCGCGCGCGCGTGCCGCTGGCGCCGGACGCCGAGATTACGCTGGAGGCAAATCCGGGGACGTTCGAGTGTGTGAAGTTCGCGGGCTACCGCGCCGCCGGTGTCAACCGGCTGTCGCTCGGCATCCAGAGTTTCGATCCGCGCCATCTGCTGGCGCTGGGCCGCGTGCACGATGCCGACGAGGCACGGCGTGCGGCCGAGGCGGCGCTGGCGATTTTCGGCAATGTCAACTTTGACCTGATGTATGCGCTGCCGCGACAGAGCGTGGCGGAGGCTGCGGCCGACCTCGCGGCGGCCCTGGCGTTCTCGCCGCCGCACCTTTCCTTCTACCAGCTGACCATCGAGCCCAACACGCTGTTCCACCGCTATCCGCCGCCGCTGCCCGACGACGAGACCGCGGCCGATATCGAGGAAGCGGTCGACACCACGCTCGAGGCTGCAGGATACCGGCACTACGAAACGTCCGCGCACGCGCAGAGCGGGCGCGAATGCCGGCACAATCTCAATTACTGGCGGTTCGGCGATTACCTCGGCATCGGCGCCGGCGCGCATTCGAAGCTGTCGTTCGCCGACCGGATCGTGCGTCAGGTTCGCCACAGGCAGCCGAAGCAGTACCTGGAGCAGGTGGCGGCGGGCGCGCCGCTGCAGGAAGAGGGCGTTGTGACGCGGGAGGATGTCGGATTCGAGTTCATGCTGAACGCGCTGCGGCTCACGGACGGCGTTCCGGCATCGTCATTCGCCGAGCGCACGGGGTATCCGCTGGCGCTGGTGCGGCAGGGGCTCGAGGCCGCCGCAACGCGCGGGCTGATCGAGCGCGATCCTGCGCTGCTGAGGCCGACGGCGCTGGGACGGCGTTTCCTCAACGACCTGCAGGCGCTCTTTCTCGCCGACAAGCCGGGCAAGGCAAAATGACACCCATGAGCGAATCCAGATTGCACGCGATGACGCTGACGGCGGCTGCGGACGCGCTCGCGCAGGGCACGCTGACGGCGCGCGCGCTCGCCGATGCCCAGCTCGCGCGTGTGGCCGCAACCGACGCCACGATCGAGGCATGGGCGTATCTCGATCCAGGGCACGTTCACGCGGAGGCCGACCGCTGCGATGCCGCGCAACGCGTGGGCCGCGGAGCCCTGCACGGCATCGGTGTCGGCGTGAAGGACATCATCGCCACGGCGGACCAGCCCACGCAGATGGGCTCACCGGTCTACGCGGGACACCGACCGGATAAGGACGCCGAGTGCATCGAGCGGTTGAAGCGCGCGGGCGGCTACGTGTTCGGCAAGGCGGTCACGACGGCGTTCGCATTCCTCGATCCGGCGAAGACCAAGAATCCGTGGAATCCGGGTTACACACCCGGCGGCTCGTCGGCGGGTCCCGCGGCGGCGGTGGCGGCGGCGCAGGTCGCGGGCGCCATCGGCACGCAGACCAACGGCTCGGTCATCCGGCCGGCCGCGTACTGCGGCGTCGTCGGATTCAAGCCGACCAGGGACGCGATCCCGTTTGCCGGCGTGCACCTGTTCAGCGAGACGCTCGACCAGCTCGGCACGTTCACCCGCTCGGTCGCCGACGCGGCGCGGCTTGCGGGCGCGCTGGCGGATGCCGGGCGCATTGCGCCGGCGCCGGAGGCCATCGCGCGGCCGCCTCGGTTTGCCTATCTCGACGGCTTTCCCTGGACGCAGACCGTCGACTGCGACGCCGACGACACGCTCGACGCGGCGGCGACGACGCTGCGCGTGCACGGTGCCGAGGTCGTCGCGGTCGGCTTCCCGGCACCGTGGCGCGAGGCACATCTCGTGCACCGCACGATCATGCTGTTCGAGGCGGCGACGCATCTCGCGGCGCTGCAGGACCGCGAGCGGGCGCGGCTGTCGCCGGAGCTCAACGCCGCGCTCGACGAAGGTCGCGGCATCGCCCGCCCCGACTACGAGGCCGCGATGGCGCGGCGCGAAGCCGCGATCGCGTTCTTCGCCGACTGGTGCGCGGACTGGGATGCGGTGATCGCGCCGCCGGCGCCCGGTCCGGCGCCGGAGGGTCTCGCCTCGACCGGCGATCCGTCGTGCTGCACTCTCTGGTCGCTGACCGGGTTCCCGGCGCTTTCGCTGCCGATCGGCCTTGCCGGCACCGGATTGCCGCTCGGCATGCAGCTCGCCGCACCGGCCGGCAACGACGACCGCCTGCTTGCGGTCGCCGCATGGTGCGAGGCGCGCCTGACGTTCAAAGGTCTCGTCTGACGTGAAGCGCGCCAAGAAACACCGCCCTTTGCAGCCGCCGAAGGTCCGCAATCCCGTCGCGCGCTCGCCGCTTCTCGGCAAAGGCGGCGCGCACGGGAGGACGACCGCCGCGAAGCGGCGCGCGGCCAATGTCGCCCTGGTCAAGGAGATACGCGATCCGAAGGCATTCGAGTGACCCGTTGGCCGCACGCTCCCGACACGCTGTCCCGCCGCGACCTGGAAGAGAACCGGATGCGCGACCTCTATGCCGCCGCGGTCGATCCGTCGCTCGCGTATTCGGACGAGCAGCTCGCCCAATCGCTGACCGCGACCCTCGCCGCGAAACCGAAAGGCGTGGGCTGGTGGGTGTTCGCGTACGGGTCGCTGTTGTGGAATCCGCTGTTTCCGGTCGCCGAGATGCGTCCGGCGCTGCTCGGCGGCCTGCACCGGCGGTTCTGCCTGTGGTCGCTCGCCTCGCGTGGCACGCGCGATTGCCCCGGCCTGGTTCTGGGGCTCGACCGCGGCGGGGCATGTCGCGGCGTCGTCATGCGGCTGCCGGCGAAGCTCGCCATCGCCGAGCTGGACCTCCTGTGGCGGCGCGAGATGGCCATCGGCTCCTATCGTCCGCGCTGGGTGAAGGTCGATGCCGGGGGCCGCGAAATCGTTGCGCTGACATTCGTCGTCCGGCGCGACCATCCGCAGTACGCGGGCCGGCTGGCACCGGCGGATCAGGTCGAGGTGCTCGTCAGCGCCTGCGGCGCGTTCGGCTCGTCGCTCGATTACCTCGAACGGACGCGGGTCGCGCTGGTCGCCCACGGCATCGTCGACCCATACCTCGAAGGGCTTGCAACCGAGGTCGCGGCACGCATCGCGGCAGGGTAGGGAACCCTGCTCGAGATCAATGGCGCGGTCGCGCGTCGCATGGGGTCGAAAGCGGCGCCGCCCCGGCCGGCATCTACGCCGTTGCCTGCCCGACGCCTCGGGCGACCAATACCCCCAGCACGACCAGCCAAGTATTGATGTATTTCGCCACGTAGCGGCCGGATCAGGAACGGTCGACCGGTAGCCCGGCGCTCTTCCACTCCGGGAAGCCATCTTCAAGTCGCCGCGCCTTGCGGCCCCGGTTGCGCAATTCGGTCACCGCCTCGTACGCCATCAGGCAATACGGGCCGCGGCAATAGGCGACAATTTCCTGCCGCCGGGGAATCTCGTTCAGTCGTTTCCTGAGCTCGGCCACCGGCACATTGATCGCGCCGCGAATGTGTCCGGCCGCATATTCCTCGGGAGGCCGCACGTCGAGCACCGTAACCAGGCCCTTCTTCGCACGCTGCATCAACTCCTTCGCGGGCACCGGTTCCAGGCCGTCCTTGCTGTCGAGATAGAGCTTCACCAACTTGTCGACTTCGGCCAGGTATTCCTGTCCGACCGCCCGCAACGAAGCGAGCAACCGCACGATGCCATCACCGGCGAGGCGGTAGAACACGTACAGGCCTTCCTTGCGCGCCGCCACCAGCCCCGCCTGGCGAAGTTGCTGCAGGTGCTGCGAGGTGTTGGCGACGGACAAGCCGGTCATGCGCGCCAGGGCCTCGACGCTGCGTTCGGTCTGCGCGAGGAATTCCAGCATTTCCAGCCGCCTGGCGCTGCCCAGCGCCTTGCCGATGCGGGCGAACTGCTCGAACAGATCGGTCTTGACGGTGGCGTTTGACATGGGTCGCATTCCGCGTATCATTCAGAAGTACTCAAGTACTTGCTTGAATAGTATAGTCGGTTCCCGGTACGTTGACCAGCCCGCCTGTTGAGCATTTTCGATTATGGATGCCTTTCTCCTGACCTGCGAGGTGCCGGTTCGGCTCGGTGCCTTTTTCGGCATCTTCGCGACGATGGCCGTTTGGGAGCTGCTGGAGCCGTGGCGCGCGCTGCAGCAGCGAAGGATTCGTGGGCGCGGGCGCGACTACCCGTTGATGTGACTGGAGGGCGATCAGCATGAAGACACTGTTTATCCTGAACGACGCGCCATACGGTAGCGAACGCAGCTATAACGGCGTGCGGCTGGCGGGATCGCTGTCGAAGATCAAAGCCGAGGAAGTGAAGGTATTTCTGATCGGTGACGCCGCGGCGTGCGCCAAAGGCGGCCAGAAGGTGCCGGAAGGCTTCTACAACCTCCAGGTCATGCTCGGCCGCGTAGTGCGCAATGGCATCCCGATCGGCGTGTGCGGCACGTGCCTTGACGCGCGCGGCATCGCCGAGACCGAACTGATCGAAGGCAGCCACAAGAGCACGATGGCCGAATTGACCGCGTGGACGCAATGGGCCGACAAGGTAGTGGTATTTTGAGGGGGTGGCCATACCGCTGAACCGAAATTCAATGTCCCTCGAGCGGGCGGTGCGCATCTGCCTCCTGACCAACCAGGACCTGCTCGCCGAGCCCTTTCCGTCCGATGACTGGCCCTGCGACCCAAGGCCCTTCTATCCCGACGCGCGCTGGGAGGTGGAGTACATAAGGACGGCAACCTCGGTCGAGCAGGTCAGCCGACGGATCCGGCAGGGCTTCGATCTCTTCTTCAATCTTTGCGATGGCGCCGCGGACCAGAGACTCCCCGGAATCGAGGTAGTGCGGACGCTGGAAGAGCATGGGGTTGCCTTCACGGGCGCCACGTCGGAGTTCTACGAGCCCTCGCGCGAGGCGATGAAGGAGGCCTGCCGGGCGGAGGGCATCGACACCCCCGATCACGTACTGGCACGCTGCGAGGCAGATGTCGAGCGAGCCGCCGAGTTGTTGCGCTTTCCGCTCTTCGTGAAGCACTACAACAGTTACTCAAGCGTCGATCTCTCCCGTCGTTCCCGCGTCCTGACGCCCGCCGGGCTGCGGCGGCAGGCGCGCAAGATCATGCACCGCCACGGGGCGGCGCTGATCGAGGAGTTCATCGCCGGGACCGAAGTCACGGTCCTCGTCGCGGAGAATCCGGATGATCCAGCGCGGCCGAAGACGTACACGCCGATCCGGTACCGCTTTCCGGAGGGCGAGACCTTCAAGCACTCGGCGATGAAATGGGTGGATTACAAGAAGATGGCAGTGTCGCCGGTCGACGATGTTGCGCTCGCTGCTCGCCTGCGCGACGTTTCCGCCCGTTTCTTCGTCGCGCTGAAGGGTGCCAGCTTCGGCCGCTGCGACATCCGCGTCGACGGGACCGGCGCCCCCTTCATGCTGGAAATCAATCCCAATTGCGGCGTCTACTACCTTCCCGCAGACTACGGCAGCGCCGATCTGTGTCTTGCGCACGATCCGGAAGGCCATGCCGGCTTCACGCGCCGGCTGATCCGGGCGGCGTTACACCGACACCGACGCGCGGCCGGGAACGCCTGATCCTCGATGAGGCCGGCGTTGTGCCGGCGAAAGCGCAGTCCTTCCCGTTCGCTGCGATCGTCCGGGGCGCGTTCGCGGCTGCCGAAACCCTGTGACCAGATTCTAGATCGCGACGTGCCGGCCGCCGTCGACGTTGATCGTTTCGCCGGTCACGTACGTGGCATCGGCGAGCAGGAAATGCACGGCCTTCGCGATGTCGTCGGGCTCGCCTTCGCGTTTGAGCGGCGTGTGCGAGATGATCCGCTGCCGCGACAATTCGTCGAACGAGGCGTCGTCCGGCCACAGGATGGGACCGGGCGCAACGGCATTCACGCGAACTTCCGGCGCGAGCTCGCGCGCAAGCGAGCGGGTCAGGCCGATCAGCCCCGCCTTCGCGATCGAGTAGACGACGAAATTCCTGAGCGGCCGTTCGGCGTGGATGTCCGCGATGTTGACGATCGCGCCTTGCGCCTTCTTCAACGCCGGCGCCGCGGCTTGCGCGAGGAACAGCGGGGCGCGCAGATTGGTGCCGATCAGGTCGTCCCAGGCCTCCGGCGTGATGGACCCCACCGGCGTCGGGAAGAACGACGATGCGTTGTTGACGAGCGCATCGAGACGGCCGAACCTCTGCACCGTCTGCTCGACGATCGCCGGCAGCTTGTGGAGTTCGAGCAGGTCCGCCTGGATCAGCGCCACCGAATCGGCCCGCACGCCGTTGAGCTCGGCCTGCAGCAGCCGGGCCTCCCCCGCGGAACTGCGGTAGTGGAGCATGAGGCTCGCGCCGGCCGCGTGCAGGCGGCGGCAGATCGCCGCGCCGACACGCTTGCCTCCTCCGGTGATCAGCACGATCCTGCCTTGCACGCCGCGCTCCCGGATTACACGTTAGACTCCTTGGAATCTAACACACGGATCGCCATGCCGCACGCGGCCGGTTTCGTTCGGCGCGCATCCCGTTCCACCGTGACCGATCTTCCCGAGCCGGACGCCGCCGCGCGCGCCCATAGCGAAAGCGTCACGGCGCACATTCGCGCCGCCATCGCGGCCGGTGCCGGACACATCCCCTTCTCCCGGTACATGGAGCTCGCGCTCCATGCGCCCGGCCTGGGCTACTACGCAGCCGGCGCGCAAAAGCTCGGAGCTGCCGGGGATTTCGTCACGGCGCCCGAAATGACGCCGCTGTTCGCGACAGCGCTCGCGACGCAGGTGGCGGCCATCCTCGCGGCGACCGAGCGCCGGGAGCTCGTCGAGCTCGGCGGCGGCAGCGGCCGGCTCGCCGCCGATCTCCTCGTCGCGCTTGCCGCGTGCGACGCGCTCCCGTCGCGCTACGCGATACTCGAAATCAGTCCGGACCTCGCGCAACGCCAGCGCGCGACGCTGGCGCGCGATGCTCCCGCGCATCTGGACCGTGTCGCGTGGATCGCCGCATTGCCGG
Source organism: uncultured beta proteobacterium (assembly GCA_963708855.1). Classification (GTDB taxonomy): domain Bacteria; phylum Pseudomonadota; class Gammaproteobacteria; order Burkholderiales; family Casimicrobiaceae; genus CAIWHR01. The sequence goes on along the minus strand of CAVPUM010000001.1, from coordinate 186,190 downwards.
AGACGATCGACGGCGCGCTGATCGCCAACGAGGTGCTCGACGCGGTGCCGGTGGAGCTCGTCGCACGGAGGCGTGGCCAGTGGTTCGAGCGTGGCGTGACCTGGGACGACGCGCGGAGTGGTTTCGCGTGGAACGAGCGCCCGGCCGGCGCGCGCATCGAGGCCATGGCCGCGGCCCGCTTCCCGCATGATGGCGATTACCTGAGCGAGCTCAATCCGGCCGCCGAAGCGCTGGTCGAGGATGTCGGCAGGCGACTCGTCGCCGGGGCGGCGCTCTACGTCGACTACGGCTTTCCCGCCGCCGAGTACTATCACCCGCAGCGCAGCGAGGGGACGCTGATGTGCCATTATCGCCATCGCGCGCATGGCGATCCGTTCGCGTGGCCCGGCCTCACCGACATCACCGCGCACGTCGACTTCACGGCGATGGCGGAAGCAGGTGAGCGCCCTGGGCTTCACGTCGCCGGCTTTGCCGCGCAGGCGCCGTTCCTGATCGGCTGCGGGATGCTCGACGCGCTGGCGGCCACCGGCGCGCCCGAATCGTCCGCCTACCTTCGGGCGGCCGCGGCGGTGCAGAAGTTGCTCGCGCCCTCGGAGATGGGGGAGTTGTTCAAGGTCCTGGCGCTGGCAAGGTCGGAGGCGATCGCCTGGCCCGGCTTCGGCGTTGCCGATCGCCGTCACCGGTTGTAACGACACAGGGCAGCATGCATGGCCAATAACGGAGCCGCCATGGAAACACCGATCGCCACCAACAGCCTGGTCATGGGCGCGCTGCCCGCGCGTCACGCGCGCTACCGGCCGCACCACACCGCGGTCGTCATTGCGCCGCACGGGCCCGATGCCCGCGAAATCCGTCTCAACTGGCGCGAGTTCAACGCGTACGTGAACCGCTGCGCGAACGCGTTGGCCGCGCTGGGTGTCGTGCGCGGCAACCGCGTCGCGACGGTGCTTCCGAACTCGCTCGAGCTCCTCGCCACCTATTGGGCGTGCGCCAAGCTCGGCGCCGTCGTGGTTCCGCTGTCCCCACTGCTGACCCCGCCCGGCCTCGCGTCCCTCGTGGCCGACGCGTCCCCTTGCGTCATCATCGGGTCCGGCGATCAGCGCGCTATGCTGGACGAAGTGCGCGGACGGCCGACAACCGGTGCCCGTCCCGCATGGGTGCTGCACGACGCGGCTCCGGACGACGAGGCGTCCGGTTACCTTGCCTACGGCACGCTGATCGCGGACGCGAGCGACGACGATCCGGAGGTTCGCGTCGAGGCGGGGGATCTGTGGACGCTGATGTACACGTCCGGCACCACCGGCGCGCCGAAGGGCATCCAGCACACGCATTTCATCCGGGCGATGTACGCGGCGCGGGCAAGCTCCTGGCGCATGGCTCCCGAATCCGTCGTTCTGCACTCGGGCTCGATCGTGTTCAACGGCGCGATGACGACGATGCTGCCGGCCTTCATGCTGGGCGCGACGTTCGTGGTGGAGCGGGCCTTCGATCCCGACGCCTTCATCGCAACGGTCGAGCGCGAGCGTGTTACGCACACGATGCTCGTCCCGTCGCAGATCATCGCGATTCTCCATTCGAAGCGCTTCGATCCCGCGCGACTCACTTCGCTCGAGATGATCCTTTCGCTCGGCGCGCCTTTGCACCAGGAGATCAAGGACCGGCTGAACGAGCTCCTGCCGCGACGCTTCTACGAGCTCTACGGGCTGACCGAAGGCTTTCTCACCGTGCTCGACCGCGACGATGCGCTGCGCAAGTCCGGCAGCGTCGGCGTGCCGCCGCCCTTCTACGAAATGCGGATCGTCGGCGAGGATGGACGCGATCTGCCGGCAGGAGCGATCGGCGAGATCGTCGGCCGCGGCCCGATCACGATGCCCGGCTACTACAAACGGCCCGAGGAGACGCGGCAGGCGCTGCGCGACGGCTGGCTGCACACCGGCGATTTGGGGTACGTTGACGGCGATGGATTCCTCTACCTGGTCGACCGCAAGAAGGACATGATCGACAGCGGCGGCATCAAGGTGTATCCGAAGGACATCGAGGAAGTCGCGGCGCGCCATCCGGCGATACTCGAGGTCGCCGTGTTCGGGATCCCGCACGACAAATGGGGCGAGGCGCCGGTGGCCGCCGTCGTGCTGCGGGAGTCGGGCGTTGCCGGCGCCGACGAGTTGCGCGACTGGATCAATGCGCGCGTCGCGGCGAAGTACCAGCGCGTCGATCGGGTGCTCGTGCTGGATTCGTTTCCGCGCAACGCCGCGGGCAAGACGCTGAAGCGCGAGCTGCGTGCGCCATTCTGGGAAGGGCGCGCGTCGGCCATCCATTCCGGACCGGGCTTGGCATCGTGACGCACGCGAGGGCGCTTGCGGCGTCGCGCGAAGCGCACCGCGTCTGCGTCGCGCCGATGATGGATTGGACCGACCGCCACTGCCGGTACTTCCTGCGCCTGATCGCGCCCCGCGCGCGGCTCTACACCGAGATGATCACGAGCGGGGCGCTCGCGCACGGCGACGTCCCGCACCACCTCGATTTCGATCCTGCCGAGCATCCGCTGGCGCTCCAGCTGGGCGGCAGCGATCCGCATCAGCTCGCCGCCGGCGCGCAGCTGGGCGAGCGCTGGGGCTACGACGAGATCAACCTCAATTGCGGCTGCCCCTCCGAGCGCGTGCAGACGGGCAGCTTCGGCGCCTGCCTGATGGCCGAGCCTGCGCTCGTCGCCGATTGCATGCAGGCGATGCGCGGCGCGGTTTCGATCCCCGTGACGGTCAAGCACCGGATCGGCCTGGATCACGACGACGATTACGCATTCGTCCGCGATTTCGTCGGCACGGTCGCCGCCGCCGGTTGCGAGGTGTTCATCGTCCATGCGCGCAACGCAGTGCTGAAGGGGCTCTCGCCGAAGGAAAACCGCGAAGTCCCGCCGCTGCGCCATGACGTCGTGCATCGGCTGAAGCGCGATTTTCCGGCGCTGACGATCGTCCTGAACGGCGGGCTCGGCGACTGGGACGGAATCGAGCGCGAGCTCGCGCACGTGGACGGCGTGATGCTCGGCCGCGTCGCGTATCACGATCCGTACTTCCTGGCGCAGGCGGGCTGGCGCGCCTTCGGCGACGACGCGCCGGCGCGCTCGCGCGCCGAAGTGCTGCACGCGCTCCTGCCCTACACGGCGTCACAGCTCGCGCGCGGCGTGCCGCTGCGCGCGATTGCGCGGCACGTGCTCGGCCTCTATCACGGACGCTCGGGCGGCCGGCGCTTCCGGCAGATCCTGTCGGACGCCGCGAAGCTGAAGGGCGCGGGGCCGGAGCTCTTTCTCGAGGCGCTGGCGGCCGTGGAGCCCGCGGCGTCGCTTGCGCACACCGCGTAGCGCTTCGATCATCCCTTCGGCATGTCGTCCGCGACGTAGGCGCGGATGACGCCGTCGAAATCCGAATCGGCCGTCATCCCGAGCGCCGGGCCGAGCCTCGGCGCGAAGTTCGCGGGCCAGGTCGCGACGATGCGGTCGATCGCCGGGTCGTACTGCCACTTGACGCGGTCGGCCACGGCGTCGCCCGCCACGCGGCGCAGCGCGGCGATCATGTCTTCGACCGCGACGAGGATGCCCGGCACGTTGACCGAGCGCGTGTGCCGGAATGCGGTCGCGGGCGCCTCGTGGCCTTTGATGATGTTCGCGATGACCGCGCGGGGCGAAGTCACCCACATTCGCGTCGTCCTGGCGACGGGGCAGATCGCGTCGACGCCCGAGAGCGGCTCGCGAATGATGCCGCTCGCGAACGACGACGCGGCCTTGTTCGGCTTGCCGGGCCGCACCGTCACCGTCGGCAGACGCAGGCTGCGGCCGTCGACGAATCCCTTGCGCGTCATGTCGTAGACGAGCAGCTCGCCGATCGCCTTCTGCGTGCCGTAGGACGCCTGCGGCGTGACGGGCGCATCGTCGGTGACCGGATCGGGCAGCGGGCCGCCGAAGACCGCGAGCGAGCTCGCGAAGACGAATTTCGGTGGCGCGTCCAGCCGTCGGCAGCGCTCGAGCAGCAGGCGCGTCGCGTCGAGATTCACGCGCATCCCGATGTCGAAATCGGCCTCGGCCTGCCCGCTGACCACGGCCGCCAGATGAAAGACGGAGTCGGTGTCCGTTGTCAGCGCACGCTCGATCACCGCCGGATCGGCAAGATCGCCGGCGACCCCGCGCACGCGCGGATCGCCGAGATCCGGCGGCGCGACGACATCGAGCAGGACGACTTCGCGGACGGGCCGCGCGCTGCCGCGCGCGTCGGTCAGCGTTTCGCGGGCGAGGATCGCGCGGGCGAGGCGGGCGCCGAGAAAACCGGCGCCACCGGTGATCAGTATGCGCATGGATGGGGGCCCTTCAACCGGGATTGGTGGCGCTATGATACCGATTCGCCGCGCCGCAGGCCTGCGGCGGCGCATCCAACGAGGAGCCAACGATGCCGCGTCCGATCCACTTCGAGATTCACGCCGAGAATACCGAGCGCGCGATCAAGTTCTACCGGGACCTGTTCGGCTGGGAATTCAGCCAGTGGGGCAAAGAGCCGTACTGGCTGGTCAAGACCGGCGACAAGGACACGCCCGGGATCGACGGCGGGCTCTTGCCGCGCCAGGGTCCGGGTCCGGTCGACCTGCAGGCGGTCAACGCGTTCGTGTGCGTCGTCGATGTCGCCGATTCCGATGCGATGGCGAAACGCATTCCCGAAGCCGGCGGGAAGATCGTCGTGCCCAAGATGCCGATCCCGACGGTCGGCTGGCTCGCCTACGCCAAGGACAGCGAAGGCAACCTGTTCGGGTTCATGCAGATGGACGCGAACGCAAAGTAGCTGATCGGGGGAGGCGGCGTCCGGTCAACCCGCGCCGACCAGCGTCCTGCGCCCGAAGTCGAGCGCGCGCTCGCAATAGGGCCGTCGTTGCGCCGACGACCGCGAGCGCACATGCTAAGATTTGCGCGGACGCGGTGCGACGCGCCGCATTCGCGCCGCTTGCCCGTCCGCCGCTTTCCAATCGTTCCGCGTCCCATGGCCAACCCATCCGCACCGCGCCGGCTCACCATCGCCACGCGCGAATCCGCGCTCGCGCTGTGGCAGGCCGAGCACGTCCGCGCGCTGCTCGCGGCCTTGTACCCGGCGAGCGAGGTCCGCCTGCTCGGGATGACCACGGAAGGCGATCGGGTGCTGGACCAGCCGCTTGCCGCCATCGGTGGCAAGGGTCTGTTCATCAAGGAGCTCGAAGTGGCGATGGCCGACGGCCGCGCCGATCTCGCGGTCCATTCGCTGAAGGACGTGCCGATGGACATGGCCGACGGGTTCGCGCTGGCGGCCGTCACCGCGCGCGAAGACCCGCGCGACGCGTTCGTGTCGAATCATTATCTCGACCTGGCGAGCGTGCCGGGCGGCGCGCGCATCGGCACGTCGAGCCTGCGCCGCGAAGCGCAATTGCGCGAGCGCGATCCCCTGCTATCCATCATGCCGCTGCGCGGCAACGTCAACACGCGCCTGCGCAAGCTCGACGAAGGACAATACGACGCGATCGTCCTTGCCGCGGCGGGTCTGCGGCGCCTGGGCTTCGCCGGCAGAATCGCATCCTATCTCGATCCGGACGAGAGCCTGCCCGCGGTCGGGCAGGGCGCGCTGGCGCTGGAGTGCCGCGCCGATCGCGCCGATGTCATCGCAGCGCTCGCGCCGCTTGCCGACCGCGACTCGACGCTCGCGACGACCGCCGAGCGCGCCTTCTCGCGCGCGCTGTCCGGCAGCTGTCACACGCCGCTTGCCGGGCACGCGACCATCGTTCATGGCGAGTTGTGGCTGCGCGGGCTGCTCGCGAGCCGCGATGGCGCCGAGGTGCTGCGCGGCGATCGCCGCGCGCCGTGTCAGGACCTGCGCGCGGCTGACGCGCTCGGTCGCGCGCTGGCGGCGGATTTTCTCGCCCGCGGCGCCGCGCGGCTCGTGGCAGCGTGAGCAACCCGCGGCGATGGTCCATGCGCCGACATCGCGCGGGCAACCGGCTGGACCGCTCGCGGGACTCGGCATCCTGATCACGCGGCCCGCGCGGCAGGCGGGTGGCTTCGCACAGAAGGTCGGCGCGCTGGGCGGCACGCCGGTGATCTTCCCGGCGATCGCGATCCTGCCTCCCGCCGACGTCGCGCCGCTGGTTCGTGCGCAGGCGGCGCTGACCGGGTACGACTTCGCGATCTTCATTTCCGCCAACGCCGTCGAATATGGCGCACCGGATCCGAGACAGTGGCCGGCCCGGCTTGTCGCCTTCGCGCCCGGTCCGGGTACCGCGGAAGCGCTCGCCGCCGTCGGCATCGGCGGCGCGCGCATTCCGGCGACGACATTCGACAGCGAAGGCCTGCTCGCGCTGCCGGAGCTCTCCGGCGTGCGCGGCAAGCGTATCCTGATCTTTCGCGGCGACGGTGGTCGTGAACACCTGGGCGAGACCCTGCGCGCGCGCGGAGCGCTCGTCGACTATGTCGCCTGCTATCGCCGGGCGAAGCCGGAGAGCGGCGCTGCGGGGCTCGCCGAAGCGTTCCGCGAGGGCCGGATCCACGCGGTCACGGTCACGTCGAGCGAGGGGCTCGACAACCTGTGGGCGCTCGCCGACGATGCGACTCGAACCCTGTGGCGGGCATGCCCGACGTTCGTCCCGCATCCGCGGATCGGCGCGCACGCGCGCGACCTCGGCCTTTGCGTCGTCCAAACCGCGGGCGGCGACGCGGGCCTGATCGCGGGGTTGCTAGAATGGGCCGCCGCGCCAACCCGAACGAAGAGCTGATCCCATGCCGACCGACATCATCGTCACCGCACCGCTGCCGCCTTTTCTCTACGAGCCGCTGAAGGCGGACTACCGCTGCCACGATTACGCGCAGGCGGCCGACAAGGCCGGGTTCCTCGCCGCACACGGTGCAGTCATACGCGGGCTCGTTCAGGGCGGCGGCACCGTCACGCCGACGTCGCTGCTCGATGCGCTGCCGGCGCTCGAGATCATCTCGGTGTTCGGTGTCGGCTACGACGGCGTGCCGGTCGATTACTGCCGGAAGCGCGGGCTCAAGGTGACGAACACGCCGGACGTGCTGACCGACGACGTCGCCGATGTCGCCGTCGCGCTGATCATGATGACCGGTCGGGGCTTCGTCCGCCTCAACCGTTTCGTGCAGGCGGGGCAGTGGCTGCAGCGCGGGCCCGAGCTCACGACCAAGCTCGGCGGCCGGACCGTCGGCATCCTCGGCCTCGGCCGCATCGGCAAGGCGATCGCCGCGCGCGTTTCGGCGATGGGAATGAACGTCGCCTACACGGGGCGCAAGCCGCAGGACGTGCCGTACCGGTTCATTCCGGGTCTCGAGGCGCTCGCGATGGCCGCGGACTTTCTGGTCGTTGCCTGCCCGGGCGGCGCGGCGACGAAGCACATCGTCGATGCGAAAGTGCTCGCCGCGCTGGGCAGGAAGGGCACGCTCGTCAACATCGCGCGCGGCTCGATCGTCGACGAGCCGGCGCTCGTGGCCGCGTTGCAGGCAGGCACCATCGGGGCCGCCGGCCTCGACGTCTTCGCCCACGAGCCCGACATCCCGCAGCCGCTCTTCGCGATGGACAACGTGGTGCTGCTGCCGCACGTCGGCAGCGCGACCCGCGAGACACGGCAGGCGATGGGCGACCTGTGCAAGGCGAACCTCGACGCGTGGTTCGCCGGAAAGCCGTTGCCGACGCTGATTCCGGAGCTCGCTTAGCGGCGGGCCCGGATTTTCCGTTCCGAGTTCAGGGCCACGCGGCGCGCAGCCTTGCGTGCAATGCCGCCATCTGTCCCGGTGTCAGCGCGAGTGCTACCGTCACGTCCGGCGGTTTCGGCCAGTTGACGTCCGGGAACGTCCCGCTGTCGAATGTCCGCGGTTCCGAGTATCTCGGGATCACGTGGAAGTGCACGTGCGGGTCGACCATCATCAGCGCGAGATAGTTGATCTTCTGGAAGTCGAATGCCGTGCGCGAGCGCGCGCTCGAGCTCTGCCGTCGCGGTCGCTAGCTCCGCGTAGGCTTCCGTCGAAACCGCGCCGAGTGACGTCGCCTCCTCCTTGCAGGCGAGCACGAGGCTGCCGAGCGTCGGTTGCGCCGGACGCAGCAGGACGACCCAGCGCCGGTATTCGTGCAGCAGGGTTGCCGGATATCCGAATTTGGCGATCGTCGTGTTCATGGGTGTGGCTCCTAGCGAAATCCCCCGCGCCGCCACGTCCGCCACAGGGCTCCGAACGCTCCCAGACGCGGGAAGCGGCGCATGAAGGGCGTGCTCTCGATCTTCACTCCGGACTGGCGCTCGATCTTCCAGGCAAGGTACCGCATTCCGCCGTCGAACGTGAATGACGCCTTCAGCAGGCGGAGGACGCTCAGCACCTTGCCCTGCACCCGGCGCGCGGCCCAGCCGCACGCGCTCGATGCGCGCTGCCCGCGCGTGCTCGGATTGCGGTGGACGTCCGGCAGCAGCGGGCGTCCAGCCCTGTTCCACCGCGAGCAGGCGCGTTTGCGCCTCGAGCTCGGGCAGCGCATCGGCCACGAGCGCGCGGATCTTGTGCGGACGCTCCGAGCGCAGCTCCGCCGCGTAAGTGAGCAGCAGTCCGCCCGTCCACAGCGCCTCGGCGTCGAACTCCACCGGCAGCCGGGGCAGCGTCCGCGCCGCGAATGTGGCGACGGCGGCAGCGAGGGCGCGGATCACGCGCCGCCTCACCGCGTCGTCCGCGGCGTACAGCAGCCCGCAGGGCTGCGCGAACCGGCCCCACAGGTACGGATGAAACCAGCGCGCCGTGCCGCGCTCGAACTGGTCGAGGGATACCACCGCGTACTTGGCTCGCACGGTGCGGTCCGCGAACGATGTTTCGAGATAGTAGACGTTCGGCGCGAGGATCCGATTCGCGAGCGCCGGCAGAAGCGCGCCGTAGGCCGCGCGATAATCATCGACCAGGACATAGAGATCGACGATGCCGCCGGTGTCGTCGTGCGAGCGGCGGCAGGAGCCGTAGAAGAGCACCGCCTGCGCGTGGGAGCCGAAGCGTTCGCGCAGTACGTTCGCGAGCGCGACCACGGCGTCCGGCGCGCGCGCCGCGATCTGGCGCGCGATCGCGCCTTCGAGCGAGGGATTCATCGGAGCTGGATGAAACCCGCCGATCCGCCGTCGGAAATGGCCAGCGGTGTGCCCACCGTCGGCGAAAATATCTCGCCGTCGACGAAGAAGTGACTGTCGAGTCCCAGCAGCAGCCGTTGCGCATTGCGGCTTTCATATCCGTTTGCCGGCGTGACGTAGCGGTTGGGCCGGCCGCGCAGGAGACCCGGCAGCGCCTTGACCCAGTGGCGCGGGGCCGAGCGCACGCTGGTGTAATGCAGCGGCGCGGCCTCCTTGCCCCAGTAGGGACGCAGCCCCAGTACCACCTGCTCGAGCGTGGTGACGTAGACGATCTCGCACGCGAAAGACGACGGCGCTTCCTCGTCGACGGCAACGGTGATCGGCACCGGCGCGACGATGGCGCGCTCGCCGCGGGCCATCGCTATGATGAACCGTGCCATCGTGACGGCCGGTCCAACTTCTCCGCGCAGGCCCAGCGCATGCACTTCCCGCTTGCAGTACTCGATGCCCTGCGCAATCGCCGCGGCGCCGAAGAACATCCCGTAGATGGGCTCCCGTCCGCCGCCCGGGTCGATGCGCATGACCGGACGCTGGATCACGGCGAGACCGTCGCCGCCGCGCGATGCACGGTCGATCAGCGCCCGCAGCGCGCGTTCCTGGCGGCCACCCATTCCGATGTCGCGGGCCGTCATGTTCGCGGTGCCGCCCCGCAGTACCGCAAGCAGCGGCAAGCGGGGAAACGGGCTCTGGTTGAAGACGGTATTGAGGACCGCGTTGACGGTGCCGTCGCCGCCGCTGATCGCGACGGCGTCGACGCCGCGTTCCGCAATCTCGCGCAGGGCAGCCGCGACCGACGCGGGGTCCCGCACTTCGCGGCAGGGAATTGCTGGATGGGCATCGAACAATCGGCGCATCGACGCGGTCGCCTTGAGGTTCGCTCCGCTGCGAGGATTGTGCAGGACGCCGATGCGCAACGCGCCAAGCCGCGAAGAGGCAACATCGGGTGCCGGGGCAATCAACGCCGGCACGACACGGGTCCCGTCAGGCCTTGCGCGCGGCGGGTGCGACGTGGGTGAACACGCGCACCGCGAGCGAGCTCTCGTCCACGGTCTGGCCGATCTCCGAAAGCCACGACTCCACGGCGTTCGTGCCGCGCTTCGCGCGCGCAGCCAGCAGCAGCCGCACGAGCAGCAGCGCGGTCGACAGCGACGTCCATGCGGCGACCGCCAGCAGGCCGAGATCCGGCCTGCCGGCGAAAAGGCTCGCCGTGAGCATGATCATGTTCGGATTGCGCCGCGCCGCGATCAGCCGGAACCAGGAGTCGAACGGACGCCACGTGAAGATGGAGAACCGCGCGATCCACAACTCGAACGCCCCCTCGCAGAGGCGCCCGCCGATGTAGCCGGCGAGGATGATCCAGTAGATCGTCGGCAGCGGCACGCCGCCGATGGCGGGCGGCGCGAGGGCGAGACCGATGCCCCAGGCGATGTACCAGAACGGCGGATGGACGAGATCGATGCCATGGTCGAAGATGTTTCCCAGCTTGGTCGACGTGACGGTGACGCGCGCGAGTTTGCCGTCGACGGTGTCGAGAAACGTCATGATCCAGCCCGCGACCAATCCCCAGGCGAACTCGCCGCGCGCGAACAGCGCGCCGGCCACGAACACCAGCACGAGGCTTGCCGCCGTCACCTGGTTGGGGGTCATCCGCAGGCGCACGCACGCACGGGTGACCCATTGCGCCGGAACGGGCCAGAGCCACTTGGTGACGAGATCCGTGACGCCCTTGTATGCGCCGGCAAACGTGAGCTGCTCGAGCGCGGCCCGGCGCGCATTGGTGACCGGAAGCACGAAGGGGCGATCGAGCTTTTTCATTCCCGCTTCGTATTCCTTCGCCACCTGCTCGACGTTCACCACGGCGCTGTCCGCCAGCAAATCCGGCGGCACGCCGCCACGCAACCATGCTTCGACCGCCGGGATCTGTTCCGCCGCGACGCGAGCGGCCAGCGGCATGCGCCGCCCGTCGACGTCGCCTTCGAGCAACACCTTGCGCGCCTTCGCGAGGCCACGGATCACGCGAGCGTCGTACAGGCAATCGCCGCGGAGCACGAGCAAGCCGTCGTTCGCCGGCAAGGACCCGATGCCCTCGCGCCAGAGCGCGATGCCCTCGGCGCGCAATTGGCGTTCGATGCGCTGGGCCGACGTGAGTCCCCACAGGCGGACCGGGCTGTCCCCCACTACCACTGCGTACATGTCGTCGACGAAGAGAGTCCGGTTGGTCGCAGCGCGGCATCGCATCATATACTAACCGGATGGCCAAAGTGGAGCTCACGATCGACCCGGACGCGTGCGCGGGCGCGACTCCCGGACGCCGATTTCGCGTTGGCGCACGTGTCGGACCTGCACCTGTCCTCGCTCGCCGGCGTGAGCCCGCGGGCGTTGCTCGACAAGCGGATTCTCGGCTACCTTTCGTGGTGGCTTCGACGCCGCCACGAGCATCGGACGGACGTGCTCGACGCGCTCCGCGCGAGCCTGCACGGGGAACGCCTCGACCACATCGCGGTAACGGGCGACCTCACGCATCTGGGATTGCCGCAGGAGTTCCGCGAGGCGGCGGCGTGGCTCGCCCGGCTGGGCAAGCCCGAAGGCATCACGGTCGTGCCCGGCAATCACGACGCCTACGTCCGCGAGCCGTGGCCCGACACGTTCGCGCAGTGGTCGGCGTACATGCGTGGAGACGCCGCCGCTCTGCCCGCAAGCGCCGACGACGCGTTCCCGATCCTGCGCATTCGGCGCGACGTTGCCCTGATCGGCTTGTCGACGGCGCGACCGTCGGCCCCCTTCATGGCCACCGGATCCCTGGGCGCGCCACAGCTGGAGCGGCTGGAGCGCATGCTGGAGCAAACCGCAGCGTCGGGGCTGTTCCGGATCGTGCTCCTGCACCACCCTCCGGCACCGCACACCGTGCGCTGGCGCAAGTCGCTGCTCGACGGCGCGGCGCTGCGCGACGTGCTCGCGCGGCATGACACGGAGCTGGTCCTTCACGGGCACGCCCATTTTTCGGCCGCCTCCTATCTCGATGCCGCACGCGGGCGCACCCTCGCGATAGGCGTGCCCTCCGCGTCGGCGGTCGGCGCGAAGGTCGACCGGCACGCGACCTATCACGTCTATCGCATTGCGCGCGCCGATGGGGGGTGGCGCTTGCGCGTGTCGGTGCGGGCCTTCGCGCTGGATCGCGGGCAATTCGTTCCCGAAGACGGTCGGCGGCTGCGTCTGGCGCTTGCGTCCGCGCCCGTCTGACCGGGCGGACGGCGCGTCAACGAGCGCGGCGGCCGATGGCCGAGGCCGACGTCAGGGCATGATGGCGCGGAACTGGTCCTTCGTCGCGATTGGCGTGCCGGCTTCCCAGCCACCGCCCAGCGCCTTGATCAGCGTGACGCTCGCCACGAAGCGGCGCCCGAGGATGCCCAGTTCCGCGCGCTCGTTGATGAGCGCGGCGGCCTGCACGACGACCACCGAGAGGTAAGTGGTGATGCCTGCCCGATACTGGTTGTTCGTTATCTTCACCGACTCGCGCGCAGCGCGCACCGCCTCTGCCTGCACCGCGGCTGCTTCCTCGAGGATGCGCAGCGCGGCCAGGTTGTCCTCCACTTCCCGGAACGCGGCCAGGATCGTCTGCCGGTAGTTCGCGACGGCCTCGTCGTAGCCCGCGCTCGCCTGCGCGCTCTGCGCCTGCCGCAGCCCGCCGTCGAACAGCATCCAGCCCGTGAGCGCGCCCCCCGCGAAGTCGCGGTTGCCGAAGCCGCCGCCGGCGACGAGGCTGACCGATGGATAGTAGGCGGCCTCGACGACGCCGATCTCGGCGTTGGCCGCGGCCATCCGGCGTTCCGCCGCGGCGATGTCGGGCCGCCGTTCCAGCAATTCCGAAGGCAGCGCCGCGGGCACCGCGGGAATTGCCACATCCAGCGGCAGGGACGCGATGGCAAAATCGGCCGGGGCCTTGCCTGTCAGCACGGCGATGGCGTGCTCGAGTTGCGCTCTCGTCACCGAGGCGTCGAGCGCCTGGGCTCGTGTCGACATGAGTTGCGCTTCGGCCTGGACGACGTCGCCGCGGGAGGCCACGCCGACCGCGTACTGGTTGCGCGTGAGCTGCAACGACCGCTCGTAGCGCGCGACGCTGTCCTGGAGCAGGCGAATTTCCGCATCCTGCACTCGCAGCAGGAAATAGTTTTGCGCGAGCTGTGCCTGCAGCGAGAGTTTCGCCGCTTCCAGCTCGCCGGCCGTGGACTCGGCCGTTGCCGTGCTCGCTTCGATGTTGCGCCGGATGCGGCCCCAGAGATCGAGTTCCCAGGCCGCCACGAGGCCGACGTTCTGATTGTTCCCGCCTGCGCTCAGTGACGGGTAGTACCTCGATCTTGCCGCCTCGGTCAGCGCCAGTGCCTGTCGCACCCGCGCTTCGGCGGCGCGGATCGTCTGGTTGTTGACGTCGATCGTCGCCGCCAGGGCATTGAGGTCGGCGTCGCCGAAAAGCTCCCACCAGCGGCCGCGCGTGAGCTCGCTGCGGGTCCCGGCGGCGTTCGACGCCCGGGCCTCCTTGTATGCGGGCGGCACGTCGACGGCGGGTCGCACGTAGTCGGGCCCGACCGTGCACGCGACGCTGCTCGCGAGCACGGACGCGACGGCGAGAACGCGAGCGGTGCGGACCCGGAGGACGTCGGTCATCGTCAGGACTCCGCCGCGCGGGACAGGGGGATCGTGCCGCGGCGGCCGCCCCGCCGCATGCCGCGTACCCAGAGGCTGCACCGGTCCAGGTAGAGATACACGATCGGCGTGGTGTAGAGGGTCAGCAGCTGGCTCAGGATCAGGCCGCCGCCTATCGCGATGCCGAGCGGCTGGCGGAATTCCGCGCCGTCACCCCTGCCCAGGGCGAGCGGAATCGACGCGAGCAGCGCAGCCATGGTCGTCATCAGAATGGGCCGGAAACGCAGCAGGCATGCCTCGAAGATGGCATCGCGCGAGCTCGCCTTCGTCCGGCGTTCGGTCGCGAGCGCGAAGTCGATCATCATGATCGCATTCTTCTGGACGATGCCGATCAGCATGATCACGCCGATCAGCGCGATGACGGAAAATTCCGTTCGGAACAGCATCAGCGCGGCCAGCGCGCCGACGCCTGCCGACGGCAGCGTCGACAGTATGGTGAGCGGATGGATGAAGCTCTCATAGAGCACGCCCAGGACAATGTACAGCGTCAGCAGTGCCGCGAGAATGAGGATCGGCTGGGTTTCGAGCACCGCGCGAAACGCGCGCGCGGAGCCCTGGAAGCTGCCGCGCACCGTATTGGGCACCCCGATGCCGGCGAGGGCGTCCTCGATCGCCCCGGTTGCCTGCGACAGCGACACGCCTTCCGGCAGATTGAACGAAATGGTCGACGCCACGAACTGGGAGTGATGGTTGACGGCGAGCGAGGTCTCGGTCTGCGCATGACGTGCGAACAGCGCGAGCGGCACCTGCGCGCCTCCCGGGACACCGACGTGCATCTGGTTCAACGCGTCGGCCGACTGCCAGAACTCGGGCGCGGCTTCCATCACGACGTGGTACTGGTTGAGCGGCGCGTGGATCGTCGAGACCTGGCGCTGCGCGAACGCGTCGTTCAGCGTGGCGCCGATCAGCTTCGGCGTCACGCCGAGGCGCGCCGCGGCGTCGCGGTCGATGAGTATCGACGTGGACAGTCCCTTGTCCTGCTGGTCGGTGTTGACGTCGGCGAGCTGGGGCAGCCGCGCGAGGACCTCGCGGATGCGCGGCTCCCAGGTCCGCAGGACGGCGAGGTCGTCGGCCTGGATCGTGTACTGGTACGTGGCGCGGCTCTGGCGGCCGCCGACGCGGATGTCCTGGACCGGGTTGAGGACGAGCTCGGCACCGGGTTCCTGCGCGAGCCGGGCGCGCAGTCGCGCCACGATCCTGTCGGCGCTCTCCCCGCGCTCGGCGAGCGGCTTCAAGGTGACGAACATCGACCCGGTGTTGCGCTGGCTGCCGCCGGTGAAGCCGACGACGCTCGCAACGCTCGGGTCGGCGCGCACGATGTCGATGAAAGCGGCGAGCTTCTGCCGCATTGCCTGAAACGAGATGCTCTGATCGGCATGGATGCGGCCCGTGAGCTGGCCCGTGTCCTGTTGCGGGAAGAAGCCCTTCGGAACGATCACGTAGAGCCAGACGTTGAGGACGATGGTTGCGAGCAGGATGAGGGCCGTGAGCGGGCCGTGATCCAGCGCCCAGGCCAGGGTCCGCTCGTAGCCGCGGAGCACCGTTCTGAAAACCCGCTCGCTCCATTCGTGGAACCGGGTCCTCGCGCGCTCGCCGGACGGCACGAGGAGCCGCGCGCACATCATGGGCGTCGTGGTGAGGGACACCAGCAGCGAGACCAGGATCGCCGCCGACAGCGTCACCGCGAACTCGCGGAAGAAGCGGCCCACGAAGCCACCCATGAGCAGCATGGGAATGAAGACGGAGATAAGTGACAGGGTCATCGCCAGCACCGTGAAGCCGACTTCGCCCGCCCCGACTCGCGCCGCCTCCCGCGGCGACATGCCGCCCTCGATGTGGCGCGAGACGTTCTCCAGGACCACGATCGCGTCGTCGACCACGAATCCGGTGGCGATCGTGAGCGCCATCAGCGACAGGTTGTCGAGGCTGTAGTCGGCAAGGTACATGATGCCGAAGGTGACGGTGAGCGACACCGGAACCGCGACGCTGGGAATGAGCGCCGCGCGGCCGTTGCGCAGGAACAGGAATACCACCAGGACGACCAGCGCCACGGACAGCGCCAGCGCCGTGCCGGCATCGCGCAGCGAGGCGCGGATGGTCGTGGTGCGCTCCATCACCACGCCGAGGTCGATCGCGCCGGGTATCGACGCGCGCAGCACGGGCAGCAGCTCCGTGACGCGATCGACCGTCTCGATGATGTTGGCGTTGGGCTGGCGGCTGATGATCACCAGCACGGACGGCTTGCCGTTGGACGACCCCGCATTGCGCAGATCCTGCACGGAGTCGACGACTTGCGCGACGTCGGCGAGCCCGACCGGCGCGCCGTTGCGGTAGGCCACGATCAGGGGGAGATAGTCGGATGCGGTCGTGGCCTGATCGTTGGCGTCGATCTGCCAGTAGCGCCGGTCGTCTTCCACAGCGCCCTTGGGCCGGTTGGCGTTGGCCCCGGCGAGCGCGGCGCGCACGTCCTCGAAGCCGATACCGTACTTGTACAGCGCCTGCGGATTGACCTCGACGCGCACCGCCGGCAGCGAGCTGCCGCCGATCTGGACCTGGCCCACGCCCGAGAGCTGCGACAGCTTCTGGGCGATGACGGTCGACGCCGCGTCGTACATCTGCCCCTGCGTCATCGTGTCCGACGTGAGCGCCAGGATCATGACCGGCGCGTCGGCCGGGTTGACCTTGCGATAGCTGGGATTGCCATCGAGGCCCGAGGGCAGAGCGCCGCGGGCCGCATTCAACGCCGCCTGCACGTCGCGCGCCGCGCCGTTGATGTCGCGGTCGAGCTCGAATTGCAGCACGATGCGCGTCGAGCCGAGCGCGCTGGCCGAGGTCATCTCGGTGATGCCGGCGATGCGGCCGAGCGAGCGCTCGAGCGGTGTCGCGACGGTCGCCGCCATCGTCTCCGGACTCGCGCCGGGCAGGCGCGCGGATACCGAAATGGTCGGGAGGTCGACCCGGGGCAGCGGCGATACCGGAAGCAGCCGGAAGGCGACCGCGCCTGCCAGCGTGATGCCGATGGTGAGCAGTGTCGTCGCGACCGGACGATCGATGAAGGGCGCCGAGATGCTGAATAGTGCACCCTTGGCGCTGCGCGCCGTCCCGCCGAGCGGTAGCGAGCCGTCCTTCGGGCGGCCGGGCGGCGGGCTCATGCTGCCGCACGCATCACAGGCCGCCGCCCGGTGCCGCGGCGCGCAGGCGCGCGCGTCGTGCGTGCATCCTGCCCTCGAGCCGGCCGAACGCGAGATAGATGACGGGCGTGGTGAAGAGCGTCAGCGCCTGGCTCACGATCAGGCCGCCGACCATCGTGATGCCGAGTGGGTGGCGAAGCTCCGAGCCCACGCCCCAGCCGATCATCAGCGGCAGCGCTCCCAGCAGCGCTGCCATCGTGGTCATCATGATCGGACGGAAGCGCAGCAGGCAGGCCCGGAAGATGGCGTCCCGCGGCGCCATGCGCTGCTCTCTCTCGGCGTCGATCGCGAAGTCGATCATCAGGATGGCGTTCTTCTTCACGATGCCGATGAGCAGGATGATGCCGATGATGGAAATCACGCCGAGATCGTTGCCGGAGACCTGCAGCGCGACGAGCGCGCCGACTCCGGCCGAGGGAAGCGTCGAAAGGATGGTGATGGGGTGAATGTAGCTCTCGTAGAGCACGCCCAGGACGATGTAGACCGTGACGATGGCGGCCAGGATCAGCCAGAGCTGGCTCGTGAGCGAGGCGCTGAAGGCGAGCGCCGCGCCCTGGAGCTTAACCTGCGTGCTCGGCGGCAGACCGATGCCGCGCTGCGCCGCCTCGACGGCGCTCACCGCGTCGCCCAGCGACGCGCCGGGCGCCAGGTTGAACGAAATCGTGGCTGCCGGAAACTGGCCGATGCGGCTGACGACCAGCGGCGCGGCACGCTCGGTCACCCGCGCCAGCGCCGACAACGGAATCTGCTGCGTCGCGCCCGGCCCCGCCGCGCTCGGTCCCGTTCCCGGCGGCCGCGACGGCACGCCCGCGTTCGCCGCCGTGACATGGATGCTGTCGAGCGCGGCTACGCCGTTGCGGAACTCGGGCAGGACCTCGAGGACGACGCGATACTGGCCGGTCTGGGTGAAGATCGTGGAGACGATGCGCTGCCCGAAGGCGTTGTAGAGCGCGTTGTCGATCATGGCGGGCGTGATGCCGTGGCGGCTCGCCGCGGCGCGATCGATTTCCACGTAGGCCTGCAGCCCGCCCTCCTGTTGATCGGTTGCGACGTCCGCTAGCCGCGGATCCTCCCGCAGTCGGGCGACGAGCTTTGGCACCCCGGCACGCAGCTCGTCGGCATTCGCGTCCTCCACCGAGAACTGGTACTGGGTGCGGCTCACCTTGTCCTCGATGGTCAGATCCTGCACCGGCTGCATGTAGAGCACGATGCCCTCGACGCCTGCGAGCTTGTCCTGCAGGCGCCGGATGACGTCGGCCGCGCTGCCGTCGCGCTGCGACCGCGGCTTGAGGTTGATCAGGAAGCGACCGCTGTTCAGCGTCGGGTTGCTGCCGTCGACCCCGATGAACGACGACAGACTTTTCACCGCCGGGTCCTGCAGGATCACTTTCGCCAGCGTCTGCTGGCGTTCGGCCATCGCGGCGAAGGATATCGTCGGCGAGGCCTCCGAAATGCCCTGGATCGCGCCGGTGTCCTGGACCGGGAAGAAGCCCTTGGGAATCGCGACGTACAGCGCTATCGTCAGCACCAGCGTGGCGATCGCGACGAGCAGCGTCGCGCCCTGGCGATCGAGCACCCATGTCAGCATGCGCGCGTAACGGACGATCACGCGGTCGAACCACTCGCCGGTCGTCCTGAACAGCGGTCCCTGCTCGCGCTCGGGGACGTGGCGCAGCAGCCGGGCGCACATCATCGGTGTCAGCGTCAGCGAGACCAGGGCCGAGATGAGGATGGCGACGGCGAGCGTGATCGCGAACTCGCGAAACAGGCGCCCGACCACGTCGCCCATGAAGAGCAGCGGAATCAGCACGGCGATGAGCGACAGCGTCAGGGAGATGATGGTGAAGCCGATCTGCTCCGCGCCCTTCAGCGCCGCCGCGAGCGGCGCCTCGCCGGCCTCTATGTGGCGCGTGATGTTCTCGATCATCACGATGGCGTCGTCCACCACGAAACCGGTGGCGATGGTGAGCGCCATCAGCGTGAGATTGTTGATCGAGAGCCCGGCGAGGTACATCACGGCGAACGTGCCGACGAGGGACAGCGGCACCGCCACGCTCGGAATGACGGTGGCCGCGACATTGCGCAGGAACAGGAAGATGACCATCACCACGAGCGCCACGGCGAGCAGCAGCTCGAACTGCACGTCGCGCACCGAGGCGCGAATCGTCTCGGTGCGGTCGGTCAGCAGCACGACGTCGACGGCGGCGGGCAGCGACGCACTGAGCTGCGGCAGGAGCCGCTTGATGCGGTCGACCACTTCGATGACATTGGCACCCGGCTGGCGCTGGATGTTCACGATGACCGCCGCCGACTCGTTGGCCCACGCCGCGAGACGCGAGTTCTCGGCGCCGTCGACGACGTCGGCCACGTCGGCGAGCCGCACCGCCGCACCGTTGCGATAGGCGATGATCATGGCCTTGAATTCGTCGGTTGACTTCAGCTGGTCGTTGGCGTCGATGGTGGAGGCCCGCGTGGGACCGTCGAAGCTGCCTTTGGCCTGGTTCGAATTGGCATTGCCGATCGCGATGCGCACGTCGTCGAGCGACAGGTTGTAGGCGGCCAGCGCCTTCGGGTTGGCCAGGATGCGGATGGCCGGCCGCTGCCCGCCGCTGATGCTGACGAGCCCGACCCCGGACACCTGCGAGAGCTTGGCCGCAAGCCGCGTATCCGCCAGGTACTGGATCTCCGGCAGCGGCAACGTGCGCGAGGTCAGGGCGAGGGTGACGATCGGCGTGTCGGCCGGGTTGACCTTGTTGTAGATCGGCAGCTGCGGCAGGTCGGCCGGCAGGAAGGTCCCCGCGGCGTTGATCGCGGCCTGCACCTCCTGCTCCGCCACGTCGAGCGGGAGATCCAGGCCGAATTGCAGCGTGATGACCGAGGCGCCGCCCGAACTCGACGACGACATCTGGTTCAGACCCGGCATCTGGCCGAACTGGCGTTCCAGCGGCGCGGTGACCGACGAGGTCATGACGGCCGGACTCGCGCCCGGATAAAGCGTGACCACCTGGATCGTCGGGTAATCGAACTTGGGCAGCGCGGACAGGGGCAGCACGCGATACGCGACGATGCCCATGAGCAGGATGGCGACCATCAGCAGCGACGTCGCCACCGGCCGGAGAATGAACGGACGGGAAGGGTTCACTGGAGCACCTTAGCGCTGCGCGCTCCGGTATTCGCCCTTGGGACGGCCCGGCGGGTCACTGGAGTACCTTCGCGCTGCGCGCTCCGGTATTCGCCCTTGGGGCGGCCCGGCGGGCTCATGGCCGCGCGACGAGCTCGACCTTCGCACCTTCGCGCAGCCTGTCCGCGCCGTCGACCACGACTTTCGCGCCGGGCGAGACCCCGCGGTCGATCACGGTGATCTCGCCTTGCGTGGGTCCGGCTTCGACCTGGGTCACGGCGACCGTCAGGTCGTCCCTGACGACATAGACGAACGTCCCCGCGGCGCCGCGCTGGATCGCTGCCGTCGGCACCAGCGTCGCGTTGGTCCGCGTCTCGACGGGCATTCTCACGTTGACGAACTGGTTGGCGAAGAGCGCGCCGTCGGCGTTGGGGAATTCGGCCTTGAGCTTGATGGTGCCCGTCGCGGTGTCGATCTGGTTGTCCGCGGTCAGCAACCGGCCGCTGCCGAGCTTCTCCTTCTGGGCACGGTCGTAGGCATCGACCGGGACGCGATTGCCGGCGCGCAGCCGTTTCATCACGCGCGGCAACGCATCCTCCGGAATCGGAAACACGACGGCAATCGGCTGGAGCTGCGTGATCACCACGATGCCGTTGGCATCATTGGCACGTACGATGTTGCCGGGATCCACCAGGCGCAGGCCGACGCGGCCGCTGATCGGGGCCACCACGCGGGCATGCGTGAGCTGCAGCTTCGCGCTGTCGATCCCCCCTTGGTCCGCCTGCACCGCCGCCTCGTACTGGCGCACCAGCGACTCCTGGGTATCGACCTGCTGGCGGGATATCGAGTCCTGGGCGAGCAGTGTGCGATACCGTTCGAGATCGGCCCGCGCGTTCTCGAGCAGCGCCTGGTCGCGCGCCAGTTGTCCGGTCGCGAGCGTCAGCTGCACCTCGAACGGCCGAGGATCGATCTGGGCGAGCAGGTCCCCGGCCTTGACCATCTGGCCTTCCGTGAAGGCGACCTTCATCAGCTGCCCGTCCACGCGGCCGCGGACCACGACGGCGTTCACCGGCGTCACGGTGCCGAGCGCGTACAGGTAGATGTCGAGGTTGCCCTGGCGGACGGGCGCGGCGACGACGGGCGTCGCGCGGAGCAAGGGGTCGACGCGGCCGTCCCGCTGGGTCGAGGCTTTGGAATTGACCGGCTTTGTGGCGTCGATCGCACGAAAACCGTCGTACCAGAACGCCGCACCGATCGCCGCCACGGCGAGGATGACGATCGCCGCGATCGCGCGCTGTCGCCATCGTGGCCCTGGCGCAGCCGCACCCGGCACCGGGGTGGCCGGGTGGGCGTTCGAGTTCGTGGCGTCCGTCATGGCATCCGGGATGAGACCTTCCTTGCGCTTCGCCCAACCGCCGCTGGCAGCGACGCGGCCATGCATTATAGAGTCGGCCGCTTCCCGGAAGGACCGCCCGGTCCGAATCGGGCACGGGAATCGCCGGGCTGCACGTCGCGCGACCATTGCGCCTGGCGCTGGAACGCGGAGGCCGCGAGGCGATGCTGCCGGAATTTGAGTTATGTGGCGCGATAGGCGAAAATAACGGGTTGACGACGATTCATGCATCAGCCCGTCGGGCCTTCCCTGCGCATTGCGTCGAAGCACGGCGCGTGCCGCGAAGTCCGGTCGGGCTCGACCGCGAGGTGAGCCAAGGGTGAAAGCGATTATCCTGAGTGCCGGCCAGGGCCGCCGATTGCTGCCGCTGACCGAACGCGTCCCGAAATGCGTCCTCCCGGTGCGGGGGCGCCCGCTGATCGGATGGCAGATCGATGCGCTCGCCCGGTGCGGCGTCGCGGACGTCACGGTGGTCGTGGGCTTCGCTGCCGAAGCGGTCGAATCGACGCTCGCGCATCTCTACGTTCCGGGACGCATCCGGACCCTCTACAACCCGTTCTTCGCTTCCAGCGACAATCTGGTGAGCTGCTGGGTAGCCCGCGTGGAGATGCAGCAGGACTTCCTGCTGCTCAACGGCGACACCTTGTTCGAGGCGAGCGTGCTCGAACAGCTGCTGGGGGCGCCCGAACATCCGGTCACGCTCGCCGTCAGCCGCAAGGAGCGCTACGACGACGACGACATGAAGGTGATCCGCGACGGCGACCGGCTCGTGCATGTCGGCAAGAAGCTGCCCCTCGATTCGGTCGACGCGGAATCGATCGGCATGATGACCTTCCGGGGCGATGGGCCGCGGCTCTTCCGCGATGCGATCGAACGGGCGATACGCACGCCGGAAGCGCAGAAGCAATGGTATCTGTCCCTCATCGACACGCTGGCCCGTGGCGGCGTGGTCTACACCCAGCCTGTCCCGCCGCTGGGATGGGCGGAAGTGGATAGCCCGGCCGATCTGGAGCGCGCCGCGGCGCCCGGCGCGCCGTGGCTGGCCGTTGCCGAGCGAGCTTCGGTGCCCGCTTAGGGGGCGCTCGCCCCTGCGGCGCGCTCGACGATGGTGCGCACCAGATCAAGATCTGCCACGGTGTCCACGTCGATCGCCGCTTCCGCGAACGGCATGGTCACGACATTGGCGGCAACACCCGCCTGCCGCGATATCCGTTGCACGGCGGAGGCGAGGCTCAACAGGCGCAGCGCGTACAGCGCCATCGCCCCCCAGCCCACGAGCCCGATGACGCGGATGGGCTTCTTGCGGTCGCGTTCCACCTGCTGCCAGAGCTGCGCCATCCTGCGGCCGCGTGGCGAAAGGAACGCGAAGAGGTTGCAGCCGCAATAGCGCCCGTCGCTGAACTTCAGCACCGTCCGGCGCGTGCGGGGATAGGCTCGCTGCACCAGCGAGTGCGGCGCCAGAGCGACGGCGACGTCGCCGCCCAGCGCCATCGCCTGGTCGAGGAAATGCCGCACCATGGCAGGCGTGAGGAGCGCATGATCTCCGGTGGTCAGCAACACCGGAAAGTCTTCGGGCAATGCGGCCAGCGCCGCGGCGGCGCTGGTGGCGGGCGTGGCCTCCGGGTTCATCCAGCGGACGCCGCCCGACACCATCCGGGAGAGCTCCGGCGATACCTGCAGCACTTCCGTCGGCGGTCCACAGAGAAGGATCGTGTTCACGCGGGTGCTTTGCTCCAGCGAGCGCACGACGCGGACGACCATCGGAATGCCGGCGACGGGCGTCAGGCACTTTGCCGCAACCCCGGCCGCGACCGCGACCGGGTCGCCCGGCCCGCGATCGGCGGCCAGCACGATGGCATTGAACATCGGGTCAATATTCATCAAGCGCCCGTTCGTAGACACGGTAGCGCTTGTACGCCCGCCCACCGATGGACTCGATGATGCTGCGCATGCCCGCGTTGTCTTCCAGGATCCACGACAGCTCGACCGCCTTGACGCCGCGTCGTTGGGTCGGCGGCCGTGCCGCGTCGATCACCAGAAACGCGAGCGCCGGACCGATGCGCGTGCGCTGGAACCTGCGCCGCACGCCCATCAGCGGAACGCGGGCAGTACTCGGGTAGCGCACCTTGAGACGCCACAGCAGCTTCGCCCAACCGGTCGGAAACAGCCGGCCGCGAAGGTCGCGTATCGCTTCGTTGATGTTGGGAACGACGACAATGAACGCGGCGGCTTCGCCGTCGACTTCGGCGATCTGGATGAGCTCCGGGTCGACGAGAAGGCGGAGGTTGCGGCCGAGCTCGTGGAACTCGGCGACGGTGAACGGCACGAACCCCCAATTGTCCGCCCAGGCGTCGTTGAAGATGTCACGCAGCAGCGAGATCTCGTCGGCGAAACGCTTGCGGTCGAGCGGCCGTACCCGAACGCGATGCGCGGACGCGGCGACCAGCCGCCGCATGACCGGAGAAGCTTCGAAGTCCGGGGTGATCATGTAGGCCAGGGTGTCGACGACTTTCCGGTAGCCGAGCCGTTCGACGTGCGCCGCGTAGTACGGCCTGGCGTGCCCCATCATGAACACCGGAGGCGTGGCGAAACCCTCGACCAGGAGCCCCATCTCCTCGTTGATCGACAGGCTGAACGGTCCCCGCACGCGCCGCATGCCCTGGGCGCAGAGCCAGCGTTCGGCGGTCCCGAGCAGCGCCGCGAAGGTTTCTGCGCGGTCCTCGGCGTCCAGCATCCCGAAGAAACCGGTGGCGTCGGCGTACCGCTCGAGATGCAGCGCGTCGATCTGCGCGCTGATCCGCCCGACCGCCTGGCCGCCGCGCCAGGCGATCCACGCCTGCCAACGGGCGTGCCGGAAGTACGGATTGCTGCGCGGCGACAGATGGAGACGGCGCTCGACGATGAGCGGCTGGATCCAGGCCGGGTCGGACTCGAAGACCCTGCAGGGCACCTCGATGAAGCGATCCAGGTCGGCCCGGCCGTCGACGGCAACGATCGTAAGCGGTTCCGGCGAGGGGTTGGGGGGGATGGGAGCCATCAAGCGGGGCAATGCGGGCGTTCCGCGGCCTCGATTTTGGCCACCTGGGGCGGCGCGACGAATCCTGGGAGGCATCGTCACGCCCACCGGCCGAATCGGTGGGCCGGTAGCCGCTGCCGCGACATTATCCTACGGGCCCGCTGCGGCGCGGTGCGAAGTGTTGACCTGAGTCAAGGGTAGGCAGGCCCGAATGGGGCGATGCTGAAAGGGGACCGGGGCTTGATGCCGGGAGCGGAACGAGGGCCTTTTCGCCAGTGGATTTCTCGACGGCCACGGGTCTTATGACGAAAAATGCACTGGATCGGGCCACCATCTTGACGCGCGGGCGGCAGTTACGTTCTACTTCGCCCCGCAACCTGCTAAAATGTCAAATTAGCGGGCCGGGCCGCATGGAACAGTCGGAAGAGAACTGTGGAATTGATCGCGGCGACTCCCTGCTGGATGGAGCGGTTTGTGTTTGAGCCGGGCGCAACGACGCTTCGGCCGCACGCCTAGTCGAAAAAGCGATGCCTTCGAGGGGAATCAGACTGAATCGAGCGCCAGAACCCGGATCGGTTGCGCGGGCAACGCCGACCGTGAATTCGTTGCCGCTGCGGCGGGCGGATTTCGCAAGTCTGGCCGACGCGCTGGATTACGCAGCCCAGGGGGAGACGGGCGCGAATTTCCATGCGGGCAGTGGCAAGCTCGCGACCGTGCTTCCCTATCGGCTGCTCCGCGAGCAGGCTCTGATGCTGGCCCGGCGCCTTCTGTCCCTCCGCCTGGAGCGGGGCGGACGGCTCGCCATCGTGGCGGAAACCAGTCCGGACTTCCTGCGTTTCTTTTTCGCCTGCCAGTATGCGGGGCTGGTGCCGGTGGCGCTGCCGGCCTCCGTCAATCTCGGCGGGCACGACGCCTACGTGACACGGTTGCGCGGCCTGTTGCTGGGCTGTGGGGCATCCGCGGCGATGGCGTCGAACCATTTCCTTCGATTCCTGCGCGAGGCGGCGGCGGGCGTCGATCTGGCCTTCGTCGGAACGCCATCCGCATTCGACGAATTGCCGGAAGGGGATGGCGAGTTGCGGTCGAGCGGCCCGTCCGAGACGGCCTACCTGCAATACACGTCGGGGAGCACCAGCTTTCCGCGCGGGGTGGTGATCACGCAACACGCGGTGCTGAGCAACCTCGTCGGCGTGGTCAACCACGGTCTCGACATCCAGCCGGATGATCGCTGCGTGTCGTGGCTGCCGTTCTACCACGACATGGGGCTCGTCGGCTGCATGCTGGCCCCGATGGCGACGCAACGTTCCATCGACTATCTCGACACGCGCGACTTTGCCATGCGCCCGCGCCGGTGGCTCGAATTGATGACGAGCACGCGGGCGACGATCTCGTTCAGCCCGCCGTTCGGCTACGATCTTTGCGCGCGCCGCGTCCGTGCCGAGGACGTTGCCCGGTACGATCTTTCCGCCTGGCGCATAGCGGGCATCGGTGCCGAGCCCATCCGCGCCGAGTTGCCCGATCGCTTTGCCCGGCTGCTGGCGCCCGCGGGTTTCGATCCCCGTGCGTTCGTCCCGTGCTACGGGATGGCGGAGAGCTCGCTCGCGATCAGCTTCGCTCCGCTGCGGCAGGGTGTGGTCGTCGACTGGATCGACGCCGATCATCTCGCTGAGAACATGCGCGTGAATGCCGCCGGGGAAGGCGCCGGCCGCGTCAGCGGATTCGTCCGGTGCGGCGCTCCGCTCCCCGGGCATGAGATCGCCATTCGCGACGACCAGGGCCACGCGCTGCCCGACCTTCACGTCGGCCGGATCAAGGTGCGCGGGCCAAGTGTCATGTCGGGTTATTTCGGAAAGCCGGAGCAGACGCGGCAGGCACTGTCGCCAGACGGCTGGCTGGATACAGGCGACATAGGGTACCTGGTGGACGGCAGCGTCGTCGTGACCGGCCGTCACAAGGACATGATCGTCATCAACGGCCGCAACATCTGGCCGCAGGACATCGAGCACATCGCCGAGCGGCAACCCGAGTTGCGGTCGATGGATGCGTCGGCGTTCTTTGTGCTCGGTCCGGACGACGAGGAAGTCCCCGTCGTGGTCGTCCAGTGCAACATCAGCGATCCGGCGGAGGTTCGTCTGCTGCTCCAGCGGCTGCATCGGGAGATCCAGGAAGAGCTGGGCATCACCTGTCTGATCGAGCTCGTGCCGCGCCACACGCTGCCGCGCACGTCGTCCGGCAAGCTGTCGCGCGCGGCAGCCCGCGAAGACTACCTGCGGCGGCGCGAGCAGGAGGGGAAGGCGGCGCGTGCCGACTTCGACAAGTCATCGCACAGCGAGCCGGGCAGCCTGCCGACGGCGACGATAGGCCCGTAACCGACCGCCGGCACAGCCGCGCGCGGCCCGCTGGCCGCGAAGACCCTGCCAGGGCAGCCCTGCATTGTCCGCTTGACCGCCCCATCCCTCGTTGCGTTGACGGGAGCGACCGGCTTCATCGGTACGGCGGTGCTGTCGCATTTGACCGGTTCCGGATGGCGAGTGCGCGCCCTCTATCGGCCGCGGGCTGGGCGCACGCCGGCTTCGATGCCCGGTGTCGAGTGGCTGCCGGGCGATCTCGGTGATCCGGACGCGCTGAGCGCGCTGGTGGCCGGTGCCGACGCCGTCATTCATTGTGCCGGCACCGTGCGCGGCGCGCGGCAATCGGATTTCGACCGTGTCAACGCCGAAGGCGCCGGCCGCGTCGCTCAGGCGGCCGCAAATGCTCCGCGAGCACCGCGGCTCCTGCTGATGTCCTCGCTGGCCGCCCGCATGCCGGAACTGTCGCACTACGCGCGCAGCAAGCAGCGCGGCGAATCCGCGGTCAAGGTGGCGTCCGGCGACCTGCGCTGGACGGTACTGCGGCCTCCGGCCGTGTTCGGGCCGGGAGATCGCGAGCTGCGCCCGCTGTTTCGCTGCATCGCCAGCGGGTTCGTGCCGGTGCCCCTCGGCGCGGCAGGACGTTTTTCCCTCCTCCACGTCGACGACCTGGCGACGGCGGCGCTGTGCTGGCTCGCAGCCGACACCGGGTACGGCGAGACCTTCGAGCTCGATGACGGGCGCCCCGGAGGATACGATTGGGACACGCTCGTGACCCTGGCCGGTCGCGCGCTGCGCGAGGGGCGACCGGTGCGCCGCGTGCCAATTCCGACGCCCGTGCTCGCCCTTGCCGCATTGGCCAATCTCGGGGCGGCCCGCCTCCTCGGTTATGCCCCTATGCTGACGCCGGGCAAGGTGCGTGAAATAACGCATCCGGACTGGTTGTGCGATAGTCATGGCTTCGCCGCCGCCACCGGCTGGCGGCCGACCATCGGGCTCGAGTCCGGGCTTGCCCGGGCCTATGGTGGGCCGAACGGAAAGACGGCGTGACCGGGAATATCATGTTGGAATACTCGCAAATCGTAGCCGAGCTCAACACGGAACTGGCGTCGTTCACGAAGGGCCGCGTCGTAATCGGCGAAGACACCGACCTTCTGGGCGACCTCAATCTGGACTCGTTGCAGGTGATGAATCTGCTGCTCCACGTCGAGGATCGATTCGACATCTCGATTCCGGTGAACATACTTCCGGACGTGAAGACCGTGAAGGATCTCGCGTTGCAGATCGAACAGCTGACGCGTGAAGGGTGATGGGACTCTTCGACAAATTCCAGAAGCTGGCGGCCGCCCGGGGCGATCTCGTGGCGCTCGGCATCGATCCCTTCGGCGTGGAGATCGAGCGCATCATCTCGCCGACCGAGGGTGTCATCCACGGCCGGCGCACCATTCTCGCCGGCACCAACAATTATCTCGGCCTGACCTTCCATCCCGAGTGCATCGCGGCGGCGCACCGGGCGCTGGACGCCGAAGGCACCGGCACGACCGGCTCGCGCATGGCGAACGGCAGCTACTCGGGCCACCGCAGGCTCGAGCAGGAGCTCGCGGCGTTCTACGGCATGCGCGACGCCATCGTCTTCTCGACGGGCTACCAGGCCAATCTCGGCACGCTGGCGGGGCTTACCGGATCGGAGGACGTCGTGCTGCTCGACGCCGATTGCCACGCCAGCATCTACGACGGCTGCCGCCTCGCCGGCGCGGAAGTGATCCGCTTTCGCCACAACAATGCGGAGGACCTCGCCAAGCGCCTGCGCCGGCTCGGCGCGCGCGCCGCCGACACGCTGATCGTCGTGGAAGGCATCTACAGCATGCTGGGCGATCGGGCCCCGCTCAAGGAGATCGTGGACGTGAAGCGGGAGCTTGGCGGCTACCTGCTGGTGGACGAAGCGCACTCGCTCGGTGTGCTGGGCGATCGCGGTTGCGGGCTCGTGGAGGAGCTGGGGGTCCTGGCGGACGCCGACTTCATCGTAGGCACTTTCAGCAAGAGCCTGGGCGGCGCCGGCGGCTTCTGCGTGAGCGATCTTCCCGAGCTCGACCTCGTCCGGTATTCGAGCCGGCCGTACATCTTCACCGCGTCGCCGTCGCCCGCCACGATCGCCTCGACCCGGCAGGCGCTTTCCATTCTGTCGACTGGCCGGGACCTCCGGGCGCGCCTGCGCGAGAATTTCCTGCGCCTGCACGCCGGATTGAAGGCACTGGGGTACACGCTGGGCGCGTCCCCCAGCCCGGTGATCGCGGTGGTGCTCGGTGACAAGCTGCAGACGCTGCAGTTCTGGAACGCCCTGCTGCAGCGTGGCGTCTACGTCAACCTGATGCTCCCGCCGGCGACCCCCAACGGCGTTTCACTGATCCGCTGCAGCGTCAGCGCGGCACATACCTCCGAGCAGATCGACGCCGTTTGCGCGGCGTTCGCGGATTTGCGGGCGGCGGCCGGCACTGCTGTGGCGGAGTGCGACACAGGAGCCTGAGGGCGAATCCTGCCCCCGATGAAACTGTTCGTCGCCTTCAGCCGCGCCTATCCCGTCCAGAGCGCGCTGGTGCTGGGCTCGCTGGTGCTGGCGAGCCTGTTCGAAGGGCTGGGCCTCACGACGCTGCTGCCGCTCCTGAGCTCCGGTGCGGGCGGTACGCCCGCGGGCGCGCAATCCGGCGTCGGCCGCGTCGTGACGCGGATGCTCGACGCCGTCGGTCTCACGCCCACGGTAGGAGTGCTGCTCCTGATCGTCGTCGTCGGGATGATGCTGAAGAGCGTGCTGGTGCTGGTGGCGAACCGACAGGTCGGGTACACCGTGGCGCACGTCGCGACGGACTTGCGCCTGACCTTCATCCGTTCGCTGCTTTCCGCCCGCTGGGAATACTACCTGCGCCAACCGGTCGGGGGGTTGGCCAACAGTCTTGCCACCGAGGCGACGCGCGGCGCGGAATCCTACCTTTACGGCACGACGGTGATCGCCCTCGCGATCCAGGCGCTCGTCTACTCGGCCGTCGCGTTGCTGGTGTCGTGGCAGGCCACTCTGGCAGCGCTCGGCGCGGGGGCGGTGTTCGTCTTTCTGCTGAACCGGCTGGTGCACGTGTCCCGCCGCGCCGGCGCGAAGCAGACACGGCTGCTGCGCTCGCTGCTCGCCCGGCTTTCCGACAACCTGCAATCGGTCAAGCCGCTGAAGGCGATGGCCCGCGAGAATCTGGCCAATGCGCTGCTCGAAGGCGACACGACGCAGCTGAACCGGGCGCTGCGCAAGGAGATCTTCAGCAAGGAGGCGCTGCGGGCGCTGCAGGAGCCGATGCTGGCGATCCTGATCGCGGCGGGGCTCTATATGGCGCTGGTACGGTTCGGTATGTCGCCCGGGTCCGTGATGCTCCTGGCGTTCCTGCTGGTGCGCGTCCTGTTGTACCTGAGCCGCATGCAGCGCGAATACCAGCGCATGGTCACCTGCGAGAGTGCCTACTGGTCGCTGCAGTCCGCGATCGATGGGGCCCGGAAGGAGGGCGAGAGGCCGCCGCAGGGCGCCACGCCCGCATTGCGGCAGGCGATTCGTCTCGACGGCGTCGGATTCCGGTACCGTGACCACTGGGTGCTGCGCGACGCGACGCTCACGATACCGGCCGGCGGAATCACGGTGATCATCGGCGCTTCGGGCGCCGGCAAGACGACCGTGATCGATCTCGTCACGGCGCTGCTGCGGCCGCAGGAAGGCGAAATCTGGATCGACGACCTGCCCTTGGGGCGCATCGACTGGCGCCTGTGGCGCAGGATGATCGGCTACGTGCCGCAGGACACCCTGTTGCTGCACGATACCGTCGCCAACAATGTGACGCTGGGCGATCCGGAGTTGACCAGCGCCGATGCCGAGGCTGCACTGCGCGCCGCCGGGATCTGGGACTTCGTGTCGGGCCTGCCGGAGGGCGTGGAAACGATCGTCGGCGAGCGCGGAGGGAAACTGTCCGGTGGGCAGCGCCAGCGCGTGGCCATCGCGCGCGCCCTCGCGCACCGGCCCCGCCTGCTGATTCTGGACGAGGCCACCAGCGCCCTTGACCCGGAAACGGAGACGGCCATCTGCCGCACGCTGGCAGGGCTGCGCGGGGAACTCACGATCATCGCGATATCGCATCAGTCGCCGCTGGTCGACGTCGCCGATCGCGTCTATCGGGTGGGCGACGGCACGGTGTCGCTGGTGGTGGGCAGCGACCGCGAGCGCTCGTCTCCCGCCACGCCCGTGGCCGCGACCATCGACCGACGCTAGCGCTGATTCAGCTGCACCGCTCCAGCGTCTCCTGCGGGCGCACCCATTTCACGGTTCTGCCGAACAGCGGCAGGCCGACGTACCCGCGAATCCTGAGCGATCCGTCCTGATCCAGGTGGAGCGTGCTGCTGTACGTGCGGCCGTCGTTGGGATTGTAGATGTGGCCCGCGCTCCACGTGCCTTCCTTCGTGCGCCGAAAGCCGGTGAGGATCTTCAGGCCGCACAGGGCACGATCGCGCAGCGCGGTGTCGGGATTGTGCCGGTCGCGTTTCGGCTGGCCACTGGCCGACAACGGCTTTCTCTGCCAGTAGATGCGCCCGCACAGCAGGCCGTCGCAATCCTCGATCCAGACGGCCACCTTCCGCTTGTCGCCATCCCTGTGATCGACCCACAACCCGCGAATATCGTCGCCGGCGGCGGGCTGCGTCGCGCCGTGCGCGGGCAACGCCAGGCCGAGCGCAAACAGGAGGAACGCCACGGCGCGCATCCGCCCCCGCGGCGCAGCGCGCTCGAATGTCGGAACCGCGACCTGCAGCGCGCCGCGCCGCGCGGCTGCGCGGACGGGATCAGCCGCCACCTGCGCGCACGTTCGCCGGGTAGGTGCCGAACACGCGATCCCACAGAGGGGAACTGACGCCATAGCGCAATCCCTTGGCGCCGTAATGATGCTGCAGGTGGTAGACCCTGAGGAAACGCAGGATGGGCGCCTGCATCGCGAAATGATGCGTGGCGTAGTGGATGTAGTCGTACACCAGATAGCCGATGATGAAGAACGCGCAGAACGGCTCGATCCACGGCGCGGGAACCACGAGCCGGAAGATCTGGTAGAGCGCGATCATCACGATGACGCCGCCCGCGGGCGGCATCACGAGGCGCGTCTTGTCGCGCGGAGCGGCGTGGTGGACGCCATGAAAC
This sequence comes from uncultured beta proteobacterium, assembly GCA_963708855.1. Classification (GTDB taxonomy): domain Bacteria; phylum Pseudomonadota; class Gammaproteobacteria; order Burkholderiales; family Casimicrobiaceae; genus CAIWHR01. Next base: position 154,049 of record CAVPUM010000001.1, on the reverse strand, counting down.
ATGAACACGAGGTACTTGCCGACGCCGCTTCGCGCGGGGTAGTGGAAGACGAACCGGTGCAGGCAGTACTCGGTCAGCGTCCAGACGAACAGGCCGAGGGCGCCGATCGCGACCACCTCCGGCAACGGCAGTGCGTGGACAGCCAGGCTCCGCCACAGGAGGAACGCGGCGACGGGACCCCAGAACAGCAGCGGGACGACCGGATGCACGTGCGTCAGCGCTTCCAGGAAATCGTTCCTGAACAGCCTGACGGATTGCTCCGTCCGGGTCGTCTTGGGGTCCTCCGCCATCCGGCGTCTCCGGCACGAAAAGGCCGATTTTATACCGCGCCGTGGCTACAGGCGAACGGGGCGCGTGGCCATCGGCTCATCTGGCGAGCCAGGAGGAGAGGTCGCGGTCGAGCAGCCGGGAGAGCGTCTCGACGTCGGGTGCGAGCGTCTCGCGCACGACGGCCGCCATCTCTCGCGTGAGCGGCGCCGGCGTCGCATGGACCTTGTTCCAGCCCGTCACGCGCTTGATCAGGCTTCGCCGCTTCGTGCCGTCCGGGTTGTACTTCCGGCCGCGTCGCTGCAGCGTGTCGATCACCTGCCCACCGCGCGTGGCCGGCACGAACAGCAGTCGCTGCAGCCAGGCGTACCGGTAGATCCGGCTTCCGTACCGGCGCTCGAAATGCGTCTGGCCGTCGTAATCGACGTCGAGGAACTCGAGCGCGCGCCGGTAGACGCCGAGCGGATCCGCCACGAGATCGTCGTGCACGATCACGTGCGATCGGTCGCGTCCCGCCACGGCGAAAAGCCTTCCCACCTGGGCGCCGAGCATCGCGACCCGGCTGTACATCAGCAGCCGGGGGTCGAGGCAGTGCTTCGGGACTCGCTCCCCGCGCTCTCGCGCCGGCTCGAGCGCCCAGGCCTTGCCGAAATCCGGCTCGTCCTCCTGCAGCAGGAAGCGCATCCGCAGATGGTACGAAGGCAGCATCACGAGCGGATTTCGAACGAGCGCGATGAAGCGCGCATCCGGGTTGAAGCGTCGTATCCGTTCGAGGGTATCGGGCAGGTAGAGGTACGACACCGATCCCTCGCCCAACGCCCGGTGCTCCGCCGTGCAGTGGCCGAAGCAGCGATCGAGGTAGTCCCGCTGAAGTTCGTCCGCGGACGGATCCTGACGGAGCCTCGTGAAGTAGTGGGGTTCCTTCGGCCGCGAGAAACAGATCTGGGGATTGCGCGCGAGGTAGCGGCAGAACGCTGTCGTGCCGCAGCGCGGCGCGCCCACCACGAAGAAATCCGGGAAGCGGGGAGTCTGTGTCATCCGTGGGTACCGAGCACCCCGGCGCACCCGCGGGCGCGTCGGCGGTCGGTCGCGGCGGCGCGAAACCGATCGCGCCCTGGCTAAGCAGCCATTCTACCCAACCTGGCCGACCGGCCGCGCCCTTGTTCCCGCCTCGACCCGGGCCGCGAGCCTCGACCAGCCGTCGTCGATTTCCGCCTGCAGCATTTCGATGTCGGCCGGGCCCAGATGCCGGTACCGGCGCTGCAGCGCCAGATAGTCGCTTACCGGGCGCGACTTGGCCGTGTGGTTGAGCGTGTAGCTGCGTCCGTTCTCGACCTCGTAGAGCGGGAATGCGCCGCATTCGACCGCGTAGCGCGCGGCGGTCACGCCCGCGTCATCGGCCAGCCCCCAGCCGTCGAGGCACGGGATGAGCAGGGTGATGATCCGCGTGCCGCGCATCGCCTTGGCCTTCTCGACCTTGCGAATCAGGTCGGGCAGGAAGCCCACGCTCGCAGTGGCCACGTAGGGCACCTCGTGGGCGGCCATGATCTCGGTCAGGTTCTTCTTGCGCGAGGTCTTGCCCGAAGGGCTGGAGCCCGTGCTCGCCAGATGCGGCGTCGAGGAGGATTTTTGCGCCCCGGTGTTCATGTAGCCTTCGTTGTCGAGGCAGAAGTAGATGAAGTTCTCGTTGCGCTCGGCGGCGGACGACAGGCACTGGAAGCCGATGTCGTAGGTGCCGCCGTCGCCGGCGAGGACGATCACGTGCGTGTCGTGCTCGCCCCGCGCGTCCAGCGCCCGGCGCAACCCCGATGCCGCGGCGGCGCTCGACTCGAGCGTGGGCTGATAGACGGGAATCTTGAGCGAGCTGTAGGGTTGCGGTCCCGCGATGATCGCCATGCAGGACGGCGGAATGATGGCCATCGTCTTGGGTCCGAGCGCGGCCAGCACGTGCCGCACCGACAGCGCGTCGACGCAGCCCGGGCACGCCGCGTGGCCCGAGCAGAGCATGGGGTCTTCCCGCAATTCGAATTTCTGCATGTCAGGTCCCCCTCACTTCATCCATACCGAATGCGGCTGCGCTTCGCTTGCGCTCGCCGTCCGGACGAATTCGGTGATCTTCTCCGGCGAGACATTGACGCCGCCCACGCCCGCGAGATAGCCGTGAATCCTCGGTGCGCCGGGCATGCCGTAGAGCGCGGCGCGCAATTCCTGGTGCAGGACGCCGCCGTGTCCCGGGGAATAGTTGCGATCGAGCACCAGCACCTCGGGCACGCCGGCCAGGGCCTCGACGAGCGAGCGCACCGGGAGCGGACGAAACAGCCGTACCTTGAGGAGGCCGACCGCAAGGCCGGCGTCGCGCATCGCATCGACCGCGTCGCGCGCCGTGCCGCACATGCTGCCCATCGCCACGACGACGATGCGGGCAGCTTCGCAGCGGTAGCGCTCGACCAGGCCGTAGCCGCGGCCGGTCAACCCGCTCCATTCGCGATCCGCCTCGAGCGCGACTTCCGGCACTTCATCCATCGCCGCGCCCAGCGCCTGGCGGTGGCGATAGAACATCTCCTGCGTCACGACGTTGCCCCAGGACTCGACCTTCGCGGTGTCGAGCCGATGCTCCGGCGCAAACGGCGGCAGGTAGGCATCGACCATTTCCTGCGCCGGCACCTGCACCGGCTCGAGCGCGTGGGAGACATAGAACGCGTCGAGGTTCACCAGCACCGGCAGCAGCACACGTTCGGCCACCCGGAACGCCTGGAGCACCGTGTCGAGGGACTCCTGCGCGCTCTCCGTGTAGAACTGGACCCAGCCGGTGTCGCGCTGCGCGAGGCTGTCCGTCTCGTCGGGCCAGAACGCCCAGGGCGATGCCAGCGTCCGGTTGACGTTCGCCATCACGATCGGCGCCCTTGCGCCGCTCGCGTAATGAAGCAGCTCGTGCATGAGCAGCAGGCCCTGCGAGGCGGTCGCAGTGAACACGCGAACCCCCGCCAGCGAGGCCGGGATGCAGGCGGACATCACCGAGTGCTCGGACTCGGGGGTGATGACCTCGGCATCGAACTCGCCGGCGGCCTGGAACTCGGTGAGCTTCTCCAGAATCGGCGTCTGCGGCGTGATGGGATAGACCGGGACCACCTTGGGTCGCGCCAGGCGCGCGGCCCAGGCGACCGCGTGGTTACCCGTCAGCAGCATGGGCTTCTCCCGCGCCGTCGTTGCGTCGCGGGCATTCAACGGACGACCCCCACACTTGCGGCGTTCGCCGCTGCGCTGCCCCCGGAGGGGGCAGGATTCACGCCTTGGGACGGCCCGACGGCGCTCATCGCCGTTCCTCGGTCATCTTCATCGAGCCGGTAGGGCACTCCTTGACGCAGATGCCGCACCCCTTGCAGAAGTCGGTCAGCACCACGTAGCCGTCGCCTTCGCGCTTCACCGCGAGGTCGGGGCAGTAGACAACGCAGTTGTCGCACTGGATGCACGTCCCGCAGGAGAAGCAGCGCCCGGTTTCGGCGAGCGCGCCCTCGAGATCGAAGCCGAGCTGCACCTCGGCGTCGCTCGCGAGGCGCTGCGCGACGGGTAGCCGTCCCGCCTCCATCCGCGGCTGCGCGGGGTGGTAGAAGGTATTGATCTTGGCAAACGTGACGACGGGCTCGGCCGCCTCGTCCGCGCGGTCGCCGGCGCTGCCGCCTTCGGCGCGCGCGCGCAACACGCGGTCGATCTCGTGCGCGGCGCGCTGGCCCATGCCGATAGCCTCGGTGACGAAGCGCGCCATGCTGGACACGTCGCCGCCTGCATACACGCGCTCGAGGCTGGTCGCCTGCCGGCGGTCGGCCTTCACCAGCGCGCCGTCGACATCGAGCGCGCCGTCGACGGGCGCGAGCTCGGGATCCTGCCCGATCGAGGGGACGACGGCATCCGCGGCGAGCGAGAACCCACTGCCGGCGACCGGTGTCGCCGTGAATTGTCCGCGCGTCGCACCCACCTCGAACCGTACGCGCACGCACTCGAGCGAGAGGCTCGTGTCTCCCGATTCGAAGACCTCGGTCAGCATGGCGCCGTCGACGAGCGCAATGCCTTCCTCCAGCGCTTCCGCGACTTCCTCGCGCTGCGCCGGCATTTGCGCCGCGCTTTCGAGCGCCAGGATCGTGACTTCGTGACCGGCGCGCCGCGCGCTGCGCGCGACGTCGAGGGCGGCGCTGCCGCCGCCGATGACGACCACGCGCCTGCCCAGCGCGGGCGGGTTGCCGGCGTTCGCCCGTGCCAGGTAGTCGGCGCCGTCCATCACCCACGGCCGGGCGTAGTCGAGTCGCGGCAGGCGCTTCTGGCGGCGGGCGCCGATGGCGAGGTACACCGCGTCGAAGTCCCGGCGCAGGCGCTCGAAGTCTTCGCATGTCGCCATCGCTGCGCCGAGGCGCACGTCGATGCCGAGCGCCACGATGCGCGCGATCTCGCCGTCTAGCACGGGGCGCGCGAGTCGATAGGCGGGAATGCCGGAGCGCATCAGGCCGCCCAGTTCCGCGGAGGATTCGAACAGCGTGACCGCGTAACCGCGCCGGCGCAGATGGAATGCCGCCGACAATCCCGAAGGTCCGCCGCCCACGACCGCGATCCGCTCGCCGCGCAATTTGCCGACCGGCGCAAACATCCATCCTTCCGCGAGCGCCTGATCGCCGATATGGCGTTCGAGCCCGCAGATGGCAAGCGAATCGTCGAAGCTGGCGCGATTGCAGGCGGCCTCGCAAGGATGGTGGCAGATGCGCCCGGCGACCGCAGGAAACGGATTGTGACGCGTCAGGATCTCCCACGCGCCGCGAAAGTCGCGCGCGCGCGCGCGGCCGATCCACTCGGCGATGTCGCCGTCCACGGGGCACGCGGCGTGGCAAGGCGCGGGGGCATGGATGTGCTGCGGCAACGCGGAGCGCCACGTGCCCGTCTTGAACACCTCGGTGTTGCCGGTCGTCCAGATGCTCGGCCCGGGATCGTTCGCGTTCATGTCGCCACCACGGCCTCCAGGTGAGCATCGACGGAGCGGTAACCATCCTCACAGGCCGCGATGTTCTCGTCATGCAGTTTCGGCGCCTCCGCGGTGAGCGTGCGCGTCAGCACCGCGAGTTTCGGCGTGCCGATCACCCGCGCCAGCGCACCCAGCAGCGCGGAATTGACGATCCGGCCGAGGCCGTGGCGGCGCGAAATCGCTATCCCGTCGACCGGTATCACGCGATAGCCCGGCAGCTTCCCGGCGAACTCGGCGGGCGTGTGTGACGAGTTGACGACGATCGGCGTGTCGGGGCGGGCCGCCGCGAGCAGATGGCCTTCGAGCAGGCTGGCGTCGAAGCACAGGATCGCATCGGCCTGCTCGATGTCGCAGCGCACGCGGATCGGTCGGTCGTCGACGCGGATGAACGAGCTCACCGGCGTGCCGCGCCGCGCGCCACCGTAGCTCGCGAAGGATTGCACCTGGCGCCCCTCCGCGAAGAACGCCATGGCCAGCAGGCTGCCGGCCGTCTGCGCGCCCTGGCCACCCCGGCCCTGAATGATGATCTGCAGCAAGAGTTCATCTCCTGAGGCGTCCGGCGCCGCCGCTGGGGCGTGCACGCCCGATGCGGGCGGCCGACGCGAGGGGTCCATTGTTGGGCGAGTGCAGGGGCAACACCTTGGTACAGATCAAGAAGATCGCGATGTCGCAGTGCAGCGCGAACGGGCGGATGATGGACCCCCACGCTCACTACGTTCGCTGCCCCCAAGGGGGCGCATAGTGCCCTTCGGGCGGCCGGGCGGGCGGATGAACGGCCCCCACGCTCACTTCGTTCGCTGCCCCCCAAGGGGGCGCATAGTGCCCTTCGGGCGGCCGGGCGGGCGCTAGGGGTCCGCCACCGTCGCCGCCGGCTCTGCTTTCGGAGTCCACAGCACCGCGACCATCGCCGCGACGACGAGCGCCAGTGCCGTCCACTCGGGCGCACCCGGGCGCTCGCCCAGCACGAGCATCCCCGCGAACACGCCGACGATCGGCACCGGCAGGGATGACATCGACGAGACCGCGACGGGCAGCGTGCGCGCGAGCGTGAACCAGGCCCAGTGCGCGAACGTCCCCGCGAGAAAGATGTTGTAGAAGACCGCGAACCATGCGCCGGCCGAAGGCATCATCGGCGGCCCCGGGGGTGCCGCGAGCGGCGCCAGAACCGCGAGCGGGACCCAGCCGACGATCATCAGCCAGCCGGATAGCGAATTCTGCGGGACGGGCAGTCTCCATTTACGCAGGAGCACGGTCCCGAACGCCCACGAGATCGCCGCGCCGACGATGAACAGCGCGGCTGCGGGCGTGCGCTGTAGGTGCCGGATGTCCTCGCCCAGCAGTACGCCGAGCCCGAGGACGCCCAGCGCCATGCCCGCCAGCTTGCGCTTCGACAGGGGCTCGTGCAGCAGGGCAAGCGAGAACAGCACGCTCCACACCGGCATCGTGAAGGCGAGGATCGCGCTGCGTCCCGCCGGCAGTTGCTGGACCCCGAACAGCAACAGTCCGTTCCAGCCGGCGATGTTGAACAGCGCAAGCAGGGCCACCTTGACCCACAGGGGGCGCGGGATGCGAATCGAAGCGCCGGACATCGCCGCAACCGCGAGCAAGCCGAGCCCGGCGAAGGGCAGCGTCAAGGCGCGAAACGTCAGCGGCGCGATCTCGCTGACGCCCATTTTCAGCACCGGCCAGTTGCAGCCCCAGACGAGAGCGAGCACCGCGACCGGAAACAGCGCCGCGGCGGTGATGTGCGGCGTGGGCGACGCTTCGGCGCGCGTCAACCCCGCTCCCTTGGCGACGGCGGCACGCCGTATTTGCTCTGGTGCAGCTCGCGCGCCTGCGTGACCCAGGCGTCGCGGCGGACGCGGCCCGGAAATTCCGGTAGCTTCGCATCGATCTCGTCGATGTCGCGCTCGCTCCAGCGCGCGATCTGCCGGTAGGTCGTGATGCCGAGCTGCTGCAGCATCCGCTCGAGCACCGGGCCGATGCCGACGATGAGCTTCAGGTCGTCCGGCGCGCCGGCTCCGAAAAACGGCGGGGGGGCGTTGTTCTCGAGGTCCAGGACGAGCTGCCGGTAGCGTGCGGTCTCGCCACGCGAGACCGCAAGACCGGCATAGAGGCTCCGGCGGTCTGCGGCGAGATCGGCAAGATGGGTGAGTTCGGCATCACGCGAGAGAATCGCCCGGCGCAGCACCGCAGTCTCCGTCTCGAGGCTGCGGATGATCCGCGCGCGCTCTGCGATCGTGCCGTCCTGCGTGGCGCGGGGCAGCGGCAGTGGTGACGCCGGAGGCGGGTTGCCCGCGGGCGGCGGCACTTTGGCGGATGGCGCGCATACCGCGGACGGCGATGCGCGCGGGTCTGTCGCGGGACTTGCTCGGCGCTTGTGCGCCCGACCCGCAGCGTAGCCGATCGCGAGTGCGGCAGCGAGCGCGACAAGAACAGCGACGGTCGACACGGAGGCGTCCTGGTGCGGAAGGGGCGGATGGGCGCGGGTGGCTGACAAGGGCCCGGCGCGAGGGCAGGGCCGGAGTATGTGGCGCATTATCGCGCAATCCCGCCGGCGTCGCGGTCCGCGCGCCCTGCCTGATAGAATCGGGCATCGATTCCCCGCCGACGATCATGTCCGACCTCAACGACCGTCCATTGGCCCCCGCCGGTCGCGACCAGGAGGTCCCGGAGACGGCCGCGGCACCCCGGGAGGCCGACCCGGCGGATGCCAAGCCGGAGTTGCGCGCCACCATCGGAAAGCGGCCGGCTTCCCTGCGGCTGCTGATCGGGGTCGGGGCGCTCGCCATCGTCGCTGCGGTTGCGTTCTGGCTCGACGCAAGGCGGACGCAGCAGTCAATGCGAATGGAGGTGGCGCAACGGCTCTCCGGCATCGAGTCGTCCACGCAAGCCGCCGGCAAGGCGCAAACGCAACTCGCCACGGAAATGCGCGATGCGCAGGCGAAGATCACGCTGCTCGAGGCGCGGCTCGCCGAATCGCAGGCGGAGCAGGCGGCGCTGGAGGCGCTGTACCGCGATCTCGCGCCGTCGCGCGACGAAATCGCGATCTCTGAGATCGAACAGGTGCTCCTGGTCGCAAGCCAGCAATTGCAGCTCGCGGGCAACGTGCCGTCCGCGCTGACGGCGCTGCAGCTGGCCGAAGCCAAGTTGCAGCGCCTCGAACGTCCGCAGTTCGTTCCGTTGCGGCGCGCGCTCGCGCGCGACATGGACCGTCTGAAGGCCGTGCCCTACGTCGACGTCGTCGGCATGAGCCTGAAGCTCGATCAGGGGATTGCCGCCGTTGACACCTTGCCGCTCGCGATGGACGAGCGGGTGCCGCCGCCCGTGCCGGACAAGGACGCCGTGCCTGTCGACGATTCGCCGTGGCGCCGCTTTTTCGCGGACCTCTGGAGCGATGCGAAGCAGTTGATCCGCATCGAGGTCGCGGACCGGCCCGCGGCGCCGCTGGTGCCGATGGCGCAACAGTACTTCCTGCGCGAGAGCCTGAAGCTGCGGCTGCTCACCGCGCGGATCGCGCTGCTGGCGCGCAACGACGCCAGCTTTCAGGCCGATCTCTCCGCCGTGGAGGCGTGGCTCAAGCAGTATTTCGACACGCGCGCGAAACCGGTGCAGGCGCTGCAGACAACCGTGCGGCAGCTCGCCGCTTCGCCGATGCCCGGAGAGACGCCCGACCTGAACCGGAGCCTGGAAGCGCTGCGCGTGCTGCGTCTCGGGCAGGATCGCGCGGGGGGGCGGGGTTCCGCGGCCGTGCCGGCGGCACGATAGGCTGGCCGGTGCGCGTCCTCTTCTGGTTCCTCCTGCTCGCCGGCGCGGCTGTGGCTGTTGCGCTTGCGGCACGGCTGACGAGCGGCTATGTGCTGTTCGTCGCGCCGCCCTACCGGGTCGAGCTCTCCCTCAATCTGCTGCTCGTCCTCGCGCTCGCGGGTTTTGGCGCCTGCTATGCGCTGCTGCGGATCGTCAAGCGCGCGCTCGGCCTGCCCGAGGAGGTGCGACTGAACCGGCGCCGGCAGCAGCAGGAGCGCGCCCGCGCGAAACAGGATGCCGCGATCGTTGCGCTGCTCGAAGGCCGCTTCGGCCGGGCACGGCAGTTCGCGGATGAGGCGCTGGCGATACCGGGCTCGTCGGGTCTGTCTGCGCTGATCGGCGCCCGTGCGGCCATCACGACCCGCGAGTTCGCCGCCGCCGAGGCGCTGCTCGCACGTCCCGACGCCTGCGTGCCGAGTCTTGCGGTGCCCCGGCTGATGCTCGAAGCCGAGATGAAGCTCGAGCAGGGCCAGCCACTCGAGGCACTCGGCATCCTCGGCCTGTTGCGCAAGGAGGCGGGGTCGCATACCGCCGCGGTGCGCCTGGAATTGCGCGCGCTGCAGGGCGCGGGTCGCTACGCCGAGATCCCGCCGCTCGTCGATCAACTGGTCAAGCGCAAGGTATACGGCGTGCCGGAAGGAGAATTCGTGCGCGCAGCGGCCCATGCGCAGGAGCTCGCCGCCCGCGTGCTCGATGGCGAAGGGCTGCGTGCCTACTGGGCCAAGCTCTCGGACGCCGAGCAGCGCATGCCGAAGATCGCGCGCGCGGCGGCGCGCAGTTTCATCGCGCTGGGCGGGGACCGCGAAGCCGCGGAGTTGCTCGCCCGCAGCCTCGAGCGGCAATGGAATCCCGATCTGGTCGCGCTCTATGCGCAATGCCGGCCCGCGGACGGCGCGCCGCAGCTCGAGCAGGCGGAACGCTGGCTCGCGCTTCACAGCGGCGACGCGACGCTGCTGTACGCGCTGGGCGTGCTGTGCGAACGGGCGCAGCTGTGGGGCAAGGCCCAGACTTATCTGGAGGCGAGCCTCGCGCTCGACGACAGCTGGCGCACGCGCGTGGCACTGGGCGAGCTCTTCGGGCGGATTGGCCGCGACTCGGATGCCAATGTACAGCTTGCCGCCGCGCTGAAGCTCGCGCTCGCCGAGCTCGAAAAGTAGGAAAAGCAGGGGCGGACCCGATGTCTTGCGCGTGTTCGCCGCAAGTCGGTCGATCTGCCTGAAGTCAGGTCGGATCCCGCTTTTCCTGGGTTCCCGGCTGTACCGCGTAAGTGAAGCTGTCGGCGAAGAACTCTTCCGCGGGGAGCCCGCGCATTTCGACGAAGCTCTTCCGCGCTGCGTCGACCATCGCCGGCCCGCCGCAAACGTAGACCTGATACCCGGAGAGATCGGCGAAGTCGTCCAGCACCGCCTGATGCACGAGGCCGGTGCGGCCGGGCCAGTCGTCCTCGGGCGCGGGATCGGACAGCACCGGGATGAACGTGAAGTTGCGGCCCTGCTGCTGCCATGTGCCGGGAAGATCGGGCTGATAGAGGTCGCGCTTCGCGCGCGCGCCCCAGTACAGCACCATCGGCCGCGTCGCGTCGGTTCCGCGGTGAAGCGCGTGCTCGACGATTCCCTTGATCGGCGCGAAGCCGGTGCCGCCGGCGACGAAGATGATCGGCTTGTCCGATTCCTCGCGCAGGAAGAACGTGCCGAGCGGTCCTTCGAAGCGCAGGATCTCGCGCCCTTTGAACTGGTGGAACAGCTGATCGGTGAAATGCCCGCCGGGCACGTGGCGAACGTGCAGCTCGAGCAGCGCGTCGTCGTGTGGCGCCGTGGCGAGAGAGAAGCTGCGGCGGCGGCCATCCTTGAGCAGCAGATCGATGTATTGTCCGGCCAGAAACTGCAGGCGCTCGTTCGCTGGCAGCTTGATCTTCACGATCGCGACGTCCGGCGCCGGCTTGTCGATCGACTCGACGCGGCAGGGCAGCTTCCGGATCCGGATGTCGCCGCTCTTGCGCACTTCCCGGACCTCGAGCACGAGGTCGGTCAGCGGTTTCGCGCAGCAGAAGAGCGCCAGGCCCAGACGCTTCTCGTCGGCCGTGAGCGTGGACGGCTGGTGCGGCCCGTAGTCGACTTCCCCGCCAACTATCTTCCCCTTGCAGGTCCCGCAGGCGCCGTTGCGGCAGCCGTAGGGCAGCATCAGGTCGGCGGCCATCGCCGCCGCAAGGATCGTGTCGCCATCGCCGCAAGGGAACGAAAGGCCGCTGGGGTTTATGGTAATCTGGTGCGGCATGGCGACGACGTGAAGGCAAGGGTTCCGCGCCGTGGATCGGCGCGAGCGACGCGTCCTGCAGACATGGTGTGAACAGGCCCTGGACCGTGATACGGGTATTACTGATCGGCTGCGGCGACGTCGCGCTGCGCACGGCCCGCCTGCTTCAATCCAAAGTGCGCCTCTACGGGCTCACGCGCCGCGCCGAGGACAGCGCCAAGCTGCGCGCGCACGGCATCGTTCCCATCATCGGCGACCTCGACCGCCTCCGGAGCCTCGACCGTCTGCGCACCGCGCCGTTCGCGGTGATGCATTTTGCCCCGCCCCCATCCGGGGGCCGCGACGACGCGCGAACCCGGAAACTCATCGCGGCGCTGACGCGGGCGCGAAGCATACCACAGCGATTCGTCTACATCTCGACGTCCGGGGTGTACGGCGACTGCGCCGGTGCCCGCGTCGCCGAGACCCGGCCACGCCGCGCCCGGACGCCACGGTCGCGCCGCCGTGTCGCGGCGGAAGACCGGCTGCGCGCCTGGGCGAAACGCCATGGGGTCGCGCTGTCGATCCTGCGCGCCCCCGGGATCTACGCCGAGACGCGCCTGCCGCTCGACCGGATAAGGCAGGGGACGCCGACGCTGCAGGCGGACGACGACGTCTTCACCAATCATGTGCACGCGGATGATCTCGCGCGCGCGGCCGTCGCGGCGCTGTTCCGCGCAAAGCCCAATCGGGCGTACAACGTGAGCGACGACGCCGAAATGAAGATGGGCGGCTGGTTCGACGCCGTCGCCGATGCCTTCCGCCTGCCGCGTCCGCCGCGCGTGTCGTGGGAGGAGGCCGAGCGCCGCATCGCACCGCTCCTCCTGTCGTTCATGAGCGAATCGCGTCGCCTCGTCAACGCCCGGATGAAGCGCGAGCTGCGGGTGCGTCTGAAATACGAAACGCCGCAGCAACTGCTGACCGAGATCGCGCCCCGCGACCTGAAGAAGCAGCTGGCGCTGCCGCTGTGAGTGCGCCGGGCCGCCCCAAGCGCGAACTGCTCCCCCTTGGGGGGACGGCGCGAAGCGCCAAGGGGGGCCCGTGAGCGCCGTGCCGTCCCAGGCGCGAATTGCCGCGCGACTCGACGCCTATGAGCGGCTCGTCCGCCTTGACAAGCCGATCGGCATCGCGCTCCTGCTCTGGCCGACACTGTCCGCGCTGTGGCTCGCCGCGGACGGAGCGCCGACGTGGTCGCTGCTGGTGATCTTCACCGTCGGCACGATCCTGATGCGCTCGGCAGGATGCGCCGTCAACGACTGGGCGGATCGGCGCTTCGACGCGCACGTGGCGCGTACGGCGGACCGGCCGCTCGTCAGCGGCGAGATCGCCGCGTGGGAGGCGCTCCTGGTCGCGGCGGGGCTGGCGTTCTGCGCGTTCCTGCTGGTGCTGTCCACCAACAGGACCACCATCCTGCTCTCGTTCCCGGCGGTCGCCATCGCCTTCGTCTATCCGTTCTTCAAGCGCTTCTTCGTGCTGCCGCAGGCGTTCCTCGGCATCGCGTTCTCCTTCGGGATTCCGATGGCGTACGCGGCCGTTTACGACGTGGTGCCGGCGATCGCCTGGTGGCTGCTGCTGTTCAATCTGTTCTGGGTCGTCGCCTACGACACTGAGTACGCGATGGTCGATCGCGACGACGACCTGCGCCTCGGCTTGCGGACGTCGGCGATCGCGTTCGGGCGCTTCGACGTTCTCGCGGTGATGCTTTGTTATGCGATCTACCTCGCCGGAATGGTTGCGGTGGGGATGTGGCAGACGATGGGGCCGCTCTACTACGCCGGTCTCGGCGCCGCGCTTGCGTGCGCGGCCTACCATTGGACGCTCATCCGGGGTCGCGATCGCGACGCCTGCTTCCGCGCGTTCCTCCACAACCACTGGCTCGGGCTGGCCGTGTTCGCCGGCATCGCGCTCGACCATGCCGTGCGTCTCGCGGCGTGGCCGCGCGCGCTTTGAGCATGGTGGGGGACAGACCGCGTCTTTCGGCGTGCCTCGCTTCGATCGTTGAGGCGCGCCGCGGGTAGAACGTGGTACGTCCCCCGTATCCCACGTTGCGCGGCCTGCCACCGGTACTCGGGCGCGGTGTGCGGGTCCTCGTTCTGGGCAGCTTTCCGGGCTCGGCCTCGCTCGCGGCCGGCCAATACTACGCGCACCCGCGCAACCATTTCTGGCCGCTCATGGCTGCGGTGATCGGCGTGCCTTTGCCCGCGCTGCCCTATCGGCAGCGGCTCGCCGCGTTGCGCGCGCACGGCATCGGCCTGTGGGACGCGATCGTCGCGTGCCGTCGTCGCGGCAGTCTCGACGGCGCGATTCGCGATGCCGAGCCGGCAAGAGTCGGGCGGGTGCGCCGCGCCGCGCCGGAGCTCGCACTCGTCTGTTTCAACGGCAATACCGCGGCGCGATCGCTCGACGTCTGGCGCGATGCCGGTTACGCGACGCTTGCGCTGCCGTCGTCATCGCCCGCGTACACGCGGCCGTTCGCCGAAAAACTCGCCGCGTGGCAGGCGATTGGCGCCTTCCTGCAGGCCGCGGTGCAGGCGCGGGCATGAGGGATGCGCGTCGCCGATGGGCGGCCATCGTGGCGGCGACATTGGTTGTGGCCGCAGCGAGCGGGTGCGCGACCCGCGGGCGGCTTCCCGCGGAGCGGGTGACGTTCGATTCGCTCGACCTCGATCCGGCGACCGGCACCCCGGTGCGAGTCACCGCCCTCATGTTCCGGCCGGAGGGCGCGAGCGACAGCCGGTATCCCGCGGTCGTCGCGCTGCACGGCTGCGGCGGCATGTTCAGCACGCTGCCGTCGCGGCGCGAAGCGCTGTCGCTGCGGCATCAGAGGATGGCCGAGCTGCTGGTCAGGGAGGGTTATGTCGTGCTGTTTCCCGACAGCTTTCGTCCCCGCGGTCGCGAGGAGATCTGCACGATCGAGAACCGGCAGCGGACGATCACCGTGACGGCGCGCCGCCTCGACGCGCAGGGTGCGCTCGCGTATCTGCAGACGCGCCCGGAGGTGGCGCCCGACCGCATCGCGCTGCTCGGCTGGTCGCATGGCGGAAGCACGCTGCTGGCAACCTTCAACGCGCGTCAACGCGCCGTCGCCGCATGGAAGGATCGTAATGGAGCGCCACCGTATTTTCGTGCCGGTGTCGCTTTCTACCCGGGATGCATCGAATCGATGCGCGCGCGGGACGGGTACGCGGTGGCCGCACCGCTGACGCTCTTCATCGGCGGGGCGGACGACTGGACCGCGCCACAGCCGTGCATCGATCTCGCCGGACGATTGACCGCGGCGGGCGAGCCGGTGACGATCACCGTCTATCCCGGCGTCTATCATGGCTTCGACGGGCCGGCGGCGCAGGGCCGGCTGCGGCTCGAAGTGCCGAATGGGGTCAATCCGGGGCAGGGCGTGACGGTCGCGCCCGATCCGGCCGCGCGCGAGGACGCCTATGCCAGGCTCAGGGCGTTGCTGCGCGCCAAGATCGGCGCGCAGCCCTAGATCGCGGCCCCGGCCCTTCGGCAACGACCCGCACCAGCATGAACCGGGAAAGGCCGACGGGACTCAAAGGTCCGTTCCGGGCCTGATTCGACAAAGCAGGAGGGGCGGCCACCGATTTGATAGGATGCCCCCTTTGCCGGGTAATTCGCTCCGAGGGAATGACATGACTGGATCGACACGCGGAATCGCGCGTGTGCTTCGCGCGACATGTCGCGCGATGGTATTGGCTGCCGGTGCCGCGGGGGCCGCCTCGGCCCCCGCGCAGGAGCTGACCCCCGACATCATGGTGACCAAGGTCGTCAACGCACCGGTTGCCGACGTGTGGAAAGCGTGGACGACCACGGAGGGAATCGAAAGCTTCTTTGCCCCGAAGGCGGCGAAAGTGGAGCCCT
Source organism: uncultured beta proteobacterium (assembly GCA_963708855.1). Lineage (GTDB taxonomy): Bacteria > Pseudomonadota > Gammaproteobacteria > Burkholderiales > Casimicrobiaceae > CAIWHR01. Next base: position 138,802 of record CAVPUM010000001.1, on the reverse strand, counting down.
GGCCGGGTGGCGCGTTCGAGTTGTGGTTCGGCCTCGACCTTCCCGAGGGGTCCCGCGGCAGCGAGGGCTGCAAGGTGCACAGTGTGAAACCGATGGAGCAGTTCGTGTTCGAATGGAACGCGCCGCCGACAATCCCCACGATCCGGGTCCTGCGCACGCTCGTCTATCTCGACTTCAAGCCGCTGCCCGGCAACCGCACCGAGTTGACGCTGCGCAACTTCGGCTACGGGGACGGCGAGGAATGGGCCAAGTCCAGGGCCTACTTTGCGCGGGCCTGGCCCGCGGTGATGGCAAGCCTCGAACAGCGCTTCGCCTCGAAATAGCGGCCAGTGTTGGACCTCGGACTCGCCAACACGATCGTCGTGGTCACCGGCGCCAGCAAGGGCATCGGGTGCGCCTGCGCCGAGGCGTTCGCGCGCGAGGGCGCACGGGTCGTGCTCGTTGCGCGCAGTGCCGCCAACCTCGATGCGGCCATTGCGAAATTCCCGGTCACGCGGCACCCGCCCCAGGCGCTCGTCGCCGACCTCACCCGCGCCGAGGATGCCGCGCGCATGGCGGACGAAGTCGAGCGCGAGCTCGGTCCGATCGACGTCCTCGTCAACTCGGCCGGCGCTGCGCGCCGCTACGCGCCGGCCGATCTGGACGCCGATGCCTGGCATGCGGCGATGGACGCTAAGTACTTCAGCTACATCCATCCGATCGACGCGGTGTTGCGGCGCATGGCGCGGCGCGGCCGCGGCGTGATCGTCAACATCATCGGTTCCGGCGGCAAGGTCGCGAGCCCGGTGCATCTCCCCGGCGGTGCGGCGAATGCGGCGCTGATGCTCGTGACCGCGGGCCTCGCCGCCGCTTTCGCGCCGAAGGGCATTCGGATCAACGGGATCAATCCCGGCGCCACGTTGACCGGGCGCGTGCAGGAAGGCCTCAGCGCCGAGGCGAGGATGACCGGCCTCGCCGAGGACGAACTGCTGCAGCGGATGCAAGCCCGGATTCCGCTCGGCCGACTGGGCACGCCGGAAGAGGTGGCGCGCGTCGCCCTCTTCCTCGCCTCCGCCGCGGCGAGTTACGTGACCGGCGCGATCGTGCCCATGGACGGTGGCTCGAACCCGGTCATCTAGCCGAGGCTGCGCCAGTCGCACCCCGGTCATCGAAAGACACGATCTGTCCCCCCGAGGAGAATCCGCAATGCTGACCGACATCGACATCGCCCAGCGGGCGAAACTGCTTCCGATCGGAGAAGTCGCCGAGCGCCTCGGCATCCCCGATGCGGCGCTGGAACCGTACGGCCATACCAAGGCCAAGGTGTCGCTCGACTGGCTCGCGGGTCTCGCCGAGCGTCCCGACGGCAAGCTCATTCTCGTGTCGGCGATCAGCCCCACGCCGGCGGGCGAGGGCAAGACGACTACCACCGTGGGACTTGGCGACGCGCTGAACCGGATCGGCAAGAAGGCGGCGGTCTGCCTGCGCGAACCCTCGCTGGGGCCCGTGTTCGGAATGAAGGGCGGCGCCGCGGGCGGCGGCTACGCGCAGGTCGTGCCGATGGAGGACATCAACCTGCATTTCACCGGCGACTTCCACGCCATCGGCGTCGCCAACAACCTGCTCGCCGCGCTGCTCGACAATCACATCCACCACGGCAACGCGCTCGACATCGACGTGCGGCGCATCGCGTGGAAGCGGGTGATGGACATGAACGACCGCGCGCTGCGCGACATCACGGTGGCGCTGGGCGGGCCGGCGAACGGTTATCCGCGGCAGGACGGCTTCGACATCGTCGTCGCCTCCGAAGTGATGGCGATCTTCTGCCTGTCGTCCTCGCTCGCCGACCTCAAGTCGCGGCTGGGCAAGATCGTCGTCGGCTACACCCGCGACCAGAAGCCCGTCCACGCGCGCGACCTGCAGGCGCACGGCGCGATGACGGTGCTGCTCAAGGATGCGCTGAAGCCGAACCTCGTGCAGACGCTCGAGAACAACCCGGCGTTCATCCACGGCGGCCCCTTCGCCAACATCGCGCACGGCTGCAACTCCGTGATCGCGACCAAGGCCGCGCTGAAGCTCGCCGATTACGTGGTCACCGAGGCCGGGTTCGGCGCGGACCTGGGCGCGGAGAAGTTCATCGACATCAAGTGCCGCAAGTCCGGGCTGCGGCCCAGCCTCGTCGTGCTGGTCGCGACGATTCGCGCGCTCAAGTACCACGGCGGCGCCGACGCGAAGGAGCTCACGCAGGAGAACCTCCCCGCGCTGGAAAAGGGGGTCGCCAACCTCGAGCGCCACATCAACAACATCCGCAACCACTACGGCATGCCCTGCGTCGTCGCCATCAACCATTTCACGTCGGACACCGAGGCCGAGATCGCGCTGCTGCGCAAGAAGGTCTCCCATCACGATGCGCCGGTCGTCGTCGCCAGGCACTGGGCGGACGGCAGCGCCGGCGCCGAGGAGCTCGCGCGGACGGTCGTCGAGGTGATCGACCGCGTGCCGGGGGACTTCCGCCTCGTCTACGACGACGCCGACACGCTGTGGGACAAGATGACCAAGGTCGCGACGAAGATCTACGGCGCCTCCGAGGTCACCGCCGACAGCAAGGTGCGCGCCCAGATCAAGAAGCTGCAGGCGGAGGGCTACGGGCACTACCCGGTGTGCGTGGCCAAGACCCAGTATTCGTTCTCGACCGATCCGCAGTTGCGCGGCGCGCCTTCGGGCCACGTCGTCAACATCCGCGAAGTGCGGCTCGCCGCGGGCGCGGAATTCATCGTGATGATCTGCGGTGACGTGATGACGATGCCCGGGCTGCCGAAGGCGCCGTCGGCCGCGCAGAATCGACCTCACCGACGACGGCAAGGTGGTCGGGCTGTTCTAGGCGCCTTGCGGGCGCTCGCGCACGAGGAGCGTCATCAGCGCGCCGAATGCCGCCGCGCCGGCCAGCAGCAGGATGCCGCGGTCCCAAGCGCCGGCGAGATCGCCCGCCGCGCGCCCGCGATCGAGCACCACGCCCACCAGCGGCTGCAGGATGCCGGCGCCGAGGAAGATGCCCACATTGACGACCGCGGTCGCGATCCCCGAATGCTCGGGCCGGTTGACTTCCTTCGCGACCGCCCAGGTCAGCGTGAATCCGGGGATCAGCAACCCGGTCAGCGCGAACCACGCGAGCGTCGCCGCCGGCGGCCACTGCACGTGCAGCACCCACGGCAGCCACGACAGCGCGTACAGCAGCGCGTAGAGGCGCATGATGCCGCGGCGGCTTCCCAGGCGGTCGGAGACGATGCCGACCAGCACCGAGCCGAACGCGACGCCGAGCAGCAGCGCGCTGGTGTGCTCCGCCGCGCTGACGCGTGCCATGCCGTAAGTCTGTTCCAGATACGGGATCGCCCAGAGCCCGGCGAAAGTCAGGTAGCTGCCGGCGATCCCGGCGTTGACGAAGAATCCCGGCCAGGTCGCCGGATTCGCGAGGACTCGATGGAGGGCATGGGTCCAGTGCATTGCCGTCGCCGCCGTGGGGGGCGGCGCGTGCACCGGCGCGAATCCCATCTGCTCCGGGCGATCGCGGACCTTCCACCAGGAGGCGATGCCGAGCGCGATCGACAGCGCCGCGAGGCCGAGAAAGACGGCGCGCCATGATGTCAGCGTCACCATCCACGCGAGCGGCGCGCCCGCGATGACCGCGCCCAGATTGCCGGCGAACATCGTGACCCCGTTCAACGTCGCGAACCGGTCGGCGGGAAACCAGACGGCGCTCACCTTGAGAATGGCGATGAACGCGACCGACACGCCGACGCCGACGAGCGTGCGCCCTGCCGCGGCGACCTCCCAGGTCGGGGCGAGCGCGAACGCGATCGAACCGGCCCCGGCGACGATCGAGCCTGCCGCCAGGATCCGCCGCGGCCCGAGCGTGTCGGCGAACACGCCGACGGGGATCTGCAGGATCGTGTAGACGTAGAAATAGGTTGCCGCAAGCGTGCCCAGGACCGCGCTGCCGATGGCGAACGCGCGCGTGAGCTCGGTGGCAATGGCCGCCGGCGCCGTGCGGTGGAAGAACGACAGCACGAAGCTCGCGAGCACGATTCCGAAGACGACGCGGCGGGCGCGGATGAAGCGCGGATCGGGCAGCGCAGCCGATGCAGACATGCTCCCATTGTAGCGGCGCGGCCACGAGCGGCCTGCGTTTGGTACCATGCGCGAGCGCCGGTGTCTTCGCGCGCCGCGCCGCACCCCGATGAAATACGCCGACCTCCGCGACTTTCTCGCCCAGCTCGAGCGCCGGGGCGAGCTCAAGCGCATCCGCGCCGAGGTCGACCCCCGGCTCGAGATGACCGAGATCTGCGATCGCGTGCTGAAAGCCGGCGGCCCCGCGCTGCTGTTCGAGCAGCCCAAGGGCTTCGCCGGAACGGGCGGGCGCCCGCCGATTCCCGTCCTCGGCAACCTGTTCGGCACGCCGCAGCGCGTCGCGCTGGGCATGGGCGAGGAGACCGTCGCGGCGCTGCGCGAAGTCGGCAAGCTCCTCGCGTTCCTCAAGGAGCCCGAGCCGCCGAAAGGGCTCAAGGACGCGTGGCAGAACACGCGGCCGGTATTCATGCAGGTCATGCACATGGCGCCGAAGGAGCGCACGTCGGCGTCGTGCCAGGAAATCGTCTGGGAAGGCCCGGAGGTCGATCTTGCGCGGCTGCCGGTGCAGACGTGCTGGCCGGGCGACGCGGGTCCGCTGATCACCTGGGGCCTCACGGTGACGCGCGGGCCGCACAAGACGCGGCAGAATCTCGGCATCTATCGCCAGCAGGTGATTGCGCCGAACAAGGTGATCATGCGCTGGCTCGCGCACCGCGGCGGCGCGCTTGACTTCCGCGACCATGCTTTGATCTCGCCCGGCACGGCGTTTCCGGTCGCGGTTGCGCTGGGCGCCGATCCGGCGACGATCCTCGGTGCGGTGACTCCGGTGCCCGATACCCTCTCCGAGTACCAGTTCGCGGGGCTCCTGCGCGGGTCGCGCACCGAGATCGTGAAGTGCATCACGCACGACCTCTGCGTGCCGGCGTCGGCCGAGATCGTGCTCGAAGGTTTCATCCGGCCGGATGCGGGCGATGCCACCGGCTATGAGTCGGCCGCCGAAGGCCCGTTCGGCGATCATACCGGCTACTACAACGAGGTCGAGCGCTTTCCGGTGCTCACGCTCGAGCGGATCACGATGCGCCGCGATCCGATCTACCACTCGACCTACACCGGCAAGCCGCCCGACGAGCCGGCGGTGCTGGGCGTGGCGTTGAACGAAGTCTTCGTGCCCCTGCTGCAGAAGCAGTTCCCCGAGATCGCGGACTTCTACCTTCCGCCGGAAGGTTGCTCGTACCGGCTCGCGGTCGTGGCGTTGAAGAAGCAGTACCCCGGTCACGCCAAGCGCGTGATGTTCGGCATCTGGAGCTTCCTGCGCCAGTTCATGTACACGAAGATGATCGTCGTCACCGACGACGACGTGAACATCCGCGACTGGAAGGAAGTGATCTGGGCGGTCACGACGCGCGTCGACCCGGCGCGCGACACGCTCATCGTCGAGCGCACGCCGATCGACTATCTCGACTTCGCGGCGCCCACCTCCGGACTCGGCAGCAAGATGGGGATCGACGCCACGAACAAGTGGCCGGGGGAGACGACGCGAGCGTGGGGTACTCCGATCGCGATGGATGCCGCGGTGACGGCGCGCATCGACGCGCTGTGGCAGGACCTGGGTCTCTGAGGCGCTAGCGCGGCCGGTCGCGCCAGTTGCGCGCGATGCGAACGGCGACGAGCGCGAAGGACGCGAAGCGCAGCCAGCGTGCGAGGCGATACCGGCCCACCAGCGGCGCCATCAGGCCGATCACGGTGGCGGCGATGGGTCGCGCGGAATCGACGCGATCGGCTATGGAGGACGGCGCGACGATCGCCTTGATCTCCAGTACCGCCAGCGCGACTCGCTGCCGGTCGAACTCCGCGCGCGTGGCGAGCAGAGCCTTCCTCTCCGCACGATCGGCATGGGTCATCGCGCTCACTGGCGTGCCCCCGCGCTGCCGGCCGGCGCCGCAGCGCGATGCGCCCCCTGCGACGGCCCGACGGCGCTCATTGGTCCCCGCCGAATCGGCTTGCCAGCCATTCGCGGTCACGCTCGAGCTCGGCAAGCGTAGCCGCGAACGCGGGTGCTTCGGACTTCTTCTGCAGGTTCAGGCGCCACAGCGCCACGAGCCCCAGGAGCGCGTAGACGATGGTCATCCCGCAGAGTGCCGCAATTCGGTGCGTGTCCCAGAAGAGCACCACCACGAGCATGGACGCCATGAGCACGGCGAGCGCGAAGCACAGCCCCGCGATGATGACGAGAACCAGGCGTTCTGTCGCCTGCGCGCGCGCCTCCTCGAATTCGACCGCGGCGAGCTCGAGGCGCGTCCGCGCGAGGCCGACCAGCGTCCCCGCCAGCTGCGCCGTCGCCGCGCGCAGGCCGCGTCGGGGGGGCCGGGGCGTGCCGTCGGTCACGGCCGCGCGATTACGAGCGGCGGTTCAGCAGCAAGCCGATGGCCACGCCGATGGCGGCCGCGAAGCCGATCGCCTGCCACGGATGGTCGTGCACGTAGTCATCGGTGGCGCGGGCGGCGGCCTTGGCGCGGTCCACCGCGTCGCCTTCGATCTCCTGCAGCCGGAGCTTGGCCCGCAGCAGCTTGGTCTCGACCTGCGAGCGGAGGTCGCGGGCCTTGTCGCCGGTTTCGGCGGCGGCGCGCGACAGCATTTCCTCGGCCTCGCCGAGCACGTTGGCAAGATCGTCGGCGAGCCGTTCGCGTGGGCTTTCGGTGCTATCGGACATGGTGTTCTCCTTCGCTGACTTGCGCGCCATCATCGGTGGCGCTCCACGAACCCGCACTGGATTATAAGCTCCGATCGGCGCGGCCGGTCTTGACGCACGCCAAATATCGCGCGCTCGCCTCGTTCCGGCCTGGCGGTCGGGGCATAATTCCGTTTCTGGCATTCGAAGCCGAGGTTCCCGATGACCAAGCTACCCGCCGTCGACCCGGCATGCGTCCCCGAGCAGCGCGGCTCGGGCTACCCGGAGCCCTTTCGCTCGCGCATGGGCGAACGCGCCAAGCGCCGGCTCGGCGATGCCTGCGGACTCACGAAGTTCGGCGTGAACCTGGTCACGCTCGGCCCCGGGGCACAATCGGCGCTGCGTCACTGGCACACGCAGGAGGACGAGTTCGTCTATGTGCTGACCGGCGAGGTCGTCCTCGTCAGCAATGACGGGGAACAGACGCTGCGGCCGGGAATGTGCGCCGGATTCCCGGGCGGCCGCAAGGACGGGCATCACTTCATCAACCGCGGTGTGGCGCCGGCGACCTATCTCGAAGTGGGCAACCGGATCCCGGGCGACAACGCGCTCTATCCCGACGACGATCTCATGTGGGGCGAGGACGAGAACGGCGTCTTTGCCGCGCACAAGGACGGCCGGCGGTATTGAGCCGGTCAGGCGGTTGCATATGTTGATTTCGGCCGCAGGCGGCCGCATATTCCTGCCTGCGGCCACCTGGGTCGCGCTCTGCAAGGATTGACGCCATGGCCGACTTCCCCGCTCCCAGCGCCGGCACCGCCGCCGGCGATCCGCCGGTTTCCGCGGCTTTGCTCGCGTACGCACTGTTCGGCGCCGCGGCGGTGGTGGCGCTGGTTTCATCCGGATTCCCGGCGGCCGCGCCGTTGATGGGCCTTGTGGGCATCGCTGGCCTCATCGTCGCGTACGTGAAGCGGGGCGATGCGCAGGGCACGTGGATCGCCTCTCATTTCACCTGGCTCATCCGGACGTTCTGGTATTCGTTGCTCTGGGGCGCGGTGGGCGCCGTCGTGCTGCTGCTGCTGGGCATCATCCTGATCGGCATACCGATCGCGCTCCTGATCTGGGCCGTCGCCTCGATCTGGGTGATCTACCGGGTGATCCGCGGCTATCTCCTGTTCAAGGACAGCAGGCCGATACCGGGGCTCTGAAGCCCTGGTCCACGTTGGTGGAGCCGGGTGCGGGGCGGCGGGGGACTCCCGCGACTGCGCCGTGCGCTAGCGCGACGGCGGCGTTCCGCCGGCGCCGTAGCGATAGACCCACTGGACCAGGAGATCGAGGGCGGCCTGCGCCTTGTCCGCGTTTGCGTGGTTGACGATCGCGGCGACGACGAAGCGCCGACCCTCGGCGTCGATCACGTAGCCCGCGAGCGCACGCACGCCTTCGAGCGACCCGGTCTTGAGCAGCGCCTGGCCGGCGACGCTGCCGTTCTGGAACCGTCGCTGCAGGGTGCCGTCCATCGCCGCGACGGCCAGCGAGCTCGCGAACTCCTCGCGGACCGCGCTCGCATCGGCGGCGAGCAGGAGCCGCGCGAGGCCGCCTGCGCTGATCCGCTCGTGCCGCGAGAGGCCCGATCCGTTGTCGAGCACGAGTCCCGGCAGCGCCAGCCTGCGTCGCGCGAGCCATTGCTGCACGGCTTCCTTCGCGCGCGCAGTCGTGGCGGGTGGCGGTGCGTTCGTCGTGGCGAGCGTCAGGAACAACTGCCGCGCCATCACATTATTCGACAGCTTGTTGACGTCGCGGACGATGTCCCACAGCGGCGGCGATTCCAGTGTGGCGAATGGTCTCGTGGCGGCGGGCGCGGCGCCGCTTTTCCAGCCGCCTGCGAAACGTCCCCCGGCCGCGCGAAAATACGTGTCGAACATGCCATGAACGTATGTCGGGTGGTCGAGCAGGGACACCCACCATTCCCGCTCGCCGCAGGCCGCGGGATAGCCACCCGCGAAAGCGGCTTCCGCGTGCGCGCCGCGGTCGACGAAGGTCGCGCCCACCAAAGCGCGCCAGTCACCGCAGTTGCCGGCTGCCAGAGGGGGCGGCGCGCCGACACCGACGCTCGCGAGCATCGGCTCGACCTTGAGGTCGACCGTGTCCGCGGACGCGCTCGGCGCGAAGGAGAACCGGACGGTCTTGAAATTGACGAGCAGCGCGTCGGGTCCGACGTTGTAGGGTTTCTGCGGCTCGCCATCGAAGGCGGCAGGGTCGTGCGCGGCGGACGCGAAGTGCGACCGGTCGAGAACGAGGTCGCCTTCGACCGCCGCCAGCCCGCCCGCGCGGAGCGTGCCCATGAAAGCCTGCCATTGCTCGAGGGTGATCTTGGGGTCTCCGCGCCCCTTGAGAATCAGGTCGCCGCGGAGAATGCCTCCGTCGAGAGGGCCGCCGAGATAGGCATCGGTTCTCCAGCGGTAGTCGCGCCCGAGCAGTTCGAGCGCGGCGAACGTCGTCACGAGCTTCATGACCGATGCCGGGTTGCGCGGTCGATCGGGGTGCAGGGTGAAGAGCGGCTCGCTTTTCGTCACGTCCTGGACCACGACGCCGACCGCGTCGAGGGGAATGCCCGCATAGACGAACATCCGCCCGACCGGGCGCGGCAGCGCCGCTGCGACGGTGCCCGCGGCAGCGGCGAGCATCAGCGCCAGCGCCAGCGCGCTCCCCGGCAAGCGAAGAACGCTCTGTTCGGGCCAGGCGTCCTCCGCATCGCCGTCCGCTGGTCAGCGGTCGATGGTCGGGCGCGCGCAATCGCGAGACGACGCGCCCTTCGGGCCTTGGCTTCGCCCGTCTCGCTCACTGGAGTACCTTCGCGCTTTGCGCTCCGGTATTCGCGCTTGGGGTGGCCCGGCGCGCTCATGCGCTATCGAGAATCGCGGCTGTCCGCGCGACCAACAGCGAAAACTCGTCGTCGGTCACGACGTAGGGCGGCATGAAATAGACGGTGCGGCCGATCGGCCGCAGCAGGATCTCGCGCGCCAGACCCTCGGCGAAGCACCAGCGCGCGAAATCGGCGCGATCCGTTTCGACGTCGAAGGCCCAGAGCATGCCCCGATGCCGGAAATTACGGATCTTCGGATGGGCGGCGAGCGGTGCCGCGAGCGTTGTCCAGCGCACGGCCTTGAGGCGATTCGCGGCAAGCACGTCGTCGTCCCGAAAGATGTCGAGCACCGCGAGCGCGGCGCGGCAGGCAAGCGCGTTGCCTGTGTACGAGTGCGAGTGCAGGAAGCCGCGTGCGGCGTCGTCGGCGTAGAACGCCTCGAAGATCGCATCGGTCGACAGCACGCACGACAGCGGCAGATAGCCGCCGGTGATGCCCTTCGACAGGCAGACGAGGTCCGGGGCAGTTCCCGCCTGCTCGCACGCGAACAGCGTCCCGGTGCGGCCGAATCCCGTCATGATCTCGTCGGCGATCAGCAGCACGTCGTGGCGCGTGCAGAGTTCGCGCGCCCGCGCGAGGTAATGGGGGTCGTGCATCGCCATGCCCGACGCGCCCTGCACCAGCGGCTCGACGACGAACGCCGCGATCGACGCGTGGTGCGCGCCGAGGTGCGCGGCCAGCGCCTGTGCCGCACGCTCGGCGACGTCGCGCGCCGTTTCGCCAGGCGCCGCGCCGCGCGCATCCGGCGACGGCACGGTCATGTTGCGATGGAGCAGCGGCGCGTAGGCGTCGCGGAAAACGGGGACGTCGGTCACGGCGAGCGCACCGAGGGTCTCGCCGTGATAGCCGCCGGCAACCGAGAGAAACACCGTCTTCCCGGGCTGGCCGCGATTCTTCCAGTAATGGAAGGCCATCTTGAGCGCGATTTCGGTCGCCGAGGCGCCGTCGGATCCGAAGAACGCATGGCCGAGATTCCCCGGCGCGACCGCGGACAGGCGCTCCGCCAGCTCGATCACCGGACGATGAGTGAATCCGGCGAGGATCACGTGCTCGAGTTCCCCGAGCTGCGCGGCGATCGCCGCGTTGATGCGCGGATTCGCGTGACCGAACAGGTTCACCCACCAGGAGCTCACCGCATCGAGGTAGCGCCGCCCGTCGAAGTCATAGAGCCATGCGCCGTCACCGCGGGCGACGGGGACGAGCGGCAGCGATTCGTGCAGCTTCATCTGCGTGCACGGATGCCAGACCGCGCGCCGGCTCCGCTCGAGCCAGCTGCCATTGGCGGACGGCCCCGCGAGCGATGCCCCGTCGGGGGGGGAATAAAAGTGCCGAACGGGTGTTTCTCTCATGGATGGCGCGTGACGAACCGATTATACCGGCGGGCCTTCGGGCGTTCGGCGCTCCGTGCATCGCGCGGTGCGGCGGAAGCTTGACCGCTCGTCTGCACGCGGACGAGAATCGTCCGGTGGCACGCACGGGCACCGGGTACACGTCGACCGCGATCGCGTTGCACTGGCTCGCGGGCGCGTTGATCCTGTGCGGTTTCGCATTGGGCCTCTCGCTGCAGGACTTGCCGCTCAGCCCACAGACGCTGCGTCTCTACGGCTATCACAAATGGATCGGAATCACGGTCTTCCTGCTCGCCCTGATGAGGCTCGCGTGGCGCCTCGCACATCCCCCTCCGGCACCCGAGGCGATGCCGGCATGGCAGCGGCGCGCCGCCGCCGCCACGCACGCGCTCCTTTACGCATTGATGCTCGTCATCCCGCTGTCGGGCTGGACCTACAGTTCCGCAGCGGGGGTGCAGGTCGTCTACCTCGGGCTGGTCCCGCTGCCCGACCTGGTGCCCAAGGACAAGGCGCTCGCCAATGTTCTCAAGGCCGTTCACGGCACAATGAACTATGCGCTTCTTGCGCTGGTCACTGTGCACGTGGGCGCGGCGCTCAAGCACCATTGGGTCGACCGGGACGACGTGCTGCGGCGGATGCTGCCGTTCCTGCCGCGCCGGCAAAGGGACTCGACTCCGTGACGACGATCCTTTCCTTCATTCCCCCGCTTGCGGCCATGCTGCTGGCGACGGCAGGCGGCGCCTCGGCGCAGGGCGTGCTGATCGACAGGAGCGAGATCCGCTTCGTTTCGCAGCAGATGGGCGCCAACGTCGAAGGCCGGTTCCGCCGATGGAAGGCCAGCGTCGACTTCCGCCCGGGGGACCTCGCGCATTCGGGAGCCGGCTTCGAGATCGACCTTGCCAGCATCGATCTCGCGAGCGAGGAATCGGAAGCCGAGGTCCGGCGGCCGCCGTGGTTCGATACGGCGAAGTTCCCGGTTGCGAAGTTTGCGTCGACCGGCATCAAGAGCATCGGCGGCGATCGTTACGAGATCGCCGGCACTTTGTCGTTGAAGGGCGTCGCAAAAGATGTCGTCGTCCCCGTGGCGCTCAAGCGCGATGCCGCGGGCAACAACGTCGCCGAGGGCGAGTTCAAGGTCAGGCGCCTCGATTTCAAGGTGGGCGAAGGGCTGTGGGCCGATACCGACGCCATTGCTAACGACGTCACCGTGCGCGTCCGCATGGTGTTGCCGCCGGCGCGGTGATGGCGCAATGCCGTTCGGCACGAACGGCGGAGCGGTGACGACCATTCCGGCGCGGCGCCGGGTGTGGCCGCCGTTGCGGTACGGGGCGCTGCTCGCCGTCGTGGGGTGGCTCGCCGCGAGCGCGGGCTCGACGGCCGATCCCGGCACGTTTCTGGTGGACGCCGACCTCACCCGCGCCCGGTTCACGGTGGAGTATCTCGGGATTGCCAGGGCGCACGGGCGTTTCGGGCGCATCGCGGGCACGATCGGCCTGGATGCGAAGCGGAAGGTCGCCAGCATCGACCTCGCCATCGACGCGGGGTCCGTCGCCATGGGCTGGGACCTGCGCGATGCATTCGTTCGCAGCGAAGTCATGTTCGACGTGCGGCGATATCCCCGGCTGCACTTCCGTTCGACGCAGGTTTCCTACGAGGGCGCGCGGCTCGTCAGCATCGTCGGGGACCTGACGCTGCGCGGCGTGACGCGTCCGGTGCGGCTCGACGTGGCTCGTGTCGAATGCGCAATCCGTCCCGACGACGGGCGGGAGGCTTGCATCGCAACGGTGACCGGACGCATTTCACGCCGCGCGTTCGGCATGGACTTCGCCTATCCGCTGATCGGCGACGACGTGGAGCTGGAATTCGAGGTGACCGCGTTGCGCGCCGGGGATGCCGCGGCGGCCAGGTCGCCGCAGGGCCAATCCGAGCCCGGGCCGGCGGCCCGTCCCGGGAAGTCCTAGCGTCCCAGGCGCGCCTGCATCCGCGACATCGCCGCGACCAGCTCCTGCGTGATTCCCGGCTCGCGAATGGAGTGACCCGCGTCCGGGACGACGATGTATTCGGCCTCCGGCCAGGCGCGGGCAAGCGCGTCGGCGCTCACCGGTGGGCAGATGACGTCGTAGCGGCCCTGGACGATCGTGCAGGGCAGGTGACGGATCCGGCCCACGTTCGCGAGGAGTTCGTCGGCTCCGAGAAACGCCTGATGGACGAAGTAATGCGCCTCGATCCGCGCGATGGCGAGCGCCGAGTTGTCATTGTCGAACTTCGGCAGCGGATCGGCCGAGGGCAGCAGTCTCGAGCACGCGCCTTCGTAACGATCCCAGGCCTGCGCCGCGGGCATGTGCACGGCCGGATCCCGATGTGTCAGCCGGCGATGGTAGTTGCCCAGCAGGTCGTCGCGCTCGCGTGGCGGCAGGAACCCGGAGAAAGCGCGCCAGGCCTCCGGAAACATGTGGCGCATGCCGTGCAGGAACCAGTTGATCTCGGAGGGGCGCGCAAGAAATACTCCGCGCAGCACGAGCCCAAGGCAGCGCTCCGGATGGGCTTCGGCATACGCCAGCGCGAGCGTCGATCCCCAGGAGCCGCCGAAGAGCAGCCACTGGCGGATCCCGAGATGCCGGCGCAGTTGCTCGAGATCGGCGACGAGGTCCTGCGTCGTGTTGTCGGCAAGTTCCGCCAACGGCGCCGAACGCCCCGCGCCGCGCTGGTCGAAGAGCGCGATGCGCCAGAACGACGGGTCGAAATATCGGCGGTGGTGCGGCAGGCAGCCTCCACCGGGTCCGCCGTGCAGGAAGACGAGCGGCACCCCTTTGGGGTTGCCGCAGGTTTCCCAGTACAGCGTGTGCCGCGCGTCGACATTGATCCGGCCCGCCGCGTAGGGGTCGATCTCGGGAAAGAGAACGTCTACGCGATGCTGCGGGTTGTCCGGCATGTCAGTCGACCTCTGGAGTCTGCGTCGGCGCCACCGCGCGCAAGTATGCAGCAAAACTCCGGGCCCGGCGACGATTCCCTTCGGCCGCGCCTTGCGACAAAGCCCTATAATCGAAGGCGTTGATGCCTATTCGGTAGCCGCCATGGAATCCCTTCGCCAACGCCTGACCGCCGCGTCCTGCCTCCCGGACAAACCGGACGGAGCCATGCTGATCGGTCGCGCGTGGCTTCCCGCTGCCGGCGGCCCGGCGCTGGTGCGCGTCACGCCGAGCGACGTTCACGATCTGTCGCGCGTGGCCCCGACGGCAAGCGCGCTCCTCGAGCTCGACGACCCGGTCGGGGCCATTCGTCGCGCCGGCGCGTTGCCGCGCATCGGTGCGCTCGCAGACGTGCTCGCGAATTCGGCCGCAGCCGAGCACGACGAGCGCTGGCCGCGGTTTCTCGCCCCATGCGACCTGCAGGCGGTCAAGGCCGCCGGGGTGACCTTCGTCGCGAGCACGCTGGAGCGCGTGATCGAGGAACAGGCGCGCGGCGATCCGGCGAAGGCCGAGGCGGTGCGCCGGTCGCTCGTCGCGCTGATCGGCGACGACCTCGCGCGCGTGCGCCCCGGATCAAACGAGGCGCGCGCCGTGAAGGAGGCGCTGGTGGCCGCAGGGGCGTGGTCGCAGTACCTCGAGGTCGGCATCGGGCCGGATGCCGAGATCTTCACCAAGGCGCAGCCGATGTCGGCGGTGGGACTCGGCGCCGAGATCGGCATCCATCCGCAGTCCGAGTGGAACAACCCGGAGCCCGAGATCGTGCTGGCGGTAAACAGCCGGGGCCGCACGGTCGGCGCGGCGCTTGGCAACGACGTCAACCTGCGCGACTTCGAGGGGCGCAGCGCGCTCCTGCTCGGCAAGGCCAAGGACAACAACGCGTCCTGCGCGATCGGGCCGTTCATCCGCCTGTTCGACGAGACCTTCGGCATCGACGACGTGCGTGGCTGCGAGCTCGCGATGACGATCGACGGACCGGAGGGCTTCGTGCTCACCGGCAGAAGCTCGATGGCGCTGATCAGCCGCGACCCGCTGGATCTAGTCGGCCACGCCATTGGTCCCAACCATCAGTATCCGGACGGGCTCGTGCTCTTCCTCGGCACGATGTTCGCGCCGACCAAGGATCGGTTCGCGCCCGGCCAGGGCTTCACCCACGCCGTCGGCGACATCGTCACCATCGCGACGCCGAAGCTGGGCGCGCTCGTCAACCGCGTCAATCACACCAACAGGATCGCGCCTTGGAATTTCGGAGTCGGCGCGCTGATGGGCAATCTGGCACGGCGCGGCCTGCTTTGACTTGCCCTCGCCATTCATACGGAAAGCAAACACACTATGCCTGACCTGCACAAGAATTTCATCGGTGGCGAATGGGTCGCCGGCGCCACGGCTACCGCCGACCGCAATCCGTCCGACGTGCGCGACGTGGTCGGCGAATACGCACAGGCGGACGCGGCGCAGACGCGCGCCGCGATCGCGGCCGCGAGACAGGCCTTTCCCGGGTGGGCGGCGGGCTCGATCCAGGAGCGCTCCATCATTCTCGACCGCGTGGGCACTGAAATCCTCGCGCGCAAGGACGAGCTCGGCCGCCTGTTGTCGCGCGAGGAGGGCAAGACCCTGCCCGAGGGCATCGGCGAAGCCGCACGCGCCGGGCACATCTTCAAGTTTTTCGCGGGCGAAGTGCTGCGCCTCACGGGCGACAAGCTGTCCTCGGTGCGGCCCGGCATTGACGTCGAGGTCACCCGCGAGCCGGTCGGCGTCGTCGGCCTCATCACGCCCTGGAATTTCCCGATCGCGATTCCGGCGTGGAAGATCGCGCCGGCGCTCGCCTACGGCAACACCGTGGTGATGAAGCCCGCGGACCTGGTACCCGGCTGTGCGTGGGCGCTGGCGGACATCCTGGCCCGGGCGGGCATTCCCGCCGGCGTGTTCAATCTGGTGATGGGACGCGGCTCGATCGTCGGCGAGGCGCTGGTGAATGACCACGGCGTTTCGGCGCTGAGCTTCACCGGCTCCGTCGGCACGGGCCGCGCGATCGCGGCCAAGGCCGTCGCGAGAATGGCAAAGGTGCAGCTGGAGATGGGCGGCAAGAATCCGCTCGTCGTGCTCGACGACGCCGACTTGCCGACGGCTGTAAACGCCGCCGTCCAGGGCGCGTACTACTCGACCGGCCAGCGCTGCACGGCGTCGTCGCGGCTCATCGTCACCGCGGGCATCCACGACCGCTTCGTCGCGGCGATGATCGACAAGCTGAACACCCTGAAGGTCGACGACGCGCTGGGTGCGGGGACCGACATCGGACCGGTCGTCGATCCGAGCCAGCTCGAGCAGGACCTGCGCTACCTCGAGATCGGCAAGGGCGAAGGCGCGCGGCTGGTCGCCGGCGGCGAGCGGCTGACGCGGGCGACCGAAGGCTATTACCTGTCGCCGGCGCTGTTCACCGGGGCCAACAACACAATGCGCATCGCGCGCGAGGAGATCTTCGGCCCGGTCGCGTGCGTGATCCGGGCCCAGGACTACGACGAGGCGCTCTCACTCGCCAACGACACGGAGTTCGGCCTGTGCACGGGCATCGTGACCACGTCGCTCAAGCACGCGTCGCACTTCAAGCGGCACGCGCAGGCGGGGATGGTGATGGTGAACCTGCCGACTGCCGGCGTCGACTACCACGTTCCCTTCGGCGGGCGCAAAGGCTCGAGCTACGGCCCGCGCGAGCAGGGGCGCTACGCCGCCGAGTTCTACACGACGGTCAAGACGGCGTACATCGCGCCGTGACGGGCGCGGCCGGCTTCGGCCGGTGGCTCGCAGGCGGAACTTATCACGCGCGCTGCCGGCCTTGGCAAACGTGGGACGCCATCTGCCGTCGCCGTTCCTAGAGGCCGGGCGGCCCGGGAACGGGTATCGGATAGTAATCGAGGACGCAACGCGTGTCGCCGTACTGCGAAAACGCGATGAAATTGCCGGTCGCCTCGCTGCGCCACCGCAAGGACGAGGGCGGTCCGAGATCGGAGACCTGCGGCGCGCCGTAGATACCGGGCAAGAGGGAACGCACATTCGGACAGTCTGCGGCGTACTGCGTGCCAAGACTGACCCGGGCCAACTTCGGCTCGCCCGCGGCGAACCAGAAATGAACGACGAACAGGATGTTGTTCGTCGCGTAGGGGGCAGTGAGCAATCCCCGCTCGCCGTTCCGTGCAGCGGCAGGATTCTCCACGCGCACGGCAATGCCCTTCGACGCGGCAATGACGTGCTCCGGGGACATGCCCCATGTCGCGTATTGCCAGTCCGCATGAGCGGATATTGGTACGATCACCATGCAAAGGCAAAGGCTCATGCGCGAGAGCATCGCGATCTCCAGGACGACATTCAATTGCGCTACCGCTCGGGGCCGGCGCTCGGCTTTGCGCTCGCGACGAATCGCAGCGCCGCCTCGGCGCGGGCGCGCGTAACCTGTGCACGACCCTCGTGCGCCATCGGCGTATCAGGGATCACCATCGAAGCCATGAGATCTCGCAGCGAAACGATACCTGCGATCTTGCCCCCGTCCTCGACCAGCAAGTGTCGATACCCGTGAACGACCATCAGGCTCAGCGCATCCTCGATACTGGTCCACCCCTCGACCCGCCCAACCTGCGAGGTCATGACCATCCCAATGGCCGTGGTCCTGGCATCCAGTCCCGCGTTGACGACCCGGATCATCAAGTCCCGCTCGGTGAAAATCCCGTCGACGGTGTTCTGCGAATTCTTGATCAGGATCGCACCGACGCCCTTTTCGCTCATCTTGGACACGGCCTCAGACACCGTCGCCGAGGCCGGTACCGCGATCAGTTCTTGAATCTGTTTATCGCGGACAATCGAACCAACGGATTTGCCAATCATGTCGCCTCCCGTGCGAATGGGTTGGGCGCCCGCCCCGCCTTCGAAAAAGAACGGCCGGTGCCCTTCATGGCCCAGCCGTTAAATCGTACCCCTTTCGAGGGGCGCGGTCACCGGTACAGGCAATGTGGCTACTCCTGAAATTGCTGTGCTTCCGCAGCCGGCCAACTGTAGAGATTCGTAGGCCGCGTCACCCGCGCAACGCGGAAAACCGTCCCCATGGCGACGGCCGCTGATGGTCCGCTATCGGGAGCCGCGGCCGTCTGGTGTGGGTCGTCGCACTGTCGATGAACAAGCCGCGCGGTCAGACTCGACGTTCAGCGCCTACCCTTGAACGGCACCACTTTCTGCTTCTGCGCACCGAGGCCCTCGATGCCGAGCGTGATGACGTCGCCAGGCTTGAGCCATGTCTGGGGTTTCATCCCCATGCCCACGCCGGGTGGCGTGCCCGTGGTGATCACGTCGCCGGGCAAGAGCGTCATGTAGCGCGAGACGTCGGCGACGAGCGCGGCGACGCCGAAGACCATCGTGCTCGTGTTGCCCGTCTGCCGGCGCACGCCGTTGACGTCGAGCCACATCGCGAGGTTTTGCGGGTCGTCGACCTCGTCGCGGGTGACGAGCCAGGGCCCCAACGGCCCGAACGTGTCGCAGCCCTTGCCCTTGCTCCATTGGGTCGCGCCCTTCTTCAGCTGGAAATCGCGCTCCGAGACATCGTTGACGACACAATAGCCGGCGACGTACTTCAGCGCATCCTTTTCGCTCACGTAGCGCGCCGTGCGTCCGATCACGACGCCGAGCTCGACTTCCCAGTCAAGCTGCGTGGAGTCCATCGGCGCCATCACGTTGTCGTTGGGGCCGACGATGCACGTCGTCGACTTGAAGAACACGACCGGATGCTCGGGAATGGGCGAACCCGTCTCCTTCGCGTGGTCGCTGAAGTTGAGGCCGATCGCGACGAACTTCGACGGCATCGCGACGCAGGGACCCAGGCGCGGCCGGCCTTTGACGAGCGGCAGCTTCTTCGGGTCGAGCTTCGCGAGCCTGGCGAGTTCCGCCGGCGCCAGTGCCGCGCCATCGATGTCCTTGACCTTCTTCGACAGGTCGCGGAGCTTGCCGTCCGCGTCGATGAGGCCGGGCTTTTCCTTGCCGGGGGGGCCGTAGCGTACGAGTTTCATGTGCTCTCCAGTCGGTCGGGCGGATCGGGGTTTCGAGGGGCCGCGTGATCAGATGGTCATGCCGCCGTCGCAGGAATGCATGTTGCCGGTGACCAATGCGCTTTCGTCGGACGCGAGGAACACGATCAGTGGCGCGATCTCCTCCGCCTTGGCGATCCGGCCCATCGGCTGCCGCGCGACGAACATCTTCCGTGCCTCCACCGGGTCCGGGAACGCATTGATGCGATCGGAGAGCGACGGCGTGTCGACGGTGCCGGGGCCGATCGCGTTGCAGCGGATGCCCTTCGTCACGAAATCCATGGCGATGGCCTTGGTGAGGCCGATCACGGCGGCTTTCGTGGTCCCGTAGACGAACCGGTTGGGCAGCCCCTTCACGCTCGACGCGATCGAGCTCATGTTGATGATGGACGAGCCGCGCCCGTTCGCTGCGTATTTGGCGAGCATCTTCGGCAGCGTGCAGCGGATCGTCACGTACATCGCGCGGACGTTGAGGTTGAAGCTGAAATCCCAGTCCTTCGGCGTGCAATCGAGGATGGTTCCATGGTGGACGTAGCCGGCGCAGTTGAACAGGACGTCGAGCGCCGGCAACTCGTCGGCGAGCTTCGCGATGGCGACGTCGTCGAGCACATCGAGCGTGCGCGGCACCACGTTCGCCACCCCCGCATAGTGCTCGAGGAGCTTCGGGTTGACGTCGGTCGCGTAGACCGTCGCGCCCTCGCTTGCCATCGCCATCGCGGCCGCGTGTCCGATGCCCTGTCCCGCGGCCGTGATCAGCGCAATCTTGCCTGCCAGTCGTCCGCTCATGGTGCCCGTTCCTTTGCGTGAATTCGTGATCGTGTTCGGCGATCGCCGTGACCACCCGGCCGCGCGCCCGATTGTACGCCGGAGGTCCGGAAATTGGTATTACCACTTGACCAGTTGCCGGTCCGGGGTTAGCCTTGCTGCCCGACCCCCTGGACGTCGAATGCCGCCGTCGACCGCGTTCACCGCCCCATGCCATTCCAGAGCATCGAACCGCGCCGGTTGTATCGGCAGATCGCCGACCAGATCCGGGAATTGATTCGCGCCGGCGAATTCCTGGCGGGCGCGCGACTGCCGCCGGAGCGCGACCTCGCCAAGCAACTCGGCGTTTCGCGGCCATCGGTGCGCGAGGCGCTGATCGCGCTGGAGGTCGAGGGCCTGGTCGAAGTGCGCATCGGCTCCGGCATCTACGTGCTCGGACCCGGGATCAGGGCGGAGGGAATCGAGGTCCTCGCCGGGGGGGGCGGACGCGACGAGGTGCATGCGCTGGCCGGGCCGTTCGAGCTGATGCGTGCCCGATACACGATCGAAAGCGAGTGCGCGGCGCTCGCCGCCAAGTCGGGCAAGAAGACGCAGATCACTGCGATCGAGGAAGCGCTGGAACAGATGCACCGCGAATTCGAGCACGAAAAGCAACCGCTGGCCGGTGATCGCCTGTTTCACCTGCGGATCGCCGAGGCGACCGGCAACGGCGCGCTGGTCGCGGTGGTGAAGATGCTGTGGGAGGAGCGCGCCGGTCCCCTCTACCAGAGGCTGGAACACCATTACGACACGCCGGGACTGTGGACGGCGGCGATGGCCGAGCATCGCGCAGTGCTGAAGGCGATCGCCGAGCACGACGTCGCGGGCTCGCGCGCCGCGATGCAGCGTCATCTGAACAAGGCATACAAGCGGTTCAACAAGGGCTGGAACACCTTGCATTGATTTTCCGGCGATACGGGGGCGCGACGCCTGGATCGCGGCCCGTGAATCGCCGCCGTTGAAAGGAGCGAATGCCATGCTGGCTTGCCGTATTCACGCGAAGGACGATCTGCGGATCGAGGCGGTCGACACTCCCGAGGTCGGCCCGGGTCAGGTGCTGCTGCGGCTGGGCGCCGGCGGTATCTGCGGCTCGGACATCCACTATTATTACGAAGGCAGGAACGGCAGCTTCATCGTCCGCGAGCCGCTGATCCCGGGACACGAGGCCTCGGCCACCGTCGCGGCGATCGGTGCCGGCGTCAGCCGGGTGAAGGTGGGCGACAAGGTGGCGGTAAGCCCGTCGCATGCCTGTGGCCGGTGCGAAGGTTGCCGCGAGGGACGCGAGCAGCTTTGCCGGAACATGCGCTTCATGGGCAGCGCCAGCCTCTACCCGCACGTGCAGGGCATGTTCAGCGAATTCTTCGTGCTGGGCGAGCGGCAGTGCTATCCGGTGGCGGGCGACGTCACGCTCGGGGAGCTCGCGTTCGCGGAGCCGCTGGCCGTCGCGCTGCATGCCGTCCATCGCGGCACCGATCTCATCGGCAAGTCGGTGCTGATCACGGGCTCCGGCACCATCGGCTGCCTGACGGTGATCGCGGCGCGCCTCGCCGGGGCAAAGTCCGTGACGGTGTCCGATATCCTCGATCGGCCGCTGGCGAAGGCGCGCGAGGTGGGCGCCGACCGGACGCTGCGCGCCGACCGCGAGGCCGACGCGCTGACCGCGCCGCAGTTCGACGTCTGCTTCGAAGTGTCGGGCAGCTTCGCGGCGCTCAAGTCCTGCGTGGCGGCCGCGAAGCGCGGCGGCACGATCGTCCAGGTCGGCACGCTGCCGCACGAGCCGCTGCCGTTCGTCGTCAACGAGCTGATGGCCAAGGAGCTCGACCTGAAGGGCGCGTTTCGCTGGGGCATCGAGTTCGACTGGGCGGTCGACTATCTGTCGTCGCGCCGCGTCGACGTGCGGCCGCTGCTGTCCGGCCAGTTCCCGCTGCAGGAGGCCGTCAAGGCGTTTGCGCTGGCCAGGGACAAGACACAGAGCACCAAGGTGCAGGTAGTGGCGGCGTGACGTGAACGCAGCCTGGAATCATCCGCGGGCAACAGCCCGCAACCATCAACGGCACGAAGGAGAAATCATGCGTTTGCTTTCGAAGGGGATCTTGCTTGCGGTCGCGTCGGCCGCCATCGTGGCCGGCGGTCCGGCCGCCGCGCAGCAGAAGCTCAAGTGGGCGCACGTCTACGAGACGTCCGAGCCCTACCACACGCAGTCGGTGTGGGCGGCGGAGGAGATCAAGAAGCGCACCAACGGCAAGTTCGACATCCAGGTCTTCCCCGCGAGCTCGCTCGGCAAGGAGACCGACATCAATCAGGGCCTGACGCTCGGCACCGTCGACATGATCATCAGCGGTCCGTCGTTCGCCGCGCGCAGCTACCCGCGCATCGGCATCGCCTACTATCCGTTCATCTTCCGTGACGCGGACCATCTTATCGCGTACTCCAAGAGCCCCGTGTTCGCGGAAATGGTCGAGGGCTTCCGGCAGAAGTCCGGCATCCATATCACCGCGTACACCTACTACGGCGCGCGGCAGACGACGTCCAACCGGCCGTTCACCGACTGCGCCGGCATGAAGGGGCTGAAGATCCGCGTGCCCGACGTACCGGCCTACATGGCGACGCCGAAGGCCTGCGGGGCGAACCCAACGCCGATCGCCTTTGCCGAGGTCTACCTCGCGCTGCAGAACGGCACCGTCGAGGCGCAGGAGAACCCGCTGACCACGATCGAGGCGAAGAAATTCTTCGAGGTGCAGAAGGCCATCATGATGACGAGCCACATCGTCGACGGGTTGACGACGCAGATCGCGCCGCACGTGTGGACCAAGCTGACCGACGGCGAGAAGAAGATCTTCACCGACGTGACGCGCGAGGCCGCCGACCGCGCCACCGCGCAGATCAAGAAGCGCGAGGCCGAGCTCGTCGACGAGTTCAAGAAGAAGGGCCTGCAGATCGTCACCGTCAACCGGCAGAGCTTCGTCGACGCGGTGCTGAAGAACTCGACGCCTGAGTCGATGGGCTACGAGCGCAAGGACTACGACCGCATCGTCGCGATCAAATAGCGCATTCGTCCAGGAGCGGGCCGCCCGGCGGCCCGCAAACGCAGCCGGCATGACCGACGCCAGAGAAACCGTACCCGCGGACGGCCCCGTCCTCGACGCCGAGGGTCACTTTCACGCGATCGACGAGCCGATCGACCTGTCGGGCTACGGTTGGGAGGACTGGCTCGTGCTGGGCGTCTTCTGGCTGCTGGCGCTGGACATCTTCTATCAGTTCTTCACGCGCTACGTGCTCGAGAGCTCGGCGGCGTGGACCGAGGAGATCGCCCGCTATCTGCTGATCATCGTCACGTTCGTCGGGGCGTCGATGGCCGTGCGCCGGAACACGCACATCCACGTCGAGTTCCTGTACCGGTGGCTCCCGGCCGGCGTGGGCCGCGCGATGTCGACGTGCGTCGACATCGTCCGCGTCGGGTTTCTGGCGTATGCGACCTGGCTGTCGGTGCTGCTGGTGCCGAAAATGCAGAATCTCCAGATGACCGTCATCGATTTTCCGATGAGCTACATCTACGGCTGCGTCACGTTCGGGTTCGCGATGATGACCTTTCGCGCGGTGCAGGTGATGGTGCGGCACTGGCGGCAGGGCTGGTCCGTGCTCGAGCGCCCCGGCGAGGCGGAAACGTGAGCGGGATGCCGAGGTGAACAGCATCCTGCTCGGAGGTTTCGTCGGCCTGATGGCGACCGGTTTGCCCATTGCCATCGCGATGTGCCTGGGATCGTTGCTCTACATCTGGATTTCCGGAACGATTCCGCCGCTCACCGTGGTCCACCGGATGGTCGGCGGAGTGGACAGCTTTCCGCTGCTCGCCGTCCCGTTCTTCATCCTGGCGGGCGCGCTGATGAACTCGGCCGGCATCACCAACCGGATCTACAACTTCGCTCTCGCGCTGGTCGGCTGGCTCAAAGGCGGGCTCGGTCACGTCAACGTGGTCGGCAGCGTGATCTTCGCTGGGATGTCCGGCACGGCGATCGCCGACGCCGGAGGGCTCGGCACGATCGAGATCAAGGCCATGAAGGACCATGGCTATCCCACCGATTTCGCCCTCGGCATCACGGCGGCGTCGGCCACGCTCGGGCCGATCATCCCGCCGTCGCTGCCGATGGTGATCTACGGTGTGCAGGCCAATGTGTCGATCGGCAAGCTGTTCGCCGCCGGCTTCATCCCCGGCGCAGTCATGGCGCTGTTCATGATGGCAATGGTGGCGTACTACGCGCATGTCCGCAAATATGGGAGCGACATCCCGTTCTCCTGGCCGCGGATGGGCGGCGCGTTCTTCGAGCTCTCCTTCGTCGTGATCACGGCCGTGGCCCTGTACTTCCTGTGGTCGCGCGAAGGCCTGCCGGGCTGGCTGCGCTTCGGGGCGCTGCTGGCCGGCACGATGGTCGCCGACAAGCTCTTCAAGTTCGAGGCTTACATGGCGCTGCTGACGCCAGTGATCCTGATCGGCGGCATGGCGACGGGCCTGTTCACGCCGACCGAGGCGGCCGTGGCGGCGGTGGCGTGGGCGCTGTTTCTCGGCTTCGCCTGGTATCGCACGCTCAACCTGCGGATGCTGATCAAGATCTCGATGGAGACCATCGAGACGACGGCGATCGTGCTTTTCATCGTCGCCTCGGCGTCGATCTTCGCCTGGGTGCTGACGACCACGCAGATCACCGAGGCGATCGCGCAGTGGGTGCTGTCGATTTCCGACAATCCGCTGGTGTTCCTGCTGCTGGCGAACATCTTCCTGCTGTTCGTCGGCTGCTTCATGGAGACCATCGCGGCGATCACCATCCTCGTCCCCGTGTTCATGCCGATCATCGCCAAGCTCGGCATCGACCCGGTCCACTTCGGTCTGGTGATGATCCTCAACCTGATGATCGGCCTGCTGACACCGCCCGTCGGCATGGTCCTGTTCGTGCTGCAGAAGGTGGCGAAGATCTCGTTCGAAGCCACGGTCAAGGCCGTGCTGCCGTGGCTGTGGCCGCTGCTGGCGACCCTCGCGCTCATCACCTACGTGCCGCAGCTCGTGCTCTGGCTGCCGGGCATCCTGTATCCGAAGTGAGCGCCACTCGTCATGTCCCGCATCCGATCCGTGGAGATCATGCAGGTCGACCTCGCGCCCAAGGTCGTGCGCACCGACGCCATCCAGTCGTTCGTCACGCAGGAAACGCCGATGGTGCGCGTCCGTTGCGACGACGGCAGCGAGGGCACGGGATACAGCTACACGATCGGCACCGGCGGCTCGTCGGTAATGGCGCTGTTGCGCGACCATCTGGCGCCGAAGCTGGTCGGCCGCGATCCCGATTGCATCGAGGCCATCTGGAAGGACCTCTTCTTCCACACGCACGCGACGGCCGTCGGCGCGATCACGAGTCTTGCGCTGGCGGCGATCGACACGGCCTTGTGGGACCTGCGCTGCAAGCGCGCCGGGTTGCCGTTGTGGAAGGCGGCCGGCGGCGCGAGAGCCGCGGTTCCCGTCTACACGACCGAGGGCGGCTGGCTGCACCTCGCCGTCGACGCGCTGGTCGCGCAGACGATCGAGGCCAAGGCACAGGGCTTTCGCGGCGCGAAGCTCAAGGTGGGCAAGCCGCAGCTGTCCGAGGACGTCGCCCGGCTTGCCGCCGTGCGCGAGGCGGTCGGGGACGCGTTCGAGATCATGGTCGATGCGAACCAGTGCTTCAACGTGTCCGAGGCGATCCGCCGCGCGCGCGCGTTCGAGCCGTTCGGCCTCGCCTGGCTCGAGGAGCCGCTGCCGGCGGAGGACCTGGGCGGACACGTCGAACTGGCCGCGCATACGGCGATCCCGATCGCCGTCGGCGAGTCGATCTACCACCCGTCCCACTTCCGGGAATATCTCGCGCGGCGCGCGTGCTCGATCGTGCAGGTCGATTGCGCCCGCATCGGAGGCATCACGCCCTGGCTCAAGGTCGCGCATCTCGCGGAAGCCTTCAACGTCGCGGTATGTCCGCACTTCCTGATGGAGCTGCACGTGTCGCTGACGGCAGCCACGCCGAACGCGGCCTGGGTCGAATACATTCCGCAGCTCGACGCCATCACGACCTCGCGGCTTGCGATCGCGGAGGGTCACGCCGTTGCCCCGTCGAAGCCCGGGCTCGGCATCGATTGGGATTTCGCCGCCATCGACGCCCGCGCGGTCGCCCGCTGCCGTATCCCTGATTGAAGGAAATCCCGCCATGCTCACCCGCACATCGCTGACCATCCGCCTGCACCCGAACGACGACGTGGTGATCGCGCGCACGCAGCTCGTCGGCGGTACGCTGCTTGCCGAAGAAAACGTGACCGTCGCGGGGCTCGTCCCGCCGGGGCACAAGGTGGCGACCCGCACGATCCGCAGTGGCGAACCGGTGAGGCGCTACAACCAGATCATCGGCTTCGCCTCGCGCGACATCGCGGCCGGCGAGCACGTCCACCTCAACAATCTGGCGATGGGCGCGTTCGATCGCGACTACGCGTTCGGCGCCGACGCGAAGCCGACGCGCTACGTCGACTCGCCGGCGACGTTCATGGGCATCGTGCGCGCCGACGGACGCGTGGCGACGCGCAACTACATCGGTCTCCTGTCCACGGTCAATTGCTCGGCGACCGTCGTGCGCGGCATCGCGGATGCATTCCGCGGCGACGCGCTCGCCGCGTTTCCCGGCGTCGACGGCGTCGTCGCGCTGACGCACGGCTCCGGTTGCGGCATGGACACCCACGGCGACGGCATGAAGCTGCTGCGGCGCACGCTGGGAGGCTACGCGCGGCATGCGAACTTTGGCGGCGTGCTCGTCGTCGGACTCGGCTGCGAGGCGAACCAGATCAGCGCGCTGTTCGGTGCGGAACACCTGCAGGAGGGCCCGCTGCTGCGCACGTTCAGCATCCAGGACACCGGCGGCACGGCGAAGACCATCGCCCACGGCGTGGGTATCGTGCGCGAAATGCTGCCGCATGCCAACGTCGTCACGCGGCAGCCGGTCCCGGCGTCGCACATCACCGTCGGCCTCCAATGCGGCGGCTCCGACGGCTACTCGGGCATCACCGCCAATCCCGCGCTTGGCGCGGCGGTCGATCTCCTGGTGCGCCACGGCGGCACCGCGATACTGTCGGAGACCCCCGAGATCTACGGCGCCGAACACCTGCTGACGCGCCGCGCGGTGTCACGCGCGGTCGGCGAGAAGCTCGTTGCGCGAATCAAGTGGTGGGAGGACTACACAACGCGCGAGAAGGGGGAGATGAACAACAACCCGTCGCCCGGAAACAAGGCGGGTGGTCTCACCACGATTCTCGAAAAGTCGCTGGGCGCGGTCGCCAAGGGCGGGACCACGAACCTCGTCGACGTCTACGAGTACGCCGAACCGGTGACGACGAAGGGTTTCGTCTACATGGACACGCCGGGTTACGACCCGGTGTCCGCGACCGGGCAGGTCGCGGGCGGCGCCAACATGATCGTGTTCACCACCGGACGGGGCTCTGCCTACGGCTGCGCGCCGTCGCCGTCGCTCAAGCTCTCGACCAACACCGCGCTGTGGACGAAGCAGGAGGAGGACATCGACCTCAACTGCGGCGAGATCGCCGACGGCACGGCGAGCGTCGACGAGATCGGAGGCCGGCTCTTCCGACTGATGCTCGACACCGCCTCCGGGGCGAAGAGCAAGAGCGAAATGCACGGTTACGGACAGAGCGAATTCGTGCCGTGGTACCTGGGAGCGGTGATGTGACGGGCGCCCCGGTCGACACTCCGCGGTCCCGGTGCTGCGCCGCGAGCGGCCTCCACGACAACGGCGGTAACGTCCTGCCAACGGGCGCGAACCGCAGGAGGCGTGGCATCGAGGCTGTTTTCAGATCCGGCCTCGCAGTCATTGCGGCGACGGCAGTCGTCATGTGGACGCCGGCGGCGGCGCAGGAAAAGCTGAACGTCTGGTGGGTCAAGGGCGTCTACCAGGCCGAGGACGACGCGCTGTTGACGGCGATCGGGAAATACGAGGGCAAGACCGGCGTCAAGATCGAGTTGTCGCAGTACCCGGCGCGGGACATGATCCCGAAGACGGTGGCCGCGCTCGACGCCGGCGCGCCGCCCGACGTTGCCTATGCCGACGTCTACGACTTCCAGGTCACCGGCAAGTGGGCGTACGACGGCAAGCTCGAGGACATCTCCGACATTCTCGCGCCGATCAAGGACAGGTTTCTCAGGAATACGATCGAGACCACGTACCTTTACAGCGGCAAGACGAAAAAGAGGGCCTACTACGCGTTTCCGTTGAAGCAGCAGACGATACACATCCATTACTGGAAGGACATGCTGGGCGAGGCGGGTTACAAGGTCTCCGACATTCCGGCCGGCTGGAAGGCTTACTGGGACTTCTGGTGCGACCGAGTGCAGCCGGCGCATCGGAAGAAGACCCACCGGCAAACGTATGCGATCGGCGAGCCGCTGGGTCCGGATTCGAGCGATTCATACTACTCCTTCCTGACGTTCATGGACGCGTACAACGTCAAGCTCGTCGACGACGATGGCGAGCTGCTGGTCAACGATCCCAAGGTGCGGCAGGGCCTGATCAACGCCCTCCGCGATTACACGGATATCCGCAAGCGCGATTGCACACCGCCATCGTCGACGAGCTGGAAGGACCCGGACAACAACGCCAGCTTCCACGACAGGACGACCCTGTTGACGCACAACACGACGATCGCGATTGCCGCCAAGTGGCGCGACGACACGAAGGACGAGGCGCTTTCGGCCGAGCAGCGCGCGCGGGCAAAGAGGTACTTCGATGAGATGATCGAGACGACCGGCTTCCCGAACAAGCCCGATGGCTCGCGCATGGTCCATCGCGCCGCCGTCAAGACCGGCGTGATCTTCGAGGGCGCGAAGAACAAGAGGCGCGCGAAGGAGTTCGTTGCGTTCATGCTCGAGGACGCGAACCTGCGGCCGTACGTGGAAGGCGCCCTGGGCCGCTGGTTTCCGGTGACCAAGTCGGGCGCGCAGAGCGCCTTCTGGCAGGCGGATCGGCATCGCAAGGCGGTCTTCAACCAGTTTGGCGCTGGCACCTTGAACTTCGAGTTCACGAAGAACCACAGGTTCACGGCCCTCAACAACGAGAACGTCTGGGCGAAGGCGATGAGCCGGGTGGTCAACGACAACGTCTCGGTCGAAAGGGCAACCGACGAGCTGATCGCCCGCATCAAGCTCGTCGCGGGCTCGCTTCCGGCGCCGTGAAGGGTTTGCGATCCGTGGCGACGCATGGCATCGATTTGGTTTACCCGGGTCGGGAAATCCTTCGGCTGCACCAAGGTGGTCGCAGCCCGGTTTGCCGATCGGCCAGCCCCCCTTTCTCTCACGCACACGAGGACAGTTCCGCACCATGAGCAAGAAATCATCCCCATCGAAACGCCCGCTCCGCTCCCAATCCTGGTTCGGCCGCCACGACCGCGACGCGCTCGTCCACCGCTCGTGGATGAAGAACCAGGGTTTTCCGCACGACCTGTTCGACGGCCGTCCCGTGATCGGCATCTGCAACACCTGGTCCGAGGTCACGCCGTGCAACGCGCATTTCCGCGAACTCGCCGAGCACGTCAAGGCCGGAGTCCTCGAGGCGGGCGGCTTCCCGCTCGAATTCCCGGTGATGAGTCTCGGCGAGCCGGTGATGCGGCCGACCGCGATGCTCTACCGCAACCAGGTGGCGATGGACGTCGAGGAATCGATCCGGGCCAATCCCTTCGACGGCGTCGTGCTGATGATGGGCTGTGACAAGACCACGCCCGCGCTGCTGATGGGTGCGGCGTCCTGCGACCTGCCGACGATCGGCATTTCCGGCGGGCCGATGCTGAACGGCAAGTTCCGCGGCGAGGACATCGGCTCCGGCACGCATGTCTGGAAGTTCACCGCGATGCTCAAGACCGGCGAGATGCAGGAATCCGACATGGCCGAGGTCGAGTCGTGCATGTCGCGCTCGGCCGGCCACTGCATGACGATGGGCACCGCGTCGACGATGGCGTCGATGGTCGAGGCGCTGGGCATGGCGCTTCCCACGAACGCGGCGATCCCCGCGGTCGATTCGCGGCGCAAGGTGCTGGCGCGGCTGACGGGACGGCGCATCGTCGAGATGGTGCACGAGGACCTGCGGATGTCGAAGATCGTCACCAAGCGAGGCCTGCGAGAACGCGATCATGGTCAACGGAGCGATCGGCGGCTCGACCAACGCCGTCGTGCACCTGCTCGCGATCGCGGGCCGGGTCGGCGTCAAGCTCTCGCTCGACGACTGGGACCGGCTCGGCCGCGACATGCCCTGCCTCGTCAACCTGATGCCGTCCGGCAAGTACCTGATGGAGGATTTCTACTACGCGGGCGGACTGCCGGTCGTGATCAGGGAGATCGGCGGGTCGCTGCACAAGAAGGCGCTGACGGTCAACGGCACGGACGATCTGGGACAACAGCAAGGACGCCGTCAACTACAACGCCGATGTCGTCACGCCGCTCGCGAAGCCTTTCAAGAAACTGGGCGGCATCGCCGTGCTGCGGGGCAACCTGGCCCCGCGCGGCGCGGTGCTCAAGCCCTCGGCCGCGACGCCGAAGCTGATGAAGCACAAGGGCCGCGCCGTCGTGTTCGAGGACATCGACGATATGCACAAGCGCATCGACGATCCGAAGCTCGACGTCGATCCGTCGTGCGTGCTGGTGCTGAAGAACTGCGGGCCGAAGGGTTATCCTGGCTTTCCCGAGGTCGGCAATTTCGCGCTGCCCGCGAAGATGCTGAAGCAGGGCGTCACCGACATGGTCCGCGTGTCGGATGCGCGGATGTCCGGCACGGCGTACGGCACGGTCGTGCTGCACACCGCGCCCGAGGCGGCGGCCGGCGGGCCGCTGGCGCTGGTCCGGAACGGCGACCTGATCGAGCTCGACGTGGCGAAGCGCCGGCTGCACCTGCACGTTTCCGACGACGAGCTCGCGCGCCGGCGCGCGAAGTGGAAGGCGCCGACGCCGCATTCCGAGCGCGGGTGGGTGAAGCTCTACTGCGACACCGTGATGCAGGCCGACGAAGGCGTGGATCTCGACTTCCTCGTCGGCAAGTCCGGCGCGAAGGTCGGACGGCCGAGTCATTAGCCCGGCCCTGCCTGCGCCTACCCGGGATCCAGTGTGAACAGTTCCTGCGGCCGGGCGATGCCCTTCATCGCGTAGCGGCCGAGGCTCACGAGCCGACGCCGCGCCTCACCCGCCGCCTCGGCGAATGCCCAGGACACGATAACGTTTTGGTCGAGCGAGGCGCACAGCGCTTCGATTCGCGCCGCCTCGTTGACCGCCGCTCCCAGGACGGTGAAGTCGAGTCGCCGCGCGCCGCCCAGATTGCCGTAGAGAAGCTCGCCGGCGTGCAGGGCCAGATGCGTGTCGGTCACCGGCAGGCCGGACGCCGCGCGCCGCTCGTTCAGCGCGGTAATGCGCTGGCGCATCCTGGCCGCGGCATCCAGCGCGCGCGCGCAGGCGAGCGTCGTGTCGGCATCGGGGAAGATCGCCAGGATGCCGTCGCCAATGAACTTCAGCACGTGCCCGTCGTGCGCCTCGATCTCCTCGACCTGCGCCTGGGCATAGTCGTTCAGGAGGGCGAGCACCTTGTCGGCGCTCACGTTGTCGGAGATCCGCGTGAAGCCGACGAGGTCGCTGAACCAGACGACGGCCTGGATCGGCTCGGCCCGACCGCGCACGATGTTGCCGGCGAGCACGCGGTCCGCGGCGTGTCTCCCGAGGTAGGTGGTCAGCAGCGTGCGCGCGTCGCGATGGGTCGTCTGCAGCATGATCGCGAGCGTAAGCGCCGGCATGATCCCGGCGAGCAATTCGACTTGTGTGTCGGCGAAGCCCTCCGGCGCGTCCGTCGTCCACGACGCTGAGATTCCCTCGCCCAAGCCCAGGCGAATGGTTTCGCCGACGCGCACGGCGAACGCCAGGTAGTCGGTGACGCCCTGGTCCTGAAACCTGTCGAGCATCTGAAACTCGCCCCGGCGATACGTGGCATCGAGGCGCCGGCGCAGCGTGGGCTCGCCGCTGCGCAGCAGGAAGCCGAACGGGCTTTGGGGGAAGTCCTCGGTGACGATGGTGCCCTCCGCGTCGCGCACGAACGTCTCTTCCGCGCCTCCCTCGTCGCGAAGCCAGCGCACACCGCGGCCGTCGAACGTCGGGTCGAGCAGGTCGGTGGCGACGGACACCCGCACCAGCGAGACACCCGCCGCGTTCAACCGCTCGCCTACGCCGGCAAGGATCCCGACCTCGTTGATGCCGGCCAGGGTCGCGTGCACGACCCACTCGCCGATATCGCGTCTTGGTGTGCTCGTCCATCATGTCGGCCGATTGTCCGCCAGCGCGATCTCGACCCGCCGGTTGCGCCTGCCTTCGCTGCGGATCCTGAGCACGCGGATGGCCCCGATCTCGGCGATGTTGCGGACGTGCGTGCCGCCGCAGGGTTGCAGATCGATGCCGGGAATTCTCAGCAGGCGCACCCGTCCGGCGCCGCGCGGGGGCTGGACGCTCATCGTCTTGACGAGCTCCGGTCGAGCGTCGAGTTCCTCGTCACTGATCCAGACGGTTTCCGTCTCGACGCCGCGCGCGATGAGCGCGTTCGTTTCGCGCTCGATGCTCCCGGCGTCGAGCAGGCTCATGTCGATGTCGAAATCGAGGCGCGCCTTCGCCGGCGCGATGTTGCCTCCAGTGACCGGCGCCACCACCACGCAGGACATCACGTGCAGCGCGGTGTGCAGACGCATCAGCGCGTAGCGCCGTGGCCAATCGACTTCGAGCGTCAGCATTTCTCCTATTCCCGGCCGGGGCATCGCGGGGTCTGCGATGTGCAGAACGCTGTCCTGCGCCTCGCCCTTGCGCGTGTCGATCAGCGCAATGGACTCGCCGTTCGCGCGGAGCAGCACCCCGGTGTCGCCCGACTGCCCGCCACCCGTGGGGTAGAAGATCGTGCGGTCGAGCTCGATGCCACGCTCGTGAACGGCGACGACCCGGGCGCTCGCCGTTCGCAAGTAGGCATCGTCTCTG
This sequence comes from uncultured beta proteobacterium, assembly GCA_963708855.1. Lineage (GTDB taxonomy): Bacteria > Pseudomonadota > Gammaproteobacteria > Burkholderiales > Casimicrobiaceae > CAIWHR01. The sequence goes on along the minus strand of CAVPUM010000001.1, from coordinate 105,862 downwards.
AACAGCAGCTCCGTGGTCATGGCAAAAGGTCAGGGGGGGACCGAATGAGCAACATGTTAGCAGGCGCGGACTTTCCGCCGTTCGCCGCTGGCGCCCGCTTCACCGGCGGGGGCAGGAGTTACAATCGCGACGACGGCTCGGACGAGCACCCGCTTGGAGTGCCATGCATGCGCTTCGCTTCGCGGCCGGCGCGAGTTCGGAGATACGATGAGAACAATCACGCAGTCCTTGCTCGCCTGCCTCGTCGCGGCTGCGCTGCCTGCCGCGTCGGCCCAGTCGGCGGCGCCTCCGGCGCGTGGAGAGTTGCTGTACTCGACGCACTGCATCGCCTGCCATGACAAGGAGGTTCACTGGCGGCAGAAGAAGCTCGCGACCGACTGGGCGAGCCTCGATGCGCAGGTCCGCCGCTGGACCCGCAACGCGGGGCTCGGGTGGAGCGACGAGGAGATCGCCGACGTGGCCCGCTATCTCAACGCGGTCCACTACCGCTTCGCGGCGCCGTCGGTAACAGGCTTCCTGCACGGCGACTTCACGCGGAGCCTCGTGCGCACGGATTGATCGGTGACGCGCGCGACGGTCAACGACGCCGTTACGGGGTCGCGACGATGCTGTGCCACCACAGCCGGAAGTGCGCGCACAGGCCGGCGTCGTTCAACTCGACCACGGCGATGCCGTCGAGCGCGAGGCGCGGCAGCGGATCGCCCGGCTTGCGGGCGAGGGCGTTGGTTCCCGTCGAGGCCGCCCAGATGCGGAACAACTCCTCGGAGGTCACCTGGTACGTCACGTGCCAGTGCGCGACGCCGCCGCGAGGGTTGGTCGCCAGAATCTCGTAGGCGAGCCGGATGTCGCTCTGCAGTTTGGTGCGCTGCCAGTAGGCGGCTATCGCGGCGTGCCCGCGCTGCTCCGCGAACGGCGTGTTGTGATAGATGCCATCGGCGGCGAACAGCGCAGTGAGCTTGTGTTCGTCGCTGGTTTCCCAGGCGACCTTGTAGCGGTCCATGAAACTGACGATGTCCATTGCTGGTCCCCTTTCAGTCATGCTTTCGCCTCACCGTCCCCGAGACTCGAGCCGGCGGCCAGCTTCGGATTGTAATCGCCCCCGGACGGGTGCGCACGCTGATGGTGGAGCTCGCATGGTGCTTGCTGCCAATTGCGGATAAGGTGTGTAATCTTCGGTCGTTGCGGGCGCAGCCCGGGTCTCGGGGATCGTTTCCCGGGCGAGACGCCAAAATCTCGCGGAGGTGAATGCCATGGCAACCAACCTGATCAACGGTGTCGACCTCGAAGCCTTGGGTGGGATCATCTCGGAGTTCAAAGCCGATCCGAAAACGGCGAATTTTGAATTTCGGAGCTCGACCGACTGGCAAAGTGGCGCCGTCGTAAACTCGACCTTCACTGGTCACAAGCGCAATGGCGTGGATAGCATCAGAGCGAAGCCCCACCACCTGGCGGGCGACGAGCCGGTCGCGCTGCTTGGGACCGGCAAGCACGTCGGTCCGGCTGGCCATTTGCTGCACGCAATGTCTCACTGTCTGACGGTCACAACCGCGTACCACGGGGCCGCGCGAGGAGTGAAGATTGACTCCCTGCGCGTCGAGGCAGAGGGCAGTCTCGACCTGCAAGGATTCCTGAATTTGAATGACCAGGTAAAGCCTGGCTTCAAACACATCCATCTCAAGGCCCGTATAGACTCGCCGAACTCGCCGGAAGAAGTACTTGCGCTTTTCCTGTATGCGCAGGGACGCTCGCCAATCTGTTCGACGGTTCGTCACAGTCCGAAGCTCGCCTGGGAATTCGCCATCGAAGCCATCGATGCCGGTCCAGACACCGGCGACGACCGGCACGGCGTCAACTTCCCGAGCCTGGCCGCGACGGTGCAGGCGGTAAAGGAAACACCGGTGTTGGCCAAGTGCAGGTTCTACGCGTCGACGCGAGTGGCTGGGCGGTGCGAAGATAAAATCAACGCATCCGGGGTTTGATCAGGCCGAGGGGGAACGCCTGATACGGCACCGGGAAGAAAGCCCCAATGGTTACGTCGGCGACGAGCCTTCCGCATTGCTGGGCGCCGATGCCGGCCCGTCGCCGGCGGAGACGCTCCTGCACGCCATGGCGAACTGCGTCTCGGTGACTACTTCGTACCACGCGGCAGCCCGCGGGGTCCCGCTCGACGCCTTCAACGTGAGCTTCGAAGGCGACATGGACTTGAAGGGGTTCGCGGACCTCGACGACAACGTGACGCCCGCCTATCGGAACATCAGGGGCAAGGTCCGGATCAGGTCGGGCGGGAAGGAAAAGGATATCTCGGATCTTTTGAGGTTTGCCACCTCGCATTCCCCGATGTGCGACAGCGTTGGCAGGCCCGTCGACACCACGTTTTCTTTGGTGCATAACGGCATAGCCGTTTCCTGACGGCCCGTTGGGCAAGGGTCGGGCACGGCCGCCCGGGCGCGTCTGGGCGTGACGCCGGCGCGCTCGCGCGTTACCCTTGCATGGAGTGCGCCCGCCCCCGCGGTGCACGAGGAGGGAACCGTGGCCAAGGGACGATGCCTTTGCGGTGCGCTGACGTACGAGCTGGAGGGGCCGTTCAGCGCGATGATTCACTGCCATTGCTCGATGTGCCGGAAGCACCACGGCACGGGCTTCGCGACCTTCGTCGTGGGGCCGATCGCCGGCTTCCGCTGGATCTCCGGCGAAGACCGGCTTGGGCGCTATCAGTCGTCGCCGAACGGGGTTCGCACTTTTTGCCGCGTGTGCGGCTCAGCGGGGCCCACGACCATGCCCGAGCTCGGCATCGCCGTGGCGCCCGCCGCGAGTTTCGAAGGCGAATTCGGCGTCAAGCCCCAGAGCCACGTCTTCGTCGGCTCGAAGGCGCCCTGGGACGCCATCACGGACGACCTGCCGAAGTTCGACGCGTATCCGCCCGGATTCGGCGCCCAAGGCGTCGCTCGTCCGGTCGTGACGCCGCGTGCGGGGATCACCGAGGGCAGCTGCCTGTGCGGCGAGATCGGCTACGAGATCACCGGCGCGCCGGTGCGCATGATGAACTGCCACTGCAGCCGCTGCCGCGCTCGGCCGTGCCGCGGCGCATGCCACGAATGTCTTCGTCAAGCTCGATCAATTCCGCTGGGTGCGTGGGGCGTCGCTGGTGACCGAATACAAGGTGCCCGATGCGCGCTTCCACGCCGTGGCGTTCTGCTCGCGCTGCGGCGCCAAGGTGCCCAGGCCCTCCCCCGAACGGGGCATCGTCGTGGTCCCGGCGGGATCGCTCGATACGGATCCGGGCATGCGCGCGCAGGCGCACATCTTCGTCGCGGACAAGGCACCGTGGTTCGACATCACCGGGCCGCTGCCCCAGTACCCGGGAATGCCGCCGGGATAGGAAACGTCCGCGCGCCTGCGTGATGCAAGCAGGGGCGGGGCCATCGTGCGTACTGTGATCTGCGACGCTGCTGGCGTGCCGATGCCTGAGCCGGATCTGCGTCGCCGCTGCTCAGCGCCCTTGCCGGGCGACGCACCAGCAAATTCGCAGAAACACGGCTTCGCGCCGTCTATGTGTCCTTCACACCCGGGAGTCTCCGCCGATGCGACTCAAGCGCAAGAAGCACATCCCAACGAAGGAGTCGCCGTATCCGGAGGGGTCGGTCGGCCTGCTGATGGAGCCGCCGCTTGCGGTGTTCCTGCCCACGCAGACGATCGAGGAGGCGATCGAGACGCTCCGGGAACAGGTCAAGCACGCGTTCATCACCTACGCATGGGTGCTCGAGGCCGACGGCAGGCTGGTCGGCGTCATCACGATGCGCGACCTGCTCTTCTCGCCCGGGTCGCACAAGCTCGCCGACGTGATGCTGCGCTCGGTGTTCGCGCTCGAGGCGTCCATGCCGGTGCTCGACGCGATGAAGCTCACGCTCGACAAGCACTTTCCCGTCTATCCCGTCATCGACCGCGAGGGACGGCTCCTGGGCACGGTGCGCGGGCACAGCTTGTTCGAGGCGCAGGCGGTCGAACTGACCGCGCAGGCCGGTACCATGGTCGGTGTCGACCACGAGGAGCGGCTCGCCACGCGCTGGCCGCGCAGCCTGATGTTTCGCCATCCGTGGCTGCAGCTCAACCTCCTGACGGCGTTCGTTGCCGCCGGGGTCGTCGGCTTGTTCGAGGGCACGCTCGAAAAGATCGTGCTGCTCGCGGTCTTCCTTCCGGTGCTCGCCGGCCAGTCGGGCAATACCGGATGCCAGGCGCTCGCGGTCACGCTGCGGGGGATGACGCTGGGCGAATTCAAGCCCGGGAGCACGAGCACCGCGGTGATAAAGGAGGCGATCCTGGGGCTCGCGAACGGGGCGGCGGTCGGCGTCTCCGCGGGTCTCGGCATGTTCTTCTACGCGTGGATGCAGGACAACCCGCAGGCGTTGCTGCTCGCTGCCGTCACCTGGCTCGCGATGGTAATTGCGTGCGTGGTCAGCGGCGTATCGGGCGTGCTGGTGCCGACGACCCTGCAGCGCTTCGGTGCGGATCCGGCCACGGCTTCGTCGATCTTCCTCACGACCGCGACCGACGTCGTGAGCATGGGCACGTTTCTCGGCCTGGCGACGCTGCTCCTGCTCTGAGGACGAGCAGGCGGCGTGGCCGGCTTCCTCTCATCCAGATACCGGACCGCCCGCTTCTTCGACCACCCCCGCCGCCACGTACGCATCGATGTCGGCGTCCGAGTAGCCGTGCTCGCGCAGCACCTCGCGCGTGTGCTCGCCGAGGACCGGCGCGGGCCGGGTGATCGCGGTCGGTGTTCCGGAAAAGTGGATCGGGCAACCGAGCGCCTTCGTCGGGCCGGCCTGCGGGTGGACGAGATCGACGACCATGCCGCGGGCGAGCGCCTGCGGGTGTGCGAGCGCCTCGCCGATCGAGCTGACGGGACCGACCGGCACGCCGGCGGTATCGAGGCGCGCGATCCAGTCGTCCCGGGTACGGGTCGCGAGTACCGCATCCATCAGGGTCGTGAGAGCGGCGAGGTTCGCCATGCGCGCGGAGTTGGTCGCGAAGCGCGGATCGTCGCGCCACTCGGGATGTTCCAGCACGTCGGTGATCCGCTCCCAATTGGGCTGATTGGCACCGCCGATGTTGATCCAGCCGTCGCTGGCCCGAAACGCCTGGTAGGGCGCGGTGAGCAGGTGTGCCGATCCGCTCGGCCCCGGCGATTCGCCGGTCGCGAAATGGGTCGCCGCGTGCCAGTACGTCTGCTGCAGTGCGGCTTCCAGCAGCGAAGTGTCGACGATCTGGCCGCGGCCGGTCTGCAGTTTGTGGGCGTAGGCGGCGGCGACCCCCGCCGCGGCGAGGATGCCGGCGTTGATGTCCGCCACCGGGTTGCCGTTCTTGACCGGGGGGCGTCCGGGCTCGCCGGTGACCGACATCAATCCCGCGAATCCCTGGGCGATCAGGTCGAAGCCGCCCTTGTCCGACAGCGGGCCGTCGCGGCCGTAGCCGGACACCGCGCAATAGATGAGCCCGGGATTGACCTCCGCGAGGACGTCGTAGCCGAGGCCCAGCTTCTCCAGCGTGCCGCGGCGATAGTTCTCGGTCAGCACATCGGTGTCGCGGACAAGCCGCAGCAGGATCTCGCGGCCCTGGGCGTGCTTGAGATTGAGCGCGATGCCGCGCTTGTTGCGGTTCATCATCAGGAATGGCGCCGAAACGCCATTTACGCGTGGCTCGCGGTAGGCGCGCGCGTCGTCGCCGCCCGGGAGCTTCTCGACCTTGACGACATCGGCGCCCATGTCGGCGAGCATCATTCCGCACGTGGGCCCCGCCATGATCTGCGCGAGCTCGAGCACCCGCATGCCGGCGAGCGGGCCGGAGTGCGCGAGCGACTTCGTTGCGGACGGCATGACCCCTAGCGCCCGACGAACTCGGGTTTCTTCTTCGCGACGAACGACGAGTAGCCGATCCGGAAGTCCTCGGTGTCGAAGCACGCGAAGCACTCGTCGCGCTCCGCTGCAGTGATCGGCCGCGATTCGGCGAGTCGCCGCGCGAACTTCTTGTGCCAGCGCGCGACCAGCGGCGCGCCTTCGGCGATACGCTGCGCAGCCGCCTCGGCCTGGGCGGCGACGTCGGAATCGGGCACCACGCGGGTGACGAGTCGCTTCTCCTTCGCCTCGGCGGCGTCGAAGATCCGGCCCTCGAGCAGGATCTCGAGGGTGACGTCGAGGCCCGCCAGGCGCACCAGCGGCGCCATCTCCGGATAAGCCATGACGAGGCCCAGGTTCTTGATCGGCGCGCCGAAACGGCTCGATTCGCCGCAGATGCGAATGTCGCACAGCGCGGCGATTTCGAGCCCTCCGCCGACGCAGATGCCGTGGATCTGCGCGACGAGCGGGTGCCGGCAGGCGGCGAGCGAGCGCGCCGTCGCGTGCATGATGCGGCCGTAGTCGATCGCCTGCGCCTTGTTGGCGCGCTCGACGGCGAACTCGCCGATGTCGTTGCCGGGCGAGAAGGCCTTTTCGCCTGCGCCGCGCACGATCACACAGCGCAGCGCATCGTCGGCGGACAGCGCGTCGATGGCGGCACCCAATGCCTGCCACATCGACTTTGTCAGCGCGTTGAGCTTTTCCGGGCGGTTCAGGATGACCGTCGCGATCGGCCCGGTACGCGAGACTTCGATCGACTTGCCCATCGGCCGTCTCCCGTCAACGGTAGAAGAGATTGACAAGACCCATCCCCGTCACCGGTACGTAGGTCACCAGCAGCAGGACGACGAGCAGCGTGCCGATGAACCAGACATTCACCCGCGTCACCTCCCAGATTGAGGCCTTGGCGATGGTGCTGGCAACCATCAGCACGCTCGCCACCGGCGGGGTCTGCTGGCCGATGCCGAGGTTGATCGTGACGATCAACCCGAAGTGAACCGGATCGATGCCAACCGCCTTGACCAGCGGCATCACGACCGGCACGACGAGGATGATCGCCGCCGCCGAGTGCAGAAACATCCCGAGCAGCAGGAACAGCAGGTTGAGCAGCGCCAGCACCGCCCATTTGTTCTGCGTGAAGGCGGAGACCGCCTGCGCGAGCTGCTGCGGCGCCTGCACCTCGGTCAGATAGGTGCCGAGCAGCGCGGAGGTGGCGACGAGCAGCATCACGATCGCCGTCTGCACGCCGCCCTCGATCACCGCCTGCCTGAGGTGCGCGAGATCGAGCTCGCGATAGATGAGGAGCCCGACGGCGAGCGCGGCGACGACTGCCAGCGCCGCGCCCTCGGTGGCGGTGACCACGCCGCCGAATATCCCGCCCAGAATGATGATCGGCAGCAGGAAGGCCCACAGCGCATCGCGCGCGGTACGGACGACGCGCGCGATCGAGAAAGCGTCCTCGCGCGGCAGGTTGTAGCGGCGCGCGAGCCAGTACGCGGTGGCCATCAGCCCGAACCCGCCGAGCACGCCCGGCACGATTCCCGCCACGAAGAGCTGGACGACCGAGGTCTCGGCCATCACCGCGTACAGGATCATCGGAATCGACGGCGGGATGATCACCGCGAGCGTCGCCGCCGACGACATCGCGGCGGCGGCCAGTGGCGCCGGGTAGCCCTTCGACTTCATCGCCGGGATCAGGATCGATCCCAGCGCGGCGACGTCGGCGACCGCCGATCCGGAGATCTCGGCGAAGAACATCGATGCGCCGATCGAAACGTGGGCGAGGCCGCCGCGGATCCAGCCGAACAGCGACGACGCAAAGGCGATCAGCCGGCGCGAGATCCCCGACGCATTCATGATGGCGCCCGCGAGGATGAACAGCGGGATCGCCAGCAGCGGGAAGTTGGTCGCGCCGCTGTAGGTGACGAGCGCGAGGTTCGGCAGGATGCCGGTGCCGTGGCTCGCCAGCATCGCGACGAGCGCGACCACGCCGAGCGACACGGCGATCGGCACGTTGACCAGGACCAGCGCCAGCACGCAGCCGAACAGCAGCAGCATCATCGTCATCGCGGTGTGCTCGGTGCCGTCAATGCAGCTGCTCGGAGATCGCCCTGCCGGTCGTGGGCGGCGCAGGGCCTTGCGCGACAAGTAGGTCGGCGAGATGCGTCAGCTCGGCGACGATGATCAGCATCGCCGAGATCGGGATGACCGACTGCACGACGCTCATCGGTATCCACGGCAGGCTCACCAGCGCGTCGGTGTGCAGCACCGGCAGGATCCAGGCGCCGACCGCGCCGAGCAGCGCGAAGAAGGCGATCACGATGATCTCGGCCGCGATATTGATCCTGCGCCGCGCCGGCCACGGCATGACGTTGACGAGCTCCGGACACCCGATGTGCGCACGATTGACCGACGCGAGTGCGGCGCCGTAGAACGTCAGCCAGGCGAGGAGGACCGAGGCGAGCTCGTCATACCATACGAGCGAGTGGCCGAGCGCGCGGAAAACGACGCCGAGCGTCACCTCGACGGCGAGCGTCACCACCAGCGCGATGACGACCCACTCGAGCGCGCGGCCATAGCCTTCGCGAAAGCGCGCGATCGGGCCGCGCGGAGCCGCGGGCCGGACAGCCGTCGCGCCCGGTCCCGCGGCGCTCACTGCCGCAGCGCGACGGCGCGGTCGATGACCTCCTTCGCGCCGGGAACTTCCTTGCCGAATTCCTCGTAGATGGGTTTGCTCGCGGCGACGAACGCGTCCTGGTCGACGTCGTTGACCTGCATGCCGGCCTGCTTCAGCTTGCCGAGCAGGGCGGTGTCGTCCTTGCTGGCGTAGTCATAGACGAAGGCCTGCGTCTCCCTGGCGGTTTCCTCGAGCACGCGGCGCACGTCGGCCGGCAACGAGTTCCAGTGATTCTTGCCGACGATCAGATACGCTGGCGTGTAGACGTGCCCCGACAGCGACAGGTACTTCTGCACCTCCTGCAGCTTGGCCGAGTGGATCTGCGTGAAGGGATTCTCCTGGCCGTCCATCACGCCGGTCTGCAGCGCGGTGAAGAGCTCGGAAAACTTCATCGGGCTGGGGTTGGCCCCGTAGGCCTGGAACATCTTGACCCGCCACTTGCCCTCCGGCACGCGCAGCTTGATGCCCTTGAGATCGGCGGGCAACTTGATCGGGCGCTTGCTGTTGGTGATCTGCCGGTAGCCGTTTTCCCACACGGCCAGGACGAGCAGCCCCTTCTTGTCGGCTTCGGGAGCGAGCTTCGGCCAGAACAGCTCCTTCTCGATACGGCCCATGTGCGCGCGGTCCTTGACGAGGTAGGGCATCTCGAACACGCCGAAGAGGTCGACCTCGGAGCTCATCACCGTCGACGGGAGCGCCATGTCGAGCGTGCCGAGCTTCAATTTCTGGATCATCTCCTTGTCGCTGCCGAGTTGGCTCGACCCGAAGGTGACGACCTTGGCCTTGCCGGCAAGTTTCGCGTTCGCGCGCTTCGCGAATTCGTCGGCGGAAACCTGGAAGAGCGACCCGGGCTCGCCGACGTGGCCGAGCTTGATCTCGAGCTGCGCGCTCGCCGGCGCCACGGCGCCCAGCATGGCCAGGGCGCCAAGCGTGACGACAGCGATGGCGCTCGAAAGGGGGTGGCCACGACAGGCCCTGGTACGGAAATGGGTCAGCATCTTCGGTCTCCTCGAAATGGTGTCCGTGCGCTCTTGGCGTTCCGTTGGCTTCGCGGGACAGGGCGATTGTACGCCGCGCGGACGTGAAGTCAGACGCGGGTTCTTTCGCGTGGCGATGTCCGCGCGACCGTCGGGGAGGCTGGCTTGGCGTCTCCGGCAGCGAGAAAATCCATGGCGGCCTGGGTGCCCCCTTTTCGATGCGGGACGCCCGCCAGCGCCAGGCCCATCTCGACCCCCGCGAGCGTTCCGCAAAGCATCAGATCGTTGAAGTATCCGAGGTGCCCGATGCGAAAGACCTTCCCGGCGACCTTGCCCAGGCCCTGGCCCAGCGACATGTCGAAATGGTCGAGGACGACCTTGCGGAAGGCGTCGGCGTCGTGGCCCTCGGGCATCATCACCCCGGTCAGCGTGGAGCTGTACAGCGCGGGGTCGGCGCACAGGATTTCCAGCCCCCAGGCATTGACCGCCCGCCGCGCGGCCTCGGCCAGCCGGTCGTGGCGCGCGAACACCCGCTCGAGGCCTTCGGCCAACAGCATGTCGAGCGCCGCGGCGAGTCCGTAGAGGAGGTTGGTCGCCGGCGTGTACGGGAAGAAGCCGCTCGGGTTCGTCGCGAGCATCTCGCTCCAGTCCCAGTACGAGCGCGGCAGCTTCGCGTCCTTCGCGGCCGCGAGCGCCTTGGCGCTGACGGCATTGAACGACAGTCCGGGCGGCAGCATCAGCCCCTTCTGCGATCCGGCGACGGTGACGTCGACGCGCCATTCGTCGTGGCGGTAATCGATCGAGGCGAGCGACGAGATCGTATCGACCATGTAGAGCGCCGGATGGCGGGCGCGATCGATCGCGCCGCGCACGTCCGGAATGCTGCTGGTGACGCCGGTGGACGTCTCGTTGTGCACGACGCACACCGCCTTGATCGCGTGTTCACGATCCGCGACCAGCCGGGCTTCGACCGCGTCCGGCGAAACCCCGTGCCGCCAGTCGCCGGGCAGGAACTCGACGACGAGCCCGAGCCTTTCGGCGAGCTTCTTCCACAGCGACGCGAAGTGGCCGGTCTCGGCCATCAGCACCGGGTCGCCCGGCGAGAGCGTATTGACGAGCGCCGCCTCCCACGCGCCGGTTCCCGAAGCGGGGTAGATGACAACTGCGCCTTCGGTCCTGAATACCTTCTTCATGCCCGCGAAGACGGTCTTGCCCAGCACCGCGAACTCGGGACCGCGGTGATCGATCGTCGGCGCATCGATTGCGCGCAGCACGCGATCCGGCACATTGGTCGGTCCCGGAATCTGCAGAAAGTGGCGGCCGGACGGTGGTCGAACGAGCGGATTCATGGAGCGCGCACCTCGGTAGGGCCGGCGGCCCCGGCGCGGGCGGCGGCCTGTGGACACAGGGACTCCATGCTACTCATCTTTGGCGCGCGCCGACAAGTGCCGCCTTCGGGTTCTCCGTCGTATCCACTACAATCGGGTGCATGTCCGCCACCGTGTTCTCGCGTGTCCGCCGCTGCGTGAGCTGTTTCCCTCCGCCCGCGGGTCGTTCGGGATGAACGCGGCGCTCGCGCAGCCGCTCGTGTTCCATCCGGGCCGCGGCAGCGGCGATCTCGCCGCACGCCTGTCCCGTGCGGTCGAGGGCGACGTGCTGTTCGACGCCGGGTCGCGCGGTCGTTACGCGACCGATGCTTCGATCTACCAGATCGAGCCGGTTGGCGTATTGGTGCCGAAGAGCTTCGACGACGTGCGTGCGGCGATCGCGATCTGCCGCGAGCAGGGCGTGCCGGTGCTCCCGCGCGGCGCAGGCAGCTCGCAGTGCGGGCAGACCGTCGGCGCCGCGCTGGTGATCGACTGCAGCAAGCACCTCTCGCGCATCGGCAGTTTCGACCGCGAAGCAACGACAGTGTCTGTCGAGCCCGGAGTGGTTCTCGACCAGCTGAACGCGTTCCTGAAGCCGCACGGCCTGTGGTTCCCGGTCGACGTCAGCACGTCGGCGCAGGCGACCCTGGGCGGCATGGCCGGCAACAATTCCTGCGGCTCGCGCTCGATCGCATACGGCAACATGGTGCACAACGTGCTCGCGATCGATGCGGTCCTGTCCGACGGGACGGAAACGCGCTTCGGCCCCGAGAACGAGATGGGTGCCGCGCCGTCGCGAGTCGGCGAGCTGCTGCGCGGGCTGCGCGCGATCGGCGAGCGCGAGCGGGACGAGATCGAGCGCAACGTGCCGAAAGTGCTGCGGCGCGTCGGCGGCTACAACATCGACCTGTGCTGCGCGCAGGGCGAGCGGCCCTACACGGCGGACGGCAGCGTCAACTACGCGCACCTGCTGGTCGGCAGCGAAGGCACGCTTGCGTGGTCGCGCGAGCTCACGCTCAAGCTCGCGCCGCTGCCGGCGCACCGGGCGCTCGGCGTCGTCAACTTCCCGACGCTGTACAAGGCGATGGAGAGCGCGCGGCACCTCGTCGCGCTGCGGCCATCGGCAGTCGAGCTGGTCGACCGGACGATGATCGACCTCGCGCGCGGCAACCCGGCGTTCCGTGCGGTGATCGATCGCGCGCTGACCGGCGAGCCCGACGCGATCCTGCTCGTCGAGTTCATCGGCGACACGCGCGAGGATTCATTGCGCCGCCTTCGCGATCTCGTCGCGCTGATGGGCGAGCTCGGCCTGCCGGGCAGCGTGGTCGAGATGACCGACGCCGTCGCGCAGCGAGCGCTGTGGGACGTGCGCAAGGCCGGACTCAACATCATGATGAGTCTCAAGGGCGACGGCAAGCCGGTGTCGTTCATCGAGGACTGCGCGGTGCCGCTCGAGCACCTTGCCGAGTACGTCGAACGCTTGACGCAGGTCTTCGCGCGGCACGGCACGCGCGGCACCTGGTACGCGCACGCGTCGGTGGGCACGCTGCACGTGCGCCCGATCCTCGACATGCGCCGCGACGGCGCGGCCAAGATGCGCGCGATCGCCGAGGAGGCGAGCGCGATGGTGCGCGCGTACAAGGGTGCGTTTTCGGGCGAGCACGGCGACGGGCTCGTGCGCACCGAGTGGGTCGGCTGGCAGTTCGGCGCGCGCCTTTCCCGCGCCTTCGAGGAGATCAAGGACCTGTTCGACCCGGCCGGACTGATGAACCCGGGCAAGATCGTGCGCGGGACGAGGATGGACGATGCGTCGCTGTTCCGCTTCCCTCCGGGCGAGCGCACCGAGCCGCTCGCCACGGCGCTCGACTGGTCGGCGTGGAACGTGCAGAACGACGCACTCACCGGTGCACTGACTCCGCCCGGCACCGGCGGTGATCCGGCCGCGGGCTTCGGCAAGGCGGTCGAGATGTGCAACAACAACGGCCATTGCCGCAAATTCGACGCGGGAACCATGTGCCCGAGCTATCGCGCCACGCGCGACGAGGAACACAGCACGCGCGGGCGCGCCAACACGCTGCGCCTCGCACTTGCCGGCCGGTTCGGCGCCGACGCGCTCGCGTCCGCGACCGTGCAGGCCGCGCTGGATCTCTGCGTGAGTTGCAAGGGCTGCCGGCGCGAATGCCCCACCGGCGTCGACATGGCAAAGATGAAGATCGAGGCGCTCCATCAGCGGCAGCGCGCGCACGGGCTGCCGTTGCGCTCCCGCCTGATCGCGCATCTGCCGCGCTGGGCACCGTGGGCCGCGCGTCTACCGTGGCTCGCCAATCTGCGCGACACGCTGCCCGGTGTGGCGAAGCTGTCCGAGGCGTGGCTGGGCTTCTCCGCGCAACGTGCGCTGCCGGCATGGCGGCGCGACACGTTCCTGGGCAGCGCGGCGGGATCGCGCGGCGATGCGCGGTCGGCGAGCGCGGATGTGGTCCTCTTCGTCGACACGTTCACCAATTACTTCGAGCCCGAGAACGCGCATGCGGCCGTCAACGTGCTGCGCGCCGCCGGCTATCGCGTGCAGGTGGCCCGGGCGGAGGGCGCCGATGCGAAACCCTCGCGGCCACTGTGCTGCGGCCGGACCTATCTTGCCGCCGGCCTCGTCGACGAGGCGAAGAACGAGGCGCGCCGCGTGGTTGCCGCGCTCACGCCGCACGTCGAGCGCGGGGCTGCAATCGTCGGCCTCGAGCCGTCGTGCCTGTTCTCCCTGCGCGACGAGTTTCTGGTGATGGGCCTCGGCGACGCCGCACTGCGCCTTGCGCAGAACGCCTACCTCATCGAGGAGTTCCTTGCGCGCGAGCATCACGCCGGGCGCCTCGCGCTCCCGCTCGCCGCGCTGCCGCAGACGCATGCGCTGCTGCATGCGCACTGCCATCAGAAGGCGTTCGACGCCGTGACCGCGACGAAAGCGGTGCTGGGCCTCGTCCCCGGCCTCGCCGTGGAGCTGGTCGAGTCGAGCTGTTGCGGGATGGCCGGAAGCTTCGGCTACGACGCGACGCATTACGACGTATCGGTCAGGATGGCCGAGCTGGCACTGCTGCCTGCCGTGCGTGCGGCGGCGCCGGATACGCTCATTGTCGCCGACGGAACGAGCTGCCGGCATCAGATCGCGGACCTCACGCGCGGGGCCGCGCGCCGCGAGGCGATCCACGTCGTCCGCGTGCTGGAGCGCGCGCTGGACAGGTAGGATCGAATTGCGCGGGCCGCCGCGTCGGTGTTCACGCCGGAATGGTCTTGGTCCAGAGGTCCATTCGCTCTGCGACCTGCGCGCCCGTCACGCCGCGGACGTGCCCCGACCCTTGCAGATGCAGCGCCGCGCGGGTCATGTGCGTCACCCAATCGGGGCTCGACAGCAAAGCGTCGAGTTTGGCGCACTCGCCGCGGATCAGAAAGAATCCGTTCAGATCGCCGCCGTGGGTATCGAGAAAAACGGCTTCCGACGACTGGATCGCCCCCTTCTGCTGCAATCCGGCGAGGTATTGCACGAACTGCTGGAAATGCTCGGCGCTGAGGCGTTCGCGGCCGGGGATGGAACGGTTCCACGCGAAAAAGACGACATTGGTGCTCATGCGATTCCTCCTGGGTGGTGAGTCGGTACTGCTTCGGGCGAGTCACGGGGCGCCTGCTCACGACTGCAAATGGAAGGTGATCGTCGCCCGCCGGCAAACAACGCGTCCGGTCGGAAACCGTATCACCTGCGCGGCGACGACAATGTTGCGGATGCCTTTGCGGCCGTCCGCGCGGACGCAGCCTTGCGGCATGGACTCGCTATGTCGGCAAGGTGTAGGTCGGCAGGTAGTTGCTCTCGACGTTGTGCGTGTGCACGTACTCGCCAGGCGCGATGGCCTTCGTGGCCGTGCCGATCGGGCAACTGTACTTGAGGATGGTCTCGCCCTTGGCGATCGCCCGTGCCGCGAGCTTGTGGCCAACCGCGATATTGCGGCTGACCTTGAGCGCGACATCGTCGAGCATGACGGTCTCTCCGGCCTTGAGATGGCGCAGCGCGACGGCGACGTTGTCCGGAGGCGAGAGCCGCATCACGGCGCGCGCCACCCTCGTGTCAGAACTTGCCATGCCTGTGGCAGGCCTCGACCGGACCCATGCCGCCGACGGGCGCGCCGGCGGGCAGCTCCGGTTCCTCCGGCAATGAATCGGTCACGCCTTCTTCCACCAATGGCCGATGATCGCACCCATGAGGGTCATGCCGATCACCATGTAGCCGACGTTGATCAGCCAGAGGGACAGCGGCCGCGCTTCGAATCCGTAGTTCGTCGCCAGCACCGATCCGATCAGCGCAAGTGCGAGTGTCGCGCCCGCTTTCGCGCCGCTGCCCGCCGTCGGTGTGCCGAGCTTGGGCAGGAGCCAGGCGATCGCATACGCGATGGCCAGCGCGGCGCCGAGCGCGATGATGTAAGGCAACGGCGAGTTGCCGTGCTCTGCCGCGAGTTGCGCTTGCGTCTTGCCGATTCCCGTCATCCAGGCCGGCCCCAGCAGCGTGTACCAGCCGGCCCCGAACAGGAACTGGACGATCCCGGCCACCCATATCGCGACATGGTTGAGTGCGCTCATGCTGCCTCCTCGAGCGCCGGTGTCGGCGCTCTGCCGGCCTCTGGCGTGCCATGCGGCGCCATGTTGCGCCAAGCTCCGATGCGCGGCAAGCCCCGTCGCTTCAGAAGAGGTCGAGCTGCGCTGCCCCGCCCGGCGGCCGGAAGCGCGCCGTGTCCAGCGGCGCGTCGCGATCGGTATTCAGATCGAGGCGCCTGCAGGCAAGCGCGAAGCGCCGGCGGATGAGATCGGCGAACTCGCCCTGTCCCCCCATGCGCGCGCCGAAGCGCGACTCGTTGTCCTTGCCGCCGCGGATCTGCCGGATGAGGCTCATCACGTGCGCCGCGCGCAACGGGTAATGGGTCGCGAGCCAGTCGCGGAATAGCGGCGCGACCTCGAGCGGCAACCGCAGCATCGTCCACCCGGCATGCCGCGCCCCGGCTGCCGCCGCCGCCTCGAGGATCGCTTCGAGGTCATGGTCGGTGAGCTGCGGGATCACCGGCGCGACGTTGACGCCGACCGGAACGCCGGCGTCGCGGAGCGCCTTGATCACCTGCAGGCGGCGCTGCGGCGTCGGCGCGCGCGGATCGAGCTTGCGTGCAAGCTCGCGGTCGAGCATCGCGATCGACACGAACACGCGGACGAGACCCTTGGCCGCCATCGGGGCCAGCAGGTCGAGGTCGCGCTCGATCAGCACGCCTTTGGTGGTTATGGTCAGCGGATGGTCGCAGGCGGCGAGCACCTCGAGCACGGACCGCGTGATCTTGCACTCGCGCTCGATCGGCTGATAGGGATCGGTGTTGGCACCGAGCGCGATCGGTTCGCAGCGATAGCCGCGCGCCGCGAGTTCGCCGCGCAGCAGCGCGGCCGCGTTGGGCTTGGCGAAGAGCTTCGTCTCGAAGTCGAGTCCCGGCGACAGGTCGAGATAGGCGTGCGTCGGCCGGGCGTAGCAGTAGACGCAGCCGTGCTCGCATCCCTGGTACGGATTGATCGACTGCGTGAACGGGATGTCGGGCGAATCGTTGCGGCTGATGATCGTACGCGCGGGCACGATCCGCACCGTCGTCTTCAGCCGCTGCGGCTCGCCGTCGTCATCCACCGGAGCAGAAGCCGACGTCCAGCCGTCGTCGACGGCCTCGCGCTCTTCGCGGCGGAAGCGGTTCGCCGGATTGAAAGTTGCGCCGCGGCCTTTGGCCGCGGCGGGCCGGTTGCCCACGGATGTCTATTCGCTGTCAGGTTGCGGGCGCCGCGGGCGCCCGAGGGCCGGTTCCGCGTAGAGCCTGCCGCGGCGCACCAGCCATTTTTCCGCTTCGACGGCAAAGAATACCACCGTCGGCAGCGCCAGCGAGAAGGCGAGCTCGGCGGGTGTCAACGGGTCCGTGTTCAGCGCCGCGTTCATGAAGGGAACGTAGATGACGGCCATCTGCAGTGCGAAGGTGAAGACGACGGCTCCGAGCAGCGGCAGATTCGATGTGATCCCCTGACGGAACAGCGATTCCCGCTCGGAGCGGATCGCCAGCACGTGGGCGAGCTGCGCGAGCGTCAGTACGGTGAACGCCATCGTCCGCCAGTGCGCCGAGCCGGCCGCAATGGCCACCGCCTGCGCCAGCAGCGTCAGCCCGCCGATCAGCAGCCCGACCCAGAGCATGTGCTGCCACATCCCGTGGGCGAAGACGCTTTCCTGCGGCGGTCGCGGCGGGCGGCGCATGATGCCCTTTTCCTCGGGCTCGGCAGCGAGCGCAAGTCCCGGCAGGCCGTCGGTGACGAGATTCACCCAAAGGATGTGAATGGGCAGCAGCGGGATCGGCAGGCCGAGGAACGGCGCGAGAAAGATCGTCCAGATCTCGCCGGAGTTGCCCGTCATCACGAAGCGGATGAACTTGCGGATGTTGTCGAAGATGCGCCGGCCTTCCCGCACGGCGCCGACGATGGTGGCGAAGTTGTCGTCCAGCAGGACCAGGCTGGACGCCTCCCGCGCCACGTCGGTGCCGCCCTTGCCCATCGCCACGCCGATGTCGGCGCGCCGGAGCGCCGGCGCGTCGTTGACGCCATCGCCGGTCATGGCAACGAATTCACCCCGGCGCTGCAGGGCCTCGACGATGCGGATCTTCTGCGCCGGATCGACGCGCGCGTAGACGCGGATAGCGGCGACCTCGTGGGCGAACGCCTCATCGCCGAGCTGCGCGAGCTCGGCACCGGTCATCACCCGGCCGCCGGGACGCAGGATGCCGAGTTCGCCGGCGATCGCGCGCGCCGTCGCCGGGTGATCGCCGGTGATCATCACGGGCGTGATGCCCGCGGTGACGCAGATCCCGACGGCGTCCCTGGCCTCGCGGCGCGGCGGGTCGATCAGGCCGACGAGCCCGACGAACTCGAGGTCGGCCTCGACGGCGTCCGGAGCGGCGTCGGCGGGCACAGCCGGCCAATCGCGCTGCGCCACGGCGAGCACGCGCAGGCCTTCCGCCGCCATGCGCTCTGCTGCGGCGAGAATCGATGCGCAGGACATCGTTTCGCCGTCACCGGCGCCGGCCATCGTGGTGCAACGCGGCAGCACGCTCTCCGGCGCTCCCTTCGTGTAGGCAACAGCGCCGGCGCCGCTGCGGTGCAGCGTCGTCATCCGTTTGCGTTCGGAGTCGAACGGCAGCTCGAGGACACGAGGCGCCGTCGCTTCGAGGACCGACTTGTCGAATCCCGCGTCGGCAGCCGCGTGGAACAGCGCGGTTTCCGTCGGATCGCCGGTCACGCGGCCACCGCGGGCGCGCGTCGCATCGTTGGACAGGGCGAGCGCCGTGAAGAGGCTCCGGAAAGGCTCGCCGTCCGCTGCGGCTTTCCAATCGCGGGTCGCAGCGCCGGCGCAATGAACCTCGACGACGTGCATCCGGTTCAGCGTCAGCGTGCCTGTCTTGTCGGAGCAGATGCACGTGACCGAGCCGAGCGTCTCGACTGCCGGGAGTCGCCGGATGAGAGCGTGCTGCTTGGCGAGCTTGGTGGCGCCGAACGCGAGCGAGATCGTGACGACCGCAGGCAGCGCCTCCGGTATCGCTGCGACCGCCAGGCTGACTGCGGTCAGGAACAGGAGCAACGGGGGCTCGCCGCGCAGCAGGCCGAACGCGAAGACGACGATGCAGATCGCGATCACGCCAAGCCCGAGCCGCCGGCCGAAGACGGCCAGGCGCTTCTGCAATGGCGTGCGCGGCTCGACGCCGGTGTCGAGCAGCGTGGCGATCTTGCCGAGCTCGGTCGTCATCCCGGTCGCGACCACGATGCCGCGCGCGCGGCCCGAGGTCGCGGTGGCGCCTTTGTGCGCGATGTTCCGGCGGTCGCCGAGCGGCAAGTCGGCGGAGGGAAGCGCGGCGCAGATCTTCTCGACGGGCACCGATTCCCCGGTCAGCAGAGCTTCGTCGATCCTGAGTTGCGCAATCTCGATCAGTCGCAGATCGGCCGGGACGACATTGCCTGCCTCCAGCAGCACGATGTCGCCGGGGACCAGGTCTGCCGTCGCCACGGCCAGGATGTCGCCGCCGCGAACGACGCGCGCGCTGCCCGCCGCCATCTGTTTCAACGCCGCCATCGCGCGCTCGGCGCGATACTCCTGCACGAAGCCGATGACGGCGTTCAGCACGACGATCACGAGGATCGCCAGCGTGTCCTTGACCTCGCCGATGGCCCCCGACACGAGGGCAGCGGCGAGCAGGACCAGGATCATGAAGTCCGTGAACTGGTCGAGCAGCATGCGCAGCGCGCCGCGCCGCGCGCGCTCCCGGAGCTCGTTGGGTCCGAAGCGCGCCGCGCGTTGCGCCGCTTCCTCCGGCGCAAGCCCGTCGTCCGGGCGGGTGCCGAGTCGCTCGAGCGCAGCGGGAACGCTCAGCGTGTGCCAGGGAACTTCGGCATCGCCGCGTCCGCCTGCGGGCGGGACGTTCCGGATGGGGTGCGCGATACGGTGCGGCATGACAGCCCCGGGCAGAGGCGCCGCCCGGAATCGCGAGCGCATCGACGTAGCCTGAGTTTCCTGGCGCGCCCCTCCTGCATTATGCGCTGGAGGGTTATCGGCAACAAGAATCCGTGCTGCTGCCGCGCCCTGCGCATGCCGGCAGCTTCGAGCGGCGCCGACGCTGTCCGGCGCACCGGGTTCCCCGTAGAATCGGCGTAAAAGGGAGAGCGCGATGGCCGGCTCCCCGTCTCCCCGAACCAGGACGCGCGGATGACCAAACCCAGGACCACGCACTTCGACACGCTGTCGCTGCATGCGGGAGCGAAGCCGGACCCCGCCACCGGCGCCCGGGCGACGCCGATCCACCTGACGACATCGTTCGTGTTCCCGGACAGCGACCATGCCGCTGCGCTCTTCAACATGGAGCGGGCAGGGCACGTCTACTCGCGCCTTTCCAACCCGACCTGTGCGGTGCTCGAGGAGCGCATCGCCGCGCTCGAGGGCGGTGTAGGCGCAATCGCAACCGCCAGCGGACAGGCGGCCCTGCATCTCGCCATCGCCACTCTGATGGGCGGAGGCAGCCACATCGTCGCCTCGCGCGCGCTCTACGGCGGCTCGCACAACCTGCTCGACTACACGCTGCCGCGCTTCGGCATCGAGACCACCTTCGTCGCGCCGCGCGACATCGACGCCTGGCGCATGGCGATCCGGCCGAACACGCGGCTGCTGTTCGGCGAGACGCTCGGCAATCCGGGCCTCGACGTGCTCGACGTTCCGCGCGTGGCCGAACTCGCGCACGAGCACGGCCTGCCGCTGCTCGTCGATGCGACGTTCACCACGCCGTACCTGATGCAACCCTTCGCGCACGGCGCCGATCTCGTCTTTCACTCGGCGACCAAGTTCCTGTCCGGCCACGGCACCGTGATCGGCGGCCTGCTCGTCGACTCGGGGCGCTTCGACTGGGGCGGCCCCAGGGCGCGCGGGAAATTTCCGACGCTGACCGAACCGTATTCGGGCTTCCACGACATGGTGTTCGCCGAGGAGTCGACGACCGCCGCCTTCCTGCTGCGGGCGCGGCGCGAGGGCATCCGCGATTTCGGCGCTTGCATGTCGCCGTTCACGGCGTTCGAGATCCTGCAGGGCATCGAGACGCTGCCGCTGCGGATGGCGCGCCATGTGGAGAACGCGCGCAAGGTCGTCGCGTTCCTCGCCGGCCATCCGCTCGTGGCCTCGGTCGGCTATCCTGAGCTTCCCGGGCACCCGGATCACGCGCTCGCGCAGCGACTGCTGCCGCAGGGCTGCGGCGCCGTCTTCAGCTTCAACCTCGCGGGCACCCGCGCGCAGGGCCGCCGGTTCATCGAGGCGCTGAAGATCTTCTCGCACCTCGCGAATGTCGGCGACGCGAAATCGCTGGTGATCCATCCGGCGAGCACGACGCATTTCCGGATGTCGGCAGAGGACCTCGTCAGGGCCGGCATCGCCGAAGGGACGATTCGCCTGTCGGTCGGCCTCGAAAACCCCGACGATCTGATCGAGGATCTGTCGCGGGCGCTGCACGCGGCGGGGAAGTCGTGATCCTCTCCGGCGTCAAAGGCAGCGATGTGTACGCGTACACCGGCGCGCGGCCGCTCGCTGCCGCACTGCCGACGGTCGCCTTCGTCCACGGGGCGGGGAACGACCACAGCGTCTGGGCGCTGCAGTCGCGCTATTTCGCGCACCACGGCTGGAACGTGCTCGCCGTCGACCTGCCGGGCCACGGCAGGTCCCGGGGCGAAGCGCTGCCGTCGGTCGAGGCGATCGCGGATTGGATTCCCGCCGTGCTCGACGCCGCGCGGATCGACCGGGCCGCGCTCGTCGGCCATTCGCTGGGCTCACTCGCGGTGCTCGAATGCGCGGCTCGACACGTCGGGCGCACTGCCAGGGTCGCGCTGGTCGGTCCCGCGGCGCCGATGCCCGTCTCGGAAGCGCTGCTGGATGCCGCGAAGCGGAACGACCACGCCGCATTCGAGCTCATCACCGGTTGGTCCTACAGCGCCGGCAAGAAGCTCGGCGGCAATCAGGTGCCCGGCGTCTGGCTGACGGGCAGCGCGCTGCGACTGCTGGAGCGCACGCGGCCCGGCGTGCTGCACGCCGACCTCCTCGCCTGTCATGCGCACGCGACCGGGGTCGACAGCGCGGCGAAAATCCGCTGCCCGGCGCTCGTGATCCTCGGCGCGAGCGACCTCATGGCACCACCGAAGAATGCGCAGGCGCTGATCGGGGCGCTGTCCGGCGCCCGCGTCGTCACGCTGCCCGACTGCGGGCATGCGATGATGGCCGAGCAGCCGGACGCCGTCCTCGACGCGTTGCGCGCGTTCCTGTAAGACGATGCCGCCCGCCACCGCCCCCCTGCCGTCAACGATCCCCGGCGTGCGCACGGTGTCCGCAGCCGCGCCGTTCGGGTGGCTGGCGGAAGGCTGGCGGGACTACCGCGCGCGCCCGCTGGCGAGCGCGTTCTACGGCGCGTGCTTCGCCGCGATGGGCTGGCTGATCGTCCTCACGTTCCGCCACGCATACGAGTACGTCTCGGCGCTCGTGACGGGATTTTTCCTGGTCGGGCCGTTCTTCGCGATCGGTCTTTACGACCTTTCGCGCCGCCGCGAGCGCGGACTGCCTGTTTGGCTCGCCCCGACTCTCGACGCCTGGCGCCGCAATGTCGGTGCGATCGGGATGTTCGCACTGGTGCTCGGCGTCATTCTGCTCGTCTGGGCCCGCGCGTCGCTGATCGTGTTCGCGTTGTTCTACACCGGAGACATGCCGTCGGTCGCGGGTTTCGTCGGACAGATGCTGTCGCCCGACAATCTGGAGTTCGTGTTCGCCTACCTCTGCGTCGGCGGCTTCTTCGCGCTGCTGGTGTTCGCGATCAGCGTCGTGTCGGTGCCGATGATGCTCGACCGGGACACCGACGGCGTCGTCGCGGTGCTGACGAGCCTCCGCGCGTTCGGGGCCAACGTGCCGGCGATGATCGTCTGGGGATCGATCATCGTCGTTCTGACCGCCGCCGGGTTCGCGCTGTTCTTCGTGGGGCTGGTCGTCACGGTGCCCGTGATCGGGCACGCGACGTGGCACGCGTACCGCGCGCTCGTCGAGACGGGAGAGGCGGGAGAGGAGTCGGCTACGTGACTTTGGCCCCTCGCGATGCCGATGGCGCGGAGCCGTGGCGCAAATGTTACGTAGCCGACCCCACTACTGTTTCCACTTGATCGAGCAGCCTACCGACGGCTGCTGAGCGCCCGCTGCCCTGCCGGTGCGCGTGACGGACAGCATGGCGTCGAACAGCTCGCGGGCGGCCGCGGGGTCGATTGATCGCCCCGACGCGTCGAGCCGGCCCCGGTAGGCGAGCTTGAGGTCGCCGTCGAAGCCGAAGAAATCGGGCGTGCAGACGGCGCCGTAGGTGCGCGCGACGTCCTGCGTCTCGTCCAGCACGTAAGGGAACGCGAAGCCGTGCTGCGTGGCGAACGCTTTCATGTTGTCGAACGAATCCTCGGCATAGGCGGCAGGATCGTTGCTCATGATCGCGATGCCGCCGACACCGTGCCGGCGAAGCTCGGTCATGTCACGGACGATCTTCGCGACCACGGCCTTCACGTACGGGCAGTGGTTGCAGATGAACATCACGACGGTTCCATTGGCGCCGCGGACCGAGGCCAGGGTATGGCGCCGACCGTCGGTGCCGGGGAGGTCGAAGGGCGCGGCGGGCCAGCCGAGCTGGCCGGAAGGTGTCGTCAGGCTGACCATGGCATTCTCGATGCAGGTTGACCGGTCGGTGCACGGCAGCCGGCCGCGTGGATCTTCCGGATAACATACACTCACTCCACTGCGCGCATCAACCATGCACGTCACCCGCCACTCCGATCCCGATGCGTTCCTCGCGGCCGCCGCGCCGATGGCCGCGCGGGGGCAGGCGTCGGCGAGCTTCTTCACCGGCTGGGCGCACGCGATGAAGCGGACGCCGCCGGCAGCCGACGAGCGCGTCTACCTCGCGACGTTCCGCGACGGCGCGACCTACGGCGTGGCGATCCGGCGCGACGACGGTCCGGTCGTCATCGGCCAGAGCGATGCCGCCGCGGCCATCGCCTTCGCCGACGATCTCGCCCTCGACAGTCCGCACGTGCAGGGTGTGGTGGGCGCGCCCCCGGCAGCCGAGGCGTTCGCGGAGCGCTGGCAACAGCTGACCGAGCGCACGCGCCGGTTGCGGGTTCGCCTGCGGCAGCACGCGCTGGTGGCGGTCAGCGACGTGCCGGCGGCGAGGGGTACGCCGCGCACCGCGACGGAGGCCGATACCGAGTGGCTCGTCGAGCGGCAGTACGCAATGCTGGCCGAAGTCGGGCTGCCCGACCCGCCGGCGCGCGTCCGCGAGATTCTGCCCAAGCGCGTGCTGCGCGGCGAATTCTGGATCTGGGACCACGGTGGACCCGTGGCCTACGCGGGTTACAGCGATGCAGCGCCCGACTTCGCCCGGATCGCGCCCGTGTACACGCCGCCCGATTGCCGTGGGCGCGGTTATGCAACGTCGCTGGTCGCGCGAATGTCGAGTGCACTCCTCGCTCGTGGCAAGCAGAGGCTGTTCCTGACGACCGACATTGCCAACCCGACGTCGAACGCGATCTACGCCCGCATCGGTTTTCGTGCCGAGAGCGACGACTGGCACTTCGACTTCATTTCGCCGGAGCCGTAACGACGTGGCAATACCCCGCTTCTTCGTTCCAGCCGGGCATGCGCCGGGACGCGTTGGCGCCACCGTCAAGCTGCACGAAACTGCCGCGCACCACGCGACGCGCGTCCTGCGCCGGGCCGTAGGCGACGCGCTGACGCTCTTCGACGGCACCGGCGGCGAGTATGCCGTGACGCTCGTCCACGCCGACAAGCACGGTGCGACCGTGCGCGTCGAGGCCTTCCTGCCGATCGACCGCGAGTCGCCACTCGCAGTCACGCTGGCGCAGGGTATCGCGGCCAACGACGCGATGGACTACGCGGTCCGCAAGGCGACGGAGCTCGGCGTGACGTCGATCCAGCCGCTGGTGACCGCGCGCAGCGCGCCGCTGCCGTCGGGCGAGCGCGGCGACCGGCGCCTGGCGCATTGGCGGGGTGTCGCGATCGCCGCCTGCGAGCAATGCGGACGCAATCGCGTGCCCGAGGTGTCGCCGCCGCAAGCGGTGACCGAATGGCTCGGCGCATGGGAGGGGAGCGGAATCGTCTTTCTGCCGGATGCGGCGCATTCGCTTGCCGCGCTCGCGCAACCGCTGGCGCCGCTCGCCCTCCTCGTTGGTCCGGAGGGCGGGTTCGATTCCCGCGAGCTGCGCGCGGCACTGGCGCGGGGCTTTCATCCGGCGCGGTTCGGCCCGCGCGTGCTGCGGACCGAAACGGCGGCCGCGGCGGCTCTGGCGGTGCTGCAGTCGATGTGGGGCGATGCGCGATGATTCGACCGGGCCCGACGCCCCCTTCCCGGGCAACGGCGCGCTGCAGGCGGTGCTGGATTCGCGCTGAGCGAACTCGGGGACCTCACTTTGCGAATTTCAGCGCCGCATGCCCGCGACCGGAGACAAATGCAGCGCTTTCCCGGCCAGCATCAGCGCCGCTGTGCGCAGCTCGTCCCAGACGTTGCCGCGGCCGATGCCCTTCGCCAGCGCGTCGAGCCGCGCGAGCGCGGACAGCAGCGGCGCGATGGCTTCCGGCGGCAGGCGGCGCGCGGCGCGCTCCATCGCCGCCTGCCGCTTTCCCCAGACCCGCGCGTTGCGAATCGCGACGGCGACGGGCGTTCCCGCCGCCGTCGCCTCCCGCACCGACGCCAGTGCGTGGACATCTTCGGAGAGCTGCCACAACAGCAGCTGGATGCCTTCGCCTTCGGCCTCCAGCGCGGCGATGATGCGCAGCGCGCGGGCGGGGTCCGCCGCGAGCCACGCTTCCGACAGCTGAAAGACGTCGTAGCGGGCGACGTCGGTCACGGCGCGCTCGACGAACTCGGCGCCGAGCTCGCCCTCGGGCAGCAGCAGGCCGAGCTTTTCGATCTCCTGCCGCGCGGCGAGCAGATTGCCCTCGCAGCGGTCGGCGAGAAAGGCGAGCGTCTCCGGGGCGACCCGCTGCCCCTGGCGGGCGAGGCGCGCCGCGATCCACGCCGGCAACGCCTCGCGTTCCAGCGGGTAGACGGCGACTGCCGCCCCTGCCTCCGCAAGTGCCGAGAACCACGACGAGGATTGCGCCGCGCGGTCGACTTTCGGCAGTGTGACGAGCAGCATCTGGTCGGATCCGGGGTGAGCCGCGCAGGCTTCCAGCGCCTTGGCGCCTTCGATGCCTGGCTTGCCGGAAGGGATGCGCAGGTCGACGAGCTTGCGCGAGCCGAAGAGGCCGAGGTTGGCGCTGGCGGCGAGCAACGCATCCCATTTGAAACCGGGCTCGACGACGAGGACTTCGCGCTCGTCGTAACCGGCGCGCCGCGCGGCGGCGCGGACCGCGTCGCCGGCCTCGATCGCGAGCAGCGGCTCGTCGCCGTAGACGACGTAAATCGGCGCGAGCGTGCGCTCCAGGTGTGCGGCAAGCTGGTTGAGGCGAAGCTCCATGATCGATGTCGTTGCGCGCTTGCGCCTGGCGAGCGCCGGCGCCGTGGCCTGCTACGCCGGTTTCTTCGCGAACTGCAACCGCCTTACGACCTGCTGCACGACGTCGGTCTGCATCTCCTTGTACAGTTTTGCCTCCTCCGCCTCGCGCGCGAGCACTTCGGACTCGCTGAACGTGAACGAACGGCGGACGACAATTTCCGCCGCCGGCAGCCAGTCCTTGCCGCCGGCATCGTGGAGCGAGAACGTCACGCGCTTCGTCAACAGGTACTCGCGGGCGCGCCCGCCGCCCGACAGCGACAGCACCTGCTTGTCGTCGGTGACATTCGAGACGTCGAAGACGACCTGCGCTGCCGCGGCGCTTTCGACCAGCATCGTGCCGTTTCCCGCGAGCGCGCGCTTCAGCTCGGAGGTGAACGGCACGTTGGCCGGCGAATTGATGAAGAGAGTGGAGAAGGCGTACGTCACGTCGCCGCGCAGGTGGAAGCCGCAACCGGCGAGTCCGCCGGCCAGGGCAAAGATCGCCGCGAGCGCGACGATGCCCGACCGACCTCGACGCGCGTTCGCCGCGCGCATGGCCGGGCGCGGGCCCGAACGGGCGGCGCAGACCAAGCCCGCGCGCCGAAGGCGCTCAAACCACGACATTGACGAGCCGTCCCGGCACGACGATCACCTTCTTCACCGGTGCGCTGCCCGCGTGTTTCGCGACCTCGGCGCTCGCACGGGCGGCAGCCTCGATAGAACCGGCGTCGGCGCCCGCGGGCACCTTGAGCTTGCCGCGCAGCTTGCCGTTGACCTGCAGCATCAGCTCGATCTCGTCCTGCGTGAGCGCGGCCGCGTCCACCTGCGGCCAGGGCGCATCCAGCAGCGGCCCAAACTGCCGCGTGTAGCCAAGATCGTCCCACAGCGCGCAGCCGACATGCGGAACCACCGGGTACAGCGTGCGGACCAGGACCGAGAGGCCTTCGCGCAGCAGGGCAGCGCGACCTGCGGCGTCGGCGGGCACGGCCTCGAGCGCGTTCAGCATCTTCATTCCGGCGGACACCACCGTGTTGTACTGGATCCGCTCGTAGTCGTAGCTGGCCTGCTTGAGCGTGAGATGGATTTCGCGGCGGGCGGCCTTCACCGACAGCGCCGCACCATCGAAATCAAGCGCGGTCGCGGCCGACTGCACGGCGTCGGCGCTGGCCTGCGCGAAGGTCCACATCCGGCGCAGAAAACGCTGCGCGCCCTCCACGCCGGCATCGGACCAGACGAACGTCATCTCGGGGGGGGCTGCGAACATCACATACAGCCGCGCGGCGTCGGCCCCGTAGCGATCGACCATGTCCTGCGGGTCCACGCCGTTCAACTTGGATTTCGACATGGTGCCCACGCCACCGTCCTCGACCGGCTTGCCGTCGGACTTCAGACGGACGCTCTGCACCTGTCCGGCCTCGTCCTGCCGCACCTCGACCGCGCTCGGCGGAAAGTAGTCGATTCCGCCTTTCTCGGTACGCCGGAAGTAGATGTGGTTGAGCACCATGCCCTGCGTCAGCAGCCTCGTGAATGGCTCGTCCATGTGCACGAGCCCCATGTCGCGCATCACTTTCGTCCAGAAGCGCGCGTAGAGCAGGTGGAGGATCGCGTGCGTGATGCCGCCGATGTACTGGTCCATCGGGTTCCAGTAGTCGTTGCGGCCGTCCACCATCGCCGGCGCATCGGGGCAGGCGTAGCGCATGTAGTACCAGGACGAGTCGACGAACGTGTCCATGGTGTCGGTCTCGCGCTTGCCCGGCTTGCCGCACTTCGGGCAGGGGCAGTCGACGAAGTCCGCGCGCTTGACCAGCGGATTGCCGGAACCGTCCGGCACGCAGTCCTCGGGCAGCACGACGGGCAGGTCCTTCTCCGGCACCGGAACGTCGCCGCAGGCGGCGCAGTGGACGATCGGGATCGGCGTGCCCCAGTAGCGCTGGCGCGAGATGCCCCAGTCACGCAGGCGGAACGTGACCTTCTTCTCGCCGAGTCCCCGCGCTGCCAGGTCGGCGGCGATTGCATCCACGGCGGCGTCGTAGCCGAGGTCGTCGTACTTCCCGCTTGCCGTGCAGAGGCCGTACTCGGCGTACCACGGTTGCCATTCTTCCGACGAGAACGGCCGGTCGGCGCGCGCCGTTCCCGACGCCGCATCGACCCAGCGGATCACCTGCTTCACTGGCAGCCCGTATTTCCGCGCGAACGCGAGGTCGCGCTCATCGTGCGCCGGCACGCCCATCACGGCGCCGTCGCCGTAGGCCATCAGCACGTAATTGCCGACCCAGACCTCGATTTTCTCGCCGGTGACGGGATGCGTGACGTGGAGCCCCGTCGGCATCCCCTTCTTTTCCATCGTCGCGAGGTCGGCTTCCATCACGCTGCCGCGCTTGCACTCGTCGATGAACGCGGCGAGCTTCGGGTTCGAACTTGCAGCATGCGCGGCGAGCGGATGCTCCGCGGCGACCGCGCAGAACGTCGCCCCCATGATCGTGTCGGCGCGGGTCGTGAAGACGTACATCCGGCCGCCGCCGATGGGTTTGCCGCCGGCGTCCGTAATGTCGTGCGGAAACGCGAAGCGCACGCCGAGGCTCTTGCCGATCCAGTTGGCCTGCATCGTCTTCACCCGATCGGGCCATCCGGGCATGCGGTCGAGACACGACAGGAGCTCTTCGGCGTAATCGGTGATCCGCAGGTAGTACATCGGGATCTCGCGCTTCTCGACCGGCGCGCCGGAGCGCCAGCCGCGGCCGTCGATCACCTGCTCGTTCGCGAGTACCGTCTGGTCGACCGGATCCCAGTTCACGACGCCGGTCTTCTTGTACGCGATGCCCTTCTCCAGCATGCGCAGGAAGAACCACTGGTTCCACTTGTAGTACGCCGGATCGCAGGTCGCGAACTCGCGCGACCAGTCGATGGCCCAGCCCATCGCCTGGCACTGCCGCTTCATGTACGCGATGTTCTCGTACGTCCACTTGGCCGGCGCGACGCCGTTCTTCATCGCGGCGTTCTCGGCGGGCATCCCGAAGGCGTCCCATCCCATCGGCATCAGCACGTTGTACCCGTTCATTCGCAGGTACCGGTACATCATGTCGTTGATCGTGTAATTGCGCACGTGTCCCATATGCAGGTTGCCCGAGGGATACGGCAGCATCGACACGCAGAAGAACTTCTTGCGGTCCGCCGTTTCGACGGCGCGATAGGCGTCGGCCGCCATCCACGCGGCCTGCGCGGCGGCTTCGATTGCGGCGGGATTGAACGGTTTCATGAGAGTTGTCAATTATACGGGTGGATGATGCGGTGCCACGGCCGCGGCTTCAGGCGCCCGGCAAATCCTGCGCGACGAGCGCATAGATGCCCAGCGCCGCGAACAGCACCGCCGCGACCATGCGCACCGCCTTGAATGGAATCTTCGCCGACGCGGCCCTGCCGACCAGCACCACCGGGACGTTGGCGAGCAGCATCCCGAGCGTCGTGCCGAGCACGACGGCAAGCAGCGACGGAAACCTGGCCGCCAGCACGACGGTCGCCACTTGCGTCTTGTCGCCCATCTCGGCCAGGAAGAACGCCACGAGGGTCACGCCGAATACGCCCCACCGGGTCGCCGGCGGCGGCTCGTCGTCGAGCGTGTCGGGCCGCAGCGCCCAGAGGGCGACGGCGAAGAAGGACAGGGCGACGAGCCAGGTCAGCACTCCGGTCGGCACGAAGGTTCGGAACAGGTTGCCCAGGAAGCCGGCAAGCGCGTGGTTGGCGAGCGTCGCGACCAGGATGCCGGCAATGATCGGCAAGGGCTTTTGAAATCGCGCCGCGAGCACGAGCGCCAGCAATTGGGTCTTGTCGCCGATTTCGCCGAGCGCGACCACACCCGTCGAGACGAGAAAGGCTTCCACGGGAACGGGCCGGTGCGTTTTTGTCGGGTGGGGGGCGAAGTCCGCTTCGGCGCGGGCCAGGCTCGTTGCGCGGGGCGAAAGCGGAGTGCACGCGCCCTGAAGCCGCCGTGCGGCTGGGCGCGGGTAGAATTATAGGTCGGCCGGGAACCTTTCGGTCCCCGATTTACCCAATCCTTGGCGCATTGCCCCCGTGGTCCGTCGATGAAACACATCCGTCCGCCGCTCGTTGCCGCCTCCCGTGCGTTCGTCGCGGTGGCGGCGCTTTGGCTGGCCGGCGGCTCGCTCGCGGCTCCGGTGAAGACCCCGCACGTCGAGGCCGAGCTCGTCGCCGCCACGACCGCGCTCGTTCCCGGCGAGCCGGTCACCGTCGCCCTCCGGCTTTCGATGGAGAAGGGTTGGCACACGTACTGGCAGAATCCCGGCGATTCCGGATTGCCCACGACGCTCGCCTGGAGGTTGCCCGCCGGCATCGAAGCCGGACCGATCGAGTGGCCGGCGCCACGCGAGTTGCCTGTCGGCCCGCTCGTCAACTACGGCTACGAAGGCGAGGTGCTGCATCTCGTGCCGTTGCGGGTGCCACGCCAGCTGGCCGTCGGCGACACGGTGGTGCTCGCGGCGCGCGCGGAATGGCTCGTGTGCAAGGAGGTCTGCATTCCCGAGGGCGCAGACGTGACGCTCGCGCTGCCCGTGCAGAATGCCGCGCCGCCCGACCCGCGCTGGGGCGTCCCCATCGCCGCCGCGCGCGCAGCGCTGCCGCGGCCGCTCGCCGGGTGGCGGTCGAGTGCGGAAGGCCGCGGCGACACCATAGCGCTGACGCTCGTGCCGCCCGCGCGGGCAGCGGATCCGGGGACGATCCGCTTCTTTCCGTTTGCGCCGGACCGGATCGAGCCGTCGGGGCCGCAGCGCGTGACGCGCAACGGCGACGCATACGTGGTGACTCTTCCGGTGGCGACCACCCTCACGGGGGGGCTGGATCGGATCGCAGGCGTCGTGACCGCTGCCGGCGGATTCGGATCGGTCCATGCGGCAACACTCGACGTCGCGCTCACGGGCAGTGTGGTTGCCGGGTCGAAGGCCGCGGCCGCCCCACCCGCGCTCAATCTCGCCCCGGCGCCGATGACCGGTGGCGATGGCGCGACGCTCGTGCTGGCCGTCGTGTCCGCCCTCCTGGGCGGGCTCATCCTCAATCTCATGCCCTGCGTCTTTCCCGTGCTCACACTGAAGGTGCTCGGTTTCGCGACGCACAACGACACCCGTCCGACACTGCGACACGAGGCCGGTGCGTTTGCCGCCGGCGTCGTGCTGACGTTCGTGGCACTGGGCGCGGCGCTCGCCGTTTTGCGCGCCGCCGGCGAGCAACTCGGCTGGGGCTTCCAGCTGCAGTCGCCGGCGGTCGTCAGCGCGCTCGCCATCCTGTTCTTCGTGCTGGCGCTCAATCTGTCCGGCGTGTTCGAGTTCGGGCAGCTCGCGCCATCGGGCGTGACCGGATGGACCTCGAAAAACCGGACCCTCGACGCGTTCGGCTCCGGCATCCTCGCCGTCGTCGTCGCGTCGCCCTGCACGGCGCCGTTCATGGGCGCGGCGCTCGGTTTCGCGATGACGGGCAGCACGACGGCGATGCTCGTCGTCTTCGTGGCCCTCGGCGTCGGCATGGCGCTGCCCTACGTCTGCCTCGCATGGTTCCCCGGCTGGCGCCGCCGCCTGCCCCGTCCCGGTCCGTGGCTCGAGCGTTTCAAGCAGGCGCTGGCGTTTCCGCTGTACGCGACGGTGATCTGGCTCGCCTGGGTGCTGGGCGCGCAGCGCGACGACGACGCGCTGTCTCGCCTGCTGATCGTGCTGCTCTGCGTGGGCATCGCGTTGTGGGCTTGGCGCATCGTGCGCACCGGCGGCGCGCGGCCGTGGGGCATCGCCGTTATCATCGCGCTCGCGGGCGCGGTGACGCTCGCGTGGCCGCTCTTCGCCGTCGCACCCTCGGCGCAGGCGAAGTCGGCAGGCGCGGCGCCGGCGAGCGATGACGGCGCGTGGGCGGCGTTCACGCCGGAAACCGTCGCGGCGCTCGTGGCGTCCGGGCGACCGGTGTTCGTCGATTTCACCGCGGCGTGGTGCGTGACCTGCCAGGTCAACAAGCGGCTGGTGCTCAACGCCGACGACGTCCGCGCGCGGTTTGCCGAGAAAGGCGTCGCGCTCGTGCGCGCCGACTGGACGCGCCGCGACCCCGCGATCACCCAGGCGCTCGCGGCGCTGGGACGCAACGGCGTGCCCGTCTACGTGCTGTACCGCCCCGGCAAGGAGCCGTTGCTGTTGCCGGAAGTTCTGCAGCGAAGCACGATGCACGAAGTGCTGGCCACGCTCTGACCGGTTCGGCGTGCGGCGTGCATTCGATCGCAGCCGGAGGTAACTTTCAAATTTGATGGAGGTCATGATGCGCTTACGTCTGGTTCCGCCTGGTTTAGCCGTCGCCCTGCTGTTCGTGACCGGCGCCGCCGTCGCCGGAGTGCCCGGCGCCGCCGCGCCCGGTTTCACGATCACCGACACCGCCGGCAAGACGGTGCGGCTCGCCGACTACAAGGGCAAGTACGTCGTGCTCGAATGGACCAATCCCGAGTGCCCGTTCGTGCGCAAGCATTATTCCAGCGGGAACATGCAGTCGATGCAGAAGGAATGGGGTGGCCGGGACGTCGTGTGGCTCGCGATCAACTCCACCAATGCCGGCCATTCCGAATTCAAGACTCCGCGCGAAATGAGCGACTGGATGCAGGCCCAGGGCGCGGCACCGGCGGCAACGCTGCTCGATTCGACCAGCGGTACCGGGCGCGCTTACGGAGCGAAGACGACGCCGCACATGTTCGTCGTCGACCCGGCCGGAAAGGTCGTCTACGCCGGGGCGATCGACGACAAGCGTTCGGCGAATCCGGCCGATGCGAAGACCGCGCACAATTACGTTCGAGCGGCGCTGGCCGAGGCGACGGCAGGCAAGCCGGTCACCGTTGCCAGCACGACGCCCTACGGCTGCAGCGTCAAGTATTGACGCCTTGCGCCCGGCTGTCGCGGCGGTAGCCGCCGTCCTGGTCGTCGCCGGATGCGGCCCCGAGACTGCGCGACCGCTGCAGGGATACGTCGAAGGCGAGTACGTGCGCGTCGCGTCGCCGTTTGCCGGCACGCTGCTCGAGCTTACGGTCAAGCGCGGCGACCGGGTCGCCGCCGCGGCACCATTGTTCGCGCTGGAGCGGGAGAACGAGTCCGCCGCCCGGCGCGAGGCCGAGGAGCGGCTGTCGGCGGCCGAGGCGCGCCTTGCGAACCTGCGCAGCGGCAAGCGGCCGCCGGAAGTCGAGGCCGCCGCCGAGCAATTGCAGCAGGCGCGCGCAATGCGCGAGCTGTCGGCGGCGAACGTGAAACGCCAGCAACAGCTCTTCGCCAGCGGCTTCGTCAGCGGTGCGGCTCTGGACGACGCGCGCGCGCAGGTCAAGCGCGACGAGGCCCGCGTCAAGGAGCTCGAGGCCGTCGTCGCGACGGCGAAGATGCCGGCGCGCCCCGACGAGATCCGCGCGGCCGATGCCGAAGCCCGCGCGGCCCGCGAAGTCGTGACGCAGAGCGCATGGCGCCTCGCGCAGCGCGCCGTCGCGGCGCCCGCGGCGGGCCTCGTGCACGACACGTACTACGTCGTCGGCGACTGGGTGCCGGCGGGCAGCCCGGTGGCGAGCGTGCTGCCGGCGGGAAACGTCAAGGTGCGCTTCTTCGTCGCGGAGACCGCGCTCGGGCGCCTGCAACCGGGTCAAACCGTGACGGTCGCCTGCGACGGCTGCGCGGCCCCCGTCCCGGCGACGATCGTGTTCATCGCCGCGCGCGCGGAGTTCACGCCACCGGTGCTGTACTCGAAGGAAAATCGGTCGAAGCTCGTCTATCTCGTCGAAGCAAGACCGGCGCCGGCAGACGCGGCGAAGCTGCATCCGGGACAGCCGGTTGACGTGACCCTGCCGGCGTCGTGAGCACGGCGTTGCCCCTGGCCGACGACGTCGTCATCGACGTCTCCGGCCTGAACAAGAGCTTCGGCCGCCATCACGTGGTCAAGGATCTCGCGCTGTCGGTTCGCCGCGGCGAAATCTTCGGCTTCCTCGGGCCCAACGGCAGCGGCAAGACCACGTCGATCCGGATGCTGTGCGGGCTGCTGACGCCGGACAGCGGCGAGGGCACCTGCCTCGGTTTCGACATCCGGCGCGCGTCGAAGGAGATCAAGCGTCACGTCGGGTACATGACGCAGCGGTTCTCCCTGTGGGAAGACCTGACGATCCGCGAGAATCTGCGCTTCGTCGGCCGGATGTATTCGATGGATGGAGGTGGCGTGCGCGTCGATGCTGCGCTGGCGCAGCTGGGCCTCGCCGATCGCGCGAACCAGCTCGCCGGCGAGTTGTCGGGCGGCTGGAAGCAGCGCTTGGCACTTGCCGCCTGCCTGCTGCACGAGCCGCGGTTGCTGCTGCTCGACGAGCCGACTGCCGGCGTCGATCCGAAGGCGCGGCGCGATTTCTGGGACCAGCTGCACGAACTCGCCGCGCGCGGCATCACGGTGCTGGTCAGCACGCACTACATGGACGAGGCCGAGCGCTGCCACAAGCTGGGCTACATTCTCGGCGGGCGGCTGCTGGTGCAGGGCACGGCCCGCGAGGTCGTCGCGAGCCAGCCACTCGTCGCATGGACCGTCGACGGCCCCGCGCTGGCCGCGCTGGCGACGCGCCTGCGGGCATTGCCGGCGGTGGATCAGGTGGCGGCGTTCGGCGCTGCGTTGCATGTCACCGGCGCCGACGCCGAGGCGCTCGACGCTGCACTTGCGCCGTTCAAGGCCGAACCGGGCCGCGCCTGGCGCCGGATTGAGCCCGGCCTCGAGGACGTGTTCATCCATCTGATGCAGGACGCCGGGGAACGACCGCCGTCCGGCGAGGGAACGCGCGCGCCATGAGCGGATTCTTCTCGTTCTCGCGCTGGCTCGGCATCGTCGGCAAGGAGTTCATCCAGCTGCGGCGCGACCGGCTGACGTTCGGCATGATCGTCGGCATCCCGGTCATTCAGCTCGTCCTGTTCGGGTTCGCGATCAACTCCGATCCCAAGCACCTGCCGACCATGCTTCTCGACGTCGATCGCAGCGAGTTCTCGCGCAGCATCGGCGGTGCTCTCGCCAACAGCAACTATTTCGCCTTCATCGGCGAGGCAGGGAGCGAGGAAGAGGCGGACCGGGCGCTCGCCATGGGGCGCGCGCAGTTCGTCGTCACGATTCCCGCCGGGTTTGCACGGGCGCTGGTGCGCGGCGAACGTCCCGAGGTGCTGATCGAGGCCGACGCCACCGATCCCACCGCGACGGGCAATGCCGTCGCCGCCGTCGGCCAGCTGGCGCAGTCGGCGCTGGCGCACGATCTCACCGGTCCGCTGTCGCCGCTCGCGGCGAAACCGGGGGCGTTCGGGATGGTCGTGCATGCAAGGTACAACCCGGAGGCTGTCACGCAGTACAACATCGTGCCCGGCCTCATGGGCGTGATCCTGACGATGACGATGGTGCTGATGACCGGGCTCGCGATCACCCGCGAGCAGGAGCGGGGCACGATGGAGAACCTGTTGTCCACGCCCGCGACCGCGCTCGAGGTGATGACCGGCAAGATCGTCCCTTACGTGATGATCGGCCTCGTCCAGGTGACGCTCGTGCTGATCCTGGCGCGCCTCATTTTCGACGTGCCGATGCACGGGAACCTGGGCGTGCTCTATCTCGCCGTGCTGCTGTTCATCGCGGCCAATCTGACGCTGGGGCTCACGTTCTCGGCGGTGGCGCGCAACCAGCTGCAGGCGATGCAGATGACGTTCTTCTTCTTCCTGCCCTCCATGCTGCTGTCGGGCTTCATGTTCCCGTTCCGCGGCATGCCGGGGTGGGCGCAGGCGATCGGCGAAGTGCTGCCGTTGACGCACTTCCTGCGCATCGTGCGCGGCGTCCTTCTGAAAGGCAATGAACTGGCGGACGTGCTGCCCGAGACCTGGCCGATCGTCGCGTTCATGGCGATCGTGATGCTGATCGGATTGCGCACGTTCCGCAGCACGCTCGATTGAGTGCCGCAACCGGGTGGCCCGGCGCGCGGTGTCGAACGCAGTTGCGCGCCGCTGTCTTCTGCTCGCTCAATCAGCTTCCCGCGTCCACAACCGCCGCCAACCCTCGTGACCGAGGCGGCGCAGCGTCTCGATGTTCCGCTCGTAGATGGCGGCGGCATCGGGATACGCGGCCACGGCACGATCGATGCTCGCTTCGCGCAGCAGGTGCAGCATCGGGTGCGGTGAGCGGTTGGTGCAGTTCGCGATGTCGTCGGGCACGCTGCCGGCGAACTCGTAGGACGGGTGGAAGCTCGCAATCTGGAGGCTGCCTTCCAACCCGAGGTTCCTGATCGCGGCATCGGCCTCCCGCAGGAAGAAGTGAAAGTCGATGAAATCCGTCATCGCCTGCGGGTGGATCAGCAACGTGGTTTCGACCTCTTCGGGCTTTGTTTGTCCCAGCAGTCCGAGCTCGTGCCGCAGTTCAGCGAGCAATTCCTCGGCCGACGTCGACGCGGTGACCGCATAACGAATCCGCCGTTTCACGTGGACGGCCCTGGCGAACGGGCACAGGTTGAGCCCGATCACTGCGCGCTCCAGCCAGCGCTGCGTCGACAGGATCGCGTCGGCGGTGGTCGCCGCATGGTCGAAGGGGGTCAGGACATCGCGCATGGCCGGGAATCTGCAGACTACAGGATGTTGGCATCAAGTCGGTCGGCAGCCGTGCGACGCGGATCCGGCGCGTCACTCGCGGAATGCTGCGTCCATCTCCCGTCGGAACCTGACGGCGTCGTTCGCCGCATCGACGGCGACGTCGTCCCAGCGCACGGGCTCATGCAGCGCAACCGGGCGCACCAGCTTCACTCCGTGCGCAAGGCCCAGCGGCAAGCCGCCGAGGGCGAGCGAGTCCGCGGCGGGAAGCAGCTTTCCGTACACCGTGTAGCCACCCTCGCCGTCGAGCGTCTCGCCCTCGGCGAGATCACGCTTCGCCGTCGCAACGACGTCGCCGCGCCAGGCGGTCGGCGCGCCGGTCGGCTCGCCGCGCAGGCCGACCGAAGCCACGCTGATGCCGAGCTCGAGGCCGATCGCGTGGTACGGCTTGTACATCGCCGAATAGCGTCCCGAGGGATCGGTCGAGAAGCCGTACTCGCGGAAGCAGCGGCGCACGTAGTCCTCGCCGGACGCGTCGCCGGCGCGGAAGGTCACGTAGACGCCCCAGCGAAGGTCGCGGAACACCGGCCGCCCGTCGCGCTCCACACTCGAGATCACCTCGACCTGCCCAGCGTGATGCAGGTGCCCGCCTTCCGCGCGTGGGCGCAGCACACGTGGCAGGTCGTCCACGCCGCACGGCGGGAACGCGAGTCCGTCCGGCGCTGGAATCAAACCCGTGGCATTCGCCACCGCCGCCATTTCGATCGCGCTCTTGGTGCCGTCGAGGAACGAGTTGAACATCCGCGCGTTGAAATCGCCGGCGGCCACCGTCTCCGGCGTGAAGCCGTAGTGAGGCCACACGGTGTCCGGAGTCGACGTGTGGTACTCGGGGAGGTACTTCGTGCCCTTGCCCGCGGCGACCACCTCGAAGCCTGCCGCGCGGCACCAGTCGACCATCTCGCAGATCAGCGCCGGCTGGTCGCCGTACGCGAGCGAGTAGACGATGCCGGCCTCGCGCGCTCGCCGCGCGAGGAGCGGACCGGCGAGCGCATCCGCTTCGACATTGACCATCACGATGTGCTTGCCGTGCGCGCAACAGGCGAGCGCGTGGCGGATGCCCGCCGCAGGATGGCCGGTCGCGTCGATGACGATCTCGATCTCCGGCGCCGCGATCAGGGCGATCGCGTCGTCGGTGACGAACGTGGCGCCGGTCCTCGCGGCGGCGGCGAACGAGGGGGCGGCGAAGCGTTGCGGCGCCCAGCCGGTACGTGCGAGCGAGGCCCTGGCGCGATCCGGCGCGAGGTCGGCGATGCCGGCGACGTGAATGCCGGCCGTATGCTTCGCCTGGGCGAGATACATCGCCCCGAACTTGCCGGCGCCGATGAGGCCCACTCCGAGCGGGCGGCCTTCGGCGGCGCGCGCCAGCAGCATGCGGTGGAGGTTCACAACGTCATTATCGCGCCCGTCCTCAACGCAGCGCCAGCGCCAGACCGAGCGGAACGAACACGATCGACATCATGTTCCCGATCAGCACGATCGAGGCGACCTTCCCCGGCTCCTGCCGATACTGCTCGGCAACCATGAAGTTGAGCACCGCGGGCGGCAGGCAGCCGAACAGGATGAGGAGACCCTGCTGCGCCTTGTCCAGCCCGAGGACGGGGGTGAGCAGCGCAGCCATCGCGACGCCGGTCAGCGGGCAGACGAGGCCGCCGATGACGCCGAGGCGCCAATCGCTCCAGCGCACGTCCATCAGCCGCACGCCGAGCGAGAGCAGCATCATCGGGATCAGCGCGTCGCCGACGAGCTTGAATGTCGTCGCCGCCCACTCCGGCAGCGGCGGGCGCGTCAGTGCGAACGCAAAGCCCGCGCCGGTCGACCAGACCATAGGGTTCTTCAGCAGACGCCCGAAACGCGCGTGGTGGTCGATCATCCATGCTCCGACGGTGAAGTGCAGCAGGTTCGAGATCGTGAACACGGCCACCATCGCCGACAGGCCGGCCGGCCCGAACGCCAGCGCAGCGAGGGGCAGGCCCATGTTGCCGCAATTGTTGAACATCATCGGCGGCACGAAGGTCCGGTGATCCTCGCGCAGAAGCTTCGCGAACGGCCACGCGATCAGGCCCGAGCCCAGGACGACGCCGATGGCGCCCAGCATCAGCAGCCGATTCTCGTAAACGTCGAAGTCCTTGCTGGCGAGCGCGGAGAAGATCAGCGCCGGGGCCAGCACGTTCATGCTGATCCGGTTGACCCAGCCCATGTCGGGCTTCGCGCGCCACGCGTACAGCCAGCCCAGCGCGATGATCGAGAACACCGGAAGGATGATGCCGACGACGCGCTCTAGCATCTCACAGGATGTAGCGGGCCAGATTCTCGTCGCCGGCGATGTCCTTGAGCCTCGCGTCGACGTACGGGGCGTCGATCGTGAATGACTCGCCGGTGTGCCGTGTCGCGTGGAACGAGAGGTCGTCCAGGAGGCGTTCCATCACGGTGTGCAGGCGCCGCGCGCCGATGTTCTCCTGTCGCTCGTTGACCGCGAACGCGATCTCCGCCAGCCGCCGTATGCCGTCGGGCCGGAAATCGAGATGCACGTTTTCCGTTGCGAGCAGCGACTGGTACTGGCGCACGAGGCAGGCGTCCGTCGCCGTGAGGATCTGCTCGAAGTCGTTGACGGAAAGCGGTGACAGCTCGACGCGGATCGGAAAGCGGCCCTGCAGCTCCGGGATCAGATCCGACGGCTTCGAAAAGTGGAATGCGCCCGACGCGATGAACAGGATGTGGTCGGTGCGGACCATGCCGTGCTTGGTCGACACCGTGGTGCCCTCGACCAGCGGCAGCAGGTCGCGCTGGACGCCCTGGCGCGACACGTCGGCGCCGTGGGTCTCCTGCCGGCTCGCGATCTTGTCGATCTCGTCCAGGAACACGATGCCGTTCTGCTCGACGGAGGCGAGCGCCTTCGCCTTCATGTCGTCGTCGTTGATGAGCTTCGCACCCTCCTCGTCGGTCAGCGTCTTCAGCGCCTCCGTGACCGTCATCTTCTTCAGCTTGCGTCGCGCGCCTCCCATCTGCTGGAACATTCCCTGCAGCTGACTCGTCAGATCCTCCATGCCCGGAGGCGCCATGATCTCCATCTGCGGCGCCAGCAGCGAGACCTCGACTTCGACTTCGCGATCGTCCAGCTTTCCCTCGCGCAGCATCTTGCGGAACTTCTGCCGCGTGGTCGAATCCGTCGGCTGCATGTCGTGGAGGTTGACCTCGCGCGCGGGGGGCAGCAGCACGTCGAGGAGTCGTTCCTCGGCGGCATCGGCCGCGCGGTCGCGGACCTTGCGCGCCTCCGCTTCCCGTGTCTGCTTCAGTGCGGCCTCCACGAGATCGCGGACGATCGTGTCGACATCGCGGCCGACGTAACCCACCTCGGTGAACTTGGTCGCCTCGACCTTGATGAACGGCGCCTCGGCCAGGCGGGCGAGCCGGCGCGCGATTTCCGTCTTGCCCACGCCGGTCGGGCCGATCATCAGGATGTTCTTCGGGGTGATCTCCTGCCGCAGCGGTTCGGGCACCTGCTGGCGGCGCCAGCGGTTGCGCAGCGCGATCGCGACCGCCCGCTTCGCCGCGTCCTGCCCGACGATGTGCTTGTCGAGCTCGCTGACGATTTCGGAGGGGGTCAGATGCGACATCGGGGTCCTGCAACAGGTGGCAAGCGGCCGCCTCGATGTGGCGACTCGCGCATTCTACCGCGGCCGGTGCGTGCCACGCTTCGATCGTGTCGTCGCATGGTGCCGCCGGTCGTGACGCTGCGCCAATTCGCCAGCGCGGCGGGCATCGCTTATGATGCGCATCCACCGGGGGCTCGCCGCACCGTCACGCGAAGCATCCGAACAACACATCGTACCTTCCGA
Source organism: uncultured beta proteobacterium (assembly GCA_963708855.1). Classification (GTDB taxonomy): domain Bacteria; phylum Pseudomonadota; class Gammaproteobacteria; order Burkholderiales; family Casimicrobiaceae; genus CAIWHR01. The sequence continues at coordinate 65,330 of CAVPUM010000001.1, read as the reverse complement.
GGAGGCAACATGAAACGGACTCTTCCATTCATCGCGATCGTGGCGCTCTTCGCCGGCTGCGCTTCCATGTCGACGTCGGGGCCGTCGGCAGTTGCCGATCTCGCGCCGACCAAGGACAGCAAGGCCGCGGGCACCGTGACCTTCACGCAGAAGGGCGACAAAGTCGTCGTGCAGGCCAAGGTCTCGGGGCTCGCCCCGGGCACGCACGGCTTCCACATCCACGAGAAGGGCGATTGCAGCTCCGGCGACGGGATGAGCGCCGGCGGCCACTTCAATCCGCTCGGCAAGCCGCACTCGTACGCCACGGTCGAGGACCGGCACGCCGGCGACATGCCGATGCTGGCGGCCGATGCGGCCGGCAATGCGGTCATGACGGCCGAGCTCGACGTGATCACGATCGGCCGCGGCGCGACGGACATCATCGGCAAGGCCGTGATCGTGCACAAGGACGGGGACGATTTCAAGACGCAGCCCACCGGGAACGCCGGGGCCCGGGTCGCCTGCGGGGTCATCCGCAAGTCCTGAGCCCGGAACCGGCGTGGCGACCCCCGTTCAATCACCGCGACTCGCGCTGCAGTGCTTCCCGCGGAGGCGCCGCCAATGTCTGCGCCCTGCGCTCGCGATCGCCCTGGCGGGGGTGCTCACGGCTTGCGCGTCAAGTGACGACCGGGACGCGCGCGGGTCCAAATCGGCGAGCGCGATCGGCGCGCGGCTCGCGCCGATCGGGGGCGGTGTCGGACAGGGGCTGGTCGTCTTCCGGCCTTACGACGGCGGGCTCTCGATGGTGACCGAAGTCGGTGGCTTCAGCGCCGGGTCCGCACCGGATCGTCATCCATGCCAACCCGGTCTGCACGTCGCCGAACGGGTTTTCGGCCGGGCCGCCGATCCTGCTGCCCGAAACCGGTGCGCCGGTGATCGTCGCGATAACCATTGAACACGAGCGCGCGACGAGCCTGGTGACGCGGGTCCCGGGCCTTGCGCTGAGCGGCCCCGCGGGCGTCGAGGGCAGGTCCGTCGTGCTGCATGCCGGCTGGTCGGGGACGCTCGAGGCTTCGCCCGGGATTCCCAACGACCGCGTCGCCTGCGGCGTGATCGGCACCTTGCCCATGCTCTTCTGAACACGTTTCCCTTTTTCTCCCCTTAACGGGCTACCTTCGGAGTCACGATGGGCTTTCTCGCCGGCAAGAAAATCCTGATTACGGGCATTCTCTCGAATCGCTCGATCGCCTATGGCGTCGCGCAGGCCTGCCGCCGCGAGGGCGCGACGCTCGCCTTCACGTACGTCAACGACGAGCTCAAGGAACGCGTCGTCAGGATCGCCGCCGAGTTCGGGTCCGTGCCGGTATTGCCGTGCGACGTGACGAAGGACCAGGATGTCGACGCGCTGTTCGATGCCATCGGCGCCGAGTGGGGCGCGCTCGACGGGCTGCTGCACGCCATTGCATTCGCGCCGCGCGAGGCGCTGGCCGGCGATTTCCTGAACGGCCTGTCCCGCGCCGCATTCGCCACGGCGCACGATGTCAGTTCGTACAGCCTCGCGGCGCTGGCCAAGGGCGCGCGGCCGCTGCTGCAGGGGCGCAACGGCGCACTGCTGACGCTCACGTACCTGGGCGCGCTGCGGGCGCTGCCCAATTACAATGTGATGGGCCTCGCGAAGGCGAGTCTCGAGGCGAACGTCCGTTATCTGGCATCCTGCCTCGGGCCCGAGGGCATCCGCGTCAACGGCATCTCGGCGGGACCGGTGAAGACGCTCGCGGCCGCCGGCATCGGCGGCTTTTCGAGGATTTTCCGATTCGTCGAGACGAATGCGCCGCTGCGCCGCAACGTCACGATCGAGGAGATCGGAAATGTCGCGGCCTTCCTGCTGTCGGACCTCGCGAGCGGTGTCACCGGCGAGATCACCTACGTCGACAACGGGTTCTCGACGGTCGCCGCGGGGCTCAACGACGACTGAGATGGACGGCCCCCACGCTCACTGTGTGCGGCTTCGCCGCATCCCGCTGCGCGGGACCAGCCTTCGGCTGTCCTGCGGCCTTCGGCCTGGTGTTCGCTGCCCCCCGGGGCAGTCAGTGCCCTTCGGGCGGCCGGGCGGGCAGCTGCACGCCCCCACGCTCACTGCGTTCGCTGCCCCCGGCGGGGGCGCTCAGTGCCCTTCGGGCGGCCGGGCGGGCACTGAGTCGCCGGTCCGGCCCCGAGCGATGGCGTTGCCGCGATGACCACCGCGACTGCGCGCTTTGACGCTGCCATCGTCGGCGGCGGCCACAACGGTCTCGCCTGCGCCGCCTATCTTGCGGCGGGCGGGCTCTCCGTTTGCGTGCTCGAGCGTCGCGCCGTGTTGGGCGGCGCCGCGGTCACCGAGGAGTTTCATCCCGGCTTCCGCAACTCGACGGCGAGCTATACGGTCAGCCTGCTCAATCCCAAAGTGATCCGTGACCTGCGGCTCGCGCAGCATGGGCTCGTGATCGTCGAGCGGCCGTTCGCGAACTTCCTCCCGTTGCCGGACGGCGGACACCTCAAGGTCGGCGGCGGGCTCGCCGCCACCCAGGCGGAGGTGGGGCGGCATTCGCGGCGCGACGCGCTGAAGCTTCCGGAGTATTACGCGATGCTGGATCGCGTCGCCGACGTGCTGCGCGAGCTCGTGCTCGCGACGCCGCCTTCCGTCGGCGGGGGAATCGGGGCGATGCTCGACGCGTGGAAGGTCGCGCGCCGTTTCCGCGCGCTCGACCTCGCGGGCCGGCGCGACGTGCTCGACCTGTTCACGAAGAGCGCGGGCGAGGTGCTCGACCGCTGGTTCGAATCGGGCCCGATCAAGGCCGCGCTCGGCTTCGACGCGATCGTCGGCAATTACGCGAGCCCGTACACGCCGGGGTCCGCCTACGTGCTGCTGCATCACGTGTTCGGCGAGGTGAACGGCAAGCGGGGCCAGTGGGGCCACGCGCGCGGCGGGATGGGCGCGATCACGCAGTCGATGGCGGCAGAGTGCAGGGCGCGCGGCGTGACGCTGCGCACCGACGCCGCGGTCGCGCGCGTGATCGTCGAGGCCGGAAAGGCGTCCGGCGTCGAGCTGTCCGGCGGCGAGATCGTCCGCGCGCGATGCGTGGTCGCGAACGTCAATCCGAAGCTGCTGTTCGAGCGGCTTGTCGCGCCCGAGCATCTGCCCGACGATTTCCGGGCGCGCATCGCCGGCTATCGCTGCGGATCCGGCACGTTCCGGATGAACGTCGCGCTGTCCGCGCTGCCCGACTTCACGGCGCTGCCGGGGGCAGCCGCGCTTCCGCATCACGCGAGCGGCATCGTGATCGCGCCGTCTCTCGGCTACATGGAGCGAGCGTTTTTCGATGCCCGGACCTGTGGCTGGTCGGCCGCGCCGATCGTCGAGATGTTGATACCGTCGGTCGTCGACGATCTGCTCGCCCCGCCCGGCATGCACGTCGCGAGCCTTTTCTGCCAGCACGCGCATCCGGATCTGACGCAGGTCCTCCCCGGCAGGAGCTGGGACGACGCGCGCGACGAGGTCGCGGATCTGATGATCGAAACGGTCAATCGCGCCGCGCCGAATTTCAAGGCGAGCGTCATCGGCCGCCGCGCGCTGACGCCGCTCGATCTGGAGCGCGAATTCGGCCTCACCGGGGGCGACATCTTCCACGGCGCGCTCGGACTCGACCAGCTGTTCTCGGCGCGCCCGGTGCTGGGCCACGGCAACTACCGGGCGCCGGTGCGCGGGCTGTACCTGTGCGGGGCCGGAACGCACCCGGGCGGCGGCGTGACCGGCGCCCCCGGGCATAACGCGGCGCGCGAGATCCTGAAGGACGCGCGCCGCCGGCGGTTATGACGCCCCCGCGCCGGTGAAAAGCCGAAGTCAGCCGATAAGCCGGGTTCTGTTACGGCGCTTGCGCGCTATGGCCGTCATTCCTCTAGGCGCACCGTTGCCGATGCGCTCAAGCCACCTACCCGCGGACTAGACGAGCAGCCTGTGTTGCCAAATGCGCGTCCGCCTACTTGGTGTTGCTCCGGATGGAGGTTGCCGCGTTTCACCCGCCGCGGTTTGACCCGCGGCGACTCGTCTCTGTGGCCCTGTTCCTCGCCTTCGTCAGCCGCGCTAGCGGCGACTTATCGCGGCCGGGCATTACCCGGCATCCTGCTCTGCGGAGCCCGGACTTTCCTCCCCCCGATGTTCCGGGCGGCGACGGTCTGGCTGGCTTCGGACCCGTAGGATAGCATCCGCGCCGCAAGGTTCCCCGCATCGGGGCGGTTCGGCAGGGCCTCAGACGCCGTGCGCGGGCGACCCTGATACGCGCCAAAACACGGTCTCGCCCGCGCGCAGCGGCACGACCCGATCCTCGCCGAACCGGTACTCGGCCGGCACGGTCCATGTCTCGCGCCTGAGCGTCACTTTTTCGCCGTTGCGCGGCAGTCCGTAGAAATCCGCCCCGTGGTGGCTCGCGAAACCCTCGAGCCGGTCGAGCGCTCCGGCGGCTTCGAACGCCTCGGCGTACAGCGCGAGCGCGACCGGCGCCGTGTAGCAACCCGCGCAACCGCATGCGTTCTCCTTGGTCGCCTTCGTGTGTGGCGCGGAGTCCGTGCCGAGGAAGAACTTCGCGTTGCCGCCGGTCGCCGCGGCCACGAGCGCGCGCCGATGCCGTTCGCGCTTGAGGATTGGCAGGCAGTACAGGTGCGGGCGGATGCCACCCGAGAACAGTGCGTTTCTCGAATAGAGGAGGTGCTGCGGCGTGATCGTGGCGGCAACACGCGGACCGGCAGCAGCGACGAACGCGGCCGCCTCCTCGGTAGTGATGTGTTCGAGCACGACCTCGAGGCCCGGAAAATCATGCACGATCGCCGTCAGCGAGCGTTCGACGAAACTGCGTTCGCGATCGAAGATGTCGATATCGGGGTCGGTGGCCTCGCCGTGCACGGACAGCACGACGCCATGGGCCTGCATCGCCTCCAGCGCGGGATAGACGCGTCGCAGCGCCGTCACCCCGGAATCCGCATGGGTGGTCGCCCCCGCCGGGTAGTATTTGATCGCATGGACGAAACCGGACGCCTTCGCTCGCGCTACCTCGGCGGGGCTCGTATCGTCCGTGAGGTAGAGCGTCATCAGCGGCAGAAAGCGGGAGCCCGCCGGAAGGGCAGCGAGGATGCGCTCGCGGTAGAGTCGCGCGGCCTCGGTGGTCGTGACCGGAGGGCGGAGGTTTGGCATGACGATTGCTCGCCTGAACACGGCGGCAGTGGCGGCCACAACGTCGGCCATCGCGGGGCCGTCGCGCAGGTGCAGGTGCCAGTCGTCCGGGCGAGCCAGGGTCAGCGTCTGCGCGGGAGGAGGAGGCATGGACATGAATCGGCTTTGTTTTTGCCCGATTATACGTTCGCCGGTGCCGGCTGGCCGGCGCGCGGGCAGCGATGGGGCTCGTACATACTGGTAGCGGATGCAATCGGCGCGCTATAATAGTCGATTTAGTGCGGGCAGGAATCCGGGCGAACGGCAACTGCCCGGCGGGCCGGGCAGTGGCGAGCGCCATCCCGGCGGCTTTCCAGGAGAGGTCAGAGGACAGCATGGCAGCGAAGCAAGCAACCGCAAGGTCAACGGCCACCAAGAAGGTGAAGGTTCTCACCGAGGTGGATCTGCTGAAGGCGCCCGACAAGGACTACATGAACGACGCGCAGCTCGCCTTTTTCAGGCAGCGGCTGATCGAGCTGCGCGACCAGTTGCTGCAGAACGCGGATGACACCGGCGAGCATCTGCGCGAGAACGAGACGACCACCGACCCGTCCGACCGGGCGACGCTCGAGGAGGAGTACACGCTTGAACTGCGCACGCGCGACCGCGAGCGCAAGCTTCTCAAGAAGGTCGAGAAGTCGATCAAGCTGATCGACGACGGCAACTATGGCTATTGCGAGGAGACTGGAGAGCCCATCGGCATCCCGCGCCTTCTCGCGCGCCCGACCGCCACGCTTTCGCTCGAGGCGCAGGAGCGCCGCGAACGCGTGCAGAAGCTCTACGGCGACTGAACTGCGCAGCCGCGGGGCCGGGTGCCGCCGCGCGGCAACGAACTCCGCCGCAGCCTGCAGCTGGAGGCCGGCCGGAACGCCGCCGCCTTTGCCGGAGCAACCGGCAAAGGCGGCGCCTCCATGCGAGGTGCGGCAGTTACAGCCCGAAGCCCGCCTTGTGCGTCAGGCCGCCCGCCATGAAGAACAGCATCGGAATCGACAGCATCATGTTGGTGCGCGACGCCAGCAGCGCGACACGCCGCGCCTTGTTCTTCTCATCGTCCGTTGCGGGTTTCAGGCCGAGGATCTTCTGTTGATTGGGCCAGATCAGCACCCATACGTTGAACAGCATGATCGTGCCGAGCCAGGCGCCGATGCCGATCGCCGCGTAGCCCTTCGCCAGCATGAAGGCGCTGCCGAAGTTCGCGCCGAGCAGCGCGGCCCCGGCGAGCCACGTCACGACCGCCGACCAGCGAAAATAGAGCAGTGCGCGAGGCGCGACATGCTTGGTGATGCCCGCCGCCGTGCCGTCCGCGCCTGCCGCCTTGAGCGCCGGGACCTGCACGAAATTGAAGTAGTAGAGCAAGCCGATCCACATGATGCCGGCCAGAAAGTGGAGCCACCTTGCAAACAATGGTACGTAATCCATGTCCGTCGCCTCCGTCACATCAGGAAATTCTTGACGGCGACATACAGGACTGCCGTCAGGACCACGCCGGAGATGATCGTGCCCAAGATCGAGTCAAGCGGGTTCTTCATCGTCATCCTCCTCGTTTTGCGGCATTGAAGTGATGCCGAGGATCATTCTAGCAACTGCGCTACGATTGGGCCACCCGGATCGGCGGCACGCGTCGGCGGATCTGCCGCGATGCGTTGCGCGCAAAACGGATTGGCGCGCCGCCGGCACGGCGAGCATCCCCGCTTGTGGGAAGGCTATGACGAGAACATAATCGTCCGTTCGCCACCGGTACTGGCGATCGCCCGCGGCTCTTTCCCGCAGGGCGGTCGATGCGCCGGCCGCGAACCCGATGTCCGAACCCCGAATGGCCTTCTTTTCGAAACCGCCGGCAAGGAAAAAACCGGAACCGGCAAAAGCCGACGCCAAGCCTCATGCCGGTCCCGCCGCGTCCGCCCGCGATCTCGCGGCAAAGGTGCCGGACAAGGGTGGCCGGCGCCATCTGGAACCGGCCGGCGGCGATATGACCATAACCGGCGCGAGCCTGGTCCAGTGGACGCCGGCGCAGTCGTCATTCGAGGTCGCGCAGGCCAATCCGGGATTGTGCGTCGTGCTCGAGAACGCGGCGCTGCGCTTTGCCGGGGGGCAGATTGCCGACGCCCGCCAGCTGCTCGAAGAGGGCATCGAAAACGACATCGACACCAAGCTTTCCGTGCTCGCCTGGCTCGCGCTGTTCGACCTGTTGCAGCGCCAGGGCGACAAGGCCGCGTTCGACCGGCTCGCGCTGCAATACGTCGTGCAGTTCGAGCGATCGGCGCCCGCGTGGGAGGCAGGCGAGCAGCCGAGCCTCGCGCGGCGGGTGTTCGGCGGCACCGTCGCGGTGACCGGACGGCTGACCGCGGCCTCGGCGACACAGATCGAGGGAATCCGGCGTGCGATTTCACGGCAGTCGCACGGGGCGCGGCTCGATCTCGCTTCGGTTACCGATTTCGACGACGTCGGTGCGCGCCTGCTCGCGAATGCGCTGGCCGAGGCCCGGCGGGCCGGGCTGGGATTGCAGCTGCAGGCCGGGACCAAACTGGACGCTGCGCTCACCGCCGCAATGAAGAACGGTCGTGACGCAGGCCAGGGCGCGTGGCTGCTGGCGCTCGAAATCCTGCAATGGGCAGGCGACCACGCGGCGTTCGAGGATCGTGCGATCGAGTTTGCGGTGGCGTTCGAGCTTTCGCCGCCGTCATGGGAGCCCCCGCCGGCATCCCCGGACGCGGCGAGGGGGAAGACCGCGGCGCCGGCGCCAAGCCTTGTCGACACGACGGAGCCGGGAATGCTCAAATGGTCCGGCGCGATGGCCGGATCGCTGACCCCACAGCTCGGCCGGCTCGCCGACGCCATGCACGTGCAGCAGGTGGTCGCCGTCGACATGGGCGAGGTCGAGCGGATCGATTTCGTCTGTGCCGGTGCGCTGCTCAATCTCATCAACCGGATCGAATCGCAGCGCAAGGCGGTGCAGATCGTCGGTGCGTCGCCGATCATCCGGGCGCTGCTGCTGCTGATCGGCGTTTCTCCGAGCCACTTCGTCAAGAAGCCACAATAGCCGCTACGACCGGACGCTGGCGGCCCGCCTCGTCACGGGGCTCTCCGGACATGGACACATTCCACGGCACCACGATTCTCTCGGTCCGGCGCGACGGCGCTGTCGCCCTCGGCGGTGACGGCCAGGTGACGCTCGGCAGCGTGGTGATCAAGGCGACTGCGCGCAAGGTGCGCCGCCTGTACAACGACCGCGTGCTCGCCGGCTTCGCCGGGGCGACGGCCGACGCTTTCACGCTGTTCGAGCGCTTTGAAGCGAAGCTCGACAAGCACCAGGGCCAGCTCGCGCGCGCGGCAGTCGAGCTCGCGAAAGACTGGCGCGCGGACCGGATCCTGCGCCGTCTCGAGGCGATGCTCGCGGTGGCCGACCGCGGCGCGTCGTTCATCATCACCGGCACCGGCGACGTGCTGGAGCCCGAGTTCGGCATCGTGGCCATCGGGTCGGGCGGACCCTATGCGCAAGCGGCGGCGCGGGCGCTGCTGGAGCACACGGCACTTCCGGCGGCAGACATCGTCAAACAGAGTCTGACCATCGCGGGCGACCTTTGCATCTACACGAACCAGCACCACGTGATCGAGACACTGGAGCGCGACACTTGAGCGGCCCCTGCGCGGATTACGACGTCGTCGTTGTCGGCGCGGGACTGGTCGGGCTCGCACTCGCGCCCGCGCTGGTCAGGGCCGGCCTTTCCGTCGCGCTCGTCGATCGCGCCGGCGTGACGACGCCGGAACCGCCGCCGCCTGGCGAGGGATGGGACGCGCGCGTCTACGCGATCAGCCCGGGCAGCGCCGCGTTCCTGCGCGCCGCAGGCGCATGGCAGAGGGTCCCGCCTGACCGCATCGCGCCTGTCGAGTCGATGCGCGTCGAGGGTGATGCGGGCGCGCGCCTCAACTTCTCTGCCTACGACCTGGGTGAACGCGCGCTCGCCTGGATCGTCGAGGAGCGCGCGCTGCGCGCTGCGCTCGTCCCCCTCGCTCGATCGGGGGGCGTCGTCGTCCACGCGCCCTGCGCGTTCGAGTCGCTGACCTTCGACCCGGACCGGGGGCGGCTGCGCTTTGCCGACGGCAGTTCGCTGTCGGCGCGCCTCGTCGTGGGCGCGGACGGCCTGCGCTCGCGGGTGCGCGAGGCCGCAGGCATCGCGGCCGTGGCCAGGCTCTATGGACAGACCGCGGTCGTCGCCAATTTCAACTGCGAGCGCGCGCATCGCGGTCGCGCCCTGCAGTGGTTTCACGGCGACGGCGCGATCCTGGCCTGGCTGCCTTTGCCGGGTCGCAGGATTTCGATCGTCTGGTCGGCCCCCGACGCTCGTGCTCGCGAACTGCTCGAACTTCCGGCGGAGGCGCTGGCCGCACGAGTGGCCGCCTGCGGCCGGCACGCGCTCGGCGCGCTCGAGTCGATCACGCCGAGCGCCGGATTCCCGCTGCAGAGGCAGAAGCTGCCGACCGTCGTCGCCCACCGCCTGGCGCTGGTCGGCGACGCGGCGCATGGCGTCCATCCGCTCGCGGGCCAGGGCGTCAATCTCGGTTTCGGTGATGCCGACGTGCTATCCGCCGTCCTCGCCGCGCGCGGGCCCGTGACCGACCCGGGCGTGCCCCTGCTGATGGAGCGCTATGCACGCCGGCGCGCGGAACCGGTGCTCGCGATGCAGACGGTCACCGATGCGCTCGCCCGCCTGTTCGGGCTGACCTCGCCCTGGATTCGAACCGCCCGCAATCTCGGCATGGCTGCCCTCGATGCGCTTCCTCACGCCAAACGGCTGCTCGCGCAGTCGGCATTGCGCTAACCCTTTTCACCCACTGGAGTCCCGATGTCATTTATCACCACTAACCTGATCGGCCGGCTGGCGACCGCACTCGCCCTGACCGCGGGGTTGCTGCTCTTCGTTGCCGCCCGGGCGCAGGCCCCCGCGCCGACGGTGCCCCTCTCGGCCGAGGCCGCGCAGGTGAAGAAGCTGCTCGAGCAGAAGTTCCAGGGTGCCACGGTCGGCAGCGTGACCAAGAGCCCGTATTTCGGGCTCTACGAAGTGCTGTTCGACGAACAGCTGGTCTACACCGATGCGAAGGTCTCGTACGTGCTCGTCGGCAACGTCTACGATGCCGCGACCAAGAAGAACCTGACCGAGGCGAAGCTGCGGGATCTGTCTCGCGTCGCGTTCGACAGCCTGCCCTTCGATCTGGCGATCAAGAAGGTCAAGGGCAACGGAGCGCGCCGGCTCGCGGTCTTTTCCGACGCCGACTGCCCGTACTGCGCGCGGCTCGAGACCGAGCTCAAGAGCATCGACAACGTGACGATCTACACGTTTCTCTACCCGATCGACCAGCTGCACCCGGATGCCGCGAGGAAGTCCAGGATCATCTGGTGCGCGCCGGACAAGGCGAAGGCCTGGGATGCATTCTTCGAGTCGGGCGCCTTGCCGAAGAACAACGGGGACTGCGACAATCCCGTGGCCGCCACCGGTCAACTCGGGAAGAAGATGCGGGTCACCGCGACGCCGACGCTGGTCTTCGCCGACGGGAGCGTCATCCCCGGCGCACTGCCGGCCCAGCAGCTCGAAGCCGAGATCAAGCAGGGCGAAGCCGAGGCCGCGCGGCTCGCCGCGGCGAAGAAGTGACGGCAACCGCGCTGCGGCGCTGACCACCTGAAGGAGCCGTTCGCAATGGCGATCATCGACTTCCTGAAAAAGCAGTTCATCGACATCATCGAGTGGACCGACGATTCGCGCGACACGCTGTCGTACCGGTTCCCCGACGAGGACAAGGAGATCAAGAAAGGCGCGCAGCTCGTGGTCCGTGAGTCGCAGGTCGCGCAATTCGTCTATCTGGGCGAGTTCGGCGACACGTTCGGTCCGGGCAAGCACACGCTCACGACGGACAACATCCCGATCCTCACCAACCTCAAGAGCTGGAAATACGCGCTCGAGAGCCCGTTCAAGGCGGACGTCTATTACGTGGTCACCCGCCTGTTCGCCGGCAACAAGTGGGGCACGGCGAATCCGGTGATGATGCGCGACGCGGACTTCGGCATCGTGCGCCTGCGGGCCTACGGCACCTACGATTTTCGCATCGTCGATCCGAGAAGATTTCTCAAGGAGGTCGCCGGCACCGACGACCACTTCCGCCTCGACGAGTTCGCCGATGCGATGCGCTCGCGCATCGTCAGCGTGTTCTCCGACGCGCTGGCCGGCGCGAAGATACCCGCACTGGACGTGGCGTCGCGCTATTCCGAGCTGGGCGCGGCCCTGTTGCCGCTCATCAATCCCGTCATCGGCGCGAAGTACGGGCTCGAGATGACGACGTTCATCGTCGAGAACGTGTCGGTGCCCCCGGAGGTCGAGCAGGCGATCGACAAGCGCTCGAGCATGGCCGCCGTCGGGAACCTCAACGACTACGTCAAATTCCAGATGGCGCAGGGACTGGAGAAGGGTGACGGCGGCCCCGGGGGGATGGCGGCCGAAATGGCGGTCGGCATGGCGATGGCGCAGCAGATGATGCAGCAGACCGGCGGATTGATGGCGCAATCGACGCCAGGTGTGACGGCGCCCGCGGCGCCAGCCGCAGGCGTGCCGGAGCTCTACACGCCGGGGCAGGTGGCGCAGATGCTCGGCGTTGGCGAAGCGGACGTCATCGCGAGCCTGGATTCCGGCGATCTCAAGGGCAAGAAGATCGGCACCCAGTGGCGGATCACGCGCGCGGCTGTCGATGCGTTCCTGAAGGCATGAGCGTGTGAGTGGCGGGGAGCGGTCGTGCAGCGTGCCGTCACGGCGACCAGCGACGGGAAACCGGGTCCCGCCTTGGCCGAGACGGTCGCGCTGACGAAGTTTGCCTGCCCCGCGTGCGGGGGCGAGGCCGTATGGAATCCCGCGCGACAGCGGCTCGTCTGCCCGTTTTGCGGCACCGAGTCCGTAGCGAAGCCGGAGGCGGCGGAGGCGGTCGTCGAACGCGACCTCGTCGGCGCGCTGCGCGACGCCGGCGCCGATGCGCTCGGCTGGAGGGCGGACAAGCGCGAGGTGAAGTGCCGGAGCTGCAATGCGATCTCCGTGCTCGACCCTTCGCGGCAGGCGCAGAACTGCGAATTCTGCGGCTCGGCGCAGCTCGTGCCCTACAACGAAGAGAGGCCGGCGCTGCGCCCGGAAAGCGTGCTTCCGTTCCGGGTGCGTGAATCCGAGGCGCGTGATCGCATCCGGGCCTGGTACGGCCGGCTGTGGCTCGCGCCGTCCGCGCTTGCGAAGAGGGCATTGACCGACACGGTGCGCGGCGTCTACCTGCCGTACTGGACGTTCGACGCGCGCGTGAACGCGGAGTGGACGGCCGAGGCCGGCCACTACTACTACACGACCGAATCCTACCAGCAGAACGGACGCGCCCATACCCGTCAGGTACAGCACATTCGCTGGGAGCGCGCTGCCGGCCGGCTCCAGCACGCCTTCGACGACGACCTCGTGTGCGCGTCGGTCGGCATCCACCCGCAACTGCTGCGCGGGATCGAGCCGTTTCCGACGAAGGATCTGCAGCCCTACGACGCCGGCTTCGTCGCGGGCTGGGTCGTCGAGCGCTATCAGATCGACCTCGCCGCCGCTGCGCGGCGTGCGCGCGACGCCATGGACGCGAAACTGCAGGCGCTCTGCGCGCAGCAGATTCCCGGCGACACGTTCCGCAACCTCGCCGTCTCCGCCGACTATTCGGCGCAGACGTTCAAGCACATTCTCGCCCCCGTGTGGCTGCTTTCCTACACGTACGGCGCCCGCGTGTTCCAGTGCGCGATGAATGGCGTCACCGGCACGATCCGCGGCGAGTATCCGAAGAGCCCGTGGAAGGTCGCGCTTCTGGTGGTCGTGATCCTGATCGTGCTCGCGATCGTGCTCGCGTCCGGATCGCGGTGACGCGTGCCGGCGGGGCTGCCTGCGCGCGGTGCTGTCGGCGAAGCGGCGCCCGGACGCGGATGGCGCGCGCCAGCCCCCGACGCGGTTGCGCACCCGGCGTTCGCGCCTTACGCGCGCTGGTGGATACCGCTTCGCGGCGGGGACCTTCCCGCGCCCGTCGAGTTCGACGGCTGGGCGCGCGAAGCGAGCTTGACGCTGCCGGATGGCCGCCCGCTGTCATTCCGTCCGGCCCCGTCGGGCAGGACCTCGGCGCTGGAGTACGAACGCCGGATCGCGGCGACCGGCGAGGTCCCGACGCGCGCGGGGAGCCTCCACGACGCATGCAATGCCCTCGCCTGGCTCGCGTTTCCCAGAACGAAGGCGGCGTTGAACGCAATCCACGCTGGGGCGACAGTGGCCGATACCGGGAACGGTCGCGACCGGCGCCGCGACGCCGCCACACTGCTCGACGAGTCCGGCATGATCGTCGCGTGCGCCGACGCCGAACTCCTCGGTCTCTGGCGGGCGCATCGATGGCGCACTGCCTTCTGGGACCGGCGCGCCACGGTAGCAAAACAGATGCGCGCCGTCGCCATCGGCCACGGCCTGCTGGCGAAGCTCGTCGCGCCATTCCGGAGTGTCACGGCCAGGGTCCTGGTGACGGCCCTGGACGGAGCGGCATTGCCCGCGGATCCCGCACTGCTCGCCGCGGCGCTCGACGCCGCCGCCGCGGCAACGATCGATGCCAGCGGTGTCGCATTCGCTCCCGAAGATCTGCTCGCCCTGCCGGTCGCGGCGCTGCCCGGCTGGGACACGGAGGTGAGGGGTGCCCGGCTCTTCGACGACACTGCCGTGTTTCGGCCACGCATGCTACGCTGACAGCGGCGGCGATTGGCATGTTGCTGCTGATCAAGCGCGGCACCGAGTCGGTGCTCCGGGAGGCAAGGCATGCACGCAGCGATCGTCACTGGAGTCTCGCGGGGTCTGGGGGAAGCGCTGGCCATCGCGATGCTCGCTCGGGGATTTGCGGTGCTTGGCGTCGGCAGGACGGCGAGCCCGAGACTCAAGGGCAGGCTCTACCACCACGCCGAATGCGACCTGGCGCAGCCGGCGTTGCTCGCGGCTGCCGTTACGCCGCCGCTGCGCCGACTTGCCGCAGGCAAGCCCACGACGGTGACGCTCATCAACAACGCGGCCGTTGCCACGCCGACCGGCCTTGTCGGGCACCTGGATTCCGCCGCGATCGCGGCGGCCCTCGCGATCAACGCGGCCGCGCCGGTCGTGATGGCGGACCTCTTCTGCCGGAGCTTCCCCGACGACACGGTCGAGCGCAGGATCATCAACGTTTCATCGGGTGCGGCGCAGACGGCCCTCGCCGGCACCGCCGTCTACGGCATGTCGAAGGCGGCGCTGGAAATGCTGACCCGGTCGATCGCGGTCGAACAGGGCGCGTCGCGGCTTCGCTGCATTTCGGTGCGGCCGGGCATTTTCGAAACGGCGATGCAGGCACACATGCGCAGCCGGGATCCGGTCGAGTTTCCGAGCGCCGGGCTGTTTCGCGGCTTCAAGGAGAACGGGCTTCTGAAGGACCCCGCGGACGTTGCCGCGAGGATCGTCGACACGCTGGTGCTCGGGCCCATCGAGAACGGGCGTACCTACACCCACACCGATCTCTGATCTCCGCCGGCGCGCAGCGCATCGAGCGCTTCGGCGATCACAGCGGGGGAGGCGACGATCGCGTCGGCGGCCGCGAGCTCGTCGCGCGAGCCGAACCCCCACAACACGCCGATCGCCCGCAGCCCGTTCGCATGCGCCGCGCGGATGTCGTGCTCGCGGTCGCCGATCATCGTGCAGTTCCCGGGATCGAGGCCCTCGCGCGCGACGAGGTGGGCGACGAGCGTCGCCTTGTCGTCGAGCGTGCCGGCGAGGTCGGCGCCGTAAACACCATCGAGAAACTGACGCAGGCCGAATCGTGCGACGATCTTCTCGGCATAGGGCGCCGGCTTGGAAGTGCAGAGGTAGAGGGTCTCCCCACGGGCCGCGAGCCGGGCGAGGGCGGCACCGACACCTTCGTAGACGACGTTCTCCTGCCACCCGACATCGGCATAGCGTTCGCGATAGAACGCGAGCGCGTGCTCGATCAATGCCGGGTCATCGGTGGCGAGCAGGCGCGCGAACGATGTGCGCAGAGGCGGCCCGACGCAAGCAAGGAGCGCGGCGTCGTCTGGTTCCGGCGCGCCGAGCGCTTGCAGCGCGCACCGGATCGAGCCGGCGATGCCGACGAAGTTGTTCGTCAGCGTGCCGTCGAGATCGACGAGAAGCGCGGATCGCCGTGCCATCGCCAGGTCAGGAGTCACGCAGCTTGACCCGGATCCGGTAGTCGATCGCCGCACCGGCGGGCCCTGCTTCCCACATCATGCAGTAATCGTGCGCAATCTGGGCCGCGTAGATGCCGGCGTCTTCACGGGAGCTCTCGCGGACAACGGGCATCACAATGGCGTTTCCGGCACGATAGTAGAGGTTGAAAGTGACCGGTTCGCTGCTCTTGAATCCGAATTCGACCCGGTCGCCCGGCCTGAGCGCGAAGCATTCCTCGTGGATCTGGTAGGGCTGCACCGGATGCGCACGCACGGTCTTCGGCGCGTCGGCGGTGATGAGCGGTGCGGTGCAGCCGCAAAGTGCCAGCGCAGCGAGGCAGGGCAGGCCGCCCGGTCTCATCGGCGTTTCTGCTTCCGCTGCGCGCGCCAGTCCTCGACCAGGAGCGCCATCCGCACGTGGTCGCGCCACTGTCCCGCGACCCGGACATAGCGCCGCGAGTATCCTTCGCGCACGAACCCGGCGCGCCGCACGAGCGCGAGCGAGCGCCGGTTCGTCGGCTGCACGTTGGCCTCGACGCGGTGGAGTTTCAGCAAGCGAAACGCGACATGGAGCACCAGTTCGAGGCCTTCGGTCATATAGCCGGCCCCGGCGTAAGGCGCGAAGGCGTAATAGCCGAGGTAGGCGCTTCGGAAGAGGCCGCGGACGATCTCGCCGATGTTGAAAGCGCCGATGATGGCGTCATCTTCGCACCGGCAAACGAGGAAGCCCGCGTGCGTCACGGCAAGCGGATCGCCCCGCGCCAGCCCGTCGAAACGGCGCACGAACGCAAGGTAGCGCGCGCGGGTCGCCGGTGCCTGCACCCAGGCTCCATGCAGCCCCCGGCTTGCCCTCGCGGCGGCCAGGAACTCGACCGCGTCCGACGCCAGCGGCGCCCGAAGGTAGACACGAAGGCCGCGGCGCGTGATCGTCGCCGCGGGAAGGGGACGGCGGGCGGGCATAATCGCAATTTTACCCGCCTTGAAAGGCTGGCATGAGCAAATGGGTACAGGGAAGCGTCGTCGGGCATCAGCGCTGGACCGACAGCCTGCATTCGCTGCAGGTCGCGGCGCCCGAAGTGACGTTCATCGCCGGCCAGTTCGGGCGCCTCGCGTTGCCGGCGCCGCCGGGCTCCAAGGAGGAGATGCTCGGTCGACCCTACTCGTTCGTGAATGCTCCCGGCACGGCGCCGCACGAGTTCTATTTCGTCACGGTTCCCGAGGGACCGCTCACGACCCGGCTCGCGTGCCTATCCCCAGGTGACCCGATCTGGTTGCTGCGCACTGCGAACGGTTTTTTTTCGGTGGCGGAGCTGCCGGATGCCGAGGTGCTCTGGTGCCTGTCGACCGGAACCGGTCTCGGCCCGTTTCTGTCGATCCTGCGCACGCCGGAGCCGTGGGAGCGATTCAGCCGGGTCGTGCTCGTGCACGCCGTTCGGCGCGGGAACGAGCTCACCTACGGTGAGATCATCGCCGGGATCCGCGCCGATCATCCGGGCGCGTTCAACTACGTTCCGATGGTAAGCCGTGAATCATGCCCCGGCGCGCTGGCGGGGCGCATCCCCGATGCCATCCGTGACGGACGCCTCGAATCGCGGGCGGGGCTTGCGCTGGCGGCGGCGAACTCGCAGGCGATGCTTTGCGGCAATCCGGCGATGGTCGACGATACGCAGAAGGCGCTCGAAGCACGCGGGATGCGGCGGCATCGGCGGCGGGAGCCGGGGCACGTCACCGTCGAGACGTACTGGTAACGGTGCAGCTCGCCGCATGGCGGCAGAGCAAAATGCGCCGGGGCGGCGACCCTCGTTGCGGCCCTGCGAGGCGAAGGCCAGACTGTTTCGCGGTCCGCGTCGGATCAGCCCTTGACCTCGATCAGCTCGACGTCGAACAACAGCGTTGCGTTGGGCGGGATGACGCCTCCGGCGCCACGTTCGCCGTAGGCCTTGTGCGGCGGTATCACCAGCGTGCGCTTGCCGCCGACCTTCATTCCGGCGATGCCTTCGTCCCAGCCCTTGATGACCTTTCCGGAGCCCAGGAAGAATCCGAACGGTACCTTCCGGTCGAGGGAGCTGTCGAATTTGGCACCGTGGCCATCGGCGGCCACGGGGTCGTACAGCCATCCGGTGTAGTGCACAATCACGGCCTTGCCGCTGACCGCCTCGGCGCCCGTGCCCGGTTTCAGTTCGATTATCTGCAGTTCATTCACTTTGGCACCAAATTTGCTGTTTGTCGTGGACGACGGAGGTAAGAGGGTTGCCGGAGATTTTGGTGGATCTTGCGCGTACGCCATGCCAATCGCAGCAGCCATTGCGGCTGCGAGCAGGGCGCTGCACAGGACGTAAGGAAAAGCTGGGAACGCGATGTCCGGGTTCACGTGCGACGACATGGCGGTGCCTTGATGATGAGACGTCCGGGCCGGACGGCAGGAGCGCTCATGGTCCTCGCGCGGGCAAGGTTGAACACTTCCGCACAACAGCGGCAGTGGAGAATTGTAGCGCACGACGCGGTTTCATTGCTCCGCGTCGGGAACTGAACTATAAATGAATTTGCTGCATAGATCCCGGTCTCTGCGCGTGGCGAGGCGGTATGCGGCTCTCGCCATTCCGATTCCCACCTACCCGGCGCCGGGCCGTCCCGTCGCCAGGGTCACTGAACGGGCTGGACTCAGAGCATGTTTGGTTTTCTGACACCGCAGACCAAAGACGACGCGGACCCGCTGGTTTCCGCGCGGACCGTGTCCTCCTGGCTGCGTCACTTGCCTACCCAGGACGTCATCGCCCGGCAGCACAACGTGATGCGCGTCTTTGACGGGATGCGCCAGTCGACCCGGCCGATGGACCTCAACCGCGTCATGGCCGTTCAGTTCCTGGACACCGCGTTGGGCGCCGATCGCCGCCAGCTGGTGAAGCAGTACGTGGAGAACATCGATCGATCGGCGCGCGTCGCCGACCGCGCCTGGCAGGCGGCGCAGGAGCTGAGTCAGGGCTTCGTCTATGCCTACCAGACGGCCCTCGAGCATTCGTTGTCCGAAGGCACGAACCCGCGGTGGAAACCCGCTATCCCGCAACTTTTCGCGCGGTTGCTGCACTACCACGGCACCGACGCCAAGCTGCGCGCCTTTCGGCACGAGCGCTGGATTCCGGCCAAATGGACGAATCTGCACCAGCTCTACGGCCGTGCGCTCGAGCTTGGCGTCGCCCGCGTGCCGGTCGCGCTTGCCAGTGCCGGTCCCGGGGCGATGCAGTGGAGCACCGAGCAGGAGTACATCTATGCGTTGCTGATCCAGCAGCTCAACATGGGCAGCCTCTCTGCAGTCGAGATCGATTGGGCCAGCGCCCAGATGCGTGCCTGGGGGCGAAAGCTCGAGTTCGAGTCCATTCCCCGGTCGACGGAAGGCTTCTACGTCGATCTCGCAAGCAAGCGCGGCCTCGCGCGGCGCACCGGCGGCGAAGCCGGACCGACGATGCATTTCCTCGATACGACGCTCCTCGCCGACCAGCTGGAGCGGGCGATTCACGCGTTGCGCCAGGCGGATATCGGGGAGCCGGGCGCGGCCGCCGCGCTAAGCCAGCAACGCATCGGAGTCCTGGAGAAAGTGCGTCCGGTCGTGGCGCCCAATCTTTACGGGGATCTGCGGCGCGCCCCGCGAACGCCGGTCACCGTTGCCGCCAAGGTCCGCGTCGGGCTCGCCCGCATCTGCGTCGAGCTCATGCCGAAGGCGGTTGTGGAACCCGCCAACGATCCGGACGCCGGGAACGAGCAGATCGAAGTGTTCGCCGTCGCTGACCGCACGCGGTTCCAGCGCCACGTTCCCAACGAGCACGACTCGCTGACGGCGTCCATACTGCCTGTCAGCGATCCCGCCTGGCAGATCAAGGACCGCAGCGTCGCCGGCCTGCGCATCGCGGCAGCGGGAGGCATCGGTCAAAGCCTGGTGCTGGGCGCGCTCGTTGCCGTTCGCCAGTCCGATGCCAACGACTGGGTGCTTGGCGCCGTGCGCCGTCTCAACAAGGTCTCGAACGACGAAGTCGAAGCCGGTGTGTCGATCATCGCCGACCGGATCGTGCCGATCACGGTCCACGCCAAGCGCGTGGCGCAGGACGACCTCGGCATGGTGGTCAACGGAGTCGACGTTTCGGTGATGGGGACACGCTTCGACGCGCTTTATCTGCCTGCGCCGTCGCGACCGGAAAGGCCGCTCACGGTCAAGACCCTGATCGTGCCCACGTCCGAATATGCGGATGGGCGCAACCTGGTCCTGACGACCGGGCGTTCGGTCTATACGATCGCGCTTCGCCACCTGGTCGAACAGCGCGCCGAATGGAGCTGGGCGGCGTTCCAGATCATAGACAAGAAGCCGGCGGATATCTGACGCGGCATCGCGGATCGGCGCTCCGCGCGGCCCCGAATCCCGGTCGGAGGCTAGTCCTGTGGTCGGAATTTGAGAGTCAGGGTGCGCTGGAACAGCTCGGGCCGATCCGGCCGCGGCAGCGGTGATGACTTCACGATGGCGCGTTGCACGGCGTCATCGTAGGCACGCGAGCCGCTCGACTTGCGCAGCACGGCATCGATGATTTCACCCGTCGGCAGCTGGATCACTTCGAAGATGGCTTCGGGGTTGCCGGCAACCTCCGGCGGCAGGACCACGTTGCCCTTGACCTTGCTCTGGATGCGGCGGATGTAGTCCGCCTCGGCGCGCGTCCGGGCTGCCGCGTCAGCGTCTGCTTTCTGCTGTTGTGTCCGTGCCGCCTGCTCCCGCTCGGCCTGCACGCGCAGCGCTTCCGCTTCGCGCGTCTGCCGCTCGCGCGCGTCGGCCAGACGTTGCTGCTCGTCGCGTTTCTTCTTCTCCGCCTCCCGTTGGCTGGCCTCCTTCCTCTCGCGCTCGCTCTTCTCCCTCGCCGCCTGCTCGCGCTTTTTCCGTTCCTCCTCGTCCTTGCGTGCCTTTTGCGCGATTTCGGCGGCGCGGGGATCGGGTTTTTCGGTCTTGGGCTCGGGCTTCGGCGCGACCTTCTTCGGCGGCGGTTCCGTCTTGGGCGCAGGGACCCGGCTGGGTTCAGGGATCGCCTTGGGCTCAGGATCCGGCTCGGGCTTCGGCGGCGGCAAGCGGGCCGGTTCTGGCACCGGATCGGCAACCGCCAGTTTGGACGGGGGCGCGTAGAGTTCGACCGTCACGGGCTCGGGTTTGCGATTCTGCCAGCGCAACGAGAAGACGAGCACGGCAATGAAGGCCACGTGCACGACGATCGCCAGCGCCAGCGCCGGCCATTGGCCCGACATGCGCGCGGGGCGCCGGGGGCGATCGCTGGCCATGGAAGTCAGCGCGCGCGCGGCCGCCCGACGCGCACTGTACGCCCGCTCGGGGGACTGCGAACACCGGGCCGAAGGCCGCAGGAGAGCCAAAGACCGGTCCCGCGCAGGGGGGTGCGCCCTTGCCGCACACAGTAAGCGTGGGGGCCGTACATTGCGGATTTCAGCGGGCGGCGGGACGCGCCAGCAGCCCGACCTTGTGCACGCCGCTCGTCTGGAGGAGGTCGAGCACGCCGAGCACGTCGTCGTAACGCGCACCCCGGTCGGCGGCGATCACGACCGGCTGGTCGGGGATGCGGGCCTGCTTGGCCCTTATGCGGGCAACGAGCTCGTCGCGCGATACCCTTGCTTCAGGCGTCGCGGCCTGCCGGTCGACGAGCGATAACGTCCCGTCCGTGCGCAACGTCACTTCCATCGGCGCCGCGGGCACGGCCAGTTTGCTTCCCACCGACGGCAGGTCGATCGACCCCGGGTTGATGAGCGGCGCCGTGACCATGAAGATCACGAGCAGCACCAGCATGACGTCGATGTAGGGGACGACGTTGATCTGGTTGATCGTTTTGCGAACGCGGCGCATCAGTTCTGGCGCTGCAGGATGTTCGAGAACTCTTCGATGAAGGTTTCGCAGCGCACGGCCAGGCGGTCGACGTCGTGGGTGTAGCGGTTGTACGCGACGACGGCCGGAATGGCCGCGAAGAGGCCGATGGCCGTTGCGATCAGCGCCTCGGCGATGCCCGGCGCGACGTGGGCGAGCGTGGCCTGACTCACGTTCGCGAGCCCACGAAATGCGTTCATGATCCCCCATACGGTGCCGAAGAGGCCGATGTAGGGGGACACCGAACCGACGGTGGCGAGCCCGGCGAGATGTGCATCCAGGGCGTCGATCTCGCGCTGGAAGGTGGCACGCATCGCGCGGCGCGCGCTGTCCATCGTCGCGGCGGCGGTGCTGCCCTGCTTCCGATGCTTGGCGTATTCGCGGAAACCGGCGGTGAAGATGTGCTCGAGGCCGCTGCCCGTGCGCGACTTGCTGGAGCCCTGGTAGAGCTCGTTCAGGTCGC
The DNA here is from genome assembly GCA_963708855.1 of uncultured beta proteobacterium. GTDB lineage: Bacteria > Pseudomonadota > Gammaproteobacteria > Burkholderiales > Casimicrobiaceae > CAIWHR01. Next base: position 43,495 of record CAVPUM010000001.1, on the reverse strand, counting down.
CGCCCTTCCAGAACTCGTTCTCGAACGCGTCGGTATCCCTGGTCGCGCGCTTCAACTGGAACAGCTTGAGGAAGATCTGCCACCAGGACCACAGCGACAGCGCGGCGAGCAGCAGCAGCACCGCCTGGACGACGAGCGATGCCTGCGCCACCAGCGTGAGGAAGGAAAGGTCGGTGTTGACGTTCAAGCGAGAGCCCCCAGTCGGCTGTGCAGCACCGGCGGAATCCGCGCCGGCCGGAAGGTCGCACGATCGATGCAGGCCACCGCGACCAGGGCATCCGTCAGCATGTCCGCGCCACGCCACAGCTGCTGCAGTGCGACCATGCGCGCGCGGCGGAGTTCGACCAGCGCGAGCGTGGCGTCGAGCCGGTCGCCCAGCCGCGCCGGGAGACGATACTCGATTTCGACGCGGTGGACGACGAACACGACACCGTGATCGCGCTCGAACGTCGCGAGATCGAACCCCAGCGACTCCAGCCACTCGGTGCGCGTGCGCTCCATGTACCGGAGGTAGTTCGCATAGTAGACGACGCCGGCGGCGTCGGTGTCCTCGTAGTAAATCCGAACGGGGAAGCGGAACGTCTCGCCTGTCCTCGGCGGGGCAATCATTGGCGCACCCTTGGCGCTGCGCGCCTTCCCTCCGAAAGGGACCTATTCGCGCCTTGGGACGGCCCGGCGGCGCTCAAGCGGCGCCCCCGTCCGCGAAGAGGCCGGCAGCGGTGCCGGGTGTCGGCGTGAGCCCGAAATGACGGTACGCCAGCGCGGTGGCGATTCTGCCGCGGGAGGTGCGCTGCAGGAAGCCCTGCTGGATGAGGAACGGCTCCAGCACGTCCTCGATCGTGTCCCGCTCCTCACCGATGGCCGCCGCGAGGTTTTCCACGCCAACGGGGCCGCCGGCGAACTTGTCGAGTACCGTGCGCAGAAGCTTGCGGTCCATCACGTCGAGCCCGGAGGCGTCGACGTCCAGCATCGCGAGCGCGTCGTCGGCGACGGCGCGGGTGATGGCACCGTCCGCGCGCACTTCGGCGAAGTCGCGCACGCGCCGCAGCAACCGGTTGACGATGCGCGGGGTGCCGCGCGAGCGGCGCGCGATCTCCAGCGCGCCCTGCGCGTCGAGCGTGATCTTGAGCAGCCCCGCGGAGCGTGTGACGATCCTGGTCAATTCCGCCGGACTGTAGAACTCCAGCCGGGCGACGATGCCGAAACGGTCGCGCAGCGGGTTCGTGAGCATGCCCGCGCGTGTCGTGGCGCCGACCAGCGTGAACGGCGGGAGGTCGAGCTTGACGCTGCGCGCGGCCGGCCCCTCGCCGATCATGATGTCGATCTGGAAATCCTCGAGCGCCGGATACAGGATCTCCTCGACCACCGGGGAGAGACGGTGGATCTCGTCGATGAAGAGCACGTCGTGCGGCTCGAGGTTGGTGAGCAGCGCCGCGAGGTCGCCGGCGCGCTCGAGCACTGGACCCGACGTCTGGCGCAGGTTCACGCCGAGCTCGTGCGCGATGATGTGCGACAGCGTGGTCTTGCCGAGCCCCGGCGGGCCGAACAGCAGCACGTGGTCGAGCGACTCCTTGCGCTTCCTCGCCGCCTCGATGAAGATCGAAAGCTGGCCGCGAATCTTCTCCTGCCCGACGTACTCGTCGAGCAGGCGAGGGCGCAGTGCGCGCTCGACGACCTCCTCCTGCACGCCGGCCACCTTTGCCGTGACGAGGCGGTTGAGTTCGTCGCTTTCGATGGCCATGTATTCCGGCTATACCTTGGCGAGCAGCTTCAGCGCCTGCCGGATGCCATCGCCGACCGCGAGGCCTTCGGGCAGGTGCTTGACGGTAGCAACCGCCTCCCTGTCGCTGTAGCCCAGGGCCAGAAGCGCGTTGAGGATGTCGGCCGACGCCGGCGGTGCGCGGTGAACGCCCACGGACGTGGTGACGTCGACGCCGAGCTTGTCCTTGAGTTCGAGCAGCAGCCGCTCGGCGGTTTTCTTGCCGATGCCGGGGATCCTGGTGAGCCGGCCGGCATCCTGCATCGTCACGGCATGGGCGAGCTCGGCGACGGACAGGCCGGACAGCACCGACAGCGCGGTCCGCGCGCCAACCCCGCTGATCTTCACGAGCTGGCGGAAGGCGCGCCGCTCGTGCTCGGTGCCGAAGCCGAAGAGCAGATGCGCGTCTTCGCGCACGACGAGATGGGTGAACAGGACAATGCGCTCGCCGGTCGCCGGAAGGTTGTAGAACGTGCTCATCGGGACGTCGACCTCGTAGGCGACGCCCTGCACGTCGAGCAGCAGCTGCGGCGGGTTCTTCTCGACGAGGATTCCGGTGAGGCGACCGATCATGGGGCGTGCAATCCGTTCGCGCGATTATCGCACGCGTGATTGCATCGCGCGGCGAGCGCCGGACGATTCGGATCGTGTGGCGCGATGCGCACTCTGCATCGGGCCATCACTCCGGCAACGCCGCCAGGTGCCGCAGCACTTCGTGGAGCGTCGGCAGCACGAACAACTCGATCGCGATGAGGTCCGCGGACGGCGGGTGCGAGTCCGGCACCATGATCGGCATCATTCCGGCGGCGAGGGCGGCGCGCACGCCGGGCTCCGAGTCCTCCAGCACCAGGCACGCGCCGGCACTTGCGCCGAGCCGGCGCGCCGCCTCGAGGTAGATGTCCGGCGCCGGCTTGCCGAGCGGGACTTCGTCACCGCCGACGAGCTCGTGGAAGCGCGGCAGCAGGGACGTGCGGGAGAGCTTGCTGGTTGCGCGCGCGCGACGGGTCGACGTCGCCACGGCGCGGGGCACGGCATGTCCCTCGAGCCACGCGAGCAGTTCCTCGAGGCCCGGCTTCAGCGCGAGGCCCTCGCGCGAGACGATGTCGTCGTACGTCGCGTGCCAGCGGGCGAGCAGCGCGTCCACCGGATACCCGGCGCCGTAGCGCGCGCGGACCATGGCAGCGCAGTCGACGAAGTTGCGCCCGACCATCGCCTGCGCCAGCGTCATGTCGAAATCGACGCCCAGTGCCGCCGCCGCGTTACCCCATGCGCGAGCGGCGAGCGGCTCCGTGTCGAGCATCAGCCCGTCCATGTCGAAGATCACCGCAGCGGGACGGCGGACGGGGCGCGGTGAGGGCATCAGCGTCCGCCCGGCCGCCCGAAGGACGCTGATCGCCCCCGCGGGGGGCAGCGAACACAGTGAGCGTGGGGGCTGTCCATCCGTCCGCCCGGCCGCCCGAAGGACGCTGATCGCCCCCGCGGGGGGCAGCGAACACAGTGAGCGTGGGGGCTGTCCATCCGTCCGCCCGGCCGCCCGAAGGACGCTGATCGCCCCCGCGGGGGGCAGCGAACGCGGTGAGCGTGGGGGCTGTCCATGTCAGACAAGCCGGCCGCGGCGGACCCGGTAGCCGGTCTTGGCGAGGCCGCCGAGACCTTGTCCGCCGTGAGCGTGCGCGATGGCGCAGGCCAGTGCATCGGCAGCGTCCGGTGAAGGCGCGCGGGGCAGATCGAGCAGCCGGCGCACCATGTCCGCGACCTGCTCTTTCGCCGCCTTGCCGTGGCCGACGACCGCCTGCTTCACCTGCAATGCCGTGTACTCGATGACCGGCAGTTCGGCCAGCACCGCTGCCGAAATCGCCGCACCGCGTGCCTGGCCCAGGAGCAGTGTGGACTGCGGGTTGACGTTGACGAACACCTTCTCGATGGCGACTTCCGTCGGCCGGTGCCGCGCGATCACTTCCGCGAGATCGGTGACTATCACGCGCAGGCGCGCCGGAAGCTCGCCGTCGCCGCTCCGGATGCAGCCGCAGGTCACGTAGGCGAGCCGGCTGCCGTCCACCGTGATGACACCGAATCCCGTCGCCCGCAGCCCGGGGTCGATGCCGAGAATCCGGCGGACGACGGTCGCGCTATCCACGCGCGGACTCAGTGCCTGCCCGGCCGCCCGAAAGGCACTGAGCGCCCCGCGGGGGGCAGCGAACGAAGTGAGCGTGGGGGCCGTTCATCTGCCTGCCCGGCCGCCCGAAAGGCACTGAGCGCCCCCGCGGGGGGCAGCGAACGAAGTGAGCGTGGGGGCCGTTCATCTGCCTGCCCGGCCGCCCGAAAGGCACTGAGCTCCCCCGCGGGGGTAGCGAACGAAGTGAGCGTGGGGGCCGTTCATCTGCCGGATTCCTGCTCTTCGAGGACGGCGTTGGTATGCACGTCCTGCACGTCATCGAGCGATTCGAGCGCATCGATGAGCTTCTGCATGCGCACCGCTTCGTCACCTTCGAGTTCGACGTCCGTGGCCGGCTTCATCGTGATCTCGGCGAATTCCGGCTTGAACCCCGCCTGCGCGAGCGCGTCCTTTGCCGCCGCGAAGGCATAGGGCCCGGTGATCACCTCGATGCTGCCGTCGTCATTGGTGATGACGTCGTCGGCACCGGCCTCGAGCGCCGCCTCCATCAGCGCGTTCTCGTCGGTGCCGGGCGCGAACACCAGCTGGCCGCAATGCGTAAACAGGAAAGCGACGGAGCCGTCGGTGCCGAGGTTGCCGCCGTGCTTGGAGAAGGCGTGCCGCACGTCGGCGACGGTGCGCGTCCGGTTGTCGGTCATGCAGTCGACGATCACCGCGGCGCCGTTGATGCCGTAACCTTCGTAGCGGATCTCTTCGTAGTCGATGCCCTCGAGCTCGCCCGATCCGCGCTTGGCGGCGCGCTCGATCGTGTCCTTCGGCATGTTCTGGTCCATCGCCTTGTCGATCGCGAGCCGAAGCCGGGGATTCATCGCCGGATCGCCGCCTCCCATCCTGGCGGCGACCGTGATTTCCCGGATGAGGCGCGTGAAGATCTTGCCCCGTTTGGCGTCGGTGGCCGCCTTCTTGTGCTTGATGTTCGCCCATTTGCTGTGGCCAGCCATGGTCGCTCCCGTTGGTTCGCGCTTGCCGAATCCGCAATTGTAGCCGCCCGCGTCGCAGCGCACAGCGGATCCGCTGCTTCACGAACGCGTGCGCTCGTCTCCCCAGCGCGGACCGAGAGCGTGCGGGACGCCGAGCTGGTCGAGCGTGCGGGCGACGACGAAGTCGACGAGGTCCGCGACCGATTGCGGCAGGCAGTAGAAGCCCGGTGCCGGGGGGAGGATCACCGCGCCGGCGCGCGCGAGTTTCAGCATGTTCTCGAGGTGAATCGCCGAAAGCGGCGTCTCGCGCGGCACCAGCACGAGCGGCCGGCGCTCCTTCAGCATGACGTCGGCGGCGCGCGTGATCAGGTTGTCGGCGAGGCCGCAGGCGACTGCGGCGAGCGTGCCCATGGTGCAGGGGCATATCGCCATTGCGTCGGCGGGATTCGAGCCCGAGGCGACGGGCGCCATCCAGTCCTCGCGCCCGAACACCGTGAGCTGGCCTGCGCGCGCGCCATGGCGTTCGGTGAAGAAGCGCGTCGCCTCGCGCGGCTGTGCGGGAAGCACGAGATCGCATTCCTGTTTGGCGACCACCTGCGCCGCCGCCGAGTAGAGCAGAAAGACGCGGCGATCGGCCGCCAGCAGGCATTCGAGCAAGCGGAGCCCGTAGGCGAGGCCCGACGCGCCGGTAAAGGCGAGCGTTATCGTCTGCGGCGCGGCCATCCGCGCATTCTAGCGGGTCAGCCGAGTTCCCGGTGCCGGATGAGGACCTGATGGTGCGCCGCGAACGCCCTGGCCAGCCGCTCGACCAGGTAGACGGAACGGTGCCTTCCCCCCGTGCACCCGATCGCGACGGTGAGGTAGTTGCGGTTGTCGCGGGCGTAATCGGGGAGCCAGGATCCGACGAAGCGCTGGATGTCGCCGTACATGCGTTCGACGGCGGGCTCCTTTTCCAGGAACGCGATCACCGGCGGGTCGCGGCCGGTGAGAGGTTGCAGCGCGGGCTCGTAGTGGGGGTTGGCGAGGCAGCGGACATCGAACACCAGGTCCGCGTCCAGCGGCACGCCGTGCTTGAAGCCGAACGACTCCAGGAGCAGCGTCAGCTTGCTCGCGTCGACGCTGACGAAGTCCTTGATCCACGAGCGCAGCGCGGCCGCCGGCAACTCGCTCGTGTCGAAGGCGAAGCCGAGCGGCCGCACCTCGGCCAGCAGCCCGCGCTCGTAGTCGATCGCCTCGGTCAGCGTTCGCGCATCGCTCGAGAACGGGTGGCGCCTGCGCGTCTCGGCGAAGCGCTTGACCAGCGTTTCCGTCTTGGCGTCGAGATAGAGGAAGCGCACGCTCCAGGCGAGCGCGCGCAGGCTCGCGATCGTGTCGGCCAGGCCGTCCAGGCCGGGCGCCGTCTTGACGTCGAGCGCGATCGCCACGCGATCGCGGCCGGCGTTCGCGAGATACCGGGCGGTCGCGGCAACGAGGGGAAGCGGCAGGTTGTTGACGGCGTAATAGCCGCAGTCCTCGAGCGCGCCGAGCGCGACGCTCTTGCCGGAGCCGGACACGCCGCCGAGCAGCAGGAGATCCATCGCCGTGTGCCGGCACCGGAGGGCGTCAGCCGCCGTCCTCCATCAGCTGCGTCTGCCGGTCGATGAACTCCTTCGTGCTGTCGATCCCGCGCTGGTTCAGGACGAAGTTGCGCACGGCGGCTTCGACCAGCACGGCAAGGTTGCGTCCGGCGGCGACCGGTATCGTCACCTTGCGCACGGGCACGCCCAGGATTTCCTGGAACGTCGCGTTCACCTGCAGCCGGTCCAGCTCGGAAAACGCCTCGTTGCTGTGGTCCTCGAGGTGAACCATGAACTTCAGCAGCTTGCGCGGGCGCACGGCGGTCTCGCCGAAGATCGTGCGGATGTTGAGGATGCCGATGCCGCGCACCTCGAGAAAATCACGGAGCACCGCCGGGCACCGGCCTTCGAGCGTGTCGGGCGAGATGCGATAGATTTCGACGATGTCGTCGGCGATGAGCCCGTTGCCGCGCGAGATGAGCTCGAGCGCGAGCTCGCTCTTGCCGATCGCCGACGCCCCGGTGACGAGCACACCCATTTCGAGCACGTCGAGGAACACGCCGTGCAGCGTCGTAGATTCGGCCAGCACGCGCGAAAGGAAGAGCCGGAATACCTCCACCAAGTGGGGCGACGGCTGCGTCGACGTGAAGAGCGCGATGTGATTGGCGTCGCACTTCGCCGCCAGATGCGGCGGCACCGCCTCGCCGTTGGCGACGACGATCGCGACGAGCTCGGCCGTGAAGAGCCGGTCGATCGACGCCGAGAGCTCGCTTTCGGCGAGCGCACGGAGGTAGGCGAGTTCGGCCGCGCCCAGGATCTGGATGCGGAACGGATGGATGAAGTTCATGTGGCCGACCTGCCCGATGGTCGGCCTCAGGGCTGCCTCGCCGGTCAGCACGCGGTTTCCGCCCTGCCGTCCCGCGACCCAGTGCAGGCCGAGGCGGGCCTGGCTGTCGGCGAAGATCCGCTCGACGCTGACCTGGCGCACTACGCCGGCTTCGGCAATCACGGCGCGGGTGTCCATCGCTCGAACACCTCACGCAATCCGGCGGCATCGGTCGGGCCGGCGAGGCTGTCGCGGAAACGCGCTTCGGAAAACATCTGCGCGAGCTCCGAGAGCAGTTGCAGGTGCTGTTCGGTCGCCTGCTCCGGTACGAGCAGAACGAACACCTGGGCGACGGGCTTGCCATCGGGGGCGTCGAAGGGAATCGGCGACTTGAGGCGGACGAAAGCGCCCTGTGCTTCGCGGAGGCCGCGGATGCGGCCGTGGGGAATGGCAATGCCCTGCCCCAAGCCGGTCGAGCCCAGCTTTTCGCGCGCCTGCAGACTGTCGACGACGACCTGCCGGGAAAGGCCGTGGTTGGTTTCGAACAGCGTGCCCACCGCGTCGAACAGGCGGGATTTCGATCCCGCGTCGAGATCGAGCAGGATGTTCCCGGTCGGCAGCAACTCGGCGATCTGGCTCATCGGCAGCTGGAGGAGAGTGACGCGGGCGGCGACGATCGTCGGGGGCTGGAAACGCTCGCCGGAGGACCGGGAAGTCCTAGTCCGGCGTTGTTCCGGGCGCGCCGCGGGCGCCGGGGACCGGGGCGGGAGAAGGCTCGGCGACCGCTGCGTCGCGCTTGATCGCGGCAGCCTCGTGCCGGTGCAGCTCGCGCTTCTCCTTGTGCTTCAGCACCTGCCGGTCGAGCTTGTCGGCCAGTGCGTCGATCGCTGCGTACATGTCCGCCTCGACCGCCTCGACATGGATGTCCTTGCCGCGCGCGTGCAGGTTCACTTCGACCTTGTGTCGCAGCTTGTCCACCGACATCACGACGTTGACGTCGATGACATCGTCGAAATGGCGCGTCACGCGATCGAGCTTGGCCATGACGTAGTCGCGGATCGCGGGCGTGATATCCAGTCGGTGACCGGTGAGGTTAAGGTTCATCAAGCATCTCCACGATGCGCGCCAAGGCGTGCCGTCAGGGCGCCTTGCGCAGGTTGACGGGAGGTATCTGCAGCGCCTCCCGGTACTTGGCGACGGTGCGCCGAGCCACGATGATCCCCTGCTCGCCGAGCAGTTCCGCGATCCGGCTGTCTGTGAAAGGCGACTTCAGGTCTTCGGCGGCGATCAGCTGCTTGATGAGCGCCCGGATCGCGGTCGCCGAGGCCGCGCCGCCCGTGTCCGTCGCCACATGACTGCCGAAGAAATACTTGAGCTCGTAGGTGCCGCGCGTCGTGAGCATGTATTTCTGCGTCGTCACGCGCGAAATCGTCGATTCGTGCAGGTTCAGCATGGTGGCGATCTCGCGCAGGACCATCGGCCGCATCGCGACGTCCCCGTGCTCGAAAAAGCGGCGCTGCCGCTCGACGATGGCCTGCGCCACGCGCAGAATGGTCTCGAACCGCTGCTGGACGTTGCGGATCAGCCACTTGGCTTCCTGCAGCTGGGCGGAGAGCTGCTGGTTCGACGAGTCGCGGTTGCGGGTGAGAATGTCCGCATAGATGCGATTGAGCCGCAGCTTGGGCATCGCGGATTCGTTCAGCGTGGCCACCCACTTGCCGCGCACTTTCTTGACGACGACGTCCGGGATGACGAAATTCGCCTCGGACTTGGCGAACGCAGCGCCGGGCCGCGGGCTCAGGCTCATCACCAGGGCGCGCATCGCGCGCACCCCGGCGTCGTCGGTGTGCAGGAGGCGCTTCAGCTTGACGAAATCGCGCGCCGCCAGCAGCGGCAGGTGCTCGGTGACGACCGTGAGCGCCTCGGCGCGGAACCGGGTCGTCTCCGGCAGCGCCTTCAGCTGCAACGCCAGGCATTCGGAGGCATCGCGCGCGCCGATGCCGGCAGGCTCGAAGCTCTGCAGATAGCAGAGCGCGATGGACAGCTCGTCCGGGTCGATCTCGAGCTCTTCCGGAAACATCTCCGCCACTTCCTCGAGCGAGAGGTGGAGATACCCGTCGTCGTCCAGCGCGTCGATCAGCGCGCCGACGAGCCGCCGGTCGCGCAGCGGCAGATTGAGCACCGCCAGCTGCGACAGCAGATGATCGCGCAGCGAACTGGTCGCGACCTGCTGCGGGTAGAAGCCGTCGTCGTCGTCATCGGACGACGCGCCGCCGCCCCAATCCGAGTCGCCGCCGGAGTAGTCCTCGAAGTCGGTGCGGTCGACCGTCTCCGGCCGTTCGCGCGATTCGTCGCCGGCCTCCTTGCCGCCGGCACGATCGTCGTCGTGCGTCGGCGCCGCCTCGGTTGCCGAAGCCGCGGCGCTGGCGAGCTGCTCCGCGGTCGGCGGCGGCTCGTCGTCGCCTTCGGCCTTCTCGAGGAGCGGGTTCTCCTGCAGCATGCGCTCGACCTCGGCGTTCAACTCGACCGTGGACAGCTGCAGCAGTCGAATCGATTGCTGCAGCTGGGGGGTGAGCGTGAGGTGCTGGCTGAGCTTGAGCTGGAGGGTTTGCTTCATGCGTTACGGAACGTGCATTGCCTCAGAGCCGGAAGTGCTCTCCGAGATAGACCTTCCTGACCGCGTCATTATAAACAATCTCGCCGGGAGCGCCGGAAGCCAGTACGCGACCCTCGTTGATGATGTAGGCCCGGTCGCAGATGCCGAGCGTCTCCCGCACGTTGTGGTCGGTGATGAGCACGCCTATGCCGCGCTGCTTCAGGAACCCGATGATCTTCTGTATGTCGAGAACCGCGATCGGGTCGACGCCCGCGAACGGCTCGTCCAGCAGGATGAAGCGCGGCCGGGTCGCGAGCGCGCGGGCGATCTCCACCCGGCGGCGCTCGCCGCCCGAGAGCGAGAGCGCCGTGGCGTTGGCGAGATGGGAGATCGAAAGATCCTCGAGCAAGCGCGTCGAGGCGGTTGGCGAGCGCATCCGCATCGAGGTCCTGCAGTTCGAGGATGGCACGGACGTTCTCGGCGACCGTCAGCTTGCGGAAGATCGACGCCTCCTGCGGCAGGTACGACAGCCCGAGCCGGGCCCGGATGTGGATCGGCAACCGCGACAGGTTGCGTCCGTCGAGCTCGATCCGTCCGCCGTCCGCCGCGACCAGCCCGACGATCATGTAGAAACACGTTGTCTTGCCCGCCCCGTTCGGGCCGAGCAGGCCGACAACCTCCCCGCTCGCGACATCGAGCGAGACGTCGTGGACGACCGTGCGCGTCTTGTAGCGCTTTTCGAGCTTGCTGACCGACAGATGGCTGGTCGGGCGCGGCTCGACGGACGCTTCGTCCGCGCTCACTTGGCGGTCGGCGGGGCGAGGTCGCCGGCCGGCTTCAGCGTCACCGGCGGCCCGGTCGCCGCAGGCGCCGCGCCCTTCGCCCCGTCCTTGGCTTTGTCCGGTGCCGACGTGTCGGATCTGGGTTGGAACATGCCCCGCACGCGCGCGCCAGGCCCCGCCGGGTCCACCGTGGTGCTGGCGCGCCCTTCCGCCTTGAACACCTCGGTCCCGGTGTTGTACGAGACGTAGTTGCTCCGGATCTCGTCCTGGCCACGCTTCAGCAGCGCGCGATCGAACAGCTCGACCAGCTCCTTTGCGCCGTCGTACTCGATGCGCTGCGCGTAGCCCTCGTAGTACTCGTCCACGCCGTCGCGCTTCTGCCGGACGGCGACCGGGTTGCCATGGGCCGTCGCCGAAAGCGAGTTGTCGGCGTTCTGCTTGAACACGATGCGGTCGGCGCGGATCGACAGCGTGCCCTGGGTGATGATCACGTTGCCGGCGAGCGTGCCGCCGCGCGCCTGCAGGTCGGCATCGCCGGTGTCGCCCGCGAAGTTGATCGGCTTGTCCCGATCCGCTTTCTCCGCCCATGCCGAAGGCGCGGCGGCGAGCGCCGTGACGAGGGCGACCCACACCGTGGCGCGCGCGGCGCGGCGTGGAGCAAAGCGGTGGCGGGAAGGGAAGATCACTTCGGCGGGGCGTTGGGTTGCAGGGTTCCGCGCACGGCCGACTTGAGCTTGAACGTGCGCGCGTCATTGTCGAAGATCATGCCGACGCCGTGGATTATTCCACGCGGCTCCTCGATCGTCACGGGCCGGTCGGTTTCCGCGCGTCCCAGCTTCGGGTTGACCTGCAGCAGGTCGGTGGTGAAGGTGACCGACCCCGTCGGAGCGCGGTCGCGCGAGGTGGCCGCGACCGCGTCGCGGGTGGCGCGCACGTTGCCCCGGAGCGTGACGGTCTCCCGGTCGCCCGAGACCGTGCCGGCGTCGGCGCGTGACCGCCAGGCGGGCCTTGCCGGGATCGGTCATTTCGAAGGATGGCGCCGCGAGCTCGACGCTGTCGTCGTCCGGATAATGCCGGGCGCCTGCCGCCGCGAGCATTTGCCGCACGCGGCCCTCCGCATCGAAGCTGACCGCGCTGAATCGCTCGATGTAGAGGTCGGGGTCGTGCCGCGCCGATCCGTCGTCCCGGCTGGTGGGTGCCTGTATCTGTGCATCCAGCCAGTACGTCAGCGCAGCCAGGCCGCCGAGCAGGATTGCCGGCGACCAGGCGACGAGCCGGTCGATGCGCGCGCGCTGGGCTGCCATAGGCTCAGTACCCCCGCGCGCGGGAGCAGCGAACGCAGTGAGCGTCGGGGGTAGTTCGAGCGCCCGCCCGGCCGCCCGAAGGGCGCTTTGCGCCCCCGCGGGGGGCAGCGAACACCAGGCCGAAGGCCGCAGGACAGCCGAAGGCTGGTCCCGCGCAGCGGGATGCGGCTATGCCGCACACAGTGAGCGTGGGGGTAGTTCATCTCATGCGCCAAAGGCCGCATGCTGCCCTTCGAGTGTGCCCTGCGCGGCGAGGATCATCTCGCAGACTTCGCGCACGGCGCCCTTGCCCCCGTCGCGGCCGGTCACGAAATGGGCGCGCGCGCGCACGGAAGCCGTCGCGTGGGGCACGGTGACGGCGAATCCGCAGCGCACGAAAACGGGGACGTCTGGAAGGTCGTCGCCGATATGGGCGCAGGCCGCCGGCTCCAGCGCGAGTTCACGGCGCAAAGCCTCCCACGGCTCCAGCTTGTCCTGCGCGCCCTGGACGACGCGGGCCACCCCCAGCGACCGCGCGCGATGCATCACCGCCGGCGCGGCGCTGCCGGTGATCAACGCGACCGTGATGCCCGCGTGCATCAGCATCTTCATTCCGACGCCATCCAGCGCGCTGAACGCCTTGAGCTCGCGGCCGTCGTCGTCGACAAAGATGCTGCCGTCGGTCAGCACACCGTCGACATCGCAGGTCAGGAGTCGAATTCCGCGCGCGCGCGCGATCACGTCGATTTCGGCGCTCATCACACCACCCGCGCTCGGAAGAGGTCGTGCAGGTGCAGCGCGCCGACGAGCCTGCGGTCGTCGTCGGCGACCAGCAGCACCGTCACCTTGGGCACGGCCTCCATCAGGTCCACGCAATCGATCGCGAGCCGATCGGGACCGATGGTTCGCGGCGTGGATGTCATGACCGCACGCACGCCCATGGCGCCTATGTCGCGCACGCGGTCGAGGCAGCGGCGCAGGTCGCCATCGGTGAAGATGCCGGCGATGCGCCCGCCGGCGTCGACCACCGCCGTCATGCCCATGCCCTTGCTGCTCATCGCGACGACGGCCTCGCCGAGCGTCGCGTCGACGGCGACGATGGGCAGCGCGCTGCCGCTCACCATCACGTCGCGCACGCGGGTGAGCAGACGGCGCCCGAGCGGGCCGCCGGGGTGCGAGCGCGCGAAGTCTTCGACGGAGAAGCCGCGCGCGTCGAGCAGCGCGAGCGCGAGCGCGTCGCCCAGCGCCAGGGTGGCGGTCGTGCTGGCCGTGGGCGCGAGTCCCAGCGGGCAGGCTTCGGCGTCGACCGCCGCATCGAGATGCACATCGGCGGCCTGCGCGAGTGACGACTGCTCGTTGCCGGTCAGCGCGACGATCTTCGCGCCCTGTCGCTTGAGGTGCGGCGTCAGCAGCACGAGTTCGTCGGTCTCGCCGGAATTCGACAGCATCACCACGACATCGTCCGGCGTGATCATGCCGAGGTCCCCATGCGAGGCTTCTGCGGGGTGCACGAAGAAAGCGGGGGTACCCGTCGAGGCCAGCGTCGCGGCGAGCTTGCGCGCGATGTGGCCGGACTTGCCGATGCCGGACACAACCACGCGGCCCCGGCAATGGAGGATCAGGACGACGGCGGCGACAAAGTCATCACCGAGCCGTGCGGCGAGTCCGGCGATTGCATCGGCTTCGGTCGCGAGGACGTGGCGAGCGAGTGCCAGCACCTGCGCCGGATCGACCCCGGCGCGGCCCGGCGCTGCTGCGGCAGCGGCGGCGGTGACGTTCATGATCGCACTCGCGACGCTACGCGCCGACCCGCCCAGCGGGACCATTCGCACCTGGGACGGCCCGGCATGCTCATCGATGAAGTATAACCGAGCGGGGCCATGCTACATTCGATCATCCCGCCGGGGCTCGCCGCGCCGGCCGCCGTCGCACCTGCCCGATGCCGCAGACGCTGCAACTGATTCTCGTCCTGCTCGCCGCCGCCGTCGTCGTCGTCGTCCTCTGCCGGCTCGTCCGGCTGCCGCCGATCCTGGGATACCTGCTGGTCGGGATGGCCGTCGGTCCGCATGCGCTCGCCTGGGTGCCCGACACCGCGGATGTCCACGATCTCGCCGAATTCGGCATCGTGTTCCTGATGTTCTCGATCGGCCTCGAGTTCAGCCTGCCGCAACTGAAGGCCATGCGGCGCGCGGTGTTCGGACTGGGGCTCGCGCAGGTCGCGATCACGACGCTCGGGGGCGTGGCCGTGCTGCAGGCGCTGGGCTTTGGCTGGCAGGCGGGCTTCGCGCTGGGCGGCGCGCTCGCGATGAGCTCGACGGCGATCGTGTCGAAGATGCTCGCGGAGCGCATGGAGCTCGCGACGCCGCACGGGCGCGACGTGATGGCCATCCTGCTGTTCCAGGATCTGGCCGTCGTCGCGTTCCTGATCGTCCTCCCGTCGCTGTCCATGGGCGGCGGCGAGCTCGCGCTCGCGCTGGCGGCCGCGGGGGTCAAGGCGGCAATCGCGCTCGCGCTCATCCTCTTCGCCGGGCAGAAGCCCATGCGCGCGTGGTTCCACCTGGTCGCGCGGCAGCGGAGCTCCGAGCTCTTCATGCTGAACCTGCTGCTGATCACGCTGGGGCTCGCGGCGCTCACGGAGCTTGCCGGCCTGTCGCTCGCGCTGGGCGCCTTCCTCGCCGGCATGCTGATCGCCGAGACCGAGTACCGCTACCAGGTCGAGGAGGACATCAAGCCGTTTCGCGACGTGCTGCTCGGCCTCTTCTTCGTCACGGTCGGCATGGCGCTCGATCTCGCGGTCGTCGCGCGCAACATCGGGTGGGTGGTGGTGCTGCTCGTCGTGCCCGTCGGCGCGAAGCTGGGGCTCATCGTGGCCCTGTCCCGGTTTTTCGGGGCGTCGATGGGCACGGCGCTGCGCAACGGCTTCTACCTCGCGCAGGCGGGCGAGTTCGCGCTGGTGCTGCTGGCGCTCTCGGTCCAGCGGGATCTCGTGCCGGGACCGGTCGCGCAGGTCGTGCTCGCCGCGATGGTGCTGTCGATGCTGTCGGCGCCGTTGCTCATTCATTTCGCCGAGCCGATCGTGCGCCGGTTCACGGCGAACGACTGGCTCGCGCGCGCGGCGCAGATCACCAGGATCGCGGCGACGACGATGGCGCGCCAGAACCACGTGATCATCTGCGGCTACGGGCGCAGCGGCCAGAACCTTGCGCGCCTGCTCGAGGCCGAGGAGATTCCGTTCATCGCCCTCGATGCCGATCCCGAGCGCGTGCGCGAGGCGGCGGGCGACGGCTCGTCGGTCGTCTACGGCGACGCGGGCCGCAAGGAGACGCTGTTCGCCGCCGGGCTCGCGAAGGCGCGCGCCGTGGTGATCACGTTCGCCGACACGGCGGCCGCGCTGAAGATCCTGCATCACGTGCACGCGGCGCGCCCGGAGCTGCAGGTGGTCGTGCGCACGCTCGACGACAGCGAGCTCGACCGGCTGCTCGACGCCGGCGCTGCCGAAGTCGTGCCCGAAGTGCTGGAGGGAAGCCTGATGCTGGCGACGCATTCGCTGCTGTTGCTCGGCGTGCCGCTGAACCGGGTGCTGGCGCGCATCCGCACGATGCGCGAGGAGCGCTACGGCCTCTTCCGCGGGTTCTATCACGGCGCGTCCGACGTCGCCGACGCGGCGGAGAACCTGCAGCCAAGGCTGCATTCGATTCACCTGCCCGATCGCGCTCGCTCGGTGGGCAAGGAACTGTCCATGCTGCGCCTCGACGGCCTGGTCGAAGTCACGGGCGTACGGCGCAAGGGCGCGCGCTCGCAGCGCCCGGGCCCGGACTGGGTCTTCGAGCCCGGCGACGTGGTCGTACTGCTCGGGCGCCCGGAGAATCTGGCGCTCGCCGAGCAGCGCCTCCTCGACGGATAAACCGCGATTGCGCCATGGACACTGCCGGGCTGCCCCCTGGGCGGCGCGCATTGTGAGTGCCAAAACGGCGGGCTACAATGACCGTTTCCTCAAGACCGGTTACCAATCCGATGTCCGATCCTTCCGCGCCGGTGTCCGCGCTGGCATCCGCGCGACCGGAGTATGCCGTCGAGCTCGCCGACGTGACGTTCGGATACGATCGGCGGCCGGTGCTGACCGGGATCTCGATGCAGATTCCGCGCGGCGGGGTGGTCGCGATCATGGGCGGCTCCGGCTGCGGCAAGACCACGATCCTGCGTCTCATCGGCGGGCAGTTGCGACCTCAGTCGGGCCGGGTGCTGGTCGATGGGGAATCGGTGCCCGACCTCGACCGCGATGCGCTGTACACGATGCGCCGCAAGCTCGGGATGCTGTTCCAGTTCGGTGCGCTTGTTCACCGACATGTCGGTGTACGAGAACATAGCCTTCACGCTGCGCGAGCATACGAATCTTCCGGAGGAGCTCATCCGCGACCTGGTGCTGATGAAGCTGCACGCGGTCGGTCTGCGCGGGGCGGCGCGACTGATGCCCGCCGAGCTCTCCGGAGGAATGGCGCGTCGCGTCGCGCTCGCCCGCGCCATCGCGCTCGACCCGATGCTCGTGCTCTACGACGAGCCGTTCGCCGGGCTCGATCCGATTTCGCTCGGCGTCGTCGGACAGCTGATCCGGCGCATGAGCGAGGCGCTCGGCATCACGTCGCTGGTCGTGACGCACGACGTCTACGAGTCGCTGAAGATCGTCGATTACCTGTATTTCGTGTCGGAAGGAAAGATCATCGCCGAGGGCACGCCGGTCGACGTTCGGGCGTCGGGCGACGCGTTCGTCCGCCAGTTCGTCGACGGACGAGCCGGATGGCCCCGTGCCGTTCCATTACCCCGCGCCGCCCTACCGTTCCGAGCTGTTTGCCCGTGCTTAACGCCGTCGTCGCCGGAATCGCGGATACGCTGCGGCGGCTGGGCGGCGGGACGGTCGCTGCCATCGGCTGGCTGGGATACGCGGCGCGGTTCAGCCTCGCGGTCGTGCTCGAGACGCCGGCCGCCTTCGCGCGCCTGTCGCTGACGCTGCGCGAGATCTACTTCGCCGGCGTGCTCTCGCTCGTCATCATCCTCGTCTCGGGGCTCTTTGTCGGGATGGTGCTGGCGCTGCAGGGCTACGACGTGCTGCAGCGCTACGGCGCCGCCGAGTCGCTCGGCGTGCTCGTCGCGCTGTCGCTCGTCCGCGAGCTGGGGCCCGTGGTCGCCGGCCTGCTGTTCGCGAGCCGCGCCGGCAGCGCGATCACCGCGGAAATCGGGCTGATGAAGGCGACCGAGCAGCTGTCGGCGATGGAAATGATGGCCGTCGACCCGCTCGCGCGCGTGGTCGCGCCGCGGTTCTGGGGCGGCGTCATCTCGATGCCGCTGCTCGCCGCGCTGTTCTCCACGCTCGGCGTCTTCGGCGCCTACCTGGTGGGCGTGAAGCTCATCGGCATCGATCCCGGCGCGTTCTGGGGCAACATGCAGGCCGGCGTGGACTTTCGCTTCGACATTGTCAACGGCGTCATCAAGAGCATCGTTTTCGGCATTGCGGTCAGCATGATCGCGGTGTTCGAGGGCTACGACGCCAAGCCGACCGCCGAAGGCGTGTCGACGGCGACGACGCGCACGGTCGTCGAGAGCTCGCTCGCGATCCTCGGGCTCGACTTCGTCCTCACCGTGTTCATGTTCCGGGGTGCGGCTTGAATAACCACGTGGAGACCGCGCAATGAACCTCAACCGCTCCGCACTCGATCTCTGGGTCGGCACGTTCGTCGCGATCGGCATCGGGGCGATCCTCTTTCTGGCGCTCAAGGTCGGCAACCTGATCAGCTTCGGGTCGACGCCGGGCTACCGGCTCGAGGCGCGCTTCGACAACATCGGCGGACTGAAGCTCCGCGCGTCGGTGAAGGCGGCCGGCGTCGTCGTCGGCCGGGTCGAGCGCATCCGGCTCGATCCGACGACCTACCAGGCGATCGTCACGGTCAAGATCGACGAGGGCTACCAGTTCACGACGGACACGATCGCGTCGATCCTCACGTCGGGCCTCCTCGGCGACGTCTACATCGGACTCGACGCGGGCGGCGACACGAAGATGCTGGCCGACGGCGGGAAGCTCTCCAAGACGCAGTCCGGGATCGTCCTGGAGAAGCTGATCGGCCAGTTCCTGTTCGACAAGGCCGCGACGGGAGGCGGGAAATGAGCGCCGCGCTCGATGCGCGGCCGCACGGCGCTGTCGCGCGCGACCCTCGCCGTGGCCGTCGCGCTGCTTGCCGGCTGTGCGGCGGCGCCGTCGCGCGAGGACCCGTTCGAGCCGATGAACCGGGCGCTCTACCAGTTCCACGACACCGTCGACACGGCCGTCGTGAAGCCCGTGGCGCAGGCCTACATCGACGTCGTGCCGGAGCTCATTCGCACGGGAGTCTCGAACGTCTTCAACAACATCGAGGACCTCATCTCGGCGGTCAACGATCTTCTGCAGGGCAAGCTCGACAAGCTCGACGACGACCTCGGCCGGGTGCTGCTCAACACCGTATGGGGCGTCGGCGGCATCTTCGACCTGGCGTCGATGGTCGGCATCGAGCGCGGCAACGAGGATTTCGGCCAGACGTTCGGGGCGTGGGGCCTGCCGCAGGGGCCTTATCTCTTCGTGCCGTTCTTCGGGCCGACGACCGTGCGCGACGGCAGCGGCGCGATCGTGCGCGTCATGGTGGGTCCGGTCGGCTACATCGGCGAGGTGCCCTTGCGCAACAGCCTCTACGGGCTGGGGGCCGTGGACCTCCGCGCCCAGGCGCTCTCCGCGGGCGCGATCGTCGACACGGCCGCGCTCGATCGCTACCTGTTCATCCGCAACGCCTATCTGCAGCGGCGCCGGTATCTGCTCTACGACGGCAAGCCGCCGCCCGAACCCGAGGAGCCCTAGATGGCGATCGTCCACATGCCCGCGCGGCGGACCGCGCTCGTCCTGATCGCGGCCGCCGCGCTTATCGGCGCCGCGCTGCCTGCCGCCGCGCAGGAAGCGCCCGACGTCATGGTGAAGCGCGTCGCGCAGGACGTGCTGGCGACGATCAAGTCCGATCCGGCGATCCAGGCAGGCAACGAGGCGCGCATCCGCGACGTGCTCGAAGCGAAGCTCCTGCCCAATTTCGACTTTACCCGGATGGCGGCGCTCGCCATGGGCAGGAACTGGCGCAGCGCGACGCCCGAACAGCAGAAGCGAATCACCGACGAGTTCCGGGCGCTGCTCGTGCGCACCTATTCGGGTGCGCTCAACCAGTACCGCAACGAGACGATCGAGTACAAGCCGCTGCGGATGAACCCGGGCGACACGGAGGTCACCGTGCGCACCCTGGTGCAGCGGGCGTCCGGAGCCCCGATCGAGATCGACTACGGCATGGAGAAGAAGGCGGATGCCTGGAAGTGCTACGACGTCATCGTCGCCGGGCGTCTCGCTCGTCACCAATTATCGCGACGAGTTCAACGAGCAGATCAAGACCGGCGGCGTGGACGGCCTCATCAAGATGCTCGCCGACCGCAACCGGGGCGTCGCGGCGAAATGAGCGGGGACGGCGACGCGCAAGTCGCGCGGGTCGGGCTTTGCACCCGACGGGGACGGCGCGCGCTGGATCTACGCGGGCGCGCTCACGTCCGCCAACGCGGGCACGGTGCTCGCGGCCGCGGGCGCGCTGAAGCTGCCGGGCGCCGGCGAGGTCGATCTGCGCCGAGGTCGAAGCGCATCGATTCCGCCGCCGTCGCGGTCCTGCTCGCGCTCAAGCGGCGCGCGGCCGAGGAGGGCCGGCCGCTCGGTTCGTCGGGCATTCCCGTGTCGCTCGCCTCCCTCGCCGAGCTCTACGGCGTCGAGGAGATCCTCGGCGCGTGACATGAGAGCGGCGCCGCCGCGCGCGCTGCCGCGTCGCGCAGTGCCGGATCGCGCCGAGGAACCGGCGGCCGGCTTCCCCGTTCTCACCGCTCCAGGCCCTCGCTGATCGTGGCCCTCGCCGTCGAAATCGTCAACGTCGCCCGCTGCTTCGGCAGCGTGCGGGCCCTCGCCGGGGTCAGCCTCGCCGTCGACGAGGGCGAGTTCTTCGGGCTGCTGGGTCCGAACGGCGCCGGCAAGACGACGCTGATCTCGGTCCTCGCCGGGCTGACGCGGGCCGACAGCGGGACCGTCCGCGTGCTCGGGCACGACGTCAGCGCCGACTACCGGAAGGCGCGTCGCGCCCTCGGCGTGGTGCCGCAGGAACTGGTGTTCGATCCCTTCTTCTCGGTGCGCGAAACGCTCGAAATCCAGTCCGGCTACTTCGGCATCAGGCACAACGACGCGTGGATCGACGAAATCCTGCATCACCTCGATCTCACGGCAAAAGCCGATGCCAACATGCGCTCGCTTTCCGGCGGCATGAAGCGCCGCGTGCTGGTGGGCCAGGCGCTCGTGCACAAGCCGCCGGTGATCGTGCTCGACGAGCCGACCGCGGGGGTCGACGTCGAGTTGCGCCAAAGCCTGTGGGCGTTCATCCGCAAGCTCAACCGGGACGGCCACACGATCATCCTGACCACGCACTACCTCGAGGAGGCCGAGGCGCTGTGCGGCCGCATCGCCATGCTGAAGGCGGGCCGGGTCGTCGCCCTCGACACGACGAAGAACCTGCTGGCGAATGTCGCCGGACTCACGGTGCGGCTCGTCGCCGACCGCGTTCCGGCCAACTGGCAGCACCGGGTGACGAGCCGGGACGCGCACGGCTTCGTGGTCGGACTCGACAGTTACGCCGACCTCGAATCGCTGCTCGCTGCGCTGCGCGGCGAAGACATACGCATCGACGAGCTGGCGCTGCTGGAAACCGATCTCGAACAGGTCTTCCTGCGCATCATGGGCGCAGCGCGCACGCCGCCGTCGGGGTCGCCGCCGTGATTCGCGTCGCCGGGGCCGGCTGGCTGACGCTGCTCTACAAGGAGCTGCTGCGCTTCTGGAAGGTCGCCTTCCAGACGATCCTGGCGCCCGTGATCACCGCACTACTCTATCTGCTCATCTTCTCGCACGTGCTGGAATCGCGCGTGTCGGTGTTCGGCGGCCAGATCGGCTATACCGCCTTCCTGGTGCCCGGACTCGTGATGATGTCGGTGCTGCAGAACGCGTTCGCCAACACTTCGTCGTCGCTCATCCAGTCGAAGATCACCGGCAACATGATCTTCATCCTGCTCACGCCACTCTCGCCGGCAGACTTCTTCGCTGCGTACGTGCTGGGCGCCATGGTGCGCGGTCTCGTCGTCGGGCTGGGCGTCTTCGTCGTCACCCTGTTCTTCGTGCCGTCGCTGCTCGCGATGCCGCACCCGTTCTGGGCGCTCGCTTTCGCCCTGCTCGGCAGCGCGATCCTCGGCACGCTCGGGCTCATCGCGGGCATCTGGGCCGACAAGTTCGACCAGCTCGCAGCGTTCCAGAATTTCCTGATCACGCCGCTCACGTTCCTGTCCGGCGTGTTCTACTCGATCCATTCGCTGCCGCCGTTCTGGCAGTCGCTGTCGCACGCCAATCCGTTCTTCTATATGATTGACGGCTTCCGCTATGGATTCTTCGGGTTGTCCGACGTGCCACCGGCGCTGAGCCTCGGGATCGTCGCGGGATGCGCGCTACTGCTCGTCGCTGGTCGCGCTGGTCGCTGCTGCAGCGTGGCTGGAAGCTCCGGCCCTGACCGCCTGGACGGCGCGCAACCGACGCGTTGCGCGCCTTCCCACTGGCCTTCGCCCATCATCCCGCCATCCCGTCGAGGTTCGTCCATGGTCACGCCGGAATCCATCAAGACTTCTATCGCCGCCGGCCTGCCATGCGAGCAGGTCGAGGTGCGCGGCGACGGCCATCACTGGGAGGCCGTCATCGTCAGCGCGGCGTTCGAGGGGCTGTCCAAGGTCCGCCAGCACCAGCTCGTCTATGCCGCGCTCGGCGACCGGATGCGCGAGGAGATCCACGCGCTGTCGATGACCACGCTCACGCCCGCACAATGGGCGGCGGCACAGGGTTCCTGAGGTGAACAGCCCCCACGCTCACTGCGTTCGCTGCCCCGCCGGGGGGCAGTCAGCGCCCTTCGGGCGGCCGGGCGGTTGCTGAGATGGACAAGCTCCTGATCGAGGGGGGCCGACCGCTCGTCGGCGAGGTCCGCGTTTCCGGCGCGAAGAACGCGGCGCTCCCGATCCTCTGCGCGGCGCTGCTCACGCCGGAGCCGCTCGTGCTCACGAACGTGCCGCGGCTGAAGGACGTGCGGACGATGCAGACGCTGCTGGCGCAGATGGGCGTCGCGCTCGACCTGGGCACGCCGGAAACCGTTGCACTCGACGCCGGGCGGATCGACTGGCCGCTCGCGCCCTACGAGCTCGTCAAGACCATGCGCGCATCGATCCTGGCGCTGGGGCCGCTCCTCGCCCGCTGCGGAGAGGCGCGCGTGTCGCTGCCCGGCGGGTGCGCGATCGGCCTGCGACCGGTCGATCAACACGTGAAGGGACTCGTGGCGATGGGCGCGGAAATCGATCTCGAGCACGGCTACATCAGCGCCCGCGCGAGGCGCCTTGCCGGCACGCGCCTCGTGTTCGACGTCGTCACCGTGACCGGGACCGAAAACCTGATGATGGCCGCGACGCTGGCGTCAGGCACGACCACGCTCGAGAACGCGGCACGCGAGCCGGAGATCGTCGATCTCGCGCGCTGCCTCAGCGCGATGGGGGCGAAGGTCTCCGGAGCGGGCACCGATCGCATCGTGGTCGAGGGCGTCGACCGGCTGCATGGCGCAACCCATGCGGTCATGCCCGACCGGATCGAGACCGGCACGTTCGTAGCGGCGATCGCGGCCGCCGGCGGCGAAGCCACGGTCGCCGGCGCGCAGCCGGAAACGCTCGAGGCGGTCCTCGGCAAGCTCGCGGAGGCGGGTGCCGACATCAGCGTCGCGGGCGACGTGATCCGCGTGGCGCGGCACGGCCCCCTCGCGCCGTTCAACCTGCGCACGGCGCCCTATCCGGGTTTCCCCACCGACATGCAGGCGCAGATGATGGCGGTCGCGACGCGTGCCGCGGGCACGACGGTCGTCACCGAGACCATATTCGAGAATCGAATGATGCACGTGCAGGAACTTGTCCGGCTCGGTGCGGAGATCGAGGTCGAGGGCAACGCGGCGATCGTTCGCGGCGTGGGGAAGCTGACGGGCGCCGACGTGATGGCGACGGACCTGCGCGCCTCCGCCTGCCTCGTCATCGCCGGCCTGATGGCCGAAGGCACGACGACGATCGACCGCATCTATCATCTGGACCGCGGCTACGAGCGGATCGAGGAGAAACTCGCGCTCCTGGGCGCGCGGATCCGGCGCGTGGCATGAGCACGGGCCACCCCGGGGGCGGGATCGGCGGAGCGTGAACCGCGAAGTTACCCCAGTGAGCCCGCCTGGCCGTCCCAGGCGCGCAGCGCCCAGGGTGCACCGATGACGGACCTCCGCTCGTCGCCGCTGGCCCGCGCCGCGACCTACCCGGACCGGCTCGATCCCGGGCTGCTCTTTCCCGTGGACCGCGCACCGCAGCGCGGAGAACTCGGATTCGGCGCTGCGCTGCCGTTCGGCGGCGTCGACCTGTGGACCGCCTACGAATTGAGCTGGCTCGACGCCGCGGGCAAGCCCGAGGTCGCCATCGCGACGTTCGCGGTGCCGGCGGATTCGCCGCGCATCGTCGAGTCCAAGTCGGTCAAGCTCTATCTCGCCGGATTCAACCTGACGCGCTTCGACTCGGCCGACGAGGTGGCCGCGGCGCTCTCCCGCGACCTGTCGGCTGCGGCCGGCGCGGCCGTCGATATCACGTTGACGCCGCCGGACGAGACCGGGGCAATGCCGCAGGCCGGGTTCACCGGCATCTGCCTCGACGCGCTGGCGCTCGCGGTCGACGATCGCGTTCCGGTCCCCGCAGCGCTCACGGCCGCGGCGCCGGGGTGCGCCGAGTCGCTGTACACGCGGCTTTTCAGGTCGGTGTGCCCGGTCACCGGGCAACCCGATTACGCGTGCATGCAGTTGAGCTACCGCGGCGCGCGGATCGATCGCGCGGGCCTGCTTCGCTACCTCGTGTCGTTCCGCCGGCATCCCGGTTTCCATGAACACTGCGTGGAGCGCGTATTTGCAGACGTGTGGCGGCGGTGCCGGCCCGAAACGCTGTCGGTGTACGCCCGATTCACGCGGCGCGGGGGCATCGACATCAACCCCTATCGGAGCAGCGACGGCGGTGGTCCGCCTTTCCGCGTGCGCACGGCACGGCAGTAACGGCGGGAAGCATCGTCTTGTCCGGTAGAATGAGCCGCTGGTTCAACCGTTGCCGACCGTGCCGACGCTCACCCTCGCGCTCTCGAAAGGGCGCATCTTCGACGAAACGCTGCCGCTCCTTGCCGCGGCGGGCATCGTTCCGGTCGAAGATCCGGAGTCCTCGCGCAAGCTGATCTTCGGCACCAACCGAGGGGATGTCTCGGTCGTGATCGTCCGCGCGACCGATGTGCCGACCTACGTTGCGCACGGCGCCGCCGATATCGGCGTCGCGGGCAAGGACGTGCTGCTCGAGCAGGGCGGCGAAGGCCTGTACCAGCCGCTGGATCTCGAGATCGCCCGCTGCCGGATGGTGGTCGCGACGAAGCGCGGCTTCGACTGGGCCGGCACCGTGCAGCGCGGCGCGCGCATCCGTGTCGCGACCAAGTACGTGCAGACGGCGCGCGAGCATTTCGCGGCGAAGGGCATGCACGTCGATCTGATCAAGCTGTACGGTTCGATGGAGCTGGCGCCGCTCGCCGGTCTCGCCGACGCGATCGTCGACCTCGTAAGCTCCGGGCGCACGCTGCAGGCGAACGATCTCGTCGTGGTCGAGGACATCCTGCCGATCAGCGCGCGGCTCATCGTCAACCCGGCTGCGCTCAAGCTGAAGCGGGACCTCGTGCAGCCGCTGCTCGACGCACTGGCGAAGGCGGTCGCCGCGGGACGGAGCGCCGCGGCATGAGCGCCGCGGGGCCAGGGCGCGGTTGTCCCCTTTCGCAGGGAAGGCGCGGAGCACCAGGGGCCGACCCATGATCGAGGAGACGCTCGCTCTGCGCCGTCTCGACGCTGCGGCGCCGGGCTTCGAGCGCGACCTCGCGGAGCTGACGGCCTTCGAGTCGGCGCAGGATCCCGCGATCGACGCGACCGTCGAGCGGATCGTCGCGGACGTGCGGGCGCGCGGCGACGCGGCATTGCTCGAATACACGGCCGAACTCGACGACGTCGCGGCGCCGTCGGTGGCGGCGCTCGAGATCACCGCGGACGAGATGCAACGCGCCTGGGCAACGCTACCGGAGGCAATGCGCGCGGCGCTGCAGACGGCCGCGCAGCGCGTTCGCGTTTACCACGAACGCCAGAAACTCGCGTCGTGGTCGTACTTCGACTGCGACGGCAGCGAATTCGGCCAGAGGGTGACGCCGCTCGATCGCGTCGGCATCTACGTGCCGGGCGGCAAGGCGGCCTATCCCTCCTCGGTGCTGATGAACGCCATTCCGGCGCGGGTCGCGGGCGTGGCCGAGATCGTCATGGTCGTTCCGACGCCGGGCGGCGCTCGCAATCCGCTGGTGCTGGCCGCGGCGCATCTCGCCGGCGTCACGCGCGCCTTCGCGCTCGGCGGCGCACAGGCGATCGCGGCGCTCGCGTACGGCACGGCCACGATCCCGGCGGTGGACAAGATCTGCGGGCCCGGCAACGCGTACGTCGCCGCGGCCAAGCGACGCGTGTTCGGAGCCGTGGGCATCGACATGATCGCGGGCGTCTCCGAGGTTCTCGTCATTGCCGATGCGAGCGCGAACCCGGATTGGGTCGCCATGGACCTCTTCGCGCAGGCCGAGCACGACGAGCTCGCGCAGGCGATCCTCGTCACGCCGGACGCCGCGATTCTGGAGGCGGTCGCCGCAAGCGCGCAGAGGCAGATAGTCGGGATGCCGCGGCGGGCGATCATAGCGGCGGCGCTCGCCCGCCGCGGCGCGCTCATCAAGGTGCCCGACCTCGACGTGGCCTGCGCAGTCGCCAACCGAGTCGCCCCGGAGCATCTCGAACTTGCCGTCGCCGATCCAGGCCTATTGCTGCCGAAGATTCGCCATGCCGGGGCGATCTTCATGGGGCACCACGCGTCGGAGGCGCTCGGCGATTATTGCGCAGGCCCCAATCACGTTCTGCCCACGGGCCGCACCGCGCGGTTCTCTTCGCCCCTCGGCGTCTACGATTTCCAGAAGCGATCCAGCGTGCTCGGCATCTCGATCGGCGCGGCAGCAGCGCTCGGCCCGATCGCTGCGACGCTCGCGCAGGGCGAGGGATTGGCCGCGCACGCACAAAGCGCCCTCTATCGGGTCCCTGGAGATTGAGATGGACGGCCCCCACGCTCTCTGCGTTCGCTGCCCCCCGCGGGGGCAGTCATTGCCCTTCGGGCGGCCGGGCGGGCACTGACGATGCGCACGCCCTCCGACTTCGTCGTGGCCACCGTCCGTCCGGAGATCCGCGCGCTGTCCGCGTATGCGGTCGCGCACGCCGAAGGATTGATCAAGCTCGACGCGATGGAGAATCCCTACCCGCTGCCGCGGGCCGTCCAGGAGAGGATCGCGGCTGCAGTCGCATCGGTGCCGATCAATCGCTATCCCGACGGCGATGCCGAGGCCGTCAAGTCGGCGCTGCGCCGGGCTTTCGGCATCCCGGAGGCCCTAGGCTTGATCCTCGGCAACGGCTCCGACGAATTGATCCAGATCGTCGCCACGGCGGTGGCGAAGCCGGGTGCCGTGATTCTCGCGCCCGAGCCGTCGTTTGTGATGTACCGCTCGAACGCGCTCCATGCCGGCGTGCGTTTCGTCGGCGTGCCGCTCCGGGCGCAATTCGCCCTCGATACCGCCGCAATTCTGGCAGGAATCGAAAGGGAGCGCCCCGCGCTGATCTTTCTCGCCTATCCCAACAACCCTACGGGCAACCTCTTCGCGGCCGCCGACGTCGAGGCGATCCTTCGCGCGGCGCCCGGCATGGTCGTCGTCGACGAGGCCTACCACGCGTTCGCCGACGCGAGTTTCCTGCCGCGCCTCGCCGAGTTTCCGAACCTCGTCGTGCTGCGCACCGTCTCGAAGATCGGGATGGCGGGGCTGCGGCTGGGCTATGCCGTCGCAGCTCCCGAATGGACGACGGAGTTGAACAAGGTGCGCCCGCCGTATAATCTCAACGCGCTGACGCAGGCGGCGGCGACGGTCCTGCTGGCAGAGGACGCCCTGCTTGCGGAGCAGGCGGCCCGGATCAGGGCCGAGCGATCGCGGCTGCACGCCGAGCTCGGCGCCTTGCCTGGCGTGGTCGCCTTCCCGACGCAAGCCAACTTCGTACTGGCGCGCGTTCCCGACGCGCCGCGATGGTTCGATCATTTGCGGCAGAATGGGATACTGGTGAAGAACCTGCACGGCTGGCACCCGTTGCTCGAGCATTGCCTGCGCATCACCGTCGGCACGCCGGCCGAGAACGACGCGCTGCTCGCGGCGCTGGAAAACCTTCGATAGGCCCCCGATGCCGAAATCCCGCCGCGCCAAGGTCGAGCGCAATACGAACGAGACCCGGATCGCCGTCGAGGTGGACCTCGATGGCGCCGGTCGCGCCGAGCTCGCGACCGGCGTGCCGTTTCTCGACCACATGCTGGACCAGGTGGCGCGGCACGGAGTGATCGACCTCGTCGTGCGCGCCACGGGCGATCTGCACATCGACGCGCATCACACGGTCGAGGACATCGGCATCACGCTGGGACAGGCGGTGGCGCAGGCGCTGGGCGACAAGCGAGGGCTCATCCGGTACGGGCACGCCTACGTGCCGCTCGACGAGGCGCTGTCGCGCGTCGTCATCGATCTTTCGGGGCGGCCCGGGCTCGAGTTCCACGTGCCCTTTACCCGCGCGATGATCGGCACTTTCGACGTCGACCTTGCGCACGAGTTCTTCCAGGGCTTCGTCAATCATGCGCAGGTGACGCTGCACGTGGACAACCTGCGCGGACAGAATGCCCATCATCAGGCCGAGACGGTGTTCAAGGCTTTCGCCCGCGCGCTCAGGATGGCCATCGCCCGCGATGCCCGCGCGGCGGGTGCCGTTCCGTCGACGAAAGGGGCGCTCTAGCCGCTCGCAGCCGTCGGCCGAGCGCAGGCCGCTGATGACCGACATCGCCGTCGTCGATTACGGGATGGGCAATCTTCGCTCGGTGGCGAAGGCGCTCGCGCACGTCGCGCCAGAGCGCAGCATCGTCGTTTCCTCCGATCCAGCCGTGATACGCGGCGCGGCCCGGGTGGTGCTGCCGGGACAGAGCGCGATGCCAGACTGCATGCGCTGTCTGGACGAGAGCGGATTGCGTGACGTTGTCGTCGAGGCCGCCGCGACGCGGCCGTTTCTGGGCATCTGCCTCGGTCTGCAGATGTTGTTCGAGACGAGCGAGGAGGGACCGACGCCGGGTCTCGCGCTCTTTGCGGGCCGCGTCGTCCGGTTTCGCGACGAGGCCATGGCGCTGCCTGGAGGGCAGCGGCTCAAGGTGCCGCACATGGGCTGGAGCCCGGTGCGCCAGACCCGGATGCATCCGCTGTGGGCCGGTATCGCGGACGGCTCGCGCTTCTATTTCGCGCACAGCTACCACCCCGTGCCGACCGACCCCGGGCTGACGGTGGGAACGGTCGAGTATCCGGCGCGGTTTACTTGCGCCATCGCACGGGCTAATATCTTCGCGACGCAATTCCATCCGGAAAAGAGCCAGAGCGCAGGGTTGCAGCTGCTCGCCAATTTCGTTGCCTGGGACGGACAGAGCTAGCCCTCTTCGTGTTTGCCGACGCTCCTGTCGGTCTCCCATCCTCCCCCCGTCGTCTCCCGCCGCCATGCAGATCATTCCCGCGATCGACGTCAAGGACGGCCATTGCGTTCGCCTGAAGCAGGGCGAAATGCACTCGGCCACGGTGTTTTCGGAGGATCCGGCGGCCATGGCGCAGCACTGGCTCGAGCAGGGCGCCGAGCGACTGCACATCGTCGATCTCAACGGCGCCGTCGCCGGCGTGCCGAAGAACGAGCTCGCCATCCGCGAAATCGTCAGCGTGATCGGCGAGGAGATACCGGTGCAGCTCGGCGGGGGCATCCGCGATCTCGACACCATCGAGCGCTACCTCGACGACGGCATCACCTACGTGATCATCGGCACGGCCGCCGTCAAGAATCCGGGTTTCCTGCACGATGCCTGCTACGCCTTTCCCGGCCACATCATCGTCGGTCTCGATGCGCGCGAGGGCAAGGTGGCGACCGACGGCTGGTCGAAGATGACCGGCCACGACGTCGTCGACCTCGCCAAGAAGTTCGAGGACTACGGCGTCGAGGCGATCATCTACACGGACATCGGCCGCGACGGCATGCTGACGGGTGTCAACGTCGAAGCCACAGTGAAGCTTGCGCGCGAGCTCAGGATTCCGGTGATCGCGTCGGGAGGGATCGCTTCGATCCAGGACATCCTGCACCTCGTCCCCTACGAGAAGGAGGGCATCATCGGCGCCATTGCCGGGCGTGCGCTGTACGAGGGCAAGCTCGACTTCAAGGCGGCGATGAAGGCGGCCAAGGGCACCTGACCGGCAGGGCGAGGCACGCGCATGCGCGGGGCGCAGCGAGCGTCGGCGGGCTTCGTGAAGCCAAGGCAGCCCGCCGCGCCCCGCCCTTCCGTATCGGACCCCATACCAACGTTCATGGGACTCGCCAAACGCATCATCCCCTGTCTCGACGTGGCCGCCGGCCGCGTGGTCAAGGGTGTGAACTTCGTCAACCTCCGCGATGCCGGCGATCCCGTCGAGGTCGCGCGGCGATATGACAGAGAGGGCGCCGACGAACTCGCCTTCCTGGACATTCGTGCGAGCGTGGAGACACGCGATCTGCTGTACCACATGATCGAGGCGGTCGCGGACGTCGTGTTCATTCCGCTCACCGTCGGCGGCGGCGTCAACTCGATCGACGACATCCGGGCGCTGCTCAACGCCGGCGCCGACAAGGTCAGCATCAACACGGCCGGCGTCGCCAACCCCGCGTTGTTCGAGGCGGCCGCCGGGCGCTACGGCGCGCAGTGCATCGTCGCGGCGATCGACGCGAAGCAGTCCGCGCCCGGTGCATGGCGCGTCTACACGCACGGCGGGCGCACGCCGACCGCGCTCGATGCGGTGGAATGGGCGCGCGAGGTCGTCGCCCGCGGCGCCGGCGAGATCCTTCTCACCAGCATGGATCGCGATGGCGTGCGCACCGGTTTCGATCTGGCGCTGACGCGAGCAGTGGTGGACGCGGTCGACGTGCCGGTGATCGCGTCAGGGGGCGTCGGCTCGCTCTCCGACCTGGTCGACGGCATCGTCGCCGGAGGTGCCGACGCGGTCCTCGCCGCCACGATCTTCCACTACGGCGAGTTCACGATCGGACAGGCGAAAACCGCGATGGCCGCGGCGGGCATCGAGGTACGCACGTGAGCCGGGAAGCAGGGGCCCCGCGGGTAGTGCATGGGGATACGACGCCGTAGGGGGAAGGAGGGGCCCCGCTCGCTTCTTGAGCGGGGATCCGACCCCGAAGGCGGAAGGGTCGGCGACAGCACCGCGCAACGACTGACGATGATGGGCCGGGACCGGCGACCGGGGCGAATCGGGCGCAGCCGCCGACGCGTGAGGTATCACACGCGAGGACGGCCCAACGAGGCGGCCATGTTGTCGCCGGTCGCGCTCCGACGCGCTTCGGTCGGTCGGTCCTTGACTATCCGAAGAAACCGCAGAACACTCGCCGTTTGACGCGCAGCGCGGAACCCGCGGCCTTCGACATGGATTGGCTCGAACAGGTGAATTGGGCGAACGACGGCCTCGTCGCGGCGATCGCGCAGGATGCCGGGACGGGCAGGGTGCTGACGCTCGCCTGGATGAACCGCGAGGCGCTCGCGCGCACGGCCGAAACCGGGGAGGCGCACTACTGGTCGCGCTCGCGCCGCCGGTTGTGGCGCAAGGGCGAAGCATCGGGCCATGTGCAGCGGGTGCAGGAGATCCGGCTCGATTGCGACAGCGATGCAATTCTTCTCCGGGTCGAGCAGGTCGGCGGCATCGCCTGCCACACCGGACGCGAGCATTGTTTTTTCCAGCGTCTGGAAGGCGATCGCTGGATCGGTGTCGAGCCGGTGATCAAGGATCCGCAGGCCATCTACGGCCATGGCTGAACGCGATACGCACCGGCCGGACATCCTCGACCGGCTGGCGGCGACGATTGCAGCGCGCGTTGCCGCCGATCCGGCTTCGTCGTACGTCGCCGCACTGGTCGCCAAGGGCGACGACGCCATTCTGAAGAAGATCGGCGAGGAGGCGACCGAGACGGTCATGGCAGCGAAGGACGGTGATAGACTGCGAATCATCGCCGAGGTCGCGGACCTCTGGTTTCACTGCCTCGTACTGCTCGCCCGGCACGGGCTGGGCCCCGCCGATGTGCGCGCGGAACTGACGCGGCGCGAAGGAATCCCGGGCCTTGCCGAGAAAGCCGCGCGCAAGACGTGACGGCGGCCTCGGCTGTGGCCGGCGGGTCGGCAGATTGTTGAAGAACGGAGACGGAACGGTGCAGGACTGCATTTTCTGCAAGATCGTGCGGGGCGAGATACCGTCGCGAAAGGTCTACGAGGACGACGAGGTCGTCGGCTTCCACGACATTCACCCGCTGGCGCCGGTGCATTTCATGCTGGTGCCCAAGCGGCACATCGCTTCGCTGGCGAGCGCCACGGCCGACGATGCGGGTTTGCTCGGTCGCATCATGGTGTTGACGGGCCGCCTCGCGCGCGAGCAGGGGTCGCCGGAGGGTTTTCGCACGGTCGTCAATACCGGCCGGATCGGCCGGCAGGACGTGATGCATCTCCACGTCCACGTGATCGGCGGGCCGATACCGCTGGGCACCATGGTGGCGCGCAACCCCGACTGAACACCTACGGAAGGAGAATCGCATGGGTTCGATGAGCATCTGGCACTGGCTGATCGTACTGGTGGTCGTCCTGCTGATCTTCGGCACGAAGAAGTTGCGCAACATCGGCCAGGATCTCGGAGGCGCCGTCAAGGGATTCAAGGAAGGCGTCAAGGGTGCCGAGGACGCCGCCAGCGCGGCGAAGGAAGCCGAGGCACCCGCCGCCAAGCTCGGCGGCGCGACGATCGAGGGCGAAGTCAAGAAGGAGCGGACGCAGCAGGGCTGAGCCGCCGGTGTCGGGCACGTCCCGGTGCCCGCGTTGAACGCGCCTCGCTCGACGCCCGACCCCCATGTTCGACATCGGCATCAGCGAGATCATGGTCATCGCGGTCGTCGCGCTGATCGTGCTCGGCCCTGAGAAGCTGCCGAAGACCGCGCGCACGCTCGGTCATCTCTTCGGCCGGTTGCAGCGCTACGTCGCCGACGTGAAGTCGGACATCAATCGCGAGCTGCAACTCGAGGAATTGAAGAAGCTGCAGGCGGAGGTGAAGACCGCCGCGACCGGCTTCGAGTCGTCGATGTCCGCGGCGGCGACCGAGATCCAGTCCGGCGTCCGTGCCGTCGAGACCGATCTCAATGCGGCGGCTGCCGGGAGCATGGCACCGACACCGGCGGCGGTGCCGCATCCGCCACCCGTCTTCGACGACGCTCCCGCTGCCCAGGACGCGCCGCGGCAGGCGTCGCTGCCGGGCTTCGACCGTGGCTGAGGAGCGGATGCCGACACGTCACCGGGGTTGTTTTCGGCCGCTTCGCGGCGAGCCTGCGCGCTGCCGGCGATGAGCGATCCGCATCCGCCGCCGGACGCCCCGCAGGAGACTTTCCTCTCGCACCTCTTCGAGCTGCGCACGAGGCTGGTGCGCGCGATCCTCGCGGTCGTCGTCGTGCTGTTCTGCCTGTTTCCCTGGTCGAAGGACATCTATGCGGCGCTGGCGGCCCCGCTGCTGCATGCGCTGCCCAAGGGCGCCACGATGATCGCGACCGACGTCACCGGAACGTTCCTGGTGCCGCTCAAAGTCACGCTCATGGCGGCGTTCGTGCTCGCGCTGCCGTACGTGCTCTGGCAGGTGTGGGCGTTCGTCGCGCCGGGCCTCTATCACCATGAAAAGCGGCTGGCGATCCCGGTGATCGTGTCGAGCTTCCTGTTCTTCCTGTTCGGAATGTCGTTCGCCTACTTCGTCGTCTTCCCGATCGCGTTCGGTTTCTTCGCGTCGTACGCGCCCGAGGGCGTGACGATGATGACCGACATCGACAAGTATCTCTCGTTCGTGCTGACGATGTTCATCGCCTTCGGGGTCACCTTCGAGGTTCCGGTCGTCGTGATCGTGCTGGTGCGCATGGGCATGGTCTCGCTCGAGAAGCTGCGCTCGATCCGCTCGTACGTGGTCGTCGGCGCGTTCGTCGCCGGCGCCATCTTCACTCCGCCCGACGTCGTGTCGCAGCTGCTGCTTGCCGTTCCGTTGTGGCTGCTCTACGAGCTCGGGATGCTGATGGCGCGCTTTTTCGTCCCGCCGGTCGGCGACAATGCGGCGGCGGAGCCGGTTACCGGGCCGGCGGACGACGGCCGACGATGACGTCCATGCCCTGCAGCTTCCGGTCGCGCCAGACCTTCAGCGTGACAGTGGTGCCCGGAGGAAGTTCGGCGATCCGCGCGAGCAGCGTTGGCGTGTCGCGGGTCGGTTTGCCGTCGATCTCGAGCACGACGTCGCGCACCTGAATCCCGGCGCGTTCGGCGGGTCCGTTTTTCACGATGCCGCGGATCAGCACGCCGCCGACGTTCTCGAGCGCGAGCACCCGGGCGATCTCCAAGTTGACGTCCTGTGGCTCGAGCCCCAGCCAGCCGCGCGTCACGGCCCCGTCCCTGATGATCTGCTCGAGCACGGTGCGCGCGAGCGACACCGGGATCGCGAAACCGATGCCGAGCGAGCCGCCCGACTGGGAGAAGATGGTGCTGTTGATCCCGATCAGGTTGCCGGCGGTGTCCACCAGGGCGCCGCCGGAATTGCCGGGATTGATCGCCGCGTCGGTCTGGATGAAGTCCTCGAAGCGGTTGATGCCCAGATGGTTGCGGCCGAGCGCGCTGACGATGCCAAGCGTCACGGTGCTGCCGAAGCCGAAGGGATTGCCGATCGCGAGCACGAAATCCCCGACCTGCACGCGGTCGAGCGTGCCGAACGTGATGGCGGGAAAGTTCTCGCCGTCCGCCTTGAGCACGGCGAGGTCGGATTCGGGATCCGTTCCCCGCACGCGCGCCGCGACCCGCCGGCCGTCGGCGAGCACGATCTGGATGTCGTCGGCGCCCTCGATCACGTGATTGTTGGTCAGAACGTAGCCTTCGGGCGAAACGATGACACCCGAGCCCAGGCTCGTCGCACGCTGCCGCGGCAGCCGCTCGGCGAGGTCGGGAAAGTAACGGCGCAGCAGCGGGTCGTCCTGGAGCGACCCGCGCTGGCGCATCTCCTTGCTCGTGTAGATGCCGACGACCGCGGGCATCGATTTCTTCGCCGCGTCGGAAAAACTGGCGACCGTCGGCGTGCTCACCGGCGTCGAGGTTTCCTGCAGCAGCACGACCTGCTCCGGCTGCTCGCTGAAACGGGGGACGAGGTCCGGGCGCAGCGTCGTCACGACGAACAGCGCGGCAAGGCATAGCGTGCAGGCCTGCGCGAACACGAGCCAGAAACGGCGGAGCAAGGGGGCCTCGCAGATGGGGAACATTTCAATTATAGACAGTTGCTGCGCCGCGAAAGCGCGCCTGCCTGCCCTGGCCGCTGCTGGCACGGGGTGGCCGTGATCGTGCCCGACTGGGGTCGCCGGATTGCCGGTCAACCCGTTGATTTTCAGCCTGATTCCTTCATTACGCCATCGCCGGGCTTCCGGGTCGGGCGGCAAATCCTTTATAATCGACCGGTTTGCCGTTCGGTGCGCGTTCTGGCCGGCACGAACGGGCCAAACGGCGACGGGGGACGGGTTGTCATGGCCGAAGGCACAGTGGATCAAGGGAAGCGCCGCTTCCTGATCGGCGCGACGAGCGCCGTGGGCGGAGTCGGTGTGGTGGCGGCCGCGACGCCGTTCGTGATGTCGTTTTTCCCGAGCGAGCGCGCCAAGGCGGCGGGAGCGCCGGTCGAGGTCGACATCGGCAAGCTCGAGCCGGGGCAGAAGATCGACGTCGAATGGCGCGGCAAGGTCGTGTGGATCATCAACCGGACGCCGCCGATGCTGGCTTCGCTCCCCAAGCTCGATCCGAAGCTCGCGGATCCGGATTCCGACAAGTCGCAGCAGCCGGAGTACGCGAAGAACGAGCATCGCTCGATCAAGGACAACGTGCTCGTGATGATCGGCATCTGCACGCACCTCGGCTGTTCGCCCACGTACCGGCCCGAGATCGCGCCGGCGGACCTGGGCGCCGATTGGATGGGCGGCTTCTTCTGTCCCTGCCACCAGAGCAAGTTCGACCTGGCGGGCCGCGTCTATTCCGGCGTGCCGGCGCCCACCAATCTGCCCGTGCCGCCGCACCGGTACGTAACCGACACCCGGATCGTCATCGGCGACAGCGGCAAGGCGGCGTAAGGGAACCCGGCCATGCAAAAACTCCTGACCTGGATCGACGACCGCTTCCCGCTGACCGCGCTGTGGGAATCGCAGTGGGGCAAGTACGTCGCGCCGAAGAATTTCAACTTCTGGTACTACTTCGGCTCGCTGGCCGCGTTCGTCCTCGTGCTCCAGCTCGTCACGGGAATCTTCCTCGCGATGAGCTACAAGCCGGATGCGGCCAAGGCGTTCGAATCCGTCGAGTACATCATGCGCGATCTGCCGTGGGGCTGGCTCATCCGCTACATGCATTCGACCGGCGCGTCGATGTTCTTCATCGTCGTGTACCTGCACATGTTCCGCGGACTGATGTACGGCAGCTACAGGAAACCGCGCGAGCTCACCTGGATCTTCGGCTGCCTCATCTATCTCTGTCTGATGGCCGAGGCGTTCTTCGGCTACCTGCTGCCGTGGGGACAGATGTCGTACTGGGGCGCGCAGGTGATCGTCAACCTGTTCTCGGCGGTGCCGATCATCGGCGAGGACCTCGGCATCTGGATCCGCGGCGACTACACGATATCCGACATCACGCTCAACCGCTTCTTCGCGTTTCACGTGGTCGCGGTGCCGCTGGTGCTGGTCGGTCTCGTCGCAGCGCACCTGACGGCGCTGCACGAGACCGGGTCGAACAATCCGGACGGCATCGAGATCAAGAAGCAGCCGAAGGATCCCGCGACCGGCCTTCCGCTCGACGGCATCAACTCGCATCCCTATTACACGGTCAAGGACATTGTCGGCGTCGTTGTTTTCCTCGCCGTGTTCTCGATCATCATGTTCTTCGTGCCGGACATGGGCGGGTATTTCCTGGAGGCCAACAACTTCATCCCGGCCGATCCGCTGAAGACCCCCGAGCACATCGCGCCGGTGTGGTATTTCACGCCCTACTACGCGATGCTCCGCGCGGTGCCCTCGTATCTCGGCAGCCAGTTCTGGGGCGTGATCGTGATGGGCGTCGCGGTGATGATCTTCTTCGCGCTGCCATGGCTCGATCGCGGCGCCGTCAAGTCGATCCGCTATCGCGGCACGACGTACAAGCTGTGGCTGGCGCTGTTCGTCGTGAGCTTCGTCGTCCTGGGCTATCTCGGCGTCGTTCCCGTGACAGTCTGGGGTCAGTTCCCCGAAGGCTGGCCGTTGCTGGGAACGGCCGACCGCGCGACGGTCGTCGCGCGCGTGCTGACCGTCACCTACTTCCTGTTCTTTGTGCTGATGCCCTGGTACACGGCGCGCGACAAGACCAAGCCGGTGCCGGAAAGGGTGACCGGATGATGACTACGAGCAAATCCGCCGTTCTGCTCGCCGCGCTGTTCGTCGCGGCTACCGGCGGTGCGCTGGCCGCGGGCGGCCCCGACATCCGGATGGAGCCGGCGCCGATAAACCGGCTCGACCTCGAGTCGCAGCAGCGCGGAGCGCGGACCTTCGTCAACTACTGCCTCAATTGCCATACCGCGAAGTACATGCGCTACAACCGGCTGACGGACCTCGGCCTGACCGAGGCGCAGATCCGCGACAACCTGATGTTCGCGACCGACAGGATCGGCGAGACCATGACCGTCGCGATGCGTCCGGCCGACGCGAAGGCCTGGTTCGGGGTGACGCCGCCGGACCTGACGGTCGAGGCGCGGGTGCGCGGCACGAACTGGCTCTACAACTATTTTCTGGGCTTCTACCGCGACGAGACAACGCCCAGCGGCTGGAACAATGTCGTCTTTCCCAATGTCGCGATGCCGCACGTGCTCGCGGAACTGGGCGGAATGAACCGGCTCGTCACCACGGAGTTCAAGGACCACGAAGAGGCGCAGTCCGCGGCGCTGGCGGCGAAGGGCATCGCCGTGCTTGCCCCGGGCAAGAACCACACGTACACGGTGCAGACGCTGGCTGCGGACTCGCCCGGCACGCTCAGTCCGGTGGAGTACCAGCGGATGGTTGCCGACCTCGTCAATTTTCTCGATTACATGGGCGAGCCCGCAAAGAACAAGCGGATAAGCCTGGGCCTGATCGTGCTGCTTTACCTTGGCGTGCTGTTCGTGTTTGCGTACTGGTTGAAGCGCGAGTACTGGAAGGACGTGCACTGACGCACTGCCGCCTGCCGGGCCGCGCCGCTTCGACATCGAGCTGCCCGTCCCGGTTTTGTTTTCCGGACCCGACGCCCCCAAGCCGCGCGGCGGACCCGCCCCGCGCGAGGAGATCCTACCTATGATGACGCTCTATTCCGGGACCACCGACCCTTTCAGCCAGCGCTGCCGCATCGTGCTGCACGAGAAAGGCATGGACTTTCAGATCATCGACGTCGACCTCGACCACAAACCGGAGGACCTCGCGGTGATGAACCCGTACAACCAGGTTCCCGTGCTGGTGGAGCGCGATCTCGTGCTGCACGAGTCGAACATCATCAACGAGTACATCGACGAGCGCTTCCCGCATCCGCAGCTGATGCCGGCCGACCCCGTAATGCGCGCCCGCGCCAGGCTGTTCCTGCACCGCTTCGAAAAGGAGCTCTTCTGCCACATCGACGCGCTCGAGGGCAACAACCAGAAGCAGCTCGAGAAGGCGCGCGGCCACGTCCGCGACAGCCTCATGCAGATCGCGCCGGTCTTCGCGAAGCACAAGCACATGCTGGGCGAGGAATACTCGATGCTCGACGTCGCGATCACCCCGCTCCTGTGGCGGCTCGACTATTACGGCGTCCAGATGCCGAAGCAGGCAGTGCCGCTGCTGAAGTACGCGGAACGGCTGTTCGCGCGGCCGGCGTTTTCGGAGGCGATGACTTCGGCCGAGCGCGGCATGCGGAAGTGACGCGCCCCGGTCGACGGGACCCGGCGCGATCCCCGGGGCACCCGGATGGTTGCGCTACTTGACCGGCGCTGCGCTGCGCGTAGTATCCTGACCGCATGTCCGAGCAGTCCGCCAAGCCGTATCTGGTCCGTGCCATTTGCGAATGGTGCGCGGACAACGGCCTCACGCCCTACCTCAACGTCAGGGTGAACGGCCAGACGCGCGTGCCCGCCGCCTACGTCAAGAACGGCGAGATCGTGCTCAACATCAGCGCCTCGGCCACGCGCCACCTCACGGTCGACAACAACGGCGTGCGTTTTTCGGCGCGGTTTTCGGGCTCGTCGCAGGAGGTCGCGGTGCCGCTCGACGCGATCGCCGGCGTTTTCGCCAAGGAGACCGGGTACGGTTTTGCGTTCACCCTCGCGCACGATCCGGCGGCGTCGCTTGCGGCCGCGACTGCGCCGCCGGAGCCGGACATCGAGGCAGCGCTGGAGCGCGACCAGCGGGCAGCCGACGCGCCGCAGGGACGCGGCAAGCGGAAGCCGCGTCCACCGCATCTGCAGGTCATCAAGTAGGGGGCGGTGCCCGGCAGGCAGGGCTGCCCGGGCGAGGCGAGGCGGGCGCGCTCGGCGCACGCGGGTGCAAGCGCGAACGCGGTCGCACGCGCCGAAAGTTGTCGTCTACGAATTGAACACGGCAGAAGTTTCCCGCCGCGGCGGCGATCGCACATCGTGTGACGCCGCCGATTGTCACTTCGGCGGCGTTGGCGCGAGTAAAATCACTCTCTGCGCCGGCATAGCTCAGTTGGTAGAGCAGCGGTTTTGTAAACCGTTGGTCGTGGGTTCGATTCCTACTGCCGGCACCGGTTTTGCGCGCCCGGGGGCGCACCGATCTTCGGTGCTGGGACGAATTCGAAGAATTGCGTGGAAACGAGCACGACCATTCATGGGTACCTACGCCTCGTTCGTCCGGCGTGCCGATCTGCGCGCGCGCGGCGACGTGAGCCTGGGATGACGCGCTAGCCATGCCTGTCGTCGCCTTCAAGCCGATCAAGG
This sequence comes from uncultured beta proteobacterium, assembly GCA_963708855.1. GTDB lineage: Bacteria > Pseudomonadota > Gammaproteobacteria > Burkholderiales > Casimicrobiaceae > CAIWHR01. The sequence goes on along the minus strand of CAVPUM010000001.1, from coordinate 4,215 downwards.
CCCGTCTCGTCATCGAGCAGGGGCGCGAGAGCATCCTGGTCATGCGCGTCGTCGTCGCCAAAGGCGAGACCGTCGCGCTCGCCGTGGGCGGCCGGCTGGAATCGACTTCGGGCTACCTGCGCATTCGCGAACGCAAGGAGGAGCGCGGGCGCAACGAGAGCAAGGCGGTGGGATCGATCGTCTTCGTTCCCGCAGTCGGCGACGGCGACGAGCACAGCCCCGCCAATTTCCAGATCAACATCTCGCTGTCCGCGGCAAAGTTCGAGGCGCTGCTGAAGGTCGCGATTTCCGGACGGTTGCCGTCGAAGTTCTTCGTGCACGCCGGCGAGCGTGTTTCCACGCACGATCCGCGGGGAATGGGCTACGCCATTCGCGCCGGCGTGAGGACCAAGTTCTGGGACAACAAGCGGTACCGGACGCTGCCGGTGACGAATTTCTCCGTCATACTCCCGATCACCGTGCCGGCAGTGCAGGAGAGCCCCGCCTTCGAGGAGGATCGCGCCATCGCCGAATCGCTTTCCAGCAACGACCAGGTCGCGGAACTCGCGGATGAATTCGCGGTGTTCCAGGGCGAGACGAAGAATGCGCTGACGGCGGTCGTGTCGGTCGTCGCGGTGATCGGCGTCCTGCTCCTCTTCATCAATCTCGTGCTGATCATCAAGTAGGGCGCATGAACGAACTCGATTTCCGCAACCGGACGGCTGTGATCACCGGCGGCGCCGCCGGCATCGGCTTCGCGATCGCCCGGCGCCTGGCGGCAAGCGGCGCGACCGTCGCGCTGTGGGACCGCGACGCGGCCGCACTCGCTGCGGCGAGCGCTGCACTGCCTGGCGGCGCGCCCGTCCAGGCGCTGGACGTCGCCGATCCGGCCGCGGTCGCGCGCGCTGCCGAGATTGCGGCGGCAACCCTCGGTCGGATCGACGTTCTCGTCTGCTCGGCCGGCATCACGGGCCCGAACGCGCCGACGTGGGAGTATCCGGTCGACGCGTGGCGGCAGGTGCTCGACGTCAATCTCAACGGGCTTTTCTACTGCAACCGCGCGGTCGTGCCCGTCATGCTGAAAGGCGATTACGGCCGGATCGTCAACATCGCGTCGGTAGCCGGCAAGGAGGGCAATCCGAACGCATCGGCCTACAGCACGTCGAAAGCGGGCGTGATCGGGCTAACGAAGTCGCTGGGCAAGGAACTCGCGAAGACCGGAATCCGGGTCAATTGCGTGACGCCGGCGGCGGTGCGCACGGCGATCTTCGACCAGATGTCGCAACAGCACATCGACTTCATGCTGTCGAAGATACCGCTGGCGCGCTTCGGCACGGTCGACGAGATCGCGGCGCTCGTCTGCTGGCTCGCGAGCGAGGAGTGCTCGTTCTCGACCGGCGCGGTGTTCGATCTGTCGGGCGGACGGGCGACCTACTGACCGGGAACGCATCGCGCCTTGCGCCGGACGCGCTGTGTCACTCGCCGTATCCCCGTTTTGACCGCCATCCCTGCCTCAGCGCACGGCCAGCATGATCTTGCCGACGTGCTGCGAGGATTCCATCAGTGCGTGCGCGCCAGCGGCCTCGGCCAGCGGAAACACGCGGTGGACGACGGGCTTCACTTCGCCGCTTTCGAGGAGCGGCCAGACGTTCTCCCGCAGCGCGCCGGCGATCGCGGCCTTGCGCTCGGCCGGGCTGGCGCGCAGCGTGGAACCGGTGACGGTGAGGCGCTTCATCATGATCGGCCGCCAGTCGACCTCGACGCGCCCGCCGTGCAGGAAGGCAATGATGATGAGGCGTCCTTCGAGCGCCAGGCACTTCAGGTTCTTCTCGATGTAATCGCCACCGACCATGTCTAGCACGATGTCGACGCCGCGCTTGCCGGTGATCCGCGCGATCTCGGCGACGAAGTCCTGTGTCCGGTAGTTGAAGGCGTGGTCGGCGCCGAGCGAGCGGCAATACGCCGCCTTGTCGTCGCTGCCGACGGTCGTGAACACCGTTGCGTCGATCTGCTTCGCGAGCTGGATCGCGGTGAGGCCGATCCCGCTCGAGCCGCCGTGGATAAGCACCTTCTCGCCGCACTTCAACCGGCCGCGGTCGAAGAGGTTGTTCCAAACCGTGAAGAAATTCTCGGGCAGGCTCGCCGCCTCCAGCAGCGTCAGGCCCTTCGGGATCGGCAGGCAGAACGCGGCGGGGGTCGCGCAGTACTCGGCGTAGCCGCCACCCGGTGTCAGCGCGCACACTTCGTCGCCCACCTGCCATGATCTGACGTTGTTCCCGCAGGCGGCGACCACCCCCGCGACTTCGAGGCCGATGACCGGCGACGCGTCCGACGGCGGCGGGTAGGTGCCGGCACGCTGCGCGCAGTCGGGCCGGTTCACGCCGGCATGACTGACCTCGATCAGCACCTCATCCGCCTTTGGCGCAGGCACGGGACCTTCGGCGAGCGCGAGCACGTCGGGCGGGCCCGCCGCGCGCGCGGCGATGTAGCGCATGGTGGCGGGAAGCGGGCGGGCAATCGGCATGGTGGCTCCAGGACGGGTCTGCCGGCGATTCTAGCCGATACGCCGCTCGTGGCTCGATGTCGTTGCGTTAGACTCCCGCACCAGCCCTGTCAGCGCCGGTCCATCGCTCATCGTGACGCCTGCCGTTCCATCGCCGTCGAATCTGAACGTGGCAGCGCTGCTCGTGCGGAGTGCCCGCGCATGGCCGCGGTTGCCGGCGGTGGCGCTCGGGGGCGACGTGCTCTGCGACTACGCGACTCTGGCGGCGCGGGCCGCACGGCTGGCCGGCGCATTCGCCGCGGCGGGGCTCGCGCGCGGCGAGCGTGTCGCGCTCGTCTCGCGCAATGCTCCTGCGTACATCGAGACGTTGTTCGGCTGCTGGTGGGCGGGCCTCGTCGCGGTCCCGGTCAATTCGAAGCTCCATCCGAAAGAGCTTGCCTACGTGCTGACGAACTGCGGTGCGCGCTGGGCATTCGTCGACGCCGCGTGGCACTCTGCGATCGGCGGCGGCGATGGCGGGATCGTCCTTGATCGCGTGGTCGGGTTCGGGACGGCCGAACACGCCGCACTGTTCGGGTGCGCACCACCATCGGCGCTGGCACCGTGCGCGGCCGCCGATCCTGCGTGGCTCTTCTACACGAGCGGCACGACCGGCCGGCCAAAGGGCGTCGTGATCTCGCACGGGAACCTGCGCGCGATGAGCCGAAGTTTCCTCGCCTGCGTCGAAGCGGTCGCGCCGACGGACGCGCTGCTGCATCCGGCGCCGATGTCGCACGGCTCGGGTCTCTACGTTCTGCCGCACGTGGCAGCTGGCGCCGTCAACGTGGTGCCGGAATCGGGTGGCTTCGATCCGTCCGAGATCCGCGAGCTGCGGCGCATGGGACCGCGTCTGCTTCTTCGCCGCACCGACGATGGTGAAGCGTCTCGTGGCGGACCCCGCTTTCGGCGGGGCGAGGCTCGACCGGCTGAAGAGCATCGTATGCGGCGGAGGCCCGCTGTACGTCGCCGACGCCAAGGCGACGTTTGCCGCGTTCGGTCCGCGGCTCGCGCAGATCTACGGCCAGGGCGAGTCGCCGATGACGATCACCGCGATGAGCCGTGCGCACGTCGCCGACGCCATCGCGCGCGGCGACGACGCGCGGCTGGGCTCGGTGGGCATTGCCCAGGCCGGGATGGAGGTCCGCGTCGGCGACGCGGACGACCGTGCCATGCCGGCCGGCGAAATCGGCGAAGTGCTCGTGCGCGGTCCGGCGGTGATGCAGGGCTACTGGATGGACGCGAAGGCGAGCCGGCGCGCGCTGGCCAACGGCTGGCTGCACACGGGCGACGTCGGCAGCCTCGACGGCGACGGCTACCTCACGCTGACAGATCGTCGAAGGATCTCATCATCAGCGGCGGCTCGAACGTCTATCCCCGGGAAGTCGAGGAGAATCCCGCCGCTGCACCCCGGGGTCGCCGAGGTCGCCGTCATCGGTCGCCCGCACGCCGAATGGGGCGAGGAGGTGATCGCCTGCGTCGTCGCGCGCGGCGGACCGCCCGCCACTGCGGAAGCGCGGCACGGCCTCCTGCGCTCGCTCGACGCGCTGTGCCTCGACCACATCGCGCGGTTCAAACGGCCGAAGGACTACGTGTTTCGCGACGCCCTGCCCAAGAACAACGCCGGCAAGGTGCTCAAGACCGAACTGCGCCGGAAGCTGTCTGCGCGTTGAGATTCGCTCCGGTGACGGTGCGGC